>CAWIUF010000023.1:0-75563 GCA_963839095.1 uncultured Actinomycetota bacterium | reverse complement strand
GTGCCCGCCACCAGCGGCGGGAAGAACCGCACCATCATCGAGAACGGCTTGGCGATGAGCAGGCCGAACACGCCCGAGACCAGCAGCGCGCCGTACACCGCGGCCAGCCCGTACTTCTGCGCCACGATGATCATCGGGCTGAGCACGGTGAACGTCGCGCCCGCCACCACCGGCAGCCGCACCCCGAAGATCTTGCCGATGCCGACGCTCTGGATCACGGTCGCGATCCCGGAGACCAGCAGGTCGGCGTTGACCAGCAGCCCGATCGTGGATCCCGGCAGCCCCAGCGCCCCGCCCACGATGAGCGGCACCGCCACGGCCCCCGCGTACATGATGAACAGGTGCTGGAGCCCCAGGATGAACAGCCGGGGCGCCGGCAGCACCTCGTCCACGGGGTGAACCGCGGGTCTGTTCCCGGTGTCCGGCGGGACGGCTTCGGGTGCGTTGGTCAGTGACATCACAGCTCCAGTCGGGCGATCAGCCGGTTGCGCGGTCCGCAGCGGCTCCATTCATCTTCCGTATCGTGAAATAATATTTCCGAATAACAGATAAGTTAACTCCGTCACCCCTCCCGGTCAACCCCCTCTTGCCGCCGCCCGTGCCGCAGGCCTAGACTGAACGTTCAGTCAAGACTGGGAGCCTCTACGTGAGCACCGACATGTCCACCGACACCAAGCTGAAAGAGATCATCGCGGCGCAGGAGGAGATTTTCGTCCAGCGCCAGCCCAAGTCCCACCGCCTCGCCGAGCAGGCCAAGCGCAGCCTCGCCGGCGGTGTCACCTCCAGCTGGCAGATCACCGCCCCGCAGCCGGTCTGGCTCAGCCGCGGCCGCGGCTCGAAGGTCTGGGACGTCGACGGCAACGAGTACGTCGACCTGCACGGCGGCTACGGCGCCGCCCTGGCCGGCCACGCCCACCCGGCCATCGCCCAGGCCATCAGCGAGCAGGCCGCCAACGGCACCCACTTCGCCCAGCCCACCCCCGACGCCGTCACGGTCGCGACCGAGCTGGCTGCCCGGTTCGGCCTGCCGAGCTGGCGCTTCGCCAACTCCGGCACCGAGGCCACCATGGACGCCATCCACCTGATGCGCTCCCTCACCGGCCGGGACCTGATCATCAAGATCGAGGGCTGCTACCACGGCCACCACGACTCGGTGCAGGTCTCGGTGGCCCCCGGCGAGGAAGAGGCGGGCCCGGCGGAGAAGCCGGTCAGCGCCCCGGCCTCCTCCGGCATCCCGAAGGCCATCACCGACCTGACCCTGATCGTCGCGTTCAACGACCTGGACGGCGTGGCCCGCCTGCTGGACGAGCACCCGGGCCAGATCGCGGGCATGATCCTGGAGCCGGTCATGATGAACGCCGGGATCATCAAGCCCGCCCCCGGCTACCTCGCCGGCCTCAAAGAACTACTCCACCGCCATCGAGCACTACTCACCTTCGACGAGGTCAAGACCGGCCTCACCGTCGGCCCCGGCGGTGTCACCCGGCAAGAGAACGTCCAGCCCGACCTGATCACGCTGGCCAAGTCGCTCGGCGGCGGCGTGGCCGTGGCGGCCGTCGGCGGCACCGAGGCGGTCATGGCGCACGTGGCCAGCGGCGGCTACGAGATGGTCGGCACCTTCAACGGCAACCCGCTGGCCATGGCCGCGACCCGGGCCATGCTCACCGAGGTGGCCACGCCGCAGGCGTACGAGAACATCGAAAAGCTCCGGCAGCGCGCCGCCGCCGGCATCGGCGACGCCATCGACAAGAACGGCCTCACCGCGCACGTCGTCACCGCGGGCGCCAAGGGCTGCGTGGTCTTCTCCGATGAGCCGGTCACGAACTACCGCGGCTTCCTCGGCGTGGACGACCGGTACAGCCACGCCCACTGGCTCTACCAGCACAACGGCGGGGTTTTCCTGCCGCCGTGGGGCAAGATCGAGCAGTGGCTGATCTCCGTACAGCACAATGAGGCGGATATCGACCGCCTGATCGCGAACTTCGCTAAATTCGCCAAAGCCGTAAGTGACAGCGGCAGAGCAGGCAACGCCAGAACCGAGGACTGACACGATGGCGCACCCGAGAGAAGGCTGGCAGGGCCACGGCGCCCCCAGGAAGCTCAGCCGGAGGTCCTTCCTGCAAGGCGGCGCCGGCGCGCTCGCCGCTCTCGGGGCCGCGCCCCTTCTCCAGGCGTGCTCCTCCGCCCTGGCCGGCACCGGGTCGGTCCCGCTGCCGCGCCCGGGCCACCCGGTCCGCTGGCCCGTCCGGCCGGACAACCAGGCCATCAAATCCAGCCTGGCGCAAGAGCAGGACGCCACCCTGCAGCTCTTCACCTGGGTCGCCTACATCAACCAGGACGTGGTCAACTCCTTCGCCAAGAAGTTCAAGTGCAAGGTCCAGATCACCACGTTCAACACGATGAACGAGGCGCTGTCCAAGCTGCGCAGCGGCCTGCAGTACGACCTGCTGGTCGGGGCCACCGTCGACGTGCTCGGCCAGCTCATCGAGTCCGACCTGGTCCAGCCGCTCAACCACTCCTACCTGCCGAACATCTCCCAGGCCTGGCCCGACTTCACCAACCCGTTCTACGACCAGGGCTGGCAGTACACGGTGCCGTACACCATCTACACGACCGGGATCGCCTGGCGTAAGGACCTGGTCAGCGAGAACCCGTACGCGATGAAGAACCCCTGGGAGCTGCTCTGGCAGCCCAAGTACAAGGGCCGGATCGCGATCCTGGACGACTACCGGGAGGGCATCAGCCTCGGCCTGATGAAGAACGGCATCTACGACCTGAACACCACCGACTACCGCCAGATCGCCGACTGCCCGCAAGTCCCTGGAGCAGCTCAGCAGCCTGGTCAACGTCCGGATCGACAACAACGACTACACCGAGGTCCCGGACGCCAGCACCTGGATCCACCACGCCTGGTCCGGGGACATGGCCGCGGCCGGGTACTACATGCCGAAGGGCGTGCCGGTCAGCCGGGTCGGCTACTGGTTCCCCACCGACGGCCGCGGTCCGGTCGCCAACGACACCAACGTCATCCTCAGGTCGGCCGCCAACCCGGTACTCGCCCACGAGTTCCTCAACTACTTCCTCGACCTGCCGAACGTCCTGAACAACATCAGCTTCAACGGCTACATGCAGCCGCTGACCGGCGTGACCCCGCAGGTGCTGATCAAGGAGCAGATCCTGCCGAAGGCGCTGACCTCCACCGTCGTCCTGCAGTCCGACTTCCGCCGCGGCGTATCCGAGCTGCAGTTGCCCGTCGACGCCGACGCGCTGTGGCAGCAGGCCTGGCTCGTCGTGAGCAACGGAATCTAGGGAGGCCGCGTCATGAGAAACAAGAACGGCTTCTACGCCGCCCTGGCCGTGCCGGGCGTGCTGTGGCTGCTGCTGCTGTTCATCGTGCCGTTCTACGCGGTCCTCGCGATCGCGATGGGCAAGCTGGACCGGCTGTTCGAGGTGCCGGTCGCGGTCTGGAACCCCTTCGAGTGGAGCTCGTCGAACGTCATCAACGTCTGGCGCGACCTGTTCGGCAGCACCTCGTTCGCCGGCCCGATCCTGCTCCGGACCGTCCTCTACGTCGCCATCGCCGCCCTGCTGTGCCTGGTCATCGGCTACCCGGCCGCGTACTTCGTGGCCCGCTTCTCCGGCCGCCGCAAGGGCCTGTTCCTGATCCTGCTCATCGCCCCGTTCTGGATCAGCTACATGATGCGCATGCTGGCCTGGGTGGACCTGCTGCAAACCGGCGGGTACGCGAACACGGTGCTGTCCTGGTTCGGCATCTCGGCCGTCAACTGGCTGGGCGGCAAGTCGGTCACGGTCATCGGTGGCCTGGTCTACGGCTACATCCCGTACCTGATCCTGGTGCTCTTCGCCGGCCTGGACCGGATCAATCCCGCGCTGATCGAGGCCGGCCGCGACCTCGGCCTGGGCCGGGTCCGCACCTTCGTGAGCATCACGCTCCCGATGTCCCGGCAGCCGATCGCGACCGGCCTGCTGATCACCGTGCTGCCGATGCTCGGCGACTACTACACCAACCAGCTGATGTCCGGCGCGGCGTCCACCTCGATGATCGGCAACCTGATCCAGGGCCAGCTGGGCACGCCCGGCCTGGAGGGCCAGGGCGCCGTCCTGTCGCTGCTGCTCCTGCTGGTGCTGCTCATCCCGATGATCTACTACGTCGTCACCACCAACCGCTCCTCCCAGGTGGCATCATGACCGCTCCCACGGCAACGCCGGCCCGCCCGATCAGCCGCTGGAACCCCAGGAACCCGTGGCGCCACCCGTGGTTCCTCGAGGCCTTCACCTGGCTCTACCTGGTCTGGTCGCTGGTGCCGATCGTCATCGCGGTGCTGTTCTCGTTCAACAAGGGCCGCTCGCAGGCCTCCTACCAGGGCCTGACCTGGAAGTGGTACTTCGGCGACAAGACCCTCTCGGTGCTGCACAACCCGCAGCTGCACGCCGCGGTCATCCAGACCGTCCGGCTGTCGGTGCTGACCACGGTCATCGCGGTCCCGCTCGGGGTGGCGTTCGCGCTCGGCATCAACCGGTGGCGCGGCCGCACCGCCGCCACCTTCAACTTCGTGATGATCCTGTCCTTCGTGATCCCCGAGCTGATCTTCGGCGTGGCCATGTTCCTGGTCTTCACCGTGCTCTTCACGTTCGTGCACCTGGGCACCATCGCCGAGGTCCTCGCCCTGGTCACCTGGAACGTGAGCTGGCCCGCGATCATCGTCCAGGGACGGCTGGTCACCCTCGGCCGCCAGTACGAGGAAGCCGCCGCGGACCTGGGCGCCAGCCGCTTCCAGACCATGCGCCGGGTCATGATCCCGCTGCTCGCCCCGGCCATCTTCGCCAGCGCGATCCTGGTCTTCTCGGGCGTGATCGACGACTTCGTCATCGTCGACCTGCTCTCCTCCAACGCCGGCAACACCCCGATGTCGGTGATCATCTACTCCACCCAGCACGGCGGCAACGGCGGCCCGGCGCTGAACGCGCTCGGCACGATCATGCTGGTCATGTCGTTCGTTATCGCGATCATCGGCTTCCTCGGCTACCGCTTCCTGACCCGCGGCGAGCGCGGCAGCCGGATCGAGGCCCTCACCACGATCGCCGGGAGCGAAGGCTGACCGTCCGCCGTCTCAAAATTATCCCGAACGAGTGGGCTTCTTCCCCCAGCATGACCCTAGGAGCCCCCTGAGGGAGACGCCATGCTCGAGAACCTGGATATCGATGACAGCGACACGCCCGCCATCGGCCTGGTGCCCCCCGGCGTCTCGTGGGAAGAAGTGCGTGACCACATCAAGATCGCGCATCACCACCTCCTGATGCTCGACGACGGCGACTACACCGGCGCCTACTGGACCGGCACCGACATGGCCCTCGTCACTGACCTCGGCCCCGACCAGGAAGAAGCGATCGAGGAGTTCCGCGTCTACCTCCAGGAACACGACGAGACCTAACGTCCCCGTCTCCCCGCCCGCCCCCCGCCCGCCCCGGCCTCCGCGTCCGCCTCCTGCGGACTCGGTGGCACCCGGAGTACCTTCTTGCGTACCCTGTGTGCCACCGACCGCCCTTCCGGCGCCCCCGGATCGGGCAGGAACGCGCCGAGGACCAGCGCGAGCACCGGCACGAAGCACATGACGGTGAAGACCGCGGCGGTGCCCCGGGCCTCGGCGATGGCGCCGAACGCCGGCGCCACCAGCCCGCCGATGCTGACGCCGAGCCCGAGCGTGACCCCGGAGGCGGTGCCGGGCCGGGACGGCAGGTAGTCCTGGCCCAGCTTGATCATGACCGCGAACGGGATGTTGACGGCCAGGCCCGACGCCGCCGCGGCGGCCAGCGCGAGACCCGCGCCCGGGCACAGGCGCAGCGCGACCAGGGCGGGAATCATGGCGACGGTCCCGATCTGGAGGGCGCGGACCAGCCCGAGCCGGTCGGCGATCCGCCCGCCGAGCAGCGTGCCGGCCACCCCGCCGACCAGGAAGCTGGCCAGCGCCGCGCCGGCCACGCCCCGGCTCGCCCCCAGGTGGTGGATCCAGTACAGCTCGATGAACGTATTCACCCCGAAGAACACCACCGACCGCACGACCTCGACCCCGGTCATCACCAGGAACGGCGCCCAGCGGTTCCGGCCGGCCATGCCCGCCGGGGCCGGGACCCCGGGGCCGGACCGCTGGGCAGCCCGGGCCCGCTGCTGATGGCGCAGCAGGAGCAGGCCGATCAGGAGCGCGGGCGGGATGAACAGCGCGGTGGCGCCGAGGCCGATCGAGACCAGCGCGGGCGTGGCCAGCACCGGAGCCAGGAAGAACCCGGTGCTGCCGCCCGCGGCGAAGATGCTCATGGCCGAGGCGCTCTCGCCCGCGCAGGCTCGCGCCGACGTGCCCGCGGCCGGGTGGAACATGGCCACGCCCAGCCCGGAGGCCAGCAGCAGCACCCAGACCACCGGGTAGGCCGGGGCCAGGCCGGACAGGCCCGCTCCGATGCCCGCCAGGCTGACGCCCGCGGCCGCCATCCAGCCCATCCGCCACTTGTCCACCAGCAGCCCGATGACCGGCTGCGGCAGCGAACTGCCCAGCGTCGCGGCCAGGGTCAGGCCCGAGGCCGCCACGTAGCTGTAGTGGCGGTCGAGGACGAAGTACGGGACGCTGGCCGGAACCAGGCCCTGGTACATGTCGTCGATGGCGTGGGCCGCCGCCCACAGCCGCATCCGGCGCCATGAGCCTCGTTCATCGTTCGGCATCCCTCCATCCTGCGCTGACCTGCGCCTGGCGGGCTGCCTAAAAACCGTACAATTATGTCGATGAACCGCCATTCGCTCCGTCTGCCGCTGGATCAGCCGACCCTGGAGCACCTGCGCCACCGCGAGCGGATCGACTGGCACGATCACGCCGAGCAGCAGCTCGTCTACCCCAGCAGCGGCCTGCTCATCGTCTCCACGAGAAACGGGTCCTGGGTCGTTCCGCCGCAGCGCGCCGTGTGGCTGCCCGCCGCGGTCGCGCACGCGCACCAGGCCTACGGCGCCACCCAACTGCGCACGGTGGCCTTCCCGGTGGACGTCAACCCGCTCGGCCTGACCCAGCCCACCGTGCTCAGCGTCTCCCGCCTGCTCCGCGAGCTGATCATCGCGATCACCGACGACCCGGCCCGTCCCCCCGGCGAGCAGCACGACCTGAAGCAGGTCGCACTGCAGCCAGCTCAGGCAGGGCCAGCTCAGGCAGGGCCAGCTCGCGCCCGCCGCGCCGCTGCAGTTCCACCTGCCGCAGCCCGGCGACGAGCGCCTTCGCGACGTGACCGCCATCCTGGCCGGGGATCCCGGCAGCGACCGCACCCTGGCCGAGCTGGGCCGCGCCGTCGGGCGCGGGGGAGCGGACCCTGAGCCGCCTCTTCCGCGCCGAGACCGGAATGACCTTCCCGCAGTGGCGCGCCCAGCTCAGGCTGCACCACTCCCTGACCCTGCTCGCCGCGGGCCTGTCGGTCACCGCCACCGCGATCACCTGCGGCTACAGCACCCCGAGCGCCTTCACCGCCGCCTTCCACGCCACCTTCGGCACCACCCCCGGCGCCTACCGCAAAGACCTATCCCGCTCCGCCGCCCTCGACGCACCCGAGCCCTAGCCCGGTGCGCCACCGGCTTCCTGCCGCGTTCGCGTGTAATGGCGGCGCGCCTTGGCCCGGTTGCCGCACACGCGCATGTCACACCAGCGGCGGCTCGCGTTCTTGGTGAGGTCGAGGAACAGCCAGCCGCAGTTCCCCTGGCCCGGGCATTCCCTGATCCGGTCGAGCGGCCCGTGCGTCAGGAGTTCCGCGGCCGACCAGGAAACCGGCCACAGCACCTGGTCAAGCGCGGGACTGCCGCGCTCCCACTCCCGGGCGAAGCCGGCCGGGGACCAGGTGACCCGCAGATGGGGCAGGGCAAGGGTCAGCTCGGCCTGGAGCACGCCGAGGTCATCAGGATCGGGCGGCTGTCCCCGGGCGGCCCCGCGGAACAGCGGGTAAAGAGCTTCCCGCAGCCTGATCGCGCGACCCAGCACCCGTCCGCCTCAAAGGAACCACCGGCCTCGACTGGACCGCCGGCCCCCACAGGATCGCCGGCCGCAGCCTTGTCCGGCCGATCGCCCTGACCTGCGGCGGCCTCGGCATAGCGGCCCCAGGCGGTCAGGGCGGGATAGCTGTCCAGGTACTCACGCCTGTCCGGCGCGTGCCGGGGGTCGACGGTGTTCACGAAGTCCAGGCAGAGCGCGCCCCCGACCAGGTTCGGCATGTCCGTCATCCCGCCTCCTAACTATCAATCTCAAGTTTAGCGGGTTACATCGCCCAGGCCGGGTAGATCTAACTGTCTAAAGCCAATTTCGACAGTTAGGAGTCTCCTCATGGCTCTCGCCGCGGAAGCGAAGAGCACCCGCCCGCCACCCACGGCCGCGGGACCAGGCCGTTCCGGCCGCCAGCCCGCCCGCGCTGGCCGCCGGGATCAGCGGCGCCCTGATCTGGGGATCGGCGTTCGCGGTCCCGGTCATGCTCGGCGGCTGGAACCCGGTGATCGTGACACTCGGCCGCTACCTGGTCTACGGGCTGCTGTCCGCCCTCCTGCTCGCCCTCGGCGGCCCTGACCTGCGCCGTGTCCTGCGCGCGCACTGGCGCGCGGCGCTGGTCTTCGCGGTATCCGGCAACGTCGGGTACTACCTGCTGCTCGTGATCGCGATCAAGGCCGCCGGGGCGCCGCTGGCCGACATGGTGATCGGCGCCATCCCCGTCGTGGTCGCGGTATCCGGCAACCTGCTCGCGCCCGCCGGAGCCAGGGCATCGTGGCGGCGGCTGGCGCTTCCGCTCGTCGTGATCACCGCCGGGCTCGCCCTGGTCAGCCTGCTCGAGATCGGCGGGGTCCACGCCTACCTGGCCGCCTCGCCCGCCGAGAAGGCGGCCGGCCTGATCGCGGCCGCGGCCGCCGTCGTCCTGTGGACCTGGTATGCCCTGGCCAACGCGCGGTTCCTGGCCCGCCACGACACGATCTCGCCCGCGGGCTGGTCCACGGCCGTCGGCGTCGCCACCGGTGCCGTGGCGCTGGCCGGGCTGCCCGCGGCCGCGCTGGCCGGACAGCTGACCGTGCCATCCGGTGCCCATCCCGGTCCGGCCGCGCTGATCGCCGGCGTCATCTTCCTCGGGGTCGTGGTCTCCTGGGTCGGCACGATGCAGTGGAATCTGGCCTCGAGCCGGCTGTCGCCCGCCCTGGCCGGGCTGCTGGTCAACCTCGAGACCGTGAGCGGCTTCGGCTACGTCTACGCGGTCAGGCAGCAGTGGCCGCCGGCCGGCCAGCTGGCCGGGCTGGCCCTGGTCATGGCCGGCGTCACCCTCACCATCCTCAGCGGCCGACGACTCCCGTAAACGGTCCCGTGGGCTGGCCCAGCCTGGAGATGGCCACCGATGACATCACGTGCCTGATCTCGTCCTGGTACTTGCCGTAGCAGGCGGTGGTGCAGTGGACCACGAGAAGGAACACGACGGTGTGACTGGCGTTGGTCAGGGTGTCCTCGTCAAACGTGTCGGCCTGGCGGGTGTAGGTGTAGTCAAAGGTCTCCCGGACTCCGTGCGTCCCCTGGCTCATCGTCAGCACCTGGTCCCGGAGGTGACGGAAACCGGTGAGCGGGAAGCCCTGTGCGACCGCATTCTGCCTCGCGGCGGAGGTCACGGGAAGAAAGAAGTCGCGTAGCGTCTGGTCGGACAGCTGGCGGCTCGCGCTGCCATTGAGCGTGCCGTACTCGGCGTACACGAAGGGCTGAGCGATATCGAACGACAGGAAGCCGGTGGCCTTCGGTTCCTGGCTGGCCTGGTAGGCGACCTGCCATTCACCGCCTGGGCCGCCGGTCTCGGTTTTCAGCTCGGCCGCCAGCGCCGAGGCGCCGATCTGGTGCCATTCGCTGGGCACCGCGAACTGGACGTTTCCGCGGGACGGCACGCCGCGTACTGGGATCCGGACGCCGCGCACCCGGAAAGGCTGACGCTCAAGACCAGCGCGCATCCCCCGGTGAGCAGCGAAACGATGCGGTGCGTCATGCTCGCCACGGTGCGACCTCCGCCTGAGGGTCATCGATTCGCCGGAGGACATTATGGCCGCGGCGGCCGGCGTATCGCACCCGTTGCGGCATCCTTCGCGGCGCCCCGTTCTCGGTGTTCGCCAAGCTCGGCGCGGGCCCGGACGCCCGCGAGCAGTTCACCGCCGAGCTGGCCGGGAACTGTGGCGGCTGCCTGCCTACCTACGCTACCTACCTAGCCACGGGACCAGCTAGCCGTCCGACGCCAGGTCGATGACCTGGCCGGGAGCCGCGAGGGTCACCGGGCCGGAGAAGGTGTCCTGCGCCGCGGCCAGGCTCTCGGCCGGGTCGTAGTCCTCGGCCCAGGTGGGTGAGGACCAGTCTCCCGGCCCCGGCCGCGGTGGCGTGCTGGCCGGCCTGCCGGCTGCACAGGTGCAGGTCCGGGGGAAGGTCCGGCAGGTTAGGGAACCCCGACTCGCACAGCAGCACGTCCGCTGACCTGGCCACCTCGACGAGCGCGGGGGACTCGCCGGTGTCACCCGAGTAGGCGAGCACGCGCCCGTCGTGCTCGAACCGGAACGCGAACGCCTCGACGGGGTGGGCGACGTGATCCGTGGTCACCGTGAACGGCCCGATCTCGCGCCGGCCCGGGGTGAGCGTCACGAAGTCGAAGATCCCGGTCACGTCCGGGATCGTCGTTGGCCCGGGACACCCGCCCGGCGGTGTCGGCCGGGCCGTAGACCGGGAGCCGCGGCAGCGGATCCTCGCCGAAGTACTTCCGCGCGACCCAGAGCGAGCACATGTCGATGAAGTGGTCGGCGTGCAGGTGGCTCAGCGCCACCGCGTCGATCTGGTCCACCGCCGCGTACCGCTGCAGCGGGCCGAGCGAGCCGCTGCCCAGGTCCACCACCAGCCGGAAGCCCTCGGCCTCCAGCAGGTAACACGACGCCGCGCTGTGCGGCCCGGGAATCGTGCCCGCGCATCCGACCACCGTGAGCCGCATGCCGACCACGCTACACCGGCTAGCCTGACGGCGGACGCCGGCGTCAGGAGGAGTTATGGAAGTAGCCGTGGCCGTCGCGCAGACCCCGGTGACCTGGGATATCAGCCAGAACCTGGCCACCATCACGGCGTGCCTGACCGGCGCCAGGGCGGGTGAGATCGTGGTGCTCCCCGAAGCCTGCCTGTCCGGCTACGACGACCGCCTGTCGGGCCTGGACCGCCTGGACCCCGGCGTCCTCGCCCAGGCCGTCGACCGCCTCGCCGGGCTGGCCGCGGACCAGGGGATCCACCTGTTCTGCGGCTCGCTGCTGTTCGAGGACGGCGCCTGGTGGAACGCCGCCCTCTACCTGTCGCCGGACGGCACCCGGTGGACCTACCGCAAGGTCAACCTGGCCACCCACGAGCGCGGCCGCCTCGCGGCCGGGACCGAGCTGCCCGTCCTCCAGCTCCGCCTGGACGGCGGACCGCTGGCCGTCGGGGTGCAGCTCTGCCGCGAGATCGTCTTCCCCGAGCAGTGGCGGTACCTGGCCGAGGCCGGGGCGCAGGCCTTCATCTACCTCACCAACGCGGCCAACCCCGCCGTCCCGGCCGGGGTCTGGTCCAGCCACCTGATCAGCCACGCCGCCGTGAACCAGCGGTTCGTCATCGCCTGCAACGTCGCCGACCCGGGCCAGCACTGCCCCAGCATGATCGTCTCGCCGCGCGGCGAGGTCCTCGGCGACCTGCCCGCCAGCCCGGCGGCGGTCCTGCGGACCGTCATCGACACCGAGGACGTCTCCGACTGGTACCTCAGCCAGCGCCGGACGGACGTGCTCCGTCCGGCTCGGGCCTGATCCGCCGGGACGAGCTGCTGGCGGGAGCGGCGGCCGATCCGTTGCGCCGGGTCGGCGGTCGGCCGGTCGGCCGCACTGCACGGCGGCGGCGCCGTCACCGAGCCCGGCGGCCACCCGGTTGATCTCGGCCCAGACCCGCGGGTCGGCCCAGTAGCCGGAGTGGCCCTGCGCCGACGGCGGCGCCTGCCCGTAGACGTAGTAGCACTCGGCCGGGTCGAGGTAGCCGATGTCCACCGGGTCGCCGCCCGCCGCGGGCAGGCCGGCGGCGACGGGCCCGCCGATGGGATCGGTCGGGTAGTGGAAGTTGCGCCAGTCGTTCAGCTGCCCGGCCCCGCCCGGTGCCAGCGGCCCGAGCAGTTCCCGGCCGAAGTAGGCGGGGAAGCCCCAGCCGTACAGCTTGATCAGCGGGGAGCCGAACGTGATCAGGGCCGGGCGGTCGCCCGTCGGCCGGCAGCCGGGCTGGACCAGCGCCGCGGCGGCGAGCACGGTGCCCTGGCTGTGCGACGGTCAGCATCACCCGGCCGCCGTTGTCGTGCAGCCACCACATCCGGCGCTGCAGTTCGGGGATCGCCCGCTCGGTGTAGCAGGGCGGCGCCAGCGGGTGGTAGGACCGCGGCCAGAAGGTGCCGATGTCCCAGGCGACGCAGATCAGGCGGCGCCGCGTGGTGTCGTTCCACGCCGAGTACAGGAAGGCCATCAGCGCGGGCACGCGCCAGCCCGGCCAGCCCGACGCCGACGTTGCGGATCAGCACCGGCGGCTGGACGTGCAGCCGCCAGACGCACACCGGCCATGATCACCTGCCCGCCGACGATGGCCCACAGCAGCCAGGTGGCGTCGTGCGGCGCGCGCGCCAGGAACTGCACCCGGGCGATCTTCCGCTGCCAGTTCTTGCCGCCGCCGTCGTCCTGCTCGGACCCCGGGCGGGGGAACGGGTTTAGCCCGACCAGTACCAGTACCGTCGCGCCCCGGTCTGCGCGTCCCGGAACGCCGCGGCCTGGTCCCGGTACTCCTGGGCCATCGCGGCGGGCAGGCGGCCGGTGAGCAGCCACCGGCCGCCCTCGACCAGCCGCGAACGCGACCACGGCCAGCACCGCCGCCCACGCCACCAGCGGGGTCCCCGCGGTGACCAGGTACGGCAGGTAGATATGCCCCTTCGGCCAGGGCCTCGGCCGCGTCGCTGGTCACCGGGCCCACCAGGTGCGCGACCCAGATCCCGGCGCCGAGCAGGAGAATGTTCAGCAGGCCGAACCCGAGCATCAGCGTGACCCAGGGCGCGCCCTTGAACGTGTCCTTGCCGCCCGGCAGGCCGAGCAGCATCGAGATCAGCCCGATGGCCAGCGCCACCGCGATGGCCAGCGCGGTCCACCCGGCCAGGCCGGCCATCCCCGGCAGCCCCGCCCTGCGCCCGTAGCCGGACGCGGGCTGCAGCCAGGCGAACAGGCCCGCCAGCACCAGGGCGGCGGCCGCCACGTAGCGCAGGTAGGTCATCACGACACGGAGCCCGTCGCTCAGCGCGTTCCCGCACGGCCCCAGCCGAGGGCTCGGCCCAGCCGTGGGGACCGCGGATGCGGTCATCGGCGGCGTGGTGAGCGCGTCCACGGCCACGTAGCCGGCCCCCAGGACGACCGTGGCCGCACCCAGCCCGATCGCGGCCCACCCCAGGGCCGCGGCCTGCGGCGACCCGGCGCTGAGCGCCCGGGCGGTGACCCCCAGGACGACCGCCAGGAACCCCCCGGTCACCGCGACGTGCACCCAGGTGATCAGCTGGACGCTGCCCTGGCCGTCCCAGAACTCGTCGTCGGCCAGGCCCGCCGGGAGCGCGGCCGCGGTGGCCATCCGGGCCCTGTCCTTGCGCGGCGCCGACACCCGGTACGGCGGCCGGACCGCCTCATAGCGCCAGGTCGTGCTGGCCAGCCAGGTCAGCGCCAGCACGAACAGCACCGGGACCAGCACGCCGAGCATCACCTGGCGGCCCGGATGCCCGGCGATGAACCGCCAGCCCAGCGGCGCGAGCCACCACTGGTGCAGGGCGATCCCGGCCCGCGCCGTCTGGTAGGCGATCACGTCCGCGCTGATCACCACCGCGATCAGGGCGGCGTTCACGGTCAGCGCCAGCCCGCCCAGCCCGGCCGCCAGCCGGTGCAGCCGGAACTTCCAGGCCGAGTTCCTCGTGGCGGCCGGGCACATCCACCCCGCCAGGTTGGCGAACAGGAACGGCAGCAGCGCCAGCCACAGCACCCGGACCTTGCTCCGCGAGGTCAGGCCGCCCCACGAGTAGACCTCCACGTGCCGGTCCACGTCGCAGCCGCCCGGCCTGGTCCGCGGCGCTCGGCCCGGTGGTCCGAGCTGCGGTAGAAGCCCGCGGTCGCGTCCCCCATGACCTGCTCGGGCGCCAGGTCCCCGAGGGTCGCCTCCGGCGGCGAGCCGCCGACCCCGTGGACCCGGAGCTCGGTCACGCCGCCGTCCGCGGCCCCGGCCGCCAGCTGCACGCTCGGCAGTGCCGTGGAATGTCGGGGGATAGGCATATCGGACCTCCACCGCGGGAGCTGTCACGTCGACCAGGTATCACTCCAGAGGGCCAGGTCACCCTGGTTGATACATACCCGGCCGACGGCATCCGCCACCACCCCGGCCGGCGCCAGGTGTCACCGGCCCGGATCGATGTGGATCTTGGTGCCGCCCCCGGTGCTGACCTTCCCGGCCAGTGCCTCGGCCGCCTCGTCCAGGCCCACGGTCACCTCGACGATGCGTGACGGGTCCACCCGGCCGTCGGCGTAGTACTCGATCGCGGGCGCGAGCCCGGCCGAGGCGCCGAGGATGCCCACCACGGTCAGGTCGCCCAGGATGACGTCCCGGCTGTCGATCAGGCTCGGCACGCCCGCGATGCCGATGTAGACCACCCGCCCGGCCGGCTCGGCCCGGGCCAGCGCGGCCGCCGGCATCTGGTGGTCGTCGGTGCAGTCCACGACCGCGTCGTAGGTCACCGGCGGCGGGTCGTCCGCCGTCCAGTAACCCACGGCGCCAAAGGAGCCGGCCAGCTCCTCGCGGCCCCGGTCCAGCGCCCAGATGTGCACCTCGGCGCCCATCGCCGTGGCGAACGCCGTGGTCAGCAGCCCGATGGTGCCCGGCCCGCAGACCAGCACCCGCTTACCCGGGCCCGCCTGCGCCGCGGAGGCGGCCCGCCAGCCGTTCCCGCCCGGTTCGACCAGGGCGCCGGCCACCTCACCGATCGCGTCGGGCAGCCGGTACAAGCTGGACGCCTGGACCGGCAGCTGCTCGGCCAGGCCGCCGGGCCAGTCCATGATGCCCACCTCGCGGCGGTCGGCGCAGGTGTGCCCCCGCCCCGCCGCGCACCGCGGGCACTGCCCGCAGCCGAGCATGGTGTCCCCGGTCACCCGGGCACCCAGCCACCCCGGATCCACTCCCTCGCCGAGCGCCGACACCACGCCGCACCACTCGTGCCCGGGCCGTATCGGAAAGCCGATCCGGCCCTGGGCGAAGTAGGCGAGCTTCTCGGTGAACAGCTCCACGTCCGTCCCGCAGATCCCGGCCCGCCGGACGTCCACCACCACCTGCCCGGGCCCGGCCACCGGAGGTGCCACCTCCTCGACCCGCGCCGACCCGGCTCCAGTGATCACCAGTGCACGCATACCCCAAGGTTCCCATCGCGCCCGGCCATCCCGGACCCCGGGTGTCATGCGCAGGCCGGCTCAACCTTCGGTGTTCCCGCGGCGTTAGGTGAGTAGGGCGTAATCGGAGCCAGGAGGCGAGCGTGTCGTTCGAGGAGTTCGTCCAGGGCTCCTCGGCCCGCTTGTTCCGGACCGCGCTGCTCCTGACCGGGCACGACCGGGCCGCAGCCGAGGATCTGCTGCAGCTCGCACTGGAGCGGGCCTACCGCCGCTGGGGGCGGATCTGCCGCAGCGAGGACCCCGAACGGTATGTCCGGCGCATTCTGGCCAACGCCTCGAAGGACCGGTGGCGGCGGGCAGCGCGCCTGGCCCGAACGGCCCCTGCACGAGGGCGACGGCCCTCGAGCCGGCCGACGACCACGCAGGTGCGGTCGCGGACCGCGACTACCTGATGCGGGCTCTGGCGGGATTGCCGCCGCGGCAGCGCACTGTGCTGGTACTCCGTTATTTCACCGACCTGTCCGCAGCGGAGATCGCCGATGAGCTCGGCTGCAGCGTGGGGACCGTCAAGAGCCAGCTCTCACGGGGCCTGGCCCGGCTGCGGGCGGCGGCCGGGCCGGAAGCCGGCAGCCCACGCGACACGGCCGAGAGGGTTCGCTGACATGATCGAATTCGAGGACCGGCTGCGGGCGGCGATGCACTCGTCGGTCGCCGCCGAGTACCCATCCGGAAACCTCATCGCCCGGGTCCGCCGCCGTCACCGGCGGCACCTGGCACGGGTTGGCGTCGCCTGGGCGGCGACCGCCGTCGCGGTGGCGGCACTGGTGCCGTCGGCTGGCTCGGCCCTGTTGAGACAAGGCGGCGTCCGCACCGTGCCGCCGGTGCCCGCATCCTCGTCAGCGACGGCGGAGCCGGGGCAATACTACGGCTGCGACGCGCAGACCTACGGCGCCCTGGCGCCGGACTGGCGCCAGGGCGCCCGCCACGCCGGGCCGCTGTGGATCATCAATGCCGGCATCGCGCCCGATTTCCGCTTCCGTAACCCGGACGGCACGCTCAAGGCGGTCCCGCTCATCGTGATGCTGCAGGGGGACATCACCGTGCAGGTCACGCCCGTCCGCCGCGGCGGAGCCCTATGTCCGGTTCCTCCCGGGCTTCGATGACACCGGGGAGTACACGCTGCGCGACGGCAAGCCCGGAGCCACCTTCGGTGGCTGCCCCGCGCAGGCTTCCCTGTACGGGAACGGCTTCACCGAGTTCTACATCGGCGTCATCGTCGCCGGGCCGCGCTGCATCACCCTCGCCGTACGGACTCCGCCGAGCCGGCCGCCGGTCAGGATCACGCTGCGGTTCGGCCGCTGCACGAACCGGTAGCGGCCGGTCAGCCAGGCATCAGCTCGCGACCAGCGGTTCCTCTTCGGCCACCGGGACCTCGCCCGCCGCGCCGGCCAGCACCCGCAGCGCGTCCGGCGGCAGGTAGCAGTGCACCGGGGTGCCCTGGGCCAGGTCGGGCCGCGAGCCGTCGTTCTGCATCAGCGCCTGCAGCGCGACGCCCGTCGCCAGCCGCAGCATGACCTGGGTGGACGAGCCGAGGAAGACCACGCGCTCCACCATTGCGGGCACCCGGTTGTCCCCGGCCGAACCATGCTCCTCGATCAGCACCCGCTCCGGCCGGATCACCGCGTGCGCCCGGCCCGCCTCGGTCGCCTCGCACCGGGCCGAGGCCAGCGCGAAGTCCCCGATCCGGAGCGCGCCCACCGTCACCACCTCGACCTCGATCAGGTTGGCGGCGCCGAGGAAGTCGGCCACGTAGCTGTCCGCGGGCTCCTCGTAGACCTGGCGCGGGGTGCCGATCTGCACGATCTTGCCGGCGTTCATCACCGCCAGCCGGTCGGACATGGTCAGCGCCTCCTCCTGGTCGTGCGTGACGTAGAGGAAGGTGATGCCGACGCGTTCCTGCAGCGCCTTCAGCTCGACCTTGAGCGAACGGCGCAGCTTGGCGTCGAGCGCGCCGAGCGGCTCGTCGAGCAGCAGCACGGCCGGGTTGAGCACGAGCGCGCGGGCCAGCGCCACCCGCTGCTGCTGGCCGCCGGACAGCTGCCCGGGCCGGCGCTTGGCGAACGAGGTCATCGCCACCAGGTCCAGCGCCCGGTTCACCCGCTGGCTGAGTTCCGCCTTGCCCACGCTGCGGTGCTTGAGCCCGAACGCGACGTTGTTGAAGACGGACAGGAACGGGAACAGCGCGTAGCTCTGGAATACCGTGTTGACGTTGCGCCGGTGCGGCGGCACGTCGGAGACGTCGACGCCGTCCAGCAGGATCTGGCCGGCGGTCGGCTGCTCGAAGCCGGCGATCAGCCGCAAGGTGGTGGTCTTACCGCAGCCCGAGGGGCCGAGCAGGGAGAAGAACTCGCCGCTGGCCACGGACAGGTCGATGTTGTCGACCGCGATCTCGGCGAACCTCTTGGTCAGCCCGGAAAGCTCGATGCTTCCTCCGGCCACGGCGCCACCTCCAACTTTCTACGAACCGCGCTTTCTTGCCCGCTTCGGGGCGGGCTTGGCGTCGAATCCCAATTGCCCGGACGCGAACCGCATCGCAAGATCGTACGTGCGTTGCGGCGGCACCGCCGGGTCTTCCAGTGCGATCTGCACCGCCAGCCCGTCGAGCAGGGCGGACAGCGTGATGGTGAAGTCGTCCGCGTCGACCGGCGCGAACTCGCCGGCCTCCTGGCCGGACAGCACGATGGAGCGGATGGCCTCCCGCCACCGCTCGTCGGACTTGGCCCGCACCGCGGCCACCCCGGCGTTCCGCGGCGACAGCGCCCACAGGTCCAGCCACAACAGCCAGTAGCTGTGCGGCTCGGGATCGGTGCCGGGCAGGCAGTTCATCCCGATGAGCTCGGCCAGCCGCCCGGCCGCGGTCGGGATCTGCGCCACCCGCCGGGTGTACTCGTCGTACCAGGTGTCCTCGGAGTACCTGATGGCCTCGGTCAGCAGCTGGTCACGGGTCTTGAAGTAGTAGATGACCAGCGCCGGGCTGGTGCCGGTGCGCTCGGCCACGTCGGCGATCCTGGTGTCGGCGTAGCCCCGTTCCACGATGACGTCCAGCGCCGCGCGCAGCATCTGCGCGCGCCGCTCCCCAGCGTCCCGCGAACCCCCGCCCTGCTCCCTCATCTCAGGCCATCTCCACCCTCGTCGAAAAGACCGATCCCTCGTTGGCGGTCTTGTCCGCAATCGTAGCAGCTTCTAGACTGAATGTTCAGTCAACTTTCGGAGGGCCAGTTCATGGCAACCAAGGCAACCACGGCGGCAAAGGCAGCGAACGCGGCGAAGGCCGCGGCGGGAAAGGCCGGGCAAGCGGTACGGGCTGCGCGAGCCACGGGCGCGACCAGGGCGAAGGCCGGAGTGAGCGGCCCGACGGACTACGACGCGATCATCGTCGGCGGCGGCCATAACGGCCTCGTCGCAGCCGCTTACCTGGCCCGCTCGGGCGCCCGCACCCTCGTCCTGGAGTCCAGGAACAACACCGGCGGCGCCGCGACCACCGAAGCTCCCTGGCCGGACGCCCCCGACTTCAAGGTCACCCGGCTGTCCTACGTGATGTCGCTGCTTCCCCCGACGATCATCAATGATCTTCAACTGGAAAAACACGGCTACAAGATCTTCCCGATGGGCCCGTACTACCAGGCCTTCCCCGAGGGCGGCTCGATCAAGCTGTACGCCGACGACGCCAAGCGCAACCACGACGAGGTGTCCCGCTGGTCGAAGAAGGACGCCGACGCCATGCCCCGCTGGGACGCGTGGCTGGCCGGGCTGGCCGACGTGCTCGGCCCGCTGCTCCTCCAGGTCCCGCCGAACCTGGGCTCGCGCAAGCCCCGCGACCTCGAGCAGACGCTGCGCCTGGCCTGGCGCCAGCGCGGGCTCGACGTCCGGACCATCGCCGACGTGACCCGGCTGATGACGATGTTGATCGCCGACCTGCTCGACGACTGGTTCGAGTCGCCGCAGGTCAAGGGTGCGCTCGCGGTCAACGGCGTGATCGGCACCTGGGCCGGCCCGTACGAGCCGGGCACCGCGTACGTGATGGCGCACCACTCGATCGGCGACGTGGGCGACGGCCACCTCGGCAACTGGGGCTTCGCCGAAGGCGGCATGGGCGCGGTCTCCGACGCGATCGCCCGCGCCGCCCGGCAGAACGGCGCCGAGATCCGCACCGAGCTCCCCGGTCCGCCGGATCCTGCTCCGCGACGGCCGCGCCAGCCGGCGTCGAGCTGGAGAACGGCCAGCAGCTCACCGCCAAGGTCATCGTCTCGAGCCTGCACCCGCGCACCGCGTTCCTGGACCACGTTGGCCGGGCCAACCTCCCGGACGACTTCGTGACCGACATCGAGCACTGGAAGACCCGCAGCGGCGTGGTCAAGATCAACCTGGCACTGTCCGAGCTGCCCGACTTCACCGCCGATCCCGGCACCAGCCTGCAGGAACACCACACCGGCTCGGTGGAGATGGCGCCCACCATGCCCTACATCGAGCAGGCGTTCCTCGACGCCCGCGGCGGCCGGCCGGCCACCCGCCCGTTCAGCGACGGCGTCATCCCGACCGCGTTCGACAAGACGCTGTGCCCCGAGGGCTACCACATCATGTCGCTGTTCACCCAGTGGGTCCCGTCCGACTGGAACGAGCAGCCGCACACCGAGGAGCTCCAGGCCTACGCCGACCGCATGATCGACTGCTACAACGAGGTGGCGCCGAACTTCAAGAGCTCGATCATCCACACCGACATCGTGGGCCCGTACCAGATGGAGCAGGACTACGGCCTGGTCGGCGGGAACATCTTCCACGGCGAGCTGTCCCTGGAGCAGCTGTTCCACATGCGCCCGGCGCCCGGCTTCGCCGACTACCGCACCCCGGTCCCTGGCCTGTACTACGCCAGTTCGGCCACCCACGCCGGCGGCGGGGTCTGCGGTATCCCCGGCATGCAGGCCGCCAAGGCCGCGCTGGCCGACCGCCGGTCCGCCGCGCGCTCGCGCCGGAAGTGACCGCCGCCATCCAGGCGATGCTCGAGGCCCGGAGCGTGGCGCTGGTCGGAGCCAGCGCCCGCCCGGGCAGCCTCGGCGCGCGCATGATCGAGGAGGTGACCCGCAGCCCGTCCCGGCCGCGTACCTACCTGGTGAACCCGCGGTACGCGGACATCGGCGGCGTCCCCTGCCTGCCCGACCTGGCCGCGATACCCGAACCGGTCGACCTGGCGCTGCTCGCGGTCCCCGACACCGCCCTCGAGGCGCAGCTGGAGGCCGCGGCGGAACACCGAGCCCGTTCGGCGGTCATCTTCGGCAGTGCCTACGACCCGCACGGGACGAATGGCCTGCGGGACCGCCTGGCCGCGGTCGCCCGGGACGCGGAGATGGCCGTGTGCGGCGCGGGGTGCATGGGCTTCGTCAACGTGGCCCGCGGGCTGCGGGCCATCGGCTACGTCGAGCCCGACCCGCTGCCCGCCGGCCCGGTCGCGCTGGTCACCCACTCGGGCTCGGTGTTCTCGGCCCTGCTGCGGACCCGCCGCGGCTTCGGCTTCACCCTGGCCGTCTCCAGCGGTCAGGAACTGGTCACCACGGCCGCGGACTACGCCCGGTACGCACTCACCGTGCCCGGCACGAAAGTGCTGGCCCTGGTCCTCGAGGCGATCAGGGACGGCCCCGGCCTGCGCGCGGTCCTAGCGGACGCGCTGGCCGCCGACGTGCCGGTGGTGCTGCTCAGCGTGGGCGCCTCCGAGACGGGGCAGGCGCTGGTGGCGGCGCACTCCGGCGCGCTGGCCGCGGACGGCGGCGCCTGGGAGGCGCTGGCCGCCGCCTACGGCGTCCACCGCGTCGGCGACCTGGCCGAGCTGGCCGACACCCTCGAGCTCTTCGCCGCCGGCCGCCGGGCCGCCCCGGGCACCGGTATCGCCACCGTGCACGACTCCGGCCTGGAACGCGCGCACACCGCCGACCTGGCCGCCGAGGCCGGGGTCCCGTTCGCCCCGCTCGCCCCGGCGACCGCCGCCCGGCTGGCCGCGCTGCTCGACGAGGGACTGGCCCCCGGCAATCCGCTGGACGTGTGGGGGACCGGCCGCGACACCGAGGAACTGTTCACCGGCTGCCTGGACGCACTGGCCGCCGACCCGTCCGTCGGCGCCGTCGCGCTGGCGGTGGACCTGGTCCCCGAGTTCGACGGCGACGAGTCCTACCCCCGGGCCGTCCTCACCGCCGCCGCCAGGACGCCCAAGCCCGTCGCCGTCCTGGCCGGCCTGCCCGCCGCGATCGACCAGGCGGCCGCCGCCCGCTTGCGCACGGCCGGAATCCCGGTCCTCGAAGGCACCCGCACCGGCCTCCTGGCGTTGCGTCACCTCCTTGATCACGCCGAGCGCCCGGTGCCGCCCCCCGCCCCCGCATCCCCGCGCACCCCCCGCCCCGGCCGCGACCAGCTCCCCACGGGCGGCCCCGAGCTCTTCGCCCTGCTGCGCGAGTACGGCATCTCCGTCCCGCCCACCGAGGCCGCCGGCACCCGCGACGCCGCCCTGGCCGCCGCGGACGCGATCGGTTACCCCGTCGTGCTCAAGACCGCCGAGCCCGGCATCGCCCACAAGTCCGACGTCGGCGGCGTCCGCCTCGGCCTGGCCAGCCGGGCCGAGACCGCCCGGGCCTACGACGACCTGGCCAGCCGCCTGGGCCCGAAAGTCCAGGTCAGCCAGACTGCCCCGGCCGGCCCCGAGCTGGCCCTCGGCCTGGTCCGCGACCCCGCCCTCGGCCCCCTGCTGGTGATAAGCGCGGGCGGCATTCTCATCGAGATTTTTGCCGAACGGGTGGTCTTGCTCCCCCCCGTCACCCGTCCCGTGGCCCTGGAAGCGGTGCGGCGGCTGCGACTCGCCCCGGTCCTGGCCGGCGCCCGCGGCCAGCCCGCCGCCGACCTGGACGCCATCGCCGACGCCATCGAGGGCCTGTCCCGGCTGGCCCGCGACCTCGGCGACACGATCGACGCCCTCGACATCAACCCCCTGATCTGCGGCCCCCGCGGCGCCCTGGCCGTCGACGCCCTGCTGATCCCCGCCGTTTCATGATGCGTTGGCGGCGTTGGCGAGCCAGGTGCCGGCGATGGCGGACATGAAGGCGGGCTGGGGGCGGTAGCCGAGAGAGGCGTAGAACGCCTCGGCGTCGTCGGTTTGCAGGCCGATGTGCTGGCCGGGAACCTGCTCCATCAGGAGCCTGACCATCGCCGAGCCGACGCCCTGCCTGCGGTAGGCCGCGGCGGTCCAGACGTCGAGCAGGTACGCGTTGCAGACGCCGTCCGAGAGCAGCCGGGCCATGCCGACGACCCGGTCGCCGTCCCGGGCGATCGCGACGTGCTGCGCGTGCTCGAACGACGTCCGCAGTGCCTGCGGGGACCGGCCGTTGTCGAAGTCGTCGGCGGCTAGGTCAGCCTTGGCCTGAGCCCAGTCGATCCCCTCGAGCGATCCGTCGATGCGCACTGTCATAGCCGGAGCCTAACCCTGTGTATCAAGCGCCTCGCTGGCGTCTCTGGCGAGATGTTCGCTGCAACCGGCGGGGGCATTCCCGCGTCTGGTGGGGTGATGGCACGATGACTGCCACTATTGCTGCTGTTGTGATGAGAGGTTGATGGAGTTGGCTATGTGGAATGACGAGACGAGACAGTCGCTGACGCGGGTTGCGGTACTGGCGTTGTGCGGAGCCGGCCTGGCGGGAATGCTGGCCGGTTGCAGTTCGTCCGGGTCGCCGGGAGGCGGGGGTACCGCGAGCCCGTCCGCGACAGCGACCAGTACCGCCCAGACGGCGGCCGTCGCGCCGTTCGTCAGCATCGTCGAGCCGTTCGACCCCGGTCACCCGGCCCGGGTCGAGACCGCCCCGGACACCTGCGGCCAGGGGAGCACGCTCGTCATCGAGAAGTGCTATGAGGCCAACACCGAGAACCTGGACGCCGAGATCAACGCCGCGCAGGCCGCCAAGTACGCCAAGGCGGATCCGGCCGGGCGCGCCGCGATCCTGACTCAGGACAGCGCCTGGCTGGCCGCGCGCGGCCCGGTCTGCCAGGCCGCCTTCCGCAGCGGCGGCACGATCGACGGGATCAACGTCGCGGCCTGCCTGTTCGACGAGAGCAAGGCCCGGTACATATCGGTGCAGGGGATCACCCCGCACGAGTACCGGCTCAAGACCACCGACAGCATGGACCCGGGCGCCCTGTCCTGGTACACCACGCCGGAAGGATCCCGCATCGCGGAGCTGAGCACCCAGGGCGACCAGACCGGCGGGGCCGTCGTCACCTGGATCGTCGTGGGCGGGGCGCAGGGGTTCGTGATCAACCCCAAGCAGTTCTTCTATATGGACAGCCCGTTCACCGACCCCGGCGTGATCCAGGGCCAGAACCCCACGTACCACAAGGTGGCGTCCGGCCAGGAATTCCAGTTCTCCGTCGACTACTCCCACCTGGCCAAGGACCCCAACGGGGGCAAGGGGGGCTACGTCTACGCGCCCGGTGACCCAGTGGCGGAGTGGAGCTAAGATGCCGTAGGCGGCGCGCCGCTCGAGCAGCCGTCGCGCGTTGCGCAGGGCCAGCGCGATCACCGTCTCCATCGGGTTGATGCCGATCGGGCCGGGGAACAGGCTCGCGTCGGCCACGATCAGGCCGGGCACGCCGTGGACCTCACCGAAGCTGCCGGTCACGCCGCGCCGCGGGTCCGCGCTCATCCGGGCGGTGCCCATCAGGTGGATGGAGAACAGCTCCAGGGCCCGCCGCGGAACCGGCCGGGTCAGCAGCCGGCCCAGCTCAGCGGGCGTGCGGACGACCGGGGCACCCTCGAAGGGGAGCAGCACCCGCCGGGCGCCGGCCGTGAACAGCGCCTGCGCGGTCAGCTCGACGCCGCGCACCACGCGGGCGGCGTCACGTTCGGTGAGCTGGTAGAAGACCTGCGGCCCGAGACCGGGCAGGTACCGGATCCGGCCGCTGCCGGTGTCGGAGACCAGCGGCCCGGCCGTGACGATCCGGTTGTAATCCGCCATCAGCGCGCCGAGCTCGGCGCCGTAGGCCGGCAAGATGCCGGCCAGCATCGAGGGCGTCAGGTTGGTCGCGGTCAGCAGCAGCCCCTCGCCGGTGAACTCGCGTACCTGGAAGGCCTGGTGCACGCCCTGCCAGCCGGTCACGTCCTCGTCGAAGAACGCCGTCACCACCGCGTTCGGGTGGACCGAGAGGTTCCGGCCGAGCTGGCCGGAGGCCGGCCGCAACCCCGACCGCGTCAGCAGGGCCGGCGTCTGTATCGCGCCGCCCGCCACCACCACGACCCGGGCCCGCACCGTCACCGCCGGCCCCCGGCCGCCGCCCGGACGCACCACGTGACCCGTCACCCCGGTCCCCGCGGTCCGGCCCAGCCCGGTGCGGTTCACCCCGGTGCGGCCCAGCGTGATGCGGTCCACCCGGACGTCGGCGAACAGCCGGGCCCCGGCCGCCAGCGCCCGGGGCACGCTGGTCACCAGCATCGACTGCTTCGCGCCGGTCGGGCAGCCGCTGCTGCAGTTGCTGGTGCCCGCGCAGTGCAGCTGGTTCCTGCGGTTCGCGACCACCGCCCAGCCCCTGGCCCGCGCGGCGTCCCGGAACAGCTCGGAGTCCCGCCCGATCGTCTCCGGGTCCTGCGGGCCGACCGAGAGCCGCGACTCGATCTCGGCGAAGTAGGGGTCGAGGTCCCGCTCCCCGATGGCCCGCAGGCCCTCCCGTTCGGCCCAGCGCTGGAGCACGCGAGCCGGCGTCCGCCACGACATGCCCCCGTTCACCACCGTGGACCCGCCCACGCAGCGCCCCTCGGCGTACAGCACGGACGGCCGCCCGATCGCCATCCCGCCCCCGCCGTCCCGGTACAGCGTGCGCAGCGCCCGCCCGGTCCCGGCCGTGAACGACGCCGTCGGGTGGTAGCCGCCCTCCTCGAGCACGATCACGTCCACCCCCGCCTCGGCCAGTTCCGCCGCCACGGTCGCCCCGCCCGCCCCCGTACCGACCACCACCACCCCGCACTCCAGGTGCAGATCGCCCTCGATCTCATCCCCCGTGGTAAGACCCCTGGGTGTGGTCATGGCAGCTCCGTCCCGTACCTTTCCAGGCGGCGCCGGGACACGGCCGCGATGTAGGGCTCCGGGTCGTAGCCGATCTCCCGCTGCACCTCGGGCAGCTCGTAGTAGCACATGACCAGCACGCTCTTGAGCCGCCGGACCAGCTCGGCCGCCGGGTCAGGGCGTGCCAGCAGCGCCCCGACGTAGGCGCTGGCCACCCGGTCGTCGAGCCGGGTGAAGCGCCGTCCCCGCGCTGGCGGGTACAGCCGCGCGCCCTGCTCGACCCCGGCTAGCGCCACCGCCAGCGCCTTCCTGGCCGCGGGCGGCAGCGAGCCGAGCATCAGGCCGAACTCGCCCAGCACCTGCTCCACCCGCTGCCCGGACCGGACCTCGGGCGGGCAGACGATCTCGGCGAACCGCCTGGCCGCCAGCCGCGAAGGGACCTCAGCCGCCCGCTCCGCGGGGCCCGTCGGCGCGGAAGATGGGCCAGCCAATCTCGGTCCTCCATTCCGCCTCGTCCGCCACCTCACCCGCGCCGCGCAGGTAGTACTCGCGCAGCGGTCCGTCCACGCTGATCTCGTGCCTGGTGGCATAGGAACCCAGTGTGGCGTAGCTGAGGTCGGCGTCGCCCAGCGAGCCCCGGTGCGTGATGACGGCGAGCTCGGCCGCCGGGATGGTGACCGGCGTGACCCGCCCGATCTCCCGCACCCCGCCATCTCCCGGGCCCTCCACCGGGACGAACACGGTCGCCTCGCCGCGCTCGTGCTGGAACAGCTCGCTCGCGAACACCCCGCCCGGGGGACCGGCAACCCGCAGGCCCTGGCCGCGGACGGTGGCCCGCAGCTCGCCCAGGGCGCCCAGCCACCAGGCCAGCACGTCGCCGTGATCGACCACCGCCGTGATGGCGGCCGCGCAGACGGCCGGGACGCTGCGGTGCTCGATCGCCGGCGCCCCCGGCGGCGGCTGCAGCAGGTTGCGCAGCGAGTCGACCGCGGTCCTGGTCTGCGCCAGTTCGGCCTCCAGCCGGTCCAGGTGCGCGGCGATCAGGGCGTTGCGATCCGCGGCGTCAGCGGCGTCGAGCACCGCCTTGACCTCGCCGACCGGCATCTCCAGGTCCCGCAGGCGGCGGATGACCTGCGCGGCCGGCACCTGGTCGGCGGAGTAGTAGCGGTAACCCGTGCCGGGGTTGACCGTGGCCGGCGCCAGCAGCCCCACCTCGTGGTAGTGCCGCAGCGTCTTCACGCTCAAGTGGGTGATGCGCGAGAAGTCGCCGACCGTGAGCCCTGCTGTCACCAGGCCATTGTCAACCCTCCCCTTACCGGACAGTCAATCGCGCAACCCGGCCTTGACTCTCCCGCGCACGGAGCACCGAGGCTGGTCATCAGGAAGAAAACGAAAAGGAGCCACGTCATGACCGCCAGCACCACCGGCCTCGAGACCGTCATCGCCGGGCACATCAACGCCGTCAACGCTCACGACGAGGATGCCATCATGGCCACCTTCGCCGACGACGCTCTAGTCAACGACGCCCACCGGGAGTTCTGGGGCGCCGAGGCCATCCGCCGCTGGGTGGCTAAGGAGATCACCGGCGACAGCATCACCATGGACGTCACCGAGGTCATCGACCACCACGGCGTTACCATCGTCCGCGCCCGCTACGACGGCACCTACGACAAGACAAACCTGCCGGACGAGCTCATCCTCACTAACTACTTCACGATCCGAGACGGCAAGATCGCCAGCCTGATCGTGATCCACAACACCCCGGCCGCCTTCTGAGCCGGACCCCGCCGTCTGTCGTGCGCGAACCCGATCCGTTAGGGTCGGTTCGTGCGCGGACAGGCCGACCAGCGTTTCGACACCAGGCAGCTGCCGGAGGTGCCGGACGCCATCGCGCCGGACGGCTCGGACGTGCGGGAGCTGCTGCGGCTCGGCCGCGGCTCGATGGCGCACTTCGAGCTGGCCCCCGGCCGGGTCTCCCGGGCCGTGGCCCACCGCGCCGTCGAAGAACTCTGGTACATCCTGGCCGGCCAGGGCCAGATGTGGCGGCGCCAGGGAGAGCGGCGCCAGACGGTGCCGCTGCGCCCCGGCACCTGCCTGTCGATTCCGGCCGGCACCCACTTCCAGTTCCGCGCGGACGCGGCCGGCCCGCTGACGGCCGTGGGCGTGACCATGCCGCCCTGGCCGGGAGACGACGAGGCCTACGAAGTCCCCGGTGAATGGCCTGCCGATGCCCGTCCCTGACGCTTCGCCCGGAAACGCCGTACTCGCCGAGGGTTTACCAGGCCCGGTCGGGACACCTACGGTCGTACACGTTCACGCGGAAAGGTGGTGGGCATGCAATCAGGGCAGGGGCCGCTATGGCGGCCACTGAATCGCCAGGACAGCGCCGCAGCGGAGCAGATGGTCCAGCGGGCGGCGGAGCTGGCCAAGGATTCCCACGCGCAGACCCGCTACGCGGCGGTGCTGGTGAAGGGCGAGAGCCTGCTGGCCTGGGGGACGAACGGAGTTCCGTTCCCCGGCGAGGATCACTGCTACTGCAAGTTCGGGGAGACCGGGGATCATGACCGCTGCCGGACGCACGCCGAGCAGCGGGCGATCACGCTGGCACGCGCGGGCGACGGCTGGCGGATGCTGCAGGGCTCGAAGCTGATCTACGTCCGGCTGGAGGCGGACGACTCGCTCCGGCAGGACGAGCCGCACTTCTGCTCCCGGTGCAGTCGCCTGGCGCTGTCCCTGGGCGTGACGGAATGGATCTTCGCCCTGTCCGAGGGGCTGGTTGGTTACGCTTCGGCCGATTACGACCAGATCGCCCGGCTCCGGTGGTAGCGCGGGGCGCACACTAGGTCTCATGCGTTACCTGAGCGCCGGCACCGCGACCCCGGTTTCCCGGATCGGCCTGGGCACCTGGCAGTTCGGTTCCCGGGAGTGGGGCTACGGCCGGGACTACGCCGGGCAGGAGGCGCACGCCATCGTGCGCCGCGCGCTGGAACTGGGCGTGACCTTGTTCGACACCGCGGAGATCTACGGTTTCGGCCGCAGCGAGCGGATCCTCGGCGCGGCCCTGGGGGAGAGGCTGGCGCAGGACCGGGAGTCGGTCTTCCTGGCGACCAAGATCCTCCCGGTGCTCCCGGTCGCCCCGGTCGTCGAGCAGCGCGCGGTGGCCAGCGCGAACCGCCTCGGCGTCCGCCGCCTCGACCTGTACCAGGTGCACCAGCCGAACCCGCTGGTCCGGGACGGGTCGCTCATGCGCGGCATGCGCGCGCTGCAGCGGGTCGGGCTGGTCAGCGAGGTCGGCGTCAGCAACTACTCGCTGGACCGCTGGCGCACCGCCGAGCAGGCGCTGGGCAGCCGCGTGCTGAGCAACCAGGTCCGCTACAACCTCGTGGACCGGTCCGCGGAGCGGGACCTGCTGCCGTTCGCCGCCTCGACCGGCCACGTCGTGATCGCCTACAGCCCGCTCGCCCAGGGGCTGCTCTCCGGCCGGTACCACCGGGACAGCCGCCCGGGCAACAGCCTCCGGGCCGCCAGCCCGCTGTTCCTGCCGGAGAACCTCGACCGGGCCGCCGGCCTGATCGCGGCCCTGCGCGAGGTGGCGGACGCGCATTCCGCCACCCCGGCCCAGATCGCGCTGGCCTGGGCCATCCGCCGCCCCGGGGTGGTCGCCATCCCCGGCGCCTCCAGCGTCGGGCAGCTCGAGAGCAACGTCGCGGCCGCCGACATCGACCTCACCGAGGACGAGTACCAGGCCCTGTGCACCGCCGCGGACCGGTTCCGCCCGGTCACCGGCCCGGCCGACCCTACCCCGGCTGGCCCGGGCTCGCTTCAGCCGACGGTTATGGTGACGAGGTGACCGACACCGACGCCATCGTCGAACACATCCTGACCCGCTACGACACCATCACCGTGGTCGGGGCGAGCCGTTCCCCGTACAAGGCGGCGCACTCGGTGCCCGCTCACATGCAGCAGCACGGCTGGCGGATCATCCCGGTCAACCCGCACGCCGACCAGCTCCTCGGCGAGCCCGTCTACCGGACCCTGGCCGGAATCCCCGAGCAGGTCGGCCTGGTCGACGTGTTCCGGCCCTCCGGCCAGACCCCCGACATCGCCCGCCAGGCGGTCGCGGCGGGCGCCACCGCGCTGTGGCTGCAGCTGGGCATCGCCTCGGCCGAGGCCCGGGCCATCGCCGAGGACGCCGGCCTGCTCTACGTCGAGGACCGCTGCCTGGTCATCGAGCAGCGCCGCCTCCAGCTGGACGCCCCCGTCCCTGGTTAGGCGGCCAGTCCAGTGCCGAGCGGATCGCCGCTTCCCGGTAACGGGCCACTGCCTCCGGGTACCAGCGTGCCGCCGCCCGTCCTGGCCCTCGCGGGCGACGACCCGCTCACCCTGGTCTGGGTCAACGAACTCGACGGCCTCACGTTCGCGCTCGGCACCGGCCGCCGACGCCGGTTCGTGAAGTGGGCCCCGGCCGGCAGCGGCCTCGACCTGGCGGCCGAAGCCGCCCGGCTGCGCTGGGCCGCCCGCTACACCCCGGTCCCGCACCTGCTCGGCGAGGGCACCGACCCGGCCGGAACGTGGATCCTCACCCGCGCCCTGCCGGGGCAGATGGCGGTCGCCGATCGCTGGACGGCCGACCCGCGGACCGCGGTCACCGCCATCGGCCAGGGCCTGCGCGCCCTGCACGAGGCGCTGCCGGTGCGGGACTGCCCGTTCTCCTGGACCGCCCGCGACCAGCTAGCCGACGCCCGCCGCCGGGCCGCCCAGGGCCTGATCGACCCGGCCCGGTGGCACCCCGAGCACCGGCACCTGGACGTGCCGCAGGCCCTGAGCCAGCTCGCCGACCCCCCGCCCGACGACCGGCTCGTCGTCTGCCACGGCGACAGCTGCGCCCCCAACACGCTGCTGACCGACGACGGCCGCTGGTCCGGCCACGTCGACCTCGGCGCGCTGGGCGTCGCCGACCGCTGGGCCGACCTGGCCGTCGCCACCTGGAGCGCGACCTGGAACTACGGCCCCGGCTGGGAGACCCCCCTGCTCGACGCCTACGGCATTGCCCCCGACCCCGCCCGCACCCGCTACTACCGCCTCCTCTGGGACCTAGGCCCGTAACCCCCTAAGACCCAGAGCGACGGACCCGTCCGAGGTTTCCGCACGCTCGGTAACACACGCCAGCGACCGCGGGAACATCAGTCCCACGAACCTCAGCATTGCCTGGCCGCGATCCCCGGCTGGGCGGTCCCTCCTTTGGCCCGCCTTCCCGGCTCGCGTCCGTCGCGACACGCCCATTCCGGTAGCTAAGTTCATTGCTTGACAGGCTGTTTTTCGCTATAATGTTCGATAGATCAATTCTCCCGAACGAGGGAGGTGTCATGCCTCCAGGACCGGCTCACGCGGATCCCGCCCCAGAGCCCGGCGACCCTCTTCCCGCCCCCGACTGGATGTCGGCGGCGGAGTGGGAGGCGTGGTGTGATGCCACCGCGCCCGATGACGAGCCGCCCGCCCTCGGTGACGAGGACGAGGAGCCCGACCCGGAGCCAGGGGAGTGGGCAGGCGGCGCGGCCGGGTTCGCGGCGGGGAACCCGCTCGATGCGCTGCCCGGCGGCGGGACGCTGGCGTTCTTCGCCGAGCTCGCGGCCGGAGAGGACAACCGGTATTCCGGTCTCTCGGATAACGAGCTCGACGGGGTGGTCTCCGCCTGGGACCGGGTTGAGGCGTACGCCTGCGCCCGCAAGCACGCGGCGGTGGCGGAGTTCATCCGGCGGCGGCCCGAGCCGGACTGCGCGGCTGACGAGCGGTCGGGGATGCCGCCGGTGTGGGATGAGTTCGCGGTGGATGAGCTGCGGATGCTGTTCGCGGAGCACCGGGGCGCGGCGGAGGAGCTGATGGAGCCGGGCGCATGACCTGGCGGTGAAGCTGCCGGGCACGATGGGGCTGTTCCTGGCCGGCCGCCTGGCGGAGTCCCGGGTGAAGATCATCGTGTTCGCGACCGCCCCGCTGGACCCGGCCGAGGCCCGGGCGGCGGAGCAGCTGGTGCTGGGCCGGGCCGGGCGGCTGACCCCGGGCGGGCTGCGGCACGCGATCGCCCGGGCGGTGATGGACGTCGCCCCGGAGAAGGCCCGCAGCCGGCGGGAAGCCGCGCAGAAGGACGCCCGGGTTCAGCGGTGGGCCGAGGACTGCGGGAACGCGGCGCTGATGGGCCGGGAGCTGCCGCCCGCCGAGGTGCTGGCCGCCGATCAGCGGATTACCGCGTGGGCGCATGAGCTGCGCGAGGCCGGGCTTGAGGGCTCGATGGACGAACTGCGGGCCCGTGCGTACCTGGACCTGCTGCTAGGCAAGGACTCCCGGCCGGTGGCACCGGGCGAGGCAGCCGCAACACGGACGGCGGTAACGGCGGGACAGATGGCCCGGATGGCGGCCGGCCCAGGTGGCAGCGACCCCGCCGGGCCGCGATCGTCCGGGTCCGGCGGTCCTGGTGCTGGGGTGGTCCCAGCCGGGTTCGCGGTGCGGGGCACCCTGACGGTCCCGCTGGTGACGCTGGCCCGGCTGGCGGACCGGCCCGGAGAGCTGGGCGGGATCGGTCCCATCGATCCCTGGCTGGCCCGGGACCTCGCCGGCGCGGCGGCCCGGAACCCCAGGACGACCTGGTGCGCGACGGTCACCGACGAGCAGGGACACGCCGTAGCGCACGGATGCGCCCGGCCCGCACCCAAGGGACGCGGGAAACGGAAGAAACCAGGGACGCCCGGCGGGGTCAGGGACGGACCGGCCGGGTTCAGCTTCACCGCCGAGAGGCGGGAAGGACCGCCGGGCGGGTACGGGACCTGGCGGCTGCGCACCCCCGGAGACGGCCCGGACCTGATCATCGAGCTCCACCCGCTCACCACCGAGACCTGCGACCACCGGTTCCAGGCCAAAGGCCACGATCCCGGGGTCAAGCTCCGGCACCTGGCCCAGGTCCGGCATGCCACCTGTACCAGCCCGGTCTGCCGTCGGCCCGCCGCGACCTGCGACTTCGAGCACAACACCCCGTACGAAGCGGGCGGCCGGACCTGCCTTTGTAACGCCGGCCCGAAGTGCCGGCATGACCACCGGCTCAAGCAGCACCCCCGGTGGAAAGTGGACCAGCTCCCCGACGGGACCTTCCGGTGGACCACGCCCTCCGGACGGACCTACACCACCGAACCCACCCGCTACCCGATCTGAATCCGCCTCCCCGACCAGAACCCGGCCGCCCTCGGATCGAGCAACTGCGACGTCCCGCCCCCTCGCCCGCGGCGATGCGACTGCGGCCGCCTCGCCGATTTCAGCACCGCGTACTTCGATCGTCAGCCCGACGGCACCTTCACGGTGCTGCGAGCCATAGGGTCAGAGCATGGCTGACGTGACAGAACTGCGCCTCGCGTTCACCGTGCAGGATTTCGACCAGGCCCTGGCGTTCTACCGCGACACCCTGGGGCTGGAGCAGCTGGCCGACTGGAGTTCGGACTCCGGGCGAGTGGTGGCCCTGGACGCGGGCCGGGCGGTACTGGAACTGCTCGACGAAGCCCAGGCCGAGACCGTGGACGCGGCCGAGGCCGGGCGCCGCGTATCCGGGACGGTCCGGTTCGCCCTCCGCGTCGCGGACAGCGAGGCCACCGCCCGCAAGCTCGCCGAGGCGGGCGCCGTTCCGGTCGCACCGCCGGTCCTGACCCCCTGGGGCGACCGCAACGCCCGGCTCGAGGCCCCCGACGGGATGCAGCTGACGCTGTTCACCCCGGGGGAGCCCCTGCCCGGCTGACGCCCCGTCCCGCCAAGAAGCCTCAGGACAAGAAACCTCAGGGCGAGAAGCTGTTGACCCGCTCCGGCACCACCCGGACGATCACGCGGGCCACCTCGTCGGGCTCCGGCGGCGGGTCCTCGCCGAGGTACTTCTGCGACAGCTCCCGGGGGAGCCGCTTGCCCGGGTCCTCGGTCACCTCGGCGGTGCCGCGGATCTCGGCCGACTGGTACGGGTTGGCGGTGTCGAACACGGTCAGGCTGACCCGCGGGTCCCGGGCCAGGTTCAGCACCTTGCGCCGGGTCGCGATGGCCGAGAACAGCACGGTGTCGCCGTCACGCAGGATCCACACCACGAGGCCTGCGGGCCGCCGTCCGGGTTCAGCGTGGCCACGGACGCGAAGTTCTTGCCGTCCAGGAGCTTGCGGGTCACCTCGTCGAGGGCAACAGCCACGGGTCCTCCACCTCTCTCGCATCGCTTCCCCCGCCGCATCAGAACCGCACGACCCGCGCGGATCTTCCCCGTCCCGGTAGGGCATCCTGGGGAACGTGCTGTTCCGCTGGCTCACCCTGTTCCTGGACTTCCCCGCCGAGGCGTTCGACGCCGGGGTGGCGTTCTGGCGCGAGGTGACCGGCAGCGACCTGTCGCCGTTCCGCGGCGCGGCGGGGGAGTTCGCGACCCTGCTGCCCCCGGACGGGGACGCCTACCTGCGGGTGCAGCGCACCGCCGACGGCAGCGGCGGCTGCCACCTGGACCTGCACGCCGATCCCGCGGCCGGGACCGTGGACCAGGCGGCGGACCGCGCGGTCGCGCTCGGCGCCACCGTGCGGCACGCCAGCGAAGGCCTGGTCATCATGGGCAGCCCCGGCGGGTTCACGTTCTGCCTGGTGCGCTGGCACGGGGAGAACACGGTGCCGCGGCCCGCCAGCCTGGATACCGGGGGCGCCAGCCGCGCGGACCAGCTGTGCCTGGACATCCCGCCGGACGCCTTCGAGCGGGAATGCGCGTTCTGGGCCGCCCTGACCGGCTGGGACCTGCGGGCCGGGACCCGCCCCGAGTTCGCCTACCTGGACCGCCCCGCCCGCATGCCGATCAGGCTGCTGCTCCAGCGCCGTGACCACGCGGACCCGCTCGACCAGGTCACGGGCCACGTCGACTTCGCCTGCGCCAGCCGCGAGCTCCTGGCCGCCCGGCACGCCGCGTCCGGCGCGCGGATCGTGTCGGCATCCAGCCACTGGACCACGATGGCCGACCCCACCGGGCGCCTCTACTGCCTGACCGGCCGTGACCCGCAAACCGGCAGGCTGCCCGCCCCGGCCGCCTGACCGCGAGCGACAATAAGCGGCATGGCATTCGAGCTCACCGAACGGATCGAGCGTCACCTGACCGGTGACCTGATCGCCTGGCTGACCACCGTGACCCCGGCCGGGCGGCCGGCGCCCCGCCCGGTCTGGTTCGTCTGGGACGGCGCGGTCATCACCGTCTACAGCCTGAACGACGGGGCCAAGCTGCGTCACCTCCAGGCCAACGACCAGGTCGCGGTGCACTTCAACTCGTCACCCGAGGGCGGGGACGTGGTGGTCATCTCAGGCCGGGCCGAACGGGTGCCCGATGCGCCCATCCCATCAAAGTTCCCGGGGTTCCTGGGCAAGTACGCCGCGCAGATCACCGAGATGGGCCAGACCCCGCAGTGGTATGACGACGCCTACGGCGTGGCCCTGCGCATCACCCCGCAAAGCGCCTGGACGATTCCCAGCTAGGCCGGTACTCACTAGGCTGGCCGTCATGGCCGATCACTACCGGGCACCCGGCTGGTTCACGCGCAACGTCTTCAACCAGCTGGTGGCGTTCCTCACCAAGCGCGGGATGAGCGTCATGGGGTCGCGGGTCCTGGCGGTGAAGGGCCGGACCAGCGGCGAGTGGCGCACCACGCCGGTCAACCTGCTCACCTACGAGGGCCGCCGGTATCTGGTCGCGCCCCGGGGCGAGACCCAGTGGGTGCGCAACCTGCGGGTGGCGGGCACCGGCGAGCTCCGGCTCGGCCGCGGCGCCGAGGGCTTCCGCGGCCGCGAGCTGACCGAGGAGGAGAAGATACCGGTTCTCCGCGCCTACCTCCGCCGGTGGAAGGCCGAGGTCGGCATCTTCTTCGAGGGCACCGGGCCGGATTCCACCGACGAGCAGCTCCGCGCCATCGCGCCCAAGCACCCGGCGTTCGAGGTCCTGGCGGCCGAATAGGCCACCGGGAGCAGGCCTGCCGCGATCAGTCGCGCGCGTCCGGCTCCGGCCCGGGCCCGGTGGGGGGCAGGGTGGGGTACTCCGCCGGGTACAAGCCGGCGGCGAAACCGTACACCGTGTCGCCGGAGCGCGGCAGCTGCGTGAACTCGCTGGCGAGCTCCATGACGCGTTCCCAGAACTCCGCGGCGCGCTCGCGCGGGATCCGGGTGTGGCGGGTGATGGCGCGCAGGTCGTCCGCCTCGTGCGCCGGGCCCGACTCGGCCGCGGCGGCTGCGAGGTTGTTGGTGAGCAGGCGGGCCTGGTCCGGGTGAATGGCGCCGACGTAAAAGATCCGGGCCGTCCGGCCGTAGTACCGTTCGTCGATCGCGCGGACCTTTCTCGTCCGCACGACCTTGAGCATCCCGGCGTCCGCCAGCAGGCCCACGTGGTGGGCGACGGTGCTCCTCGGACGGCCGACGGCGACCGCCAGCTCGCTCACCGTCGCCGCCCGTTCCAGGAGCAGCTCGAGAATGGTGCTGCGCAGCGGGTCAGCCATCGCCCGCAGTTCCCGGGGCGACGAGACAATACGCAGGTTCTCCAGGTCATAGTCCGGGGAGCCCGCATCGTTCGACATATTTGGATCGTTCCGTTAGCTTGGATTGATCGACACTTCCGGATCATAGCAGGAGGACCGAGATGGCCGAGGTAGTGCTTTTTCACCACGCGCTGGGGCTGACCCCCGGCATCGTCGCGTTCGCCGACGAGCTGCGCAGCGCCGGACACACCGTCCACACGCCCGACCTGTTCGAGGGCCAGACGTTCGGCACCATCGAGGCGGGCATGGGTCATGCCGAGGAGATCGGCTTCCCCGGCGAGGTGATCGAGCGCGGCACCCGGGCGGTCGAGGACCTGCCCGCCGGGGTGGTGTACGCCGGCTTCTCGCTCGGCGTCCTCCCGGCCCAGAAGCTGGCGCAGACCCGGCCCGGCGCCCGGGGCGCGCTGCTGTTCTACTCCTGCGTCCCGGCCGAGGCGTTCGGCTCCTGGCCGGACGGCGTGCCGGTGCAGGTGCACGGGATGGACGCCGACCCGTTCTTCGCCGGCGAGGGCGACCTCGACGCCGCCCGCGAGCTCACCAGCCGGCCAAGGACGCGGAGCTGTTCCTCTATCCCGGCGACCAGCACTACTTCGCCGACAGCACGCTGCCCTCCTACGACCCGGCCGCCACCGCGCTGCTGCTCCAGCGGGTCACCGACTTCCTCCGCGACCGCTAGAAAGGCCAGTTCTGAGATGGAGCAGCGCATCAGCCTGATCACCCTCGGCGTCGCCGACGTACGCCGCGCCCGGACGTTCTACGAGCGGCTCGGCTGGCACGGCCAGGAGATCGAGGAGACGGTGTTCTTCCAGGCCGGGGGCCTGGCGCTGGTCCTGTGGGGACGGGACAAGCTCGCCGCCGACTCCGGCGTCGAGGACACCGCTCCCGGTGCCGCCGCCCTGGCGCTGAACCTCCGGTCGCGGGCCGAGGTCGACGCGGCCCTGGCCGAGGCGGCCGCGGCCGGAGCCGAGATCACCCAGCCCGCCCGGGAGACCTTCTACGGCGGCTACGCCGCTCATTTCCGCGACCCGGACGGCCACGTCTGGGAGGTCGCCTGGAACCCGGGCTTCACCCTCAACCCGGACGGCTCCCTCACCCTGCCCGACTTCGGCGCGGCCTGAGGCCACCGGCCAACGCCGCCTAGCGCCCCTTCGCCTTCGGCGGCGGGCAGGAGTAGTCGCTCAGGGCCGGCTTGGTCTTCCACTGGGTGAGGGTGACGGTCCCGCCGCCGGTCAGCGGGGCCAGATGGCAGTTCTTCCTGGCCTGCGCGAGCGTATTGGCGCCGGGAATCCAGTCCGGCAGCCGGTACAGCGGGCTGGTCTTCCCGACGATGCCCGTGAGCGGGCCGAACTGCCTGGCCGTCGAGTAGATGCCCGCGCTCGCCCCGATGTGCCGCAGGTAGGAAACCATGCCTTCCAGGTCGGCCCGGTTGAGCGTGGCGCCGGCCTGCCAGCTGTTGATCGTCTCGACGTCGAGCCACCACCGGTAGCTGCGGGGGTTCGGCACCCCGCGGCTCTGGGCGTCCCCCTCGGCCAGGTTCCAGCCGTACTGCCAGGCGCACGCCGGACCGTTACCGCCCACGCAGTGGCCGTAGGGATCGGTGACGCGCCAGTGGCCGAGGGGATCGAGGTTGTTCACCGGCCAGTCGGTGACGCCCTTGTTTCCCGGCTCCGCGGTGTTGACGTAGAGCGAGACCCGGGGCTGCCGCGTCCCGCCCGCCGAGTCGATGGCCCAGCTGATCTCGTCGTCCAGGCAGGGATTGGTCGTGTTCGCCAGCCCGGCGTTCACGGCCACGATGCCAAACGCCTGATCCACCGGAAGCGCCTGCGTGCACTGCGGATACGAGACGTCGTATCCCTTCGGCCCGGGTCCCGGCGCCACCGCAGCCGCCGCCGGCGCGCTCGTCAGCACCAGGCTGGACAGTACCGAACTGACCAGCATTAACGACGCGAGCACCGCCGTCACGGACACACTGAGCTTCACCAGCCCGCCCTTTCCCTCACCCAGAACCTGTACGGATAGACGCGCCAGCACCGCCTCCGGTTTACCCCCACCCGGCCGATGCCCCTAGACCGCGTACTTGATCAGCGGCGCGTCCCGCGTGAACAGCCGGAACCCGACGCTGTAGTACAGCTCGCGGGCCGGCGGACGCCCGTGCGTGCCCTGGCAGGCAACCGTCATGTGCGTGGCCCCGGCCTCGCGCGCCAGACCCATCCCGTACAGCAGCATCGCCCGCCCGAGCCCCCGGCGCCGGTAGCCCGGATGCGTCCCGACCGGCTCGAACTCCGCGGTCCGGTTGGCCTCGTCCAGCCACATGATCGCCGACGCCGCCATCGTCCCGTCCGGCGCCTCCACCAGGACGTGCAGGTCGCTGCGGTACGCCGCCGTCCGCCGGACGCCCTCGTACCCCTCCGCGCTGTACGTCGACGGAGCCCAGGCGTCGAGGTGGGCCTGGACCGCGGCCCGCGGCCCGGCCTCGGCGGCGTTGCGGAACCGGAACCCGTCCGGCAAGGCCGGCTGCTCCAGGTCGGTGAGGTCCCGCTCGTTGAACTCACCCCAGGACCCGGTGTCGCCGAGCGACGCCGGGTCGGCCTGGTAGCCGTGTGCTTCCCACCGCTTCAGCCCGAACTCGTCGTTCAGCTGCGGGAGCACCCTCCGCTCGAAGCCCGCCGCGATGCCGTCATACCAGCCGATCACGTCGTCAACCAGCTCGGCGTGGCCGGGATGGACCTGATAGCCCAGGTAGGCACCCGTGAGGTCCCGCACCGACCCGTCGCTCAGCCTGAACCTGGTGCGGCAGGTACCCCCATGCCCACGCCACCAGCTCGCCGCCGGAATACCACTGGCGGCACGGCCAGATCCCGCCGTCGGCCGCGTGCCCCTTGCCCCAGATCCAGGCCAGTTCCCCGAACGACGCGTCGGTGTTCACCAGGTCAGGACGGACCGCGGTAACCCGCTGGGCCAGGCCCTGCATCAGCTCTACGATGTCGGCAGTAACGAGCTCGGCGTCACTCACGCGGCCCACTGTGCCAGCACGGCGGCAGGCCGTCGAACCGTTTTCCGCCGCCGCCGACCCCGGGAGCTAGAAGCCCGACAGCTGCCCCACGTCGGTGATCCGGAGCACGGCCGCGCCGGCCTCGTCGGAGGCGTCCAGGTCGACGACCGCGCTGATGCCCCAGTCGTGGTCGCCCGCCGGGTCGTCGAAGATCTGCCGGACCTTCCACTGGTCAGACCCAACCTCGATCATCAGCAGCGCGGGCCCGCGCGCGTCCGGGCCGAAGCCCATCTCCTCGTGCACCTCGAAGTACCCGTCGAGCGCGTCGGACCAGGCGTCCGCATCCCAGCCGCTGTCCGCATCCAGCGCCCCGAGTTCCTCGTGCTGACCGAACGCGGCCAGCCGTACCCGCTGGAACAGCGCGTTGCGCACCAGGACCCGGAACGCCCGCACGTTCGACGTGACCGTGGCGGGCCGGACGTCGACCGGTGCCGAGCCGTCCTCCAGCGGGTTCCGCAGCCGCTCCCACTCGTCCAGCAGGCTGGAGTCGACCTGCCGGACGATCTCGCCCAGCCATTCGATCAGGTCGGTGAGCTCCTCGGTCTTGGCCTCGTCGGGCACCGTCTGCTTCAGCGCCTTGTAGGCGTCGGCCAGGTAGCGCAGTACCAGGCCCTCGGACCGGGGCAGGCCGTAGTAGGCCACGTACTCGGTGAAGGTCAGCGCCCGCTCGTACATGTCCCTGACCACCGACTTCGGGGACAGCTGGTAGTCCAGGACCCAGGGGTGGCCGCGCCGGTAGAGCTCGTACGCGCCCTCGAGCATCTCCTCCAGCGGCTTCGGGTACGTGACCGAGTCCAGCAGCTCGAGCCGCTGCTCGTACTCCACGCCGTCGGCCTTCATCTGGGCGACCGCCTCGCCGCGGGCCCGGAACTGCTGGGCCGACAGCACCTGCCGCGGGTTGTCCAGGGTCGACTCGATCACCGACAGCACGTCCAGCGGGTAGGACGGCGACTCCGGGTCGAGCAGCTCGATGGCCGCCAGCGCGAACGGCGACAGCGGCTGGTTGAGCGCGAAGTCGAACTGCAGGTCCATGGTGAGCCGTACGTAACGGCCCTCCTCATCCGGTTCGTCCAGCCGTTCCACCACCCCGCCCGCCAGCAGCGCCCGGTAGATCGCGATCGCCTGGTGGATGTGCTTGCGCTGCGCCGCCCGGTCCTCGTGGTTGTTGGTGAGCAGGTGCTTCATCGCGGCGTAGGCGTTGCCCGGCCGGTCGATGACGTTCAGCACCATGGCGTGGGTGACCTTGAAGCTCGAGGTCAGCGGCTCGGGATCGGCGGCCACGAGCCGCTCGAAGGTGGGCTTGCCCCAGGAGACCATGCCCTCCGGCGGCTTCTTGCGCACCACCTTGCGCCGCGCCTTGGGATCGTCGCCCGCCTTGGCCAGCATGCGCTCGTTCTCCACCACGTGCTCGGGTGCCTGGACCACGACCCGCCCGGAAACATCGAACCCGGCCCGCCCCGCGCGCCCGGCGATCTGGTGGAACTCGCGCGCCTGCAGCAGCCGCGTCCTGGTCCCGTCGTACTTGGACAGCGCGGTGAACAGCACCGTGCGGATCGGCACGTTGATGCCCACGCCGAGGGTGTCGGTGCCGCAGATGACCTTCAGCAGGCCGGCCTGGGTCAGCGTCTCGACCAGCCGCCGGTACCGGGGCAGCATGCCGGCGTGGTGGACGCCGATGCCGTGCCGCACCAGCCGGGACAGGGTCTTGCCGAACCCGGAGGTGAACCGGAAGTCGCCGATCAGGCTCGGCGATGGCGTCCTTCTCGGCCCGGCTGCAGACGTTCACGCTCATCAGTGCCTGCGCCTGCTCCAGCGCCGCCGCCTGGGTGAAGTGCACCACGTAGATGGGCGCCTGGTTGGTGGCGAGCAGCTCCTTCAGGGTCTCGTGCAGCGGCTCGAGGACGAAGGAGAAGACCAGCGGCACCGGCCGCTCGACCGAGCTGACCACCGCGGTCGGCCGGCCGGTGCGCCAGGTCAGGTCGGCCTCGAACCGCGAGACGTCGCCCAGCGTCGCCGACATCAGCAGGAACTGCGCCTTGGGCAGCTCGAGCAGCGGCACCTGCCAGGCCCAGCCGCGCTCGGGGTCGGCGTAGTAATGGAACTCGTCCATCACCACCTGGCCCACGTCGGCGTCGGCGCCGTCCCGCAGCGCGATGCTGGCCAGCACCTCGGCGGTGCAGCAGATGATCGGGGCCTGGGCGTTGACGCTGGCGTCCCCGGTCATCATGCCGACCTGGGCCGGGCCGAACGCGTTGCACAGGTCGAAGAACTTCTCTGACACCAGCGCCTTGATCGGCGCGGTGTAGAAGGTCCGCTTACCCCTGCTAGCTTCATCTGGGCCAGCGCGGCGAAGTGCGCGCCCGCCGCCACCAGCGACTTCCCCGACCCGGTCGGGGCGGACAAGATGACGTTCGCCCCCGAGACGAGCTCGATGAGCGCGTCTTCCTGGTGCGGGTACAGGGCCAGCCCGCGCTCCTTGGCCCACCCGGCGAAGGCGTCGAAGACGGCGTCCGGGTCAGGTGTCGAGGGCAGCAGGTCAGTAAGAGTCATAGCGCTTCCATGATGCCGTGCCCGGAGAGTGCCCGCGGCAAGGCGGCGCGGGGGAGAGGCACAGGCGCGAAAGCAGCGCCAGGGGGGGGTTCGCTCCGCGGTATACGTAAGCGAGGCGCGGCTCCGCGGCGCCCCCGATGCCCAGCCGATCTCGTCGTCCAGGCAGGGATTGGTCGTGTTCGCCAGCCCGGCGTTCACGGCCACGATGCCGAATGCCTGATCCGCCGGGAGCGCTCCGTGCACTGCGGATACGACACGTCGTATCCCTTCGGCCCGGGACCCGCGCCACCGCGCGCCGCCGGCGCGCTCGTCAGCACCAGGCTGGCCAGTGCCGAACTGACCAGTATTAACGACGCGAGCACCGCCGTCACGGTCGTGCTGAGCTTCACCGCCCGCCCCTTCCCTCACCAGGAACCTGTACTGATAGACGCGCCAGCGCCGCCTCCGGTGTACCCGCGCCCGGCGATGCCCTTAGACCGCGTACTTGATCAGCGGCGCGTCCCGCGTGAACAGCCGGAACCCGACGCTGTAGTACAGCTCGCGGGCCGGCGGACGCCCGTGCGTGCCCTGGCAGGCGACCGTCATGTGCGTGGCCCCGGCCTCGCGCGCCAGGCCCATCCCGTGCAGCAGCATCGCACGGCCGAGCCCCCGCCGCCGGTAGCCCGGATGCGTCCCGACCGGCTCGAACTCCGCGGTCCGGTTGACCTCGTCCAGCCACATGATCGTCGACGCCGCCATCGTCCCGTCCGCTGCCTCCACCAGGACGTGCAGGTCGCTGCGGTACGCCGCCGTCCGCCGGACGCCCTCGTACCCCTCCGCGCTGTACGTCGACGGAGCCCAGGCGTCCATGTGGGCCTGGACCGCGGCCTGCGGGCCGGCCTCGGCGGCGTTGCGGAACCGGAACCCGTCCGGCAGGGCCGGCTGCTCCAGGTCGGTGAGGTCCCGCTCGTTGAGCTGACCCCAGGTCCCGGTGTCGCCGAGCGACGCCGGGTCGGCCTGGTAGCCGTGTGCCTCCCACCGCTTCAGCGCGAACTCGTCGTTCAGCTGCGGGAGCACCGTCCGCTCGAGGCCCGCCGCGACGCCGTCGTACCAGCCGATCACGTCGTCGACCAGCTCGGCGTGGCCGGGATGAACCTGGTATCCCAGGTAGGCGCCCGTGACGTCCCGCACCGACCCGTCGCTGAGCCGCACCTGGCGCGGCAGGTACCCCCATGCCCACGCCACCAGCTCGCCCCCGGAGTACCACAGGCGGCACGGCCAGGTCCCGCCGTCGGCGGCGTGCCCCTTACCCCAGATCCAGGCCAGTTCCCCGAACGACGCGTCGGTGTTCACCAGGTCGGGCCGGACCGCGGTGACCCGCTGGGCCATGCCCTGCATGAGCTCCACGATGTCGGCGGTAACGAGATCGACGTCACCCACGCGGCCCACTGTGCCAGCCGGCGGCAGGCCGTCGAACCGTTTTCCCCCCCCCGGAGCTAGAAGCCCGAGAGCTGGCCCACGTCGGTGATCCGGAGCACGGCCGCGCCGGCCTCGTCGGAGGCGTCCAGGTCGACGACCGCGCTGATGCCCCAGTCGTGGTCGCCCGCCGGGTCGTCGAAGATCTGCCGGACCTTCCACTCGCCCGGCTGCTGCGTCGATCATCAGCAGCGCCGGACCCGCGCGCGTCCGGGCCGAAGCCCATCTCCTCGTGCACCTCGAAGTACCCGTCGAGCGCGTCGGACCAGGCCGTCCGCATCCCAGCCGCTGTCCGCGTCCAGCGCCCCGAGCTCCTCGTGCTGACCGAACGCGGCCAGCCGCACCCGCTGGAACAGCGCGTTGCGCACCAGCACCCGGAACGCCCGCACGTTCGACGTGACCGTGGCGGGCCGGACGTCGACCGGTGCCGAGCCGTCCTCCAGCGGGTTACGCAGCCGCTCCCACTCGTCCAGCAGGCTGGAGTCGACCTGCCGGACGATCTCGCCCAGCCATTCGATCAGGTCGGTGAGTTCCTCGGTCTTGGCCTCGTCGGGCACCGTCTGCTTCAGCGCCTTGTAGGCGTCGGCCAGGTAGCGCAGCACCAGGCCCTCGGACCGGGGCAGGCCGTAGTAGGCCACGTACTCGGTGAAGGTCAGCGCCCGCTCGTACATGTCCCTGACCACCGACTTCGGGGACAGCTGGTAGTCCAGGACCCAGGGGTGGCCGCGCCGGTAGAGCTCGTACGCGCCCTCGAGCATGTCCTCCAGCGGCTTCGGGTACGTGACCGACGTCCAGCAGCTCGAGCCGCTGCTCGTACTCCACGCCGTCCGCCTTCATCTGGGCGACCGCCTCGCCGCGGGCCCGGAACTGCTGGGCGGACAGCACCTGCCGCGGGTTGTCCAGGGTCGACTCGATCACCGACAGCACGTCCAGCGGGTAGGACGGCGACTCCGGGTCGAGCAGCTCGATGGCGGCCAGCGCGAACGGCGACAGCGGCTGGTTGAGCGCGAAGTCGAACTGCAGGTCCATGGTGAGCCGCACGAACGGCCCTCCTCGTCCGGTTCGTCCAGCCGTTCCACCACCCCGCCGGCCAGCAGCGCCCGGTAGATCGCGATGGCCTGGTGGATGTGCTTGCGCTGGGCCGCCCGGTCCTCGTGGTTGTCGGTCAGCAGGTGCTTCATCGCGGCGTAGCGCGTTGCCCGGCCGGTCGATGACGTTCAGCACCATGGCGTGGGTGACCTTGAAGCTCGAGGTCAGCGGCTCCGGATCGGCGGCCACGAGCCGCTCGAAGGTCGGCTTGCCCCAGGAGACCATGCCCTCCGGCGGCTTCTTGCGCACCACCTTGCGCCGCGCCTTGGGATCGTCGCCCGCCTTGGCCAGCAGGCGCTCGTTCTCCACCACGTGCTCGGGTGCCTGGACCACGACCCGGCCCGGACGTGTCGAACCCGGCCCGCCCCGCCCGCCCGGCGATCTGGTGGAACTCGCGCGCCTGCAGCAGCCGGGTCCTGGTCCCGTCGTACTTGGACAGCGCGGTGAACAGGACGGTGCGGATCGGCACGTTGATGCCCACGCCGAGGGTGTCGGTGCCGCAGATGACCTTCAGCAGGCCGGCCTGGGTCAGCGTCTCGACCAGCCGCCGGTACCGGGGCAGCATGCCGGCGTGGTGGACGCCGATGCCGTGCCGCACCAGCCGGGACAGGGTCTTGCCGAACCCGGAGGTGAACCGGAAGTCGCCGATCAGGTCGGCGATGGCGTCCTTCTCGGCCCGGCTGCAGACGTTCACGCTCATCAGCGCCTGCGCCTGCTCCAGCGCCGCCGCCTGGGTGAAGTGCACCACGTAGATGGGCGCCTGGTTGGTGCCGAGCAGCTCCTTCAGGGTCTCGTGCAGCGGCTCGAGGACGAAGGAGAAGACCAGCGGCACCGGCCGCTCGACCGAGCTGACCACCGCGGTCGGCCGGCCGGTGCGCCAGGTCAGGTCGGCCTCGAACCGCGAGACGTCGCCCAGCGTCGCCGACATCAGCAGGAACTGCGCCTTGGGCAGCTCGAGCAGCGGCACCTGCCAGGCCCAGCCGCGCTCGGGGTCGGCGTAGTAATGGAACTCGTCCATCACCACCTGGCCCACGTCGGCGTCGGCGCCGTCCCGCAGCGCGATGCTGGCCAGCACCTCGGCGGTGCAGCAGATGATCGGGGCCTGGGCGTTGACGCTGGCGTCCCCGGTCATCATGCCGACCTGGGCCGGGCCGAACGCGTTGCACAGGTCGAAGAACTTCTCCGACACCAGCGCCTTGATCGGCGCGGTGTAGAAGGTCCGCTTGCCCTGCAGCTTCATCTGGCCAGCGCGGCGAAGTGCGCGCCCGCCGCCACCAGCGACTTCCCCGACCCGGTGGGGGTGGACAAGATGACGTTCGCCCCCGAGACGAGCTCGATGAGCGCGTCTTCCTGGTGCGGGTACAGGGCCAGCCCGCGCTCCTTGGCCCACCCGGCGAAGGCGTCGAAGACGGCGTCCGGGTCGGGTGTCGAGGGCAGCAGGTCAGTAAGAGTCATAGCGCTTCCATGATGCCGTGCCCGGAGAGTGCCCGCGGCGAGGCGGCGCGGGGAGGGGCCGGCAGATACGTAACAGCAGCCGCCGCGGCCCGCGCTATTCCAGCAGGAACCGGATCAGGGCCGGGAGCGCGGCCAGGCCGCCCGCCAGCAGGGCCAGCCCGGCCAGGGCGATGAGCGCGGTCAGCACTTCCAGGGCCGCGGGCCACGCCCGGCCGGACGGTGCCGGGCCGGGGCCAGGATCGCCGGATGCCACGCTCATCGCCCCCGAGCGGCCGCGGCGCGCTGCCGCCGAGCCTTGCGACCTGGCCCGGCGCAGCATGGTCAGGACGCCGCGAGAGACCGCACGCGGCCAGCAGCGTCTCGGTCGCCCGGATCCGGAGTTCGAGCTCCAGGTGCTTCGCCACGGCCCCGGCCGCCCTGGCCCACAGCCAGGTCGTGACCACGAAGAGCACCGTAAGGCCGCTCAGGACATTGCCGTACGCCTGCGACGTCGCCAGCTGGCCCGCTGTCAGCGAGGCCTGCAGTACAGCGAGCCAGGCCAGTGCACCCGCCGCGGCGGCGGTAGCGACGACGGCCCAGCTGACCCGGCGCCGGACCTTCGGCCAGCCGCCGGCCCGCAGGAACGTGACCAAGGGCCGCCAGGCGATCGCGACCGTGGCCACGAGGGCCGCGCCGGTGCCCGCGGCCATGGCCGCCAGTGCCGTCAAGACCGCGGTCGCCTGCCAGGTTCCGCTCGCGGACGGATGCGTGGTGTCGCCGACGAACCCGGCCAGCAAGGAACCGGTCAGGACGAACGTGGACCACCGGTTCAGCGCCCGCTTCCCGGCCGGCCCGGACAGCAGGCGGCCCCGCTGCCGCAGGCCGGACCACGCTACGCCGAGGCGCAGCCGCCACCCTGGCCGGCGACCGTCCAGGGTGTCCTCGACCATGGCCACGAACTCGTCCGCGTACCTGTCCCGCCACGCCGCGGATACCAGCGCAGCAGCCTAGCCACCCGCGGATCCGCGGGCTCGCCCGGGCCAGCGTCAGGGTCGGGGCGGGTCATGCCGGATCCAGCCCGAGCCGGCCGAGGCGCGCCGTCCCGGTGTTCGCGATCCGCCGCAGGTCGGCCAGGGCCACGGCCAGCTCGGCCGAGCCCGCCGTGGTGATCTGGTACGGCCGCCGCCGGTCCGCGCTGGCCAGCGGCTCGATCAGCCCGCGTTCCTCCAGCCGGGTGATGGCCCCGTACAGGGCGCCGGGGCCGAGCGTCACCCCGGCGAACTCCCCGATGTCCTTGGCCAGGGCGTGACCGTGCTTCGGCCCGTCGGCCAGGCTGACCAGGATGAGCAGCGGCGGGTCGTTCTCCCGGCGGAGCCCGCCCGGCGGTCGTTTCGGTGCCACGACACCGTTTTACTACGCTATGCGTAGCTACGCAAGACGTAGTAAGACGGGAGCCTAGGCGAACAGGGCGTCGCCGTAGTGCTGGCCGGGGCGCAGCCCGGGCGGTACGGCGAACAGGGCGCTGCCGGTGTGGTGGATGTACTCGTTGAGGGCGTCGGCCGCCAGCGACGTCTGCAGCTTGATGAACTGGGACGGGTTTTTCATGAACCCGATGAAGAACAGGCCGCCGAGCAGTGTCCCGGCCTGCGGGTCGATGCCGTCGGTGAAGGAGTAGCCGCGGCGCAAAATGTGGATCCCGCCGTTGTGCTCGGGGCTGGCCAGCCGGACGTGCGCGCGATCACCGATGGCGGGCTGCCCGTCGGCCCCGGCCTTGGCGAAGTCGGGCGTGGTGAACTCCGACCCGCCGGACAGCGGGGCCCCGCTGACCTTGGCCCGGCCGATGACGTTCTCCTGGTCCTGGAGGTAGTCGCGGTCCCAGTTCTCCACGAACATCCGGATCTTGCGGGCCACCAGGTAGCTGCCGCCGCGCATCCAGGGCTGGTCGCGTCTCCGGGCCGACCCACACGTGCTTGTTCAGCAGGTCGGTCTGCTCGGCCTTGATGTTGCGGGTGCCGTCCTTGAAGCCGAGCAGGTTGCGCGGGGTGGCCTGCGCGGTGGAGGTGGTGGAGGTCCGGCCGAAGCCGAGCTCCATCCAGTTGTGCGCGACCACGCCCATGCCGATCCGGGCCAGGTTCCGCACCGCGTGAAAGGCCACCAGCGGATTGTCGGAGCAGGCCTGGACGCACAGGTCGCCCCCGGTGTAGTCGGGGTCGAGGTTCTCGTTCGGCAGCGGCGGCAGATCGGTCAGCGCGGCCGGCTTGCGCGCGGCCAGGCCGAACCGGCCGTCGAACAGCGCGGGCCCGTAGCCGATCGTGATGGTCAGCCGGGAGACCGGAGAGCCGACGGCCTCGCCGGTGTCCACCGGCGGCGCGGTGGGCTCGTCCTCCTCGCCGACCAGGCGGCCGACCGACATCCGCGCGGCCGCCGTCGTCCATACCCGCAGCAGGTCGCGCAGGTCCGCCCGGGACGTCCCGTCGACGACGTTCATGGCGCCGAACGCCAGCCGGTCCTGGGCCGGGGTGATGATGCCGGCCTGGTGCGGGCCGTAGAAGGGGATCGTCTGCTGGCCGGGGCCGGCCTCCGCCGTTCCGGACGACTCGGCCCGCCGACCCGGTGAAGTACCCGGTCAGCCCGCCCGCCACCGCCCCGGCCCCGAACAGCCCGGCTCCGGTCAGCACGCCCCGCCGGGACGGCCGCGCCGGGCCGCCCGGGTCAGCCGCGCCCGGCGCGGTCTGGTCTGCCATCGGTCCGCCGTCCCGGGATGCCATGTCAGGCACTCACCTCGGAGGACACCTTGGACATGGCCTCGGCCAGGGCGTTCACCGCGGCCGAGAGCTGCTTGCGCTCGGACTTGGTGACCGTGCTGTAGTCCACGTAACCCGTATTGTCGTAGCCGGGCGTGACCTTGTAGTGCGTCAGCAGGCTTTCCACCGCGGCGTCCCGCTGCTTGATCAGCGCCACCGTGCTGGCGTTCTTGGCCTGCAGGTAGGGCGCCAGCAGCGTGATGACCCGCATGGACGCGTCGACGTTGGCCGCGAAGACGGGCAGGTCGGTGTTGGAGTAGCGCTCTTCCTCACCGCTGATCTTGTTGGTGGCCGCCTCGTTGATCAGGTCGGTGGCGCCGGCCGACATGTCCAGCGGGTTGTACTGGGCGCTGCCCACCAGCGTCAGCAGCTGCTGCTCGTTCTTGACCAGCCCCGAGCACATCGCCGCCGCGCCGTTCAGGCTCTTGTCCTGCCAGAGCATCTGCTCGATCCGGTGGAAGCCGGTGAACTGGGATTTCACCGTGACCGGGTTCTCCCACCGGCCGTCGATGCTGGTGTCCAGGCTGCCCCAGACCGAGGCGACCGGCTCGATCCGCTCGTAGTAGACGCGCGCCTGCGGGTAGAGCACCTTGGCCTGGTTCATGTTCCCGGCGCTGATCGCCTGGCAGAACGCCTGGGTGTGGGTGACCAGGTTGGCCGTGTTCTGCTTGACGAAGGCGGAGTAGCCGCTCACGGCGGTCACCAGCTGCGGGTTGCTCTGCCAGGCCGGCCCGGACACCTTCCCGGTGACCTTGAACGTCCAGTCCGGCTGGGCCGCGCCGGGGCAGTTGACCTTGTAGGTGCCCGGCTGCACGGTCAGCGAGAAGCCGCCGGAGAGCCCGGGCGTGAGGTTCTCCTGCTCACCCAGGATGTGCGCCTTGTCGTTGGTCCGCAGCTCGGCCTCGGTCACCGCGCCCGCGCCCGCGTTGGTCACGTCGAACTCGACCGCCCCGGCCGGGATACTGGCCGGCTTGGGCTGGCAGCCCTGCGACGTCAGCTCGATCTTGACGGTGCTCGACTTGTCCCCGCTCGCGGCGGCCGCCTCGGTCGGCCCCTTCGCGCCCGAACCGGAGCCCGGGCTTGAGCATCCCGACGCCACGAGGGCGAGACTCGCGGCGAGCACCGCCGCCGCCGCGCCGCGGCGCCTCCGCCGGCTACCGTCACTGCTCACGATCGAGGGCTCCTTACGTGTTCGGGCAACGCTTGACTGACTTCAGGACCAGGGGACGTAAAAGACCAGGGTGCGGGGACCGGGGTTACTGCTGGGCGGGCTGCCCGATGGCGGGCGCGGGGGCGGGAGCGGCTGGGCTCCGCTTCTTCGGCGGCCCGGACGGCCAGCCCACCAGGAGCAGCATCGGCACCAGGTAGGCGAGCCACGCGATGACCTCGATCCACACCGGGAAGGGCTGGATGCCCAGCACCCCGGTGAGCAGCGAGGACAGCGGCGTGCCCGGGCGGACCAGCCAGGACAGGTCGAAGGCCTGCGTCTGGCCGACGGTGAGCCAGCCCGCCTCGTAGGCGGTGTGGAAGGCGGTCATCACCAGGCCCGCGGCCACCACCACCAGGACCAGGCCGGTGACCTTGAAGAACCGGGCCAGGTTCAGCTTCACGCCGCCCTTGTAGATGCCGTAGCCGATCGCCGCCGCCAGCACGATCCCGAGCACCGCGCCCAGCCAGGAGGTGGAGGCGTCGCCGGAGGCGTGAAAGGTGGCCAGCAGGAAGACGGCGGTCTCGAAGCCCTCGCGCAGCACGGCCAGGAACGCCATCAGCACCAGCGCCCGGCTCGACCCCTGGGCCAGGGCCGCTCCGGCCGCGCCCTGAAGATCCTTCTTCATGCTGCGGGCGTGCTTGCGCATGAACACGATCATGTAGGTGACCATGCAGATGGCGAGGGCGCCGACGACGGTCTCGAGCCCCTCCTGCTGCCGCTGGGGCAAGTCCGAGGAGATGATCTGCAGCGCGATGGCCACGGCGATGCAGATCGCGACCGCCGCGGCCGTGCCGATCCAGACCTGACGGAGCGCGTCCTTGCGGCCTTGCTGACCCAGGAAGGCGGCGATGATCCCGACGATCAGGGCCGCCTCGAGGCCTTCCCGCAAGCCGATCACGAACGTGGGCAGCACCCGTAGACCCCTCTTCCACGTCGGCTAGCGTGCAGGCCGCACGCTCTTATTAGGTAAGCCTTACCTAATCTCACCCGCGGAAGCTTGTCAAGATCCGGCCCGGGCCCCGGTAACCGGGACGTCATCAGTGCGCGGCTCACCGGCCGGTGACGACGCGCACCGGCCCGCCGGCCGGCTCGACCCGGTCCAGCCAGCCGGCGTCCAGGTGGGCCGGCCGTTCCGGGATCAGCCGGACCGGGCGCGACCTGGCCAGCAGCCGGCCGCCCTGCCAGGCCTCCAGCCGCACCCCCCGCCGGAACTCGCGGCTGCGCAGCACGAACCGGCCCAGCGGGGGAGCGGCCGCCGACCCGATCACGTTCGGCGAGATCCACCGCAACGGCGGCTCCACCAGCACCGGAACCCGGTCCCGGCCCGGCGCCCCCGCACTCACGACCCCGCCGCTGAGAAACGCGGCGATCTGCCGCGCCGCGTGCCGTCCGGACAGCGCGGCGATGTCCGCGGTCTCGGCCGCGTGCACCAGGTTGCCGGCCGCGAACACGCCCGGGGCCGACGTGGCCAGCGCCGTGTCCACCGCCGGGCCCCGGGTGCCCGGATCGAGCGTCAGCCCGGCCCGCCGCGCCAGCTCGTGGTCGGGGATCCAGTCACCGGTGAACACCACCGTCTCGCACGGCACGAACCGCACCGCCCCGGTCCGCCCGTCCGTCACCTCGACCCCCCTGAGCCGCCCGCGCCCGGTGATCCGCGTCACCGCGCACGATGTCCACACCGGGATCCGCCACCGCATCGCCGCCCCGAGCCGGAACACGGCGTAGCTCTGCTGCCGCTCGTGCCCGGTGACCAGCGCGACCACGTCCGCCCCGGCGTGCTCCAGCGTCAGCGCGGCCGAGAACGAGACGTGCTCGGCCCCGACCACCAGGGCCCGTCCGGCCAGCCGCTCCCCGCCCAGGTAGACCCGCTGCTGCAGCTCGCCGGTGGTCATCACCCCGGCCGGGCGGTCGCCGGGCACCAGCCGGGCCGCCCGCGGCCGCTCCCGGCACCCGGTCGCCAGCAGCACCGCCGCCGCCCGCACCGTCTCGATCCCGTCCGCGCTGGTCAGCGTGACCAGGTGCGAGCCCGCCGCCGCAGCCGCCAGCCCGGTCACCGTGGTCCCCGGCTGCACCCGCGCCCCCGCGGTCTCGCGCCGCGCCGGCCAGCGCCCGCGCGTACGACGGCCCCGTCATCACCCGGTGCAGGTCCCGCAGCCCGTACCCGGTGTGCGCGCTGTGCCGCGGCACCCCGCCGGCCGCCGCCTCCCGGTCCGCCACCAGCACCGGGCCGGCGCCCAGCCGCCGCAGCTCGACGGCCGCGGAAAGCCCAGCCGGGCCACCGCCCACGACCACGACCGCGACGTCCGCGCTCACCGCGGCCGGACCTGCGCGGGTCTCGGCGTTTCCGCGGAAACGCCGGCGGTCGGCCCCGGCGCTCCCGCCAGCAGCCGCGACACCGCGGCGCCGCAGTAGAACCCCTGGCAGCGCCCGTTGCCCGCGCGCGTCCGGCGCGCCAGGCCGCCCGGGTCCGCCGGCGGGACCGGGCTGGCCAGCGCGTCCTTGATCTCGCCGCGGCTGACCCGCTCGCAGTGGCAGACGATCTCGCCGTAGGCCGGGTCGGCCGCGATAAGCCCCGCGTCCTGGTACGGCCGCGTCCCCGCCTCCCCGATGTACGGCATGGCCGGCGGCTCGGCCACATACCCGGGCCGCGGCGCCAGCGGCAGCCCGGCCTCGCCCAGCAGCCCCGCGACGTGCTCGGCGATGCCCAGCGAGGCGGAGAGCCCGGTCGAGCGGATGCCGCCCGCGCACGCGTACCGCCGCCCGCCGTCGGCGTAGACCTGGTAGTCCGCGTGCTCGGTAGCGGCCCGCAGCCCGGCGTACGTCGCGGTGACCTCCTCGGCGGCCAGCCCGGGCAGGAGCCGCCGGCCGGCCGCGAGCAGCGACCGCAGTCCCGCCTCGGTGGTGGCCACGTCGGCCCGGTCGGGGACGTCCTGCGCCGTCGGGCCCAGCAGCACGTTCCCGTACACCGTGGGCGCGACGAGCACCCCCTTGGTCCGCGCGGTCGGCACCGGCAGCAGGACCGAGCGCAGCAGCGGCCGGGCCAGCTTGTCGAACACGATCAGCTCGCCCCGCCGCGGCGTGATCGTGAACCCGCCGCCGCCGAACATCGCGTCGATCGCGTCGCTGCCCAGCCCGGCCGCGTTGACCACCCACCGGGCCCGCACCAGACCGCGTGTCGTCGCCAGCGAATGCAGGCCGTCGACCGAGGACAGCCCGGTGACCTGCGTGGACAGCAGCAGGCGGACACCCGCTGCCACCGCCTCGGTGGCGAAGGCCAGCGGCGTGGTCCACGGGCAGATGATGCTCTCGTCCGGGATCTCCAGCGCCCCGGCCGCCCCCGGCCCGAGCGCCGGCTCGGACGAGTAGAGCTCATCGGCCCGCACCGGCCGGATGGCCTGGTACCCGTTGGCCCGGGCCTTCGCCTCGATGCCGGGCAGCGCCGCCAGCTGCTCAGGCGTCCAGGCGACCAGCAGCGCGCCGGTGCGCTCGACCGGGATTCCCGCCGCCGCGGCGTAGGAGCGCAGCAGCGCGCTGCCCCGGCTCAGCAGCCGGCTCTCCAGGCTGCCCGGCGTGGCGTCGAACCCGGTGTGCAAGATGGCGGTGTTCGCCTTGGACGTCCCGGTGCCGACGTCGGGCGCCGCGTCCACGAGCACGATGTCGAGCGCGTACCGGGCCAGCGTCCGGGCGATCGCGGTGCCGACCACGCCGGCCCCGATGATGGCCACGTCGGCCGCGGCCAGCTCAGGACCGGCCGGCGGCGGCTCAGGGCACGACCGCGTCATGGCCGCGCCAGCGTGCGGTCGACGGCGGCCTGGAAGAGCGCCATCCGTTCGGCCGCTTCGTCCGCGGTGACCGACGGGTCCACGGTCCTTTCCACCTCGACCGTCCCCGCGGCCTCGGCGGCGGAGGCCGCTTGCCCGGTGCCCAGCCGGGCCAGCGCGGCCACGCCCAGCGCGGTGGCGTCCGGCGACCGGCAGACCAGCACCGGTACCTGCAGCAGGTCGGCCTGAGCCTGCATGAGCAGCCGCGACCGGGTCAGCCCGCCGTCCACCCGCAGCGCGCTGAGCGGACGACCCAGGTCGGCGACGGCGGCCGCCGCCAGCACCGCGACCGACGCCGCGATGCCCTCGGCCACCGCCCGCGCGATGTGCCCGCGCGTGGTGCCCAGGTGCAGCCCGGACAGCGCGCCGCGGGCGTCCGGCGCCCAGTACGGCGCGCCCAGCCCGGCCAGCGCGGGCACGAACGTCACCCCGCCGGTGTCCGGGACGCTCCCGCCCGCCGCGTCGAGCGCGCCCGGCCCCTCCAGCAGCCCTGCCTCGGTCAGCCACCGCAGCGCCGAACCCGCCGTGTACACCTGACCGTCCAGGCAGTACGTCACCTCCCCGGCCAGCCGCCACGCCACCGAGCTCGACAGCCCGGCCCCCGACCGGGCCGCCCGGGAACCGGTCGTGACCAGCAGGAACGCACCCGTCCCGTAGGTGCACTTGGCGTCGCCGGCGGCCAGGCAGCCCTCGGCCAGCAGCGCCGCCTGCTGGTCCACGGCGATCCCCGCCACCGGCAGCGCGCTGCCGAACGCAGTGTCTCCGAACACGGGTGTCTCGCCCACCACCCCGGCGCAGTCCGCCACCGCCGGCAGCGCCGCCGGGTCCAGCCCGAACGCCGCGCAGGCGGTCTCGGACCAGGCCGCGCGGTCCAGGTCGAGCAGCATGGTCCGGGACGCGGTGGCGGCGTCGGTCACGTAGCCCGCGCCCAGCCGGTGCAGCAGCCAGGTATCGGTCGTGGTGACCACGCCGTCCCCGGTCAGGTTCTCCCGCAGCCACGTCATCTTGGGCGCGGCGAAATACGGGTCCAGCGGCAGCCCGGTGATCGCGGCCAGCTCGGCCGCCCGGTCCGCGAGACGCGCGCAGACGCTGGCGGACCGGCGGTCCTGCCACACGATCGCCGGGGTCAGCGGCCGGCCGGTCCGCCGGTCCCAGGCCAGCACGGTCTCGCCCTGGTTGGCCAGCGCGACCGCGTGGGCGACAGCACCTCCCGCTGCCCGCCCGCCGCCGCCAGCGCCTGCCTGCCGGCCGCGACCACCGACCCGAACAGCTCCTCCGGGTCGGCCTCCACCCCCGCCGACCCCACGCTGCGGGTACCGACCGGGACCTCACCGCGGCCGAGCACCTCACCGCCCGGCCCGGTCAGCAGTGCCTTGGTCGCCGATGTCCCCTGGTCAATGGCGAGAACATTCACTCCTGACCGGGCTCCGAGCGCATCGCCTCCCGCTCGGTCACCATCTGCACCAGGTAGAACACCAGGCCCAGGCCAAGCGAGCCGAGCACGTAGTACTGCGCGTCCCGGAAAGCACCCGGACCGATCAGCACGACCAGCTCATAGGCCAGCCAGATCAGCGCACCCGCCACAACCGGAAGTTCGAACCGCCCGAACGGGCGTTGTGTCACGCCCAGCCCATCGACCCTGCCCCGCCGCCGCGACGTGAGCACGTAGAGCAGCACCGTGCCCGCGTACAGCAGCGCGGGCATGATCGTGGACGCGGTGAACAGCGTGATCAGGGCCGCGGTATGCGTCCGCAGCGCCAGCGTGATGACGCCGCCGAGCACCGCGGCCAGGATCGTGGCCCACGGCGGGCCGCCGGTCGGCCGCGGCACCTGGTGCAGGAGCTGGTGCCCCGGCAGCCGCCGGTCCCGGGCCATGGAGAAGATCAGCCGCCCGTTGGTCACCATGATGACCATGCCGCAGGCGAAGATCGAGACGACCACGAAGACCAGGAAGATCTTCTCGATCACCCCGCCGAGCACGTCGTGCACGATGGACGCCACCGGCGCCGGGCTGGCGTAGGCCGCCTTGTTGGTGGCGAAGGCCAGCACGATCAGGAACGCGAACCCGACGACGCCGGACAGCAGCACGGCGCGGAGCATGGCCCGGGGGATCACCTTGTGCGGCTCGTGGGTTTCCTCGGCCAGGTTGCTGGCCGACTCGAACCCCACGATGGTGTACGCCCCGAGCAGCGTGGCCAGCATGAACGGGCCGAGCCAGTTGTAGTACCCGGCGTGCGGGACCGCGCCGGTGGCGCCGAGGTTGGACCAGTGCCCCATCGACCGGACCGCCGCCACGATCAGCAGCAGGACGGTGAGCCCGACGATGCCGATGATCTCGGTGGCCACCGCGGTGTTGTTCAGCCGGGTGGTGACCCGGGTCGAGGTGATGATCAGCGCCGCCTGCAGGGCCAGCACGACCAGCGTCTCCAGCGCCGCGCTGGTCGGCGTGTAGGCCTCGCCGATCAGCGGCTGGAACGCCACCTGGACCAGGCCGTAGTCGACCGAGACGGTGACGATGGTCAGGAACGCGAACGACATCCAGCCGAACCACCAGCCCACGTGCGGGCTGGCCAGCCGGGAGGCCCACTGGTAGGAGTAGCCGGACAGCGGCACCCGGACCGAGAGCGCGCCGTAGACCAGCGCCACCAGCGCCTGGCCGGCGATCACGATCGGCCAGGTCCAGATAGACCGCGTGCCGCCGGTGGCCAGCGCGAAGGCGTAGGTGGTGAAGATCCCGGTGGTGATCGAGATGAACGAGAACGCCACCGCGAACGACTCGAACTGGCGCAGCGAGCGGACGAACTGCTGGCGGTAGCCGAACCGGCCGAGTTCCTCGTCGTCCGGGGCGCTTCCCTTGGTGACCTGATCCATGTGGTACCTCCCTAGGGGGCTTGCAGGAGGGTGCAGCCGGCCGCGGTGAGGACGTCGACGGCCTCCGCGCTGGCTTCCGGGTCGGTGAGGACCGCGGTGATGGTGTCCAGGGGGCAGACCCGGTGCACGGCGATCGCGCCGAGCTTGCTCGAGTCGGCCAGGACGTAGGAGGCGGCCGCGTGCGCGATGATCGTGCGCCGGGTGGTCACCTCGGGCGGGTGATAGTCGGTGAGCCCGGCCTGGGCGTGCACCCCGCCGGACCCGAGGAACGCCTTGTCGGCGTAGAAGTCGGCGAAGAAGGCCTCCGCCTGGGCCCCGTGGCAGGCCGCGTCACCGTGCCGGACCTGCCCGCCGCACAGGAGCAGGTCGATCTCCTCCCGGTTGGCCAGGACCATCGCGACGGGCACCGAGTTCGTCAGCACGCGGCCGCGGAACGTCTCCGGCAGGGCCCGGGCCACCTCGAGCGCGGTGGTGCCGATGTCGATGACGATGGTGTCGGCCGGCTCGACCAGGGTGGCGGCCAGCCGCGCGATGGCCTGCTTGCGCGGCCCGTGCAGGCTGCTCCGGGTGACGAAGTCGTCCTCGCTGGAGCGGACCGACAGGGCGCCCCCGTAGACCCGCTCGAGCAGCCCCCGGTCCCGCAGCCCGCGCAGGTCCCGGCGGATCGTCTCGAGCGAGACGCCGAACCGGCGCGCCAGCTCCTCGGCCGAGACCGCCCGGGCCTGGCGGACCTCGGCCACGATGGCCTGGCGACGCTGAGTCGGCAGCATGCGGCTCCTATGTGACCGTTGTTTACCGATCTTGAGCCCATCTTGTGTCGCTGTCAATGCGAGGTTTCAGGCATAGCTGAAAGGCTTTGCCGCGCGGGCCGGCCTGTGCTGATCATGGAGACGGAAAAAACCACATGCCGGTGGTCCATTCCGAACGGGTAGGGCTGGTCCTGGGCCCCCAGGACCAGCCCTGCCTTTTGGTTTAGGGCAGGACGGCGGGTCCCTCGGTCACCCGCATGCCCAGCTGGCCGGCGATCTCGGCCAGGATGTCCTGGACCGCCACGGTGTCGGCCAGCGGCATGATCTCGCTCTCGGCGTGCCCGCCGGCCACCCGCGCGGTGACCTCGGCCAGCTCGTGGGCGTAGCCGGCGCCGGTGAGCGGGGCGTCGATGATCTCCGGGCCGCGCCCCTCGCGGTGCAGCACGATCCGGCTGGGGTAGTGGAATCGCGGTGGCACGTCGATCCACCCGCTCGTGCCCAGGACCCGGGCCTGCCCGGGGGCCGGGCTGCGCAGCGAGGCGAACAGCAACGCCGAGCGGCCGCCCGGGTAGCGCAGCAGCACCGACTCCTCCACGTCGGCTCCGCTGGGGTGCACGACGCCGTGCGCCACGACCGCCTCCGGGGGCCCGAGGATCATCTGGGCGAACGAGACCGGGTAGACACCCAGGTGGAACAGCAGGCCGTCACCCCGGTCGGGATGGTAGTCCTGCCGTCGCCGGGTCCACCGGGTGACGCAGCCCGAGGTCGGCGGTCACCGCGCGCACCTCGCCGATCGCCCCGTCGGACACCAGGTCCCGCAACCGGGACACGGCCGGGCAGAACCGGGTCCACATGGCCTCCATCGCGAAGCGGCCCGCCGCGGCCGCCGCGGCGACGATCTCCCTGGTCGCCGACGGGGTGACGGTGAACGACTTCTCCACCAGGATCGCCTTGCCCGCCGCCAGCGCGGCCAGCGCCAGCGCCCGGTGCTGCGGATGCGGGGTGGCCACGTAGACCACATCCACCTCCGGGTCGTCGAGCAGCGCCCGGTAGGAGCCGTGGGCCGCCGGGACCTGCCCCTGTCCGCCCGCGGCGTACGAAGCGGCGAACGCCGCCGCCCGCTCGGCCGAGCGCGATCCGACGGCGGTCAGCACCGCGCCCGGGACGTGCGCCAAGTCGCCGATCACCTTGCCGGCTACCGGCCCCGGCCCGGCCACGCCCCACCGCACGGTCATGTCCCGATCATGACCCATCCGCCCCGCCGCGGGCACCCGGCCCGGACTGCTCAGCTAGCTGGCTTGCAGCAGCTCCGCGCCGAGCGGCGTGAGCACGTGCAGCACCGCGCCGCCCTGGCGCAGGCTGGCGATCAGGCCCGCGCCGCGCAGCACCGACGCGTGCTGGCTGGCCGCGGCGAGCGAGATGTTGGCCCGGCGGGCCAGCTCGGTCGTGGTGCAGCCGTCCGCCACGCTGGCCAGCACCGCGGCCCGGTTCCGGCCGACCAGCGCGGCCAGCGCCGCGCCGGGGGACCGGCGGCGCTCCCAGAGCCACGCCCGCCCGGCGTCCGCCGCGGGCAGGATCAGCCGCGGCGTCTCGGTGCAGTCGTTCGGGTTCTCGTGCAGGCTGGGTTCCTTGCCGATGAACACCGAGGGAATCACCGCGAGGCCCCGCCCCGCGAGCTCCATGTCCAGGTGGCTGGGCTTCACGATCTCGAGCACCGGTGACCGCCAGCGGATCCGCGGGCCCTGCAGCGAGGCGAGCAGCTGCTCGGCGCCCTTGCGGGCCAGCGTCCGGCTGCGGGCGGCCTGCTCGGCGTGCAGGCTGGCCCGGATCCGGTGCCAGAACGGCTGGATCAGGTCGCGGTAGGCGGCCTCGGTCGCCTCGGCCAGGTCGGGCCGGGCACCCGGCTCGGCCAGCGCCCACGCGGCCGGGGACAGCCGGTTCCACCGGTTGGTGTACGCCATCTCGACCAGCAGGTGCTCGCGCGGCACCTCGAGCAGCGCCTTGACGCCCTGCTCGATGGTGGCCGTCTCCCCGGTGAGCGTCGGCAGGTCCACGCCCATGCAGCCGGGCGGGATCAGCGTCATCAGCGGCCGCGCCCGCAGCGAGATCCGGTCCTGGACCTGGCCGCGCCACTCGCCGAGCAGCGTGCGCGGCTGCTCCGGGTTACGCAGCAGCCCCACCGCCAGCACCGTCTCGGCCAGCGGCCCCAGCGTCGGCCGGAGCTGGATACGGTCCAGGTCGTCCGGGCTGAAATGGATCCGCCACACCATGACATTTAGCGTCACCCGGCACCTGGTAACGAATCAATGCCCTGTTTGGCCGTCTTGGTCACGGGAAGGCTGCGATCAACGGAGGGAAGACACCATGGCCCGCAAAGCGCTCCGCCTGCTGATCCCGGCTTCCGTCGTCATCGTGGCCGCCAGCCAGTGGCGGGAGATCGCCCGCTACCTCAAGATCAGCCAGATGTCCCGCGGCGACGGGCACCCCCAGCTCGTCCCCGCCTCAGGCCAGCACTCCTACCCCGGCCACCACGGCGCCGGCACCCCCGACGGCACCGGCGACTTCGACTCCCCCACCCGCGGCGGCGGCCCCGCCGACCCCTGACCCGGCACGGCCTAGCGCCGCACCCAGCCGGCCGCCCTGGCAGCCGCCACTTCGTGACCCACGTCTGCCGCTCGCAACAACACCCGTCACGTGCCGCCGGGCACGCGCTCATGATCGTGGCCAGAATCTGGCCGCATAGTCAGCCGAATCCTGCCGCGATCATGAAATCGGTGCGCTCAGCCGCCGCTGGGCAGCGTGCGGGAGCGCTGGTCCTCGCCGAGTTCGCCGTAGGGGTAGTCGGCGACGGCCGGGTGGCTGACCGCGTCCAGCGCGGCCGTCTCGGCCTCGGTCAGCGCCAGGTTGGCCGCGCCCAGGTTGGCCTCGAGCTGTTCCAGCGTGCGGGCGCCGAGGATGGTGGAGGTGACCGCGGGCCGGGCGGTCACCCAGGCCAGCGCGACCTCGGCCATGGACACGCCGTGGTTCTCGGCGATCTTCTGCACCTCGTCGATGACGTTCCAGGTCTGCTCGGTGCCGCGCCGGTCGTAGGCCTCCATGCCCCGGTTCGGGTCGTCGCCGAGCCGGGTGTCGCCGGTCGGGCGCTGGTCACGCTGGTACTTGCCGGACAGCCAGCCGCCGCCGAGCGGGCTCCACGGCAGCAGGCCGAGCCCGGCGTCCAGGCAGGCGGGCACGATCTCCCACTCGATTTCCCGGGACAGCAGGCTGTACTGCGGCTGGAGGGTGACCGGCCCGGCCACGTTCAGCGCCCGGGCCAGGTGCACGGCCTTGGTCAGCTGCCAGCCGGTGAAGTTGGACAGCCCGTAGTAGCGGATCTTGCCGGCCTGGATGAACCGGTCCAGCGTGCGCAGCGTCTCCTCGACCGGCGTCAGCGCGTCGTAGGCGTGTACCTGGTACAGGTCGACCGAGTCCAGGCCCAGGCGGCGCAGCGAGGCGTCCAGCGCGCGGGTCAGGTGGCGGGCGGACAGCCCGTCCGCGTTCGGCGAGCCCGACCCGAACCGTCCCTTGGTGGCCAGCACCACGGGCTCGGTGACGTCGGCCGGGCGGTCGGCGAACCAGCGGCCGATGATCTCCTCGGACCGGCCGCCGGCGTTACACGTCGGCCGTGTCCACGAAGTTGCCGCCCGCCTCGATGAAGCGGTCGAGCTGCTGCTGCGAACCCGGCTCGTCGGTCTCGGCCCCGAACGTCATCGTGCCCAGGCACAGGCTCGAGACGGCGCAGCCACTGCTTCCTAGCGTGCGATATTCCATGCCTTCAAGGCTATCGATCACGCCGTCGCGGCCGAAGGCCGGGCCGGAACTTTCGGAAACTTACGGTCAGAACAGCACGTAGAGCTTGCGGATGGTCTCGTGCAGCTGCCAGGTGCCTTCCCAGCCGCGGGGGAAGACGGCGGTGTCGCCCGGGCCGATCTCGGTCGGCTCGCCGCCGTCCGGCGTGACCGTCATCCGGCCGGACAGGATGTGCACGAACTCGTTGTCCTCCAGCTTCCACCGGGACGGCCCCGGCGTGCACTCCCAGACGCCGGTCTCCTGGGCGCCCTCGCCGGACCACAGCGTGGTACCCGAGGTCTGCATCGGCTCGCCAGTGGCCTCCTCGAGCGGCCCCCAGTCCTCGAGCTTGGCGTCGGCCGCGGCGGCCAGGTACGGGGTAACGGTGATCATGATGAGGCGATCCTCTCCGGGAAGGGCAGGGCGATGGGGTCGGTGGCGAGGCGGCTGCGGCCGGCCTCGTCGAAGCGGTCGAGGCCGAGCTGCGAGGTGTCGAGCACGTCGGAGGCGCCGGTGAGCGCGACGTCGGCCGTGGCCCGGGCCAGGCCCGGGCCCCACATCATGCCGGCCCCGGCCGCCCCCGCCACCGTGACGTGCTCGCAGCCCCGGCGCGCGGCCGATGATGGGCATGTGGTCCGAGGTGTAGTCGATGGTCGCGGCCCAGACCCGGCGCAGCCCGAGCCCGGCGGTGGCCGGGACCAGCGCGGCCAGCCGGGTCCGCATCGTGGCCAGGTACCCCTCGTCGACCTCGCGGTTGTCGCCGGGCGGCTCGTCCGGGTTGCTCATGCCGAACAGCAGGCCGCCTTCTTCCGGCCGCCAGTACAGCCCCTCGGCCAGGTCGAAGACCATCGGCACCCGCGCCGGGTCCAGGTCGGGGTGGCGCTCGGTCACCGCCACCTGGTGCCGGACGCCGCCGGCCGGGATCCGCAGGCCGGCCGCCGGCCGACCTCGGCCAGCTTCGGCCCGCCGGTCAGCACGACCAGGCCGGCGCTGATCCGCCCCTGGCTGGTCAAGTACGGCGTTGCCGTCTCAGACGCAGGAAGGCCACGTGCTCGCGGACCTCGACGCCACTGCGGATCAGCGCCACCGTGTAGGCGGCGACGTTGCGCGGCGGCGCGATGAACCCGTCCTGGTCGCAGAAGGTGCCGCCGAGCGTCTGGCCGGGCGCGAGCGCCGGGTTGGCCGCGTCCGCCTCACCCGGGTCCAGCCACCGCACCGGGAGGCCGAGCGCGGCCTGCATCTCCATCCGCGACCGGGCCGCCGCCACCTCCGCCTCGGTGAAGCAGGGCAGCAGGTACCCCTGCTCGGTAAAGCCCGAGTCGGTCCCGATCTCGTCCCGCTGGCGCAGGTAGAAGGCGCGGGACCACTGCTCAGCCGCACCGCCTCCGGCGTGCCGCCCTGCAGCCGGACCACGCCGGCCGCGCGGCTGCTGGCGCCCTCGCCGAGGACGCCCTTCTCGATCAGGATGACCCGGCCCAGCCCGGCCTGGCGCAGGAAATAGGCACACCAGGCGCCAATCGTCCCGCCGCCCACCACCACGGCATCAGCGGTTTCAGTCATTGGCACAGGACCGATGCTGGCATAGACTGAACATTCAGTCAATAAGCCGGACACGACAGGGCTGGCGCCTGGAGGTACCGCCGCATGTACGGGTTGACCGACGATGATCTGCAGATCCAGGCGCGGGCCCGCGGGTTCGCGGACGAGCTGATCCCGTTCGAGGAAGAAGCCGAACGATCCGGCGGCGAGCTGCCGCCCGACGTCACCGCCGCCCACGCCAAGCGCGCCCATGAGCTCGGCCTGACGGCCACCAACATGCCCGCCGACCTCGGTGGCGGCGGCTGCAGCTCGCTCCAGCAGGTGCTGGTCCAGGAGCAGATGGGCCGGGTGACCAACGCGCTGGGCTGGGTCGCCACCACCCCGCCGTCCTGGCTGCCCGCCGTGGCCACCCCGGATCAGCTCGAGCGCTACGTCCGGCCGACGATCGCGGGGGAGCGGGAGGAGTGCTACGCCATCACCGAGGAGGGCGCGGGCTCCGACGTCGACGCGATCGAGGCGACCGCCGTCCCGGACGGCGACGAGTACCTGCTGAACGGGGTCAAGTGGCACGTGACCTCGTACAACGCCGCCGATTACGCGTTCTTCCAGGGCAAGCTGCCCAGCGGCGAGCACGCGATGTTCCTGGTCGACCTGCCCAGCCCGGGCGTCCGGGTGGTCCGGACGCCGGAGTACTCGCACACGATCGGCCACCACCACCCGATCGTCGCGTTCGACCGACGTCCGCGTCCCGGCCGCGAACCTGGTCGGCGCCGAGGGCGACGGGATGGCCTTCGCCTACGAGTGGTTCCGGTTCGAGCGGATGATGGTGGCCGCCCGCTGCCTCGGCGCGGCCGGGCGGCTCACCGCGGAGATGACCGCGTTCGCGGCCGGCCGCGTGGTCGGCGGCCAGCCCATCAGCGAGTACGGCCTGGTCGCGGGGATGCTGGCGGACAGCCTGACCGAGCTGTTCGCGGCCCGCGCCATGGTCTACGAGACGGCCCGCGGCATCGACCGCGGCGCGGACACCAAGATCTCGCACGCGCAGTGCTCGATGGCCAAGCTCTACTCCTCCGAGATGGCCGGCCGGGTCGCCGACCGCGCCGTCCAGGTCTTCGGCGGCCGCGGCTACATGCGCGAGAACGTGGCCGAGCGCTTCTTCCGCGAGCTCCGGGTCGAGCGCATCTGGGAGGGCACCAGCGAGATCCAGCGCATGATCATCGCCCGCCAGCTGACCAAACGCGGCCCCGCCCAGCTCGCCTGACCCCCGCACCCCGCGTAGGCACCCCGGCCGCCCCGCTGTGAGAGCCTGAGGGACGTGGCCCTGCAGGCGGTGGTGGTCGGCGGCGGGATCGGCGGGATCGCGGCGGCGGTGGCGCTGACGCAGGCCGGGATCGACGTCCAGGTCCATGAGCAGGCGCGGCAGCTGGCCGAGGTCGGCGCCGGGGTGTCGCTGGCGCCGAACGGCCTGCTGATGCTGGAGCGGCTCGGGGTCGGCGACGGGATCAGGCGGCTGGGCGTCCGGTACGCCGCCTCTCAGCTCCGGCTTCCCGACGGCCGGCCGGTGGAGCACGAGCCTTACCAGTTCGCCGTGGCCGGGCAGAACATCGGGATCCACCGGGCCGACCTGCTGGCGCTGCTGGCCGGGCAGCTGCCGCCGGGCACGGTGCGGACCGGGCACCGGTGCACGGATTTCCGCCAGGATGACGCCAGCGACAACGGCAGCGAAACGCCAGCGAAACGGGAGCGCCACGGTCGGCTTCGCCGACGGGAGCACCGCCACGGCCGACGTGGTGATCGGCGCGGACGGCATCCACTCGGTCCTGCAGGGCTTCGTGGTCGCCCCGGCCGAGCCCGTGTTCTCCGGCGTGGTGGCCTACCGGGGCCTGGTGCCGTCCCTGCAGCGAGTACCCGGCCGGCACGATCCGGATGTGGATGGGCGAGGGGAGGCATTTCCTGGTGTTCCCGGTGCGGGCCGGGCAGCTGCTGAACTACGTGGGCTTCGTCTCCTCCGCCACCGCGGTCCGCGAGTCGTGGTCGGCCGAGGGTGACCCGGCGGCGCTGGCCGCGCACTTCGCCGGCTGGGATCCGCTGATCGGGCAGGTCATCGCCGCGATCAGCGGGCCCGGCGGCAGCGGGTTCCAGTGGGGGATGTACGACCGCGAGCCGCTGCCCCGGTGGAGCAGCGGGCGGCTGACGCTGCTCGGCGACGCGGCCCACCCGATGCTGCCGCACCTGGGCCAGGGCGTGAACCAGGCCCTGGAGGACGCGGTCGCGCTGGCCACGCTGCTGGGCGCCGCCAGGAGCCCGGCGGGCGTGCCGCGGGCGCTCGCCGCCTACGAGGAACTGCGCCGCGACCGGACGGCCCGCGTCCAGCTGGGCTCACGCCGCCAGGGCGCCGGCTGGGACAGCTCCGGCCGCCAGCTGGTCGACCGCCGCTGGATCTACGACTACGACGCCCACGCCGAAGCCGCCGCCCTCACCTAGTCCGGGAGGATCTCCTCGATGGCGGCGAGGACCTCGGGGGAGTCGGGCTCCGTCCGCGGCCGGAACCGGGCGGCCACGGTGCCGTCCGGGCGGACCAGGAACTTCTCGAAGTTCCACTGGATGTCGCCCGTCTCGCCGTCAGCGTCCGGCGTCGAGGTCAGCGTCTGGTAGATCTCGTGCCGCCCGGGCCCGTTCACCTCGATCTTCTCGAACATCGGGAAGGTGACCCCGTAGGTCGCCGAGCAGAACTCGGCGATCTCGTCGGACGTGCCGGGCTCCTGCCCGCCGAACTGGTTGCAGGGGAAGCCGACCACGGACAGCCCGCGCGCGGCGAACTGCTCGTGCAGCTTCTCCAGCGCGGTGTACTGCGGCGTCAGCCCGCACTTGGAGGCGACGTTGACGACGAGCAGGGCCCCGCCCGATGCCGCGGCACCAAGCGAGGAGTCCTGCCCGGAAAGGGTCTTTACCGGTATGTCAAGTATGGTCACGCGCCCTACGCTACCGGGCTCCAGACCGACTGGCCGAGGTAGCCCCGGGCGATGCAGCTGACGTAGGAGTGCACGGCGTCCTCGGCGGAGACAGCGGCCCGGGGACGGCGTGCGGCGAGGACAGGCCCCGCTGCACCGACTCGCAGGCGGCCCAGTCCTGGGTGTTGGTGATGTCCCAGAACTCCACCGCGTAGCGGGGTCGAAGTCCGGCCGTGGCGACCGCCTCGGGCGCGAAGGCCCAGGTGCACTCGATCGTGGTGCGGTCCGCGGCCACCGGCAGCAGCCGGTGCGTCATGACGTAGTCCGGGTGCAGGCTGAGCAGCACGTTCGGGAAGATGTTGACGTAGATCGACGGTCCGCAGGCCCGTGCGCGTCCAGGCCCGCGCAGCGGCACGCCGCCGCTCGAGCCGTCGAGCGACATCGTCGTCCATGCCCTCGCGCAGGTCCATCCAGCCGCCGATCCAGGCGCCGTCGTCGGCGTAGTTCTCGCCGCTCTGCGGCGGGCTGACCCGGCACAGCTCGGGGTGGATGGACGGGCAGTGGTAGCACTCGTGGTAGTTCTCGGTGAGGGTCTTCCAGTTGGCCCGGGCGTCGTAGCGGTGCTCCCCGGCCGTCACCAGCCGCTCCGGCTCGTACGGCGCGACCAGCTCGTCCAGCTTGGCCAGCGCCTCGGTCAGCGACCCGGCCGCGCCGCCCGAGCCGTCGACGAACACCAGGCCGTGCCACTCGGTCACCGGCAGCGGGACCAGGCCCCACTGCGCCGAAGTCGAAGCCGCGCTGCTTCCTGAACCCCGCGGCGCCCTGCAGCGACCCGTCGAGCCCGTACGTCCAGGCGTGGTACGGGCAGATGATCGACTGTGCCCTGGGCGCCCTGGCCGCACGGCAGCAGCTCGTGGCCGCGGTGCCGGCAGCTGTTCGCGAACGCCCGCAGCTCGCCGTCCTCGCCGCGGACCAGCAGCACGCTGCCCTCGCCGGTGGCCTCGGCCCGCTGGTCACCGGGCTGCGGCAGCTGCTCGCTGCGCGCCACGCACAGCCAGCCGCCGCCGAAGAAATGCCGCTGCTCCCAGCCGAAAACCGCCGGGTCCACGTACGCCGCCCGCGGCAGCATCCGGCTTTCGCCGAACGGGCGGAGCGAGAGCTCGAGTTCACCGCGATCGAGCGGCGCCGGGGGAGGGCCGGATGGGCGGGGGAAGAAACTGCACGGACACGATAATCTTGACTGACCATACAGTCAAGACTAAGCGCCCGGCCGGAACCTGTCCAGGCTCGTGATCTTGCGGACGGGCGGCCACGGTGCGGATACTGCAATGTATGAGCGACCGTAATGTGCTCGGCGGCGAGCTCGAGTCCTGTGGCACCGATCCGCTCACCGGCTTCTACCGGGACGGATGCTGCACGACCGGCCCGGAGGACCTGGGCAGCCACACCATCTGCGCGGTGGTGACGTCGGAGTTCCTCGAGCACCAGCGCCGGATCGGCAATGACCTGGCCACGCCGATGCCCCAGTTCCGGTTCCCCGGCCTGGTGCCGGGCGACCGGTGGTGCGTGACCGCGGCCAACTGGCTGCAGGCGCACAAGGACGGCGCCGCCGCGCCGGTGGTGCTGGCCTCGACCCACGAGCGCGCGCTCGAGATCGTCCCGCTGGAGATCCTGCGGGCCTACTCCGTCGACGTCCCCCTCGACGCCGCCGCCCTGGACGAATAACAGCGCCGAATAAGCAGCGCCGATAACGGCGGCGCCGTAACGGCCTACGGCCAGCGCCGCGGCTGTGACCGCGCGGCCAGCGCCGCGGTCATGATCGCCTCCTGCTCCCGCAGCACCAGCCGCAGTCCGGGGCTCAGCCCGTCGCGGCCCGCCCCCGGCTGCACCGTCCCCACCGGGTCCGTCCCCACCTCGGCCGCGGCGGCGGCCGCGGTCGCCGCCAGCGTCGCGGGCTCGGCCAGCGTGACCGGGTAGAGCGCCCGGGCCAGCCGCCGCATCGAGCGGATGTCGCGGCCGTCCAGCAGGGGCAGCGCCTCGGCGAAGTACCGGTCCCGGTAGGCGGCCAGCAGGCCCTCCTGACCCGGCACCCACAGCGCGCTCGCCACCGCCTCGGTCACCCCCCGGTCCCGCGCCGCTCAGCGCCAGTTCCCACGCCGCTTCCTTGGCCGCGGCGTCCGGCCGCGCGGCCCGGCAGGCGGCCCGGTTCCGCTCGCCGGCCACCGGGTCCGCGGCCGCCAGCGCGTCCAGGTCCTCGTCGGTGGCGAGCCCGCGGGCCGCCAGCGTGCGCAGCAGCCGCCCGCGCAGGTCGCCGCCGAGCTCCAGGCCGTCCGGCCGCGGCCGCTCGGGGTCGCCGTCCAGCCACGCCCGTGCCTGCGCCAGCTGATCGCCGGTGTGCGCGCTGGCCGCGAATCCGGCCGCCAGCGCGCGCTGGGCCGGGCTCCCGGGCACCGCGGCGCCCGCCCCGGCCAGGCTCGCGGCGGCCAGGGCAGCCCGCGCCGCGCCCCGTTCGGCATCGGCGGTGTAGAGGTCGGCGGCGGTGACGGCCCGCTCGAGCAGGACCTCCAGCCCGGCGACAGGGAGCGGGGCAGAGGCGGCGGGCGGGGGCAGAAACGGGAAGCCGGCCAGCCGCCGGGTCACCAGGCCGGCCAGGTCGGCGCCGGACAGCGCGCCGGCCGTCACCAGCTGCCAGACCGCGTTCCAGCAGGCCGCCTCGGTCAGCGGGTCGCCGGTGTTCATCGCCGCCTCGGCCAGCGCCTCCAGGCTGGCCGGGTCGAACGCGATCCGCGCGTAGGTCAGGTCGCCGTCATTGGGCACCACCGCGGCCGGGACCGGCTCCCCGGGCGGCACTGGTATCTCGCACCGCGCCCCGCTGACCTCGGCGCTGATCACCCGCCGCCGCCGCAGCGCGGCCCCGGATCCGGCCCGGTCGTAGAGCCCGATGCCGATCCGGTGCGTCCGCGGCTCGTCCTGCTCGACGGCCAGCGCCGCCAGCGTGCCGTCCGGGCCAGCTTCGACGCAGGCCCGCAGCGTGCTGGCGCCCTCGGTGCGCAGCCACTCCTGCGCCCAGCCGCTCAGGTCCCGGCCGGACGAGCGGGACCAGCACCCGATCAGGTCGTCCAGGCTCGCGGTCCCGCCGCCGAACCGCCGCATGTAGTCCGCCAGCCCCGCCCGCAGCGCGTCGTCCCCGATCAGCGCGGCCAGCTGGCTGACCACCGCGGTGCCCTTGGAGTAGGTCAGCGGGACCGGCCGGGACAGCGCGTCGGCCGCGGTGGCCACCGGTGAGGACACCGGCTGCCGTCCCGGCAGCGCGTCGGCCTCGTAGGCCCGCGGCTTCTCCCGGTAGCTGAGCGCGGTCCACGAATCGGCCATCCCCGCCGCCGCCATGGCCAGGTAGCTCACGTAGCTGGCCATCGCCTCGTCCAGCCACAGGTCATCCCACCAGCGGGCCGAGATATGACAGCCGAACCACAGGTGCGACACCTCGTGCCCGGCCAGCATCGCCACGAAGTCGTCGTCCGGGTCGGCCATCCGGGCCAGCAGGTTCTCGCTGACCAGCATCAGCCCGGGGATCGAGATGGCCTGCGCGTTCAGCCGGGGCACGAACCCGATGTCGTACTTGGGGTACGGGCAGGGCACGCCCAGCATCCGCTCGTAGTACTCCAGCGCCTGCCGCGCCAGCCCGGCGAACCGCTCGAGCCCCGGCAGCGTCCCGGCCAGCGACCGCCGGCACCAGATGCTCATCCGGACCGGGCGGTCCGTCCCGCCCATCCCGCTCCAGGCCTGGGCGTACGGCCCGGCCGCGATGGTCAGGTCGAACGGCCGGGTGCCGTCCACCGGCCCGAACCGCCACCGGCCCGCCTCGCCGGCCGGCGGCCGCTCGATCGACCGGCCCGTTGGTCAGGCACTCCCACCCCGCCGGGAGCACCAGGCTCAGCGTGGTGGTCCCGGTCAGGTCCGCCTGGTCGAAGCAGCAGAACAGGCTCGGGGCCAGGGTCGGGTAGCCGGTGAACATGACGTAGCCGGCGTCGTCGGCCGGATCGGTGAACCGGATCAGGACGTCGTCGGCCTCGGCCTCCACCACCAGGGTGTTCTCCGCCGCCAGCCCGGTCAGCGCCAGCCGCCCGTCGTCCGGCGGCCCGACCTCCCGCCCGTTCAGGACCGCGCTCACCGCCCGGGCCGTCAGGTCGGCGAACGTGGCCGCCCCCGGCGCGGCGCAGGTGAACCGGATCTCGGTGCGGGACCGCACCGGTTCGGCGGTCAGGTCGGCGAAGACCTCGTAGGAGACGACCGCGATGAGGGCGGCGCGCGCCCGGGCCTCAGTTTCCGTCAGTGCTGGCACGGGACCTCATTATCCCGAACGGGGCAGGCTTCCCGCCCCGCCCCGGTACGTGCTCGGGTGGGGAGCGCGGCCTAGGTGCGCGCGGCCCTAGGTCCGGGCCGCGTGCCGCGGGCGGCTCGACTCGCGCAGCACCAGCGTGCACGGCATCCGCCGGATGCCCGCGCTCGGGTGGCCGTCGATGGCCGCGAGCAGTTCCTCGCCCGCGATCCGGCCCAGCTCCCGCAGGTTCATGTCCACCGTGGTCAGCGGGGGCCGGCAGGCGGCCGCGATGACCTCCCAGTTGTCAAAGCCGACCAGCGCGATGTCCTCGGGCACCCGCCGGCCCGCCTCGCGCACGGCGTCGGCCACGCCCCGGGCGATCTGGTCGTTGCCGCAGAAGATCGCGTCCAGGTCGGGGGCCGCGCGGAGCAGGGCGTCGGTGGCCTGGCGGCCCCACTCCTCGGTCCACTCGCCGTACAGCGGCCCGCCCGTGGCCAGCTCGAGCCCGGCCGCGGCCAGCGTCTCCTCCGCGCCCTGGGCCCGCAGCTGGGAGGCCAGGAACGAGCGCGGGCCGGTCACGTGCCCGATCCTGGTGCGCCCGGTGCTGAGCAGGTGCCGCACGGCGTCGGCGCCGCCCTCGGCGTCGTCGGGGACCAGCGACAGGTCCGCGGGGTCGGTGGACGAGGTCATCGCGTAGACGACGGGGACCGGGATGTCGCTGCCGATCGGCTCGCGCGGGTCCTGGCGGCGGCCGGTCACGATGATGCCGTCGACCCGGCGTTCGAGCAGGGTGCGCAGGTAGTGCTGCTCCCGGATCTGGTCGTCCCGGCTGTCGCACAGGAAGACCGAGATCCGCCCGGGGCCGAGCGCGTCCTCGGCGCCCTGCATGACCGGGATGCTGAACCGGCCGAAGCTGTCGGTGGTGATCAGCCCGACCGTGAAGGTGCGGCCGGCCAGCAGCCCGCGGGCCAGCGCGTTGGGCTGGTAGCCGAGCTGCTCGGCGGCCTGCTGGATGCGCGCGATGGTGCCGAGCGACAGGGCGCCGCGCCCGTTGAGCGCCTTGGACACCGTGCCCGGCGACACCCCGGCCAGGCGGGCCACGTCGCTGATGGTCGCGGGGGATTGCTGCCGATTCTTGCCGGGAGGCATCGCGTTCGCCTCCCTCTGGTCGACGGCCCTGGTTCGTCAGCACCGGGCCTGGCTGCCGCGGGCGATCTGATCGCCTGAGTATAGGTGAGGAAAAGGCCGTTTGTGAAGTTTCCTTCCCGTACTCTATCGGGACACCTCATTTACTGAAAAGTGCTGCTACACCTTGACGTTCGGAACGGATCGGTTCTAGCATCCGGTTTGGAAAAGCTTTGCCTAAACGGCCCGATGGAGAGCTGTGGGACATGGGTGTCTTCACGCGTGATGACCAGGCCCTCGAGTGGCGGGGCGGGCACGAGACCGTCCGCATCGAGCCCTGGGGCCCGGACAGCCTCCGGGTCCGCGGGACGCTGTGGGAGAAGATCCGCGACGACCAGCCCGGCGCGCTCGTGCCCGGTCGCCCGCGACCGGCGACCGCGCCGCGATCGAGATCGGCGACGGGTCGGCGCGCATCACCAACGGCGGCCTGACCGCCGAGATCTCGGCCTCGGGCCAGCTCAGGTTCACCGACGCGGCCGGGGCCGAGCTGCTGGCCGAGACGACCCCGCACTTCACCGGGCCGCCGACCCGCCGGTACTCCGTCCGCGGCCGGCGGGATGCACCAGTTCGAGGTGCAGTTCGCCGCCCGGGACGGGGAGCGCTTCTACGGCCTCGGCCAGCACCAGCACGGCCGCCTCGACCAGAAGGGCGCGGTCGTCGAGCTGATCCAGCGCAACACCGAGGTCTCCATCCCGTTCCTGCTGTCCAGCCGGGGCTACGGTTTCCTGTGGAACCACCCGGGGATCGGCCGGGTCGAGCTCGGCACCACGGTCACCCGCTGGGTGTCCGAGGCCACCCGGCAGTGGGACTACTGGATCACCGCCGCGGCCGAGCCGGCCGTCCTGGTCCGCGCCTACACCGAGGTCACCGGGCGCGCGCCGCTGCTGCCGCAGTGGGCGTCCGGGTTCTGGCAGTGCAAGCTCCGCTACAAGACCCAGGACGAGCTGCTGGCCGTGGCGCGCGAGTACAAGCGCCGCGGGCTGCCGGTCTCGGTGATCGTCATCGACTACTTCCACTGGACCCGCCAGGGCGACTGGAAGTTCGACCCGGACGAATGGCCCGACCCCGCCGCCATGGTGGCCGAGCTCGAGCAGCTCGGCATCAAGCTGATGGTGTCCATCTGGCCGACGGTCAACCCGGCCAGCGAGAACTACGCCGAGATGGCGGACCTCGGGCTACCTGGTGGCGAACGAGCGCGGCCTCGGCCTGCAGCTGGCCATCTGGGACCGGGGCTCGGCGGCGCGGGTGCCGATGGCCTTCTACGACGCCACCAACCCCGCGGGCCCGCGACTACATCTGGTCCAAGGTCAGGGACAACTACCTCAAGTACGGGATCAAGACCTGGTGGCTGGACGCCTGCGAGCCCGAGCTGGTGCCCGAGCAGTCGGACAACCTCCGCTACCACCTCGGCCCCGGCCTCGAGGTGGGCAACGCCTACCCGATGCTGCACGCCCGCGGGTTCTACGAGAACATGCTGGCCGAGGGCGAGGACGAGGTCGTGCTGCTGTGCCGGTCCGCCTGGGCCGGCAGCCAGCGGTACGGCGCGCTGGTCTGGTCGGGCGACATCGACTCCACCTTCGAGGACCTGCGCCGGCAGATCCCGGCCGGGCTGAACATCGGCCTGTCCGGCATCCCGTGGTGGACCACCGACATCGGCGGGTTCAAGAACGGCGACATCACCACGCCGTACTTCCGCGAGCTCATCGTGCGCTGGTTCCAGTTCGGCGTGTTCTGCCCGGTCTTCCGGCTGCACGGGATCCGCCAGCCGGGCACCATGGTGGGCTCGGAGCAGACCGGCGCGGCCAACGAGGTGTGGGCGTTCGGCGAGGCCGAGTACGAGATCATCCGGAACCTGATGTTCCTGCGGGAGCGGCTGCGGCCGTACGTGATGGAGCAGATGAGGGTGGCGCACGAGACCGGCCTGCCGCCGATGCGCCCGCTCTTCCTGAACTTCCCCGCGGACCCCGCCTGCTGGGAGGTCGAGGACCAGTTCATGTTCGGCGACGACATCATGGTCGCCCCGGTGATCACCGAGGGCGCCCGGGAACGGGAACTGTACCTGCCGCCGGGGTCCTGGCGGGACGCCTGGACCGGGGAACTCCGTCGAGGGCGGCCGCCGCATCACCGCGCCGGCCCCGCTCGAGCTGATCCCGGTGTACGTGCGCGGGAACGTCAGCCCGTTCGGTCCTCTTGGCTCGATTACCTCCGCAGGGGGTGACCCGGCTTGAACCCGGCCGCCCCCAGCGTCCGCACCGACCCGGCGCCGCGCCGCCCGGCCAGCACGGCCGGCGCGCCCGGCGGGGTCCGCCGTGACCGCCGGGCGCGCTACCGCCGGGCCGCCCGGCTGGCGTTCCTGCTCCCGGCGGGCCTGTACGTGGCGTTCGCGTTCGTGGTGCCGGTCCTGTACAACCTGATCCTGTCCTTCGAGCAGACCACGCCGGCCACCATCGCCAGCCTGTTCGCGCCGTGGGCCGGGCTGTCCAACTACCGGGTCACCCTGCTGAACTCGATCACGCAGAGCGCCCTGATCCGGACCCTGACGTTCACCGTGCTGTCGCTGCTCTTCCAGTTCCTCATCGGCTTCGGCCTGGCCCTGCTGTTCAGCCTCAAGTTCCCGCTGAACAAGCTGGCCCGCTCGCTGGTCATCGTGCCCTGGCTGCTGCCGTTCCTGGTCACCGGCTTCATCTTCCGGTTCCTGTTCCAGCTCGAGGCCGGGGCGATCAACCAGATCCTGCTGGACGCGCACCTGATCCACGCGCCCATCGGGTACCTGCTGTCGCCCGGCTGGGCCTACGTGACCGTGCTCATCACCAACGTCTGGCTCGGCGTGCCGTTCTTCACCGTGCTGCTGTTCAGCGCCCTGCAGGACGTGCCGCCCGAGCTCAAGGAGGCGGCGATGATCGACGGCGCGGGCCCCTGGCAGCGCCTGGTCCGGGTCACGCTGCCGGTCATCCGGCCGGTGATCGAGGTCACCTTCGTCCTCGGCTTCGTGTTCACGGTCAAGGTCTTCGACATCGTCGATCAGCCTGACCCAGGGCGGTCCCGCCAACTCCACCCAGCTGGTCGCGACCTGGGCCTACAACCTGTCCTTCCAGCAGTTCGACTACGGCGCCGGCGCCGCCCTGAACACCGTGCTGCTCATCATCGCCCTGCTGGTCGCGCCGGTGTACATCAGGCTCAACCGCGATTCACTGAGGCAGGGCTGACATGGGCATCCAGCGAAGGTTCACTCCGTGGCTGGCCGGGATCGCCGCGCTGATCGCCCTGGCGATCCTGCTCTTCCCGGTCTACGCCGTCGTCGTCGGCTCGTTCGAGAACAACGCCCAGCTGCTGGGCACGCACTACAACTTCCTCCCGCCCACGCCGACGCTGGCCAACTACCGGACGGTCCTGTCACAGCAGGGCAGCCACATCCTCAGCAGCCTGATCATCGGCCTCGCGACCGCCGTCCTCACCCTGGCCATCGCGCTGCCCGCCGCGCACGCGCTGGCCCGCTACCGCTTCCGGGCGACCGTCGGCGTCGTCGCGTCGCTGCTGGTCGCGCAGATCCTGCCGTCAATTGTGATCGCTAACAGCCTGTTCGTCGTGTACCACAAGCTCCACTTGCTGAACTCCTACCCCGGCCTGATCCTGGCCGACGCGAGCTACGCGATCCCGTTCAGCATCCTGGTCATGCGCGCCTTCATGCTCGGCCTGCCGAACGACGTCCTGCAGGCCGCGCGGGTGGACGGCGCCACCGAATGGGGGACGTTCGTCCGGGTGGTGCTGCCGATGAGCCGGTCGGCCATCATCACGGTCGCGCTGTTCGCGTTCCTCAACGGCTGGGGCGACTTCATCTTCGCGCTCACGCTCCTGAACGGGAGCACCGTGGAGCCGATCACCCTGTCCATCTACAACTACATCGGCGTCTACTCCGAGAACCTGGGAGCCGCGATGGCGCTGGCCGTCTTCGCCATCCTCCCGGCGGCGATGATGCTCATCGCCGCCCAGCGATATATCGCGGCCGGCCTCACCGTCGGCTCAGTCAAGGGATAAGCCGCCGCCTCCCGCGGCCGGCCAGCGCACAAAAACTGGAGGAAAATCATGCGGGCGCTCACGGTAGGAAAGCCATCCAGACGCAGAGCCCGGTGGCGTCTCGCCGCGGCCGGCGGGGTCGTGCTGGCCCTGGCCGCCGCGGGCTGCTCCTCGTCCGGAGGCAGCAGCAGCGGCGGCAGCGGCAACGGCAAGGTCACCATCACCGAACTCGACTACTACACCGCGAACGGCGGCAATACCGCGCTGAACTGGTACAACAAGCAATTCGAGAAGCAGCACCCCGGCGTCACCGTGCAGCGGACGGCAGTCTCCTACGCGAACCTGATCACCAAGGTCCTGCAGGACGCTAGCGCCGGCGACATGCCGAACATCATGATCCTCGACAACCCGAACGTGCCGCAGGTGGCGGCCACCGGGCAGCTGAAAGCGTTCAACGACGAGCCCGGGTTCACCACCAGCGGCTACTACCCCGGCGCCGTCAGCGAGTGCACGTATCAAGGTAAGCAGTACTGCTATGCCATTGGCACGAACTCGGTGG
>CAWIUF010000022.1:0-134622 GCA_963839095.1 uncultured Actinomycetota bacterium | reverse complement strand
TCGTGCCTCGATCGTGGCCTTGAGCGCACGGGAGAAGTGCCGGATGCCCGCCGGGTCAGGCCGGTACGCCAGGACCTCGTGCCCGTCGATGTCACGCTCCAGGGGAGAGGTGAAGGCGGTGTGCCCGTACCAGGATTGCGTGGTCAGCAGGTCATGGCGGCCGACCAGTATGCAGCGGCGTCCCATGACCGGCAGCAGGGCGCTGATCTCCCAGCGCAGGTTCTCCGATGGCACCGAGATATCGATGATCGCCACCGCGGCGGCGTCGGCGAATGAGTGCACGGCCTGCTGCCACACCGGATTCGCGACCGTCACGACGACCAGCCGGGGCGCGAAGACATGGCCGCTGCGCCGCATGATCGCCTGGGACCGGCTGCGCACCTCTTTCTGGGACCGGATCCGGTCCTTCTTGGCGTGCTCGGCGTGCCGGGCGACGCCGTAGGTCGTGGCCAGCAACAGCGAGGACATCCCGGCCACGAACCCGGCCAGGACGAAGAACGCCAGGATCAGCCCGGCGATGAGGGCGGACACCACGGCGGTCACGAAGGCATTGGCCACCACCGTGGCGATGTCCGTCGAATTGCCCGGCCCGCCGCTCGAGGCGATGTCCTTGATGAGGCTGTCCGTACTGTGGGCGTGCATCCACCACACCACGTAGGCCAGCGGCACCAGCGCGACGAGCGCGGTGACGCCGGCGAGCCGGCGCGGCCCCGTTGCCCCGCCGACCGCCTTGACCCGGTCATCGTCGAGCGTCACCAGCCGCCATGACCGCCCGATGGCCCCGGTCGCGGCGAAGCTCACCGCGCGCGTCGCGTCATCGAAGCCGAACCGCCGCAGGAACAGCACTAGCCGTCGCCGTCCGCGCAGCAGCCGGAAACCAAGCCCCAGGCCGATCAGCGCGGCCGCCGCGCACACGGCCCCGGTCAGGATCGCGTCGCGCTGGTCCTTGGCCTGATCAGGGTGCACGTAGATGAAGAAGATCCCGATGAGGATGACGCCGTAGAGGCCCGCCACGCCGGCCACGATGAGCGGCAGGCCGGCGACCACGCCCAGGGCCCGGCCCAGCCGGGATCCCACGCCCCGGCCCGGGCCATCCAGCACGATCCGTACGGCCATCGCCGCCTCCCATGCAGCGGGCATTTCCGAAATGCCCCGCATAAAGGCGGAGGGCCCGGCCAGGCCCTAGATACACATGCGCCTGCCGCTACCGGGGCGGCCGGCCCGCGGCCCGGGCGGATGGGGGCGATCGGCGCGACCGGGTGCCGGCGCGGCCCCGACCACAGGGCCGGCACGGCGTAGACGGCCGCGGCCACCGCGTAGGCGGACCGTTCGTAGTTGACCCGCCATCCGACGAAGTCCGGCCACGCCTCGGCCGGGTCGCGCTCGATGCTGAAGTCGACCTCGCGCATCCGGTCGACCGCCTGGAGGAACTCGGCGTAGGTCAGGCTGATCCCGGCCTGCGGGTCGGCCTCTTCGGGAACGTCGATGCCCATCGCCTGGGCGATCCGGTTGAAGCACTCGAACCCGGCCCGCAGGCACAGCCGGGCCGGGACCACCGGCGCGGCCCCGGGGGACAGGGCCAGGAACAGCGCGGCCGAGTCCAGCACCGCCAGCAGCGCGGTGACCCAGGACGACAGCGGCTGCGGCGAGCGGAACCGGACCAGCTGCATATACGTGGTGTGGCTCTCGGCGACGTCCGCGGCCCAGCGTTCCCACTGGGTGTACAGCTGCGGCATCGTATCCAGGGTCGACGTGCCGGTGCCGAGCGCGTAGTGGGTGCGCGCCAGCAGTTCCGGGCCCCAGGACGGGACGCCGGCCCGCGCGTTCAGCAGGGCCACGTCGGTTTCCCGGCGGTTGAACGCCCCGTACAGGGTCGGCAGGTAGGCGATCTGCAAGGTGAGGATGACGAGGCCGACCGCCGCGGCCAGGAACACGATCACGGCCGGCACCGCCCCGGCCGGCACGGCGAAGCCCAGGGTGAACAGCGAGGATCCGGCGTCGGTGAAGGCGGACACCAGGCCGCGGGCGGCGAACGGCCACAGCAGCAAGGCGAACCCGATATACGCCACGATCAGCCACGCCGCCAGCTGGGTCAGCAAGATGGCCGCCGCCTGGGTCGCGAGCAGCCGGTCGCGCCGCCGGTAATCGGCGGCCCGCGCCAGCACCAGCTGGTAAGCCCCGTCGACGATCCGGTCCACCCACCGCGTCAGCCGGCTGCTGACCGACCGGGACACGATCAGCGTCCCGGTCACGCTGGACACCGACGCGAGCACCAGCAGGCCGCCGATCACCGCGGCCACCGCCCGCCCTGCCAGCGGCATCACCATCAGGCCTCCTCCATGGTCCCGGTCTGGCCCCGGGTAAGTACGTGCCGCGGCAGGGTTAACCTGAGGCGGTGACTTCTGCTGACGAGCCTGCCATGACCGTGTACGGGGCGCCGTGGTGCCCGCATTGCAAGCGAGTCAAGAAGTTCCTCGCCGCGCACCGGGTCCGCTACGCCTTCATCGACATCGACACCGATCCGCAGGCCATCGCGCGGCTCAAGGAGCTGCAGAACGGCGGGCAGATCATTCCCACGGTCATCTACCCGGACGGGACCCACGAGGTGAACCCGAGCGACGAGGCGCTGGCCCGCCGCATCGGCCTCACCCTCAAGCCCGACCGGTCCGCCTATGACCTGGTCATCGTGGGGGGCGGGCCGGCCGGGCTGGCCGCCGCCATCTACGCCGCCCGGGAAGGCATCGACGCCGTGGTGGTGGAAGCCAGCGCGCTCGGCGGCCAGACCGGGATCAGCGACCGGGTCGACAACTACCCGGGATTCCCCGAGGGCATCTCCGGCGGTGAGCTGGCCGACCGGTTCGTGGCCCAGGCCCGCCGTTACGGCGTCGAGCTCGTCTCGGCGGTATCCGTCACCTCCGTGCAGCGCGATCACGACGACGTGGTGACCTCGCTGTCATCCGGGCAGCAGCTCACCTCCCACGCCGCGATCGTGGCCACCGGGTCGACGTACCAGCGCCTCGGCGTGCCCGGCGAGGAAGACCTCATCGGCGTTCACTTCTGCGCGACCTGCGACGGGCCCTTCTACAAGGGAGCCGAGCGAGGTCGTCGTGATCGGCGGCGGCAACTCGGCCCTGGAAGAGGGCCTGCACCTGTCCGAATTCGCCAAGCGGGTGCAGGTGCTGGCCCGCTCCGGCCTGTCCGCCTCGCCGGTCCTGCAGGCGCGGGTGCGGTCCGACCCGCAGTTCGCCATCCGCACCGGGGTGGACATCGTCGAGCTCGAGGGCGACAAGGGCCGCTTCACCGGCGTCGTGGCCCGCGACCGCGACAGCGGCGAGATCCTCCGGTTCCCGGCCGCCGCGGTCTTCGTGTTCATCGGGATGAAGCCCAACAGCGCGTTCCTGGGGGACGCCGTCGAACGCGACGCGGGCGGGTTCATCGTCACCAGCCACACCATGGAGACGTCGCTGCCCGGGGTATTCGCCGCGGGCGACGTGCGCTCGGGATCGACCAAGCAGCTCGGCTCCGCGGTGGGGGACGGGATCGCCGCCCTCCTCATGACGCGCCGGTACCTCGAGGCCCACCACCACAAAGCTGTGCCGCTGGTCGACGCCTGGGCAGGCTAGAAAAGATCATCCACCAAACGAGCCGCCATCCCCCTCGGTCACCCCCGCCCGCCCTCGCGGCCCGGTCGTCACGGCGTGATGCCCTGACGGCCCTTGCCCGAGCGGACGGGCAGCACGGTGAGCAGCGCGGCGCTGCCCGATGAGCACGCGCTGAAGCGGTGGCTCACATAGCCCGCCGCGGTCTGCCCCGGCGGGTACACCCGCAGCCCCCCGGCCGTGGCCGGCTGGCACGTCGAGGACGGGTAGTTTCCCGGCCTCGGCCACCTTCAGCCAGGCGTGGGCCGCCTGGCCGGGCGCGAGGGTAACCGCCACCTTCGCGAACGCCGTGCCCCGCAGTGCCGCCGCGCCGATCTGCCGCCCGGCGCCGCCGGGGTCGTGACGAACGAGACCCCGGGGTAGCCGTACAGCTCGCACGACGTCGCCGACGTGTTGGTGAAGTCCAGCGGGTAGTAGGTGCTGCCCGCGCCCGAGTCGGCCTGGCTGGCGTCCACGGTCAGCTGCAGCGACGCGGTCCCGCAGGCAGGCTGGCCGGTCCCGCCCGCCGGGGCCGTCGGTGACGTGGTCGCCGGCGGTGTGGTGGTGGCCGGGCTTGACGCTGGCGAGGCCGGCCCCGTGCCGGGCGCGCTCGTGCTCGCGGCGGGTGCCGTCGCCGACGTGCTCGACCCGGCCGAACTACAGGCTGCTACCAGCAGCGAGGTGACGACTGCGGCTCCCGCGAGCCGCTGCAGGTTGCTCATGCCACTACGGTCGCACCCGGTAACGGCCGGCCGCCCCCGTAGAAACCCCTGGCCGCCCCCCGGTCATGCCCGATAAAACAAGTGCGGCACACCTGCCCCCCTGATGGAAAGGCAGGTGCGCCGCTGGCTTCATGCCGGTCAGTGCTGGCTCATCGCGTGATCGACGAGGGCGTATTCGGCCGCCAGGACCGGGTCGTCGACGTTGGAGTTGACGGACACGACGACCGTGGTCTTCCCGTCGCTGCTGACGGCGCCGATGGTGTTGTAGCCGGGGACATCACCCTCGTGGGCCCAGTAGCTGCCGCCGCCGGTGAGCGGGATGTTGAAGATACCCAGCCCGTACCGGGAGCCGGGCACGGCGGTGTTGTCACCGCCGGTGGCGGGCACCGTGTCGCGCATCAGCCGCGTTTCCGCCGGGGGCAGCAGCTCGCCGCGCCCGATCGCGCTCCAGAACCGGGTCAGGTCATCGGCGGTGCTGATCAGCGCGCCAGCCGAGTTGGCCCAGGACATGTTCTCGGCGGTGGTGTCGACCCGGGTGGTCTTGCTGAAGATCAGGTACCCGGTGGCGTGCGGCCGGGGGAGCGCGGTGCGGTTGCCCGGCGCGAAGGTGTGGTGCAGTCCCAGCGGCTTGATGATCCGGCGGGTAACCTGGTCTTCCCAGGAGTGGTGGGTCACCTTCTCGATGATCAGCCCGAGGAGGACGTAGTTCGTGTTGGAGTAGTGAAAGCCCTTGCCGGGAGCGAAGTACGGCTTGTGCGCGAGCGCGATGTCCAGCAGGTCCTGTCGGCTGAACTGCTCGAACTCCAGCGTGCGGTACGCCGCGGGCGAGGTGATCCGTGCCTGCAGGTCATCGGTGTAGTTCTCCAGGCCGCTGGTGTGCTGCAGCAGCTCGCGGACGGTGATCTTGCCGCCGTCGTTGCCGTGGCCGTGGACCACGCCGGGCAGCCAGTGCCCAACCGTGTCGTTCAGCGACAGCCGGTGCTCCGCGACCAGCTGCAGCACCACGACCGAGATGAACGTCTTGGTGTTGCTGCCGACCCGGAAGTACCCGTTCTCGTTCACCGGCGTGCGGGTGTCCAGGTTGGCCACGCCACTGGTACCGCGCAGCTCCCGTCCCCCGGAGCGCACCTCGGCCCGCATCTCGGTACTCCCGTAGCGACGATCGCCTCCAGGTCACGCTGCACGTCCTCCTTCGTGTAGGCATGCGGCGCCCTGGCGGCGCCGGCCCGGGGCGGATGGGGGCGATCGGCGCTACCGGGTGCCGGCGCGGCCCCGACCACAGGGCCGGCACGGCGTAGACGGCCGCGGCCACCGCGTAGGCGGACCGTTCGTAGTTGACCCGCCATCCGACGAAGTCCGGCCACGCTTCGGCCGGGTCGCGCTCGATGCTGAAGTCGACCTCGCGCATCCGGTCGACCGCCTGGAGGAACTCGGCGTAGGTCAGGCTGATCCCGGCCTGCGGGTCAGCCTCTTCGGGGACGTCGATGCCCATCGCCTGGGCGATCCGGTTGAAGCACTCGAACCCGGCCCGCAGGCACAGCCGGGCCGGGACCACCGGCGCGGCCTCGGGGGACAGGGCCAGGAACAGCGCGGCCGAGTCCAGCACCGCCAGCAGCGCGGTGACCCAGGACGACAGCGGCTGCGGCGAGCGGAACCGGACCAGCTGCATATACGTGGTGTGGCTCTCGGCGACGTCCGCGGCCCAGCGTTCCCACTGGGTGTACAGCTGCGGCATCGTATCCAGGGTCGACGTGCCCGTGCCGAGCGCGTAGTGGGTGCGCGCCAGCAGTTCCGGGCCCCAGGACGGGACGCCTGCCCGCGCGTTCAGCAGGGCCACGTCGGTTTCCCGGCGGTTGAACGCCCCGTACAGGGTCGGCAGGTAGGCGATCTGCAAGGTGAGGATGACGAGGCCGACCGCCGCGGCCAGGAACACGATCACGGCCGGCACCGCCCCGGCCGGGACGGCGAAGCCCAGGGTGAACAGCGAGGACCCGGCGTCGGTGAAGGCGGACACCAGGCCGCGGGCGGCGAACGGCCACAGCAGCAAGGCGAACCCGACATACGCCACGATCAGCCACGCCGCCAGCTGGGTCAGCAAGATGGCCGCCGCCTGGGTCGCGAGCAGCCGGTCGCGCCGCCGGTAGTCGGCGGCCCGCGCCAGCACCAGCTGGTAAGCCCCGTCGACGATCCGGTCCACCCACCGCGTCAGCCGGCTGCTGACCGACCGGGACACGATCAGCGTCCCGGTCACGCTGGACACCGACGCGAGCACCAGCAGGCCGCCGATCACCGCGGCCACCGCCCGCCCTGCCAGCGGCATCACCATCAGGCCTCCTCCATGGTCCCGGTCTGGCCCCGGGTAAGTACGTGCCGCGGCAGGGTTAACCTGAGGCGGTGACTTCTGCTGACGAGCCTGCCATGACCGTGTACGGGGCGCCGTGGTGCCCGCATTGCAAGCGAGTCAAGAAGTTCCTCGCCGCGCACCGGGTCCGCTACGCCTTCATCGACATCGACACCGATCCGCAGGCCATCGCGCGGCTCAAAGAGCTGCAGAACGGCGGGCAGATCATTCCCACGGTCATCTACCCGGACGGGACCCACGAAGTGAACCCGGGCGACGAGGCGCTGGCCCGCCGCATCGGCCTCACCCTCAAGCCCGACCGGTCCGCCTACGACCTGGTCATCGTGGGGGCGGGCCGGCCGGGCTGGCCGCCGCCATCTACGCCGCCCGGGAAGGCATCGACGCCGTGGTGGTGGAAGCCAGCGCGCTCGGCGGCCAGACCGGGATCAGCGACCGGGTCGACAACTACCCGGGCTTCCCCGAGGGCATCTCCGGCGGCGAGCTGGCCGACCGCTTCGTGGCCCAGGCCCGCCGGTACGGCGTCGAGCTCGTCTCGGCCGTTTCCGTGACCTCCATCCAGCGTGATCACGACGACGTGGTGACCTCGCTGTCATCCGGCCAGCAGCTCACCTCCCACGCCGCGATCGTGGCCACCGGGTCGACGTACCAGCGCCTCGGCGTGCCCGGCGAGGAGGACCTCATCGGCGTCCACTTCTGCGCGACCTGCGACGGCCCCTTCTACAAGGGGGCCGACGAGGTCATCGTGATCGGCGGCGGCAACTCGGCCCTGGAGGAGGGCCTGCACCTGTCCGAGTTCGCCAAGCGGGTCCGGGTGCTGGCCCGCTCCGGCCTGTCCGCCTCGCCGGTCCTGCAGGCGCGGGTCCGGTCCGACCCCCAGTTCGTCATCCAGACCGGGGTGGACATCGTCGAGCTCGAGGGCGAGGCGGGCCGTTTCACCGGCGTCGTGGCCCGCGACCGCGCCAGCGGCGAGACCCTCCGGTTCCCGGCCGCCGCGGTCTTCGTGTTCATCGGGATGAAGCCCAACAGCGCGTTCCTGGGGGGCGCCGTCGAACGCGACGCGGCCGGGTTCATCGCCACCAGCCACACCATGGAGACGTCGCTGCCCGGGGTTTTCGCCGCGGGCGACGTGCGCTCGGGATCGACCAAGCAGCTCGGCTCCGCGGTGGGGGACGGCATCGCCGCCCTGCTCATGACGCGCCGGTATCTCGAGGCTCACCACCACAAAGCTGTGCCGCTGGTCGACGCCTGGGCAAGCTAGAAAAGATCAGCTGCCAAACGAGCCGCCATCCCCCCGGTCAACCCCCGCCCGCCCTCGCGGCCCGGTCGTCACGGCGTGATGCCCTGACGGCCCTTGCCCGGGCGGACCGGCAGGACGGTGAGCAGCGCGGTGTTGCCCGACGAGCACGCGCTGAAGCGGTGGCTCACGTAGCCCGCCGCAGTCTGGCCCGGCGGGTACACCCGCAGCCCCCCGGCCGTGGCCGGCCGGCAGGACGAGGACGGGTAGTTCCCGGCCTCGGCCACCTTCAGCCAGGCATGGGCCGTCTGGCCGGGCGCGAGGGTCACCGTCACCTTGGCGAACGCCGTGCCCCGCAGGGCCGCCGCGCCGATCTGCCGCCCGGCGCTCGCCGGGGTCGTGACGAACGAGACGCCGGGGTAGCCGTACAGCTCACACGACGCCGCCGACGTGTTGGTGAAGTCAAGCGGGTAGTACGTGCTGCCCGCGGCTCCGTCGGCCTGGCTGGCGTCCACGGTCAGCTGCAGCGATGCGGTACTGCAGGCGGGCTGGCCGGCCCCGTCGGCCGGCGCCGCCGGTGACGTGGTGGCCGGCGGCGCCGTCGTGGCCGCGCTCGACGCCGGCGATGCAGTCCCCGTAGCGGACGCACTCGTGCTCCCGGCGGGGTCCGTCGCCGGCGTGCTCGACCCGGCCGAACCGCAGGCTGATACCAGAAGGGAGGTGACGACTGCGGCTCCCGCGAGCCGGTGCAGGTTGCTCATGTCACTACGGTCGCACCGGGCAGGGGCCGGCCGCCCCCGTAGAAACCCCTGGCCGCCCCCCGGGCATGCCCGGTAAAACAAGTGCGGCGCACCTGCCCCGGTGGAAGGGCAGGTGCGCCGCTGGTTTCAGGCCGGTCAGGGCTGGCTTATCGCGTGATCGACGAGAGCGTATTCGGCCGCCAGGACCGGGTCGTCGACGTTGGAGTTGATGGACTCCACGACCGTGGTCTTCCCGTCGCTGCTGACGGCGCCGATGGTGTTGTAGCCGGGGACATCACCCTCGTGGGCCCAGTAGCTGCCGCCGCCGGTGAGCGGGATGTTGAAGATACCCAGCCCGTACCGGGAGCCGGGCACCGCGGTGTTGTCACCGCCGGTGGCGGGTACCGTCTCGCGCATCAGCCGCGTTTGCGCCGGGGGCAGCAGCTCGCCGCGCCCGATCGCGCTCCAGAACCGGGTTAGGTCATCGGCGGTGCTGATCAGCGCGCCGGCCGAGTTGGCCCAGGACATGTTCTCGGCGGTGGTGTCGACCCGGGTGGTCTTGCTGAAGATCAGGTACCCGGTGGCGTGCGGCCGGGGGAGCGCGGTGCGGTTGCCCGGCGCGAAGGTGTGGTGCAGCCCGAGCGGCTTGATGATGCGACGGGTGACCTGGTCTTCCCAGGAGCGGTGGGTCACCTTCTCGATGATCAGCCCGAGCAGGACGTAGTTCGTGTTGGAGTAGTGAAAGCCTTTGCCCGGAGCGAAGTAGGGCTTGTGGGCGAGCGCGATGTCCAGCAGGTCCTGCCGGCTGAACTGCTCGAACTCCAGCTTGCGGTACGCCGCGGGCGAGGTGATACCCGCCTGCAGGTCATCGGTGTAGTTCTCCAGGCCGCTGGTGTGCTGCAGCAGCTCGCGGACGGTGATCTTGCCGCCGTCGTTGCCGTGGCCGTGCACCACCCCGGGCAGCCAGTGCCCGACCGTGTCGTTCAGCGACAGCCGGTGCTCCGCGACCAGCTGCAGCACCACCACCGAGAGGAACGTCTTGGTGTTGCTGCCGACCCGGAAGTACCCGTTCTCGTTCACCGGCTGGCCGGTGTCCAGGTTGGCCACGCCGCTGGTACCGCGCAGCTCCCGGCCCCCGGAGCGCACCTCGGCCAGCACCCCCGGTACGCCCGTGGCGACGATCGCGTCGAGGTCACGCTGCAGGTCCTGCTGTGAGTAGGCATGCGGAGCCGTGGCTGAGGCCGGCATCGTGGCCGCGGTGGCGGCGGGAGCGGTGGTGGTGACGGTGGCGGCGGTCGCGATCGCGGCGACGGCAGCCAGGCCGCTGGCGATCCATCTGCGATTTTTCATAACCACCACACTGCCGCCGGGACGCTCCGCTGCCATTGGGGCGCTCCGTCCGCTGGTAGTGGGGCGATCCGGCCGGTAAAAGTGGGGTTTCCCCCAATCCGCCCAGACAGCCCCGCCAGACGGGAGGTAGTCCCGCCAGACGGGGAGGCGGTGCCCGCTGCCTGAGACCGGCTAGGCGACACTTGAACCACACGACGAGCGAAATGCCCCTGTTGGTCACAGTGTTCACAAGGAGCAGCCCATGGCGACCACCGCGATTCTCGAGCTCCAGCTCAAGCCCGACGCGCTGGAAACCGCGCACGAGGTCATCCACACCACGCTCACCGCCACCCGCGCGTTCCCCGGCTGCCTGGGCGTCACGACCCTGGTCGACAGCGCCGACCCGACCCACGTGGCCATCTACGAAACCTGGGAATCGATCGAGCACGACCAGGCCTACCGCGCGTGGCGGGCCACCCCCGAGGGCGCCTCCGGCCTCGGCGCGATCCTGGCCGCCCCGCTCAAGCTCACCCAGTACACCACCGCCGAAGGCGTCTAGCCCGTCCTCAGGTGCCGCAGTAGGTAACGTACGGCGCGCCCGCGGGGCCCGGGCTGGCGTAGTCCTCCAGGCCGGGCCGCTCCTCGAAGGGACGCGAAACGACGTCCACCAGGCGGCGGAACGGCCCCAGCTCGCCGTCGGTCGCCTTCGCCAGCGCTTCCTCGACCCGGTGATTGCGCGGGATGTAGATCGGGTTGACGCGGTCCATTGCGGCGGCCACCCCGGCCCGGTCCGCGGCCAGCAGGGCCTCGCGGCGAGCGGCCCAGGCGTCGAACGGCTCCGGCTCGCTGAACAGCATCCGCGCGGTGCCGGCCGACAGGGCGCGGAAGAACTGCGTGAAGTCGACCCTCTGCTGCCGCATCAGCGTCAGGATGTCATCCGCCAGTTCCCGGTCCGGTGCCGCAAGCCCGAGCTTGGCGGCCATGCCGTCGGCCCAGTGCCGCTCGTAGGCCTCGGCGAACCCGTTCAGCACCTCCGTGGCCGCGTCCACCGCGGCCTCGCTGCTCTCGTCGAACAGGGCCAGCATGGCTTCGGCCAGCCGGGCCAGGTTCCACTGCAGGATCTTGGGCTGGTTGCCGTAGGCATAACGGCCGCGCTCGTCGATGGAGCTGAACACCGTGGCCGGGTCGAAGGCGTCCATGAACGCGCACGGACCGTAGTCGATGGTCTCGCCGGAAATCGTGGTGTTGTCGGTGTTCATGACCCCGTGGACGAACCCGGTCAGCATCCACCGGGCCACCAGCGCCGCCTGCGCCCCGGCAATGCGCCGGTACAGCTCGAGGTAGCGGTTCGGGGCGCTGGCGGCCTCCGGGTAGTGCCGGGCGATGGCGTAGTCGGCCAGCGCCCGCAGCAGGTCCTGGTCCCCGGACGCGGCCGCGTACTGGAACGTGCCGACGCGCAGGTGACTCGCGGCTACCCGGGTGAGCACCGCGCCCGGCAGCGGCGTTTCCCTGGCCACCCGCTCGCCCGTCGCGACCACCGCGAGGGCCCGGGTGGTGGGAATGCCGAGGCCACCCATGGCCTCGCCGATGAGGTACTCGCGCAGCATCGGGCCGACCGCGGCCTTGCCGTCACCGCCCCGGGCGAACGGGGTGCGCCCGGACCCCTTGAGGTGAAGGTCGCGGCGGCGCCCCCGCGTGTCGATGACCTCGCCGAGCAGCAACGCGCGGCCGTCCCCGAGGCGCGGCGAGTACATGCCGAACTGGTGGCCGGCATAAGCCTGGGCGACCGTCGTGACCCCCTCCGGGACCTGGCCGAGCAGCAGCGCCAGGCCGGACGGCTCCCGCAGCTGAGCGGGATCGGCGCCCAGCTCGGCGGCCAGTTCCTCGTTGAGTACCAGCAGCGCGGGCGCGGGCGCAGGCGCCGCCTGCCACGGCACCGAAAGGCCAGGCACCTCGCGGGCATAGGAGTCCTCGAAGCGGAACAAAGTCGTCGCGACGGTCATGCTTCCGAGACTACGGGCAGGCCGCGCCTTTTCGTTCTCGACGGGTGGGGCGCGTGGGTTTACGGTAGTGGCGAACTCCCAGCGCGAAGGGGGAACCGGTGTATCCAGGCTCGCATGCTCGTGAGCGCGCTGATCAGGCGGCTTTCATCATGGCCGCGACCGGTGAGAGCGTCTCGTACGCCGAGTACGAGGAGCGGACGAACCGGCTGGCTCATCTGCTGCGGGCCCGGGGACTGGGCCGCCTGGATCACTACGCGATCTTCATGGAGAACAACAGCCGGTACCTGGAGGCCTGCGGCGCGGGGGAGCGGGCGGGGCTGTACTACACGTGCGTCAACTCCTACCTGACGGCGCCGGAGCTGGCCTACATCCTGAACAACAGCGGCTCCAAGCTCCTGATCACCTCCCGCGCGTGCCGCGAGGTGGCCCTGGCGGCGGCGCGTGACTGCCCGGGGCTGACGTCCGGCCTGATCGTGGACGGCACCGGCGACGACGGCATCTTCGCTGACTTCGAGGAAGCGACCGGCGCCTTCCCCGGCACGCCGATCGGCGACGAATCGCTGGGGACGCCGATGCTGTACTCCTCGGGCACGACCGGGCGGCCCAAGGGCATCATGCGGCCCCTGGACGACATCCCGCCCGGTGACCAGCTTCCCCTGTTCGGCTTTCTGTCCCGGATGTGGCGATACCGGGATGGGCTGACCTACCTGTCGCCCGCCCCGCTGTATCACTCGGCCCCGCAGGCCGCGGTCGGCCTGGCCATCCGCCACGGCGGGACCGTGGTCATCATGGAGAAGTTCGATCCCGAGGAGTACCTGCGGCTGGTCGAGCGCTACCAGGTGACGCACAGCCAGCTGGTCCCGACGATGTTCAGCCGGATGCTGAAGCTGCCCGCAGCGGTGCGCGCCCGGTACGACCTGTCCTCGCTCGAGGTCGCCGTGCACGCCGCCGCCCCGTGCCCGGTGCCGGTCAAGCAGCAGATGATCGACTGGTGGGGGCCGGTCCTGCTGGAGTACTACGCCTCGACCGAGGCGGTCGGCTTCTCGTCCTGCGACAGCGCCGAATGGCTCGCCCATCCCGGCACCGTCGGCAAGGTGGTCCTTGGCGAGCTGCACATCCTGGACGAGTCCTTCCAGCCCGTCCCGCCGGGCGAGCCCGGCACGCTGTGGTTCAAGCCCGGGTCGCCGTTCCGCTACTTCGACGACGTGGAGAAGACCGCCGAGTCGACCTCGCCCGACGGATCGATGGTCACCGTCGGCGACGTCGGCTACCTCGACGACGACGGCTACCTGTACCTCACCGACCGCGCCACCTTCATGATCATCTCCGGCGGCGTCAACATCTACCCGCAGGAGTGCGAGAACCTCCTCATCACCCACCCCCAGGTCGCCGACGCCGCCGTCTTCGGCGTCCCCAACCAAGACCTCGGTGAGGAAGTCAAGGCCGTCGTCCAGCTCATGCCCGGCACCGACCCCGGACCGGAGGTCGCCGCCGAGCTGATCGCGTTCTGCCGCGACCACCTCGCCCACCTCAAATGCCCCCGGACGATCGACTTCACCAGCGAGCTCCCTCGCCTCCCGACCGGCAAGCTCTACAAGAAGCCCCTCCGCGACGCCTACTGGGGCCAGTCCCGCAGCCGCATCGTGTGACCCCCCGGGCCGGTCAGGCCGACTGCGCGAGTACGGCCGTAAGTCGTTCGACTGCCCCGGTAAAGGCATGTTCGTGCGGTGTGCCGTAGCCGACCACCAGGGCCGGCGGATCTGTGCCGGGGGCTCGGCGGTAGGAGCCGAGTCCTTCGAGAGCGAGGCCGTGGCGGGCGGCCCGCGTGATGATGCCGAGCTCGGTCTGACTGTCCGGTAGCTCGAGCAGCAGGTGGAGGCCAGCCGCGATGCCGACGACGCGCACCCACGGGGTGTGCTGGCGCAGGGCGCCGACGAGCTGGTCGCGCCGCCGCCGGTAGGCAAGCCGGGAGCGGCGGACCTGCCGGTCGTAGTGACCGGAATTGATGAACTCGGCCAGCGTGAGCTGGCCGAGGCTGCTGGTGTTACGGTCGGTGAGAACCTTGGCGGCGACGACATCGTTGACGAGCGCGGCCGGGAGTACGAGCCATCCGAGCCGCAGGCCGGGAGCGAGAGCCTTGCTGACGCTGCCGGCGTAGGCGACCCGCTCGGGAGCGAGTGCCTGGACGGCGCCGACCGGCTGGCGATCGTAACGGAACTCGCCGTCGTAGTCATCCTCGATGATCAGCCCGCTGGTGGTCTCGGCCCAGGCGATTACAAGGCTGCGCCGCTGCGGCGCGAGCGCCGCCCCCAGCGGGAACTGATGCGCCGGGGTCAAGAGCACGGCGTCCGCGTCCGCGAGCTCGTCGACCATGGCCCCGTGACCATCGACCGGGACAGTGCTGGTGGACAGCCCGGCGGCGGCGGCGATATCACGGTGCCGGGGCTGGCCGTGGACCTCCATGGCCAGCGTCCTGGCGTCGCGGCTTCGCAGTACCCGGCAGATCAGCCCGAGTCCCTGGGTGAAGCCGGAACAGATGACGATGCGGTCGGGTGTGAGCCGGACGCCACGCGCACGGGCGAGATAGCCGGCCAGCGCCTGGCGAAGTTCAGGTCGTCCCTGCGGGTCGGTGTAGCCCAGGGCTTCGGCGGGCGCGGCAGTCAGGACCCTGCGGGTGGCGGCCAGCCACGCCGCCCGCGGGAAGGCAGCGGTATCCGGCGACCCGGCCCGCAGGTCGTACTGCGGCCGGCTGGCGAGCGGGGCGGTGGTCGTGGCGGCTTCCTCGGCCGGAGACCGGTCGGCGACCCGGGTACGTGCTCCCTGCCGGGCCGTCAGCCAGCCCTCCGCGATGAGCTGGCCGTAGGTGTCGGCCACGGTATTCCGGGCAATACCCAGGTCCGCTGCCAGGGCGCGGGAAGACGGCAGTTGCAGGCCCGGAGGCAGCCGCCCGGTACGCACGGCGTCGCGGAGTGCCCGTTCAAGAGCCTCCCGGACCCGGGAACCGGTCAGGTCGAGATGGAGATCCACCGAGGCACTGGCCCAAGTTTCTGCCACGAAACTGGACCTTATCACTGGGTCAGTCAGCTCCTACTGTCTGTCTTACCGACCTCGTGTGCTCGGCATTTACCGCTCACCATCCAAGTAGGAGAAGCCTGATGACTGCTGTTACCGATCACGTCACCTCTGTTCCTGAAGGCTGGACCGCGGGAACGTGGACGATCGACCCCGCCCACACCACGGTGAGCTTCGCCGTCCGTCACCTGATGAGCCGGGTACGCGGAACCTTCAGCGAAGTCAGCGGGCAGATCATCACTCACCCTGACCTGTCCAGGTCCACCGCGGCCGCCACCATCGCGGTGCCGTCGGTCAGCACCGGCAACGAGATGCGCGATAACCACCTGCGGTCGGCCGATTTCTTCGAGGCCGAACGCTACCCGGTGATGTCTTTCGCCAGTACCGGGCTGCGCCCGGCGGGCGGCTCGTGGCTGATGTCCGGCGACCTGACGATCCGGGATGTCACCAGGCCGGTGGACCTCGAGGTCGAGTTTCTCGGTACCGACCCGACCGGGCTGCAAGGGGAAGCGCGTATCGGCTTCTCCGCCCGCGGAACGATCAGCCGCCGCGACTTCGGCATCACCTTCGGCCTGGCCGCCGATGGTACCAAGGTCGTCGTCGCCGATAAGGTCAACATCGTCCTGGACATCCAAGCGTTCCTCGATGCCTGAGCGACGGCATGAGGCTGCCCCCGCGCCTGCAAAGTCGGCGATATGCGCCTGAGCTGGTATCTGGCTGGCGCGCCCGGCAGGATTCGAACCCGCGACCCGCTGCTTAGAAGGTACCGTCGGAGCGTCGCAGGACGTCGCCTGATGTCGTCCTGCGAGCCATCTTGCCAGCATTTACTGTCGCTGGCCGTCGGAGGGCGTCGCGCTAGGTCCGCCTCCGTTGGCTCCCCGGTTGGCTCCCTGAAATTTACTTACCTTCGTTAACGTTCGAACAGGCGAAAACAGCATCGATCGTCTGGCGTCCGGCGCTGCCGTTGCGAGCCTGGCTATGCGTCCCGTGACGCTGTGTTATCGGTGGGTGGAGTATCGCTTTTCGAGCCGATGCGGGTGAGTGGCCGTTCGCCCTCCGGAGCTAAGGTCCGGCCCTCCCGAAGAATCTGATTATCAGATAGGATGGGAATGTGAAGACCATGACCGCGACTGAAGCATCCCGGCACTTCTCGGATCTCCTGGATGCCGTCGAACGTGGCGAGACGATCATCATCGTCCGTGGCAGCCATCCGGTCGCGGAGATAGGCCCGGCCCATCGGCGCACCGGTGCCAGCCTCCGCGCCGCACTTGCCGATGTGCCTCCGCCCGATGACGCGTTCGGCCGAGATATAGCATCAGCCATCGCCCTGCTCGACTCGGAGGTGGGCGACCCGTGGGCCGACGCCTGATCCTCGACTCGAACATCCTGATCGCTTACGAACGCGGGACCATGGACCGCTCGTCGCTGGATGACGACGAGCTCGCCATCGCCGCGGTAACGGTCGCCGAGTACCGCGTCGGGATCGAACTAGCCGATACGGCCAGCCGGGCGGCCGAGCGGGCCCGGGCACTGGTAGCCATAACGTCTGCCGTTGACATCCTTGACTACACACAGGCGACAGCAGCCCATCATGGGCGCCTGCTCGCCCACGTCCGCCGGTCCGGATCCCCGCGCGGAGCGCACGACCTGATCATCGCCGCTCACGCAGCAGAGACCGGGCGGATGATCCTCAGCCGCGACGCCAAAGCGCGCTTCGGCGACCTCCCAGGGGTAAGCGCGATCGACGCGTAACACCCCGTACCAGATCCTCGTTTCCCGGTGGGAGATACGGGCCGCCAGGACACCGAAGCACAGCACGTTGCCACAGGGCCTTCCCTGACAGTCGCAAGGCACCCGAGCCTCGTGGGATGATCTGGCGGTGCGGACCTGGCACGCTATCGCTTTCTCCACCATGGCCCTAATCGCTGCGGCGTGTACATCCTCGACGACGACCACCGGGCCATGGGGCTACTCGGTCCCGCTAAGTCGTATCGTCGCCGATGCGAACACCCAGAACCAGGGCAACCCTTTCTATCGCCTCGCCCCACCTGGCACGAAAGTCTCAATGTCCGAGGCAACCGCAGCGCGTGCAGTCATCAGCGAGTGCAACGAAGGCCGCGGCACGCGAGTGCTTGTTGCTGGACTCGTTACCGGACCCGTGACTTCTGGGTCGTCGATTTACTGGGCAATCTTCGTGGACCCGCCAGGCAAGCACATCGCCCCATCGGCTGAGCCGCTGCCTAAGCCCGTGATCCTCGACTGGATCGGGGCGTTCGTATCAGTGAAGACAACGCAGCAGCCGTTTTGCGACTTCGGCCGCGCTGCCGACCTCCCGCCACTTCCTGTATTCGGCTCGTGAGAACGTGAAGGCAAGATCGTTCGCCGGTGCCCGCGAGTATCCACTCAGCGTCAAGGCATCATAAGTCGTTCTCGGCGATCAGCAATATGCACACTAATCTGGCCTTTCGCTGGCGCGCCCGGCAGGATTCGAACCCCCGACCCGTTCTGCGCGCCGGTGATTGCCGGTTCCGGCGCTCAGCGGTCGGTGTCTTTGGGGTGGCGCGGGGATGCGTAGATCAGCCACACGGTCCTGTTGTCATCGTCGATGGCGTAGCGGCCGCGGCCGCCGCTGGTTACCTCGTATTCCCACTGCTCCATGTCACGGCCGTTGTGCCGGTGGGTGGCCAGGTCACCCCGGAGCCGGTGCTGGCGGTCGTGTCCTGCCCCGGACCGCGGGTCGGCGCGGAGGGTCTCCAGGCATCGCCGGGTGTTGGACAGGGCATGGCGGCATAGTTCCTCCCACCCGTCTGCGGCATCGCTGGTGCCGAACCGGACATCCCATTGATCCTGTTGTGGCGGGACGGTGACCTGGTCCCCGCGGCGCGGGCTCACCCGAGGGCCTGGGCCGGGCCGAAGTCGCCCTGGGTGGGAGTGAGAGCCTGCCGGTACAGGCCCTGGTCGGCTTTGATCCGTGCCGTGGCCCGCCATCCGGCGATCACCTCGTGCGCGGTGCGGTCGATAGCCAGCTCGGCCGCGTCAGACAGCGCAGCGATCAGCTCCTCGGCGAAGTCATGGCGCTCGGCTGCTGTCAGGTGGCGGACCCACGGGAACACTTCAGCCAGAGCTGCGGCGACGGCCCGCTCGCCGAACTCGCTGCGGGCCAGCGCGGCGAACACTCTGGCGGCGGTCACGAGGTTCTCGTCCCGCTCCTCTTCCCGGTCCGCCGCCGTCAGGTAGAAGTCCTGAGTGTCGCGGTGCGTGATCCGCAGCCGGCGTAGCCGCCTGGCCCGCTCCGCCACCGCGCGCGGGTTGCGGGACAGGTCAGAGAACGTCACCGCGTCGGAAGGCTCTGCGCTCATGCCCTCAGTCTATTCAGATCATATTCTGATGTCCATCGGCATCGCGTATCCCCGGAGTACGGGCCTACGACAACAGGGGCGTCGTTCCCGGCCGGACGGGCTTGCCGGGCCTGTTCAGGTGTCGGCTCCGGATTCCGGCCACGCGCTCTCCGCCCGCCAACGCGGAAAACCCGCGACCCGCTGCTTAGAAGGTACATTTTCACGGTCGCTGGACGTCGCCTGGCGTCGGTCTGCAAGCCATCTACCAGTATCTATTGTCGCTGGCCGTCGGAGGGCGTCGCGCAGCGTCTGCCTCCGCTGGCTCCCCGATTGGCTCCCCGAATTTACTTGCCTTCGCTAATGTTCGACTAGACGAAAACAACATCGATGACACAATACTTCGGCGCTCGTCCTGCGGGCCAACCCATTCATCCGGTAACGCTGTATCTCCGGCGGTCACGGGATATCGCGCGCCGAGCCGATGTGCGTGAGTAGCCGTTCGCCCCTCTGCTGCGGCTCGGGTAATGCGGAGCCGACGTTATGTGTTGAAGCATCAGCTTGTTGCGCTGGTGACGGTCAGATCAGGCTGCTTCGGTGCCGGGTTCGGTGAAGGCGAGCCGCTGGTCGCCGAAGTCGGCGATGATCTCCAGGCGGCCGCCGAGGGCTTCGACGTAGGCGGCCAGGGTGCGCAGTTCGGTGGTGCCTGGCTTGGCGTGCTCGATGGCGGACACGCGTCCCTGGGTAATGCCCATCCGGGCAGCGACCTGGGCCTGGGTGATGCCGAGGCGGCGGCGCATCTCGGCGAGCCGGAAGGCGCGCTGCTCGGCGCGCAGCTGATCCATCCCGGCGGCGATGGCGGCCTTGTCGGCGGGATCGGGGTAGAACTCGGAGAGGAACTCATCCCGGGTGTAGTGATGGAGCTCGCTGCTGCTCATCGGATGTCCTCTTGTTTCAGGTAGTCCTCGTAACGCTGCTCGGCCAGCGGGATCGCCTGCCGGTACCAGACCTCCCGCCGGTGCCGCGGAGGATCTCCTAGCTCGCAGCATCGGCGGTCATTGTGACGGTGTGACCCGCGACCCGCCGCATCCGAATCATCAAGGTTGCTGAAGGCACGACCTTGCCGGACATGTAAGTCGATAGGCGGGACCGCGAGGTTCCTATCCGCTCCGCGAAGTCCTGCTTTGACAGCGCGGAACTGTCGACCAGGGCCCGCACTTCGGACGCTACGTCCGCCCGCTCTGATTCGGAGGCCAGCTTGCGAGCGCGAGCCACGACCCCCTCCAGCAATTCGGCGGTGCCGTACGGACGAGACAGGCGGACAGCTTCGAGGACTTGATGGGCTACTGGGCCCCAGGGATCGGCCTGTATCGCGGTCGCGAGCCTGCGCCAGGCTGGGAGGGTACCCCGCTCAACTGCCGCGAGGATGCCTTCGAAGGGCCACGTCTCCACTGGGTCATCCGGGGACGCGTCGATGTTGCGGAACTTTAGGGCGTTGGTCATGACACCATCTCCACAGCCAGCAAACGACAGACCTCGGTAACGTTCTCCCAGTTCGTCCAGCGTGCATCCAGACCCTTGTACCGGCCTAGCTGGCCGATGGTACGACCGTCCGCGGGCTTGGGGTCTGCCAATTGCCGTGCGAGTTGGGTCGCCACACCCGCCGACTCGGGACCGCGCTGGTCGGAGTAGTAGGCATCCATGTGCCGGAGCACGTCCGCTGAGTGAGCGATCCCATACCGGTCAGAAAGTGCCGCCACATCGAGATAGTCCCGGACTTGGTTACGCCTGACAATCAGGTACCCCTTGATCCGCAGCGTCTCATCTCGCGTCGGCACCCGGAGAACTTGCCCTGACGGCAGCTCCACTTCCGCGACCTCTAGAGCCCTATTCCGGATGAGCTGGCGAACTCCGGATTCGATATCGCCCAGTTCGCCGAGGATGATCTTGCCGGGGGTCACCCGGTTAGTCACCCATCCATCTGTTGCTTCGATTGCTTCAAGGACTGCGTCGAAGCGGTCGCTTAGGTCCTGCAGCGTGTGGTCGTGGTCGTAGGAGACGCGGTGATTGGCCCAGAGCGCGGCAGCAGAACCGCCGACCAGGACGGCATCGGGGACGACCTCCTGAAGTCGAGCTGCTGATTCGAGCACGCGCAGGAGTTCGGGCCGGCCCAGCCCAGGAGCATCAGATTCCGTTCCGGGCATCCTGCAAACCCTTCTACGATAAAGTCTGATCGTATCAGATGTGATACAGGTCTTACGACAACTTCCATGCGACTCTCATCTACCTGCACTCATTGGCCGAGCGGCAGCGTGCCTTGGCCAACGATGTCGGCAGGAACGCCGGGGCCGCCCTCAATCAGCCGGAAAGCAAGCCCAAGCGTTCTGGCACGCGGAAGGCACGGAACCGGCGGGAGGCATCATGAACAACCCCCGGCAGTCGGTAATATGTGCACTGAGCTGGCATTTCGCTGGCGCGCCCGGCAGGATTCGAACCCGCGACCCGCTGCTTAGAAGGCAGCTGCTCTGTCCGGCTGAGCTACGGGCGCTCTAGGGTTAGTGTGCACGGCGAAGATCACACGTAGGCCACACGAAGGTTCCAGTGTGTCAGCCCTTGACGCCGTGCCACCTCGGGAAATGGCGAAGCCACCCGCCCGAGGACCCCCACCGGCCAGAGCGTACCCCAACCTGCCGTCACTCGTAGAGCATCTCGGGCTCTACCAGCGGAATCGCCCCGCCCTAGGTGGCGCGCGAGCATAGAAGTATGCACCCTAGGTGCGTAGACCTTAGCTGTGTAGTTCTACACCCAACGAACGCACCACAGCATGATCACGGGTAGAAACGGTCGCATAACAGCCGAAACTACCCGCGATCATGAATTAGCCGAGGAGCAAGTCCAAGGCGCCCAAAGCGTATCCCGCAACCACCCTCCGTCATGTCTGAAATTCAATGGTTGTGGCGTCCTACCTAATCTATCGGGTAGAACGCCACAACCACTGAATCGAGATGGTGCACAAGAGGCGGGTGAGGTATCTGCGCCTTACCGGTGGGACACTGAAGCCCCGTCTCATGCCCCACCGGACACGCTTTGGCCGTAGGCACGTCAGCCAGTCACCAACGCGAAGGTCTCAGCCGCAGCCAGCGCAGCGACCTCAGCCAGCGCAGCGACCTCAGCCAGCGCAGCGACCTCAGCCAGCCGCGTCCAGCCGCGACCGCTGCTCGGCGGAAAGCTCCAGCTCCACCGCCCCCAGGCTCTCCTCGAGCTGCGCCACCGAGGACGCCCCGACCAGCGGGATCACCGGCAGCTCCCCGCCCATCATCCACGCCAGCACCACCTGGTTGACCGTCGCTCCGGTCTCGGCCGCCACCGCCCGCAGCGCGAACAGCCGCCGCTCCGTCCCCGGATGCTCGAACTCCGCCCCCAGCGGCTTATCCGAACGCACGTACCCTCCGCCGATCAGCGGCGAGTAAGCCACCAGCGTCAGCCCAGAACCGGAACCGGAAGAACCCGAAGACCCAGAAGAAGAGCCCGAAGACCCAGAAGACCCAGAAGACCCCGAAGACCCAGAAGACCCAGAAGAAACAGAGTCACGCAGGTAGCTCAGCAGATCCGGGCCCGCCACCCCCACATCGCCGTCCGGCGACAGCCAGTTGGGCAGCGTCGTCAGCGACCGCAGGTACGTATAGCTGTACTGCAGCACCTCGTACCCAGGCAGCCCCGCCGCCGCAGCCAGCGAACGCGCCCGCTCCACCCGCCACGACCAGGTATTGCTCACCCCGAGAAGCCCGACGAAACCGGAAGTCACTAGCTCCGCGAACCCCTCCACGGTCTCGGCCAGCGGCACCGAAGGATCGTCGACGTGCGCGTACATCAGGTCCAGCCGCGACAGCCCCATCCGCGACATGCTCCGCTCCGCCGACTCCCTGATCGCCTTGGCCGACAGCCCGTCCATCCCCACCACCGAGCCATCCGGCCCGACGAACCCCGCCGACGGCGCCAGCGGCCGCGCCCCCACCTTGGTCGCGATGACGATCTCGTCCCCGATGCCGCGGCTGCGCCGCCAGCGCCCGAGCAGTTCCTCGCTCTCCCCGCCCTGGGTGCCGTTGACCCAGAACGCGTAGTTGCCCGAGGTGTCGATGAACGTGCCGCCGGCCTCGACGAACCGGTCCAGGATGGCGAACGAGGTGGCCTCGTCGGTCCGGCTGCCCATCAGCATCGCACCCAGGCTCAGCACGCTCACTTCGCGCCTGGTCGCCGGGTCAGTTCCAATGGTTCGGTATCTCATACCGACCAGTCTCCGAGATAGAGCGCGCTCTAAGTCAAGCCGAGGAAATCTCTAAGCCAACCCGAGAAATCTCTAGGTCAACCCGAGGAACCGAGTCACCGAACGCCGTATCCCCGCCGCATCGAGCCCATGGGCCGCCGCGTGATCAGCCGGCGTGCCGTAAACCCGCAGCTCCGAACGCGGCACCCCCAGGCTGAGCAGCCGGTGCGGCCGCGACGCCAGCGCCGCCGACACCGCAAAAGAAGACGTCCCCGCCAGGTACGGCTCCACCAGCACCACCGTTCCCGACGAGCCCACGAGCGAAAGCAGCCCAGAAGCGTCGAACGGCCGCACCGTAGTCGCGTACGCCACGGTCACATCCAGATCCGAGACGGCCGAGAGCACCGGCGACAACATAGGCCCCACCGCGACCACCACCCCCCGTCGCCCCGACCGAACCACCTGCAGCGACCGGGAAACCGGCCGCGCCGCCGCATTGGTACCGGAAGAAAGCCGCAGGTAAGCAGACCCCGACCCCAAAGATCCCAACCGCGGAACGCAGCAGCGAATCCACCTCATCCGGATGCCCCGGCACCAGCACCGAGAACCCCGGCACGCTGTCGAGCAGCGCCACGTCCTCCGGCGCCTGGTGCGTCCGCCCGGCCGACGCCGCGTCGTACGACGCCCCGATGCTCACCAGGACAGCCCCCACCCCCTGGTGCCCGAGATCCAGCTTGACCTGCTCGAAGGCCCGCTCCACGAGGAACGGCGCGTACGTGTGCACGATCGGCCGCATCCCGGTCAGCGCCAGCCCCCCGGCCACGCTGACCATCAGCTGTTCCCTGATCCCCACGTTGAGCACCCGCGACGGGAAATGCGCAGCCGACTTGGCGAACAGGTCAGCGGAAATCTCCGCCAGCACCACCGCCGTCAGCGGATCCTCCTCCAGCAGCGCCGAAGCCGTCTCCGCAAACACGGAACGCATGTCAGTCACCGGACTCACCCTTTCCTCTCGACCGTAGCCACCACGAGCCGCGGCCCCGAAGAACCCGAAGAAATACCCGAAGAACCCGAAGAAAGCAGCCGAGGTCACCGTGAACGCCGCCGCCAGCGCGTCATGGTCCCGGCCGGACACCCGCGTCGCCGACCACCCGGCCGCCGCGAAGTGCGCCTCGATCCCGCCCGGCCCCCAGCCCCAGGACGAGGACTGGTTGTCCACCGCGACCACGGTGAGATTGGGCAGCCCGATGCCCCCCGCGTACACGATCGCCTCGCTGTTGCTGCCCTCGTCCAGTTCCGCGTCGCCCGACCAGCACGTACACCCGCGGACCAGCGCAGCCCCTGCGGCCAGCAGCCCGTGCGCCACCCCCACTCCGAGCGGCAGCCCGTGCCCGAGCGACCCGCTGGCGATCTCCACGCCAGGAATCAACGAACGATCCGGGTGGTACCCGAGCGGTGACGACGCCGAGCCGAAGTCCGCCAGCCACGATTCCGGGATGAACCCCTTGGCCGCCAGCACCGCGTAGTAAGCGGCCGGCCCGTGCCCCTTGGACAGCAGGAACCGGTCCCGGCCCGGATCGGACACAGAGCCCGGCGTCACCCGCAAAATCTGGTCGTACAGCACCCAGAGCACGTCGAGCGTCGACGTCGCGCTCGCGTCGTGCTTCTCGTCCCCGGTCATGAGCGTCATCAGCCCGGGGAGCTCCGCGTAAGTTCTCATAACCACAAGCCTGCCCACGGCCCCGGCAAAAACGCATCGGCCGCCCGCCCCACCCCGCCTAAGCCGATGGTCCTAGGCAACAATGGCTCCGATGCCAAGACGATCAGAAAGCTGGCCGCTAGCCGCCGGCCTCATAGCCGGGGTCGCTCTCGACGCCCTGCTCGGCGACCCCCGCCGCGGCCATCCGGTGGCCGCCTTCGGCCGGGCCGCCACCGCGCTGGAGGCCCGCGACTACGGCGACAGCCGCGTACGCGGCGCTGCGCACGCGGCCGTCTGCTTGCTGGCCGTAACCGTCCCCGGCGCGGCGCTGCATCGCCGCACCCGGGGACGGCCGCTATGCGACCGCGACCGCGACCGCGCTCGCGGTCTGGGCCGTCACCGGTGCCCGTTCCCTCAACCATGAAGCCGAACGAGTTCGCGTTCCCCTCACCGGCCACGATCTCGTCTCGGCCAGGGAACTGCTGCCGAACCTCTGCGGTCGTGATCCGTCCCAGCTGGACGAGACCGCAGATCACCCGGGCGGTGATCGAGTCAGTCGCGGAGAATACGTCCGACGCCGTGGTGGCGCCCCTGCTGTGGGGAGCGGTCGCCGGGATCCCCGGCCTAGTCGCGTATCGCGCGGTCAACACGCTCGACGCGATGGTGGGATACCGCTCGGACCGCTACCTGAACTTCGGCTGGGCCTCGGCCCGCCTCGACGACGCGGCCAACTGGATCCCGGCCCGCGTCACCGCTGCGCTGACCGCGGCCTGCGCCCCCCTGGTAACACGGGTCCCCCCGACCAGAGTCCTGAAAACGGTGCGCCGCGACGGCGGGCACCACCCCAGTCCCAACGCGGGCCGGTGCGAGGCCGCCTTCGCGGCCGCGCTCGGCGTGCGCCTCGGCGGTACGAACGTCTACGGTGGCGTGGCCGAGGCGCGCCCTGGGCTGGGGGAGGGGCGCGCCCCGGATCCTGAGGACATCCGCCACGCGATCGTGCTCTCCAGGGCGGTGACCGCAGGCGCGACCGCCCTGGCCGTGCTGATTGCCGTCGTTACCGGCGCATGAAGAAGCTGATGAGCCAGACAACGAGTGCCGCGATGGCGATCCACCACAGCAGGTGCAGGGCGAAACCCGCGCCGGCCACGATCAAGATGATCAGCAGTGCGAGCAGGAACAGCATTCTCGGGCCTCCTTGTCAAAGCCTGAACTGTTCGTGCAAGTACCCGGTGCTGGTTTGTTAAACATCGGCCTGGCGGGTACCGAGAGAACCATGGGCAAGCTCCTGCTGATCATCTTGTGCTTCTTCTTCCCGTTCCTGGCCGTGCTGATCAAGTACGGGCCGTGCATGAAGGTGGTGTGGGCGATCCTGCTGCAGCTGATCGGTCACTTCCCCGGCGTGATCTACGGCATCTACCAGGTCACCCGCAACAACGAGCCGACGTACTACTAGCCTCGTCCCGTGCGAGGAACGCTGCTGGTCGCCGGGACGGCTTCCGACGCCGGCAAGAGCGTGCTGGTGGCGGGGCTGTGCCGGTGGCTGGCCCGGCAGGGCGTGAAGGTGGCGCCGTTCAAGGCGCAGAACATGTCCCTGAACTCGTTCGTGACGATGGACGGCGCCGAGATCGGCCGCGCGCAGGTCATGCAGGCGGCCGCGGCCGGCATCGAGCCGACCGCCGACATGAACCCGGTCCTGCTCAAGCCGGGCAGCGACCGGCGCAGCCAGGTCGTGGTGCTCGGCCACCCCGAGACCGAAGCCGACGCGCTGGGCTACCGCGCGCACGCGCCGCGGCTGCGCCAGGTCGCGGTGGACAGCCTGAACCGGCTGCGCGACGCCTACGACGTGGTCATCTGCGAGGGCGCGGGCAGCCCGGCCGAGATCAACCTGCGCGCGACCGACGTGGCCAACATGGGCCTCGCCCGGGCGGCGAACCTGCCGGTCATCCTGGCCGGCGACATCGACCGCGGCGGGGTGTTCGCCGCCATGTACGGCACGCTGGCCCTGCTCGAGCCCGAAGACCAGACGCTGATCTGCGGCTTCGTGATCAACAAGTTCCGCGGCGCCCCCGAGCTGCTGGACAGCGGCCTGACCATGCTGCACCAGCTCACCGGCCGCCCGGTCCTGGGTGTCCTGCCCTGGCGCGAGGGCCTGCACGGAGACGCCGAGGACTCGCTCGGCCTGGCCAGCTTTGCGCAGCACGGTCAGCGGGGGCGCGACGGATACCCCGTTCGGTCATGATCTTCTCCGGGTGGCGGTGGTCCGGTTCCCGCGGATCAGCAACTTCACCGACGCCGACGCGCTGGCGGCCGAGCCCGGCGTCCTGGTCCGGCTGGCCACCAGCCCGGCCGACCTGGCCGACGCGGACCTGGTGGTGCTGCCCGGCACCCGGGCCACCGTCGCCGACCTGGCCTGGCTGCGGGACCAGCGGCCTGGCCGCCGCGGTCACCGAACGGGTCCGGGCCGGCCGCCCCGTCCTCGGCATCTGCGGCGGCTACCAGATGCTGGCCGGCCAGATCGACGACCCGGTCGAGTCGCGCCGCGGGACGGTCGACGGGCTCGGCCTGCTGCCGGTGCGGGTCCGGTTCGGCGCGGAGAAGATCCTGCGCCGCCCGCACGGGACCGCGCTGGGCGCGCCGGTCACCGGGTACGAGATCCACCACGGCGTCGCCGAGCTCACCGACCCCGCCGTCGAGCCGTTCCTGGACGGCTGCCGCCGCGGCGCGCTGTGGGGCACCAGCTGGCACGGCGCCCTGGAGAACGACGAGTTCCGGCGCGCGTTCCTGGCCGAGGTGGCGGCGCTGGCCGGCCGGGACTTCCGTCCCGCGCCGGACACCAGCTTCGCCGCCGTCCGCGAGGCGCGCCTCGACGTGCTTGGCGACCTGGTCGCCGGGCACCTCGACACCGAGGCGCTGCAGCCGGCTGATCGAGGACGGCCCGGTGCCCGGTTTGCCCGTGCTTACCACCACACTCCACCACTATCGATAAGGTCTGCTCATGCCGGTTAAGGTGCTTTACACCGCGAAGGCCACGTCGACCGGGGATGGCCGCAGCGGCCACGTCACCTCGTCCGACCAGCGCATCGATTTCGACCTCGCCCCGCCCCCGGAGATGGGCGGCGACGGCAACGGCACCAACCCCGAGGAGCTGTTCGCGGCCGGGTACTCGGCCTGCTTCCACAGCGCGCTGCGGATCGTCGCCCGCCGCGCCAAGCTCGATCCCGGCCAGTCCAGCGTGTCCGCCGAGGTGGGCATCGGTCCCGAGGGCGACGCCTTCGGCCTGGTGGTGACGCTGATCATCAGCATTCCCGGGCTCGAGCGGGAGCAGGTACGCGAGCTGGCCGAGGCGGCCCACCAGGTGTGCCCGTACTCCCGGGCCACCCGCGGCAACATCAGCGTCGAGCTGCGCGTTCCCTGACCTCAGGACGCTGAGTTACGCTCAGCACCATGGATCTCGCCGCCATCGAAGCCGAACGCGCCCGGCTGCACGCCACGTACGTCAAGGACAGCCGGCCGGACAGCAGCGCCCGCGGTATCCACCACACCGCGCTGCTCAGCTCCGACGTGGAGCGGACGATCCGCTTCTACCAGGGCGTCCTGGAGTTCCCGCTGACCGAGATCATCGAGAACCGCGACTACGAGGGCTCCAACCACTTCTTCTTCGACGTCGGCAACGGCAACCTGCTGGCGTTCTTCGACTTCCCCGGCCTCGACCTCGGCCCGTACGCCGAGGTCCTCGGCGGCCTGCACCACCTCGCGATCTCGGTCTCGCCGGAGAAGTGGTCCGCGCTGCGCGCCAACCTCGAGGCGGCCAGCGTCGAGTACATGGAGGAAAGCGGCACCAGCCTGTACTTCCGTGACCCCGACGGCGCCCGCCTGGAACTCCTGGCCGACCCCCTCGGCGAAATGTACGGCCAGACCGTCCTGTAGCCGGATCCCGCCATCACCTCCCAGGCCCGCGCCCGGGGCGCGCTGTACGGGCTGGCGATCGGGGACGCGCTCGGCATGCCGACGCAAATGCTCTCCCGGGCGGAAATCCGCGCCCGCTGGGGCGAGCTGCTGACCGGCTTCGAGCCCGCCCCGCCCGGCCACCCCATCGCCGCGGGCATGCCCGCGGGGTCGGTCACCGACGACACCGAGCAGGCCGTCCTCCTCGGCCGCCTGCTGGTCAGCGGACACGGGACAATCGATCCGAACGAGTTCGCCCTTGCCCTCGTCAGCTGGGAACGCGACATGGCCGAACGCGGCTCCCTGGACCTCCTCGGCCCCTCCACCAAGCGCGCCGTGGCCGCCGTCCTGGCCGGCACCCCGCCCGGGCAAGCCGGCTCCGCCGGCGACACCAACGGCGCCGCCATGCGGATAACCCCCGTGGGGATCGCTACTCCTCCCGATGACGTCCCGGCCCTGGTCGACAACGTGGTGATGGCCAGCCGCGTCACCCACAACACCGGGATCGCGCTGGCCGGCGCGGCGGCGGTGGCCGCCGCGGTGAGCGCGGGCGTCTCCGGCGCCGGGGTCGACCAGGCCACCGCGCTCGCCGTCGAGGCCGCCCGGATCGCGGCCGGCCGCGGCCACTGGGTCGCCGGGGCCGACGTCGCGGCCCGCATCGAGTGGGCCGCCGGCCTGGTCGCGGGCCGGGACGAGGCCGCAGCTGCCGACCTGATCTACACCCTGGTCGGCACCAGCCTGGCCACCCAGGAGTCGGTGCCGGCCGCGTTCGCCGTGCTGGCCGCGATCCCCGCCGACCCGTGGCGGGCCTGCCTGCTGGCCGCCTCGCTCGGCGGCGACTGCGACACGATCGCGGCCATCGCCGGCGCGATCGCCGGCGCCTGCCACGGCCTCGACGCCTTCCCGCCCGAGGCCATCGCCGTCATCGACGCCCAGGACCTGGACCTCGCGCCCCTGGCCGGCGACCTGCTTGCCCTGCGATCAGGAACGGCCCGGTGAGCGGGCCAGTCAGCCGCCTGGTCTTCGCGGGCGAGGCGATCGTCGACCTGCTGATGCGGGTGCCCGCGCTGCCCGGCCGCGGCGCCGACATGCTCGCGGAGTCGGCGTCGGTCGAGGTCGGCGGCGGGTTCAACATCATGGCCGCGGCCGCCCGGCAGGGCCTGCCCGTCGTCTACGCGGGCGGTCACGGCACCGGGCCGTGGGGCGACAAGGTGCGCGCCGCCCTGGCCGCCGAAGGCATCGGGCTGCTCCGCCCGCCCTACCCGGACGCGGATACCGGCTTCACCGTGGGCCTGGTCGAGCCGGACGGCGAGCGGACGTTCGTCACCGCGCTGGGCGCCGAGTCCCTGGGCCAGCCAGCTACCTGGGACCCGATAAGCCTCCACCCCGGCGACGCGGTCTACGTCTCCGGCTACGGCCTGCTCCCGGCCGGCTCCGGTCAGGTCCTCGGGGCCTGGGCGGCCGGCCTGCCGTCCGGGGTCGTGCTGTTCGCGGACCCCGGCCCGCTGGTCGCGGATATCCCCGCGGCGGTGCTCGACCCGGTGCTGGCCCGCTGCGACTGGTGGAGCTGCAACCGGCGCGAGGCCGGCCTGCTCACCGGCAGCGACGACCCGGCCGAGGCGGCCCGCCGCCTGCTGCGCCGCACCGGCCGGGCCGATGTCATCGTCCGGTCCGGCCCCGACGGCTGCGTGCTGGCCACGCGGGTGTCGCTGAGCCACGTCGCGGCGCCCGCCGTGACCGCGGTCGACACCACCGGCGCGGGTGACGCCCACTCCGGGGTGTTCCTGGCCGGCCTGGCCGCCGGGCTGACGCCCGGCGAAGCCGCCCGGCGGGCCAACGCGGCCGCCGCCCTGGCCGTTACCCGGGCCGGGGCAGCTACCTCGCCCACCCGGGCCGAGCTCGACCGGTTCCTGGCCCGCTAACCGCCCCCTTGGTGGCCGTGGTGGCTGGGCGTGGGCTTAGGTGTGGGTTTGGGTGCGGGCTTGGGTGTGTAGATCACGGTGACGGAGACGCCGCCCGGCTCCACGGTGACGCGGGTGGTCAGCGCGACATTGCTGGTGACCGTCACGGTCACGGTCACGATCCCGTTGGCCGGCAGGGACCCGCTGGCCGGCGAGACCCTGACCTGGCCGGCGTAGCCGCCGACCTGGACGCTGTACCGCGGGACCGGCCCGTTCACCGCGGTGACCTCGAAGGACCCGCTGGCCGGCTTCCCGGCCTTCGAGCTGAGCGACAGCTGGGCCGGCGCCGCCAGCAGGTAGCCCCGGGCGGGCGAGCTTGACGGCGGCGGCGACGGCGACGGCGACGGCGAGGATGGCGCCGGCGCCGGCGAGGACGGCGTCCCGCGGCCCGGCGGCGAGGCCGGGCTGGACGCGCCCGCGGGCGCCGACGCCGTCGGCGGCGTGGGCGTCGGCGTGGCGTTCGCCGGGGCGGTGACCTGGCGCGCCGGGACGGCCGGGGACGTGCGGCTCGGCCCCGCGCCCGAAACCGGCACCGGGCCGGAAACCGGGGCTGCGCTGGAAGCGGTGGCCGGCCGGGCCGTGCCGGTCCCGGCCGCGGCCGCCGCCGGCCGGTGCGGGCCGCCGCCCGCGGCCAGCATCGCGGCGACTCCCAGCGCTACGAGCCAGTGGCACCAGCAGACCCGCCGCCGAGGCCAGGCCGGGGCGCCGTTGCCGCCGCTGCCACCAGCGTGGCCCGGACGGGCCGATCGCCCGGGGGAATCCGGCCTGGTCGAACGCGCCCGCGCGGTGCGCCACGCTCACCCGCCGCGCGCGGCCGGCCGGGGTGTTGTCCGTGCAGGCCGCCAGCACCTTCCCCCGGAGACCGGCCGGCGGCGTGACCGCCGCGAGCTCGTCGCCGCCCGCCGCTGGCGCCAGGCCGCCCGCGGCGGGACCGAGCCGCCGCAGGCACTCGTTCCGCGCGACGGCCCGCAGCCAGGCGCCGAGCCGGCCGGGATCGCCGAGCCCGTCCAGTTTGACGGCCGCGATGAGGAACACGTCGAGCACCGCCTCGGCGGCCTCGCCTTCCGGCAGCACCGAGCGGCAGTAGGTGTACAGGGACGCGCCGTACTGGTCGTACGCCGCGCCGAATCCGTCTGCGTCACCGGCGATGACGTCCGCGACCACCGTAGGTCCTGCATGGTCTAGCCGAGCGGGGTGGTGCCGGTGCTGGGGGCGGAGACGGTGGGCGTGGCCGTGGGGGTGGGGGTGTAGGTGAACCTGGGCCGGGACGGGAGCGGCGCCGCGGAGGTGGCCGGCTGCGACGGCGACGGCTTCGCCTTGGCCGGCTTGGTCGAGGACGGGACCGGGGCCGGGGGAGGGGCGCTGGCGGTCACCACGCTGGTGGTCGGCTGTGCCCCGGTGGGCAGCCCGCTGGCCGGGTCGCTGCTGGCCGGTACCGTGCCGCCGGTCCGCGGGACCGGACGACTGGCTCGGCTGCCCCGACTGAGCGGCCGCGGTCGCGGACTGCTTCGGATGCGAGCCGGTGAGCGCGATGGCCGCGACGATCCCGGTCGCCGTGATCGCGATCACGACGGCGGCCACCGCCGCCGTCATGCCGGACAGCGCGAGCACCCGCCGCCTGGGCGGCCTGATCGGCTCGGGGAAGCCGTTTTCCCGGAACGGCCCGGCCCGCTGCGTCACGTCCCGCCGGTACGCCAGCGCCCCCGGGCTGGAGCTCGTGCACAGCTGCAGGACCTCGTCGCGCAGCTCGAGCGGGGGCCCGAACAGGGGGACCATGCCATGCTGGAGGGCGGGCCGCAGCGCGCCCTCGATGCGGTCGGCGCAGATGTCGCACTGGTCGATATGGCGGTCGATCTGCTTGCGGTCCGGCGGGGTCAGCTCGCCGTCCCAGCCGTCGAGCAGCATGTCCAGGTCGGGACACGCCCGCCGGCCGGTACGGGCCGCCAGCAGGGCGCCGAGTCCCCGCTCGAGCTGGCCGCGGGCCCCGGTGGCCAGTTCGTGCGCCTGGTTCCGCGGCACGCCGAGCACCGCCGCCAGGTCGGCGCCGTGCAGGTCGTGCCGCAGGTCGAGCTCGATGACCTCGCGCTCGGCCGGCTTCAGCCCGCCGAGGGCGGTGCGGACGAACTCGCGCAGCTCGGCCTGATCCGGCCGGCCCGCGGGATCGGGGTACCGGTCGTCCAGGTCCCCGGCCTCGTCCAGGCCCGGTTCCGTCCCGTCCAGCCGCAGCTGGCATTCGTTGCGGGCCACCGCGTAGCAGCCAGGGCCGCAGCTTCCGCGCGTCGCTCAGGTCGCCGAGCCGGGAGGCGGCGATGACGAACGTGTCCTGGACCGCGTCCGAGGCGTCGTCAGGATCGCCCAGCATCCAGTGGCAGTAACCGTACAGGGACCCAGCGTATTCGTCGTAGGCGTAAGCCAGGCCGGCTGGGTCGCCTGCCGCGATGGTCGTGACGATCTCCCGGTCGTCCATCCCCAAACCGTAGTTGAATCACCAGCGTATGGGCGTAAATGTCGGCCAATTCGGCCCGGACGCGGCGCGATCCGCGCGGTTACGTGGGGGTGGGGGTCGGCGTATCGGTCGGCGTGTCGGCGTCGGCGTGGGCGTCGGCGTCGGGGTGGGAGTCGGCTTGCGCGTATGCGTCGGAGCCGGCGTCGGCGTCGGGGACGAGCTGTCCGTCGGCGACGCCGGACGGGGAGGCCGACGCCGAGGCCGGGGCCGGACGCCGAGGTGGTCGGGCGTGGCCGACTTCGACGGCCGGGCCGTCGGCGTGTACGCGAACGTGGGCGCTAGGGCCGGCGCGACCGTCGTGCTCGCGCTGGGCGACGGCAGGCGGCCCGGGCTGGCGTCGGCCGGCTGCGAGCTGCCGGCCGCCGGGGTGCCCGGGGACGTGGCCGTGCTGGCGGACTGAGCCGCGAGGGCCTTGGTGCCGTGCAGGCCGGTGACCGTGATCAGCGTGGCGCTCATCGCCGCCACCACCCACAGCGCCACGGCCGCCACGGCCGTGATGGCCCCCGGGTTGCCCCGGATCCGGTCCCAGCGCAAGCCCCCGCGGAGCAGCCCGGAGCCGACGGCCGCCAGGCGGTCGCGGGACTGCGCGGGGATCAGGTCGATCGAGGTCTCCGCGACCTCGTCGGGCGGACCAGCGGGGCCGTAGCCGTCCTGGAGGCCGAACGGGAGGCGGCCCGCTCCAGTACCGGCTCCCGCAATCCCGGCCGGCAGCGCGGGCAGCGGCAGCAGCCGGGCCAGCACCTCCGGGCGCAGTGACCCGTGCCGGCTCCCGGCGCAGATCTCGCAGGTCTCGATGTGCCGGGCGGCCACCTTCCCGGTCTGGACGGTCAGCTTCCCGTCCCAGCCGGCCAGCAAGGCGCCGAGTTCGGGGCACGACTGCCGCCCCGTGCGCGCGATGAGCAGCGCGTCGATGGCCTTTTCCAGGTGCTCGCGAGCCTGCGAGGCCAGGGTGTGCGCCCGGCTCCAGGAGACCTCGAGCACGGTCGCGAGCTCCGACTCATCCAGGCCGTGCCGGACGCTCAGCTCGATGACCTCGTGCTCCTCCGGCTTGAGCTCGGAGAGGATCGCGCGCAGGACGCGGCGCACCACCGCCTGCTCGGCGCCGGCCCGCGGCGGCGGCTCCGGCGTCCGTCGCCGCCGTCGCCCTCGTCGAAGCCCGGCTCGGCCGTGCGCAGCCGCCGGTAGCAGTCGTCCCGCGCGATGGCGTAGAGCCGGGCGCGCAGCTGGCCGGCGTCCTTCAGGCCGCCCAGCCTGGCGGCGGCCACGGCGAAGGTCTCCCGCAAGGCCTCCGCGGCCAGCCCGGGATCACGCAGCATCCAGCGGCAGTACCCGTACAGGGACGCCGCGTACGTGTCGTACGCGGCGGCCAGCCCGCCCGGGTCGCCCGCCGCTATGGCTGCGACAACCTCGCCGTCGTCCATGTGCACACCGTAGTTGAGTCGCCCGTTGAAACCCAGATCGTCGCAACCGATCATAAGTAACAGCTCAGGCGCATATGACGATCCATCAGCGCCCGATGCCCGGTTCCGCCCCCGTTGCACCGTAACCGCACCTTAGTTGTAGGTCGCGCCCGGCGGCTGGGCCCGCTCGGCGGCCTGCGCCGGCGGGAAGAACGGGATCCAGACCTGCACGCTCGTGCCGACTCCGGCCGCCGACTTGAGCATCGCGTGACCGCCGTGCGCCGTCGCGATGGCCTGGACGATGGCCAGCCCCAGTCCGCTGCCGTGGCCGTCCTTGCCGTTGTGCCCGCCCCGGTAGAAGCGGTCGAACGCGCGCGTGGCCGCGTCGGCGTCCATGCCCTGGCCGGAGTCGGTCACCTCGAGCAGGGCGCCCTGCCCGGCCTCGGAGAGCCGGACGGCGACCGGGGTGTCCGCCGCGGTGTGCTCGCGGACGTTGCCGAGCAGGTTGGCGAGCACCTGCCTGATCCGGGGCTCGTCGGCCACGACCAGCAGGCTGGGCGGCGTCCGGGCGCTGACCGGGCGGTTCGGCTCGACCGCCTGGGCGTCGGCGACCGCGTCCGCCACCAGCGCCGACAGGTCGGTCTCGGTCAGGTCGAGGGAGGAATCGCGGTCCAGCCGGGCCAGCTCGAGCAGCTCGGCGACCAGGCTGGACATCCGGTCGGCCTCCTGCTCGATGCGGCGCATGGCGTTCGGCAGCCGGTCCTCGCCCAGCGCACCCTGCCGGTACAGCTCGGCGTAGCCGCGGATGGTGGTGAGCGGCGTGCGCAGCTCGTGCGAGGCGTCCGCGGCGAACTGCCGCACCTTCTGCTCGGAGTCCCAGCGGGCGCCGAACGCCTGCTGGATCCGGTCCAGCATGGTGTTGATCGCCGCGGCCAGCCGGCCCGCCTCGGCGTGGTCGCCCGGGTCGGGCATCCGGGCGGTCAGGTCACCCCGGCTGGTGATGATGTCGGCGGTGCTCGCCATCCGGTCGAGCGGGGCCAGCCCCCGGCTGATCAGCCAGCGGCCGCCCACCGCGAGCAGGGCGAGCAGGATCGCGCCGGTGATCAGCTCGGCCAGGACCAGGCCGCGGACCTCGCTGCCGACCGCGCTGTCCGGCCGGGCGATCACCAGGATGCTCCTGCCCGGCGGCAGGGTCTCGTCGCTGCGCTGCGCCTCGGTCGGGGTGACCGACGCGCCAGACCGCCGTCAGCGCCGGGCCCGGCGCTCGTGATGGGGAACAGCTGGCTCGCCGGGTACTGGGCTCAGGAAGGACGCCCACCCCCGCGTGGCGACCAGCTCGTCGAGGAAGGCCGTCAGTTCCCGCAGGGCGGGCGAGGACGGGGTGGACAGCACTTGCACCGAGCGGGTCGGGATGTTGTAGTAGGCGACCGCGTACCCGCCCGGCAGGCTGCCGAGCTCGCTCAGCTTGAGCCGGGCGGTCAGCGCCAGGTCCGAGTTGAACTGGTCCTGCTCGGAGTTGCCCAGCACCACGGTGGTGACCACGCCCATGATGATCAGGAACAGGGCGGTCACCGTGATCAGCCCGGCCAGCAACCGCGACCGCAGCGACAGCCTGCCGCGGCCAGGCCCGAGCCGCCGCGTCAGGTTCAGCGCCGCATTCACCTGGTCGCGCGCTCGGTTTCCGGCGGCGGGCGCAGGCTGTAGCCGACCCCGCGCTGGGTGTGGATCAGCGGCGGCCCGAGCGGGTCGAGCTTACGGCGCAGGTAGCTGACGTACGTCTCCACCACCTGGGACTGGCCGGCGAACTCCCAGCCCCACACGTTCTCCAGCAGCTGCTGCCTGGTCAGCATCCGGCCCTGGTTGCGCATCAGGTACGCGAGCAGCCGGAACTCCGTCGGCGAGAGCTCCACCGCGGTCCCGTTGCGCCGCACCGCCCAGTGCTCCTCGTCCAGCTCCAGGTCGCCCACGGTCAGCATCGCCGCGTCGTCACCCGGGCCGTCGCCGCCGGGCGCGCGGGTGGTACGGCGCAGCACCGCCCGGACCCGGGCCACCAGCGCCTCGACCGAGAACGGCTTGGTCACGTAGTCGTCGCCGCCCAGGGTCAGCCCGCGGATCGTGTCCGAGGTGGTATCCCGCGCGGTCAGGAAGATGACCGGGACGTCGTTGCCCTCGGACCGCAGCGTGCGGCACACCTCGAAGCCGTCCATGTCGGGCAGCATGACGTCCAGGATCATCAGGTCCGGCTCGTACGCCTCGGCCTGGTGCAGCGCGTCCTTGCCGCTGGCGCTCACCGAGACCGCGCAGCCGTGGAATTTCAGCGCGACCTCGACGAGCTCACGGATGTTCGGCTCGTCGTCTACGACGAGCACTTTCGGGATTCGGTCACCGTCTGCCATGGTCTCTCACGTTTCATTGTGCCGCATAATGCCGTCTGCCCGTTCACAGCATGACGCGGCGCGCCCGGTTCCGGGCGCGCCGCCGCATGCGTCGCTGGTTAGCTCAACGATGCCGAGGCCGAATGAGATCCAGAGGTCCCGGATCCGCCTGACGTCCCGGAGCCTGACCGCCGGCCTGACGATGATCAGCCGGGCGTCCCGGGCCCCGCTCACCACCGGGCCCGCGGCGAACGCCTGCTCGCCCGCTGACAGCGCGCTCGCCGTGGTCTTGGCGCCGTTCTTCCTGACCGCGGTGTCGCTCACGATCTTCCAGGTCCAGGTGGTGCCGTCCGGCGACTTGATCACGACGTCGCTGCCGGTCACCGACTGGATGGTGCCCCGTTCGAACGAGAGCGTATGGAATCCCTTCTTGTTGCGGAACGTCACGTTCCCTTCTACACCGCCGAGGTGGCGGATCCGGCCCAGCGCCCACCGGACACGCGCCCGCGGGACGGCGGAGGCGCCGGCCGCGTCCGTGAGCGCGGTGTTCAGCTGGGCGCCCGCGGCACCGGAAACCGTGCTGGAAGCCGGGCTGCCTGCTGGCGATGCCGATGCGGTGGTGCCGCCGGACACCGCCGCCAGGGTGATCCCGCCGCCGACCAGGAAGCCGCCCGTCAGGCCGGCCACCCAGCGGAACCACCTCCGGCGGGGCCGCGGGGTGGCCGGGGCCGCCTGGGGATCGGGCGGGCTGGGGTGGGGAGAAGTAGAGTTGCGTCTGCCGGGTACCCGCCGTCGGTACCCGGTTGATACATGTTGTCCATATCAGCCAGGGTCGGTCCGGGTTCTTGGACAACACCCCGGCCACGCCTGTACTGCGGCTGTGAGTGCCCCCCGAGTTCGCTGTCGCCCCGCATGGCAGTATCGGTGAGGTGCTCACCGTTCTCTTGGTTTCGACCGCCGACACCGAACTGCTCGCGGCCGTGGCCTCGGGCGCGAGCTACCTGACCGCCAACCCGGCCCGGGCCGCGGTCAGCGCCGTCACCGACCTGGCCGGGCGCGCCGACCTGGTCGTGCTGCGCCTGCTCGGCGGCCGGCAGGCCTGGCCGGACGGCGTGGCCGCGCTCGCCGCCAGCGGCAAGCCCCTGGTCGCGCTGGGCGGCGAGGCCAGCCCCGACGCCGAGCTGATGGCGCTGTCCACGGTGCCCGCCGGGGTGGCCACCGAGGCGCTCGGCTACCTGCGCGAGGGCGGCCCGGAGAACCTGCGCGAGCTGGCCCGCTTCCTGTCCGACACGGTCTTCCTCACCGGCGAGGGCTTCGACCCCCCGCGCTCGATGCCCCTGTACGGCCTGCACCGCCTCCCCGCCACCACCTCCGATCCCGCGCCCCCGATACCGACGCCCCCGTGATCGCCGTCGTGTTCTACCGCGCTCACGAGCTGTCCGGGAACACCGCCTTCGTCGACACCCTCTGCACCGCCCTGGCCGAACGCGGCGCCGCCCCCCTGCCCGTGTTCTGCGGCTCCCTTCGTTCGGCCGACGCCGGCCTGACGGAACTGCTCGCGCCCGCCCAGGCGGTGATCACCACCGTCCTCGCGGCCGGCGGCGCCGCCGCGGCGGATACCACCAGCGAGGGTGACTGGGACGCGGGCGTCCTGGCCGGCCTGGACGTGCCGGTGCTGCAGGGCCTGTGCCTGACCAGCTCGCGGGATCAGTGGGAGGCGTCGAACGCCGCCCTGTCCCCGATCGACGCCGCCATGCAGGTCGCGATCCCCGAGTTCGACGGGCGCCTGATCACCGTGCCGTTCTCGTTCAAGGAGGAAGGTCCCGACGGGATACCCCGCTACGCCGCCGACCCCGGGCGGGCGGCCCGGCTGGCCGGGATCGCCGTCCGGCACGCCCGGCTGGCCCGGACCCCGAACGCGGCCAAGCGCGTCGCCGTCATGCTCTCCTCCTACCCCACCAAGCACTCCCGGGTGGGCAACGCGGTCGGCCTGGACACCCCGGCCTCGGCCGTCGCGCTGCTGCGGGCCATGCGGGCGGCCGGCTACGACCTCGGCGACGGCTTCCCCGAAGACGGCGACGAGCTGATCCACGCGCTGATCGCGGCCGGCGGCCACGACACCGAATGGCTCACCGAAGAACAGCTCCGCACCGCGCCGGCCAGGGTCCCGCTCACCGCCTACCACCGCTCCTTTTCCGAGCTACCGAACGAGCTGGCCGCCGCCATCACGGCCCACTGGGGCGCCCCGCCCGGTGAGCTGTACACCGACGAGAGCACCGGGGACATCGTCCTGGCCTGCCTGCGGTTCGGGAACGTGGTCCTGATGATCCAGCCGCCGCGCGGGTTCGGCGAGAAGCCGGTGGCCATCTACCACGACCCCGACCTGCCGCCCTCGCACCACTACCTGGCCGCCTACCGCTGGCTGGACCGGGAGTTCGGCGCCGACGCGGTCGTGCACCTGGGCAAGCACGGCACGCTGGAGTGGCTGCCCGGCAAGGGCCTGGGCCTGTCCGAGCGGTGCGCGCCGGACGCCGTGCTCGGCGACCTGCCGCTGGTGTACCCGTTCATCGTCAACGACCCGGGGGAGGGCACCCAGGCCAAGCGGCGCGGGCATGCGACGATCGTGGACCACCTGGTGCCCCCGATGGCGCGCGCCGACACCTACGGCGAGATGGCCAAGCTCGAGCAGCTGCTGGACGAGTACGCCACCGTGGCCGCCCTCGACCCGGACAAGCTGCCCGCGCTCCGGGCCCAGATCTGGTCCCTGATCGAGACCGCCCACCTGCACCAGGACCTGGGCGTCGAGGCGCAGCCGGGCTCGGCCGAGTTCGACGACTTCGTGCTGCACATCGACGGCTACCTGTGCGAGGTCAAGGACGCCGCCATCCGCGACGGCCTGCACATCCTCGGCCTCGCCCCCGAAGGCGAGGCGCTGACCAACCTGGTCCTGGTCATCCTGCGCGCCCCCCAGCTCTGGAGCGCCCGCTGGGGCGCCCTTCCCGGCCTGCGCGCCGCCCTCGGCCTCCCCGAAGGCGGCGACACCTCCCTGACCGACACCGACCGCTACGAACGCACCGCCCGCGAGCTGGTCGAAGCCATCGCGGGCACCGGCTGGGACGCTGCCAGGATCCCTGGCCTCACCGAGTCCGACGAGGTGGCTCGCATCCTCGAGTTCGCCTGCTCCGAGGTCGTGCCCCGGCTGCGCGCCACCACCGGCGAGATCGACGCGGTGCTGCACGCCCTGGACGGCGGCTACATCCCGGCCGGCCCGTCCGGGTCGCCCACCCGCGGCCTGGTCAACGTGCTGCCGACCGGCCGCAACTTCTACTCGGTCGACCCGAAGGCCATCCCGTCGCGCAACTCCTTCGAGGTCGGCCTGGCCCTGGCCGACTCGCTGCTGGCCCGGCACCTGGCCGACGAGGGGGAGTACCCGCGCTGCGTCGGCCTGACCGTCTGGGGCACCTCCGCCATGCGCACCCAGGGCGACGACATCGCCGAGATCCTCGCGCTCATCGGCTGCCGCCCCGCCTGGGACGACGCGTCGCGCCGGGTCACCGGCTTCGGCATCGTCCCGCTGGCCGAGCTCGGCCGCCCCCGGATCGACGTCACGCTGCGCATCTCGGGCTTCTTCCGGGACGCGTTCCCGCACGTGATCGCGCTGCTGGACGACGCCATCGCCGCCGTCGCCGCCCTCGACGAGCCCGCCGAGTCCAACTACCTGCGCGCCCACGCCCTGGCCGACCAGGCCGTCCACGGCGACTGGCGGCGCGCGACCACTCGCATCTTCGGGTCCAAGCCGGGCGCCTACGGGGCCGGCCTGCTGCCGCTGATCGACACGCGGAACTGGCGTGACGACGGCGACCTGGCCGAGGTCTACGCGGTCTGGGGCGGCTACGCCTACGGCCGCGACCTGGACGGCGTGCACGCCCGGCCGGACATGGAAGGCGCCTTCCGCCGGATCGCGGTCGCGGCCAAGAACGTCGACAACCGCGAGCACGACATCGCCGATTCCGACGACTACTTCCAGTACCACGGCGGCATGGTCGCCATGGTCCGCTCCCTGACCGGCCGCAACCCCGCCGCCTACATCGGCGACTCGGCCGTCCCCGACGCGCCCAAGACCCGCACCCTGGCCGAGGAGACCCGGCGCGTGTTCCGGTCCCGGGTGGTGAACCCGCGCTGGATCGCCGCCATGCGCCGCCACGGCTACAAGGGCGCGTTCGAGCTCGCCGCCACCGTGGACTACCTGTTCGGCTACGACGCCACCGCCGGCGTGGTCCAGGACTGGATGTACGAGCAGCTGGCCGCGTCCTACGTCTTCGACGAGGAGACCAGGGCGTTCATGGAGCAGTCGAACCCCTGGGCCCTGCGCGGCATCACCGAGCGCCTGATGGAAGCCGCCTCCCGCGGCCTGTGGGAGGCCCCCGACCCCAAGACCCTGGACCAGCTCCGCCAGACCTACCTCGACCTGGAAGGCGACCTGGAATCCCGCGGCGAGTAGCGTCGCTCTCCGGCTCCATGAGCCGGCTGTGCGTATAGGGAAAACTCCCCTAGAGCATTCGTGATCTGCGCACTCATGTGCGACACTGAGTGCTGTCAGCAGCACGAGCAATGGGGCGGGAGGCGTGGTGACTCAGGTTCCTCCTGCGCCGCCCGGAGTGGACATCAGCAGGCCTGCCCCGTCGCGCATCTACGACTACATGCTGCGCGGGAACAACCACTTCCAGTCCGACGTCCAGGCGGCCCAGCGGATCCTGAGCGCGGTGCCGGAGATCCAGGACTGCGCCTGGTCGAACCGGGGCTTCCACCAGCGCGCGGCCAGGTGGATCGCGCAGCAGGGCGTGACCCAGTTCGTCGACATCGGCTCCGGGCTGCCCACCGTGGGCAACACCCACGAGGTCGTCCAGAAGGTGAACCCGGACGCCCGGGTCGTCTACATCGACAATGACCCGATGGTCGCCGAACTGGGCGGCCCGCTGCTGGCCGGCGATGCCTCGACCCGGGTCATCTGCGCCGACCTGCGGGACCCGGACTCGATCCTGGATCATCCCGGCCTCCGCGAGCTGATCGACTTCCGCCGTCCGGTCGGGCTGCTGCTCACCGCGGTGCTGATGTTCGTGGCCGACAGCTCGGCCCCCTGGGACCTGGTCGCGCGTTACACCGGCGCCCTGGCGCCGGGCAGCTACCTCGCGCTGTCGCACCTCACCGACGACTACAAGCCGCCGGTGACGACCGAGCGGTTCCGGGCCGTCTTCGACCACGCCACCGAGCAGATGCACTTCCGGTCCCGCGAGGCGATCGGGCGCTTCTTCGCCGGCCTGGAGATCGTCCCGCCCTACGACGGCGCCCAGGCCACCTTGTGCTACACGGGCATCTGGGGCGCCGAGGACCCGGTCCTGGCCGACAGCGAGGGCGCGCGCTGGCTCTACTGCGCCGTCGCCGGGAAACCGTGACCGCCAAGCCCACGGTTTCCGAGCTCGGCATCGACCCGGCCGCGCAGGCCTGGAAACGCTCGGGTCACGGCGACGGCGCCATCGAGATCGCGGTCACCCGCGCCAGCGGGCCTGCTGGTGCGCCGGCCGACTGGGTGCTGATGCGGGTCGCGGGCGATCCGGGCCACCGGGTCCTCGTCTTCGACCGGCACGAGTGGGAGTGCTTCCTCGACGGAGCGCGCAACGGCGAGTTCGACGACGCCGCAGCGCCCCGCTCATAACACTCTTGATTTGCGAATCACAAGTTGGGTACCGTGTAAGGCATGACAGGATTCCTGTCAAGGAGGGGATGCCGCTGTGAGCGATGACGCCTACGGCGCCACCATGGCCAAGCGCCGCCTCTCCCGCCAGCTCACCGCGGCCCGGCTCAGGACGGGTTACACGGCCAACCACGCCTGCGACATCCTGAACTGGGGGCGCGGGAAGGTCGGCCGGTTCGAGGCCAATCAATGGAAACGTCCCGAGATGAGCGATATCAGGGACCTGATCCGGATCTACGGCATCGAGGGCGAGGAAAAAGACGAGGTCGAGGATCTGGCCATCCGGTCCCGGGCCCGGCCCTGGTGGCGTGAGTACGCGGAGATCTTCGACAGCGAATTCCCCGGCTACGAGAATGACGCCACCACCATCCGGGTTTTCATGCCGCTGGTGCTGCCCGGGCTCCTGCAGACGTCCGCCTATACCGAGGCGCTGATGCGGGCCGGGCCGCGGCCGCCCGCCTACCGGCGCCGGGCGCTGGAATCCCGGCAGCGCAGGCAGGCGGTCCTCGACCGCGCCGACGGCTCCGCTCCCATGTTCAGCGCCGTGATCACCGAAGCGTCCCTGCTCTACCGGTGGGGCATGCGGGAGGACCGCCGGGAGCAGGTCGAGCACCTGGTGGAGCTGAGCAAACGGCGCAACGTGCAGCTGCATGTCCAGCGGTTCGAGGATGGCCCGCCGATCGGCATCGTGTCGATGGTCAACATCCTCGGCTTCCGCGACGACGAGCCGGACCTTGTCTTCCTGGAGACCGACTACGCCATGGAGGAGGTGAGCAAGCCGGAGTCAGTACAGGGGTACATCGAATCGTTCGAGCGAGCCTGTGATGCCGCCCTCGAGCCCGCGGCCACCACGGGCTACCTCGAACGTCTCGCGAAGCGAATGGAGTAGGGCATGACCGACCTGTCTCAGGCAATCTGGCGGAAGGCCCGCCGCAGCGCTCACAACGGAGGCTGCGTCGAGGTCGCGGCCAACCTGGACGGCGTGGCCGCCGTCCGGGACAGCAAGCGGCCCGAGGGCGGCGCGCACGTCGTCCGCCGCGACGCCTTCGCCGCGTTCCTGGCGGACGTCAAGGAAGGCCGCTACGACCTGGCCTAAGCCCGGAAAGCAAGCACGGCGGAAAGCGAAAGGCCCCCCGGTGGATGCAGCCACTGGGGGGCCTTCTCGTATCGGCCTGTCTCAGGGCCTGGCGGGCAGACCGCCTGGGTTTCCCGCGCTTACCGCGACTGTACACGGCGGGATGAATTAACGGCTAGCCAAGAATGGCTAAAGTTACCTTTAGACTGACAAACCCCCCGTAATCTCCCTCAACTAAAAACGCATCGATATCGTGTACATCACTAGTAACACGGGCCACGATTCGAGCGTCCCGCCTGGCGGTGGCATTGCGGGGATTTGGGCCCTAAAGGAGCTTTGCCCGAGAAAACGATTGCTGCGCATTATGGTACTCGTGTGTCGAACTGAGACGAAAAGAATAATGCCATCGATATTGCGAAGCGGGGCAGCTGAGTCGTAATCTGTGTTTCACAGATTAAGAGTCAGATCTCTCCCGCCAAACAGCGGGATTGTCCGCCGACGGTACCCCCTCCTGCCGGCGGCCTTATGTCAGGTGACGCGGAGGCGCCAGGTATGAGGCAGCAGGGTTTTTACGGCATGCGCGGTGTGCGTGCGGGCACGTGTCACGCGTGGCTGCTACCAGCCGATGCGACGTGTGCCACAGTTGCGCGTCAGGTGTTCAGGGACGCGGTCTCGGAGGTCGGCCTCGAGCCGGCTCTCCTCGATGACTGCGTGCTGATGGCCAGCGAGCTCGCGGCCAACACTCTGCACGCGCGCGCGGTGGCCGGGTCCGGCGGAGGGGGGGATCGGCTCGTGTCCGTCGCCCCGGACATGGGAGGCGAGCCGATTTCGTCCGCCGGCCCGGCCCCGCTGGTTACACCAGGGAGCCCGGCCCCGCTGGTTTCGCCCAGCCCCCAGGCCGCGGCCGACTGCCCCGAGCTCTGGCTCTACCTGCGCGGCCTCGGCAGCCGCCGCGAGCTCGTCTGCAAGATCTTCGACTGCTCCCGCGGCTGGCGGCACGGGATGGCGCCGTCCGCGTCCCGGGCGCCCGTCCAGGCCGTCACCGGGCGCGGCCTGCAGATCGTGCAGGAGCTGTCCCTGGGCCGGTGGGGTCACCATCCCACCCGGGCCCGGCTGGGCGGGTGGGGCGTACGCGGCAAGGCGGTCTGGTTCGCGGTGCCCGCGCCGCTGGCGCACGCCCGGCTGGTCGACGTCACCGGGCTGCGCGCCTACACGCTCTCGGCCGACGTCTCGGCCACCCGGGCCAACGAGCGCCTCAGCGCCCGCCAGGCCGCCCGGGAACTCGAGGTGATGCTCGATGAGCGCGGCGTCGGGGACCGGATGGTGCGGGCCGACCAGCCCGCCTCGGACATGTCGGTGCTCTCCGTCTGCCGGGGCCTGACCGTGTGGTGCCGCTCCGGCATCGTGTCGCTGACCACCGCCGAGGGAGCCCGGGAACGGTGGAACTACGCCGACCTGGTCGAGGCTGCCGAGCAGACGGTCCGCCGGTACGAGGAACTCGAGCTCGACGAGGAACTCCTCGCTGCTGATGCCTGAATCCAGGTCACCCGGCCATCGCGGCGGCCACCCCGGCGTAGACGCCAAGCGTCACCTCCCAGAACTTGTCGACGTCGATCTGCATCGCGACCAGCGCGTTGCCGTTGCCCACCTCGCCGGGAGCGGCAAAGTCGGTCACGGTCATCCCGGCCGTGAACTGGCCGGTCAGCTCCACCTGCACCCGCGCCGGGATCAGGCCGAACAGGTCAGGCTCCGCCACCCAGGCCACCGCGCAGACGTCGTGCACCGGCGGCCCGCCCGGCTCGCGGACCGAGCGGTACTGCTCGAGCGCGGGCAGCAGCAGCCGGGTGCCGAGCGGGCCGAGCTCGCCCATCCGCCGCAGCACCGCGTCGTTGGCCCCGGTCCGCAGGGTCACGTCGAGCCCGAGCATGGTGACGGTCCAGCCGGACCGGAATACCGCCGCGGCGGCCTCCGGGTCGGCCCAGATGTTGTACTCGGCGGCGGGCGTGACGTTGCCCCGGCCCGCCGACCCGCCCATGATCACGAACTCGCGTACCCAGTCCGCCAGCCGCGGCTCCCGCTGCACCGCCAGCGCGATGTTGGTCAGCGGCCCGGTCGCGACCAGCGTGATCTCACCGGGAGCGGCGCGGATGGTCTCGATGAGGTAGTCGATGGCGTGCCCGTCGCGCGCGCTGGCCGCCGCCGGGGGCAGGACGGCCCCGCCGAGCCCGGAATCGCCGTGCACCTGCCGCGCGTCCAGCGCCGGGCGCAGCAGCGGCCCGGCGCAGCCGGCCGTCACCGGCGTCCCCGCCGCGCCGATGAACTCGCACACCGCCAGCGCGTTCGCCGTCGTCTTGGTCAGCCCGACGTTGCCCGCCACCGTGGTGATGCCGACCAGGTCGATGCCGGGGTGCCCGTGCGCGAACGCGATCGCGAGCGCGTCGTCGATCCCGGGATCGCAGTCGAGGATGATCCGAGTGGCCATGTCCGCTCCTGACTCCTTTGTGATGCCAGAACGACGGTACCGAACGGAGCTGGCGCGTGCCCCCGTGACCTGCGTCCGCCCGGACCGGTAGCCTCGTCTTTCGAGGAGGTCTGCCATGCATATCCCGTCCATCGCGAGCGTCGAGAGCTCCGACCCCGAGATCGCCCGGCTCATCGACGATGAGGCGCGCAGGCAGTTCGAGAAGGCCCGGCTCATCCCGTCGGAGAACTACGTCTCGGTGGCCGTGCTCGAGGCGTCCGGCAGCGTGCTGACCAACAAGTACTCCGAGGGCTACCCGGGCCGCCGCTACTACGAGGGCCAGCAGTTCATCGACCCGGTGGAGATCATCGCCCGGGACCGCGCCAAGGCCCTGTTCGGCGTGGATCACGCCAACGTGCAGCCGTATTCCGGCTCGCCCGCCAACCTCGCGGTGTACCTGGCGTTCGCCCAGCCCGGCGACACGGTCATGGGCATGGCGCTGCCGATGGGCGGCCACCTCACCCACGGCTGGCCGGTCTCGGCGACCGGCAAGTGGTTCCGCCCGGTCCAGTACGGGGTCCGTCATGACACCGGCCGGGTCGACCTGGACGAGGTCCGCGACCTGGCCGTCAAGGAACAGCCCAAGATCATCTTCTGCGGCGGCACCGCGATCCCGCGGACCATCGACTTCCCGGCCTTCGCCGCCATCGCCGCCGAGGTCGGCGCGATCCTGGTGGCCGACGTCGCGCACATCTCCGGGCTGATCGCGGGCGGCGCGCACCCGTCCCCGGCCGGGTACGCCGACGTGATCACCACGACCACCCACAAGACGCTGCGCGGCCCGCGCGGCGCCATGATCATGTCCAAGGCCGAGTACGCCAAGGACGTCGACAAGGCCGTGTTCCCCGGCCTGCAGGGCGGCCCGCACAACCACACCACCGCCGCGATCGCGGTGGCGCTGCACGAAGCAGCCGAGCCCAGCTTCCGCGACTACGCCCACCAGGTGGTCAAGAACGCCCAGGCGCTGGCGGCCGCGCTGACGGCCCGCGGCTACGACCTGGTCTCGGGCGGGACGGACAACCACCTGATCCTGATCGACCTCACCTCCAAGGGCATCGGCGGCAAGCCGGCCGCCAAGGCCCTGGACCGGGCGGGCATCGAGACGAACTACAACACGGTGCCGTTCGACCAGCGCAAGCCGTTCGACCCCTCCGGCCTGCGGATCGGCACGCCCGCGATCACCACCCGCGGCCTGCGCGAGGAGCACATGACCCCGCTGGCCGCCTGGATGGACGAGGCCGTCACCGCCGCCGCCAAGGACGACGAGGCCACCCTGGACCGCATCGCCGCCGAGGTCAAGGACCTGCTGGCCGCCTTCCCCGCCCCCGGCTGGGAGCCCCAGGGGTAGCGCCCGGGGCGGCACTTAGCCCACCCGTTTCCGGTGTTCCGGCGGCGCCCGCGTCCCCAGCACGGGCTGCCCGCCGCGTACGCCCTGGTACCCCTGGTCCCATGCCCGTGATGACGAGCTCGGGCCGCCGGTGCGAGGTGAGGCCGACCGTGTAGGCCCACGGCGGATGGATACCGTCGCGCTCCACGCCCTGCACGGCCCAGCCGTGGGCGTCGATCAGCCCTTGCGGATAGTTGTTGTAGTCGAGCTCGGTAGCACCAGGATGGTCGCACATCCAGCACACTTCTGCCTCCCTCGGGACAGCCGGACACGCTCTCACTATGCCGCGACCCACTGACATTTCCAGATAATCCCAGCTCAGCTAGTGACAACTATTCCCATTCTTGTTCGATTGAACTAATATTCGACAGTGACGTTCCGCCCCGAAGGCAGCAGGGTTTACGGGGAACCCGCCGAGGTGCGGGCGCGGGACGACGGCCGGCCGCTCAGGTTCGTCTGGCGGAGCCGGCTCTACGTGGTCCTCGCGATCGTGGAGCACTGGGTCGTCAACCGGGAATGGTGGCTGGATCCCGGCGCTGAGCCAGGCCAGCCCGAGCTCGAGCTCTGGCGCGTCGAAGCCGCCCCCGGCCAGGGGGTTCCGGCCCGGCCGTTCGAGCTGCGCCGGGCCCCTGCCAGCAGCACCTGGACCATCCGTCCGGACTAGCCGCCGCGAAGCCGGGCTAGGCCGGGCCGCGCAGGACCTTCGCCTGCGCCAGTTTCCCCGGCCGCGCGGCACCCCGCCCAGCGGCGGTCACCAGCCACGTGGTTCGCGGGTCCCGGCTCCGGGCGCGCAGCGCCCGAGCCGGGTCGGCCCAGGCGGAGCGCGGCTCCCGGGCCGCGCCGGGGCTGGCGTCGCCCGGACGCGCGAGCAGCACCGTGACCAGCGCGGCGATCTCCTCAGTGGTGGGGTTTCCGCGTACCACCCGCAGAAACGGCTCGCCGGGGGGACGGTCGGCATGACCGGCCCGCGTTACCGTCACCTCATGCATGTGTCCTAGCGTCGGTCACGCTCCGCCCTGATGTTCCTCGGAGGTTGCCGAGCTCCGCGATCTCGGCCTCGAAGAGGGCGTCGGTCATGGCCCGCGGCCATGGCACCTGGCCGGATACCTCCAGCGTGACCAATCCGCAGAGCCTGGCCCACGCCGACACGAAGCTGGGGACAACCGGGACGCCCGCACTCGGCCGGGCCGCGCCATCGTGCCGCGACCGCGCGAACTCATCGGCGAAGACGGCGACGTGCCGCGGGAACCGGATAACGGGAGGGCCGCTGGCGTCGGCGGGCTCCGCCGGACTGGCCGGGTCCGGTCCGAGAGCCAGCCAGAATTCCGCCGGATGATCGAGCGCCCACCGGCGGAACGCCCTCGCCATCTCGCCTATCCGGGGGGCGGTGCCATCCTCGGGATGCCGATCGCGAACCAGCTCGATCCGGGCGACCAGCTCCCCGATGATGTCCTCGTGCAGCGCGTCGATCAGTGCTTGCAGATTCGGGTAGTAGCGGTAGATCGCGGCCGGTGTCACGCCGATTTCCCGCGCGATCGCGCGGAGCGAGACAGCCTGGGTGCCGCCCGCCGTCAGCAGCCGCCGCGCGCTCCCCTTGATCTGGGTGAACATTTCCGCGCGCAGGCGGTGGCGGCGCGTGGATGAATGGATCATCGTCTTGCTAATCGGGTAGCGGTGCCTGTCAGGCCACGAGGACCTGCTGATCGAGCCGATCGAGCAATTCCGTCGCAGCCGCTATGAACAGGTGCGCGATCTCCTGGTGAACCGGGTGATAGCGAACGAACCAGCTGGGTTCATCGCTAAAGAGGTGAGCCGTCCGGTAGGCATCCTCGGTCGCCTCGAAGAGGATGTTCTGCAGCGTGGTCAGTTCCCGGTTATCGAGCATGTCGTAAATCACTCCGCCCCCTTCACCTGAAATCGAAGGATCAGGACGGTTCTATCACCGACTGATCAGGCTTGCCTCGCGCCCGGCTATGGCAAGCGGGAAGAAAAGCAGGCACCGCTAGAGCCCTGCTCGAGCGGCCCGGTGATCAGCAAGGTCCGAGATGAGAGCGGCTTTGGTACCGCTCACCCTGGGATCTATGCACGACGCGGACGTGAAAAATTCATGGCCAGCTGGCCAGGCCGGAACTGGCGGGCTAGAAGGCGTGAGTCCAGCCTGCCCAGCACCCCGGGAAGGCTGTCTCCGGGCATCGTCATTTGTTTCTCAGCGAGGTGAGCATGTCATTTTTTCGTGGTGGTAGGTTGCGCCGTCTCGTGCCGGGAGTCGCGGCACTCGCGCTGATCGCGGGGTTGTTCTTTGTCGCGAGGCAGCCCTCGGCATCGGCGGGCGATCTCGCCAAGACCGCAGCTCAGTACAAGTTCACCGATATGCCGATCGCGATGCCGCCCGGCTACCACCCGACGCAGACGATCCGGACCGTGAACCCCGCTTACAAGAATATCCAGGCCTGGATCTCGTCGGTGGGAGCCGGCATCGCGATGACCGACGTCACCGGCCATGGCCGGGACGACGGCATGTGCATCGTCGACACCGCGGACCAACGACGTGGTCGTGACCTACACGCCCACCGCCCCGGCGGCGGACAGGTTCACCCCGTTCGTCCTGAACGCGGCGCCGCTGCCGATGAACTCCACCACGATGGCCCCGATGGGCTGCGTGCCCGGTGACTACAACGGCGACGGCCGCACGGACTTCCTGGTCTACTACTGGGGCCGCACGCCCGATCGTCTACCTGGCCAGGTCCACCGCGACGCGGCCGTCGGCCAGCGCCTACCGGCCGGTCGAGCTGCTTCCTGGAGCCTCGGCAAGCGGCCAGTACGACGGCCCCGACTGGAACACCAACGACGTGACCGTGGCGGACTTCGACGGCACCGGGCACCCGGACCTGTTCGTCGGGAACTATTTCCCCGACTCGGCGGTGCTCGACCCGCACGGCATCGACAACGTGCAGATGCCGTCATCGCTGTCCGACGCGCAAGAACGGCGGTGGCGATACATGTTCCGCGCTGGACTCGGCGGTACCTCGGGCCCCAACCCGACGGTTACCTACACCGAAGTGCCCGATGCCATCCCGTACGCCGATTCGACCGGGTGGACGCTGGGCGCGGCGACCGCTGACCTCACCGGGAACGGGCTGCCCGACCTCTATATCGCGAACGACTTCGGGCCCGGCCATCTGCTGTACAACGACTCGACACCCGGGAAACATCAAGTTCAGCGTGGCGGTCGGCGACCGCGCGGCCGACCACGCCGAAGTCGTTCGTGGTCGGCAAGGGCTCGTTCAAGGGCATGGGCGTCGACTTCGGCGACCTGAGCGGCAACGGGAAGTTCGACTTCATGGTGAGCAACATCACCACGGCCTGGGGTCTTGAGGAAAGCAATTTCGTCTTCATGAACAACGCGTCCAGCGGTCAGCAGATGCAGCAGGACCTGGCCAACGGCGATGCCCCGTTCACCCAGGACGCCGAGCAGATGGGCATGGCCTGGACCGGCTGGACCTGGGACGTGAAGATGGGCGATTTCCTCAACGCCGGCCACCAGGATGTGGTCCAGACCGACGGGTTCATCAAGGGGACGATCGACCGCTGGAACTGGCTGCAGGAAATGGCCATGACCAACGACGACCTGCTCAGCAACCCGGCCGACTGGCCGCTGGTGCAGCAGGGCGACGACCTCGCGGGCAGCCAGTGCCTGGCCTTCTACGCCGGCGACGCCGGGTGGCTACGTGAACATCGACAAGCAGCTCGGGCTGTGCGCCACGCACCACGCCGACCCGGGGCGTGGCCACGGCCGACACCCGCGCGGACGGCCAGCTCGACTTCGCGGTGGCCCGGCAATGGGGACCGCCCGCCTTCTACGCCAACCAGGCCACCGACCTGGGGAATTACCTAGGCCTGAACCTCTACCGCCCCGTGGCGGGCGGAGGCCAGGCCGGCCAGGGACTGGAAGGGATCGGCGCCCCGGCCTACGGGACGACTGTGCAGATCTCCACCCCGGGACACACCCAGGTCTCCCAGCTCGACGGCGGCAGCGGCAGCGGCGGCAAGCGCAGCTTCGAGGTCTACTTCGGCCTCGGCTCCTACCACGGTCCGGTCACGGTCCGCCTGCACTGGCGCGACACCAGCGGGCAGCTGCACGAGCAGACCATCACGCTCACGCCAGGTACCCACAACCTGCTTCTCACCAGCACTGCTAAGGAGGTGCCGAGCTCATGACCGCCACCATTGCGCCGGCTGACAGCCGCGCGGCGGCACCGCAGGATCACGCGGCCCGCAAAGACCAAGCGGCCCAAGGATCCCCGCTACCTGGCGCTGCGCAACTTCGCCATCTCGATCAGCGCGTTCAACATCTTCGGCTACACGCTGCTGGGATTCGAGCAGCCCTGGCTGTGGCCCATCCTGGCGGTCGTCGCGGCCTATACCACCGAGATCGTTTTCGAGCTCGATCAGTGCCTGGGCCCACCAGCGCACGCCACGGATTCCGCGGCAACGGAGCACGCGGGCTGTACGAGTTCCTGCTGCCCGCGCACATCACCGCCCTGGCCGTGAACATGCTCCTCTACGCCAACAACCAGTTCTGGCCGGTCCTGTTCGGCGTGGTGCGTCGGCGGTCAGCCAGAAGCACGTGCTGCAGGCGCCGATCGCCGGCCGGATGCGCCACTTCATGAACCCGTCCAACCTCGGCATCGCCGTGACTGCTCCTGGTCTTCGGCTCGCTGGGTGAGCATCTCGCCGCCGTACATGTTCACCGAGTGGGCGAGCACGTACTTCAAGCTGATGATCCCGATGGTCATCCTGGTCTCCGGGACCGTGATCAACGCGCATGCTCACCAAGCGGGTCCCGCTGATCGTCGGCTGGATGGGCGGGTTCGTCGATCCAGGCCTTCGTCAGGCACTGGATCTGGGGCGTCCAGCTGAACACGGCCCTGTCCGTCATGACCGGCGTCGCGTTCGTGCTGTTCACCAACTACATGATCACCGACCCCGGCACGACGCCATCGAAGGGCGCGGGCGCAGTTCATGTTCGGCAGCTCGGTGGCCATCGTCTACGCGGTGCTGATGCAGTTCAACATCGTCTACACGCTCTTCTTCGCCACCGCGATCGTCTGCGGGGGCCGGGGTCTGGGCTGGTGGGTCGCGTCGTTCCGGCAGAAGAGGCAGCGGCGGCGGCAGGCCGAGGCCGACGCGCCGGGTGAGCTCGGCCGCGTGAAAGACGGCGGTGCCGGCATGATCCAGCCCATCGCCGTCGTCGGCATTGCCTGCCGCTATCCCGATGCCAGCTCGCCCGAGGAACTGTGGGAGAACGTGCTGGCCGGACGCCGGGCCTTCCGCCGCATTCCGGATGAGCGGCTGCGGCTGGAGGACTACTGGTCGGCCGATCCCGCCGCGCCGGACAAGTTCTACGCGCGCAAGGCGGCGGTCATCGAGGGCTTCGAGTTCGACCGGGTGAAGTACAAGATCGCCGGCAGCACCTTCCGCACCACCGACATGACCCACTGGCTGGCCCTGGACACCGCGGCCCGCGCGCTCGAGGACGCCGGCTTCGCCGACGGCGACGGGATGCCCAAGGGGAATACCACCGTAATCGTCGGCAACAGCTTGACCGGCGAGTTCACCCGCGCCAACCTCATGCGGTTGCGCTGGCCGTACGTGCGGCGGACGCTAGGCGCCGCGCTGAAGGAAATCGGCTGGGACGACGACAAGCTGGGCGGTTTCCTGGCCAGTCTCGAGGCCAGGTACAAGAGTTCATTCCCGCCCGTGGACGAGGACACCCTGGCCGGCGGCCTGTCCAACACGATCGCCGGACGGATCTGCAACCAGTTCGATTTCAAGGGCGGCGGCTTCACCGTCGACGGCGCGTGCTCCTCGTCCCTGCTGGCCGTGGTGACCGGGTGCGCCGCGCTCAGCGACGACATAACCGACGCGGCGCTGGTCGGCGGCGTGGACTTGAGCATCGACCCGTTCGAGATCATCGGCTTCGCCAAGACCGGCGCTCTGGCCGCCAGCGACATGCGGGTCTACGACCGGCACTCCAACGGCTTCTGGCCGGGGGAGGGATGCGGCATGCTCGTGCTGATGCGGCTCCAGGACGCCGAAGCGCGCGGGCTGCGGGTCTACGCGACGATCGCCGGCTGGGGTTACTCCTCCGACGGCAAGGGCGGCATCACGCGCCCGGAGGCGGCCGGGCACAAGCTGGCGTTGAGCCGTGCCTACCGGCTGGCGGGCTTCGACATCTCCACCGTGGGGTACCTGGAAGGGCACGGCACCGGCACCGCGGTCGGCGACGCCACCGAACTGCAGGCGTTCACCGAGGCCCGCCGGGAGGCCGCGGCCGGCGCGCCCGCGGTGGCGATCGGCACCATCAAGGGCAACATCGGCCACACCAAGGCGGCGGCGGGAGTCGCCGGGCTGATCAAGGCCACGATGGCTGTGCACCACCAGGTCATCCCGCCGGCTTCCGGGCACGTCGATCCCCATCCGCTGCTCGTCGGAGGATTCCCCGGCCCTGCGGGTGCCGCTGACCGCCGAAGCTATGGCCGGAACACCAGCCCATCCGGGCCGGCGTGTCGGCTATGGGGTTCGGCGGGATCAACGCGCACGTCATCCTCGCGGGCGACGACGCCATCCGCCGGACCGGCCTGGATGCCCGCGACGATCCGGCTGGTCAGCTCCCGGCAGGATAGCGAATTGCTGCTGCTGGACGCCGCGAGCATGGCGGACCTGCGCGGCCGGGTGGCCGCCCTGGCGGAGCTGTGCGGTCGCCTGGCGTTCGCCGAGCTCGGCGACCTGGCCGCGACCCTGGCGCGGGAATGCGGCCGCGGGCCGGTGCGGGCAGCCGTCGTCGCCACCTCCCCGGACCAGGCCGAACAGCGCCTGGCCGCGCTGCTCGAGGTGCTGGACAGCGGGGTCAGCCATGCGATCGATGCGGCCGGCGGCGTTTTCCTCAGCACGAGGACCGGCACCGCCCGCATCGGCTACCTGTTTCCCGGGCAGGGATCGGGCCGGGGCACCGAGGGCGCGCTGCGGCGGCGTTTCGCCGCCGTGCAGGATCTCTACCGGACGGCCGCCGTGCCCGCGGGTGGCGACCTGGTCGCCACCGCCGTGGCTCAGCCGCGCATCGCCACCTCTTCCGTGGCGGGCCTGCGGGTCCTGTCGCTGCTGGGCATCGAAGCCGCGGCGGCCGTGGGCCACAGCCTGGGCGAGCTGTGCGCGTTGCACTGGGCCGGGGCGATGGACGAGGGCGTGTTGCTGGCCCTGGCCACGGAGCGAGGCCGGGTCATGGCGGAGGCTAGCGACGGCGGTGGCGCCATGGCCGGCGTCGCAGCGGGCCCGGGCCAGGTCGAGCCGCTGCTGGCCGACGGGGGACGTGGTCATCGCGGGTTACAACGGTCCAGGCCAGACCGTCATCTCCGGGCCGGCCGAAGCGGTCGAGCGGGTGCGCCGCACCGCGGCGGCGGCCGGACCTGGCGACCGTCAGGATTCCCGTCTCGCACGCCTTCCACTCGCCGCCGTGGCCCCCGCGGCGGCGGGCCTTGACCGTTACCTCGCCGGGGGCCAGTTCCGGCCGTTGCGCCGCCGCGTGCTGTCCACCGTCACGGGTGACGCCCTGCCCGCCGATGCCGATCTGCGGGATCTGCTGGTACGGCAGGTACGCGAGCCCGTCCGCTTCAGCGAGGCGCTCGGCCGGCTGGCGGCGGACGTCGACCTGCTCATCGAGGTCGGTCCGGGCCGGGTGCTCGGCGGCCTGGCGGCCGGCATCGCGCCCGAGGTGCCGGCGATCTCGTTGGACACCGACGCGACGTCGCTGGCCGGCCTGCTGTCCACGGTGGCGGCCGCGTACGTCCTCGGCGCGCCGGTCCAGCACGACCGGCTTTTCGGGGACCGCTTCACCAGGCCCCTCCCGCTGGACAAGGAATTCCGGTTCTTCGCCAGCCCGTGCGAATCCGTGCCCGCCGACTCGGTGGTGCCGTACGTACCCGGTCCGGCCGCGCTGGAGGCCCGGGCGGGATCGGAGCAGCAGGCCCCGCCGCGGGACGGCCAGGACGCGCCGAGCGCCCTGGACATCCTGCGCCGGCTGGCCGCCGAACGGGCCGAACTTCCGGTCGAGACGGTGCGTCCGGACAGCCACCCGCTGGACGAGCTGCACCTCAGCTCGATAACCATCGGGCAGGTCATGAACCAGGCCGCCAAGGAACTCGGCGTGTCCGCACCCATGGTGGCGTCCAACTTCGCCACCTCCACGCTGGCCGACCTGGCCCAGTCGCTGGACGAGCTGCTGAGCACCGCGCTGCCCGGCGACGTCCATCCCGACCTGCCGCCAGAGGGCGTCGCGCCCTGGGTCCGGGCGTTTTCCGTCGAGCTCGTGGACCAGCCTGAGCAGGCCCGCGCGGCGGCCCTGACCGAAGGGGAGTGGCAGGTGTTCGCCTCGCCCGGGCATCCGCTGGCCCCGGCCCTGGCCCGGGACCTGCGCGCGGCCCATCTTGGCGACGGCGTCCTGCTCTGCCTGCCGGACGAGTGCGGCGCGGAGCACATCGGCCTGATGCTTCAGGCCGCGCGGGCCGCGCTGACCCACGACAGGACCTGCCGCTTCGTCACCGTCCACGGTGAACGCGGTGCCGCGGGACTGGCCAAGACGCTCCACCTCGAAGCCCCGGGCGTACCCACCAGCGTGATCACGCTTCCGCTGCCGGCTGGGCTCTCCGCGGAACGCGTGGCCAGCCTGGCCGACGCTATCGTGGCCGACGTAGCCGCCACCGACCGGCTTCAGCGAGGTGCACTACGACGAGTCGGGCACGCGCCGGGTCCCGGTGCTCAGGGCCGTCCCTGGCCCCGACGCCAGTGCCAGCGAGCTGCCCGCTCACGGCGGGCGACGTGCTGCTGGTCAGCGGCGGAGGCAAGGGCATCACCGCCGAATGCGCTCTCGCGCTGGCCCAGCAGACGGGCGCGTCGGTGGCGCTGCTCGGCCGGTCCGATCCGGCCGTGGACGCGGAGCTGGCCGCCAACCTCAGCCGGATGGACAGCGCCGGGGTGACCTACGCCTACGTCCGTGCCGACGTCAGCTCGGAAAGCGATGTCAGGGCGGCGGTGGAGCAGGTCAGCGCCACGCTCGGACCGGTGACGGCACTGCTGCACGGCGCGGGCCGCAACCAGCCCGCTCCGCTTACCGCCCTGGACGAGGCGGCCTTCAGGCAAACGCTTGCTCCCAAGATCGGCGGCCTGGAGGCGCTGCTCGCCGCCGTGGACCCGGCGGCGCTCAAGCTGGTGGTCACCTTCGGCAGCATCATCGGCCGGGCCGGCCTGCGCGGTCAGGCCGACTACGCCACGGCCAACGACTGGCTCACGTACCTGACCAGGCAGCTCCAGGACAAGTACCCGCACTGCCGCTGCCTGGCGCTCGAGTGGTCGGTCTGGTCGGGCGCGGGCATGGGCGAGCGGCTCGGCGTGCTCGAGTCGCTGACCAGGGAGGGCATCAGCCCCATCTCGGTCGATGACGGCATCGAGGTCTTGCGGCGGCTGCTGGCCAGCCCGCAGACGCCGGCCAGCCTGGTGGTCATGGGGCGGGCCGGCGGCCTGCCGACCATCACGCTGGAGCCGTGCGAGCTGCCGCTGACGCGCTTCATCGACCGGCCGCGCGTCTACTACCCGGGCATCGAACTGGTCGCCGACGCGGAGCTGTCCGCGGACAGCGACCCTTACCTGGCCGATCACCTGCTGGACGGCGACCTGCTGTTTCCCGCGGTGCTCGGCATGGAGGCCATGGCGCAGGCCGCGGCGGCGCTGACCCGGGCGGCTGCCCTCCCGGTCTTCGAGAACATCGAGTTCCTCCGGCCCATCGTGGTACCCGTCGACGGCTCGGTCACCGTGCGGATCGTGGCACTCAACCACGGGGACAGCGTGGACGTCGCCATCCGGAGCAGCGACACCAGCTTCCAGACCGATCATTTCCGGGCGACGCTCCGGCAGGCCAGTGATCGCCCGTTCGATCCCAGCCGGTCCCTGCCCCCGGACACGGAGCGGGTTCCGCTCGATCCGGCGACGGACCTGTACGGTGGCATCTTCTTCCAGGGCCCTCTCTTCCAGCGCGTCGTGGGCTATCGCCGGCTGGCCGCTACATCCTGCGCGGTGGAGATCTCGGCCGTGCCGGGCGGCAGATGGTTCGGCTCCTATCTCTCCGGAGAACTGCTGCTCGGTCATCCGGGCACCCGCGACGCCTTCATGCACGCCATCCAGTGCTGCGTGCCGAACGCGACGCTGCTCCCGGCGGGCGTCGAGCGGCTGTACCCGGCCGATCCAGCCGAGCGCCTGGAGCAGGTCGTCCTGAACGCGGCCGAACGCCACCGGGTCGGTGACACCTATACCTACGACCTGGACATCTGTGCCCTCGACGGGAGGATCGTCGAACGCTGGGAAGGGCTGCGGCTGCAAGCGGTACGCAAGACCGACGGCCGCGGTCCGTGGATTCCCGCCCTGCTCGGCCCCTACCTGGAGCGTCAGGTCGCCGAGTTGCTGCCGGATCGTCCCCGGTGCGTGGTGGAACCTGACCCGGCGTCCGCCGCCGTCGGCGGCCGCCAGTCCAGGCGCGGGCAGACCGAGGTGGCGGTCAGCCGGATCCTGGGACGGCCGGCCATGGTGTCGCATCGCGGTGACGGGAAACCGGAAGTCGCCGTGGAGGGCGTCAGCGTCTCCGCGTCGCACGGCCCGGGGGTGACGCTCGCCGTTACCGGTCCGGGCAACGTGAGCTGCGACGCCGAGATAGTTCGCGAGCGCACGCCGGAAGACTGGCAGGGGCTGCTCGACGCCGGGCAGTATCGCGCTCGCCGAGCTGATACGGCGTGAACTGGGAGAGGAGCCTTCGCTGGCCGCGACCCGGGTCTGGGGTGCCGTGGAGTGCCTGCGCAAGACGGGCCGGGCCCTGGCCGGGCCGGTCACGCTCGCTCACCCGGGGCCGCCCGGCTGGGTCCTGCTCCGCTCCGGTAAGGCCGTGATCGCGACGTTCGCCACGCACTTGCGGAATGAGCCGGACCCGGTTGTTTTCACGATCCAAACGGAAGGCGTCAGTAATGGATCAGTATTACGAGTATCGCCACGTGGTTGGTTTCGAGGAGACCAACCTGGTGGGGAACGTCTATTACGTCAACTACGTGCGGTGGCAGGGCCGCTGCCGGGAGATGTTCCTCCTCGAGCATGCCCCGGATGTGCTCGACGAGCTTCGCGGTGACCTGAAGCTGTTCACGATCAAGGCCGAGTGCGAGTACCTGTCCGAGGTCTCGGCCTTTGACGAGCTGTCCATCAGGATGCGCCTGGAGGAGCTGACCCAGAGCCAGATCGGCTTCGCGTTCGATTACGTGCGCGTCCATGACAGCCTGCAAGAGCTCATTGCCAGAGGCCGGCAGCGCGTCGCCTGCATGAGGGGCCTGAACGGGGCCACCTCGCCGACCCGGGTGCCAGAACAGCTCAGGCTGGCGCTGGAAAGCTTCACCCTGACCGCGCCGCGGACCGGCTCGGTCCGTCTCGGCACTGGAGGCAGGGCATGAGCCTGGTCAGGGGCCTGCCGCCGGTTCGGGAAGCGTCGCGAGCGCTAGGTTCACCTGCTCTCGACGGGCGCGCCCTGCGCTCCGTCTTCGGCCGGTTCGCGACCGGTATCACGGTCGTGTCGGCAGGCCGGGAGAACCCGAGTGGCATGACCGCCAACTCCTTCACGTCGGTCTCGATCGAGCCGCCGCTGATCCTGGTGTGCGTCAACCGGAACGCGTTTGTCCACCGGGCCGTGCTCGAGTCGGGCGGCTTCGCCGTAACGGTGCTCTCCGCCGGGCAGGAACGGGCGGCGCGGTACTTCGCCGATCATTCCAGGCCCCGCGGAGCCGCTGAGTTCGGCGAATTCGACACCTCACCCGCCCCCTACAGCGGAGCGCCGATCCTGCATGACGCGCTGGCCTGGTTCGACTGCGCGCTGGCCACCTCGCACGACGGTGGCGACCATGCGATCTTCCTCGGCTCCGTGCTGGCCAGCGGCTCCGGTCCCGCGGACGACGCCCTGCTCTTCTTCGGCGGTCGCTTCCACCGCCCACAGCTGGCCAGCTCGGCCGTCCGTGTCTGAAGCCAGGGAGATCGCATGACCGTCACGCAGCCATCGCCGGTGTCGTCCGGTCCGCGCGAAACCGCGGTCGCCGGTGTCGCGAAGCCCTATCCCGGACCCTCCGCGTACGCCCTGCCCGGCTTGATGCGGAAGCTCTGGTTCGACCGGCTGAGCCTGCTGGCGGACGCGGCGGACGAGTTCGGCGACGTGGTCCGCTTCCGGATGGGGCCCAAGACCATCTACTTTTTCAATCATCCCGATCACGCCAAGCATGTGCTCGCGGACAACGCCGGCAATTATCACAAGGGCATGGGCCTGGCCGAGGCCCGGCGGCGGCTGCTCGGTGACGGCCTGCTGACCAGCGAGGGCGGACTGTGGCGGCAGCAGCGCCGTGCTATCCAGCCGGCCTTCCGCCGGGAGCGCATTGCGGGCTTCGCGGCGGTCGTCACCGACGAGGCACAGGCCATGCTCGCCCGGCTGGACCGTCAGGTGGACGGCGCTCCCGTCGACCTCGTGGCCGAGATGACCCGGCTGACCATCGCCGTCCTCGGCCGGACGCTGTTCGACATGGATCTTTCGCCGCTGCGTTTTCTCGGCGGCGCGTTCGAGGTCGCGCAGGACCAGGCGATGTTCGAGATGGTGACCCTGGGCGCGGTGCCGCTGTGGCTTCCGCTGCCGCGTAACCGGCGGTTCCGCGCCGCCAGGCGACAGCTCGAGGAAGCCGTGCACGGCCTGGTCGCCACCCGCGAACGCGCTGGCGCGCAGGCCGGGAACGACGTGATCTCGCTCCTGCTCGGCGCCTACCGCGATGAGCCGGAGATGCGCCTGCGGCGCCGTATGCGGGACGAGCTCGTTACCATCATGCTGGCCGGTCACGAGACCACGGCCAGCACGCTGTCCTGGACGTGGTCCCTGCTCGCCCGTCATCCCGAGGCGGCCAGGGCCATGGCCGAGGAAGCGGCCGGCGTACTCGGCGACCGGACGCCGGGCTACCAGGACCTGGCCCGTCTGCGCTACACCACGATGGTCATCCAGGAGGCGATGCGGCTGTACCCGCCGGTCTGGGGCCTGCCGAGGAAGGCGCTGGCCGCCGACGTGATCGGCGGCTACCGGGTGCCCGCCGGGGCCGACGTCATGGTGTGCCCGTACACGCTGCACCGGCACCCGGGATTCTGGCCGGATCCTGACCGGTTCTGGCCGGAGCGGTTCGACCCCTCGGTCGCCGCCCCCGCGCACCGGTACGCCTACATTCCGTTCGGCGCCGGCCCGCGCGTGTGCATCGGCAGCCACCTAGGCCTGTTGGAGGCCACGCTGGTCGCCGCCATGGTGGCCCGCCGGTTCCGGTTCGAGCTGGCCGGCCAGGCCGACCCGGAGCCGGAGGCCATGCTGTCGCTGCGGGTGCGCGGCGGGCTCCCGATGAGGGTACGACGCGCATGACCGTCATCGACACGCTCCGGCCGGCGCTCGAGGAAACGACGCGTGACCATGTCCGGCGTCTGCGGCAGACGCGGGCGGAGGCGCTCCAGGGTGACGACGCGGCGACCGGACGGCAGCACGCCAAGGGCAAGATGACCGCCAGGGAACGCCTCGCCTACCTGCTCGACGAGGGCTCTTTTACCGAGCTCGACCTGTTCAGGAGGCGAGAGGGCGGTCCGGTCACGGACGGCGTGGTGACCGGCTCCGGTACCGTGCACGGCCGCCGGGTGTTTGCCTACGCGCAGGACTTCCGCATTTTCGGGGGTTCGCTCGGCGAGACCCATGCCGCGAAGATCCACAAGGTCATGGACCTGGCGCTGGCCGCGGGCGCTCCGCTCATCGCCCTCAACGACAGCGGCGGTGCGCGGATCCAGGAAGGCGTGACCGCGCTCGCGGGCTACGGCGGTATCTTCCGCCGCAACGTACAGGGCTCAGGCGTGATTCCGCAGATCAGCGTCATCCTGGGGCCGTGCGCCGGCGGAGCGGCCTACTCGCCGGCCCTGACCGACTTCGTCTTCATGGTGCGCGACACCTCGCACATGTTCCTGACCGGCCCGGACGTCATCCGGGCCGTCACCGGCGAGTCGATCGGCCAGGAAGAACTCGGCGGCGCGCAGGTACACGGGGAGACCTCGGGAGTGGCGACGTTCGTCTACGACGACGAGGCCTCGTGCCTGGACGATGTCCGCTACCTGGTCTCGCTGCTGCCGCCGAACAACCAGGAGCTTCCGCCCGCCGTGCCGACCAGCGACCCGCCCGACCGCCGCTGCCCCCGGCTCCTGGACATCGTGCCCGCCGAGACCAGGCGGTCCTATGACATGCGAGAGGTGATCGCCGAGATCACCGACCACGGCGACTTCATGGAGCTGCACGCCAGGTGGGCACCCAACATCGTTTGCGCACTGGCCCGGATCGGCGGCCGCACCGCGGGCATCGTCGCCAGCCAGCCGCTGGTCCGCGCGGGCGTCCTCGACATCTGCGCGTCGCAGAAGGCGGCCAGGTTCGTCCAGCTGTGCGACGCCTTCAATATCCCGCTGGTCACGCTGGTCGACGTGCCTGGCTTCCTGCCCGGCGTCGACCAGGAGCACCAGGGCGTCATCAGGCACGGGGCCAAGCTCCTGTACGCGTACTGCGACGCCACCGTTCCGCGTGTGCAGGTCATCGTGCGCAAGGCCTACGGCGGCGCCTACATCGTCATGGACTCCCGCTCCATCGGAGCGGACCTGTCGTTCGCCTGGCCCACCAATGAGATCGCCGTGATGGGGCCCGAGGCCGCGGTCGGCGTCCTCTACCGGAACGAACTCATTGCGGCCGCCCGCCCGGATCAGCTCCGTGACCAGCTCGTCGCCGAATACAAAGAGCAGCTCATGCATCCCTACTACGCATCGGAGCGAGGTCTGGTGGACGACGTGATCGACCCCGCCGACACCCGCGCCGTCATCTGCCGGGCGCTTGACGTGCTGAGCGGCAAGCGGCCTGGCGTGGTGCCGCGTAAGCACGGAAATCCGCCCGCCTAAGACGAGCCGAAGGTGAGAGCAATGATCCAAGACGATTGGCCGCTGGTCTGGGTGGCCATCCTCGATGCCGCCCAGGAACATCACGAAGCCGAGCTGGCCGAGATCGCGATCAGCCTGTACGGCCAGCTCGGCGAAGCCAGGGCCGAGATCGGCAGGCTGCGGGCCTCGCTGCGGTCGTCACTCCCGTGCGGCCAGCAGTACTCGCCGGCTCGCCGGGATCCCGCCGTCGCGCAGGTCCTGGCGGCCTGAGCGTCAGGGCAGCCAGCCTGCCTCGTACGCGCTCTTGATCGCGTCCACCCGGTTCCGGGCGTTCAGCTTGGTCACGATGGTGGTCAGGTAGTTGCGTACGGTCCCGACGGACAGGTGCATAGCCGCCGCGATCTCGGTCGGATCCGAGCCCTCGGCGGCCCGGCGGAGAACCTCGTGCTCCCGCGGGGACAGCGGGTTATGTCCGCTCTCCCAGGTGGACAAGGCGAGCTGGGGATCGATGACCCGGCGGCCCGCCGCGATACCGCGGATCGCCGCGGCCAGTTGCTCAGGCGGGGCGTCCTTGAGCATGTATCCGGACACGTGGGCGGCGAGCGCCCGGCGCAGCGTCCCGGCCCGGCCCAGGTTGGTAAGGATGAGGGTCCGGCAGCTGGGCAGCTCGTCGTGCAGCTGGGCGGCGGCGGACAGCCCGTCCATCCCGGGCAGGTCGATGTCGATGATCGCGATATCAGGCTGGCAGGCCAGCGCCCGGGGAACGATATCGGTGCCATTCTCGATGGCCGCGACTACCTTGAGGTCCGGTTCTAGTTCGATGAGGGCCACCAGCGCACCGCGGACCATGGCGACGTCTTCGGCCAGCAAAATTCTCAACGAGAGCAATGGGCGCTCCAAAAGGGCGATCCGAACGCTGTACACGGGCACCTGCTCATGCCACTGCCGCCCTGTCAGCCGCGCCGACCTTTAGTCACGAATATGACACTGTTTCGGTATGCGGATCTTACCCCCTCTCATGGTCGTCGCCATCCGCATAAGGCTCGGCGCTTACTTCGGCCAGCAGTTCGAACTGGCCATCGCTGAGCAGTTTCGTGCTCAGCGAGCCGCCCACCGACTCCAGCCGGGTGGCCAGGTTTTCCAGGCCGCCGCCGCGCCGGCGGGTCGCCGCCGCCCGTGGCACGCCGTCGTTGGTGACCCGCAAGCTGATGGTCTCGTGGTCCGGCGTGACCCCGGCCGAGCAATCCGCCTCGATAGCGCAATTGCGTGCCGTGCTGTGCCTGAGCATGTTGGTCACCGCCTCGCGCAGGACGGTGGCGAGGACGGTGTCGAGATGCTCCTCGAGCGGCCCGCAGTTGACGTCGACCCGGATGCTGATGCCCGCCGTGGAGAGCAGGGAAGCGACCGAGGCGGCTTCTTTCACCAGGGAGATGTTGCGGTACCCCGTCGCCACCGACCGCACGTCAGCCAGGGCTTGCCGTGAGATGTCCAGGACCTCGGTCAGCTCATCGCGGGCCCGGGCCGGGTTGCTGCCCACCAGCCGGCGGCTGAGCTCGGCCTTCAAGGTGATGGCGGACAGACTGTAGCCAAGCAGGTCATGCAGGTCCCTGGCGAAGCGCATCCGCTCGGAGATGACGGCGAGCTGCGCGAGCTCAGCCCTGGTGGCGTGCACGTACCTGATGACGACGGCGAGCCGGGATAGTCCGAACACGACCAGGCCGATGTCCAGGGTGGCGACCGTCAGGTACGCCACGCTGTAGGCGTCGAGTCCCAGCGTCAGCGGACCGGCCAGCATGCTCAGGACGATGGTCGCGAACAGGACCCAGGCCGGCCAGCCGGGTAGGAGCAGAAGAACGGATCCGGCCAGGAAGCCCGCCATGCCGGCCCATTCCCGGCCCAGGACCACCAGGGGAACATAGGTGACCAGTGCCTGGGCGCCAAGCATCCCCAGCCGCTGCCAGAGCGGCCATTGCGGGGCGTTCGCCGATGAGTTGACGAGCTGGAGGGCGAACACCAGGGCGACGGAGACGAAACCCACCGTCAGCTCGTGCCCGTGAGACTCAATCGGCGAGGTCAGGAGGTCTATCACCTGCACGGCGAGAAAGCCGCACAGGACCACCAGCAGGATGGCACGGGCGAGCCGGGGGCCGCCGTGCAGTTCACTGGCGGCAGGCAGCATCGGTGCGTTCTGCTCATTGCCAGCTGTGACGTGGCCATCGACGGAATATGATGTATCCCCGGTTGCCGTCGACGACAAGCCAGCCTGAACCTCCCGGCCAGGCATATAGTCCCCTAGCATTTGTTAATCCCGGTGCACGCGGGGCGAGTCACCGGTAAAGGCCGCTTTGGTGCTGGAGTCTAATACTGAATCCGGCATATTGGAACAAGTTGTCCGGCATATTAGAACAAGTTGGCCCATGAGATCGATTGCAGGGCGGCCTGCGGGTAGCTGATGACTAACCAAGGTGTCATGGCTTGACCACTCTTGTCGCAACTGCCTCACGAAGTGCCTGCCGTACTTCCAGCGCAGCTCATGCCGGAGATGAATGATTGGAAGCCGCCCGGACGGGCGCCTCGGCCGCCTCCAGGGAGGGATCGCCGGAGAGAATGGCCTGCTGCAGCCGCTGCAGCCGCGGGCAGGGCTCCACGCCAAGCTCCTCCCGGAGCACGGCCCGAAGCCGCTGAAACGCCTCGAGAGCGCGGCCGACGTGCCCGGAGCGATACATGGCTGTCATCAGCAGGGCACAGAAGTTCTCGTTCATCGGGTTCCTGGCCGCCAGCACCGTCAGCTCGCCCAGCATGTCCGCATGGCGACGCAACGCGAGGTCGGCTTCGATGCGCCGCTCGAGCACGCCGAGCCGGCTTTCGTTCAGCGCGGCTGCCTCGAGCTCGAGCACCCGGCCCGTCCGCACGTCGACCAGGGCCGGTCCCCGCCACAGGCCCAGGGCGCGATCGAGCAACTCGGACGCCGCTCGCTGGTCGCCGGTCTCGGCCGCGCCGCGGCCCGCGCGGGCCAGCCGCTCGAACTCCTCGACGTCGGTCCGGCAGGATTGCTCGTCGAGCAGGTAGCCGGAGTGCCTGGTGCACAGCAGCCGCCTGACCTCCCGGCCGCCCGGCGCGGCGGCCGCCAGCCTGTTCCTCAGCTGCAGGACGTAGGTCTGCAGGGTGGTGGACGAACTGCGCGGAGGGTAGTCCCCCCACAGTTCCTCCGTCAGCGTCGGCACCGTGACCACCCGCCCGGCGTTGAGTGCGAGCAGCGCCAGGATCTGACGTTGCTTGGCTGCGCTCGGCGCGACGGTCAGGTTACCCAGGCGTGCCCCAAACGGGCCGAGAATCTCGATGCCCAATTCTCCGGAATCTGTGTTCATATCGCGTCCTTACGAGCCCCGTTGACTGGATCGCGCTAGCTGAGCATGCGCGGGGAGTGAACCGGAATTCCAGTGTCCGCATCATGAATCACGCAGTGAAAGTTTCATGTTCGGCCCATGAGGTCATGTAATGCTGAATTCTTCAGGCTGCCATATGTGATCGATTCACGTGAATCAGATGATGCGCGAACTGGCGAAGCAGCGCGGGACGCGCGCAAGCTGCATGTCAGGTCACACCCCTCTGCAAGGAGCAGCCATGAACACCACCTACCACCCTCCGAGGATCGCCAGGCATCCCGCTCTCGATGGTGCCGCCCCGCACGCGGCTCCTGCACCGGGTCACCACAGCGATCTCGTGATCGAAGACCTGGCCGAGCTCGCGGCCGCGGGCGTACCGGGCGTCTGCGGCGCCTGCATCGCGGACTACTTCGTCCGCGAGTCCCCGGCCACGATGGCCTGAGTTCACCATGAATCCCGCAGACTGCCTGCTCGTCGGATTCAAGCGTCACCTGCGGGTCGAGACGGTCCCGGCAGAGGCGGTTTACCTCATGTCTGAGCATGGGGTGACCGCTCTGTCGGGGTCGTCCATCGAAAGGCTGGCGCCGCTTCTCGACGGCACCCGCGCCGTCGAAGACGTAATGCGGGCCGCATCGTCTGAGCTAGCGCCGGGCGAAGTCGAGGGACTGCTAGCCCGCCTCGGCGCGGCGGGCCTGCTGGATTTCCGGCGGCCGCCGAGTGCGGGGACGGCCGCGGCCCGCGACGCCGCTGCCGCGGCTTACTGGAACTTCGCCGGCCTCGACGCGGACGGCGCCGCGAGCGCGCTTAGCGTCGCCGCGGTGGAAATCGTGGCTCTGGGCCATACTGACCCGGGCGCCGCCGCGGCCATGTGCGACGCGTCCAGCCTGGCCTGGCGGCGCGACGGCGACGAGGCGGCGGCGGTCTCTCTCGTCCTGTGCGAGGACTATCTGGACCCGCGGCTGGAGGCGGTCAATGCCCGCCAGCTCGCCCGCCGCCGCCCGTGGCTGCTGGCCAAGCCGTCCGGTGCCGAGGTGTGGATCGGCCCGCTGTTCCAGCCAGGTGACGGCCCGTGCTGGACGTGCCTGGCCAGGAGGCTGGAGGGCAACCGGGACGGTGCCTACCTCATGCGGCGGCTCCTCGGTGCCGGGGCCTATGCCGCCCTGCCGCACACGGCGCTGCCCGCCAGCCACGCGACCGCCCTGCAGCTGGCGGTCCTGGAGCTGGTGAAGTGGCTGGCCGGAATCCGCGAGGACGGACAGCAGGCCATCTACGCGCTGGACACGCTGACCCTGCGGGGCCAGCATCACGCCGTGCGCCGGCGGCCCCAGTGCACCGCCTGCGGCGATCCCGGGATGGTCGCGACCAGGGTCGGCAGGCCACCCGTCCTGGTCCGCAGGGCGATAGCCGGCCCGGCCGGCAACGGGCAACGTGCGATGGGCCCGGAGCAGGTGCTGGCGGGGTACGGCCACCTGATCAACCCCGTCACCGGCATCGTGGCCGAGCTACGGCGCGATCCTCGCGGCCCGGATTTCCTGCACTCCTACCTCTCGGGGCGCAACCGGGCCATGACGACGAGCACGGTGGCCGGCATCAAGGCCGGGCTGCGCTACCACAGCGGCGGTAAGGGAGCCACCGAAGTCGAGGCCAGGGCCGGAGCTCTGTGCGAGGCCGTCGAGCGCTACTGCGCCACGCGTCAGGGAGATGAGCCGACGGTCAGGGACAGCTACCTCGGACTCGGCGCCCAGGCCGTCCATCCGGATTCGTGCCTGCTCTTCGACCGCCGTCAGGTCACTGACCGCATCCGGTGGAACGCGGTGTGCGCGCCGTTCCACCGGGTGCCCCAGCCGTTCGACGAGTCCGAGGTGATGGACTGGACGGCAACCTGGTCGCTGCTCACCGGTGAGCAGCGGCTCCTGCCCACCGACATGCTGTATTTCAGCCCGGGAGGGGCACCGCCGCAGGCGGCCGTGCTGGCCGACTCCAACGGCAACGCGGCGGGCAGCAGCATGGAGGACGCCGTCCTGCACGGATTCCTCGAGCTCGTCGAGCGCGACGCCGTAGCCCTGTGGTGGTACAACCGGACCAGCCAGCCCGGCGTCTGCCTGCGCTCGTTCGACGACGAGTGGATCGACCGGCTGCCCGGGCTGTACCGCAGGCTCGGGCGTGAGATCTGGGTGCTTGACGTGACCTCTGATCTCGGTATCCCGGTCATGGCGGCCATTTCCCGGCGCACCGACAAGCCGGCCGAGGACATCATGTTCGGCTTCGGCGCGCACTTCGACCCGCATATAGCCATCCGGCGTGCGCTGACCGAGCTGGGGCAGTTGCTGCCGGCCGTGGCGGGTGCCCGGGCCGACGGCAGCGGGTACGGCCTGGAAGATCCGCATCTGGTCTCCTGGTGGACGCACGCCTCCGTCGGCAGCCAGCCCTATCTCAGCCCGGGTGCTGGGTACCCCGCGCGGAGCGCGGCCGACTTCCGCTACGTCCCGCACGGCTACCTGGACCTCGATGGCGTGCGCGCCGCCGCGCGGGGCCGGCCTGGACGTCCTCGTCCTGGACCAGACCCGGCCCGACATCGAGATGCCCGTCGTCAAGGTGGTAGTACCAGGGTTGCGTCACTTCTGGCCCCGGTTCGCTCCCGGCCGCCTCTTTGACGTCCCCGTCCGCCTGGGCAGGCTGACCAGGCCGACTGATTATTCCGACCTCAACCCGATACCGCTGTACGTGTGAGCGGCTCGATCGAGGGCTTAGAAAATGGCAACTGAGTACGGTAAGGCGGCGGTTGCGCCGAAGCGGTCGGAACTGTGGTCCTTGCGCGAGGACGTGATCGTCGAGCTGGAGCCCGATGACCAGTCGGTCCTGCTGCGCAGCCGCTGGGGCGACGTCACGATCCGGCAGCCTTCGCAACTGGTGCGTGAGGCCCTGCGGCGGATGCGCCTGGGGCCCATCTCGCTGAGGAACGTGGCCAGCGCGCGGGAACCAGCCGAGCCGGGTCAGGCCACAGCAGGAGAGGGGGCCCCCGAGCGGCAGGCGCAGCTTTACCGCGTCCTTGATCAGCTGCAGCCCCTGGTCGTCCGCTCGCTGAAGCTGGAGTCGGGACAGCCGCTGATGTCGGTGGTGCCGATCACCGTGGGCGCCCGCTTCCGCCCGGTCCCGCTGGCGGCCGAGGTGCCCGTACGGCTGTCTGTCTTCGCCGGGCTGCGGACCGACGGACGCGAGTACCTTCTCGAATCGCCCCTGGCGCTGCACCGGGTGGTGCTGCACCGGCCGGAGGCAGCGGCGCTGGTCGCGTCGCTGGCGAGCCCCGTCACGCCCGCCGCGTTCGCGGCGTCCTGGCTGGCCGCGGATACCGGGGCCGGCTGGCCGCCGACGTGCTCGAATACCTGGCCGCGGCGGGCATGGTCGTCGTGGCTCAGACGGCCGCGGCGGGGTCGCCGGTCTTCTCCGAGGACACCGACCCCGCCCTCGCCGGATGGTCGCCCGTCGACCTGACCTTCCACGCCTGCAGCACCCTAGGGCGGCACGATCATGACTTCGGCATCACCTATCCTGGCGGGGCTGACGCCGCTGCCGAACCCGTTGTCAAGCCTCAGGCCAGCCAGTACATCTCGCTTCAGCGGCCGCACTGGGAGGACCTGCACGAGGCGGATCCGCCGCTGACGGCGGTCATCGAGGCGCGTCGCTCGGTGCGCCGCTACGCCGCCGAGCCGATGACGGTCGCCGAGCTCGGCGAGCTGCTGTACCGGACAGCCAGGGTCCGCTCGCTGATCACCATCCCTCCCGACGCGGACGGCGAGGCCGGCGGACCCGCGGCAGGCGTCGAGCTCAGCGACCGCCCGTATCCCAGCGGCGGCGCCCGGTATGAGCTCGAGCTCTATGTCACCGCCGGGGAGTGCGCGGGTCTTCGGCCCGGCATCTATCACTATGACCCGCTGGACCACCGGCTCGAGCCGGTCAACTCCGATCGCGCCGCGCTGGCCGAGCTGCTTGGCTGTGCCCGGCTGGCGGCCGCGATGGAGGATCCTCCTCCGGTGCTGATCACCATGACCGCGCGCTTCGGCCGCCTGTCTTCGAAGTACGAAGGGCTGGCGTACCGGCTGGCGCTGCTCCATGTCGGCGTGCTGATCCAGACTCTGTACCTGGTCTGTACCGCCATGCGCCTCGCCCCGTGCGCTCTCGGCGCGGTCAGCGTGGACGCGGCCGCCCGGGCCTTCGGCACGGACTGGCGCACCGAGCCGTGCGTCGGGCAGTTCATGGTGGGCCGGGCCCCCGGCCTCGCGGACCGCGATACCAGCTGGTGGCGAGACGTCAACGACGCTCGCTGGGCCGATCTCGCCCGCTCCCGGACGGGATGACCGGAAATGCTGATCTCAGATTGCTCAAGTCGCCCTCAAGGTCAGCCCGAGCGCGCCGGGTCACCCTGATAGCGAGTCATTTGTTCGGCAGGGCTTCGCGGTGCGTCCGCTTGGTGCATGTCGGGTCTGTCAGGACAGCGAGCCGAAAGGAACATTATGACAAGTCAGGCTTACGGGCAGTTCTGCGGCATTGCGCGTGCCCTCGAGGTCATCGGTGAGCCGTGGTCGCTGCTCATCGTCCGCGATCTTCTCGTCTCGCCCAAGAGCTTCCGGGAACTGCGGCGGGGGCTGCCGCTGATGACCGATCGCGTCCTCGCCGTCCGGCTCGAAGAGCTGGAGCACGCCAGCGTGATCCGGCGCCGCGCACCCGTCCCGGGGACGGACATGGCCGTCTTCGAGCTCACCGACTACGGCTGCGAGCTGGAGGAGATCCTCCTCAGGCTGGGCCGGTGGGGGGCCAGGACACTGGGCGGCCCCCGGCGTGAGGAGATCGTCACGTCAGATTCCATCGTGATGGCCCTGCGGACGACCTTCCGCCCCGAGGCGGCCCGCAACCTCCGGATCGCCTACATGGTGGAGCTCGGCGACATCGTGGTGCACGCCCGCGTCAACGAGGGGAACGCGGAGGTAGGCACGGGGCCGCTGCCCGACGCGGACCTCATCATCGAGGCCGGTCCGGCCATCAAGGCCCTCATGGCGGGCGAGATGAGTCCCCGTGAGGCGATCGAGACCGGAAGCGTCAGGCTCAAGTCCAGGCACGCCGACATCCCGCCCGACCCGGCCCTGCTCGCCTGGTTCGTCGAGATCTTCCATATCCCGCCCGCGCCGCTGGCCGCGAGCGGCGGGGAAGACTTGATGATGCCCGTCGCCGTTCCGGTACCCGCTCCGGCGCTCACGCAGACGGCCGACACCCCCATCCCGGTGGGCGCGCTCAGCTGAGCCTGCGTCAGCCCATCATTTCAGAAGCTGGGAGCAGTCCATGGAATCAGCCTGGACGGGCAGACTGCGGTGCCGCGTCTTCCTGCCGGACCAGTCCGAGGTCACCTTCGCGCGGCGCGGGTTCGCCGCGACGGATCCGGCGCGGCAGGCCAACCTCGAGACGGTCGGCCGCAAGTTCCTCGAGGGTTTCGAGTACGCGATGGCGGGCCGTTCGCTCACCGATATCGAGGCGGCCCTCGAGGGGGTCGAACCGGTCTTCCGCGGTTTCGCCTACGAGGGAGCCGCGATGGCTCTCGCCGTGCGTGACGGGGTGCGCCCGGGCCGGCGGCACTGGGTTAGCGACCTGCTCGCGAGCCGGGGCGCAGCGCACATCTACATGGCTTACATCGGCGTCGGCTGGGCCATGGCGCGGCTGCCGGCGGTGCGCTGGAACGCGATCATGCCGCGCGATCCCTTGCTGCGCTGGCTGGCGCTCGACGGCTACGGCTTCCACCAGGCTTACTTCCATACCAAGCGGTACGTCGCCGGGCAGTACCAGGCGCCGATCCCGCGATGGCCGGGTAGCTACTCGAACCGCGCCGCCGACCAGGGCATCGGCCGGGCGCTGTGGTTCGTCAACGGTGCGGACGTCGAACGGGTGGCAGCCGCCATCGAGAAGTTCGCGCCGTCCCGGCGGGGTGACCTGTGGAGCGGCGCCGGGCTGGCCAGTGTCTACGCGGGCGGGGCGGATGCCGGCGAGCTGGCGGAGATGGCCAGGCTCGCCGGGCCGTACCGGGCGCACGCCGCCCAGGGCGCCGCGTTCGCCGGCCAGGCGCGGCTGCTGGCGGGGCTGGTGACACCAGGTACCGAGCTCGGCGTCAAGGTGTACTGCGACATGTCGGTCGAAGAAGCCGCGGCGGTCACCGACGAGGCCAGGCGCGGCCTGCCGGCGGCAGACGGCGAGGTGCCCGGCTACGAGCTGTGGCGGGAACGGATAAGGAACCGATTCGAGTGACGACCGGGTCCCCGCGTCACGGCGATTTCAGGCACGCGGTCGCGTTCTGGCTGGGCGTCGTCGCCTGCGCGGCCGGCGTCGTGCTGCATATCCCGATGTACTACGGCGCGCGCGACATGGGCTACCGGATGGCGGGCATGCGTCCCGACCCCGCCATGATCACCGGGATGGTGCTGATCGGCGCAGGCCTGGCCGCTGCTCTGTACGGGCTCATGCCCGCGAGGCGCCCGGGCGATCCAGCAGCGGGCGGCGCGGATCCGGGTCCGGGCGCTCGACGACGCGCGGATACGTCCCCAGCACGTGGCGTTGCTCACGGTCATGGCTGTCGCGATCACGATCGACGTGATGAAACCGACCACGCTGTCGTTCGTCGCACCGGGTATGGCCAGGGAGTACGGGCTCAAGTCGGCCCTCACCCCGCACGGGCACATACCCGTGTCGCTGCTGCCGCTGGCGGGCATCGGCGGCACCGTGCTCGGCTCGTGGCTATGGGGCTGGCTCGGGGACAGGATCGGCCGCCGGGCCTCCATCCTCTTCGCCGCCCTGCTGTTCACGACCACCGCGATCTGCGGAGCCATGCCGGGATTCAGCTGGAACCTGCTCATGTGCTTTTTCATGGGCATCGGCGCCGGCGGGATGCTCCCGATCGCGTTCGCGCTCATGGCCGAGACCATCCCGGCCCGCCATCGCGGCTGGCTGATGGTGCTGATCGGCGGCGACGTCGCCGGGGCTTACGTGATCACCAGCTGGCTGGCCGGAGTGCTCACGCCTCATTACAGCTGGCGGATCATGTGGCTGATCGGGTTGCCGACCGGCTTGCTGCTCATCGGCCTGAACCACTGGATCCCCGAATCGCCTCGCTACCTGCTAGCCGCCGGCCAGCCCGATGCCGCCGCGGCCATCATGCGCAGGTTCGGCGCGGAGGCGGTGACCGCCGATGACAGGGCTACGCCGGCGGCCGGAGATCCGGTGCGCACCAGCGTCCGCGAGCTCATTAGCTCGTCCTTCCGCGGGCCGACCGCCGCGATCACGATCCTGGCCATCGGTATCGGCTTCGTGACCTATGGCTTCCAGCTCTGGATCCCGACCAACCTGGAGCATCTCGGCCTCACCTCGGTGAAATCTGACTACATAGTGCGAAACGCCGCGATCATCGGACTGCCGCTGACCCTCGTGGTGGCCTGGATGTACGGATTCTGGAGCAGCAAGAAAACCATCATCGCGGTCTGCGGCATCACGACCGTCGCGCTGGCCTGGTTCGTTTTCGCTGGCGACTCGCTCGCGCACGATCACGCGCTGCTGACGGCCCTGCTCGTCGTGCCGCTGGCCGGCGTCAGCTCCGCGGTGGCGGTCGTGGCGACATACGCGACCGAGGTTTACCCGACCCGGATACGTTCCCGCGGCGCGGGCCTGGCGGCCGGGATGACCAAGGCAGGCGGCGTGCTGGTCATCTCGATGACGGTCGCCGCCACGACCACCCCGTCGATCGCGGCTACCGCGCTCATCGGCGCGCTTCCGCTGCTCGCCGGGATCGCCATCCTGGCCGGAGCGGGCCCGGAGACCCGGGGCCGCCGCCTGGAGGAAATCGCCCCAGGTGAGTCCCACCGCGCTGCTGAGGGACAAGTTCTCTCGAGCCGCTGAGGAGATGTCGGGGATTCGCGCTCGGAGGATGACCATCAGGGAAAGCCGCTAGCGTCGGCGATCAGCCCCTGAGGAATAGCGCGGCCGGATCGCAAGAGCACGACAGCAACCGGCGAGATGCGCCCCGGTGACCCGTTGAATCATCATCTAATGGCGGTCGTCGGCGCTGGCGCGGCCGCTGCCACGCGCCGACGACCGCCCCGCGAGCCCGCGGACTCGCGGGCCTCGTACAGATTGCGGGCCGGCCGTACGGGGTCGATCCCCGCTTCGACGAAGGCGCGGCGCACGCTTGCGGCGGCCGGGTACCGATGGCCGTGCGCCCGCCGCGTGGCGTGCCGGACCAGGCCGTCCGCCAGCGCCGCCGCGCGGTGCTCGCCGAAGCTCAGGCCGCTCATACCCGGCCTGCCGTCGGCCGGCTTCCATGCGATCGCCACTCCAGGGCCGACAGGTTCGGCGAACACCGACACCTGCGGGCCGACCCCGGGCAGCCGCCCGGCCATCGTGGCTATCCGCCTGGATACCTCGAGGTCGCGGGCGGCAAGGTACAGTACGAGCCCGTCCCGCCGTGGGAGCATCCCTGGACAGGACGCCACCTTGGCCCGGTAGCTGAGCCCGAGCCCGGCCAGCAGGCCCAGGGTCGCGTCCCACACGCTGAGGGCCGCCGCGACGGTCATCACGTGTATGTAGACGCGGACCACCGGCTCGCCCGCTGAGTACGGCCGCGCGCTGTCGGCGAGGAAGAAGCCGGGTGACAGGGCCGGCCGGGCGGCCGGAATCCGCACCGTCACGGGCGCGCCCGGCCGGGCCGGGCGCCCCTCGGCGCTGATCTCGGTCGCAGGCACCCATACCTTGACCCCGTCCAGGCGCACCAGGGCCGCGTCCTGGCCGAGCGCGAGCACCCGCGTGTGCCTTATCGTCTCGCGGTTGGGCAGCAGCTCACGGAGGCTTGCCTCGAGCGCGGGATCCCTCAGGCTGCGGCCGGGCGGGAGGTCAAGGGGCATCCGCCCGGCGTGCAGTTCGTCGTAGATCGCCGCCGTCAGGCCGGAGCGCAGGAGCGTCGGCGTGGTCGCGGTCACCGCCCGCCGTCCCACCGTGGCGGCACGGCCGTCCGGGTCCACCGTGATGATCCGCATAGCGGCTCTGAGCCGCCTGTCGAGCGCCGCCATGCCGGCTAGCCCAGGCCGATGGCAGCGGCGGATTCTGATGGAGCGCGCATGATGGCCCGCCCGATCCCGGCCGCCGCGCGGTGCACGGCGGACAGCTGCATGGACTGCCTCGCCGCCGCGAGCATGCGGTCGAATAGGTGCCACCCGCCGAACGCAGCGGCTCGCGCGGCGAGCCCGTGGTCGTGGCGGGGCCGCACCGCGCAGTACCCCGACCAGAACGCCGATATCGTCGGCCGGGCGTCCTCGAGGCCCTCCGCGCACTTCCGCATGATTTCCTGATGGGACAGCCGCGACGCCGCGGCCGGGTCAGGTGCCGCGGGATTCACCCATCCGGTCACGGCCCGGAACAGCCACTCGCCAGCGAAGCTGCCCACGTCGCGAGCCGCGTCAGCGAACCGGAACTCTTCCCAGTCGGTGACATACAGGTGGCCGTCGGCCAGCAAGAGCTGGTCGAGGCGCAGATCGCAGTGGGCAGGCACCCTAGGCGCGCGTGCTTCGCGGCCGAGCAGGCTGCCGACCAGGCTGGTCAGGACCTCATCATCTTGCATCAGCCGCAGCGCCCGCAGCTCGCCTGCGCTGCAGGCGCAGAACGCCGACCAGGACAACCCGCGCAGGATCGCCTCTGACGGCAGTGCCGGCCGGTCGGCGCTGGGCGGCCCGTCCGGCCATATGTCATAGGGGGACAGCCGGTGCAGGGACCCTATGGTCTCGCCCGCCCGCGTGGCCAGGGCCGGCCCGAACCCTCCGTCGGCGGCCAGCTGGGCCCCGGATGCCGCGTTGTCGACCAGCTCGGAAACCAGCAGCCGGGCAGGCTCGTCCCAGCCGAGGCTACGCGGCGCGATTCCCGGGCAGCGCCCGGCCGCCTGCCGCTCGAACGTAACCGACCGGCGAAAGCGCCGCTGTGCTTCGGCTGGGGATCCGCCGACCTGCTTGACGAAAACCCGGTACCCCCGATCGGTGCGGCCAGCCCAGTTGTCGTTCCGCCCGGGAAAAACGTCCAGTTCCTCCGGCCTCAGCCGCCCCAGCCCGAGGCGGGCGAGGACCGCGTCCACTTCAGGGACGCGGTCCGGCCCGGCGTGGGCATGCATCTCGTACGCTGCCACGTCACGTCCGTATCGTCGGGTCAAGCGGTCAGTCTTCGATGTCCCAGCAGTGCACCGAGGTGGTCAGCACGGTAGTAGTCGGCATCGACTGGTCGAGTACTTCCTTCTCCCGCGCGTTGTTCACCTCGAACTCATCCGTGTACGTGCCATATCCTGCGGCGAGTTCTGTAGTGGTCATGCCTACCTCCGTAGTTGCAGTTTGCCTTTCCCTGTGCGGGACGCGTCGGTCTTCGCGTAGCTGGCTGCCGCCGACGGCATATCCGCGTCTCGCGGTCTTATCATGAATTAATCTCTGGCCTGCTTAATGTTTCTTCTCATTGCTTGCCTGACCTGGCGCGAGGGTAAATCTCAGGGGCCGCCGTCTAGCAATCCAGGAGTAGTGTGCGCGGCAGTGAAATGCGATAGTACGCGGATCGCGGCTCATGTCCCCTAATGCCGCCTTACATTCACCGCCAACAGCAACCGTGAGGGTGCACGCCCGTACTCGCCCGCGGCATCATGCGAATTGGCGGGCCCGGGCGGACCGCGCTGGGCGGACCGCGACCGCGCCGAGGAGGACCGAAATGCCTACCGTCATCGGATCAACGCGCCGGCTTCTGCTGACGCCCCAGTTGGCCGAGGTAACCTTCGCCAAGCGCGGCTTCCCGCCCGGCTCATCGGCCCGGGCCGCGGCGACTCAGCAGCTCGAGGCGATCCCGCAGGCCGTTATCTGCGGATTTGAGTGGGGAATCGACGCGCGTGACCTGTGGGAAGTAGAGCGGCGGCTGGACCTGGTCGACGCCGAAATGCGCGGGTTCGCGTACGAGGGTGTGACGATGGCATTCACCGTCCTCGACGCGATGGGCCACGGCCACCGCACCAGGGACCTGCTGCTCGGGCCGGGGAGTAAGCATATCTTCCTCGCCTACATCGGAATGGGCTTCGCGATGGCCAGATTGCCCCGGCCGTTGTGGAAGAAGGTCGTTCCCGACCTGAGCGGCGACCCGTATTACCCGACGATGAGCTGGCTGGCGGTCGATGGTTACGGTTTCGACCGTGCCTATTTCGACACGCGGCGATGGGTCGACGCGCAGAAAGTGCCGGCGCCCTATCGCTGGGACGGCTCGGCCGACTATTTCCTCCGCGCGGCCGACCAGGGAATCGGACGGGCGCTGTGGTTCATCGGCGGCGGCCGCGCGCCCGACGTCGCCGCCGCGGCCGGTCGCTTCGCGAGTCACCGGCAGCCGGATCTGTGGAGCGGCATCGGGCTGGCCGCGGCCTTCGCCGGCGGTTCCGACCACGAGGGCCTGGCCGGCCTGCGGCGTGCCGCAGACGCCTACCAGGCCGACCTGGCGCTGGGAGTCGTCTTCGCCGTCAAGGCACGCACCTACTCGGGCTCGGTGCCGGAGCACACGCGGATCGCCTGCTCGGCCCTGGCGGGTATTTCCGTGGACGAGGCCGCTGCCCTGGCCGACGCGACCGCCGTCGGTTCCCCCGGGCCGGCCGGCGAACCGGCCTACGAGTTGTGGCGGCAGCGGATCCGGGCCCATTTCGAGACGGCTCGAGTAGCGGCCTGACCGGCCGGCAACCTCAGGGAGGAAACGTTGGACACCGAGGCCGGGACACGGTACCGGACGATCACCCTCGAAGCGTTCGCGGACACGTTCGTGCCGGGCGAGAAGCGGGCGCCGGACGACATCGCGGTGGCCGGCGCGGCGGTCGGCCCGGGCGCCGTCGCGGCGGGCGCGATCGAGCTGCTCGAGACGCCTGCCACCGGCATCACCGAAGGCCTGGACGGCCTGGCCCAGCTGCTGAACGAGCACGCCGCCGGGTACGCGGCCGGACACGGCCTGTCGCTCGAGCCCGCGTCTGCCGCCCTTCGTGGCGCTGGCGTTCGAGCACCGGACCGCGTTGATCCGCCTGCTGACCGCGCCCGGGCATCCCGAGAAGGAGTTCTGGGTCCTGACCGCGCTGTTCTGCTTCATGGCGTTCGACACCGCCGCCCACACCGGCACGGCCGGCGCCATCGCCGCCGGGCATCCCGGGCTGGCCGCACTGGGTTTCGCGAAACCGGATCCCGACGGCCTGTGGCGGTTCCCCGATTTCTCCTATGGCCGCCAGCTGGCCCGCATTCACCCGCATACGACTCCATCGGGAGACCCGGCATGACGAACGGCACGGCCAACGGCTCGAGGAGCCACGAGAGCACCGACATCGTCGTGATCGGCAGCGGCTTCGGCGGCGCGATCACCGCCTACCACCTGGCCGCCGGCGGCGCCCGGGTGGTGATCCTCGAGCGCGGGCCATGGGTGCCCAGCGACGAGTTCGAGCACGACTTCAAGCTCGGCACTTCCAGCACGCGGATCTTCGACTTCGTGGCCGGTGACGGCATGAGCGTGCTCGGCGGCAACTGCGTGGGCGGCGGCAGCGTCGTGTACTTCGCTACGATGCCGCGGGCGCCGCGGTTCGTCTTCGAGCGCCGCGGCAGCCTCGGCAGGCCGATGTGGCCGTCGGCGGTCACCCGCGACAGCCTGGACCCCTGGTACGACCGGGTGGCCGAGGCGCTGCCGGTGAGTCAGCAGTCCTGGGAGGAGGTCACCTACCCGGGCGGGCTGTGGGCGGCCATGTGTGACCACGCGGGGCGGACCGCCAACCCGTCTCCGGTCGCCATCGACACCGCCAAGTGCACCAACTGCAACTGGATGATGGCCGGGTGCCGATTCGACGCGAAACGCTCCCTGCTGCTGAACTACCTGCCCGCCGCGGTGGCGCACGGCGCGCAGATCCGCCCGCTGCACGAGGTGCAGCGGCTGTCCAGGACCGGCGACGGCTACCGGGTGCACTACAACGTCATCGACGACGAGGACTACCGGGTATCCGTAGACGGCGGGACGATCGACGCCAAGATCGTGATCCTGGCGGCGGGTGCGGGCGCTACGCCGGTGATCCTGCAGCGTTCGGAGCCGGACCTCGGCCAGCTGCCGCACGCCGTCGGCCGGTACTTCTCAGGCAACGGGGAACGCCTCAACACGGCCGTCATCGACGAGGAGAGGGTGCGCGAGGTGCTGGGCCTCGCCCGGGCCGGCGGCCTGGCCTACGAGGCCAACCAGATCGGCCGGGGACCAAGCGTGGCCAGCTGGGACCGCCTGGACGGCTCGCTGCCCGAGTTTTCCCGGTTCTCGCTGGAGCAGCTGTACTTCCCGCCGGGCCTCGGCACCATCCTCGCCCAGGCGCCGGACGTGGCCGGCCCGGCCTGGTTCGGGGCGCAGAAGAAGGAGATGCTGCGCCGCTGGCGGTCGTGGCTGACCATCTTCATCATGTCCGAGGACAACAACGAGGGGGTCTTCGGGCCGCCGCCGCCCACCGGGAACGCGGTCCGCATCTCCCAGCAGATGCTGGGGCGCGGCGCGCTGGCCTACGACCCCACCCCGGAGACGCTGCGCGGCTGGGCAGCGGCCGACGCGGAGCTGAAGGACATCATGGAACGCGACGGCCTGGCCCGGGTGATGCCGTGGACCAACGACGTCGTCGGCGCCTACACGGTGCATCCGCTCGCATCCTGCCGTATCGGCGACGACCCGGGCACCTCCGCCCTCGATCACCGGCACGAACTGCGGAACCACCCGGGCATCTTCGTCACCGACGGCTCGGCGGTCCCCGGCGCGCTCACCGTCAACCCGGCCAACACCATCGCCGCGCTGGCCGAGCGCGCGGTTCCCGGGATTGTCCAGGCCGCGCGGGCGCGGGGCATCCCGGTCAGCTACGGGGCGCCGGCGCCAGCGGGGCCGTTAGCGCCCGCCGCGAGGTCACCCCGCTGCTGCCCGCCCTGCTGGCCGTGCCGTGAGCAGCGCGCTGATCGCCAGGGCGGCCCGCCGGTCGCTCGGCCAGATCCGGTACGTCTCCCCGGTGCCGCCGCGTGCGGCTGACGGCCTGGTGGCCGAGGTCTACGCGCAGGCCGAACGGGACTTCGGCATGCTCGCCCCGCCGGTGGCCCTGCATTCGCCCGCGCCGGCCGTGCTGGCCGCTGCCTGGATCATGCTCAGGGAGACGCTGCTGGTCGGCGGCGCGGCCAGCCGGGCGGAGAAAGAGGCGGTCGCCGCGGCGGTCTCGGCCGCGAACGCATGTCCCTACTGCGTGAGCGTGCATACCGCGGCCGCCCGCACCGCCGGGCGGGGACGCCCCGGGCTTGAGCCGGGTGGCCCGGGAGAGAACCTTCCGGGGCTCGCGGCGGTGGCGGTGACTTTCCACTTCCTGAACCGCATGGTCAACGTGTTCTTGCCCGGCTCCCCGCTGCCGCCGGGAGCGCCGAAGGTCGCGGCCACCGCGTTCGGCCGGCTGCTCGGGTCGGTCATGCTTTCCGCGGACGTCGCGCCCGGGGACGCGCTCCGTCTGCTGCCTGCAGCGCCGCTGCCAGCCGAGTTCGGCTGGGCGGCTGGCGACCCGCGGCTCGCCGAGGCGCTGGCCAAAGCGGTAGCGGCCATCGGGCAGGCCGGAGAGCGGGCCGTGCCGCGGGCCGTGCGCGAGCTGGTCCGGGACCGGCTGGACGGCTGGAACGGCCAGCCGCCCGGGCCGAGCCGGGCGTGGGCCGAAGCGGCGGTCGGCCACCTGGCCCCCGCCGACCGCGCCGCGGGCAGGCTGGCGCTGCTCACCGCGCTCGCCTCCTACCAGGTCGGCCCGGGCGACATCGACGCGCTGCGGCCGGCCGCAGACGAGGCGCTGATCGAGCTCACCGCGTGGGCCAGCATGGCCGCGACCCGCCGGATCGCCGTCCGGCTGGGACACCCGGCCGGCTGGGGCACGGCACTCCGCGAGATGCCGGGACGGTATCGCACTGGCACCGTACGTAGTGGATAGCCCTGGCGGCAGGAGGAACGACGATGACGATAATGATGGACGTACCGGCCGGATTCGACATCCTGGCGGAACTGGAGACGGAAGGCACGGCCACGGTACCCTCCCGGGCCGAGCTCGTGCGGCGGGCCGCGGGCCTGGCCCCCCTGCTGCGGAAGCACTCTTCCTGGTCCGAGCGCAACGGGCGGCTGCACGATGAGGTGATCGGGGCGCTGGCCGAGGCGGGGATGTTCCGGCTCCGCCAGCCCAGGCGCTACGGCGGGTACGAGGCGGACACCGGCACCCTCGTCGACGTGGCCACGGAACTGGCCCGGGGCGATGGAGCCGTGGCCTGGGTGGCGGCGGTGACCTGGATCCCGACCTGGATGACCTGCCTGCTCCCCGACCACGTCCAGGACGAGGTCTTCGCCGCGCCTGACACGCGGATCTGCGGCACCCTGTCGCCGTCCGCCACCGCGATTCCCGCCCCGGGCGGGGTGCGGGTCACCGGCAAGTGGCAGTTCATCAGCGGCGCGCATCACGCTCACTGGCAGGAGGTCATCGCCATCCTGGTGCCGGACGCCGGGCCGCCCTACCCGATCCTCGGGCTGGTGCCGATGAGCGACCTGCTGATCGTGGACGACTGGGACACGCCCGTGCTCAGCGGCACCGGCAGTGTCAGCACGGTCGCCAAGGACCTTTTCATCCCGCAGGACCGGATCCTGCCGGTATCCGAGGTCATGGAAGGGCGGGGCGTCTCGGCCGGCAACGCCGCGGCCCCGGCCTACTGCGCCCCGCTGCTCCCGGTGGCCTCGGCGTCCTCCATCGGCACGGTGATCGGCCTGAGCCAGGCCGCGCGGGACGCGTTCTTCCGCCGCCTGCCCGACCGTAAGATCACCTATACCACCTACGAAAGCCAGCGCACGGCGCCGCTCACCCACCTGCAGGTGGCCGAGGCCGTGATGGCGCTGGACGAGGCCGGGTTCCACGCGGGCCGGCTGGCCGCCACGCTGGACGCCAAGGGCGCCGCGCGCAGCCCGTGGACGGTCCAGGACCGGGCCCTAGCCCGCGCCGACATGGGCGCGGCCGTCCGGCGCGCCAAGCACGCGGTCGACATCTTCGCCTGCGCGAGCGGCGGCACGTCGATCTACAACGACCAGCCGATCCAGCGGATCGCGCGGGAGGTCCAGGCCATCAGCCTGCACGCGCTGATGCACCCGGACACCAACGCCGAGCTGTACGGCCGCGTCCTGTGCGGCCTGGAGCCCAACACCCAGTACATCTGACGGAAGGAAACGAGCATGACCACGATCACGACCGACCAGGCCGGGCTGTCCGATACCGACAAGGCCGCCATCGCCTCCCTGACCCAGCGTGTCGTAGCCGCCTGGGCCTATCATGACGCCGATTCCTTTGCCGAGGTCTTCACCGAGGACGGCACGATGATCCTGACCGGGGTGTACCGCAAGGGGCGCACCGAAATCCGCGACTACATGGCGATGGCGTTCGCGGGTCCGTACCAGGGGACACAGGTCACCGGCAAGCCGATCGACATGAGGCCGCTGGGCGATGGGGCCGCGATCCTGCTCTCGGTGGGCGGCGTGCTGCAGCCGGGCGACAGCGAGGTCTCGGACCAGGAGGCCATCCGCGCCGCGTGGGTCGTCGTCAAGCAGGACGGCCAGTGGCGGCTCGCCGCTTACCAGAATACGCCCAAGAATAATTAGAGATCAAAGACAATTTATACCGAACGGCTCTGGTGACAGCCTCCGTTTACCGTTCCCGTCATCCCGGCGTGCGGCGTTTAGCCGCACTCCCAGCGGGCATGAATGGCGCCGTTTCCTGCGGAAACGGCGCCATTTGCGTGCACATAATTCCTGGCTTGGATTCTCGGATATTTCCCTAGCGGCGCTGCGGCTGCATCCTAGCTTCGCACGAGCTTGGCTACAGCGGTATCCGAGCGGCCTGCGGCAGAGTGCTTAATACGCGGTCTGGTACGCGATAAGGGACGTGTGCTCGTCGCCCGGGGTTAAGTCCGCCGGATGAGCGATGCGTTTCCGGAAGGGATCGGAATGAACAATGCCGTGGAACGTGCCATCGAGTGCATATCGGAGCGGTACAGCGAGCCGCTGTCCCTCGCCGACGTGGCGAGCAGCGCCATATTGAGCCGCTTTCATTTCTCCCGCGTTTTCCGCGATGCCACGGGTGTCACCCCGGGCCGGTTCCTCTCCGCGGTCCGTATCTATCAGGCCAAACGTATGCTGCTCAACACTTCGTTGAGCATCACCGACATCGCCTTCGCGGTGGGGTACAACAGCCTCGGCTCGTTTAGTAACCACTTCACCGACAGCGTCGGCGTCTCGCCCGGACGGTTCCGCCGCATGTCGCAGTACGGGCAATTCGACCGGCCGGATCCGTGGTGCGCGCCGGCGCCGGGGACCGGCGCGCTGGCCGGAACGATCACCCTGCCGCGCGAATACGCCGCCGCGAGCGTGTATGTCGGAGCGTTCGACACGCCGATCGTGCAGCGCCGGCCTGCTTCCGCCGCCATGATCGAAGTCTCTCCGGCCAGCCGGCCCGCGTCCTATCACCTGGGCTGCGTGCCCGTGGGCAGCTGGTTCGTCCACGCGGTGGCGGTGGCGGACAGCACCGATCCCGAGCCGTGGACCCGCAGGTCACTGCTCATTGGTGGGCAGGGCCCGGTCGTGGTGACGGCCGGGCACTCCCACGCCCATACCGATCGAGCTGCGCGCAAGGCAGCGGACGGACCTGCCCATCCTGCTAGCCCTGCCCGACCTCGAAGCCCAGCTGAACAGCCTCGCCCCGGCCGCCGCCGAACCCGTCCCGGCCGCCGGCCTGGTGTCAGCTCCGCTCAGCCGGTAAGCCTGCCTAAGCGGACCATGCGGACTCGGTGAACCGCTTCCGGGAGGCGGCCACCGAGGCGACGACGTCCTGCAGGTTGTCGCCGGCCCCGGACATGAGGCTGACCAGCTGCGCTTCGAAACAGCGGTCGGCGTCGTAAGGTTCGATCAGGTAGCCGCCGAGCTCAAGCGTGACCGTGCCGTGCACACCTAGCCACATCTGGTGCGCGACCAGCGCCGGGTCTTCCGGGCGGAACCGCCCCGAGGCGATGCACCGCTGCGCGCAGTCGGCCACTCCGCTCAGCGTGTAGCGGCCGTGCTGGCGGTCCTCCTCGGTGAGGGCGAAGCCCGCCAGCGAGGATCCGCCGAACATCACGTTGAACACGTGCGGGTTGGTGATCGCGATGTACCGGTAGGCCCGGCCAAACAGGGCTAGGTCGGCCACTGCGTCAACGGTCGGCTCGACGAGGTCGAACTGCTGCGCCAGGCGCGTGAATCCTTCGTGCACGATCTCGCGCACCAAGGCGCTCATGCTGCCGAAATAGGTGTATACCGCCATGGTCGAGGTGCCGGCCTCGGTAGCGAGGCGGCGTGTGGACAGGGCGCCGGGTCCCTCCTCGGATACCAGCCGGGCGGCGATGTCTATCAGGGCGATCCGGTTGTTTGGGTCAAGTCGTCGTGGGCTCACCGTTGAAATTATTACATAACGCCGCTATGGTTAGTAACACAACAGTGTTATATAAACCGATAGACCAAGAAGGCGGCACGAGCATGGGCGTACCGATGGAATCAACCGGCCGCCCGGGCTACGGGTTCCGCCTGGCCTCGGGCCTGGACATCCTCGACGCATGGTCACGGAATGCCTCCCGGGCCGAGCTGGACGTCGTGAACCAGGTACTGCTCGCCGTCACGGACCTGTCCGTGTTCACCCGGTACCAGGTCGTCGATGACGTCATCCGGACGATGGAGTTCTTCGTCCTGACCACGTGCCACCTGGCGGTCAAGATCCACGTACACGGCCTCGATTCGTTCGGGATCGTCTACATCGGCCCGGCCTGGGCCGCTCCCGGACTCGACCAGGCGGCGCCCGAGGTGGACTCCTCCACGCCGTAGGTAGCACAGCGCAATGGCGGAGACGCCGCGCCGGCGGCTGGCTGGCACGCTGGTCGTACAGTCGGCATCCGGGCAGGCCCGCTAGCCCTCGGCGCCGCCACCTGGCGGCTAGTGCGGTCGGCCCGACGAGGGAGGCCACCGTTGCTAGTCGAGCCCGATGCGGAGCTGCGGCTGATGGCCGTGCACGCGCATCCTGATGACGAGTCGAGTAAGGGTGCCGCCACCATGGCCCGTTACGCCTCGGCCGGGGTACGTGTTCTTGTCTGCACGCTGACCGGAGGGGAGCGCGGCGACATCCTGAACCCCGCGATGGACCGGCCGGAGATCAAGGCCGACATGCCCAGGCGGCGGCGTGAGGAGATGGCGCGAGCCAGGAAGATCCTCGGGGTAGAGCAACGCTTCCTCGGGTTCGTCGACTCAGGGCTACCCGGAGGTGACCCGCCGGCCCCGCTGCCCGAGGGCTGTTTCGCGCTGACGCCCGTCACTGAGGCGGCCGAGCCGCTGGTGCGGGCCGTCCGCGAGTTCAGGCCGCACGTGATGCTCACCTACAACCAGAACGGGGGCTACCCGCACCCGGATCATGTGATGACCCACCGGGTCGGCGTGGCGGCGTTCGAGGCGGCAGCCGACCCGGACGCGTATCCCGCGGTCGGCGAGCCGTGGCAGCCGCTCAAGCTTTACTACTTCGTATCGTGCCAGACCGCCAAGTTCGCGGCCCTGCACGAGGAGATGCTCCGCCGCGGCATGGAATCACCCACGCCGCAGATCCTCGGGGAGTGGCAGGAGCGCGCGAAGGCGCGCGGGGACTGGCATGAGCCTGCGATCACCACCCGGGTTCCGTGCGCTGATTTCTTCACGGTCAGGGACGAGGCACTCAAGGCCCACGCCACCCAGATCGACCCGAACGGCTTCTGGTTCTGCTGTCCGCTGGAGGTTCAGCAGGACGTGTGGCCGACGGAAGACTACTACCTGGCCCGATCGGTCGTTGACAGCGAGCTGCCCGAGGATGACCTGTTCGCGGGCATCAGGGAACGGGCGTGCACCTGACCACCGGCGTTCCGCCGGCCGAAGTGGGGCAATCCCGGAGATGCCGTCCCGGTACTGTCCGTGCCAGCGTCGGGGAGAAGGGTCTCGCGCCACATCAGACGACGAACCAGACGAGGGGTAGATCATGCGGAAACTGCGTCCCTCCGGCGTGCTCAGGTCACTGGTACCTGAGCCCGGCCCACAGCGGGTGTACGGCCTGTCCATGCTCGTCAACACCTTCGGCTTCGGGCTGGTCTGGACGATCATGACGCTGTACTTCACCCGCGTCGTGCACCTATCCACCGGTCAGGTCGGCGTGGGCATGACGATCGCGTCGTTCGTCGGCATGATCGCGGCCATCCCGATCGGCGACCTGGCCGACCGGCGCGGTCCGCGCGGCGTGGTCCGGGGGACACTACTCGTCCAGTGCCTTGTCACGCTGTGCTATGTCTTCATCCATGGCTTCGCGGCCTTCCTGGTCGTGGTCTGCCTCGAGATGCTCTGCTTTGACGCCGTCCAAGCCGCCAACGGGCCGCTGTTGCGCCGGGTCGGCGGCGAGAACGCAACCACGTACCGTTCGGTGACGCGGGCGATCGGCAACCTCGGCACGTCGCTGGGCGCGGTCGGCTGCGCGATCGCCCTGCAGATTGGCACGCCGGTCGCGCTGCGCACGCTGATCATCGTCAACACGGCGACGTTCCTGGTCAGCTGGGCCGTTCTCGGCCGCCTGCCGCACTACGAGCCGCTGCCCAAGCCGAAGGCGGAGGCCGGGCGCTGGATCGCGCTCCGCGACAAGCCGTTCGTCGCCTACGCGGTGCTGGCCGGGGCCATCTCCATGCAGTACTGGGTGCTCTTCCTGCCGCTGCCACTGTGGGTGGTCGGCCATACCCATGCGCCGCGGTGGTGCGTGCCCGCCTTCCTGCTGATCAACACCGTGCTGGTCATCCTGCTCCAGGTCCGCCTGGGCAGCAAGGTCAAGACCGCACAGCAGGGCGGGAACGCGCTGCGCCGGTCCGGCGTGGTCTTCCTGCTCAGCTGCTCGGCGATCGGACTAGCGGCCGGGCTGCCCGGCTGGGCGGCGCTGCTCCTGCTGGTCGCCGCCGTTACGTTGCACACGTTCGGCGAGCTCTTCTACGCGGCCGGCTCGTTTGCCCTGGACTTCGGCCTAGCCCCCGAACACGCCCAGGGCCAGTACCAGGGCCTAGTCGGGATCGGCTTTAGCACCGGGGCATCGGCGGCCCCGATTCTCATGATCGGGCTCGTGCTGAGCCTGGGCCGGGCCGGCTGGATCGGTCTCGGCGGGCTTTTCCTCCTGCTCGGCCTGGCCGCCCCGGCGGTGGCCCGGTGGGGCGAGCGTACCCGGCCCGCTCCGGCGCCAGGTGTGGAGCCCGAGCCCGAGCCCGTAGCCGCGGCCGTGGGGGACTGACCCCAGGGCCGTCGGCAGCGGTGCGCAACAGAAAAGATGCCAGCCGCCGGCCCGGGCTGCGACGGTGAGATATCGCCGGGCACCGACGAGGGCCGGCAGCGTATCCCGGATGTTTCGGAAATGACCTGCAGATGGACGGTGAGCGAATGATGGACTGCGCGGCAATGGGGGAGGTCTGCGGGACGGGAGGCTCGTCGGCCACGCCCCCGCGGGACCTGAGCGGCCCGAGCGCCTACCGGGCGCCTGGCACCGGCCGTCAGGAGATCTTGTGCGAGATATTTGCCGAGGTGCTCCGCGTGCCCCGGCCCGGAGTCGATGACGACTTCTTCAGCCTGGGCGGCAGATCGGTCCACGCCATGCTGCTCGCGGCCCGGATCTCGTCCGCCTTCGGCATCAAGATGCCGATGGCCGACCTGTTTGACGCGCCCACGGTTGCCGAACTCGACCGGCGGCTCGACGCCCTCGCGAACGCGGGTCAGCCATGACCGCCGGGGTGCAGCAGGGCCGCGCGACGGCTGCATCTCCGTCCCGGCCGGACGAGGCGCCGTGCCGCTTCCCCTTGTCCTGCACTCAGGAGATGTGGTGCCAGGGAGACGAGGGCGACCAGGCCGGGACCTTCAGTCCCCGGTTCCTGTCCAGCAGGACGGTGCGCATCACCGGGCGGGTCGATATCGATGCCCTGCAAGGAGCCCTCGACGACGTGGTGCGCCGCCACGAAAGCCTCCGTACCATCGTGGCCAGGGACGCCAGCCCGCGTCATCAGCAGGTGTATCCGGCCACTTCGGTGCCGTTGCAGGTCCGCGACCTTCCGTCGGCCGCCGATCGTCCCCGTGACCTGTACGCCGAGGAGCTGATGCTCGCGGCCGAGCACGGCCGCCTGGATCCGCGCGAGCTCCCGCTGCTGCGGGCCAGGCTCGAGCGCTTCGACGACCGGGATTCCCTCCTCATCCTCGTGAGCCATCACACCGCGTCCGACGGGTGGTCCATGCAGCTGATCCTGCGGGATCTGGCGGCCTTCTACGCGGCCCGTACGACGGGGCGCCCGGCGGACCTGCCCGATGTCTGGCAGTACCGGGATTTCGTGGCGTGGGAACAGGGGCGCCTCGCCGACTCGGCCTCCGGCGGCGCGGTGGATTACTGGCGGGCCAAGCTGAACGGGGCACGGATCTTCGCCCTGCCGACCGACCGGCCCATCCCGGCTCGGCACACTCAGCCCTACTCCGCTCACTACTTCGTCGTCGACCGCGATGTGATGTCAGCGATCTCCGCGCTCGCCGGCCAGATGCGGAGCTCCGTGTTCATGGTCTTGCTCGCGGCCTTCAATGTGCTGGCCTGCCAGATCACCGGCACCACCGATCCGGTCATCAAGACGCTCTCCAATGCCCGCAACGACGCCGACATCCAGGGCATCGTGGGGACGTTCATGAACTTCCTCCCCTTGCGGACCGGCGTCGGCGAATGCGCGAGCTTCCGGAACGTCATCACGCAGACCCGGCGGACCTGCCTGGAGGCATACTCCAACGAGATCCCCATCCAGCATATCGAGCGTGAACTGCCTGAACTCATGCGGCCGATCGAAAATTCCAGGTTGAGCCACATCATTCTCGGCATGTTCCAGCCGCAGTTCGAGGACAAAGAATTCCAGATCGCCGAGCACTCGTACCAGGTGCGCAAGCGCGTTGTCCAGGAACAGGTGGCATCCGAAATACCGATGGGCGCCGCCTGGCAAATGGATTTCCTCCCGTCCGGTGAGCTCATTGGATACTTTCATTACAACCTCGACGAATTCGACGAGCAATCCTCGTTGGACTGGGTGGCAGGCTACCGGCGCATACTCTGTCGGGCGGCAGCGGATCCCGACCAGGACTGGAGAGGGCTTTAGATGGCGCGCAGAGTACCAATGGCCCGGCCGCATCCGATCGCCGATCCAGCCAGCCCGGGCGGCCCCAGGCTAGTCATCCTCGGTGTTGCCGCAAGCGATAGTCATGCCGTGGCCAACCATCTCATCGCCCTTAGCCTGGGGGAACTCGGCTATTCCGTGGTGAACCTCGGTCCCTGCACCTCGATCGCGGAGTTCGCAGCTGCCTGCCAGCAGCATCCGGCCGCCGAGGCGGTGCTGATAGGCAGCCTCAACGGCCACGCTCACGAGGACCTGCGCGACCTGCCTGCGGCCAGGAAGGCAGGGCTCATCAACTGCCCGGTCGTCGTGGGCGGAAATCTGTCGGTGGGAAGCCGGAAAGATCCCGCCGCCCACGAGCGGCTCTACGCCCTCGGAGTGGACCGGATCGTCACCGACATCGCCGACCTTCCGGCGGTCCTCGACGAACTGCGGATCTCGCGGACGGCCAGCCGGGCCGGGGCCCTCGTTTCGTGACACGGCCCGGCCTGCGGGATGCTGCGGCCTATATCACCTCGATGGGCAAGCCCACCGCGGCCCAGGTGCTGCGGCGCGCCCGTGATTCCGGCCGGGTCGCCATCCAGCCTCGCTGCGGAGTCGGCGACCACCTCCAGATGAAGGCGCTGCTGGTGCGGCTGGAGGAACAGGCCGCGCCGGACATCTTGACCCTCACCATCGACTCGCACACCCGTCTGCGCCGCTTCGAGCAGGCTATGCGCTCCCTTAACTTGCACCCCGGAGATCTCAACGGCTATCCGCTGGTCACCCATGGCTGGCAGCGCGGCCGGGAGCTGAACGAGGCGGTCACCGCGCCGCTGGAGATCAGGCACGGATCACCAGACGCCCGGATCCTGTTCGACGTGGCCATCGCCGCCGGCATCACCTCCTTCGAGGGCGGCGGGATTTCCTACAACCTGCCCTACGCGAAGGCCCATCCGCTCGGCGAGTCGCTGCGGGCCTGGCAGGCCGTCGACCGGCGCTGTGGCGCACTGGCAGAGATGGGCGTGGTGATCGACCGGGAGTTGTTCGGTACCCTGACCGCGGTCCTGATGCCGCCCTCGATCAGCCTGGCCATCAGCGTCCTGGAAGCGGTGCTAGCCGCCCGCGCGGGCGTACGGTGCATCTCGGTGGCCTATCCGCAGGGCGGCCACCTCGTCCAGGACATTGCCGCACTACGCGCGATACCCGTGCTGGCCGAACGCTACCTGCCTGGCCATGTCGCGGTGCACGCGGTATTTCACGAGTTCATGGGCGTATTCCCGCGGCTGCGCGAGCACGCGGAAGATCTGATCTTCTACGGGGCGCTTGCCGCGCGCCTGGGCGGTGCTTCTAAGGTCGTGACCAAGACGTACCAAGAGGCGTTCGGGATTCCCGACGTTCAGGCCAACGCCGACGGGCTTCGCCTCGCCGACCGTGCCAATTCCCCGCTGTTCGACTTCATCTCCGTGGACGATGCGCGGGTCCGGGACGAGCGCGACTGGATCTTGTCCGAGGTAGACGACCTGGTGGGGCCGGTCCTGGGGCGGGCCGGCGATACCGTGCCAGCGATCGTGGACGCCTTCGCGGCGGGAACGCTTGACATCCCGTTCAGCGCGAGCCGCCAGGCGAAATCCGCGGTGGTCCCCAAGCGCGATCAGGAGGGTGCGATCAGGTACCTGTCAGCCGGCTCCCTTCCGCTGTCCCCGCGCAACCGCCACCGCCACCGCGACCTGCTGCGGGATGCCGCAGGCTCCGGCGCGCAGATCGGGACCCTGCTGGCTTCGCTGACCGCAGATATCAATTATTTTCCGGATCTTTTCGGAGAGGAAAGTCACGATACTCCCGGGTCGCGCGAGCAATCCCGAAGTTGACCGGCATGAACCTGCCTGACAGGCTCGAGTACGGCATGACTTATCACTGAATCCCGCAGCAGAATGAGGTTATCGTGTCTGATCCTTTCGAAGACGCGGATGGTCTATTCCTGGTCCTCGTGAATGAGGAGGGCCAGCATAGCCTCTGGCCTGCTCATATTCGCGTCCCGGAGGGCTGGGATATCGGACACTCCGCCGATTCTCGGGCCGGTTGCGTCGATTATGTCGAGGCGAACTGGACTGATATGCGCCCGCATAGCCTCACCCGGTCGGAGCGTGCCTGAACGATTGCGCTAGCTGCCGCCTTTATCCAGCCGAGCTCAGGTCCGGGAGCAGAAGAATGAACGAGAGCCAGGTTATCGGTACGCCGCGCCCGCCGGACGCGATCCCGGTCGAATGGAACGGCGGTGGCCGGAGCATGCCCGCACGGACGTTGCCGGAGTTGTTCCAGGCGCAGGCGGCCCGGACGCCGGATGCCATCGCCGTGACATTCGGCGGAACAGCGCTGAGTTACGCTGAGCTCGACCGGCGGTCCAGCCGGCTGGCGCGGTACCTGGTGTCACGGGGCGCGGGTCCCGGGCAGATGGTCGCGGTGGTCATGGAACGGTCGGCTGACCTGGTTCTGGTGCTGCTGGCGGTGCTGAAGGCCGGGGCGGCCTACCTGCCCGTCGACCCGGAATACCCGGTCGACCGCATCGCCTACATACTCGGTGACGCTCAGGCCGTGCTGCTGGTCTGCGACCAGGCCATGACCGACCGGGTGCCGGCTGGCGACGTGCCGCGGATGGTGGTCGACGATGAGGTCACCGGTGCCGAGGTGGCGGGTTTCGACGCCGCCGCGCTCCGCGACCAGGACCGTCTGGCGCCGCTGCAGCCGGCCCATCCGGCCTACGTGATCTACACCTCAGGATCCACTGGCCGCCCCAAGGGCGTGCTGGTGGAGCACCGCAATGTGGCGCGCCTGGTCGCGATGACCAGCGACTGGTTCGACTTCGGCCCCGAAGACGTGTGGACGCTGTTTCACTCCTGCGCGTTCGACTTCTCGGTATGGGAGATGTGGGGGGCACTGGCCACCGGGGGTCGGCTGGTGGTGGTCCCGTACCTGGTCAGCCGCTCGGCCGCCGAGTTCAGCGAGCTGCTCGCTGAGGAACGGGTCACGGTGCTCAGCCAGACCCCGTTGGCCTTCTACCAGTTGATGGACTGCTGGCCGGAGGACTCCGGGCTTGCCGTGCGGTATGTGGTCTTCGGCGGCGAGGCGCTGGACTGCACCCGGGTGGCGCGCTGGCTGCGGACAGCCGGCCGGCGCCCGGTCCTGGTGAACATGTACGGAATCACCGAGACGACCGTCCACGTGACCGGTCACATCGTGGATGCCTCCTCGCGGGGCAGCGCGAGCAACATCGGCACTCCCATCCCGGACCTGTGGGTCTTCGTGCTTGATGACGAGCTCCGGCAGGCTCCTGTGGGGGTGCCAGGCGAATTGTACGTGGCGGGCGCGGGCGTGGCGCGGGGGTATCTGAACCGGCCGGGGCTGACTGCGGCGCGGTTTGTGGCGTGCCCGTTCGGGGCGGCCGGGGAGCGGATGTACCGGACCGGGGATCTGGCCCGCTGGAGTGCCGGGGGTGAGCTGGAGTTCCTGGGGCGGGCTGATGATCAGGTGAAGGTGCGGGGGTTCCGGATCGAGCTGGGGGAGATCGAGGCGGTGCTGCTGGGCCTGGCGGAGGTGGCCCAGGCGGTGGTGGTGGTCCGGGAGGACCGGCCGGGGGACCGGCGCCTCGTCGGCTACGTGGTGCCTGCCGTTGGCGCGACTGTGGACGGCGGCGCGGTGCGTCGTGCCGTGGCCGCCAGACTGCCGGATTACATGGTGCCGGCCGCGGTGATGGTGCTCGACGGGCTGCCGCTGACCGCGAACGGGAAGCTGGACCGGCGCTCCCTGCCCGCACCGGTCTACCGCGCTGCCCTCGGCGGCCGCGCGGCCGCCTCACCGCGCGAGGAGATCTTGTGCGAGCTGTTCGCGCAGGTGCTCGGGGTGGACCGGGTCGGGGTCGAGGACAGCTTCTTCGACCTGGGCGGTCATTCCCTGCTGGCGACCCGGGTGATCAGCAGGATCAGGCAGGAGCTGGGTGCCGAGGTGGAGATCCGCGCCCTGTTCGAGAACCCGACGGTGGCGGCGCTGGCCGGCGCGCTGGACGGGGCGGCCGGGGCCCGGCCGCCGCTGGTACCGGTGCCGCGGCCGGAGCGGCTGCCGCTGTCGTTCGCCCAGCAACGGCTGTGGCTGCTGCACAAGCTGGAGGGACCCAGTCCGACCTACAACATCCCGCTGATCGCACGGGTGTCCGGGGTGCTGGACGCGACGGCGTTCGAGGCGGCACTGCAGGATGTGGCGGGCAGGCACGAGGCGCTGCGCACGATGTTCCGCGAGGCGGACGGTGATCCGTTCCAGCAGGTATTGCCGCCGGATGCGGCCCGGCCCGCGGTGGTGTTCGCCGAGCCGGGTCGGGCGGGGCTGGCCGAGGCCGTCGACCAGGCCTGCCGTTACGAGTTCGATCTGGCCCGCGAACTGCCGGTCCGCGCGTGGATGCTGACCGTCCGGCCCGACGAGCACACGCTGGTGCTGGTCATCCATCACATTGCCACCGACGGCTGGTCGATGGCCCCGTTCTGCCGCGATCTGGGGGTCGCGTACGCCGCGCGGCTGGGTGGCACCCCACCGGACTGGGCGCCGCTGCCGGTGCAGTACGCCGACTACACGATGTGGCAGCAGCAGTTGCTGGGCCACGACGACGACCCGGCCAGTCTGCTCTCCCAGCAGCTGAAGTACTGGCGCGATGCGCTGGCCAGGCTGCCCGTGGAACTCGTTCTCCCCGCGGACCGGCCCCGGCAGGCGGTGTCCAGCTACCGCGGCGGGACGGCAGGATCCTGGATCGAGCCGCAGTTGCATGCCCGGCTGCTGGAGTTGGCGCGCGGCAGCGGCGCGACCTTGTTCATGGTGCTGCAGGCGGGGCTGGCGGCGCTGCTGTCCCGGCTGGGAGCCGGGACGGACATCCCGCTGGGCTCGGTGGTCGCCGGGCGTTCCGATGAGGCGCTGGATGACCTGGTGGGCTTCTTCGTCAACACGCTGGTGCTGCGGGTGGACCTGGCCGGTGACCCGAGCTTCGCCGAGCTGCTGGAACGGGTCAGGGAGACCGACCTGGCCGCCTACGCCCACCAGGACGTGCCGTTCGAGCGGCTGGTCGAGGAGCTCAACCCGGTCCGGTCGCTGGGTCGGCATCCGCTGTTCCAGGTGATGATGGCCTTCGACAACACCGCCGAGCGTGTCCTGCGGCTGCCCCGGCTGCAGGTGGCCCTCAGCGACGGCAGCGCGGGAGTGGCCAAGTTCGACCTCGCGCTGATGCTGTCCGAGCGGTCTGTGCCCGGCGGCCAGCCCGGCGGAATCGCGGCCTCCTGGGAGTTCGCCACCGACCTGTTCGATCAAGGCACGGTCCAGGCCATGGCGACCCGGCTGATCCAGCTGCTGGAGGCCGCCGCCGCCGACCCGGGCCGGCCGGTCAGCCAGATCGACATCCTGCTTCCCCGTGAACACCGCCGGGCGGCTCAGTGGCACGCTGACCTGCCCGGGTACCAGGGCCGGTCAGCGCGGGACCCGCAGGCGGCCGGCGCGGCACGTTTGCTGCACGAGGGCTTTTTCGCCCGCGCTGCCGCCCAGCCGGACCAAGTCGCCCTGATCGCCGGCCAGGGGCAGCAGGCGAGCTACGGGGAACTGGCTGACGCAGCCCTGCGGATAGCGGGCTGCCTGCGGGAACGGGGAGTCAGCCGGGGCGATCCGGTCGTGGTGTCCCTGCCCAAGGGAGCCGAGCAGGTGATGGCTGTCCTTGGCGTGCTGGCTCTCGGCGCCGTCTATGTGCCGGTTTCGGCGACGCAGCCTGAGCTGCGTCGGGCCCGGGTGGCGAGGCTGTCCGGTGCGCGGGTGGCCCTGACCGGGATAGCGGACGGCTGGTCAGACGGCCTCACGGTGGTTACGGTACCCGAGGCGCTGACCGCGCCAGGGCGGCCCCGGCCGGCGACGGTGACCGCTAGCGAGCTTGCGTACGTGATCTTCACTTCAGGCTCCACCGGTGAACCCAAGGGCGTGGAGATCACCCACGGTGCGGCTATGAACACCATTACCGACATCAACAGCCGGTTCGGGGTTTCGGCCGGCGACCGGGTCCTGGCGATATCGTCGCTGGATTTCGATTTGTCGGTCTACGACATTTTCGGCCTGCTGACCGCCGGCGGCGGTGTCGTGCTCCCCGGCGAACAGGACCGGCGCGAGCCCGGCCGCTGGCTCGATCTCGTCGGTCGGCACGGCGTCACGATATGGAATTCGGTGCCCGCTCTTTTCGAGATGCTCGTAACCGCCGCCGAACAACAGGGCGTCACGCCCGTACCAGCCGGCCAGGCCGCCCGGGGCGGGCTGGCCGGCCTGCGGGCGGTGCTGCTGTCCGGTGACTGGGTCGGCCTGGATCTGCCCCCCCGTCTGGCCCGGCTGAATCAGGGCACCCGCTTCGCCGCCCTGGGTGGTGCCACCGAGGCGTCGATCTGGTCGAATATTCAGGAGGTCACCGACGTTCCGGCGCACTGGCGTTCGGTGCCGTACGGGCGGCCGCTGGCTCATCAGTGGTTCCGCATCGTCGATGATTCCGGCCTGGACTGCCCGGACCTCACCGTCGGCGAGCTGTGGATCGGCGGCGCCGGGGTCGCGACAGGATACCGGGGCAATCCGGAACTGACCGCGGAGCGGTTCGTCGAGTACGGGGGACTGCGGTGGTACCGCACGGGCGACCGGGCGCGTTACTGGCGTGACGGCACCGTGGAGTTCCTGGGGCGGGCTGATGATCAGGTGAAGGTGCGGGGGTTCCGGATCGAGCTGGGGGAGATCGAGGCGGTGCTGCTGGGCCTGGCGGAGGTGGCCCAGGCGGTGGTGGTGGTCCGGGAGGACCGGCCGGGGGACCGGCGCCTGGTGGGTTACGTGGTGCCGGCGGCGGCCGGGGTGGCCGATCCGGTGGTGTTGCGGCGGGCGGCGGCGGCGATGTTGCCGGATTACATGGTGCCGGCCGCGGTGATGGTGCTCGACGGGCTGCCGCTGTCTCCGAACGGGAAGGTGGACCGGCGCGCGCTGCCGGCGCCGGACTTCGCGGCCGGGGCGGGTGGCAGCGAGCCGGCCTCGCCCGAGGAGGAGATCTTGTGCGAGCTGTTCGCGCAGGTGCTCGGGGTGGACCGGGTCGGGGTCGAGGACAGCTTCTTCGACCTGGGCGGTCATTCCCTGCTGGCGACCCGGCTGGTCAGCAAGGTGGCGTCGGTGCTGGGCGTGGAGGTGGGGATCCGCGCGGTGTTCGAGAACCCGACGGTGGCGGCGCTGGCCGGCGCGCTGGACGGGGCGGCCGGGGCCCGGCCGCCGCTGCTGCCGGTGCCGCGGCCGGAGCGGCTGCCGCTGTCGTTCGCCCAGCAGCGGCTGTGGTTCCTGGCGGAGTTCCATGGTCCGGACGCGACGTATAACGTCCCGTTCGCGTGGCGGCTGCGCGGGCGGCTGGACGCCGGTGCGCTGACGGCGGCGTTGCGGGACGTGGTCGGGCGTCATGAGTCGCTGCGGACCGTGTTCCCGGTGGGCGGGGGAGAGCCGTATCAGCACGTGGTGGAGGCCGGGACGGCGGTGCCGGAGGTTACGGTGGCCCGGGTGGATGAGGCTGGCCTGGCGGGGCAGGTGGAGCAGGCCGCGCGGTATGTGTTCGACCTGGCCCGGGAGCTGCCGGTCCGGGCCTGGCTGTTCGTGGTGGGCGAGCAGGAACACGTGCTGCTGCTGCTGACTCATCACATCGCCAGCGATGGCTGGTCGATGGGGATCGTGGTCAGGGATCTGGCCCAGGCGTACCAGGCGCGGCTGGCCGGGCAGGCGCCGGGCTGGGCGGAGCTGCCGGTGCAGTACGCCGATTACACGTTGTGGCAGCGGGCGCTGCTCGGCGGCGGCCAGGACGCCGTCGGCGTCGTGTCCAGCCAGGCCGGGTACTGGAAGTCGGCGCTGGCCGGGCTGCCCGAGGAACTGGAGCTGCCGTTCGACCGGGCCAGGCCGGCCGAGCCCAGCCACCGCGGCGCAGAAGTCGTGGCGGACCTGGACGCGGACCTGCACCGCCGGCTGACCGGGCTGGCCCGGGAGCACCAGGTGACCGTGTTCATGGTGATCCAGGCCGGGCTGGCGGCGCTGCTGTCCCGGCTGGGAGCCGGGACGGACATCCCGCTGGGCTCGGTGGTCGCCGGGCGTTCCGATCAGGCGCTGGATGACCTGGCCGGTTTCTTCGTCAACACGCTGGTGCTGCGGGTGGACCTGGCCGGTGACCCGAGCTTCGCCGAGCTGCTGGAACGGGTCAGGGAGACCGACCTGGCCGCCTACGCCCACCAGGACGTGCCGTTCGAGCGGCTGGTCGAGGTGCTCAACCCGGCCCGGTCCGCGTCCCGTCACCCGCTGTTCCAGGTGATGCTCACCTCCGACGACACCAGCACCGGGCACTGGCAGTCGGGCGGCGTGTCGGCCCAGGCCGAGCCGCTCGCCCTGCAGGCCGCCAAGTTCGACCTGACCGTGGCCTTCAGCCAGCAGCGCGACGCCAGCGGCGGACCGGGCGGCCTCCACTTCAGCTTCGAGTACGCCCTGGACCTGTTCGACCGGCCCACCATCGAGACCCTGGCCGGGCGGCTGACCCGGCTGCTGGGCCAGGCGGCCGCGGACCCCGGCCAGCCGGTCAGCGCGCTGGAGGTGCTGACCCCCGGCGAGCGGCACCAGATCCTGGACCAGTGGAACGACACCGCGCGCCCCGTGCCCCCGGCGACCCTGCCCGAGCTGTTCCAGCAGCAGGCCGCCCGCACCCCCGACGCCATCGCGGTGGTCTACCAGCACACCGAGCTGACCTACGCCCAGCTCAACCAGCACGCCAACCGCCTGGCCCGGTACCTGCTCACCCTCGGTGCGGGCCCCGAACAGCTCATCGCGGTCGCCATGGACCGCTCCGCCGACCTGGTCATCGCCCTGCTCGCCGTCCTCAAGACCGGCGCCGCCTACCTCCCCGTCGACCCGGAGTACCCGGCCGACCGGATCTCCTACATGCTCAGCGACGCCCGGGCCGCGCTCGCGCTGACCACGGCCCGGCACGCCGGGCTGCCCGGCGACTCGGCCCCCAGCCTGATCCTGGACGACCCCGGCCTGCGCCAGACCATAGCCAGCTACCCCGGCACCGACCTCACCGACGCCGACAGGCGCACCCCGCTGCACCCCGCCCACCCCGCCTACGTGATCTATACCTCCGGATCCACCGGCCGGCCCAAAGGCACAGTCGTCGAGCACGGAGGCGTGACCAACCTGCTGTCATGGGCGTCGGCCGAGTTCGCAGGGACCGGACTCTCCCGGGTCCTGGCCTCGACCTCGCTTAACTTCGACGTCTCGGTATTCGAGCTCTTCAGCCCGCTGGTCTCCGGCGGGAGCCTGCAGATCGTCCGCAATATCCTGGCGCTGGCCGAGCCCGCCGACGCCCCCTGGCAGACGAGCCTGATCAGCGCGGTGCCTTCCGCGCTCTCCCAGGTCCTGACGGGGCCTGGCGATCCGCTGACGGCACAGAACGTCGTCGTGGCGGGCGAGGCCCTCACCTCGCATGCGGTCAGCGCCATCCTCGCCAGGGTGCCTGGCGCCCGGATCTCGAATATCTATGGTCCTACCGAAGCGACCGTCTACGCCACGTCGTGGCACGGGGACAGCGTGGTCAGCGATACCCCGCCGATCGGCCGGCCGATCTGGAACACGCGCGCCTATGTGCTCGATGATGCGCTCAACCCCGTCCCTGTCGGCATCGCCGGGGAGCTTTACCTAGCGGGTGCTCAGCTGGCGCGGGGGTATCTGAACCGGCCGGGGCTGACTGCGGCGCGGTTTGTGGCGTGCCCGTTCGGGGCGGCCGGGGAGCGGATGTACCGGACCGGGGATCTGGCCCGCTGGAGTGCCGGGGGTGAGCTGGAGTTCCTGGGGCGGGCTGATGATCAGGTGAAGGTGCGGGGGTTCCGGATCGAGCTGGGGGAGATCGAGGCGGTGCTGCTGGGCCTGGCGGAGGTGGCCCAGGCGGTGGTGGTGGTCCGGGAGGACCGGCCGGGGGACCGGCGCCTGGTGGGTTACGTGGTGCCGGCGGCGGCCGGGGTGGCCGATCCGGTGGTGTTGCGGCGGGCGGCGGCGGCGATGTTGCCGGATTACATGGTGCCGGCCGCGGTGATGGTGCTCGACGGGCTGCCGCTGTCTCCGAACGGGAAGGTGGACCGGCGCGCGCTGCCGGCGCCGGACTTCGCGGCCGGGGCGGGTGGCAGCGAGCCGGCCTCGCCCGAGGAGGAGATCTTGTGCGAGCTGTTCGCGCAGGTGCTCGGGGTGGACCGGGTCGGGGTCGAGGACAGCTTCTTCGACCTGGGCGGTCATTCCCTGCTGGCGACCCGGCTGGTCAGCAAGGTGGCGTCGGTGCTGGGCGTGGAGGTGGGGATCCGCGCGGTGTTCGAGAACCCGACGGTGGCGGCGCTGGCCGGCGCGCTGGACGGGGCGGCCGGGGCCCGGCCGCCGCTGCTGCCGGTGCCGCGGCCGGAGCGGCTGCCGCTGTCGTTCGCCCAGCAGCGGCTGTGGTTCCTGGCGGAGTTCCATGGTCCGGACGCGACGTATAACGTCCCGTTCGCGTGGCGGCTGCGCGGGCGGCTGGACGCCGGTGCGCTGACGGCGGCGTTGCGGGACGTGGTCGGGCGTCATGAGTCGCTGCGGACCGTGTTCCCGGTGGGCGGGGGAGAGCCGTATCAGCACGTGGTGGAGGCCGGGACGGCGGTGCCGGAGGTTACGGTGGCCCGGGTGGATGAGGCTGGCCTGGCGGGGCAGGTGGAGCAGGCCGCGCGGTATGTGTTCGACCTGGCCCGGGAGCTGCCGGTCCGGGCCTGGCTGTTCGTGGTGGGCGAGCAGGAACACGTGCTGCTGCTGCTGACTCATCACATCGCCAGCGATGGCTGGTCGATGGGGATCGTGGTCAGGGATCTGGCCCAGGCGTACCAGGCGCGGCTGGCTGGGCAGGCGCCGGGCTGGGCGGAGCTGCCGGTGCAGTACGCCGATTACACGTTGTGGCAGCGGGCGCTGCTCGGCGGCGGCCAGGACGCCGTCGGCGTCGTGTCCAGCCAGGCCGGGTACTGGAAGTCGGCGCTGGCCGGGCTGCCCGAGGAACTGGAGCTGCCGTTCGACCGGGCCAGGCCGGCCGAGCCCAGCCACCGCGGCGCAGAAGTCGTGGCGGACCTGGACGCGGACCTGCACCGCCGGCTGACCGGGCTGGCCCGGGAGCACCAGGTGACCGTGTTCATGGTGATCCAGGCCGGGCTGGCGGCGCTGCTGTCCCGGCTGGGAGCCGGGACGGACATCCCGCTGGGCTCGGTGGTCGCCGGGCGTTCCGATCAGGCGCTGGATGACCTGGCCGGTTTCTTCGTCAACACGCTGGTGCTGCGGGTGGACCTGGCCGGTGACCCGAGCTTCGCCGAGCTGCTGGAACGGGTCAGGGAGACCGACCTGGCCGCCTACGCCCACCAGGACGTGCCGTTCGAGCGGCTGGTCGAGGTGCTCAACCCGGCCCGGTCCGCGTCCCGTCACCCGCTGTTCCAGGTGATGCTCACCTCCGACGACACCAGCACCGGGCACTGGCAGTCGGGCGGCGTGTCGGCCCAGGCCGAGCCGCTCGCCCTGCAGGCCGCCAAGTTCGACCTGACCGTGGCCTTCAGCCAGCAGCGCGACGCCAGCGGCGGACCGGGCGGCCTCCACTTCAGCTTCGAGTACGCCCTGGACCTGTTCGACCGGCCCACCATCGAGACCCTGGCCGGGCGGCTGACCCGGCTGCTGGGCCAGGCGGCCGCGGACCCCGGCCAGCCGGTCAGCGCGCTGGAGGTGCTGACCCCCGGCGAGCGGCACCAGATCCTGGACCAGTGGAACGACACCGCGCGCCCCGTGCCCCCGGCGACCCTGCCCGAGCTGTTCCAGCAGCAGGCCGCCCGCACCCCCGACGCCATCGCGGTGGTCTACCAGCACACCGAGCTGACCTACGCCCAGCTCAACCAGCACGCCAACCGCCTGGCCCGGTACCTGCTCACCCTCGGTGCGGGCCCCGAACAGCTCATCGCGGTCGCCATGGACCGCTCCGCCGACCTGGTCATCGCCCTGCTCGCCGTCCTCAAGACCGGCGCCGCCTACCTCCCCGTCGACCCGGAGTACCCGGCCGACCGGATCTCCTACATGCTCAGCGACGCCCGGGCCGCGCTCGCGCTGACCACGGCCCGGCACGCCGGGCTGCCCGGCGACTCGGCCCCCAGCCTGATCCTGGACGACCCCGGCCTGCGCCAGACCATAGCCAGCTACCCCGGCACCGACCTCACCGACGCCGACAGGCGCACCCCGCTGCACCCCGCCCACCCCGCCTACGTGATCTATACCTCCGGATCCACCGGCCGGCCCAAAGGCACAGTCATTCCACATGCCGGCCCGGTCAACTACCTGACCCGGTCCCGGCATGCCTATCCGCATCTCGCCGGGCGCACCTTGCTGCCCACCTCGATCTCGTTCGACGCGAGCGTCACTGGCCTGTACGGCACCCTGAGCTGTGGTGGTTCCGTGCATCTGGCGGCGATCGATGAACAGCTGCCCGCCGCTGTCCCCCCCGGCGGCTTTACCTTCCTCAAGGTCACCCCGAGCCACCTGTCCCTGCTGGCTGAACTCCCTGTCGCCTGCGCCCCGGTCGGCCAGATGATCGTAGGCGGAGAGGCGGTGTCCGGTGCGCAGCTGAGGACGTGGCGTGAACGCAGCCCGCGTCTGACCATCATCAACAACTACGGCCCGACCGAAACCACCGTGGCATGCTCCGACTACTCGATCGGACCCGACGACGAGTTCCCGGGCGGGATCGTGCCGCTCGGCAGGCCGATGTGGAACATGCGTGTTTACGTACTGGACCACGGGCTGCAGCCAGTGCCCGCGGGTGTCGCGGGCGAGGTCTACGTGGCGGGTGCTCAGCTGGCGCGGGGGTATCTGAACCGGCCGGGGCTGACTGCGGCGCGGTTTGTGGCGTGCCCGTTCGGGGCGGCCGGGGAGCGGATGTACCGGACCGGGGATCTGGCCCGCTGGAGTGCCGGGGGTGAGCTGGAGTTCCTGGGGCGGGCTGATGATCAGGTGAAGGTGCGGGGGTTCCGGATCGAGCTGGGGGAGATCGAGGCGGTGCTGCTGGGCCTGGCGGAGGTGGCCCAGGCGGTGGTGGTGGTCCGGGAGGACCGGCCGGGGGACCGGCGCCTGGTGGGTTACGTGGTGCCGGCGGCGGCCGGGGTGGCCGATCCGGTGGTGTTGCGGCGGGCGGCGGCGGCGATGTTGCCGGATTACATGGTGCCGGCCGCGGTGATGGTGCTCGACGGGCTGCCGCTGTCTCCGAACGGGAAGGTGGACCGGCGCGCGCTGCCGGCGCCGGACTTCGCGGCCGGGGCGGGTGGCAGCGAGCCGGCCTCGCCCGAGGAGGAGATCTTGTGCGAGCTGTTCGCGCAGGTGCTCGGGGTGGACCGGGTCGGGGTCGAGGACAGCTTCTTCGACCTGGGCGGTCATTCCCTGCTGGCCGCGGTGCTCGTCGCCCGGCTGGCCGAGCACGCCGGCGTCAAGATCAGCCTGAAGAGCTTCCTGAATACGCCGACGGCCAGAGGGGTGAGCAGTTTCCTCGCTGGTCAGGCGGTCACCATTACCTCCTGACCGCGTATCCCTGGCCGGCCCGGCGCCGGGAACCGCACGACGGGAGAAGCCGGCGGTAGCTGCCGCTCAACTTAATTCATGAATTCAACCGGAAATTGCCGCTATCAAGTCAGCAGAGCATCCAGCGAGAATCACATTAATCCCGGACGGCATACTTTTATATCGCAGATATGCCCGAATTGTTAGGGGTCGGTTCAGTGCGTAATCATGCGGTGGTTCTTGGTGGCAGTATCGCCGGGTCGCTCGCGGCCCGGGTGCTGGCGGAGACATACGACCAGGTGACGGTAATCGATCGCGACGTGCTTTCTGGCCAGGCCGGTCCCCGGCGCGCCATCCCGCAGGGTCACCACATCCACGCCCTGCTGGCTCGCGGCCAGCAGATCTTCGACGATCTCTTTCCCGGGTTCACGGCCGAGCTGGTTTCCTGCGGGGTGCCGACGGGAGACTTCGGGACCAGCCTGAGCTGGTATTTCAACGGCCAGATGATGCAAAAGGCGCAGACCGGGCTGATTTGCGTGGCGGCCGGGCGGCCGCTGCTCGAGCATCACCTCCGCCGCCGAGTGCTGGCCCTGCCCAACGTGACCTTCCGCGAGCGTACAGACATCCGCGGCCTAGTGGCATCGGCGGACCGTCGCTGGATCACCGGCGTCCGCGTGCAGGGCCCGGGCGCGGGCGGGCCGGAAGAGGTACTCGAGGCCGACTTGGTGATCGACACCGCGGGCCGCGGCTCCCGCACCCCGCGGTGGCTGGAAGAACTGGACTACCAGCGCGTGGAGGAAGAGCGGGTCATTATGGACCTGACGTACACCACCTGCGACTATTCGGCCCCGCTGCCGTTCGACCCTATCGGCGAAGACATCGCGATCATCCCGGTCGCAACGCCGGCCATGCGGCGCGGCGCGATTTTCGCCAGGATGCCCGATCGCTACGCCATCTCCCTCACCGGCATCCTCGGTGACCGGCCGCCAGTCGACCACGCAGGCTTCCTGGACTACGTCAGGTCGCTGCCGGTGCCGGAAATCTACCAGGCCGTCCGCGACGCCGAACCGATGGGCAAGCCGATGTCGTTCCACTTCCCCGCCAGTGTCAGGCGCCACTACGAACGGCTGACCCGCGTCCCCGGCGGCCTGCTGGTGATGGGGGATGCGGCGTGCATCTTCAATCCGGTATACGCCCAGGGCATGACCGTGGCCGCGATCAAGGCCGGCCTGCTGCGCCAGCATCTCGCGGATGGGCCGCCCCGCCCCGCTCGGTATTTCCGCGACCTGGCCCGGCTCATCGACGTGCCCTGGGACATGTCCGCAGGCGCCGACCTCGGCTTCTCGGGAGTGCAGGGCCGCCGGACGCTGAAGACCCGGATGGGCAACGCCTATATTCCCCGGCTGCAGGCGGCCGCGGTGACCGACGGCACCCTCACCGGCGCGTTCCTGCGCGCGGCTGGCCTGGTCGATCCGCCGCAGGCGCTGATGCGGCCCGGCGTCATCTCGCGCGTGCTGTTGTCCCGCCGCCGCCGCCTCATCGTCGGCGCCGCGGCCAGCGCGTCCGCGTCCGTACCCGTGTCCGGCCCGGCCGACCCTGCCGACGCCGAATCCGTCAAGGTTGCCTGAACGGAAAGTGATATGACATCCACGGTATGCAGTGAACTGATCCTCAAGCAGCTCACCACGGGGAACGCCGAGCCAGTCCTGGTGGCCGACTTCCAGGAATGCTCGACAGCGCCCCGCCTCAGTCAGCTGCTGAGTGCTCGCGCCCACGGCCACCCGGTGTACCAGATCGATCCGGTCGGCGTGCTTCAGGACCAGCTCTACGTGCCGCTGCCCGAGCTGGCCGCCGCGTGCGCCGAAGCGTTCCTTGCTTCCAGCCCGGGCGCCGGTCGGGTCTACATCGTCGGTCACTGCAGCGCATCGACCCTGTCCCTGCACGTCGCGAAGCTGCTGGAAGGCTCCAGGAAGGTCGAGGTCATCCTGGTCGGGCCTGCCTGGCCCGACGAGGAGCACGTCTGGAACCGGTTCGCGGAATTCCTGGATAACCTCGGGGCCGCCCCGCGCCCCTGCCCCGCCCTGACCGGTGATCCTGGCGAGTCGGTCGCCGCAATGGAGGAGTCCCTCAGGGAGGAACTCACCGCGGTGGCCGTCCGCAGCGGGCTCGACGGCGCATCCGACGTGTTCGCGGAGCTGTTGGCCTGGTACCGCGGATGGCTTGCCTTCCTCCTGGCCTGCCGGAACACTCTGCTGACGGCCTGGGATCCCCCGATCGCGGCGATTACCGTCCTCTGCGGCACTGGCGCCGCCAGCATTCCCGGCCTGAGCCCGGACGCCTACCGGGTCGTGTCGGAGCCGGTCCTAGGCCAGGAGAATCCCATCACACCCGAGCTGGCCGAGTCCGTGCTGGCGCAATTCGCGGCGCGGGCGGACGTCATATCGAGCAATCTGGAATAGTTATCTCAGCGGCATTCCGTCTTATCATTAATATAGCCATATCGTAAAGCCAACGCCTTTGATGAGGCTGCTGAATGGCAGCTGTCTCGTCGCGTGCCGGCGTGGCCGATATTCAGCTACAGATGATTATGCTCAGTGGAGGTTGTGACATGGCCGATCCCAAGTGCCCGGTAGTTCTCGACTGTACGGGGAGAGATATCCACGCCGAGGCCGCCCGGTTGCGTGCGCGAGGCCCGGTCGTTCGGGTCGAACTCCCCGGCGGCATTCTGGCCTGGTCGGTGACCAGTCACGAGCTGGTCAAGCAGATCCTGGCCGGAAACCAGTTCGCCAAGGACCCGCGGAAGCACTGGGCCGCGTTCATCAACGGCGAGGTCCCGCCCGACTGGCCGATGATCGGCTGGGTCGTGATGGACAACATGACCACGCACGACGGCGCCGACCACGCTCGCCTGCGCAGGCTGAACTCCAAGGCGTTCACCGCCCGCCGGGTGGAGAACATGCGTCCGGCCATCGAGCAGATCGCCACCGAGCTCCTCGACGACCTGGCCACCGTCCCGGAGGGCGAGGTCGTCAACCTGAAGGCGCGGTATTCCTATCCGCTGCCCGCCCGGGTGATCTGCGATCTGTTCGGCGTGCCCGAATCTGCCCGGGTCGACGTGTTGCGCGGCGGCGAGGTCAATATCAATACTCAGCTCAGCCCAGAAGAAGCCCAGCGCAACGTCGAGCAGTGGCACAACGCGATGGACGCACTCGTCACGGAAAAGCGAAAGCGCCCCGGCGATGACCTGACCAGCGCGCTGATCGCCGCTTACGACGAAGATGGCTCGCACCTGTCGCACGACGAGCTGGTCGGGACCTTGCACCTGATGCTGGGCGCCGGCTCCGAGACCATGATGAACGTCCTGACCCATGCCGTTCTCGGCCTGCTTACCCACCCTGAGCAGCGTGAGCTGGTGACCTCGGGACAGCTTCCGTGGACCGCGGTGATGGAGGAGACCCTGCGGGTGCAGTCGCCCGTCGCCCAGCTGCCGTTCCGCTATGCTACCGAGGACGTGGAGATCGGCGGCGTGACGATCGCCAAGGGGGAGCCAGTGCTCATTGGCTTCGCCGGCGCGGGCCGGGATCCGGCCGTGCACGGCGCGACCGCCGCCTGCTTCGACGTCACCCGGCAGAATAAGACGCACCTTTCGTTCGGCCACGGTGTGCACCATTGTCTCGGCGCTCCGCTGGCGCGGCTCGAGGCCTCCGTCGCTCTGCCTGCCCTCTTCAGCCGGTTCCCCGACCTCTCGCTGGCCGTGCGGCCAGAGGAGCTGGAGCCACAGGGGACGTTCATCATGAACGGCCACAGCGGTCTCCCCGTCTACCTGACGGCAGCCGTGCCTGCGGTCGTGTAGGCACTTCCCCGAGACCACGACTCGGCCGGGTACTCTGCCCCTGGTACCCGGCCGAGTTAGTCGTCTTCCCGGTAACGGCAAGCCCAGGCGACAGGCCCGGGCGGTGGGCGACCGCGCGACAGGACGATGTCGCCGCCTGGAGGCAGGCCGCGGAAGGGAAGGTCGAGCCTTCAACCGTGCCAGGCGGGTTGTTGCAGAATCGCGGCGTGTCGGGGCGCGGGGTGTGTCCGGTACGTCGGGGTTTCATTGCGTCGGCGAACCGGGGGGTCCGGGGACGGCGGGGTATGACCCGGACATGCTGCTGGCGGTGCTCGTGTGGGCGTACGCGTACCGGGAGACCACCGGTGACCCCTCGGACATGGCCTGGTGGGAGCCGATGATGGACGAAGCCGCCCGCGGCCGTAGTGACGCCGGGCCGGGCCCGGACCAGGGCGGGCCCGCCGTCCAGGACATGCGCGAGCGGCTCAGGGCCCAGGACGGGATCGCCAGCGGGGCCACATCGCCGAGACCCCCACGGCCACATCAAGCACAACATGGGCTTGCGCCAGCTATCCGTCCGCGGCAAGGCCAAAGCCGCTGCCGAGTGGACCTTTGCCTGCACCGTCAACAACCTGTTCAAGGCCCTGACCGCCGGCCACCTTCACCCCCAGGCCTCGCCAGCCTGGCGGGCTGACCAGGCCGCAAGGCCCGCGCTTGCCAGGCTGCCGCCATCCGCGTCGCGGCACCGGCCCGGCCAGCCCGGCAGCCAATTCCGCAACAGCCCGCGTGGCGGCCGGAAAGCCCAGGCAGCGAGAAGACGAAGACCGCCCCGTGTGGCCGGGGCGGTCTTCGTCGGCAGAAACCCCGCTACGGGCGCGCGCTCAGCCCTGCGGGTACTTGTCGTGCAGGTGCAATTCCACCTCCTGGCGGCCGAGCGGCGTCAGGTCGAGCAGGTGATCGGTGCCGTTGAGCGGGTCGGCGCCGTCGCCGTAGAGGGAATAGGTGTGCAGGACGGTGTCACCGTCACGGACGAAGACGCTGACTCCGCCCTTCTCGCCCGGCCGGGCGAACCAGCCCTGGCCGATATCGGCCAGCTCCTGCGGGGTCCGGTAGTTGTACTCGACGGGGGCGACGGTCTCGTCCAGCGTGACGTGGAAGTCGTAGTTAAAGTCGCTGCCCAGCGACGAGTACCACGGGAACGACCAGCCCATCCGCTGACGGAACGGCTCGATCTTGCTAATAGGGGCGCGGGAAACCACGGCATAGGTGGTATTGCGGGCGTGCAGGTGAGCCAGATGCCCGACCGCGTCAGCCTGATACGAGCAGAACGGGCAGCCCTCTTCCCAGGCCGGGTCCCACATGAAGTGCTGAATGATGAGCTGTGGCCGGCCCTCGAACAACTCCAGCAGGCTCGCCTTGCCTGCGGGACCCTCGAAGGCGTAGTCCTTCTCGACTTTCACAGCCGGCAGCTCCTGGCGCTTAGCCGTGACCTCGGCCAGTACCCGGGCGGCCTGCTCTTCTGCTTCCAGCAACTCCTTACGGGCGGTCAGCCATTCGCTAGCCGAGACCACCTGCGGAATACTCATTTCTCATTCCTCGTCTCTTCGACGGACGGGGCACGTCCGGAGGATACCCAGCCGGACTCCGCTCTATTCCCGTTTTCCCCGGGTGCTAAACCGGCTCGCTTACTATGCGGCAGCGGGTTTGCGGCCGTCGGGGGAAGCCGCTAGCTCCTCAGGGTGCGGGCGAATTCCCTCAGGTCGGAGATGAACACCTCGGGCTGTTCCATGGCGGCAAAGTGGCCGCCCCGGTCGTACTCGCGCCAGTGTACGATGTTCGGGAACTGCCGGTCCGCGAATGACCGGATAGGCAGGCTTGCGTCACGCGCGTATACGGCCACGCCGAGCGGCACTGGGAGCGGCGGCGGAGGGCTGGGCGGCGTGGCTGCGGTCGGCAGGATGTCGGCGATCTCGAAATAGAAATTGGCCGAGGAGCCGGCGGTGGCGGTCAGCCAGTAGATCATCACGTTGGTGAGCATCTGATCGCGGTCCACCGCGTCTTCGGGAGCCTTGGCCGAGTCGGTCCACTCCCAGAACTTCTCCACGATCCAGCCCAGCTGACCGACCGGAGAGTCGGTCAGCCCGTAGGAAAGCGTCTGCGGCCGGGTGGACTGGATCTTCATGTATCCAGAGCCCTCGTTGAGGAACTTGACCATTTGGCCCAGGCGGCCGAGGTCGTCCCCGCTGAGGCTGGCCATCTCCGCCGGGTCGCCAGACGGGGGAGTCACGAGGAAGTTCACGTGCGCGCCCCGGACGTGCGCGAAGTCGACGCCCGCCAGGGTCAGGCTGACCCAGGCGCCGAGGTCGCCGCCCTGCGGGATATAGCTGTCATAGCCGAGCCGGCGCATGAGCTCGGCCCAGGCGCTCGCGATCCGGAATACATTCCAGCCGGCCTCGCGGGCCGGACCGGAGAAGCCGAAGCCCGGCATGGAGGGAATGACCAAATGGAATGCGTCAGCCGGATCGCCGCCGTGCGACCGCGGGTCGGTCAGCGGCCCGATGACGCTGAGGAACTCGGCGACGGACCCCGGCCAGCCGTGGGTGATGATCACCGGCGTGGCGTCTGCTTCAGGTGAGCGGACATGCAGGAAATGCACGTCGGTACCGTCGATCTCGGTAATGAACTGCGGAAACTCGTTCAGCTTGGCCTCGGCCGCCCGCCAGTCGTAGCTGCTGCGCCAGTACTCGGCCAGCTCCTTGAGGTAGTCCAGCGGCGTGCCGCGCTCCCAGCCGACCCCGGGCAGTTCCGTCGGCCAGCGCGCGGCTTCCAGGCGGCGATGCAGGTCATCGAGGTCGGCCTGCGGAATCTCAATGCGGAAGGGACGCATCCCCTGCTCCTTACTCCGCCAGCGGCGGACTCAGATGAAAACCGGAACGGCCGTCTGGGCTAGACCAGGGCGGCCTCGTGTGTGCCGAACTGACCCGGCCGCCGGCCCGCGCCGGGCGAGCCGCGGTAGGCCTGCGCGATGTCCATCCAGTGATCGGCCAGGGCGCCGGTAGGCGTCAGGGCAAGGTCGTCAGGGTGACGGCGCCTCGTTACCAGCAGGCAGAAGTCCAGCGCCGGACCCGCTATCCGCTGTCCGGCATCAGCCGGACCGAACTCCCACAGGTCCCCGGAAGGCGCAGTGAGTTCGAACCTGAATGGCTCCGGAGGCGGCGTGAGGCCGCGTACCAGGTAGCCGAAATCACGGTTGCGGGCCGCGAACTCAGCCAGATGCCGGATCCTATCGTTGTAGTGACGCTGAACGCCGACGGCGTCCGCGATGTCCTGGCCGTGCGCGAAGAGTTCCATGATGCCGGCGCAGGCGAGGATCCCCGCCGGAATTGACCGTGCCACCCAGGGCACCATCTGGGCGGGCGGCAGGGCTGACAGCGCCCTGGCCGCGGCGTCCCGTTCCGAGCGCCAGCGGGACATCAGGACCATCGGTGAAGCGGCGAGGTACGGCGCGAGGAGACCCTGGACTGCGCCATCGAAGTCATCGGCCGCCCCGGCTGCCATTTCCTGGAATCCCTCCGGATCGGATGCGGCGAGCTCGGCGAGGCTGGCGATCGACGTGAGGTGCGCCACCTGATGCTTGACCGTCCACCCGGGTGCGGGCGTAGGCAGGTCCCACTGCGAGGCATCTAGTCCGGCCACAAGCTGATCGAGGGCCTCGTTCTCCGCGATCAGGTCGGCGTATACATCAGTCGCGCTCACGGTTCTACCTCTCGCCGGGATGGTGGTACGAATTCTCCTTTGGATAATTGCCTTTACCGCCGCGGCGCGCATCTCCCAGATTGCCCGCGAGAGCACGGCACGAGTACGGCCCGAGCAAGGGCCCACCCGGATGCGAGTCGACTATGCCGCGTAACGCCCCACTCGCACACGGCAGAGCGCCGATGCTTGACGCGGATGACTTCCGGCAACCGCTTACTTGACACTGTTGCATAACACCGCTATGGTTTGTTAGCACAACAGTGTTATATAACGTATCGCATCCGGGCCTGCCACCCGGGTCGGTATCAGCCGGAAAGGGGCGCTGACATCATGGCGATCGCAGGGGAAAACCAGCCGCAACCGCTGCCGTTCCGGTTGGCATCAGGCCTCGAGCTGCTCGAGCAATGGTCGAGAAGTGCCACTCAGGGGCAGCGGAACATCGTTAATAAGGTGCTGTTCGCGGTGGCTAGCCGGGATGTATTCGCCGAGTACACCGTTATCGACGACGTGACCAGGACCATGGAATTCTTTGTACTTGCGAAATGCGACATCGCAGTCAAGATCCGCGTCCTCGGCCTCGATTCTTTCGGGATCGTCTACGTCGGGCCGACCAGTGCGGCTCCCGGCCTCGACCGCGCAGTCCCGGATCCCGGTGTTTTCGCAGGTTAACCGCTCATTGCCGAGAAGTCTTAGCTCACCAGGGCTCAGCGGGCTTTCGCCCGCGGTCCGATCAGTGCACCCGGCCGGTTCCGGCACCGGCCGTCCCGGCGGGACGGCCGGGACGCGAGCAGTCATAGGAAAACGTCAGACGGTAGATATGAAATATTCATGTCAATACGCCGGTTCAAACCTTTGACAGGCGCGCATCCCGTCAGGTAGCGTAATTTACCGCTGAATAGCCTACCTTAAAGGGATCGGGGCACCCAATGGCGAATCTCCCTGGGCTGGACGTTTCCGGCCGTGTGCGTGCGCGCGATATCCAAATGGCGGGCGTAGCGGACGTGCGCCGTCGCGTAATCATGATTTCGGGGGCCATCGACACCCCTGACCACGACCTATCGCTGTGCGTGAACCTGCCGGAGCCGGGCCGCTGGCAGATCATCAAGTCGGAAACCAACCTGACGGACCAGACCTGGGTGGCCATCCAGGCCACCACCGACGAAGAGACCACGTTCGTGAACGACGAGGACACGATGGTGCTGTCCCGCCAGTTCGCGAAGACCTTCATGACACCGGACCAGCGCAGGCTGACTTTCTACGACGGCGAGGTGCGCCCCGGGGAGGCGCTGCTGAAGGTCTACTCGATCGAGACCTCTGCCCGCAGGCCCACCTATACCTACTCCCGGTACAGTCCGGCGACCGCCGAGGACCTCGGAAATTCGGCCGAGCGGCTACAGGAGATGCTGACCGGCGGCCTGCCGCAGCGGGCCGTCGTCGAGTTGATCGTGCCGGTGACGATAATCGGCTGACGGCCGGTGACCCGCTTCACCCCCGATCCTCAGCTACTTTGCTCGCCCCGGCGCAGGCCGTGGCCAGCGCACCCCCAACCCGGGCCCGCCCAGCTCGGCGCCGGGTCGGCCCGGCCGCCTGACGCCGCCGACGTCGTCATCGTCGGAGCCGGCCCGGCGGGCCTGGCCACGGCGGCGGCGCTGTGGCACCGGGGCGTGCGTGACGTGGTGCTGCTCGATCGGTCGGGTCGGCCCTGCCGCCGGTTCTTCGAGCGGATTGACCGGCTGGACCAGCGGGTGCTGCGCTCGCCGTACCAGCATCACCCGGGCGTCGAAGGATACCGGGATTGCGAGCTGCTGGATTTTGCCCGGCTGCACTGGTCCCTGCTGACCGCGGTGGAGCGAGGTGAGATCCGGATGGCGCAGGCGGGCCATCGGTCGGTGGTGCCGGTCGACGTGTTCGCGGCCTACTGCCGCCACGTCGCCGCGACACATGAGGTCACGGCCCGGACCTGGCAGGCCGAGGCGCACGCGCTGATTCCAGGCCCCGAGGCGGTCCGGGTTCGCGCCGGGCACCAGGAGCTGACCGCCCGGTACGTGGTGCTCTGCCCGGGCGAGGAACGGCGCGACGCGCCTGCCAGCTGGACCGCGGGCGGAGGGTGCAGTTACTGGGACGAACCCGTGCCAGACAACGCCGAGCGGGTCGCTGTGGTCGGCGCGGGCCTCACCGCCGCGCACCTGATCGCCAACGCGCTTCGCGATGGCCGCCGTGTCGCCTGGGTCCTCCGCGCGCCTGCGGAACGCTACCAGTGCGCGGACGTGAACGTCGCGTTCTTCCGGGCCGAAGGCAGGGCCAGGTTCGACGGTACGCCGTGGGCCGACCGGCTGGAGCTGATGAACGTGCATCGTCGGGCGTCGGTGATGCTCGAGTTCCGGCCGCTGCTGCAGCTGGCCGAGGCTACCGGACAGCTGAGCGTGCACCGTGGCTGCGCCGTCACCGGGATATCGTCCGGCTCCGGCGGCCCGGTTGCCGTCGGGCTCGCCGGCGGGAGCGTGGTCGAGACGGATCATGTCGTGCTGGCGCTCGGCACCACCCCGTCCGCCGGGCCGCCGCTGCTGCCGCCGGATATCGCCGCGACCAGGGACGGATGGCCCGACCTGGACGCCAGGACCCTGGCCTACCGCCGGGCCCCGCGAGTGTTCGCGGTCGGTGCGGCCGCGGGCATGGTCCTCGGGCCGGCCGCGAGGAACATCGACGGGCATCGCGTGGCGACCGCGCGCGTCGCGACGGCGATCGCGGCCGGACTTCACCAGGCCCTCCCCGGGACCGCCCGCGCCGGGCTAGCCACCATCGAGGCCGCCCATGCCTAGCCCGCCCGCGGACGGCGCCTCGGCCGCGGACAGCACCGCGGGCGGCGCCTCGGCCGCGGACAGCACCGCGGGCGGCGCCTCGGCCGCGGACAGCACCGCGGGCGGCACCTCGGCCGCGGACAGCGTATTCTCGCTGCCCGCCGTCGACGATCCGCCGTCGACCAAGGCCGGCGTGATACTCCTCGGCCTGGACGCCGCGCATCTGCTGGCCGGCCTGGCGGTGGCGTCCCTGGCCGACGACCCCGCGGCGGTCACCCTCCTGGCCGACCAGGTCTGGCACCGCGGCGTGGCCAGTTTTGACGCCGGCCAGCTCGAGGCGGCCGGCGCCGCCCGGTGGCGGGCCGTGCGCGAAGTGCTGAGGGCGGCGGTCGGACCCGGCACCTGGACCGCGCCGCCGCGGCTCGCCTGGGCGCAGGCCTACACGGCGCTGGCCCGCTGTGACATCGGTCCGCTCGGCCCGGCCACTGCCGTCTACCTGACCGCCTGCCTGCTGCGCCACGCCGAGATGGACCGTTATTGCGAAACCCTGCCCGGACCAGCGATGGAGGCCCTCGCATGACCTACCTGAGTTCCCTGCCCGCCGACGCCGGCCTGCTCCAGGTCTTCCGGACCTACCCCGATCCCGCGGAACCGCTGCTGGCCCTGCACGAACAGGTGATGCGGGCCCCGTCCCCGCTCACCGCGGCCGAACGCGAGATGATCGCCGCCTACGTCTCGGGCCTGAACGACTGCGATTACTGCCATGGCTCGCACGCGGCCACCGCCGCTGCGTTCGGCGTCTCGCCCGAGATCCTCACCGCGGCCGTCGCCGACCTGGATTCCGCACCGGTCGATGACCGCATGAAGGCGCTGCTCCGCTACCTGGCCAAGCTCACCCGGACTCCAGCCAGGATTACCGAGCGTGACGCCCAGGATGTTTTCGCCGCGGGCTGGGATGAGCGGGCCCTGCACGATGCGGTCCTGGTCTGCGGCCTGTTCAATTGCATGAACCGGATAGTGAACGGCCTGGGCATCCAGGCCGGTCCTGATTATCTCCGGACGTCGGGCCAGCGCCTGCACGACATCGGCTACGCCGGACTCGCCACGCTGCTCGCCGAGGGCCAGCCATCCGCCTAGGCCGTGCCGCGCAGGTGCTCGATGTACCTGGCGGCGGACTGCCGGACTATTTCCCGGGCGCCGGTGCGCAGCACCGGGGTCCACCAGCCGCCGTAGACCCGGTCGAAGCGGTAGGGGCGCACCGCCTCCCAGACGCCGGTCACGGCGGCCTCGGACAGCGGCAGCCGGTTCGGCGCCGACCAGACGAACGTCACCCGGTCCTCGCCCGGCGTCACGAAGATGGTGTCCCCGCTGAGCAGGACCCCGCGGCCCTCCGCACCCGAAGCCCAGTGCAGCACGGCGCTGCCGGGGAAGTGCCCGCCGCACTGGATCAGCGTCACCGCGGGCAGCACCTCCAGGACCCCTGACCAGGTCCGGACGCGCAGGTCAGGCCCGGCCCGCAGCCAGTCGGCGTCGTCGGCGGGCACCAGGATCTCCGCGTCGAAAGCGGCTGCCCAGGCCGCGATAGCGCCGTAGAAGTGCGGGTGGCTGGCCGTGACGAAGCGAATCCCGCCCGCCGTGCGGACAGCCTCGACCGCGGCCTCGTCGATGAACCCCGACGGATCCCACAAGATATTGCCCGCGGGCGTGGTCACCAGCAGCGAGCGCTGCCCGATGGCCACCGGCGGGTCCGCGCCGATCCCGGTCAGCCCCGGCTCGACCATGCGCACGTCAGCGGTGTGCCCGGCCGCCGCCAGTTCGGCCAGCGTCGTCCACCGCTGGCCGCCCGGCGGCAGCCACTGCCGTTCATCCGCGCACACCACGCAGACCTCGGGACGCGGATCGGGGAAATGGTTCCCGCAGGTAGCGCAGACGGAAACGGCCACCACGATCAGCCCGTGCTGGGCTTGCGCCAGTCGACGGTAGGCCGGAGCGCGTCGAGCCGGACGCGGTGGGCGTACCGCTTGGTGATCTCGAACAGCGACCCGATCAGGGTGTCCGAGAGCAGGTGCGGTTCCAGGCCGAGGTCCATCAGCTTGGTGTACTTGACGTTGTAGTAGTGGTCGGGCGCCTCGACCCGGGGGTTCTCCAGGTGCTCGATGGTGACGTCGGCCGAGTAGGCGCTGGCCACGGTGTCCGCGATCTCCTGGACCGACATCGCCTCGGTCATCTGGTTGAACACCCGGAACTCGCCCCGGTTGGCCGGGTTCTCGCAGGCCAGCTGGATGCACCGGACGGTGTCCCGGATGTCGATGATGCCGCGGACCTGGTTGCCGCTGCCGTACACGGTCAGCGGGTGGCCGATGACCGCCTGGATGGCGAACCGGTTCAGCACCGTGCCGAACACCGCGTCGTAGTCGAACCGGGTGGCCAGCCGCTCGTCCAGCTCGGTCTCGTCGGTGGCCTGCCCGTAGACCACGCCCTGGTTCAGGTCGGTGGCCCGCAGGTCCCAGATCCGGCAGGCGAACTCCATGTTGTAGCTGTCGTGCACCTTGGACAGGTGGTAGAACGAGCCCGGCCGCTTGGGGTACAGCACCCGGTCCAGGCGGCCGTTGTGCTCGAGCTCGAGCCAGCCTTCCTCGATGTCGATGTTGGGCGTGCCGTACACGCCCATCGTGCCCAGCTTGACCAGGTGGATGTCCGGGTTGATCTCCGCGATGGCGTACAGCAGGTTGAGCGTGCCGACCACGTTGTTCTGCTGGGTGTAGACCGCGTGCTTGCGGTCGATCATGGAGTACGGCGCGGCCCGCTGCTCGGCGTAGTGCACGACCGCCTCGGGCCGGAAATCCTCGACGAGGTGGTACGTGAACATCGCGTCGGTCAGGTCGCCGACGTACATGCCGATCTTCTTGCCGGTCAGTTCCTGCCAGGTCGCGATCCGGTTCCGCAGCGGCTCGATCGGCACCAGCGACTCGACCCCGAGCTCGTCGTCGTAGTGCCTGCGGATGAAGTTGTCGGCCACGGCCACCTCGTGCCCGGCCTGCGACAAGTGCAGCGCCGTGGGCCAGCCCAGGTACCCGTCACCGCCCAGAACCATGATCCTCATGCCCCGGTCCTGCCTCTCTGTTATCCGAATGTGATCGGCCTGACTTTTCACCGCCGCTGTGCGGGGTACCGCGGTGTGACGGTAACGTGCTCAGAGTGCTGTTCATGGTCGGCTAGCTAACCTAGGACATTGATGGCTCTGGTAACCAATCGGATCAGTGGCACGCTGACGCGGAAGGTTCGCGGCAAGCTCGGTGTCCGCTTCGGCCGGTTCGCGGTCGCGGCCCTGGCCGCCTTCGCCACCACCGAGATCGTGTTCACGATCTGCGCCGGCCCGCTGGGGCTGAGCGCGACCTGGGCCACCCTGGTCGCCTGGTTCTCCGGGGCCCTGGTCAGCTACATCCTGAGCCGCTGGGCGTGGAAGCGGACGGGCCGGCCCAGCCTGCTCAAGGAGACCGTGCCGTTCTGGGTGGTCTCCGCGATGGTGGTAGCCATCCTTACCCTGGCGAACAAGTTCGGCTACCACTCCGCGGGCTGGTGGCACCTGCACGGCGTCGAGCGCGTGCTCTACCTGGACGCCGTATACGGCGTGGCCAACCTGGGCACGTTCGTGCTGCGCTTCCTGTTCTTCCACTACGTCCTCTTCGCGGGATCTCCCGGCCGGCCCGCTCCCGGCGCGGCCGAGGAGGCGCTGGTCTCGACCGACCCCGGCCCCGAGCCGTTCGCCCGGACGCCGAGCCCGAGGCGGACGACTCCGGAGCGCCGGGCGATCCCGAGCGCCTGATCCGCTGACGCTCGCGCCACCAGGTGCCGTAGGCCACCCGCGCGAACCGCATCCCGTAGAAGAAGTTGTTGACCCCCGGGATGTGCAGCTTGTAGAGGGGGTTCTGGCCCTTCTTGCTCTCACCCACCCGCCGCCGGTGGATGGTCGCGGGCACCTCGGCCACCTTGTAGCCGTGCGTGATCACGCCGATGAGGAGCTCTGACGCCTGGTACTGCGGCTGGGAGAGCTGGACCGCGCCGGTGACCTCGGCCCGCATGGCCCGCAGCCCGAACGTGGTGTCGCTGATCTTCTGGCCGGTCAGCATGCTGACCGTGCTGGCGAAGAAGCGGACGCCGGTCCGGCGGATCATGTCCCTGGTCTCCTGGCTGCCGAGCCGCCGGGAACCGGTGACGAAGTCGGCCTCGCCCGCCACCACCGGCGCCAGCACGGTCGCCATCTCGGCCGGGTTGTACTGGCCGTCCGCGTCCGTCGTCACGATGTAGGCGGCGCCGCCCTCACGGGCCAGCCGGTAGCCGAGCCGGAGCGCGGCGCCCTGGCCGCGGTTGACCGGTACGTCGGCGACCAGCGCGCCCGCCGTGCCCGCCTCCGCCGCGGTGCTGTCGGCGCAGCCGTCGGCGACCACGATCACCGCCGTGGCCAGCCCGCACACCTCGGCGGGCAGCGCCTCGATGACCGGCCCGATAGCGCCCGCCTCGTTGTAGGCGGCGATCACGATCGCGACCGGCGGGAGGTGAGTAGCGCGCTCGCCGTAGGCGTCGATGAACACCTTGATGGCGGAGTCGTCCACCACCTGGTCCTCCGGATTGCTGTAGATCACGCAGTCGCTCCTGAGAAATATGGGTAACGCGTGGTTCACATGCCAAGTCGCCAGGCCGACGGCAGGGACTCTGCCGCCCGCTCACCGGCGGATTGATTCGCCACCCGGTTCTACCGGTATACGAAGGCTCACGCTACCGGGGCCAGCTGAAAGTTTCCTGCCGAACGGCTGGCAACGTACGCGCCGCGGGCGAACCCGGGCCAGTGTACCCGGGAGGTCAGGCGGACCTGGCCTCGCGGACCTGCACCGCCCGGGACCATCCTGACCCGGTATGCCATGCTGTCCTGAGGCAGTAACGCGGAGGAACGCCGGTGCGAATCCGGGGCTGTCCCGCAACTGTGACCGGGAGGTGACCCGCGAGGTCGTCCATCGTAACCCGGGAGCCAGAGACTCCGGCTGCCGCTGAGTTCCGGACTTCGGGCGAGGAAACCCGGGAAGGACTGACTCGATGGCGACAACCGACCACACCTACCCGTTCGCGGGCATCGTCGGGATGGCCGACCTCAAGCTGGCGCTGCTGCTCAACGCGGTATCACCCGCCATCGGCGGCGTCCTGGTGCGGGGGGAGAAGGGCACCGCGAAGTCGACCATGGTGCGCGGCCTGGCCGCCCTGCTGCCGCCGGTGTCCGTGGTCCCCGGCTGTCCTTACTCCTGCGATCCGGCCGCGCCCGACCCCCAGTGCCCGGCTGGCCCGCACGACGGCAGCAAGCCCGAGATGCGCCCCGTCACCCTGGCCGAGCTCCCCGTGGGGGCGACCGAGGACCGGCTGGCGGGCTCGCTCGACATCGAGCGGGTGCTGACCGCGGGCACCACCGCCTTCCAGCCCGGCCTGCTGGCCGCGGCGCACCGCGGGGTGCTCTACGTCGACGAGGTCAACCTGCTGCACGACCACCTGGTCGACCTGCTGCTCGACGCGGCCGCGCTGGGCGTCAACTACGTGGAGCGCGAGGGGATCTCGGTCCGCCACGCCTCGCGGTTCCTGCTCGTCGGCACCATGAACCCCGAGGAAGGGGAGCTGCGCCCGCAGCTCCTCGACCGGTTCGGCCTGACGGTGGAGGCAACGGCCAGCCACGACCCGGCCGAACGGGCCGAGGTGGTACGCCGGCGGCTGGCCTTCGAGGCCGATCCGGTGAGTTTCGTCGCCCGCTTCTCCGCCGACACCAACACACTGGCCAGCCAGGTTGCCGAGGCCAGGACCCGCCTGCCGTACGTCGACCTGCCGGACGCCGTGCTCCGCCAGATCTGCTCGGTGTGCGGGGCGTTCGGCGTGGACGGGATGCGGGCCGACCTGGTCACCGCCCGGACCGCGATCGCGCTCGCCGCCTGGGCCGGCCGCGACGTGGTGACCGAGGAGGACGTCCGCACCGCGGCCCGGCTGGCCCTGCCGCACCGCCGTCGCCGCGACCCCTTCGACGCCCCTGGCCTGGACGAGCAGGCCCTCGACGATGCCCTCAGGGAAGCCAGCTCCGAGAACGAAGCCAGCTCCGAGAACGAAGCCAGCTCCGGGAACGAAGCCAGCGCCGGGAATCAGGACAACCCCGATGACCCCGGCGACGGACCCGAGGACCCCGACGACGATCCCGGCGGTCCCCCTGGGCTCCCCGAGGGCGGCAACCCCGTCGGCGGAACCCAGCGGCCCCGCCCGCCGGCGCAAGCCCCGCCAACCTCACCCGTGTCCCCGACGGCCCCGTTCCGGGCCCGGCTGCTGACCGTGCCGGGCGTCGGCGAGGGCGCTCCGGGGCGCCGCTCGGCGGCCCGCGGCCCGTTCGGCCGCACCGTCGGCGCCCGCGTCCCGCAGGACCGGCCCTTCGCCCTCCACATCCCCGCCACCGTCCGCGCCGCTGCCATCCGCGGCGCCAGCAAACCCCGCCGCCAGCCCCGCATCCGGCTGGCCCCCGCCGACCTGCGCCAGGCGGTGCGGGAAGGCCGGGAGGGAAACCTGATCCTGTTCGCCGTGGACGCCAGCGGGTCGATGGCGGCCCGGCAGCGGATGCGCGCGGTCAAGGGGGCGGTCCTGTCCCTGCTGCTCGACGCCTACCAGCGCCGCGACAAGGTAGGCCTGGTCACGTTTCGCGGTACCGGGGCCGAGGTCGCGCTGCCGCCCACCTCCTCGGTGGAGGCGGCCGCCCGCCGCCTGACCAGCCTGGCCACCGGCGGCCGGACCCCGCTGGCGGCGGGCCTGGCCCAGGCGGCGCGCATCCTGGCGACCGAACGCCTGCGCGATCCCCGTCGTCGTTCCCTGCTCGTGGTCGTCACCGACGGCCGCGCCACCAGCGGCAGCGACACCGACCTGGCCCGCGCCGCGGCCCTCCTGAAAGACACGGCCTGCGTGGTGGTGGACTGCGAATCGTCGGTCCTGAGGCTGGGCCTGGCCGGCCAGCTCGCCAGCCGGCTGCAAGCGACCCTGTTCCGTCTCGACGAGCTGGAAGCCGGCTCCGGGCTGGCCGGCGTGGCCCGCCAGGTGAGCAGGCAGCTGGCCCGGGGGAGGGCCGCCTGATGCCGCAGGGCACCCCGGACACCGTCCCGGACGACGGCCTGACCACCCGGCAGCGGCGCAACCGCGCGCTGCTCGTCGTGCACACCGGCCCCGGCAAGGGCAAGTCCACCGCCGCCTTCGGGCTGGCCCTGCGGGCCTGGAACCAGGGCTGGCCGGTCGGGGTCTTCCAGTTCGTCAAGTCGGCGAAGTGGAAGGTCGGCGAGGAGCGGGCCCTGAAGACGCTCGGCGAGACCGGCCAGGGCGGCACGGTCACCTGGCACAAGATGGGGGAGGGCTGGTCCTGGATCCAGCGCGGCGACGACGAAGACCACGCCGCGCAGGCGGCCGAGGGCTGGGCGCAGATCAAGCGCGACCTGGCCGCGCAGACGTACCGCCTGTACGTGCTGGACGAATTCACCTACCCGATGAAGTGGGGCTGGGTGGACGCCGCCGAGGTCATCGAGACCCTCGCCGCCCGGCCGGGCCAGCAGCACGTGGTGATCACCGGCCGGGACGCCGACCCCCGGCTGACCGCGGCGGCCGACCTGGTCACGGAGATGACCAAGGTCAAGCACCCGATGGACGCCGGCCAGAAGGGGCAGAAGGGCATTGAGTGGTAGCCATCCCGCGGCTGGTCATCGCCGCCCCGGCGTCCGGTTGCGGCAAGACCACCGTCGCCTGCGGGCTGATGGCGGCGCTGCGCCGGAAAGGCCTCGCCGTCTCCGGCCACAAGGCCGGCCCTGACTACATCGATCCCGGCTACCACGCGCTGGCCACCGGCCGCCCGCCGCGGAACCTGGACCCGTTCCTGTGCGGCGAGGACCTGATCGCCCCGCTGCTCCTCCACGGCGCCGCCGGGGCGGACATAGCCGTCGTCGAAGGCGTGATGGGCATGTTCGACGGTGTCGATCCCGCCCTCGGCCTCGAGCCGGATTTCGGCTCCACCGCGCACGTGGCCCGGCTGCTCGCCGCGCCCGTCGTGCTCGTCATCGACGCGGCCCGGGCCGGCCGTTCGGTGGCCGCGCTGGCGTCCGGCTTCGCCGCCTTCGACCCGCGCACCCCGGTGGCCGGCGTGATCCTGAACCGGGTCGCCTCGGACCGGCACGAGCGCCTGCTCCGGGACGCCCTCGCCGCCATCGGACTGCCCGTCTACGGCGCGATCAGGCGGACCGAGGGCATCGTCACCCCGTCCCGCCACCTCGGCCTGATCCCCGCGGCCGAACGCGAGCAGGCGGCGCGCGCGGCCATCACGGCGATGGGCGACCTGATCACTGCTCACTGCGATCTCACGGCCCTGCTCCGGCTAGCCAGCAGCGCCCCCGCGCTGACCGCCTCCCGGTGGGCACCTCCAGAGCCGCCGGGAACCGCAACCCCGCCCCCCACGATCGCCATCGCCGCCGGCGCCGCCTTCACCTTCGGCTACACCGAGCAGGCCGAATTGCTCCAGGCGGCCGGCGCCCAGGTCGCCCCGTTCGACCCCCTCAACGACGAGGACCTGCCCGCCGGGACGGACGGCCTGATCCTGGGCGGCGGCTTTCCCGAGGTCCACGCGGCCGGCCTGGCCGCCAACGAGCGGCTCCGCGTGCAGGTGGCCGCGCTGGCCGGCCGGGGCGCGCCGGTCGCCGCCGAATGCGCCGGGCTGCTCTACCTGGCGCGCACGCTGGACGACCGCCCCATGTGCGGCGTCCTCGACATCGAGGCCGCGATGACCCCGAAGCTGACCCTCGGCTACCGGCGCGCCGTCGCCGCGGCCGACTCGGTGCTGGCCCGGGCCGGTGACGTCGTGCACGGCCACGAGTTCCACCGCACGACCGCCACACCCCCGGCCGCGCCCCAGGCCGCCTGGAAGCTCACGACCGGAACCTACGACGGCCACCTCAAGGGCAACGTCGTCGCGTCCTACCTGCACACCCACTGGGCCGGCCACCCGGCCGCGGCGGCCCGGTTCACCGCCGCCAGCGCGAAGGCGAGGGTCCCGTGAAGCGGCTGATCGGCGTCGGCGTCGGTCCCGGCGACCCCGAACTGGTCACCGTCAAGGCCGTCCGCGTCCTCCGCGAGGCCGACGTCGTGCTGGTCCCCGTGCTCAGCACCGGAGAGCCGGGCCGAGCCGAGATGATCGTCAGAACCTACGTCGCCCCGGACCGGATCAGGCGCCTGGAGTTCGCCCTCAACGACACCGGCGGCGTCACCCCCCGCCGCGCCGCCGCCTGGCACGCGGCCGCCGCCGCGGTCGCCGAGGAGTTCACCCAAGGCGCCGCCACGGTCGCGTTCGGCACCCTGGGCGACCCCAGCCTCTACTCCACCTTCAGCTACCTGGCCCAGACCGTCCGCGACCTGGTCCCCGGGGTGACGGTGGAGACGGTCGCGGGCATCACCGCCATGCAGGACCTGGCCTCCCGGGCCGGCCTCTCCCTGGCCGAGGGCACCGAACCCGTCACCCTCGTCCCCCTCAACGGCCCCCCGGCCGCCCTGGACCAGGCCCTGATCCAGGGCGGCACCGTCGTCGGCTACAAGGTCGGCGCCGCCGCCAGCCCCGCCCCCGGCCTCCTGCACGACCGCCTCCAGAAGGCCGGCCGCCTGGACGGCGCCGTCATCGGCGCCCGCCTCGGCCTCGCTGGCGAGCTCATCGCTCCCGCCGCGGAGGTCCTCGCCCCGGACGAGCCGATCCCGTACCTGTCCACCCTCATCGTCCCCGCGACCCGCCCCGCCCGCGGCTCATCCCTGGCCCCGGCCCCGACACCGCGAAAGGAGAGCAGCGCGGGACGGGTGGTGTTCGTGGGCGCCGGCCCCGGCGCCCCCGACCTCATCACCGAACGCGGCGCCCGCGCCATCAACACAGCCGACATCGTCATCTGGGCCTCGAGCCTGGTCGACCAGCGGATACTGGATCACGCCCGCCCCGGCGCGGAGATCGTCGACTCCGCCCAGCTCCCCATGGAAGGCGTCCTGCCCTACTACGAGCGGGCCGCCCGGGAGCACAAGGCCGTCGCCCGCGTCCACTCCGGCGACCCCTCCCTGTGGGGCGCGATCCAGGAGCAGCTCGAGCAGTGCCACGTCCTCGGCCTGGACACCGAGATCGTGCCGGGCGTATCCAGCTTCACCGCGGTCGCGGCCGCCATCGGCCGCGAGCTGACCATCCCCGAGGTGGCCCAGTCGGTGATCCTGACCCGGCTGGGCGGCGGCAAGACCCCGATGCCCCCGGGTGAGCAGGTCAAGGAGTTCGCCCGGCACGGCACCACGATGGCGCTGTTCCTGTCGGCCGCCCGGTCCGGCCAGCTCCAGGACGAGCTGCTCGAGGGCGGCTACCCGCCGGACACCCCGTGCGTGGTCGCCTACCAGGTGACCTGGCCGGACGAGCTGATCATCGAGACCACCCTGGACGACCTGGCAAAAACCGTCAGGGAACGCAAGCTCTGGAAGCACACGCTGGTCCTGATCGGCCCCGGCCTGGCCGCCGCGGGCAGCCGCTCCCACCTGTACCACCCCGGCCACTTCCACGGCTTCCGCCGGGCCGATCCCCTGGCCCGCAAACAGCTCAGGAACCGCGAATGACCATCACCGTCATCGGCTGCGACGGCCGTCCCCTCGGGCCGCAAGCCACGAAGGCCCTCGCCGAGGCCAAAACCGTCATCGGCGCCCCCCGGCACCTGCGCTCAGTCCCGATCCCGGCCGGCGCCGAGCGAAAGGAGCTCACGCACCTCTCGGAAACCCTGAACGACCTCGATCAGGCCACCGGCCCGGTCGTCGTGCTGGCCTCCGGCGACCCCGGCTTCTTCGGCATCGTCCGCGCCCTGCGCGCCCGCGGCCTCGCGCCCGCGGTCATCCCGGCCGTCTCCTCCGTCGCGCTCGCCTTCGCCCGCCTCGGCCTGGACTGGGACGACGCCCTGGTCCTGTCCGCCCACGGCCGGGACCCGAAAAAAGCCCTGGCCGCCGCCCTGGCCCACCCCAAAGCCGCCATCCTCACGGCTCCGCTAGCGGCCGCTGACCTAAGCAAGCACCTGATCGCCGCCGGCAAGACCGTCTACATCGCCGAGCGTCTCGGCACCCCCGAGGAGAACGTCACCGCCCTGTCCGCCACCACGGATCTCACCCAGCTCGCCGACCCCAACATCCTCATCGCCCTCGATGACCAGCCGTCCGGCGAGCCGCGCTGGCTGGCCGGCCACCAGGGCGCCCCGGACGGCTGGGCGCTCCCCGAGGACGCGTTCACCCACCGCGACTCGATGATCACCAAGGCCGAGGTCCGCGCGCTCGTGCTGGCCCGGCTCGGCCCCGGCCCCGGCCGGGTGATCTGGGACGTCGGCGCCGGCTCGGGCTCGGTGGCGATCGAGTGCGCCCGCTTCGGCGCCCATGTCATCGCCATCGAGTCCGACCAGGCCCAATGCAAGAGGATCGAACACAACGCCGCCCGCCACGGTGTCCGCGTCCAGGTCCAGCACGGCCGCGCCCCCGGCGCCCTCGAAGGCCTGCCCCCGGCCGACGCGGTCTTCGCCGGCGGCGGCGACCACGCCGTCCTCGAGGCCGTGATCAAGCAGGCGAACCCGGACCGGATGGTGGTCACGCTGGCCGCCGTCTCCCGCCTGGCCGGGACCGCGGCCCTGCTCACCGCGCACGGCTACCAGGCCGACGGCGTCCAGCTCCAGGCCTCCCGGCTGGCCCCGCTCCCGGCCGGCCAGCACCGGCTGGCCGCCCAGAATCCCGTGTTCGTCGTCTGGGGAACCCGATGATCGGCCTGGTCAGCGTGACCAGGGCCGGCCACACGGCCGCGACGAGACTCGAGCAGGCCTGGCCCGAAGCGCGACGCTACCACGGCCCCGCCGCCGAGGCCCTCCCGCGCGCGTTCGCCGAGTGCGACGCCATCGTCGCCTTCCTCGCCGCCGGCGCCACCGTCCGCCTGATCGCCCCCCTGCTCACCAGCAAAACCGCAGACCCCGCGGTGGTCTGCGTCGACGAAAACCTGCGCTACGCGGTCCCTGTCCTCGGCGCCCACCAGGGCGGCGGCAACGACCTGGCCCGCCGGGTGGCCGCGATCCTGGGCGCCGAGCCGGTCATCACCACCGCCAGCGACGCGGCCGGCGGCGCCGGCCTCGACGACTTCGGCGCCGACCTGGGCTTCACCGTCGACCCGGCCAGCGACCTGGCCGCCGTCGGCGCCGCGATCCTCTCCGGCGACCGGGTCACGTTCACCTCCGACACCGAGTGGCCGCTGCCCCCGCTCCCCCCCAACGTCGTGCGCACCGACCGGCCCGAGCCAGGCGTCCCCGCCGTCGTGGTCACCGACCACAAGATCCAATCGACCGAACGGGTGGCTCTCTTCCGCCCCCCCTCCCTGCGTGTCGGCGTCGGCGCGAGCCGGGGCGCACCGGCGGAGGAGATCGGCCGCCTTATCGATGACACGCTGGCGGAACTGGAGCTGTCACCCGACTCCGTTCGGTCCATCGTGACGGTGGATGCGAAAGCGGACGAGCCCGGTCTGCTCGCGGCCGCCGCCGAGCGGGGCTGGCCAGTGGTCACCTTCCCGGCCAGCCGGCTCGCCGCGGTACCGGTGCCCCACCCGAGCGAGGTCGTCCGCCGCGCGGTGGGCACGCCGAGCGTGGCGGAGGCGGCCGCGCTGCTCGCGCCGGGCTCGGAGCTGCTGGCCGCCAAACGGGCCAGCGCGCACGCCACCGTAGCGGTGGCCCGGGTCCGCCCGCGGGGCCGCCTGGCGGTGATCGGGATCGGGCCCGGCGCCCGGGACCTGCTGACGCCGCGCGCAGTAGCCGAGCTCCGCCGCGCCGCCGTGGTCGCCGGGCTCGACACCTACCTCGAGCAGGTCGCCGACCTGCTCCGGCCGGGGACGCGGGTGCTGGCCAGCGGCCTGGGCGCCGAGCAGGAGCGGGCCGCCGAGGCGGTGGCGCAGGCCCGCGCCGGGCGCGCGGTCGCCCTGATCGGATCCGGGGACGCGGGGGTGTACGCCATGGGCAGCCCGGCGCTGGACCTGGCCGGCGACGACATCGACGTGACCGTGGTGCCCGGGGTGACCGCCGCGCTGGCCGTCGCCGCCGTGCTGGGCGCGCCGCTCGGCCACGACCACGTCATGATCTCCCTGTCCGACCTGCACACGGCCTGGCCGGTGATCGAGCGGCGGGTCACCGCCGCGGCCGACGGCGACCTGGTGACCTGCTTCTACAACCCGGCCAGCCGCAAGCGGGACTGGCAGCTGCGCCGGGCCCTGGAACTGCTGGCCGCCCGCCGGCCGCCGGGCACGCCGGTCGGCTGGGTCCGCGACGCCAGCCGGGCCGGGCAGACCGCCGGGATCACTACGCTGGCCGAGGTCGACCCGTTGCTGATCGACATGCACACCCTGGTCGTGGTCGGCTCCTCGCGCACCCGGATCCAGGCCGGCCGCATGGTCACGCCACGCGACTACACGTGGTCCGATGCGATAGATGTGTCAGTGGGAGGTAGAGAATGACCGAGGTTCACCCCATTGAGGCCGAGTCGTACCGGATCCTGCGGTCCCGGATCGACCTGACCGCGCTGCCCCCGCTGACCCGCGCCGTGACCGAGCGGATCATCCACGCCACCGCCGACTTCGACTACGTCACCGACCTGGTTCTGCGACGAGACGGCGCTGGCCGCCGGGGTCGAGGCGCTGCGCCGCGGCGCGCCGGTCATCGCGGACGTGGGCATGGTCGCCTCGGGCATCACCGGGTACCCGGTCATCTGCAAGATCGGTGACTCGCTGTCCGCCCGGCTGGCCCGCACGGCGAACCTCACGCTCAGCGCGGCCGCGGTCCGGCTGGCCCACGGCGAGGCCGGGCCCGGCGCGCTCTGGCTGGTCGGCTGCGCGCCGACCGCGCTGGCCGAGATCATCAGCCGGCAGGTCGAGCCCGCCCTGGTCATCGGCGTCCCGGTCGGCTTCGTCGGCGCCGCCGCGGCCAAGGACGAGCTGCGCGTCAGCGGCCTGCCGTCGCTCAGCAACGTCTCGGAGAAGGGCGGATCCGCCGTCGCGGTGGCCGCCTTCAACGCCCTCCTGCGGATCGCGAAAGACCAGGCCAAGGCAGCCGGCGGACGCCAAGTGACGCCGCCGCCCCTGCTGCTGGCCGCGCACGGCACCCGCGACCCCGCCGGGGTCGCGGCCTTCCAGGCCCTGGCCGCGCGGGTCGCCGACCGGGCCGCCCGGGACGGGATCGAGGTGGCGGGCGGCTTCATCGAGCTGTCCGAGCCGCCGCTGCGGGACGCCGTTGCCGCGCTGACGGCACGTCGCCGCGCATCGTGGCCGTGCCCCTGATGCTGGTCGCCGCCGGCCACGCCAAGGGCGACATCCCCGCTGCCCTGGCCCGCGAGCAGACCCGCCATCCCGGCCTGACCTTCACCTACGCCCGCACGCTGGGGCCGCATCCCCTGCTCATCGATCTTCTGGCCAGCGCATCGCCGCTACCGGCGGCGACGCCCCCAGCGGTGCTGGTCGTAGGCCGCGGCTCCACCGACCCGGACGCCAACGCGGACGTGGTCAAGACCGCCCGGCTGCTCTGGGAAGGCCGGGACTACCCGCTGGCCGAGACCGCGTTCGTCTCCCTGGCCCGGCCGGATGTGACCGAAGGCCTGGAGCGCTGCCGCCTGCTGGGGGCCCGGCGGATCGTGGTCGCCCCGCTACTTCCTGTTCCCCGGCGTGCTGCCGGACCGGGTGGCCGAGCAGGCCGCGCGAGTACGCCGCGGCCCATCCCGAGCTGGACATCGCGGTCGCCGACGTGCTCGGTGACTGCGACGAGCTCGCCGCGCTGGTCTTCGAGCGCTACCGCGAGGCGCTGTCCGGGGACATCCGGATGAACTGCGACATGTGCGTGTACCGGATCGCGCATGCCCGGCTTCGAGCACCGGGTCGGCGAGCCCCAGCATCCCCACGATCACCCTCACGACCACGTGCACGGTTACGCTTAGCCACCGTGGACCCTTACCTGCTCGGACTGCGCCTGGAGGGCCGCCGTGTCCTCGTCGTGGGCGGGGGAGGGGTCGCGTCCCGCCGGGTGCCCGCGCTGCTCGACGCGGGCGCCGACGTGCTGCTGGTCTCCCCGAAGGTCGCCGCTTCCCTGGAGGGCCTGGCCGCGGCCGGGCGGATCCGCTGGGCGGCGCGGGGCTACCAGCCCGGTGACGGCGACGGGGCCTGGCTGGTCTGCGCCTGCACCGACGACCCGGCGGTCAACGCGGCCGTCGCGGCGGCCGCCGAGGCCCAGCGGACCTGGTACGTCCGGGCCGACGACGCCACCGAGTCGGCCGCCTGGACTCCGGCCTCGGGTCGCGCGGGCGACGTCCGGGTGGGCGTGCTGAGCGGTGACCCCCGGCGCACCGCCGGCGATCCGCGACGCCATCGTCGCCGGCCTGCAGTCCGGCCGCCTCAGCGCCCGGCACGGCCGCGGCCACCGCGGCGGGCGTCGCCATCATCGGCGGCGGGCCCGGCGACCCCGGGCTGATCACGGTGCGCGGGCGGGAACTGCTGGCCGAAGCCGACGTGGTGCTCACCGACCGGCTGGCGCCCCGTTCGCTGCTGGACGAGCTGCGCGACGACGTCGAGATCATCGACGCGGGCAAGATCCCCTACGGGCGGGCCATGGCCCAGGAGCACATCAACGCGGCCCTGGTCAGCCACGCCCAGGCGGGCCGGTTCGTGGCCCGGCTCAAGGGCGGGGACCCGTTCGTGTTCGGCCGCGGCGCCGAGGAGGTGCTGGCCTGCCTGCGGGCGGACGTCCCGGTCACCGTGGTCCCCGGCGTCACCAGCGCGGTGGCCGTCCCGGCCAGCGCCTGGATCCCGGTCACCCACCGGGGCGTGGCGCAGGAGTTCCACGTGGTATCCGTGCACGTGGCCCCCGGGTGACGAACGATCCACCGTGAACTGGGAACTACTCGGCGGCAGCTCGGGCACCTTGGTGCTCCTGATGGCCGTTGAGCGGCTTGGTGCTGTAGCGGACGAACTGTTGCGATACGGACGCAGTCCGGATACTCCCGTTTCGGTAATCGCAGACGGTACTCTGCCGACGCAGCGCACAATTAACTCAACACTGGAACAAGTGGAAAGCCGTGTCGCAGCAGGAAGGGGTCCGGCCGCCCGCGATCGTGGTGGTAGGCGACGTGGTGAACGTCGCGGTGGAGATCACAGAGCTCATGCGCGATGTAACCGCCTGACGAACGGGATAAACTCCGCGTGCCAGGCGGCCGGGCTGGCGGATCCTGTCCGCCCCCGGGGAACCCGCGAGATCCCTGACAGGCTCGCCGGCGTCGCGGGGTTTTCGAGGAGGACGTTACAACGATGGATGGTCAGGGCATGGCAGCGTTCCCGGCGCCTCCCGGCGGCAGACCCCTGGTGGTCGGCCGTGTGACCAGTGATATTGCGGGTGGGGGTGAGGTTCGGGAGCGTAATGGGGATGACAGTGACGTGATGGTTGCACCTGGTCACCCAGAGGGATCCGCTCAGCACGCCGGCCCTCAATCGCCGCAGTCTCAAACGTCGCAGTCCCAGCCGCCCCACGCGGAATTGCCGTCTCGGCAGATTAAACCGGACATAGCGGATAACATTGTTGATCCCGATCGAGACGATAACGCTGTCGCAAGGGATGAGAATACGGGCCATAACCAGGCCACTGGATCACCGGCCGCTGCATCGCCCGGCACTGGATCACCCGGGAACACCGGGCTGCCCGGTACCGAGACCCCAGCCGCGGCCGGTTCCGCGCTGCCCCCCGCTCCCTGGGCCGACCGCGCCGCCCAGGCCGGCCGCCGATCCCGGTCCGGCGAGCCCGCGACCGAGCAGTTCCCCGCCGTGCCGGCGAGGATCCCCGCTTCCGAGCCACCGGCTCCCGAGCCGCCGACCGTGAGCCCCGCTGCTCCCGAGCCCCTGCCCCCGAGCCGCCGGCTCCCGAGCCGCCGCCCCCGAGCCGCCCGCCCCTGAGCCCCCCGCGCCTGAACTCCCCGGCTCAGGCGCACGTCCGCGTGGACGCGCGCCTGCTCGAGGCCGCCCTGATCAACCTCAGGAAGCGGATCGCCGCCATCCCCCTGGTCTTCCAGATCGCGGGTTCCGCCGAGGTCAAGGTCGAGCGCGGCAAGCTCCTCAGCCAGATCGACGACTACCTGCTGCCCCGGGTCCGGCGTTCCGCCGCGCCGGTGCTGGTCGCCCTGGTCGGCTCGACCGGGGCCGGCAAGTCCACCCTGGTGAACAGCATCGTCGGCTCGCCCGTGAGCGCGACCGGCGTGCGCCGCCCGACGACGAACAGCCCGGTGCTGGCCTGCCACCCCGACGACATCGACTGGTTCGCCGAGAACAACTTCCTGCCCACGCTGCCCCGGGTCAGGCAGGAAGGCCTGGCCCGGCCGGGCCGCGACGGCCTGCTGGTGCTGGCCGCGAGCGAGGGCATGCCGCGCGGCATCGCGCTGCTGGACACGCCGGACATCGACTCGGTGGTGCAGGCGCACCACGAGTTCGCCTACCAGTTCCTGGACGCCTCGGACCTGTGGCTGTTCATGACCAGCGCCAGCCGGTACGCCGACGGGCCGGTCTGGGAGGTCCTGCAGCACGCCCGCGAGCGCAAGGCCGCCCTCGGCGTGGTCCTGTCCCGCGTCCCGCAGACCTACCGGACCGAGCTCACCGGTCACTTCAACGCCATGCTGGACGCCAACGGGATCTCGGCGGAGAACCGCTTCGTCATCGAGCAGACCCCGCTCATCGACGGGATGCTCCCGGCCGACGCCTACCAGCCGATCCGTGACTGGCTCACCGAGACCGCCACCCGGGCCGACCGCCGGGTCGCGGTGCTCTCCCAGACCATGTCCGGCGTGCTCGACACGTTCAAGACCCGGGTCCCGGCCATGGCCGCGCACGTCGAGGCGCAGGTCGTGCTGCGCGCCGAGCTGCGCCAGACGGCCGAGACCGCCTACCAGAACGCCTTCGCCGAGGCCAGCGCCGGCCTGGCGGACGGCACCCTGCTCCGCGGCGAGGTGCTCGCCCGCTGGGAGGACTGCATGGTCGGCGGCGACCTGCGGCCGCGGCGCGGGGCCAAGCCGGCCAAGAGCCCGTCCCGGAAGGGCAAGCGCGCCCGCCGCGGGCCGTCGCGGCAGGCCGCGCTGAATACCGCACTGCGTTCGGCCGTCGAGTCCTTCATCGTGTCCGTCGCCGACCGGGCCGCCGAGGCCGTCGACGGCACCTGGCGGGCCGACCCGGCCGGGGCCGTGCTGCTCGACCGACGCGGCCGCCGAACGGGCCCGCGACGTGCGGGCCAAGCAGGTCTTCGAGTCCGTCTTCGGCCCGGCCGGGCAGAGCGGCGGCGGTGAGCTGGCCGACGTGGACATCAAGGACGCGGACGTGATCAAGGCCGCCGACGCCGCCCAGGCCTCGGCCTTCAGCCGGTCCTCACCGGACCTGGCGCTCCGGGCTGCGCGCGCGGTCGGGGCCTGGCAGGATCATCTCGCCCGGCTCATGCAGGCCGAGGACACGCGGTCCGCGGCCCGGCGGATCTCCTTCGACGATGAGGCGCTGAGCCTGGTGGTCCTGGTCGCGATGCTCGGCGAGCAGCTGCCGGCGAAGAGCGGCCCGGCCGGCGCTCGCGTCGCCGGCCGAGTCCGAGGACGGCAGCGTCTACACCGGGCCGCGGCGGATGCTGGCGTCGGTGTTCGGCGAGGCGCCGCTGGCCGAGCTGCTGGCCAGGGCGCGCGCCGACCTGTCCGCCCGGGTCCGGCTGCTCCTCGACGAGGAGCTGGTCAGGTTCGTTGAGGTGATCGACGCGGCCGGGGCCTGCGACGACGTCGCGGCCATCCGGCTGTACCAGGCGGAATTCTCGCTCGAGGCGGTTAGGTGACAGCGAACACGATCGGGGTGACCGGGCTGGCGCTCTTCGCGCCTGCCCGCCAGGCTCGCCTCGCTCCAGGAGCTGACCAAGATCGGGTCCGGCCGGACCGGATCCGACGGGTTCAGCGAGGAACTCCTGACCGAGGCCGAGGCGCTGCTGCGGCGGTCGGGTGAGCGGATGCGGATGTCCGCCACGCACACCGTGGTGGCCCTGGCGGGAGGCACCGGCAGCGGCAAGTCCACCCTGTTCAACGCCCTGGCCGGGGCGAACTTCTCGCCCGCCGGGCGTGACCCGGCCGACCACCAAGCACTCGCACGCGTGCGTCTGGGGGATGGAGGGGGCCGCCCCGCTGCTGGACTGGCTCGGCGTGCAGCGCCGCCACCGCTACGCCCGGGCCAGCGCGCTCGACGAGGGCGAGTCGTCGCTGACCGGCATGCTCCTGCTCGACCTGCCCGACCACGACTCGGTGGTCACCGGCTCGGCCGCCCTGGTCGACCGCCTGGTCAAGCTGGCCGACATGCTGGTCTGGGTGCTCGACCCGCTGAAGTACGCCGACGCCTCCGTGCACCGGCGCTACCTGGTCCCGCTGGCCGGGCACGCCGCGGTGACCACGGTGGTGCTCAACCAGGTCGACACGCTCAGCCCCGACCAGGCCGCCGACTGCGAGGCCGACCTGCGCCGGCTGCTCGACGCCGAAGGGCTGACCGAGACCCAGGTCATGGTGACCTCCGCGACCACCGGCACCGGCCTGGACGAACTGCGCCGCGTGCTGGCCGGCGCGGTCGCCGCCCGCCGGGCCGCCACCGACCGCATCGCGGCGGACATCGACGCCCTGCTCGAGCGGTTCGCGGTCTACGCCGGCGACTCGGTGCCCGGCTGGCTGCCCCCGGCCGCGCCGCTCTGGCCGGCACCCCGGCATCGAGACCGCCTGGCAGCGAGCCCTCGCCGACAGCCCCGGCCGGCGAGTCCCCGGCCGAGCCGCCCAGGGTCCAGGTACCGGCCCGTCCGCCCTGGGAGCAGTCGGACGCCGAGGAGCACGAAGGCAACGGCCGGGCCGGCGCGGCCGACTGGCAGCCCTGGCAGACGACCGCCGCGCCCACGCGCCCGTCGCCCTCCGCCCGGCCGCCCTGGGAAGACGCCACGCCGGACGGCAACGGCTCCGCCCAGCGCGCCGAGGATCCCGCGATCTACGTGCCGGCCGGCCCGGCGGGCACGCTCACCGCGGCCTTCGCGAAGGCCGCCGGGGCGGCGGCGGTCGACCGAGACCCTGAACGGGGTGCGCGAGCGCAGCGCCGCCGGCTACATCGGCTGGCCGCCCGCGCGCCTGGCCGCCCGCCTGCGCGGCCAGGCGCCGGTGCAGAAGCTGCTGGCCAGCGACTCCGGCCCGGGCGGCCAGGCGCAGCGGTCCGACATCGACAACGCGATCAACGCCTTCGCCGACGAGGTCGGCGGCTCGCTGCCCGAGCCCTGGTCGCGGACCGTGCGGGCGGCCGCCCGGTCCCGCGCCGACGAGGCCCAGTCGGCGCTCGGCACGGCGGTGGCCCAGGGCCTGCCGGCCCGCGACAAGGTCACCAGCTGGTGGCGGCTGGTCGCCATCGCCCAGTGGCTGCTGATGGCCCTGACGCTGGCGGGCCTGGTCTGGATCGTGCTGATCCTGGCGCTCGGCGGGTCCGGTCCGGGGCACAAGTCGTCCCCGTTCAACGACACCTCCCTGGCCCCCTGGCTCGGCGTCATGGTGGTCGCGCTGCTGCTGCTGGGCTGGCTGATCTCGTCCTGGTGCCAGAACATGGTCGTCCTCGCCGCCGACCGCGAACGCGAGCAGGCCGTCCGCGCCATCCTGGCCCGCATCGGCCAGCGTCGCCAACGACCTGGTCGTGGTCCCGGTCGGCCGCGAGCTCAGGGACTACGAGCGCTTCCGCACCGAGCTGGCCGCCGCCCGCGAAAGCTGACCGCCGCGATGGCGGTCCGGTACCAGCTGGTGATCGACTGCGCCGATCCGGACCGGCTGGCGGGGTGCCTTGAGGCGATGATCCACGCCGTTCCCTTCGAGTGCCTATCCGGCGTCCTCGGCCGGCGGCAGCAGTTCCGGGAGTGTTACTAACGGGAAGCGTGAGGTCGTGGTGCTTTCTGGTAGGCGGCGCCGGGAGATAGCACGGTGGATCCGCATTACCCGGTGGATATAAGCCCTATAGGGGTCAGGATCCACCGGATAGTGCGGATCCACCGGGTTAACCAGCCTGCCGACGTCGGCCGCTGGTGCCGCTGGTGCCGGTGTGGCTCGAGTGGAATGGCCCGCTGCACTGCTCCGACGCAGTGAGCGAAGCGCCTACTCCAGCACCGGCGGATCAGAAACCTGCCTGCTCAGCACGACCTTCCCCCGAGCCCGGCGATCCGCGATAACCCCCAGCGCCCCCCGCGCGTCAGCGAACGGGAACGCCATCACCGGTGGCTGACCCAGCTTCCCCGCCTGCCGCAAATCAACGAAAAAGGACCACAGCTCACCCACCACCTCAGGCCGCGCCTCGAAGAACTCACGGAAGGCCACCCCGAGCACCCCCGTGTTCCCCAGCAGCAGCCGGTTCACCTTC
>CAWIUF010000021.1:0-14803 GCA_963839095.1 uncultured Actinomycetota bacterium | reverse complement strand
ACGCCGACTACCCGCACAGCGTCTTCGCCCGTCCCGAGCTCGCCGCGGGCAAACCCTGCCATGTCCCCTACGAGCAGCTGACCGTCAAGCTCTGACCCTGCCGCGCAGACCCCAGTCTCGCTGGCCCGGCCGCGCGCGCTCAGCCAGGGGACCGGGTGGCGGTGCTCTGCGTCAGCAGCCCGGTCGAGCCCGGCGCGCTGGCGGCCGGCCTGGATGCGCTGCGGTTCGCCGGCCTGGACCCGGTCACCTACCCGTCTGCCCACGACCCCGGCACCATGCGCCGCTACCTGGCCGGCGACGACGCGATGCGGGCCGGTGACCTGCGGTCCGCGCTCACCGATCCGTCCATCGCCGGGATCCTGTTCGCCCGCGGCGGCTACGGCGCGCAGCGCACCCTGGAGGCGATGGACTGGGACGGCCTGGGCCCCGAGGCCTGCTGCCGCCGAAGGTGGTAGCCGCTGACTCCGACATCACCGCGGTGCTGGAAGCGGTGGCGGTCCGGCTCGGCTGGGCGTCGGTGTTCGGCCCGATGGTCGCCATCAGGGAGGGCGCGGCGCATTACTCGTTCGGCTCCTTGCTCCGTACCCTGATGCGGCCCGGGCAGGCCACCGTGATCCAGTACCCGCAGGCGGTCACGCGTGGTCCCCGGCGCGGCCCGCGGCGTCACCACCGGCGGCACGCTCAGCCTGCTGGTCTCCTCACTCGGCACCGGCACGTCCCGGCCCGCCCGCGGCGGCATCGTGCTGCTCGAGGACGTCGGCGAGGAGGACTACCGCATCGACCGGATGCTGACCCAGCTGCGGCGTTCGGGCTACCTCGACGGGGTAGCCGGCATCGTGGCCGGCACCTTCACCGACTGCGGGCCGCCCGAGACGATCCAGGACATCCTGACCGAGCGGCTCGGCCCCCTCGGCGTGCCCATGATCGCCTGGGCCAACGTCGGCCACGGCGGCCAGTTCCAGGCCTTCCCCTACGGCATCGCGGCCGAGCTCGACGCCGGCACCGCCACCCTGCGCCTGCTCGATCCGCCCCTCAGCTAACCCGCGGAACGCATCCGCCGCGCCAGCCCCGCGTGCATCCGCCGCGGCCACAGCGGCCCGCCGTAGACGAACCCGGTGTAGCCCTGCACCAGCGTCGCGCCCGCCTGCAGCCGCTCCCAGGCGTCCTCCGGGGTCTCGATCCCGCCCACCGCGACGAGCACCAGCCGGTCCCCGGCCCGCGCCCGCAGCCGCCGGAGCACCGCCAGCGACCGGTCCCGCAGCGGCGCCCCCGACAGCCCGCCCGCGCCGGCCGCCGCCACCTCGGCGGCCGGGCTGGCCAGGCCGTCCCGGGCAGATCGTGGTGTTGGTCGCGATGATCCCGTCCAGCCCGAGTTCGAGCGCCAGGTCCGCGACCGCGTCCACGTCCGCGTCGGCCAGGTCCGGCGCGATCTTGACCAGCAGCGGCACCCGCCGCTCGCCCGACGGTCTGCCGCGTCCAGCGCCGACCGCACCGCCGCCAGCACCGGCCGCAGCCGGTCCGCCGCCTGCAGGTCACGCAGCCCCGGCGTGTTCGGCGAGCTGACGTTGACCACCACGTAGTCGGCCACCGCCGCCACCGCCCGCGCGCTGGCCGCGTAGTCCGCGGCCGCCTCCGCGTCCGGCACCGCCTTGGTCTTGCCGATGTTCACCCCCACCACCGGCCCGCCCCGCGAGCGCCGCAGCGCGGCCGCCGCGGCCGCCGCCCCGTCGTTGTTGAACCCCATCCGGTTGACCAGCGCCCGGTCCGCGGTCAGCCGGAACATCCGCGGCCGCGGATTCCCCGGCTGCGCCCGCGCGGTCACCGTGCCGACCTCCACGAACCCGAACCCGAGCGCCGCCAGCCCGCGCGTCCCGCGCGCGTCCTTGTCGAACCCGGCCGCCAGCCCGAGCGGCCCGGGAAACTCCAGCCCCAGCGCCCGCACCCGCAGCACCGGGTCCCGCGGCCCCAGCCACCGCCGCAGCAGCCACGCCGCCCCCGGCACCCGCGCCACCCCCCGGATCACGCCAAAGGCCAGCCGGTGCGCCGTCTCCGCCGGCACCCGCCGTAGCACCATCCGGTACAGCAGCCCGTACATGCCCTCACCACCCCGAGGGCATTATGCCGAACGAGCCCGGTCCCCGCCCCGGCCCCCGTCCCGTGGCTATTTTCCGGGCCAACCGGACGGCGGGAGCGCACCTCGCGTGGCACGATGAACGGATGACCGGATGGGCCGTCTTGATTGCTTTCCTGCTCGCGCCGCTGGCGTGCTGGGCTCTCCTGGCCCGGACCAAGGTCCTGGGCTGGGCGTTCGCGATCGTGTTCGCGGCCTACGCCGTCACCGAAGGCGGCCTGATGGCGGGCGGCTGGCCGTTCCGCGCCGAGTCGGCCTGGCTGCTGGCCGGGCTGCCGGTGATGTCGGTCGTCGCGCTCGTCGCGGGCACCCTCATGGAGAGGCACGAGGTCAGCGCGTCCGATCCGGGGTGGGGGGCACGGGGCGCGGTCGGCCTGTTCGTATCCACGTTCTACGGCCTTGCGGTGGTCGGCGGCGGCGCGATCCTGCTCGGCATATTCACGTCGCAGGCGCCCGCGACCCCCGCGGTTCCCATTGCCGCGGTGGAGCCGCTGGGCCCCGGGCTGGCCGTCACGCAGCAGGATATGAGCTGCGATGCCAACCGGGACCCGCAGTGCACCGCGGATCTGCGGGTCATCAGCACGTCCGGGCGCTCCGGCCAGGCCGTCCTGGAGAGCGTCCAGAACCAGCTGACCCAGGCACACGGCTGGCAGCTGATCTCCCGGGGCGGTACCGTGTTCGGCTGTCGCGAGTTCGACGGGCAGGACGTGTGGATGCAGTTCGGCCGCGTCCAGAACGGCGTGGAGATCAGCCTCGACAGCTCCCTGGATCCGGACGACGTCGGCTGCTGAGGGCGGCGGCCCCTACGCGACCAGCTCGGACTCGCCGGTGAAGGCGTCCCACAGGGCGGCGTAGGTCCCGTCCGCGGCCAGCAGTTCGTCGTGCGTGCCGCTCTCCACGATCCGGCCCTGGTCCAGGACCACGATCCGGTCGGCGCGCGACGCGGTGGTCAGCCGGTGCGCGACCACGATCGTGGTCCGCGCCGCGGTCAGCTCGCCGATCGCCCGGTTGACCGCCGCCTCGGCCGCCAGGTCGAGCGCGGCCGTGGCCTCGTCGAGCAGCAGGACGGCCGGGTCGGCCAGCTGGGCGCGGGCCAGCGCGATGAGCTGGCGCTGGCCGGCCGACAGGTTGCGGCCGCGTTCGGCTACCTCGTGCTCGTAGCCGCCGGCCAGCCCGGTGATCATGTCGTGCGCGCCGGTCGCCCGGGCCGCCGCCTCGACCTCGGCGTCGCTGGCGTCCGGCCGGGCGTACGCGATCGAGTCCCGCACCGTCCCGGCGAACAGGTACGACTCCTGCGGGACGACGCCGAGCTGGTGCCGGTAGCTGGCCAGGTCGTAGTCGCGGACGTCGGTGCCGTCCACCAGGACCCGCCCGCCGGTCGCGTCGTAGAACCGGGCGATGAGCTTGACCAGCGTGGACTTGCCCGCGCCGGTCTGGCCGACCAGCGCCACGGTCTCGCCCGGCTCGACCGTGAGGTCGATCCCGTTCAGCGCGTTGTCGTCGCTCGCACCGTAGCTGAAGTCGACGTCACGGAGCTCGATCCGGCCGTTGAGGTGGCCGGGCTCGACCGGCTCGGCGGGGGCCGGCGTAGAGGTGCTGAGGCGCAGCAGGTCGGTGATCCGGCGCAGGCCCACCATGGCCTGCTGGTAGCCGTCGAAGACCTGGGAGAGCTGCTGGACCGGGGCGAACACCATGTCGATGTAGAGCAGGTAGGCGATCAGCGCGCCCGTCGTCAGCGTCCCGTTGTGCATCTGGCTGGTCGCGAGGACCAGCACCAGGGCGCCCGCGATCGTGGACAGGGTCTGCACGAACGGGAAGTAGAAGGCGATCAGCCGCTGGGCGCCGAGCCTCGATGCCCGGAACTTCTGGCTCAGCGCGCCGAACCGGTCCCGGTTGGCCTGCTCGCGCCGGAACGCCTGGGTTACCCGCAGCCCGGCCACGTTCTCGGCGAAGTCGGCGTTGACGGCGGCGACCCGTTCCCGGGATTCGCTGTACGCCCGGGCCGACTTGGCCCGGAACACCACGGTGGCCACCACCAGCACCGGGAAGATGCACAGCACCGCCAGCCCCAGCTGCAGGTTGATGATGAGCAGCGCGGCGAGCACCCCGAAGAAGGTGAGCACCGAGCTGACCATGGTGACCAGACCGGTCTGCAGGAACGAGGACAGGGCGTCCACGTCGGTGGTCATCCGGGTCATGATCCGGCCGGACTGCTCGCGTTCGTAGAAGTCCAGGCCGAGCCGCTGGAGCTGGGCGAAGAGCTTGACCCGCAGCGAGTACAGGAGCCGTTCGCCGTTCCGCCCGACCACCATCGTCTCAGCCGCGTTGACCACCCAGTCGGCCAGCACGATGGCCAGCCCGATGAGGGACACCAGGACGATCGCGCCGAAGACCTTGGTCTGCACGCCGTGGTCGATGCCGTTCCTGACCAGCGCGGGCAGCGCCAGCCCGGCCACCGCGTCGAGGCCGTCCAGCAGCAGCCCGATGACCAGCGCGGCGGCCAGCGGCCGCAGCAGCCGGCGCAGGCTGAAGTGCCGGTCCCCGGCCCGCGCCTGGTTCACGTCCACGTCCGGCCGGTCGTCGGCCGGCGGCAGCGCGTCGACCTGGGCGAGCAGTTCGGGGGAGGGGGGCAGGCTGGTGAACGCCGCGGTGACCGGCCCGACCGCCGCGTTCGCCGTCGCGGCCCGGTGCCCGCGGCGGCCAGCCCCGGCCGAAGCGGCCGCGGACATGGCGCGATCGTCGAGTACGTCTTCCACGGTGCGGGTCCGCGGCCGGATCGCGGGCGCGTCGGCCGAGCCCTCGTCCTCGGCGTCCACGATGAGCTTGCGGTACAGCGCGCACCGCGCGGCCAGTTCCTCGTGGGTGCCGCTGTCGGCGACCCGGCCGTTGTCCAGGACCACGATCCGGTCGGCCAGGTTCAGCGTGGACCGGCGGTGCGCGATGATCAGCGTGGTGCGGCCGCGCATCACCTCGCGCAGCGCGGTGTGGATCTCGGCCTCCAGCCGCGGGTCGATGGCCGAGGTGGCGTCGTCGAGCACGAGCAGCCGGGGGTCGGTGACCAGCGCCCGGGCCAGCGCCACCCGCTGCCGCTGGCCGCCGGACAGGGTCAGGCCCTGCTCGCCGACCATGGTGTCGTAGCCCTGCGGCAGCCGGGTGATGAACTCGTGGGCCTGGGCCGCCTGGGCCGCCGCCAGGACCTGCTCGTCGGTGGCGTCCGGCCGGCCGTAGGCGATGTTGGCCCGCAAGGTGTCGGAGAACAGGAAGCTGTCCTCCATGACCAGCCCGATCGCGGCGCGCAGGGAGTCCCGGGTCAGCGCCGGCCACGTCGTGCCCGCCGACCCGGACCACGCCGCCCTGGGGGTCGTAGAAGCGCGGCAGCAGCTGGGCCAGGGTGGACTTGCCGGACCCGGACGCGCCGACCACGGCGACGGTCTCGCCCGGTGCCACGTGCAGGGACAGGCCGCGCAGGACCGGCTGGTCCGGTACGTAGCCGAACGTGACGTCGTCGAAGCTGAGCCCGGCCGCGTCGGCCGGCAGCCCGGCCGCGTCCGGCTTGTCGGTGATGACCGGCCGCGAGTCGATGATGTCGAACACCCGGATGACGCTGGCCCGCGCCTCCTGGCCGAGCGTCACCATGTAGGTGAGCATCCGCACCGGGCCCGCCATCTGGGCCAGGTAGGCGGAGAACGCCAGGAACGTGCCGAGCGTGATCGAGCCGTGAATGGCCAGCCAGCCGCCGAGCGCCAGCACGCCCACCATGCCCAGCGAGGGGACGGCGGTCAGGGCCGGGTTGTACCTGGCGGTGATCCGGATCATCCGCAGCCGGGACGCGAACAGCTTCTCGCTCGCCGTCTCCAGCCGCCGCTGCTCCTGCTCCTCCTGGCCGAACCCCTTGACCACCCGCACCCCGCCGATGGCCTCGTCGACCACCCCGGCCACCTCGCCGGACTGCTGCTGCGCGTCCCAGCTGGCCGGGAACAGCCTGCGCCGCGACGCCAGCGCGATGAAGTACAGCGCGGGCGCGACCAGGACGGTCACCAGCGTCAGCACCGGCGAGAGCACCACCATGATGCCGAGGGACAAGATGAACAGCACGATGTTGCCGAGCGTGACCGGCACCATGGACATCAGGCCCTGCACCATGTTCAGGTCCGTGATGGCCCGGCCGACCAGCTGGCCGGTGCGGATCTCGTCCTGGCGCGCGCCGTCCAGCCGGGACAGCGCGTCGAACAGCTCGGTCCGCATGTCGTGCTGGACGTCCAGGGAGAGCTGCCCGCCCCGGTAGCGGCGCAGGTAGATGCCGCCGAAGTTGACCGCGGCGGCGATGATCAGCAGCCCGGCCAGCGGCCAGATCGAAGCATGCCGGGTCACGATCACGTCGTCGATGATCTGCCGCTGCACCAGCGGGATCGCCGCCGTGGCGACGGTCGCCGCCAGCGCTCCGCCCAGTGCCACCAGCACCGTCCGGCGGTAACGCCAGCAGTAGCCCGCCAGCCGCTTCAGCCACCCCTGCTCAGAATCCCGCGTCCCAGCCGTGTTACCTGTCCTCCTCGACAGCGTTACCCCGAGTTTGCGCACGAGAACATTAACAGCCGGGCTCGCAGATTAGTTCCCTAAGCTAACGACCTAGGACTAATGGACTAGGCCAGCCGGGGTATCAGGAGTAGCCGTCCCCGGGCGTCCGGGTGGGCGGGTAGCTCGGGCCGGCTGGGGCGGCCGCGCAGCACCACGCGCCGGGTCGCGCGCCGGGAGACCTCGGCCACCAGCGACCCGATGGCGATGCCGAGCACCAGGTTGATGAACCCGGTGGCGATCTTCTGCGACACCGGGGCGGTGGTGCTGAACGGGAACACCACGGCGACCACGGTCGCCAGCCCGATGATCCAGCCGAAGAAGACCCGCGGGTACGGGGTGGTGAGCAGCAGCAGGTGCATCAGCGCGGTCGCGACCAGGGCGCAGCCGATCGCCGCGAACACGTACCCCGCGGTGGAGGCGTCGCCCCAGGCGCCCGCCCGGCGCGGGGACAGGAACGAGATGTTGAACAGCCAGCGGGCCACCAGGATGCCGACCAGCGCGATCAGCGCCGCGACCACCGCGGTCGCGACGCCGCCGGACCACAGCGGCCTGGCGTCGACCTGGCGCGAGGAACCCGGTCCAGGCTCAGGGCTCTCCATCGGTATTGTCATCTGGCCGCCTCAAGATTGAACAACGCGTCTTCTACAACAGAGGTAACCGCTGGCGGCGGTCCGAAACTCCCCGGAGGTAACGTCCGTGACCAAGCCCGTCCTGCAGGTCATCATCGGCAGCACCCGGCCGGGCCGGGTGGGCCAGCCCGTGGCCGACTGGATCATCGAGCGGGCCCGGGCCCGGGGGGATTTCGAGGTCGTGGTCAGCGACCTGGCCGAGATCGACCTGCCGATCTTCGACGAGCCCAACCACCCCCGGCTGGGCCAGTACGTCCACCAGCACACCAAGGACTGGTCCGCGATCGTGGCACGGTCCGACGCGTTCGTCTGGGTGATCCCGGAGTACAACTACGGGTTCAACGCGGCGACCAAGAACGCCCTGGACTACCTCAACGCCGAGTGGCGGGACAAGCCCGCGGGCATCGTCAGCTACGGCGCGGTCTCCGGCGGGACCCGGGCCACCCAGATGCTCAAGCAGGTCTTCTCCGGGGTGCGGCTGGTGCCGGTTACCGACTCGGTGAACATCCCGTTCGTCCGCGAGAAGCTGGACGAGGACGGCAGGCTCGAGCCCAACGAGATCATGGAGCAGGCTGCCGGCGTCATGCTCGACGAGCTGGCCCGCTACGCCGAGGCCCTTCCGACCCCTTCGTTCCGCCGCGCCCGGCCCTACCTCACCGGCACGCTGACCTGCGGGTAGCCGCTGGCCCCGTTGGGCTCGGGCGGCGCCATGGTGGCGGTCTGGGTGTAGCCGGTCTTGTCGGTGGCCCGGGCCTGGAGCACGTGGCCCCCGGAGGGGGCGTTCCAGTCCCAGGACCACTGCCGCCAGGTGTCGATGCCGGGCACGGCGGCCAGCCGGGCCTCGTGCCACGGCCCGTTGTCGACCCGCACCTCGACCGCCTCGATGCCCTTGTGCTGGGCCCAGGCCACGCCGGCCACCGTGATCTTGCCGGGGTTCAGGTCGGCCAGCCCGGTCGGCACGTCGATGCGGCACTCGGTCTTGATCGGCGCCTGCTGCGACCAGCCGCGCTGCGCCCAGTAGGCGTAGTTGCCGGCGAACGTGGTGACGTTGATGTCCGTCACCCACTTGGTCGCCGAGACGTACCCGTACAGGCCGGGCGTCACCATCCGGGCCGGGAAGCCGTGCGCGACCGGCAGCGCCGTGCCGTTCATCGCCACCGCGAGCAGCGCGTCCCGGCCGTCCATCACGATCTGCGTGGGGGTGCCCGAGGTGAACCCGTCCACCGAGGTGCACATCAGCTGGTCCGCCCCGGCCCTGACCCCGCCTCGCGCAGCAGGTCGCGCAGGCTGGCGCCCAGCCACTTGGCGTTGCCGATGTACGGGCCGCCGACCGGGTCGGACACGCAGCACAAGGTGATGTAGTCCTCGATCAGCGGCCGCTTGAGCAGGTCATCGAAGGTCAGGGTGATCTCCTTCTCCACCATGCCGTGGATCCGCAGCTGCCACTTCGTCGGGTCGACCTGCGGCAGGACCAGCGCGGTGTCCACCCGGTAGAAGCTGGCGTTGGGCGTGACGAACGGCGCCAGCCCGGGGATGTCCAGGTCGGTGCCGGGCGGCAGCGCCTGGGTGGTGACCGCGGGCTGGGGGAGCCGCACCGCCTTCTGCGCCTTGGTCACGCTGGACCGCTCGGTCAGCACCCGGCCCGCCAGGCCGCCCGCGGCCGCGACCCCGGCGGTCGCCGCGCTGGCCGCGAGGAAACTGCGGCGCCGCGGCTCGATCCGCCCCGGTTCCGTCCCCGGCTCGACGTCCTCCCCCGTCGCGGGCCCGGTCACCGGGTCGTAGGAAATCCTGCGCGGAGCCGGCCTGACCTCGGGCGGCCCGGTCAGCGGGATCAGCGCCAGCAGCACGGCGACCGCGGCCGCCGTGGCGGCCAGGGTGGGCAGCAGGCTCGCGACGTTCGCGTCCGGCCGGGTCGCCGCGGCGGTGAGCCCGACCACCGCGAACACCGCCAGGCCGGCCATCCCGTAGGCCATCCGCCGGGTCGCGGCCACCCCGATCAGGGCCGCGAACGCCGCCAGCATCACCAGGATCCCGCTGATCAGGGCGAGCTTGTCGTTCGCACCGAACGTGCTGATGGCGAAGTTCTTCAGCCACGGCGGCGTGAAGTCGATCTGCAGCTCGCCCACCGCCACCACCGGCGATCCGCTGGCACCGGTCAGCCCGGCCACGAACTGCCCCACGCCCAGCGCGGTGCCCGCGGCCAGCAGCCCGGCGACGGCGCCGAGCCCCGCGCGCCGTCCGTCCCTCCCGCTCATGCTCATGTATCTCTATTCGGCGCGGTCGCGCCCAGGGTTTGCTCCCGCCGCCAATCCGTGACGTTTCCTGCTACGAATATCGATTGTGCCGCCCACTCGACCTCCCCAGCCCGCACAAGCGCCGCGCCCGGTTCGGGTCCGGCGGCAGCAGCCTGGCCGAGCTCATCCGCAGCGTGGCCCGCGGCGACGCCGACGCCTTCGACTCCCTCTACGACCTCCTCGCCCCGTCGGTGTTCGGCATCGTCCGGCGGGTGATCCGCGACCCGGCCCAGTCCGAGGAGGTCACCCAGGATGTGCTGCTCGAGGTCTGGCGGGACGCGGCAAAATTCGATACCGAACGAGGCAGCGCCACCGCCTGGGTAACGACCCTCGCGCATCGCCGGGCGGTCGACCGGGTTCGCTCGGTGCAGAAGGAAGCCGACCGCGAGCGGCGCATCGCGACCGCCGTCATCCCCTACGACGAGGTCGCCGAGGCCGTCGAGGCGAACCTGGAGCGCGAGCGCGTCCGGCGCTGCCTGGGGTCGCTCACCGAGCTGCAGCGCGAGTCGGTGACCCTGGCTTACTACGGCGGCTACACCTATAACCAGGTCGCCAGCCTGCTCGGGGTGCCGGACGGCACCGTCAAGACCCGGATGCGGGATGCCCTGATCCGGCTGCGGGACTGCCTGGGGGTGAGCGTCATGAGCCGGCGCGAGCAGGACGCGCACACCCTGGCCGGGGCGTACGCGATGGACGCGATCGCCGAGCCCGACCGGGTCCGGTTCGAACGGCACCTGGCCGGCTGCGAGGAGTGCACGCAGGAGGTCGCCAGCCTGCGCGAGGCCACCGCCCGGCTGGCCGGCGCCACCGCGATCTCCCCGCCGCCCGAGCTGAAAGCACGGGTGATGGCCGCCACGGCCGCCATCAGGCAGCAGCCGCCCGTGACGGAACCGCAAGCCGCGACCCGGCCCTGGTACGCCCGCCGCCGGGTCCGGATCCGGCTGGCCCTCGCGGTGGCGGCCGCGGCCGTGACCGTCGTCGCCGTCCTGTTCGGGGTGAACAACGGCATCATGCGCGACCAGCTCACCCACGACCAGGCCAGCAGCCAGCAGGTCGCCGCGGTGCTGACCGCCCGCGACGCCACCATGAAGACCGGGACCGTGCGGGGCGGCGGCACGGTCACCATCGTGATGTCGCACTCCATGCGCGAGCTCGTGTTCACCGCCGCGGACCTGCGCGCGCTGCCCGGCGCCGCGCGCTACGAGCTCTGGCTGGCGGGCCCGGCCGGCGACCGGCCGGTGACCATGATCCCGGCCAGTCACCACGGCATGGCGGGCCCGGTCGTCGCCTCCGGGCTGCGCCCGGGCGACCACCTCGTGCTCACCGCCGAGCCCTCCGGCGGCGCCAGCCGCCCCACCACCCCGATGATGTTCGACGTCATCCTGTAGCTGTCCAGTCCCGGGCTCCCGCGGGCCGCTCCGCTTCGCGCGAGCCTGAACCCGCGCCGGTTCATCCCCCTGTATCGTGCCTTGTCGGACGCAAAGTGGGTGAACAGGATTGGGCAGGCTGAAGAGCGCGGTTTACGCCCGGATGGAAGACATGAGCTTCCGGTCGGGCGCCGCCGTGGGCGGCGGTGCGCTGGCCGTCGCCGGCGCTGCCATCGCGCTGGCGGTCATGCTGACCGGGCACACTACCGCGGCGGCTGGCCCCCCATCCCCGGCGCGGCCGCCCGGCTGGCCGTCCCGGCGTCCTCGGCTCCCGCCCGCGCGTCCGTGACGTCCTCGCCCTCCGCCGCGCGCCCGGCCCCGCCACGCCAAGGCCCGCCGGACATCGGCCGGGAATTACTCGCAGGCCCCGGCCCGCGCGGCGGCCCCCCGTGCCTCGGCGCCCGCCCCGTCACCTTCCGTTCACCTCGGGCCGCCGAAGCGGCCGCGTTACCCGTTCCGGTACCCGCCGCCCACATGGGGCTGGCCAAGGGTCCCGCCGCCCACATTGCCCTGGCCCTGGTAAGCCCGTTACCCGGACCGTTGCCTGTCGTCTTCGAACCGCGCCGCGACCACGTTGGCCCCCGCGATCACCGCCGCCATCACGTACGCCATCAGCAGCACGACGCTGACGCAGAACAGGTCCTGGCTCCGCTCCCGGATCGCCGCCGTCATCATGACCGGCAGCATGATCGTGGCCAGGCCGAGCGCCCAGGTGAACGCCCAGTGGTTGGCCCGCCGCCGGACTTCCGCCGGTCCCGCCAGCGCGGGCGGCGGCCACTCGGCCCGCCCTTGTCCGCGCGGCCGCGATCCCGGTGACCGCGGCGGCCGGACCGTGGCGGTCCTGGCCGGGATGTCCCGCGGTGGCCCCGGCCAGTTCGGCGTAGGTCCGGGCCAGCAGCGCCCGGCCCGCCCGCTGATCCAGGTCGTCCCGGGTCAGGCGGCCCTGCGCGAACGCGACCTTGAGCGTCTCGATCGCCCGCTCGCGGTCGGCATCGGACGCACGGAAACGGCCATGACCAGCCGCCACCGGGTCCACCGGCCCTGTCGTCACCGGCGCCTCCCGGGAGCACAACGCAGCCTCAGCGTAACCCGCCCGCTACCGGCCCGTCATCCCGATCGGTGCTGACCCCCCGGCCCGCCCGCACCGAAAAATCCACAAAGCGAGGCCATGGATCATCCTGGACCAAAATCCCCGCTCCCAGGGGGAATCTGGATCACGATCACGGGAGGCGCCAGGCGCGCAGCCACAGGAAGTGACTTCTTCCCCTCGTGTCAGGACCAGAGCCAGATGGCAGCCGTCGATGCCAGCCAGCCATGAAACAAAACAGGCAATCCGGGCACTGTCCAGAGTATCTGGTGATCGTGTCGAGTTACCCCCGCTTTCCCGCGGGTAACTCGGCACGATACCCAGCTGCCGGGACTGGCTGCTCGCGCTTTCGGATCCCTGCGGTTCCCGACCGGAGCGCCTAGGGCACCGGCACTAGCCGCCGCCTGGGCATCTTCACAGTGAGCGCACCAGTGTGTCACTTGGTGCCCGCGTGTTCGGTTAGCTCCCGCTCCGGGTGGGTAGCGCCCGTTCATGGCCGCCGATGAGTCACCGCGATTGCTGGCTGGGCGGTACCGGCTCGGCGCCGTCATCGGCCGGGGCGGCATGGGCACGGTCTGGAAGGCGCGCGACGAACTGCTCAACCGCAACGTCGCCGTCAAGGAGATCGTCTGGCCGCCGCAGCTCGACCCGGCCGAGCGTGAGCTCGCCCGCCGCCGCGCCGTCCGGGAAGCGCAGCTAGCGGCGCGCCTCCATCACCCGAACGTGGTGGCCATCTACGACATCGTCGAGGAAGACGACCGGCCCTGCATCGTCATGGAGCTCGTCCCGTTCCGCTCGCTGCGCGACACGGTGGCCGAGGACGGGCCGGTTTCCCCGGCCGAGGCGGCCCAGATCGGCCTCAGCGTGCTGGGCGCCCTGCGCGCGGTGCACGAGGCCGGGGTGGTGCACCGGGACGTGAAGCCGGCCAACATCTTGCTCGGTCCCGAGGGCCGGGTCGTGCTGGCCGACTTCGGCATCGCCAAGGCCGCCGACAGCCCGGCCCTGACCGCGTCCGGCATGCTGATCGGCTCGCCGTCCTACATCGCGCCCGAACGAGCCCGCGGCGGCAAGGCCGGGCCGCCCTCGGATCTGTGGGCGCTGGGAGCCTCGCTGTTCCACGCGGTCGAGGGCAGGCCGCCGTTCGAACGGGACGGCGTGCTCGCCAGCCTGACCGCGGTGGTCGCGGACGACATGGACCCGGCTCCCCACGCCGGCCCGCTGCGGCCGACCATCGAGCGGCTGCTCGACAAGGACCCGGACATCCGCCTCGACATCGACCGGGCCGAGCAGCTCCTCCTGCCGATCGTCTCCGGCGGTGCCCCCGCCGTCGCGGCCACCGCCCCGCAGCCAGCCGCAACCGAAGCCCTGCCCGAAGCGGAAGCCTGGCCCGAGGCGGAAGCGTGGCCCGAAGCCGATGCCGCGCCCAGAGCCGATGCCGCGCCCAGAGCCGAAGCCGCGCCCGAACTCGAGGCCCTGCCCGAGCCCGAAGCCCTGGCCGCCGGAGCCCCGCCCAAGACCGAAACCCCGCCCAAGACCGAAACCCCGCCCGAGACCGACGCCCTGCCCAGGGACCACATCCTGCCCGCGGATTACCTCGCTCCCGCGGACCACCGCCCGCGGGCCAGGAACCGCGCGGCCGGTACCCGCGCCGCCAGTACCCGCGCCGCCAGTACCGGCGCGGCCGCCCCCGCCGCGCCCGCACGGGCCCGGCCAAGATCATCGCCGCAGCGGCCGCCGTCCTGATCGCCGCCGGAATCGCCGTGGCCTTCCTCCTCCCGTCCGCGCACCCGTCCACCCCGCAAGCAGGCCCGACGCCTTCCACGTCCGCGACCCACCCGTCACCGGCTGGCTCAGCCTCCTCCGCCCCCGCCACCACCTCGTCCAGCCCGCCGTCGTCCACGTCCACATCGCCGTCGTCATCCGCCTCAGCCAGCGCGAGCAGCAGCGCAGGTACCGGCACCCTCCCCGCCGGCTATACCCGCTTCACCAACTCCACCGGTTTCTCGATCGGCGTCCCCCGCGGCTGGACGATCGAGCACGACGGCCACTACGTCTACATCCGGAATCCCGCCAACAGCGGCATCTACCTGCTCATCGACCAGTCGGACCAGCCCCGCTCCGACCCGCTAGCCGACTGGCGCCAGCAGGCGGCGGCCCGCCAGTCGACCTACCCCGGCTATCACCTCATCCTGCTCAAGGCGGTCACCTACCCGCAGGCGGAAAAGGCCGCCGACTGGGAATTCACCTACGACCTGAACGGCGTCCCGGTCCGGGTGCTGAACCGCAACGTCCTGGCCAACGCGAAGCACGCCTACGCGCTTTACTGGTCGACCCCGGCCAGCGACTGGAACGCCGACTACCACTACTTCCAGGCCTTCGCGGACACGTTCACGCCCGCCCCGGCGAGCTAGAACGCCCGCCCCGGCGACCTAGCTCGTCACACGGGTAGCCCGCTCACGCCGTGCGTACACTAACGACACAAGACGCAAACGGGTGCCAGGTGTCGGCTTTAGGGGGACGGGCGAGCCGTGAGACGGGACGACGGATCCGACCTGAGCAGTCCGGTCCGCGACGCGGGCCAGGTCGCGGACGTCCCGGTAGCCGCGGGCACCGTGCGCTGGGAGCGGCCGACCGCCCGGAGCTTCTGGAACGCCCTAGCC
>CAWIUF010000020.1:0-220836 GCA_963839095.1 uncultured Actinomycetota bacterium | reverse complement strand
AGCCTGAACCCGCGCCGGTTCATCCCCCTGTATCGTGCCTTGTCGGACGCAAAGTGGGTGAACAGGATTGGGCAGGCTGAAGAGCGCGGTTTACGCCCGGATGGAAGACATGAGCTTCCGGTCGGGCGCCGCCGTGAGCGGTGGTGCGCTGGCCGTCGCCGGCGCTGTCATCGCGCTGGCGGTCATGCTGACCGGGCACACTACCGCGGCAGCGGGCCCCCCATCCCCGGGCGCGGCCGCCCGGCTGGCCGTCCCGGCGTCCTCGGCTCCCGCCCGCGCGTCCGTGACGTCCTCGCCCTCCGCCGCGCCCCGGCCCCGCCCCGCCAAGGCCCGCCGGACATCGGCCGGGAATTACTCGCAGGCCCCGGCCCGCGCGGCGGCCCCCCGTGCCTCGGCGCCCGCCCGGTCACCTTCCGTTCACCTCGGGCCGCCGAACCGGCCGCGTTACCCGTTCCGGTACCCGCCGCCCACAGGGGGCTGGCCTGGCCAAGGGGGCTGGCCGGGTCCCGCCGCCCACAGTGCCCTGGCCCTGGTAAGCGCTTACCCGGACCGCTGCCTGTCGCCTTCGAACCGCGCCGCGACCACGTTGGCCCCCGCGATCACCGCCGCCATCACGTACGCCATCAGCAGCACGACGCTGACGCAGAACAGGTCCTGGCTCCGCTCCCGGATGCGCCGCCGTCATCATGACCGGCAGCATGATCGTGGCCAGGCCGAGCGCCCAGGTGAACGCCCAGTGGTTGGCCCGCCGCCGGACTTCCGCCGGCCCCGCCAGCGCGGGCGGCGGCCACTCGGCCCGCCCTTGTCCGCGCGGCCGCGATCCTGGTGACCGCGGCTGCCGGACCGTGGCGGTCCTGGCCGGGATGTCCCCGGTGGCCCCGGCCAGTTCGGCGTAGGTCCGGGCCAGCAGCGCCCGGCCCGCCCGCTGATCCAGGTCGTCCCGGGTCAGGCGGCCCTGCGCGAACGCGACCTTGAGCGTCTCGATCGCCCGCTCGCGGTCGGCATCGGACGCACGGAAACGGCCATGACCAGCCGCCACCGGGTCCACCGGCCCTGTCGTCACCGGCGCCTCCCGGGAGCACAACGCAGCCTCAGCGTAACCCGCCCGCTACCGGCCCGTCATCCCAATGCCCGCGCCCCGTCCTGCGCTGGCAAGCCGGGGGAGCGATCCTCATCCTCGCCGGCCTAGATCCTACTCAGCCTCGGCTCCTGACCGCCCGCCCTAACCAGAGCGTCTCTCTGCGCCAAGCGCCTGGCTCGCGAGACGGACGATACCTATGGTGCGCCTGGTCTCAGCTCACCCACATCCCGGGCAGTCGGCTAACAACATCAATGCCACATCGATGTCGCGATAGCGACATCAGCGCCACATCGATGTCGTTGCCGAGAGCCAGCTGAAGGCTAGAGCAGGTGACGGGCAGAGCATGTGGTGCGAACGTGAGTTCTGGGTCTGAACCTGGGGCGCATACCCAGCTGCCGGACCTCTCTGCCACAATGCCGCACTCACCTCAATGGGATGCCTGCGAAGCCCGTACCCCCGCCGCCTGGGCATCTTCACAGGGAGCGCACCGTGTGTCACTTGGTGCCCGCGTGTTCGGTTAGCTCCCGCTCCGGGTGGGTAGCGCCCGTTCATGGCCGCCGATGAGTCACCGCGATTGCTGGCTGGGCGGTACCGGCTCGGCGCCGTCATCGGCCGGGGCGGCATGGGCACGGTCTGGAAGGCGCGCGACGAACTGCTCAACCGCGACGTCGCCGTCAAGGAGATCGTCTGGCCGCCGCAGCTCGACCCGGCCGAGCGTGAGCTCGCCCGCCGCCGCGCCGTCCGGGAAGCGCAGCTAGCCGCGCGCCTCCATCACCCGAACGTGGTGGCCATCTACGACATCGTCGAGGAAGACGACCGGCCCTGCATCGTCATGGAGCTCGTCCCGTTCCGCTCGCTGCGCGACACGGTGGCCGAGGACGGGCCGGTTTCCCCGGCCGAGGCGGCCCAGATCGGCCTCAGCGTGCTGGGCGCCCTGCGCGCGGTGCACGAGGCCGGGGTGGTGCACCGGGACGTGAAGCCGGCCAACATCTTGCTCGGCCCCGAGGGCCGGGTCGTGCTGGCCGACTTCGGCATCGCCAAGGCCGCCGACAGCCCGGCCCTGACCGCGTCCGGCATGCTGATCGGCTCGCCGTCCTACATCGCGCCCGAACGAGCCCGCGGCGGCAAGGCCGGGCCGCCCTCGGATCTGTGGGCGCTGGGAGCCTCGCTGTTCCACGCGGTCGAGGGCAGGCCGCCGTTCGAACGGGACGGCGTGCTCGCCAGCCTGACCGCGGTGGTCGCGGACGACATGGACCCGGCTCCCCACGCCGGCCCGCTGCGGCCGACCATCGAGCGGCTGCTCGACAAGGACCCGGACACCCGCCTCGACATCGACCGGGCCGAGCAGCTCCTCCTGCCGGTCGTCTCCGGCGGTGCCCCCGCCGTCGCGGCCACCGCCCCGCAGCCAGCCGCAACCGAAGCCCTGCCCGAAGCGGAAGCCTGGCCCGAGGCGGAAGCCTGGCCCGAAGCCGATGCCGCGCCCAGAGCCGAAGCCGTGCCCGAACTCGAGGCCCTGCCCGAGCCCGAAGCCCTGGCCGCCGGAGCCCCGCCCAAGACCGAAACCCCGCCCAAGACCGAAACCCCGCCCGAGACCGGACGCCCTGCCCAGGGACCACATCCTGCCCGCGGATTACCTCGCTCCCGCGGACCACCGCCCGCGGGCCAGGAACCGCGCGGCCGGTACCCGCGCCGCCAGTACCGGCGCGGCCGCCCCCCGCCGCGCCCGCACGGGCCCGGCCAAGATCATCGCCGCAGCGGCCGCCGTCCTGATCGCCGCCGGCATCGCCGTGGCCTTCCTCCTCCCGTCCGCGCACCCGTCCACCCCGCAAGCAGGCCCGACGCCTTCCACGTCCGCGACCCACCCGTCACCGGCTGGCTCAGCCTCCTCCGCCCCCGCCACCACCTCGTCCAGCCCGCCGTCGTCCACGTCCACATCGCCGTCGTCATCCGCCTCAGCCAGCGCGAGCAGCAGCGCAGGTACCGGCACCCTCCCCGCCGGCTATACCCGCTTCACCAACTCGACCGGTTTCTCGATCGGCGTCCCCCGCGGCTGGACGATCGAGCACGACGGCCACTACGTCTACATCCGGAATCCCGCCAACAGCGGCATCTACCTGCTCATCGACCAGTCGGACCAGCCCCGCTCCGACCCGCTAGCCGACTGGCGCCAGCAGGCGGCGGCCCGCCAGTCCACCTACCCCGGCTACCACCTCATCCTGCTCAAGGCGGTCACCTACCCGCAGGCGGAAAAGGCCGCCGACTGGGAATTCACCTACGACCTGAACGGCGTCCCGGTCCGGGTGCTGAACCGCAACGTCCTGGCCAACGCGAAGCACGCCTACGCGCTCTACTGGTCGACCCCGGCCAGCGACTGGAACGCCGACTACCACTACTTCCAGGCCTTCGCGGACACGTTCACGCCCGCCCCGGCGAGCTAGAACGCCCGCCCCGGCGACGCTAGCTCGTCACACGGGTAGCCCGCTCACGCCGTGCGTACACTAACGACACAAGACGCAAACGGGTGCCAGGTGTCAGCTTTAGGGGACGGGCGAGCCGTGAGACGGGACGACGGATCCGACCTGAGCAGTCCGGTCCGCGACGCGGGCCAGGTCGCGGACGTCCCGGTAGCCGCGGGCACCGTGCGCTGGGAGCGGCCGACCGCCCGGAGCTTCTGGAACGCCCTGGCCGATCCCGAGCGGGAAGCGCTGGCGGCGGCCGGGGTGGAAGAGGTCTTCCGGCCCGGCGCGGTGCTGTGCCGCGCGGGTGACGACACCTCCCAGGTGATGATCATCGACTCGGGCTGGGTCAAGGTCAGCGTCAGGGAGGCTCCCCAAGCCACCGAGAAGATCCTGGCCGTGCGCGGCCAGGGAGACGTCATCGGGGAGCGGGCCGCGCTGACCGCCGGCGTCCGCTCGGCCACCGTGACCGCGCTGGACGAGGTATCGGCGATGGTCGTCCCGGCCGAGTGGTTCGCGGAGTTCCTGCGCGCCCGCCCGCACGCCGCCGAGATCCTCGAGCGCCAGGTAACCGAACGCCGGGACGAGGACCGCGCTCGCCTGTTCTCCGCCGAAGACGCCGGGGCCGAACGGGCCGCCGCCGAGCGCCGTCTGGCCTGGCTCCTGTCCGACCTGGCCCAGCGCCGGGGGAGCCATCAGCACGCGGTATTCACGCTGCCGATGTCGCAGCAGGAACTAGCGGACTGGGCCGGGACCAGCGCGGACGCGGTTGGCCGGTTCCTGCGGTCATGGCGCGACCGGAAGATCGTCGCCCGCAGCGAGCGGTCCCGCCGGATCACCGTCATCGACCTCGGTGCCCTCGCCGCCCTCAGCGACACCGCGCCTAGCCAGGGCCGGCCGCCGAACGGCACCCGCCCCGTCCCGGACGAAGGCCGCCCAAGCCCCCAGAGCATCGCAAGCACCGGAAGCACAGTGGCAGCTCAGCTGGCATGAGCCGCTGAACTGCGCGGTCGTGTTCACCGACATAGCCGGGTTCTCCGATCCGCTGCGCACCGACAGCGACCGTGACGTGGTGCGCGCGGCGCTGTACGAGATCCTGCGGGCCGCCTTCGAGGCCTCGGGCGTGCCGTGGGCGGCCTGCTACCACGAGGACCGCGGTGACGGCGCCGTCATCGTGGTGCCGCCCACGGTCTCCACGCTGCGCGTGGTCGACCCGCTGGCCGCCGAGCTGGCCGGGCGGCTGCGCCAGTACAACCGCCGGGCCAGCGAGGTGGTGCGGATCCAGCTGCGGGTCGCGCTGCACGTCGGGCCGGTCGGCAAGGACCCCGAGGGACTCACCGGGCAGGCCGTGATCACGACCGCGCGGATCCTCGACGCGCCGGTGATCAAGGCCAGGCTGGCCGCCGAGCACGCCGACCTGGTCTTCGCGGTATCGGACTACGTCTACGACCACGTGGTGCGCAACGGCGACGGACGGGTCGACCCGGCGGGCTTCGAGCACCTGGAGTGCCAGGTCAAGGAGTCGCACGTATCGGCCTGGGCGCGGCTGGCCGGCCAGGTGGCCCCGCCGCCGGACCTGGGCCACCACCTCACCTCGCCCGCACCGGGCACCCGCCCGGCCCCGCTGCCGGTCGCGCCCCCGCTCGGCAAGCTGCCGCCCGAGGTGCGCGGCCGCGAGGCGCTGACCGGGGAGCTGCGCCGGGCCCTGCGGCCCTACCCGTGGCGGGCCAGCCGGGCGTTCGTGATCGCCGGCATGGGCGGCCTGGGCAAGTCGACCATCGCGCTGACCGCGGCCCGGATGGCCCGCGAGCGCGGCCACCGCGTCTGGTGGGTCCGGGCCGCCGACACCGCCCAGCTGACCAGCGGGATGCTCGAGGTGCTGCGCGAGCTCGGGGCGCCGGAGTCGGTGACCGTGCCAGTCCGCGAAGGCGCGCAGACCGCGCCCGACCGGGCCTGGGAGTTCCTCAACTCCGACCACGGCGCGGGCCGCCGCTGGCTGCTGGTGTTCGAGGGCGCGGACAACCCGGCGGTGCTGGCCGGCGCGGACGCGGGCACCCCGGCCGACGGCACCGGGTGGCTGCGGGCCGACCCGGCCGGGATGGTGATCGTGACCACCCGGATCAGGGACCCGCGGGTCTGGGGTTCCCGGGTCACGCTGCGCGAGCTGCGGCCGCTGGACGACGAGGCGGGCGCCGAGGTGCTGCGGGACCTGGCCCCGGAGATCGCCGATCCCGGCGGCCAGGAGGCGCGCGACCTGTCCCGGCGCCTCGGCGGCCTGCCGCTGGCGCTGCACCTGGCCGGCACCTACCTGGGCTCGCCGTTCGCCCGCTGGACCACGTTCGCCGGGTACCGGGAGGCCCTGGACGGCGTGGAGCTGCCCGCCGCCCTGACCGATATCGAGGTGCGGGGCGCCGACATCCACGCCACCGTCCAGCGCACCTGGGACCTGTCCCTGGACGCGCTGGCGGCCGAGGGCATGCCGCAGGCCCGCCCGCTGCTGCTGGTGCTGTCCTGCTTCGCGCCCGCCACGCCCATCCCGGCCTGGCTGCTGCGGCTCCCGCCGCTGGGCGACCTGCTGGCCCGCGACACCGACCACCAAAACAATTCGACCGAACGGAGTGCCCTCCGCGACGCCCTCCAGGGCCTTTCGCACACCGGGCTGATCGACATCTCCGCCACCAGCGGTCCGGCCGGCCAGAACGCGGTCACGGTGCATCCGGTGGTCGCCGACGCCAACCGGATCCGGCTGGCGGCCAGCGCCGCGGCCGAGCGCGCGGCCGTGCAGGAGACCACCGTGGCGCTGCTCGAGGCGGCCACCGCCGGGCTCGACCCGGTCCGCCCGGCCGACTGGCCGCCCTGGCGGCTGCTGCGGCCGCACGTGAACGCCGTCATCGACCTGCTCGCCGACGACCTCGACCCCGCCGTCCTGGCCCGCCTGCTCACGGTCAGCGCCGTCGGGACCGAGGCGCTGCTCGGGGCCGGGCGGCTGGCCGCGGCCGGGAAGCTGGCGCAGGCCAGCGTGGCCGCCGCGGCCTTCCTGCCCGGCGATGCCCCGGCCGCGCTGAACGCCCGCGGCTACCTGGCCCGGTCGCTGGTCCGCCGCGGCCGCTGCGGCGAGGCCGAGGCGATCTACCGCGAGCTGCTCGCCGACCGGCTCCGGATCCAGGGTGACCGGCACACTCGACACCCTGGGCACCCGCCACGACCTGGCCGCGGCGCTGGGCGTGCAGGGCCGGTTCGGCGAGGCCGAGGAGCTGTACCGGGGGCTGCTCGACGATGACTACCAGCTGCGCGGACCCGACCACCGGGAGACCCTGGCCGCCCGGTACAGCCTGGCCCGGATGATCGGGCTGCAGGGCCGGTACGACGAGGCGGAGAAACTGGGCCGCCAGGTCCTCGACGCCCAGCTCCGCGTCCTCGGCCCGGACCACCCGGACGCCCTGGCCAGCCGGCAGAACCTGGCCCGGCTGGCCGGGAAGGCCGGCCGGTACGCCGAGGCGGAACGGCTGTACCGCGCAGATGCTGGCCGACCGGCGCCGGGTCCTGGGCGACGATCACCCCGATACCCTGGCCACCCGCCACCGGCTGGCCCGGGTCATCGGGCAGCGCGGCCGCTACGGCGAGGCGGAGGAGCTCTGCCACCAGGTCCTGTCCGACCGGCGCCGGCTGCTCGACGAGGACCACCCGGACAACCTGTCCACCCGGCACCGGCTGGCCCGGGTGCTCGGCCTGCAGGGCCGGTACGCCGACGCCGAGCCGATGTTCCGGCAGGTGCTCGCGGCCCGCCGCCGCACCCTGGGCCATGACCACCCCAATACCCTCGATACCCAGCACCGCCTCGGCTGGCTGATCGGCCGCCAGGGCCGCTACAACGAGGCCATCGACATCGTCAACCAGGTGCTCGGCGGCCGCCGCGACCTGCTGGGCGACGACCATCCCGACACGCTGGCCGCCCGCGAGACCCTGGCCTGGCTGACCGCGCTGCGCGGCAAGCCCGCCGAGGCCGGCGAGCTGGCCCGCGACGTGCTGGCCGAACGGCGCCGGGTCCTCGGCGAGGACCACCCCGACACCCTCACCACCCGCGCCACCCTGGCCTGGACGACCGAACTGCAGGGCCGGTACGCCAGCGCCGAGCAGCAGTACCGCACCCTGCTCGCCGACCGCAGGCACACCCTGGGCCCCGCCCACCCGGACACCCTCACCACCCGCCAGGACGTCGCCCGCATGGTCGGCCTGCAGCGCCGCTACGCCGAAGCCGAGGCGGTGACCCGCGAGATCCTCGCCGACCGGCGCCGCCTGCTCGGCGACGACCACCCCGACACCCTCGCCTCGCGCGCCGTCCTGGCCTGGCTGACCGCCCGCCAGGGCCGCCGCACCGAAGCGGAGGCGCTCTACCGCCAGGTGATCACCGACCGCTCCCGCGTCCTGGGCTCCGCCCACCCCGACACCGCCGCCGTCCGCGCCGAGCTCGCCCAGCTAACCGGCGGATAATAGGCCGGCGCCCCGCCAGACCCGGGCGAGCTCGCGGAGCTGCGCGCGCTCGGTGACCAGCATGAAGTCCCAGGTCTGCATGCCGCTCCCTCGCTAGTCCGCGGGCGCGAACGGCGGCGCGGGCGGCTCGCCCCACCAGCCGCGCAGGAACGCGCCGGCCCGCTCGCAGGCCCCGGCCAGGGGACCGTCCCGGTGGTCCAGCGCCTGGCGGATGAGCCCGCTGATCGTGGCCTCGACCCCGGTCAGGACCTGGCCGGGGGAGGCGTCGGCGGCGGACCGGTAGCCGATCACCGCGCCCGCGTTGCACACGAAGTCGGGCAGCGCCACCACGCCGCGCTCGCGCAGCACCGCGGCGCCCTCCTCGGTGTAGGGCGCGTTCGCGGCCGGCGCGACCACCCGGATGCCCGGCGGCAGCGCCCCGGCGGTCCGGGCGCCGATCGCGCCCGGCCGGGTTCCCGGTACCAGGACGTCGGCGCTCACGTCGGTGAACAGCCCGGCCGGAGGCAGGACCGGGCCGCCGTAGCGCAGCACGCACTCGTCGCCGTGCTCGTGACGCAGCGTGAGCAGCCGTCCGACATCCAGCCCGGCCGGGTCCGCGACGCAGCCGGCCACGGTGGACACCGCGACCACCCGCCCGCCGCGCCGGGTCACCTCGCGCGCCACGCCGCCGCCCACCTTGCCGAACCCCTCGATGGCGGCCGTGCGGCCGTCCCATCCCCGTTCCGGCGTCCAGCGCCGCCTCGGCCGCCACGGTGACACCGAAGCCGGTTACGACGTCTTCGAACGGCACGCCGTCCACCGCCGAGTTCATGGCGGTGGGGGAGGCCCGGTCCTCGCGCAGCGGCGCGAAGTCCTCCTCGGAGGTTCCCATGTCCGGTCCGGTCAGGAAGCGGCCCGCCTCGACCAGGGGCCGGACCTCGGCGCAGAACCGGGTCATCAGCTGGGCCCTGCCCGCCCGGTCGGCCGGGTCACCGCGCACGCCCGCCTTGGCTCCCCCGACTTGCGCGCCCAGCGCGGCGAACTTGTAGGTCATCGCCCGGGCCAGCAGCGCCACCTCGGCCGCGCTGACATCCGCCGCCAGCCGCGTACCTCCCGCCGAGACCGGCACCCCGGCCAGGTCGAACACCACGAACCCAGGAACCGAGCCGAGCTCGACGACCTCCATGCCCCAGGCTAACTGGCGCGGCGGTAGGCCCGCACCGCCAGGGGCACGAACACCAGGAAGATCGCGGCCAGCGAGGCCACGCTCTTCCACAGGTTCGCCTCGACCGGGCCGCCGAGGGCCAGCGCGCGCATGGTGTCGATGACCCAGGTCACCGGCTGGTTGTTGGCGAACGCCTGCAGCCAGCCCGGCATCGTCGGGATCGGCACGAACGCCGACGACAGGAACGTGATCGGGAACAGCCAGATCAGCCCGAACGCCTGCACCGACTCCTCGTCCCCGATGGCCAGCCCGGTATAGGCGGCGATGCAGCAGATGGCCACGCCGAACACGATGGCCAGCAGCACCATCAAGATGGCCGGGACCACGCCGTTGGAGAACCGGAAACCGACCGCGTACCCGACGCCGAGGATGATCAGGATGGTGACCGTCATCCGCCCGGTGTCGGCCACCAGCCGCCCGGCCAGCACCGCCGAGCGCGCCATCGGCATCGACCGCAGCCGGTCGATCACGCCCTTCTTGAGCTCCTGCGCCAGCGAGATGGCCGTCCCGAACGAGGCGAACGCCGCGGTCTGGCCGATGATGCCCGGCATCAGGAAGCTGACGTAGCCGCCGTGAACCTTCACCGGGATCGCGCCGCCGAAGACGTACCGGAACATCAGCACGAACATCACCGGCTGGATCACGGTGAACACCAGGTAGGCGGGCACCCGCATCCAGACGATCAGGTTGCGCCGGGTGATGGTGAGCGTGTCGCTCACCGCCCAGCGGAACCTGGTCGGCAGGCCAGGCACCGACGGCACGCCGGGTGCTCCGGCCCGCTCCGCGACCGCGGTCATGACCCCGTCCTCTCCGCGTCCTTGTCCTGTTTGCTCCCGGCCCGGCCGCCCCGGCGCCCCCGGCGCCGCCCGCCCGGCTCCTCGTCCTCGGCCGCGTGCCCGGTCAGGGCCAGGAACACGTCGTCCAGCGACGGCCGCCGCATGGCCAGGCCGCGGGTCTCCAGGCTGGCGGCGTCCAGCGCGCGCACCGTCTCGACCAGCGCGTCCGAGCCGCGGCTGCCCACCCGGATGCTGACCATCCCGGTGTCCGCATCGGCCAGCGGCTCGCTCTCGCCGATCTTCACGACCGCCGCCACCGCGTCGCCGACCCGGCTGCGGTCCGGCACGGTGAACTCGACGACGTCGCCGCCGACCCGTCCCTTCAGCTCCTCGGCCGTGCCCGCCGCGATGACCTCGCCGTGGTCGATGACCACGATCTCGTCCGCCAGCTCGTCGGCCTCGTCGAGGTACTGGGTGGTCAGCAGCAGCGTGGTCCCGTCGGCGACCAGCGACCGGATGATATCCCACATCCCCAGCCGCGAGCGGGGGTCGAGGCCGGTGGTCGGCTCGTCGAGGAACAGCACCTTCGGGTGGCCGACCAGGCTGGCGGCCAGGTCCAGGCGGCGCTGCATGCCGCCCGAGTAGGTCTTGGCGGCCCGGTCGGCCGCGTCGCTCAGGACGAACTGCTCGAGCAGCTCGGTGGCGCGCTGGCGGGCCTGCGGCCAGCTCAGGTGGTAGAGCCGCCCGATGATCTCCAGGTTCTCCCGGCCGGTGAGCTCCTCCTGGATGGCGGCCGACTGCCCGGCCAGCCCGATCGACCGGCGGACCGCGGCCGCGTCGCGCACCACGTCCCGGCCCTCCACCAGCGCCCGCCCCCGGTCGGGGAGCAGCAGCGTGGTCAGGATCCGCACCGCGGTGGTCTTCCCCGCTCCGTTGGGGCCGAGCACGCCGAGCACCGTCCCGCGCGGCACCGACAGGTCGATACCGCGCAGCGCGTGCACGTCCCCGAATGATTTGGTCAAGCCCTCCACCAGGATCGCGGGCTGTTCGCCGCCCCCGCTGGCCTGTGACATCCATCCTCCCGTACCGGCCCCGTCAAGCCGTTCACGATCATGCACGACGAACCTATCGGCATTCCCGCCGTCAGCGAACCGAATAACTCCGCGCCGCGGCCCGCCGCCTCAGTGGTAAGACGGAAGACTCGTTCGGGAATCATCGGCGCCGGGGAAACCGGCTGTCCGATCATGAGGTCGCCGCCGGCACCCCGTGACCGTACGGCATGATTAGAGCCGCCGCCAGGGGACAGGAGCTGAGGATGTCTGAAGAGAACCGTCATGAGGCCGCCGACCTCGATGATTACTCGACGCAGGAACCCGCCGACTCGCTGACGGGAGAGCCCGGTGTTCCCGGCGACGACCCGCTCGACCGGGGGGTCGCCCCGCCCGAGCGGTGGTCGTCCGTGATCAGGAACGGCGACGAGCCCGAGTCCCTCGACCAGCTGCTCGGCGAGGAAGAGCCGGACCCCGCCCTGGACTACGAGGAAGACGACGACGTGCCCGAGGGCAGCGCCGCCGACGGTAACGACGACGACGAGGACGAGGCCGACGAGTACGTGGACGGGCTGCTGCTCGACGACGGCCCCGATCCGCGGGCGGGCCGGCTGGTGGCCGAGGACGAGGGCGCCCATCCCGACGACGAGGAGGATCTGGTCGCCACCGACGTCGGCATCGACGGCGGGGCCGCCAGTGCCGAGGAGGCCGCCATCCACGTGGTGGACGACGACGACACCGACATCCGCTCCGGCGACTGAGCCGAGAGCTGCATGCTGCCGGTCGCCGAGCTGCACCTGCACATCGAGGGCACGCTCGAACCCGAGCTGCTGGTCACGCTGGCGGCCAGGAACGGCACTGCGATGCCGGTCCTGGACGTGGACGAGCTACGGGCCCGGTACCGGTTTGACAGCCTGGGGTCCTTCCTCAGCCTGTACTACGCCAGCCTGCGCGTGCTGCGGACCGAGCAGGATTTCTACGACCTGGCCCGCGCCTACCTGGCCCGGGCCGCGGCGGCCGGAGTGCGGCGGGCCGAGATCTTCTTCGACCCGCAGTCCCACCTGGCCAACGGGGTCCCGCTGGAGGCGGTGTTCGGCGGGCTGACGGCGGCACTGGCCGACGGCGGCCGGGAGCACGGCATCTCCGCCGACCTCATCCTGTGCTTCCTGCGGGACCTGGGCGCGGACGCGGCCGCCGCGGTGCTGCGGGACAGCCTGCGGTTCCGGGACCAGTTCATCGGCGTCGGGCTCGACTCGGCCGAGGTCGGCTTCCCGCCCGGCCTGTTCCGCGAGGTGTACCAGCGGGCGGCGGCCGAAGGGCTGCGGCTGGTGGCGCACGCGGGGGAGGAGGGCGGCCCCGGCTACGTGCGCGAGGCGCTCGACGAGCTCGGCGTGGAGCGAGTCGACCACGGGGTCCGGTCCATGGAAGACCCCGCCCTGGTCGCCCGGCTGCGCGACGAGCGGATCGCGCTGACCGTCTGCCCGCTGTCCAACGTGGCGCTGCGGGTGATCCCCGCGCTCGGCGACCACGTACTGCCGGGGATGCTGGAGGCCGGTCTGCTGGCCACGGTGAACAGCGACGACCCGGCCTACTTCGGCGGGTACGTGGACGACAACCTGGAGGCGGTGAAGACCGCGTTCGGCTTCGGCGATGCTCAGCTCGCCGCGCTCGCGCGGAACTCCTTCGAGGCCTGCTTCGCGCCCGCGGCGGACAAGCGCGGCCTGGCAGGCCGAGGTCGACGCCTGGCTGGCGGCGCATACCCCGGCGTAATGTCGGTGCCCTGGGCTAGGGTCCGGGCCATGCGACTGCTGCACACCTCGGACTGGCACCTGGGCCGGTCGCTGCACCGCGCGGACCTGCGGGCGGCGCAGTCGGCGTTCCTCGACCACCTGGTGGAGGTGGCCCGCGCCGAGCGGGTGGACGCGGTGCTGGTCGCGGGGGACGTCTACGACCGGGCGGTGCCGCCGGTGGACGCCGTCGAGCTGTGCGCGGACGCGCTGCTGCGGCTGCACGACACCGGCGCGAGCATCGTGCTGATCAGCGGCAATCACGATTCGGCCCGCCGCCTCGGGTTCGGCGGCGCGCTGCTGGAGAAGGCGGGCGTGCACCTGCGTACCCAACCGGCCGCGCTGGCCCGGCCGGTTGTCCTGCAGGACGCGCACGGCCCGGCCGCCGTCTACGGGGTGCCGTACCTCGAGCCCGACGCCGTCCGCTCCGAGCTACCCCCGGACCTGCCCCGCGGCCACGCCGGGGTGCTCGGGCACGCGGTCGGCCGCATCCGGGCCGACGCCGACGCCCGCGGCATCGGGCGCCGCGTGGTCATGGCGCACGCCTGGGTCACCGGCGGGACGGCCAGCGAATCGGAACGGGACATCAGCGTCGGCGGCGTCGGCCAGGTCCCCGCGGCCCTGTTCGACGGGTTCAGCTACGGGGCCCTGGGGCACCTGCACGGCCAGCAGGCCATTGCCCCGCACCTGCGCTACAGCGGATCCCCGCTGCCGTACTCGTTCTCCGAGGCCGCGCACCGCAAGGGCAGCTGGCTGGTGGAACTGGACGGCGCGGGCACGGCCCGCGCCGAGCTGGTACCCGCCCCGGTCTACCGGCGGCTGAGCGTGCTCCGCGGCCGGCTGGAGGAGGTACTCGGCTCGGCCGCCCACACGGACCGCGAGGCCGATTTCGTGTCCGTCACGCTCACCGACCCGAGCCGCCCGGAGGGCGCCATGGACGCCCTGCGCGCCCGGTTCCCGCACATCCTGGTGCTCGCGCACGAGCCGGAGGGGGTCGTGCCCGACGAGCGCGGCTACCGGGCCAGGGTCGCGGGCCGCGACGACCTCTCCGTCGCCGCCGAGTTCGTGCAGCACGTCAGGAACGAGCCGCCCTCGCCGGCGGAGCGGCACCTGTTCAGCGAGGCGTTCGCCTCGGCCCGCACCGACGAGTCGTCCGGCTGATGCGGCCGCACCAGCTGCACGTGACCGCGTTCGGCGCGTTCGGCGGCACCGTGGCGGTCAGCTTCGACGACCTGGCCTCCTCGGGCCTGTTCCTGCTGCACGGCGAGACCGGCGCGGGCAAGACCACGCTGCTCGACGCGATCGGCTTCGCCCTCTACGGCCGGGTGCCCGGCGAGCGGGGCAAGACGCGCAGGCTCCGCTCGGATCACGCCGCGCCGGGCACCGCCACCGAGGTCCGCCTCGAGGCGACGCTCGGCGGGCGCCGGATGCGCATCACCCGCCGGCCGGAACAGGTACGGGCCAAGCTCCGCGGTACCGGCACCACGACCGTCCCGGCGAAGATCGTGCTCGAGGAGCTCACCGGCGGGTCCTGGCGCGCCGTCTCCACCCGGGCCGGCGAGGCGGACGCCGAGATCGCCGACCTGATGGGCATGTCCGCCGAGCAGTTCTTCCAGGTCGTGCTGCTGCCGCAGGGGGAGTTCGCGAAGTTCCTGCACGCCGACGCCGAGCACCGGCGGGAGGTGCTGCAGCGCCTGTTCGGCACCGACCGGTTCCGCGCCGTCGAGGAGTGGCTGGCGGTCCGCCGCCGGGACACCGCCCGCGCGGTCGAGGGGGCCCGCAGCCGGATCGAGACGCTGGCCGCACTCGTGGCCCAGGCGGCGGGCAGTGAGGTCCCCGGCGGGGAGCTCGCGTCGGCCGGCTGGGCGGATCAGCTCGCCGAGACGGCCGCCGCCGAAGCCGCGGCGAGCGCGATTCAAGCCGAGGCCTGCCGCCGCGACCTGGATCGGGCTCTGGACCTGGAGCACGAGACGAGAAGCCTCGCCGACCGGCAGCGGCGCCGCCAGGGGGCGCTGGACGCCCGCGACCAGCTGGCCCGCGCCAAAACCGGCCTGCACCAGCGGCGAGCCGAGCTCGCCGACGCGGTCCGGGCCGCCGAGGTCGCCCCGGCGCTGGCCGAGTCCGAGCGGACCGCCGCCGCCCTGGCGCAGGCCCGCGACGCCGAGCAGGAGGCCAGGAGCGCGGCCGGCCCGGATGCGGGTGCCAGCGCCGCTGAGCTGCGGGCCGCGGCCCGGGAGCGCCTCGCCCGGCTCGGCGGCCTGGAGGCGCTGCGGGCGGTTTCCCGGCAGGCCGACGACGAGGACCAGGCCGCCGTCACGGCCAGGACGGCCGCGACGGCCCTGACCGCCCAGATCGACGCCGCCCAGAGTGACGCGCAGGCCCAGCGCGGACGGCGCCCCGAGTTGAGCCGCGCGCGTGACCAGGCCGCCGAGGCCGGCCAGCAGCTGCCCGCGGCTCAGGCCGAGGCCGACCGCTATCGTCGCGCCGCTGATGATGCGAAAGCCCTGGTCGAGGCGCAGGCCGACCGGAGCCGCCAGGAACGGGCCTACGTCGACGCGAAGCTCGAGGCGGCCGAGCTTGTCGGCGAGGCGACCCGGCTGCGCGAGCGGCGGATCGACGGCATGCGCGCCGAGCTCGCGGCCACCCTGGTCGACGGCGCCCCCTGCCCGGTCTGCGGCTCGCTCGATCACCCGGAGCTGTGCGAGCTCCGCGGTGACCAGGTAACCCGCGAGCAGGAAGAAGCCGCTGATACCGAGGCCACGCATCGCGCGCCGAGAAAGCCGAGCTGACCGGCGCGAAGCTGGGCGCGGCCGACGAGCGCGTAGCTCAGCTGTCGGCCCGGCTCGAGCAAGCGGGCTTCGTAGCTGCCGTGGACGCGGCTGCGGCGAACCGGCTGGACACGGCTGCGCGTGACCTGGCGGCCCAGGTCAGGATGCTCGCCAGCGCCGCCGGGCAGTCCGCTGACGTCCAGGTCAGGCTGGACGCGCTCGACACCGGCCTCGCCGAAATCGCCAACCGCGTCGTCGAGCTGACGGGGCAGCGTGACGCCGAGCTCCGCCAGGCCACGGCCGCCGAGCTGCGCGCGGCCGGTCACCGCGCGTCGCTGCTGGCCCAGCTCGACGGCTACCCCGGCCTGGACGCCGCGCTCGCCGCGGTCCGGGCTGCTGCCGACGCGCTCACCGCCGCCGCCGACGCGGCGGACGCCGCCACCCGCGCCGCCGGGGAGGCTGACCGGACCGCGTCGCTGGCCGCCCAGAGCGCGGTCGCCGCCGGTTTCGGCACCCTCGATGCGGTCCGGCTGGCCCTCCGGGATGGCGAGTGGCTGACCACGGCCGAACAGGAGATCCTCGCGCACGAGGCCTCAGCCCGGGCCGTCGCCGAGCGGCTCGCCGATCCGGACCTCGACGTGTCCCTCGACCCGCCCGCCGACGTGACCGGCGCGCAGGCCGACGTCGAAGCGGCCAGCAAGACCTACGAAGATGCCAGGGACGCCGAACGGCTCGCTCAGCATAAGGCCGGGCAGCTCGCTGCCCTCGTGCCCGAGCTCGTGACGAGCCTCACGGACCTGGAGCCGCTGGACGCCGCGGCCACCGAGGCCCGCAGGCTCGCCGACCTGGCCGCCGGCCAGGGCGCCAACGCGCTCAAGATGACGCTGTCGTCCTTCGTGCTGGCCGCGCGGCTGGAGGAGGTCGCGGCCGCCGCCAGCGAGCGGCTGCTGCGGATGACCGCGGGCCGCTACTCGCTGGTGCACACCGATGCCCGCCGCGGCGGGGGCCGGTCCGGCCTGGGCCTGCTCGCGTGCGACGGCTGGACCGGCGTCGACCGCGACACCAGCACCCTGTCCGGCGGCGAGATCTTCCTGGCCAGCCTGGCCCTCGCCCTCGGCCTGGCCGACGTGGTCACCGCCGAGGCGGGCGGCGCCCGGATCGAGGCCCTGTTCGTCGACGAGGGCTTCGGCAGCCTGGACGAGGACACCCTCGAAGAGGTGATGACCGTGCTGGACAGCCTCCGCGAGGGCGGCCGCATGGTCGGGATCGTCAGTCACGTCGCCGAGCTCCGGCAGCGCATCCCGGCTCAGATCCGGGTGCGAAAGGGCCATTCAGGCAGCGATCTCACCGTCCGGCCCCAGGTCACTTAGGTTTTTCTGGCGAACGAGGCAGCCGCGCGCCTCGCGAACGCCTAACCTAACGTAGCGAGGGGGGTAACAGATAGTGATAGACAGCAATCGTACCAGGGAGCCAGACTCCCGGAGTTTAGTGCGGGCCTGCCCAGCCGCGGCCCGCGAAGGCACCGCTGGGCACGGACCGGACGCGACTTTCGCCGGCGTGCCTCTCGTCTACGGGATCGTGCCCCTGCTGGTCCACGCCAGCCTGGCCCCGCACATTCTCGGCTCGCGCTGCGCGGTGAGCCGCAAGCGCGGCGTGATCAACACGTTCGGCCTGCTGGAGGACCTGGCCGATGCGCTCGAGCCGGGAGCCGCCCGCGACCGGTACCGGACCGTCGTCCGGCTCCTCGACTGGTACGCCAAGCATCACCGCGAAGCCCCGGGAAACCTGAGCGAGCTCGAACGCGACGTCAGCCTGATCCGCCGGTTCGCCCGGCCTCTCCCCGTCCTGGCCGACCAGCGCGAGCGCGACTACGTCGGGCTGGCCCGGGAGCTCACGCTCTTCCGGGAGCTGAGGTTCGCCCGCGACGTCGAGGCCGGCTCCGCCGCCAAGATCAGGGCCGGGTTCGCGCGCTTCCTGCGCGGGATCGCCGACCACCCCGACGCGGTGGGCAGCTACGGAGCCGGCCCGGGCAGCGGGCAGAACCTGGACCCGTGCCTCGTCAGCACGCCCCTGCTGGTTCTCGCGTACGCGATCGATTCCATGCCGACCGGCCCGGAGCCAGACGGCGAGACCGCCCGGCGCCTGACTCCGTTCCGGCTCCCCGGCTGGCGGCCCGCACCTGGCCGGCGCACCATGGGGGGATGCACCCCCTTGGCTGGCTGGCCGGCCTGAGCCCGCGGCGGCGGCTGCTGGTGACCGTGCTGGCCCTGGTCGTGGTGGCCGGAGCCGTGGCCGGCACGGTGCGCGGGCTGGCCGGCCAGCCGGCCGTGCTGCCCGCGGACGACAGCCGCCCGGGCGACGTGCTGCTGGTGCCGGGCTACGGCGGCAGCACCACCGCGCTCGGCCAGCTGGCCGGGCGGATCACCGCGGCCGGCGGACGCGCCACCGTGGTCCGGCTGGCCGGGGACGGCACCGGCGACCTGCAGGAGCAGGCCAGCGTGCTGAACGGGTACGTGAACCGGGCCCTGACCGCGGGCTCGGGCCCGGTGACCGTGATCGGCTACTCGGCCGGCGGCGTGGTGGCCTGGCTGTGGGACGTCGACTACGACGGGGTGGCCAAGGCCCGCCAGATCATCACGCTGGGTTCGCCGCTGCACGGCGCGGACCTCGCCGCCGTCGGCGCGGCCGACGCGCCCGGCGCCTGCCCGGCCGCCTGCGAGGAACTCGTCCCGGGCAGTTCCATGCTCAGCCGCCTGCAGGGCACCGCCGCGGCCACCCGTCCGCCCTGGCTGTCCCTGTGGACCACGGACGACCAGGTCGTCCAGCCGCCCGATTCCGCCCGGCTGACCGGCGCGGTGAACGTCCCGCTGCAATCGGTGTGCCCGGGCGCCTCGATCGGGCACGGCCAGCTCCCCACCGCCCCGCTCGTCGTCGGCATCGTCCTGCGGGCGCTGCGCGGCGGCGCTATCACCCCGCCCCGCCCTTCCGATTGCCGCATCCTGCAGCATCTCGGCGATTCCGGCATCTAGCGGTTCGCACCTCTAGCCCGCCGAGCTCACCTGGTGATGTCCTTGGTAGAGAAGTTCGCCCAGGCGGCGGCCAGGAAGACCACCACGTAGACCGCCTGGATGCCGAACCCCCGCTGGATATCTCGCCAGAAGACGGGCTGGCGGAAGAAGTCGATCCAGGCCAGCCAGTACCGCGTCGGCAGGTAGGGCTGGACCACGGTGGCGGCGTTGAGCGCGACCAGTATCTCGCTGGCCACCAGCGCGGCCAGTGCCCCGAGGGCCGAGCCGAGGGCCGAGTCGGTGATGGTCGACAGGAACAGCGCGATCGCGGCCACGCCGAGCATCGACACGGTGATGAAGGCGATCGCCCCGCCGATCCGCTCGGTCAGCTGGAGCAGGCTGAGCGGGGCACCGGACAGCGACGTGACGGCCCCGCCCGCGGCCTGTCCCGCCGTCGGTGCCTGCCCGGCGATCCCCGGACCGCCCCCGGCCAGGCCCCCGGTCCCGCCGGGCGCCAGCCCCACCGCGGCGGCCCGGGAGGGGCCGAGCAGGAAGACCCCGGTGGCGTAGGCGGTGAAGGTGACGGCCAGCACGACGGCCAGCACGTACGCGGTGACCGCGATGAGCTTGGCCACCAGCAGCCGGGTCCGCCCGACCGGGCGCACCAGCAGGTAGCGCAGCGTGCCGCCGGCCGCCTCGCCCGCGATCGAGTCACCCGCCACGACGGCCACCGCGACCGGCAGGAACACCGGCAGCACCAGGGCCAGCGCGGCCGCCGGGTAGAGCTCGCCGTCCTGCAGCACGGCGGACAGGAACGCGCTGCCCTGGCCGGGCGGCGGGGCCAGGTGGGTGATCGTGATGAAGATCGCCACGATGAACGGCAGCGCGCAGGTCAGCACCAGGCTGATCCAGGTGCGCGGCCGCCGGAACAGCTTCACCAGCTCGACCCTGATCAGGAAGAACCCCCCTCCTGAGCCGGGCCCACGTGGTCAGAACCGGTCCCGGTCACCGCGAGCACGATCTCCTCGAGCGTGCGCTGGTGCGGGCCGATCGCGCTGACCCGCAGCCCCGCCCCCACCAGCCGCGCGTTGAGCCCGGCGGCGTCCCCCGCGGTCCCGTCCCCCGCCACGGGGCGGACCAGCAGGTGGTCGCCGTCCCGCCGTTCCACCTGCCCGTCGAGCAGCGCGACCGCCCGGTCGGCGTCCGGGGTATCCACCACGACGCGGCCGGTCGGCGCGCGCAGCGCGGCCAGGTCGTCCTGCAGCACCAGCCGCCCGGCGTCCAGCACCCCCACCCGGGTGCACAGCTGCTCCACCTCGGCCATCAGGTGGCTGGACAGGAAGACCGTCACGCCCGCCTCGTTCAGCCCGATGAGCAGCTCCCGCAGGTCCCGGATCCCGTGCGGATCCAGGCCGTTACCCGGCTCGTCCAGCACCAGCAGCTTCGGCCGGCGGATCAGCGCGCCGGCCAGGCCCAGCCGCTGCCGCATGCCCAGCGAGTAGGCCTTGACCGGCCGGCGGCCCACCCCGCCCAGGCCGACCTGCTCCAGCGCCTCGTCGACGCGCCGCTTGCGGGTGCGCCGGGCGGCCCGCCCGCCCGGCCCGGCCGCGTCGAGCAGCGCGAGGTTCGTCCGGCCGGACAGGTGCGGGTAGGCCGCGGGCTCCTCGATCAGCGCCCCGACCTGCGGCAGCACCGCGCGCGCGTGCCGCGGCATCCGCCGGCCGAGCACCTCGATCTCGCCGCTGGTGGCGTAGACCAGGCCGAGCAGCATGCGGACCAGCGTGGTCTTGCCCGAGCCGTTCGGCCCGAGCAGCCCGTACCGGTCGCCCGCGCGCACCTCGAGGTCGACCGAGCGCACCGCGGTCACCGCGCCATAGCGCTTGGTCAGCGCCCGCGTCCTGATCACGCCGGCACCGCTCGCCTCCGTGCCGGTCACGCCCGCGCCGGTCACGCCCGTCGCCGGTCACGACAGCGTCACCTGCTCGGCCAGCTCGGTCGCCGCCTGCTCGAGCAGGTCCGCGCTGACCGTCCCGGCCAGCAGGAAAGTGAAGAAGAAGCCGGCCGGGCGGAAGATGACCGCGTTGATCAGCGGCGCGCCGATCACCACCCCGGGGCCGCTGGCGATGGACAGCGGCGCGCCGCCGGCCGAGATCGCGTCCGAGATCAGGCCCCGGCCGTCCGAGCCGCGCACCGCCAGCAGGACGAACGTGCTCAGCCCGCCGCCGTAGACCCCGATCTCCTCGAACCCGGGCTGCACCGGCTGCCGGATCCGGCCCGCCAGCTGAGCGGGCAGCGCCACCAGGCCCAGGTTGCTCAGCGCCCCGGCCAGGTTCCCGGAGCCGGTCACCGTGAACCCGGTGCCGGGGGACCGCACCGGCGTCAGCACCCGCTGATCCGGGTGCCACGGGCTGACCTGGAAGAACTGGCTTTCCAGGGCCGGACGGCCCAGGCCGCGGCCGTAGATCTCCACCAGCAGCGGCAGCCCGCTCGACTGGGTCGGCCCAGATGTCCACCCGGCCGACGGTGGACGCCGGGTCGGTCGGCGTCACCCGCAGCCCGGCCGCCCGCTGGCCCGCCACCCGCACCGGCGCGATCACGCGGTAGCTGGCCTGCCGCCCGGCCTCGGACAGCAGGCGCAGCGCCAGCGCCGGCGGGACCAGGTCGGCCGGGCGCGGCAGCCGGTACGCCTGCGGCCCGCGCACCTCGGTCAGCAGCTCGTCACCGGAATCCCAGATGTAGGAGGTGTCACCGCCGAGCTGGTAGGTGTCCCGCTCGCCGGCGTCGGTGAGCACGTCGACCCGCCACCGGCTCGGCGTCGCCTGCCAGACCCGCATCTTCGTCGCGCCGTTGAGCAGCGCGGTCAGCCCGGTCAGGCCGGACACCGGCGGCAGCCCGAACGTCGCGTTGCTCTCCGCGTACCCCGCGTAGGACTCGTCCGCCGAGGCCAGGATGCGGGCGCGGAGCTGGCTCGCGGTCAGCCGGGGCACGCTCACCGGCAGCGCGCTGGCGATCACCGGCAGGCCGCAGAGCAGCGCCACCCCGGCCGCGACCAGCGCCCACCGGCGCCCGACCCGGATCGTCACCAAGATCCTCGCAAGCCAGTGACCGATGGGACAAGGCGGTCACACTGTCCATTTCGCCCAGACACCCAATAACGGTACGATAACTTCGGGTCCGGAGGGGCCCTTATGTCACCCGCAAAAGCTAAGCCGCGCCTCTCGTCAGGAGACCTCCTCCCGGTCTAGGATCGGAAACTGTCAGTAACGATGAGAACGCCCTGACGAGACGGCTGTGGCGGGACGGCCCGGCGGGTCAGAGGTGGCGAACGGGTAAGGATCGTCATGACAATAGATTCCGGTGTCCGGCGTATCGTCGTCGGCGTCGATGGCTCCGCGGAGTCCGTGGCCGCCCTGCGATGGGCGTGCCGGGAGGCGAGCCTGCGCGCCGCGGAGGTGCTCGCCGTCCTGGCTCTGGAGTCCGCCTGTCATCAGGTCGCGAGCTATGCTGTCCCCGCGCCGAGGCAGTCGGCCGGAAGCTGGGGATCGGCCCGTGACGTGCTAAGACGTTCTGTTAGCGAGGCACTGGCCCTGTTCCCCGGGGTCAGCGTGCGGACCGAGATCGCCGAGGGCCTGGCCGCCCGCGTGCTGCTCGACCAGGCGACCGACGCCGACATGCTGGTGCTCGGCCGCAACTCGCAGGACCCCGATCCTTACCGCGCCGCGGGGCCGGTCATCCGGGTCTGCCTGCGGTCCGCCCGGTGCCCGGTGGTGATCATCGGCGCGGTCGAGGTGAACCAGGAAGATCACGTTCCCGCGGCGTGGGAGCGGGCCCTGCAAGGCTCCGGCGCGGCCCTGTAGCTGTAACGCAGCGTGACGAGTTCCGGCTACTGACCGGAGTGGTCACCGGCCGGCCATGGACGACATGAGACAATCATTCGCGTGTCGTCCCTGGTAGAGGTATCCCCGCCGGTCAGCGCCGCGCTGCGGTCCGGCGCGCCGGTCGTCGCGCTCGAGTCCACCATCATCTCGCACGGCCTGCCGCGCCCGGGCAACCTGGACGCCGCCCGCGAGTTCGAGGCGATCCTGGCCGGCCAGGGCGTCACCGCGGCCACGATCGCGATCATCGACGGCGTGCCGAAGGTCGGCCTGACGCCGGACGACCTCGCCCGCATCGCCACCGACGAGTCGGTGGTCAAGGTCAGCAGCCGGGACATCGCCATCGCGATGGCCCGGAAGGTGACCGGCGGCACCACCGTGGCGGCCACGTCCGTGCTGGCCGCCCGGGCGGGCATCCGGGTCTTCGCCACCGGCGGCCTCGGCGGCGTGCACCGCGGCGCGAGCGAGACCTTCGACGAGTCGGCCGACCTGACCGTGCTGTCCCGGACGCCGATCACGGTGGTCTCGGCCGGGGTGAAGTCCATCCTGGACATCCCGGCCACGCTGGAGCGGCTCGAGACGCTCGGCGTGGCCGTCGTCGGCTACCGCACCTCGCGGTTCCCCGCCTTCTGGCTCTCCGATTCCGGCTGCGACCTGGACTGGCGCGTCGACAGCGCGGCCGAGATCGCCGACATCATGGCGGCCCGGGACGCGTTCGGCGAGCAGGCCGCGCTGCTCGTCGCCAACCCTCTTCCCGCCGGACAAGCAGCTCGACCCGCGGCTGCTCGAGGGCGCGCTGGCCGCCGCGCTGGCCGCGGCCGACGCCCAGGGCATCCGCGGCAAGGCGGTCAGCCCCTTCCTGCTCGAGGAGATCCAGCAGGTCACCGGCGGGGTCAGCGTCGGGGTCAACCTCGACATCGCCCGCGGCAACATCGACCTGGCCGCGAAAATCTCACAAGCATGGACCGAACGAGCTGCCGTGCGTGCCATCCCCTAGCACCCCCGCTCGCGGCCCGGTCGTGGTCTGCGGCGATGTGATCAATGACGTGCTCGTCAAGCCGCTCGACGGCGTCACCCCGGACAGCGACACCCGGGCCGCGATCTCGGCCCGGCCGGGCGGCTCGGCCGCCAACCAGGCCGCCTGGATGGCTCATCTCGGCGCCGACGTGGTGTTCGCGGGCCGGGCCGGCGCCCGCGACGCGGCGTACCACCGGCGCGAGCTGGCCCGCGCGGGCGTCCGCGCCCGGCTGGCCGCCGACCGCGAGGCCGAGACCGGCTCGATCGTGATCATGGTGGCGCCGGACGGCGGCCGGACCATGTTCACCGACCGCGGCGCCAACCTGCGGCTGCGCCGCTCGGACGTGCCGGCCCGGCTGCTCGACGGGGCGGCCGCGCTGCACCTGACCGGGTACACGTTCTGCGAGCCGCCGCTGCTCGAGGTGGCGCTGTGGCTGCTCGGGCAGGCCCGGGACCGCGGGCTCGCCGTCACCGTCGACCCGGGCTCGGCCGCCTTCCTGGCCCGGATGGGACCGGCCGCGTTCCTGCGCTGGACCGAGGGCGCCGCCCTGTGCTTCCCCAACCGCGACGAGGCCGCCGTGCTCACCGGCGAGACGGACCCGCCGGCCATGGCGGCCCGCCTGACCCGGCACTACCGGGCCGCGGTGGTCAAGCTCGGCCCGGCCGGCTGCGTGCTGGCCGTCCCCGGCCAGGCCCCGGTCGCGATCCCCGCCTGCCCGGCCGAGGTCACCGACACCACCGGCGCCGGCGACGCCTTCTGCGGCGCCTTCCTGAGCCGCTGGCTAGCCGACCCCGGGGACCTGATCGCGCGCCGCGCGCTACGCCGTCCAGATCGCCGCCACCGTAGTGACCCGCTTCGGCGCCCGCCCGTAGTATGGGTGTATGGGTCGTTGTTGATGGTCGTATGGTAATTCGCTATCCTGGCTGAGGTGAAGACCACCGTAGAGCTGCCGGAAGAGCTGCTGCGCGCCGCCCAGCGGACCGCGCGACGGGAGGGGACGACGGTGAAGTCGCTGCTCGAGGAGGGCCTGCGAATGGCCCTGGCCAGGCACCAGGACACCGAGGTGACCGGCCTGCGCGACGCCAGCGTCGGCGGGAACGGACTGCGGCCCGAGTTCCGGGGCGCGAGCTGGGCCGAGATCCGCAACGCGGCCTACGGCGACCGGCTGTGATCGCCGTCGATACGAACATCCTGGTCTACGCCCATCGCCGTGACTCGGAGTTCCACCTCGCCGCCGCCGGGAAGGTCCGTGAGCTGGCCAGCAGCCGGGCGCCATGGGCACTGCCCTGGCCGTGCCTGCACGAATTCTTCTCCGTCGTGACTCACCCGCGAATCTATGACCCGCCCAGCCGGGTCGACCAGGCGATCGACCAGATCGATGCCTGGCTGGAGACGTCGGCCGCGGTCATGCTCGGCGAGGGTGAGACATACTGGCCGCGGCTGCGTGACCTGCTCACCGACGGGAAGATCCACGGTCCCGCCGTGCACGACGCCAGGATCGCCGCCCTGTGCCTGACCCACGGGGTGCGAGCACTGTGGACGGCGGACCGGGACTTCAGCCGCTTTCCCCGGCTGCGTACCGTCAACCCGCTGGTCTGACCTGACCGCCCACGAGGCGACCACCGAGAAGGTCGTCCACCAGCTGGTGGTGCACGACGGAACCCTGCCCGCCGAGCAGCGCCAGGCGGCCTGACCCTAGGGTCGCCTAACACGAGAGCCAGTCGAGCAGCAGGTCGTTCAGCGCCTCTGGCGCGTCGAGCGGCACCCAGTGGCTGGCGCCGGGGATTTCCTCGTAGCGCCACGGTCCCTGGACGAATTCCGCCGAGCCTTTCATCCGCTCGCCGTCGAGGTAATGATCCCCGGTCGACCAGATGCCCAGGGTCGGCGCGGTGACCGGCGGCAGCGCGGGCGCCCGCCCGGGCAGCTGCGGCGCCACGGTTGGCCCGGTACCAGTTCAGCGACGCGGTCAGCGCACCCGGCCGGGACAGGTCCTCGATAGCCTGGCCGAGATCCCCGTCGCCGCGGCTGAACATGCGCAGCCAGGCCCAGTCGTCGTGCTCGATGGTCGCCTCGGCGACGCCGTAGAACTGGAAGAACAGCTGGTACCAGGCCATCTCGTACTGCCGCAGGGTGGGCGGCGCGAGCGGGTGCGGCACCGAGATCGCGGTCAGCGTGCGGACCCGGTCCGGGCGCATGATCGCGGTGAGCCAGGCCACCGCCGCGCCCCAGTCGTGGCCGACCACGTGCGCCGCCGGCACCTCGAGGGCATCGAGCAGCCCGGTGATGTCGCCGACCACGTTCCGCAGCCCGTAGGAGCGCACCTCGCCGGGCTGCTCGGAACGCCCGAAGCCGCGCAGGTCCGGCGTGATGACCCGGTAGCCGCGCCCGGCCAGCACCGGCACCTGGTGCCGCCACAGCCGGGCCGAATCCGGCCAGCCGTGCAGCATCAGGACCGGCTCGCCCTCACCGTGCTCCTCGACGTACAGCGAGATGCCGTTCGCCTCGATCATCTGGCCGTCGCCGGGCTCGTCATGACCCGATCATGGCATCAGGCGTCGCGGAACCGCAGCAGCAGCCCGCCGGCCAGCAGCGCCCCGGCCGCCCAGGCGGCCAGCACGCCGAGGCCCTGCCAGGGCGTGAGCGGCAGCGCCCGCAGGTTCGTCGTGGCCTGGATATACAGGCCAGCCGTCATCGGGCTGACCTGGTCGATGTGCCGCTGCCAGGTCTGGCTGCCGGCCACGCCCGCGATGATCGGGAACAGGTACAGCAGCCCGAGCACGGTCCCGATGGCCACCGCGGAGTCGCGGATCATGGCGGCGACGCCGAGGCCGAGCAGCGCGATCAGCGCCAGGTAGAGCACCGAGCCGGCGGCGGCGCGCAGCACCGCCCCGCGGCCCAGCGACAGCGCCTCGTAGCCGTGTGCCGGGGCGATGCCGTGCCGGGCCAGCAGCACGCCCCCGGCCAGCACCGACGCCAGCACCGCGACCGCCCCCGTGACCAGGGTCGCGGCGCCGACGACGGCCGCCTTGGCCGCCAGCACCCGCCACCGGCGCGGCGTGGCGGCCAGCGTGAGGCGGATCATCCCGGTGCCGTACTCGCCGCTGACCGCGGTCACCGCCACGATCGCGACGACCGCCTGGCCCAGGTAGATCCCGGTCAGGCTGACCTTGGCCGGGTCGACCTGGCAGGCCACCGCCCGGGCAGCTGACCGCGTTGGCCGCGATCACGCCCACCGCCGCGGTCAGCACCACCGCCGCCAGCAGCAAGGCGCCCGGACCGGCGACGGTGCGCAGCTTGGTCCACTCGGCGTGCAGCGCCCGGGTCAGCTGGCCGCTTCCGGCCCGGTCATCCGCGCGCCTGCCACGTGACTCACGCGTCCCTGCGCCGCAGCGCGTACGCGGCCAGGACCAGGGCGAGCAGCGGCCCAGGCGCACAGCACCGCGAACCCGGCCCACGGGGCGAGCGGGAAGTACCCGCTGGCGGGGGAGTAGCTGGCGGTGACCTGGGCGTACTGCGGGCTGACCTGCTGGACGGCGAACGCGGCGGCCGGGGTGACGCGGACCAGCCACTCCCCGGCGCCGGCCGGAAGCACGCCGGGGAGTGTCGCGAGCAGGTACGGCAGCACGATGCCCGCGATCACCGCGGTGACCGCCCCGGCGCTGTTCCGCAGCAGCGTGCCCACGGCCAGGGCGAGCACGGCGGCGACGGCCAGCAGGGCCGCGGTACCGGCCACGATCCGGACCTCGGTGAGGGCGGGCAGCGGGTAGATCGGGTTGCCGTTCTCGTGCAGCAGATGCTCGCCGACCGGGATCACGACCGCGACGGCGACCAGCCCGGTCACGAACGTGACGCCGGCCAGCACGACCGCCTTGGCCGCCAGCACCCGGCCGCGCCGCGGGCTGGCGGTGAGCGTGGTGCGGATCAGCCCGCGCCGGTACTCCGCGGTGATGAACATGGCACCGATCACGACCATGCGTGATCAACCCGGCGAAGGTGCCGGCGAGGGTCTGCTGGATGGCTGCTCGGGCCGTCGCCGGCCGCCGGGGCGATGTCACCGGACCCGGACACGGTGAGCCGGTCACCGGCCTGGGTGAATCCCTGCGCCGACGGCGCCAGCGCCATGTCGGTGGCTCCCTGGATGTCCTGGCCGGTCCACCCGGCGGCGGGCCAGGAACCCTGCCGGGTCACGTGGTCGAAGGCGCCGGTGGCCAGGGCGGGCCCGCCCTTGGTGGACGACCCGCCGAGCGAGCTCGACGTCTCCGAGTAGCCGGGTGAGGTGGCGAACAGGCCGGCCTGCGCGGTGGCCGGCAGCCCGGCCAGCGTCACGGTGCCGACCAGCGTCCAGTGCGCGCCGTCGGCGGAGTCGTAGCCGCTGATCACGTCCCCGGCCCTGGTCAGCCGCAGCCACCGCGGCGACGTCGCCGACACCGTCCCGGCCAGGCCGGCCGTATCACCGGTGAAGTCCCACTGCATCCGCACGCCGTGCGTGCCGGTGACCATCATGCGCCGCGTACGCCGAGCCCTGGGCCGTGCTCGCCCTGATGATGATGCCGGCCTTGGACCACGGCTGCACCCCGGGCGTCATGCCCGCCGTCGGCGAGGCGCCCGCCGCCGCGCGGCCTGGCCATGGGTGGAGTACAGGCCGGTCAGCGACGTCACCCGGACGGTGAGGCTGCCGTTACCGGCCAGCGGCTGACGGACGAAGTAGAGGCTGTCGTGCACCCATTCGCCGCCCGGCCCGGTCGGCGGGGCCGGGCAGGCCGTCGATGGCCCGTTCGGGTCGGGCTGGATGCTGCACATGCTGTTCGACCCGGTCAGGCACGCCGAGGCCCACGATGAGCAGCGCCCCGACGAGCGTGCCGATGACCCAGCCGCGGACGGTGCGGAACTTGGTCCACTCGGCCCGCAGCAGCTGCGCGAACCCGTCCCGCCCGGTTGCCAGCTCCGACCGGTAAGGCGCGATCGCCGTCATGACGCCGCCCCCGCCCGGAACTCGACCGCGTCCCTGGTCAGCTCCATGTAGGCCTCTTCCAGGGAGGCCCGGTGGGCCGACAGCTCGGCGAACGGGACGGAGCTTGCCGAGAGCAAGCTCACCACCCGTTCGGGAGGAAGGCCGGAGACGGTGACCACGTCCGGTGCCGTGGCCGTGACCTCGGCCCCGGCGCGGGCCAGGACGGTCATGGCGTCGGCGCGGGCCTGGGTGCGGACCGTCACCCGGTCGGCCGAGGCGGCCGCGATCAGCTCGGCGACGCTGGCGTCGGCGATGACCATGCCCCGGCCGACCACGACCAGGTGGTCCGCGGTGTCCTCGAGCTCGCTCATCAGGTGGCTGGACACCAAGATGGCCCGGCCCTGCTGGGCCAGCGACCTCAGGAACCCCCGCATCCACACGATGCCCTCCGGGTCCATCCCGTTGAACGGCTCGTCGAACAGCAGCACCGGCGGATCCCCGAGCAGCGCCGCGGCGATGCCGAGCCGCTGGCGCATGCCGAGCGAGTAGCCGCCGGCCTTGCGCCGGGCCGCCGTGCCCAGGCCCGCCAGCTCGATCACCTCGTCCACCCGCCGGGCCCCGAAGCCCTGCGAGTGGGCCAGCCACAGCAGGTGGTTACGGGCGGACCGGCTCGGCTGCAGCGCGGCCGCGTCCAGCAGCGAGCCGACGTGGCTGAGCGGATGGCGCAGGCTGGCGTAGGGCTGCCCGCCGATGAGCGCGGTGCCGTCCTCGACCGAGTCCAGGCCGAGGATCACCCGCATCGTGGTGGACTTGCCCGCGCCGTTCGGCCCGACGAAACCGGTCACCTGGCCAGGGACGACCGTGAACGTCATCCCGTCCAGGGCCAGCACCGGCCCGTAACGCTTGCGCAGGCCGGAGACTTCGATAGTGGCTTCCATGTCCCGAAGGCTAGGGAAACAGGCGGGTCGCGGTCGTCCCGCCCCGGAGCCGTCTTCACCGTCGCCGGCATCCCTCGTACGGGGGAGGACCAGACCCCCGGCCTGGGCGATGCGGCCGCGCTGACCAGTGGCGACAATAGGGGGATGGACTCCGACGAGCGGCCCCGGACCCGGTGCGGCCGGCCCCGGCGCTGGCTGAGCCCGTGCGGCGAGCCCGGTGCTGGTGAGCGCCGTGCTCGGGCTGCTCGCGGTGGCCGAGCTGGCGGCCCGGCTCACCGGCGGCTCGACCGTGCGCGCGGGGCTGGCGGCCGCCCCGGCCGAGCACCACGGGCCGAGCCTGCTCACCGCGCTGCTGATGGTGGTGTTCTGCCTGCTGGCCACGGTGCCCGGCCGGGCTGCGGCGGCCGGTTCCGGCGGCGGTGGCGGTGTGGCTGGCGGCCATGGTGTCGCTGGTGCTGTTCGAGCTGGTGACGGTCGCCGGCGCGGCCGCGCTGGTGACTGGTCTCCTACCGGCTGGCGCGGGCCGGGTCGCGCCTGCTGGCCGTGGCGCTGGCGGCGCCGTTCTTCGGGCTCGCGGTGGTGCTGGCGGCGGCCGTGTCCCGGCCGGTGCTGCCGCCCGGGAGCGTGTCCGGCCTGGCCGTGGCCGGCCTCGAGACCCGGGTGCTCGCGGTGCTGCTGGCGTCGGCGATCCCGGTCGCGGTGCTGGCGGCGATCGCCCGGGGCGCGCGCGAGGTAGACCAGTCGCACAGCGCCACCCGCGAGCTGGCCGAGGGGATGCTGGCCGATCACCTGGCCCGCGGCGAGCGCGCCCGGATCGCCCGCGAGCTGCACGACGTGGTCGCCCACCACATCTCGGTGATCGCGGTCCAGGCCGAGACCGCCCGGCTGACCACGCCCGGCCTGCCCGACGCGGGGGCCGAGCGGTTCGCCGCCATCGGCGACACCGCCCGGGCCGGCCTGACCGAAATGCGCCGCCTGCTCGGCGTCCTGCGCGAGGACGCCCAGCAATCCGAGTCCAGCGCACCCGACTCCGACGCACCCGCCCCGGCTACCGCGAGCCCGGCCGCCGCGAGCACGGCCACCCTGAGCCCGGCCGCCGCGAGCCCGGCCACCGCGAGCCCGGCCGCCGCGAGCACGGGGGCGGACCGGCACCCGCAGCCGGGCCTGGCGCAGCTCGGCGCCCTGATCGACGAGGCGCGCGAAGCCTCGGGCAGCGTCGTCCGGCTGATCGTGTCCGGCCCGGTGACCCGGCTGGACCCGGGCGTGGAACTGGCCGCCTACCGCATCGTGCAGGAGGCCCTGACCAACGCCCGGCGGCACGCCCCCGGCGCGGCCGTCGACGTCGAGCTGCGCTACGACGGCGACCTGCTGCGGCTGCGGATCCGCGACAACGGCCCGGGCCCGGCCACCCGGCGCACTGGGCACGGCCTGCTCGGCATGCGCGAGCGCGCCGCCGCGGCCGGCGGCTCGCTGCGCACCGGCGACGCCCCCGGCGGCGGTTTCCGCATCGAAGCCCAGCTCCCCGCCAAGGCCCTGGACACCGTAACCAGCGCGCCGATCGGAGCCCGCCCGTGAGCGTGAGCATCGTGGTAGCAGATGATCATGAGGTGGTGCGGGCCGGGTTCGCCGCCCTGCTCGACACCCAGCCGGACTTCACCGTCCTCGGCACCGCGTCCGACGGCACCGAGGCAGTCCTGCTCTGCCGCGAGCTGCGGCCCGACGTGGTGCTGATGGACGTCCGGATGCCGCACCTGGACGGCATCGAGGCGACCAGGCAGCTCGCCGGGGCCGGTGACCCGGGGCCGCGGGTGCTGATCCTCACCACGTTCGACCTGGACCAGTACGTGTTCGACGCGCTGCGCGCGGGCGCCAGCGGCTTCCTGCTCAAGGACGTCACCGCGGAGCGGCTGTTCGACGCGGTGCGCGTGGTCGCGGCCGGCGAGGCCCTGCTCGCCCCGGCCGTCACCCGCCGCCTGATCAGCGAGTTCACCCGGCTCCGGTCGGTCCCCGACGCCGCGCCGTCGGCCGCCCTGACCGCGCTCACCCCCCGGGAAACCGAGGTGCTGCGGCTCGTGGCCGAAGGGCTGTCCAACCCCGAAGTGGCCCGGCGGCTCGTGGTCACCGAGGAGACGGTCAAGACGCACGTGAGCCGGATCCTGAGCAAGCTCGGGCTGCGCGACCGGACCCAGGCCGTGGTCGCCGCTTACGAATCCGGCCTGGTCGTCCCGGGGAGGGAGCGTGACTGACCGCGGCCGGCTAGCTTTTCGGGTGCTCGCGGCGCCAGAGCACGACCAGGACCGCGATGATGAAAATGAAGATCACCGCTGCGAGCAGGTAGTCCGTCATGCTGGTCTCGCCTTCACCCTGGCAGCGTGCTCATGAGCCCCGATCCGCCCGCCCGGCCGGTGCCGTGGCCGGCTCGCAGGCTGTTCCCGCTGCTCGCCACCATCATTATGGCCGCCGCCGGGATCGCGGGCACCATCTGGGGGCCGCGCTTCTACGGCAAGACCGCCTGGGCGCTGCCCGACGACCTGTGGGGGACGCTGATCGCCGCCCAGCGTCTCGCCCACCTGAACCTGACCGGCCTGTACACGCTGCCCACCCAGCTGGTCTCGCTCCCAGGGACGGCCGTGATCCTGGTCCCGGCCATCGCGGTCATCGAGGCGACCGGGCTCCACCTGGGGCTTCCGTCCGCCCACGGCGCCTATCCGGCCGTCTGGCTGTTCGCCGGGCCTTACCAGGTCGCCATCTCGGGCGTCGCCCTGTTCGCCGCCGACGCGATCGCCGAGCGCCTGGGGGCCACCAGGCCCCGGCGGTTCTGGCTGGCCGCCGCGGGCGCCACCGCGCTGTGGAGCGTCACCGTGCGGTGGGGGCACCCGGAAGACGCCGTGGCCGTCGGGCTGCTGCTGTACGCCGTGCTGGACCTGTCCGACGGGAAGACCAGCCGCTCGGCCTGGCTGGCCGGGGCGGCGGTGGCCGTGCAGCCGCTCGTCCTGCTCGCGTTCCCGCTGCTCGCCGCCGTGGTCGAGCCGCGCCGGCTGGCCGGCTACGTGGCCCGCGCCGCCACCCCGGCCGCGGTGCTGCTGGCCGCCGCGGCGGCGGCCAACTGGCCCGCCACCATCCACGCGGTCACCAGCCAGCCCAACTCCCCGGCCATCGACCACCCCACCCCGTGGATCTACCTGGCCCCGCACCTGGCCGGGGCCCAGGTCGCGGCCGGCCCGGCCCGGATCGTGTCCATCGTCGTGGCCTGCGCCTGCGCGCTGGTGGTGGCGCGCCGCTGGCGTCACGCGCGGCCCGCGGTTCCCTGGGATCATGACACGCTGGCCGGCCTGCTCTGGTGGGTGGCGCTGACGCTGGCGCTGCGGTCGGCGTTCGAGCCGGTGATGGTGGCCTACTACCTGTGGCCGCCGCTGGCGGTGGCCCTGGCGGCCGCCGCCCGGGACTGGCGGCGGCTCCTCCCGGTCGGCGTCGTCGCCGTCGTGCTCACCTTCTTCTCCCAGGTCCAGTGGCACGACCCGTGGGCCTGGTGGACGCCGATGGTCGCCGGGCTCGCCCTAGCCCTGTACCTCGCCCGGGTCCGGCCCGGCGCCAGCCCGCCGCCGCAGGTGCTGCCAGAGCCGGGGGAGCAGTTCGCCGCCGACGGCGCGCCATGACGCGATCTCGGCCGCCGACAGCGGCGTGACCGGGTTGGCCCCCGAAGCGGCCAGCGCATTCAGGTAGACGTCGCACGCCGCGGCGAGCAGCCACATCCGGGCCACGGCGAGACCGGGGGCCGCGCCCAGGGTCAGGGCGCCGTTGCCGCGCAGCAGCAGTGCCTCGCCGGCCGGGAGGCAGCGGGCCGCCCGTTCGGCCTGATCAGCGGACCTGAGCAGGGCGGCCTCGTCGTGCACCGGGACCGATTCGCCCAGCCACGCGGCCTGGCCGTGCAGCGGCACCATCACGCTGACCGCGGCCGCGGCCGCGAACGCGCGGGGCGGCTGGGCCCGGGCCACCGCGGCCGCGTCCGGCCGGACCCGGTACAGGGCCAGGTGCGCCCACGCCTCGGCCGGCGCGCCCGGCGGCAGCGGTCCTTCGGTCGCCAGCGGAACCTCGATCACCTCCGCCGCGGTGACGCCGGCCAGGTCGGCGGCCGGCGTGATCAGCATCGCCGCGCCCGTCCGGGCCGACACGTGCCCGAACGCCGTGACCAGCCCCAGCCCGGCCAGCACCCGCGCCGCCTCGGCGACCTCCTCGCGCAACCCGTTGCCCGCGGCCGGTCCCGCGCCTGGCTCCGACCCCATCCCGGCGTCCTGTCCCAGTCCTGGAATCACCCCGCGGTTCCCCTTCCCAGACGCCCGGCCGCATGTCTAAACTGTATGCAGTTTCTACTGTATGCACTTTGCCTTCGAAGGGGAAGGGTCATGATCTCAGGGCTGCACCACTACGCACTGGAAGTCCCCGACCTGGCGGTGGCCGAAGGCTTCCTGCAGGATTTCGGTCTGGAAACCGGCGAGAAGGACGGGTCCCTGGTGGCCATGTGCCCCGGCCGCGACCAGGAGCAGGTGCGGCTGGTAGAGGCGCCCGCCAAGCGGCTGCACCACGTCAGCTTCACGATCCGGCCCGGCTCCGTGGACGCGATCCGCGAGGCGCTGGAGCGCTCCGGCACCTCGCTCATCGAGCCGCCGGCCGGCGCCACCGAGGACGGCCTGTGGCTGCGCGACCCTGACGGGACGGCCGTGCAGCTGCTGGACGAGCCTCAGGCGCCGGCCCGGCCCGCCGCCGAGGCCCTGGTCAACATCGGCGGCACCCGCCAGCGGGTCGGCATCGCGCAGTGGACGCGGGCCACCGAGGATGTCCTGCCCCAGCGGCTCGGGCACACGCTGCTGTTCACCGCGCAGCCGGCCCGGATGACCGAGTTCTACACCCAGGTGCTCGGGCTGCATCTCAGCGACACGATCCACCACGACCTGGTCACCTTCCTCAACGCGGGACCGGGCGACCACCACGTGTTCGGCTTCATCTCCAGCACGCACCGCGGCTTCCATCACGCCAGCTTCGAGGTGCCCTCCATCGACGCGATCGCGGTCGGCGCCGACCGGATGCGCGGCAAGGGCCGCGAGGCGGGCTGGGGGATAGGGCGCCACACCATCGGATCGAACTTCTTCCACTACAACCCCGACCCGTGGGGCTCGTGGATCGAGTGGTTCTCCGACATCGACCAGATCGACGACTGCTGGGTGGCGGGCGACTGGGACGTCCCGCCGCACCTGTGGGGCGCCCCGCCGCCCGAGACCTTCCTCGCCAACTCTGAACCCGCCAGCTAGACGGCCATCCCAACCAAGGAGTTCACCATGGCCCGTGACGTAGCCCCCATCTTCGCCGACATCGACGGCATGGACGCCGACAAGTTCCTCTCGCACCTCACGCCGGACGTGCGGTTCCGCTTCGCCAACATGGACCCCGCCCTCGGGCACGCCGCCGTCAAGGAGGGGGTGGAAGGCTTCTGGACCACGATCGCCGGCCTGACCCACCACATCCTGAAGGTCCACGAGATCGGCGATACCGTCATCGCGCAGATCGACGTGGAATACCGGCGGCTGGACGGCAAGTCGGTCACCGTGCCCAACTGCGACGTGCTGATCTTCGACGGCGACAAGGTGCGCGACTGGCAGATCTACATCGACCTCGCCCCCGTTTTCGCCTGAGCCGGAGCCGGAGCCGCGCATGATCACCCTCACCGATATCGCCTACGTCCGGTCGGGCGTCGCTGACCTCGAGACCGCGACCCGGTTCGCCACCGAGATCGTCGGCCTGGAACTGGTGACGCCCACCGAGGTGGGTGTCGCGCACCTGCGCGCCGACGGCCGCCACCACTGCCTGGCCCTGGTCGAAGGCCCCTCGGGGGTCATCTCCTCGGGCTTCGCGGTGGCGAACGCCGACGCTCTCGACGCCGCCGAAACCGAGCTCGAGCGGTCCGGCATCAGCGTGCACCGCGGCTCGCCCGACGAGGCCAGGTCCCGGCGGGTCCGTGAGTTCATCGCGTTCGACGACCCGTTCGGCAACCGGGTCGAGCTGGTCAACCAGCAGGAGACGGTGGCCCGGCCGGTGGCCTTCAGCCGCGGCGCCGGGATCACCGAGTTCGGGCACCTGTGCCTGGACGCGCCCGACGTGCACGAGGCCTACCGGTTCTGGAGCACGCGGTTCAACGCCCGGGTCTCGGACTGGCTCGGCGACGCGGCCTGCCTGATGCGGATCGACCCGGTGCACCACAAGCTCGCCGTCTTCAAGGGCGAGTCGGCGGGCCTGTGCCACATGAACTTCCAGGTCGACACCATCGACGACGTGTTCAGGAACTGGCACTTCCTGGTCGAGCACGACGTCGAGATCGAGATGGGCCCGGGCCGGCACCCGCAGTCAGGCGCGATCTTCCTGTACTTCCTGGGGCCGGAGGGGTTCACCTACGAGTACTCCTTCGGCGTCCGCCGGATCGAGGACGACGCGTCCTGGGTCCCCCGCACCTTCGACCCCGCCGAACCAGGCTCGATCGACATGTGGCTCGGCCCCACCACCCGCCCCATCACCCAGCCCCAGCTCCGGCCAGCAGAGCTCCGGCCAGCAGAGCTCCGGCCAGCAGAGCTGAAGTCCGCCCAGCCGGCCGAAGCTGGGCACCCCGCTTCATGAGCGTCCAGGCTCCCGAAGCGACCCGCCTGGACGTAGCCGGGGTGACGACCGCCCTGATCGACGTGGGCCCGGTGGGCCCGGTGGGCCCGGCTGCCCGGATGGATGGCGCCCAGGCGGACGGTGCCCCGACCGGCAGCCCGCCGGTGCTGCTCCTGCACGGCTCGGGCCCGGGCGTGACCGCGGCCGCGAACTGGCGCCCGGTGATCCCCGCCCTGAGCGAGGACCGCCGGGTGCTGGCACCCGATCAGCTCGGTTTCGGCGGCACCGCCACCGGCGAGCCCCGCACCTACGGCCGGGCCGCCTGGACGGAGCACGCGCTGGCCCTGCTCGACACCCTCGGGACCGGCCCGGTGGACATCATCGGCAACTCGATGGGCGGCGCGGTCGCTCTGTCCATCGCCCGGGCCCGGCCGCAGGCGGTCCGCCGGATCGTGCTGATGGGCTCGATGGGCGTGGCCATGGCGCTGCCCGCCGGGCTGGACACGGTGTGGGGGTACACCCCCGGCATCCCGCAGATGCGCGAGGTCATCGGCCTGTTCGCGCACGACCGTCGGCTCATCACCGACGAGCTGGTCGAGCTGCGCTACCAGTCCAGCCTCGACGAGAAGGTCAGCGCCTCCTGGCAGGCCATGTTCCCCGCGCCCCGCCAGCGCTGGGTCGACGACCTCGCCCTGTCCGGCACCGAACTCGCCTCCCTCCACGCCCCGGTCCTGCTCGTCCACGGCCGCGACGACCGCGTCGTCCCCTGGCGCGTCTCATCCGCCCAGCTCATCGACCTGCTGCCGGACGCCCGGATGCACATCCTGACCGGCTGCGGCCACTGGACCATGATCGAGAAGACCGCCGAGTTCCTCGCCGTGGTGCGGCCGTTCCTGGCCGCGTAGCCGCATCTCTAGCCGAACCGGCTCGCGGCGACCTCGTAGATGATCTCCAGGCCGTCGTCCTCGTCCCACTGCTCGCCGGTCTCGGCGAAGCCGTACTGCGCGGCCAGGGCGTTGGAGGCGTCGTTGTCCGGGCTGATGGTCACTCGCACCGTCGTCACCGCCGGCTCCTGGGCCGCGCGCCGGAGCAGGGCCTCCAGCGCGGCCCGGGCGTAGCCGCGCCGCCGGTACGCGGGATCGACGGCGTAGCCGATCTCGACCATCCCGGCCTGGTCGGGTGGCCCGTGATAGCCGGCCCGGCCCACGGCCACCTGCTGCTGCTCGTCCCAGATGACTCCGGTGACCCAATCCGCGCTGGCCGGGTCCCGTTCGGCTTGCTCGCCGCGCCGGCGCCAGGTCCCGCGCCAGTCGTCGTTGACGAAGTATTCCGACAGCGGTACGGGGCTCACCGCGTTCGCCGCCGCCACGTCGCCGTCCGCCAGCGCGCGGAACACGGGCAACGTCAGGTGAACGATGCGTACCTGCCGGGCCGAGCGCGGGCCACCCGCGCCCGGCGATTCAGCGGGGATCACCGTCCCAGCCTGCCACAGGAGCGAAGGGCGCCTTCCGGCTGCGGCCACCGGGCCATGATCGAGAAACCGCCGATTTCCTCGCCGTCGTCCGTCCCTCCTGGCCCCTGACTACCTCAGCCCCCAGATAACACGGTGGATCCGGCTTACGCGGTGGATCGTGACCCCTGGGGGGTACCGGATCCACCGGCTAAGCCCAATCAACCGGCTAAGCCTCTGCCCGCTGTGACTGGTGTTGTCAGCGGGGCATTTGGTGCAGGCCGTAGGCCAATTCACTACCTAAACAGCGAACCGAGACAGCAGCGAACCGAGACAGCAGCGAACCGAGACAGCAGCGAACCTAGACAGCACGGAACCTAGACAGCCGGAGCCTGGACGCCCGGAGGCTGCACAACCGGCGGCGGCCGGTCGATCAGCGCCACCGCGTGCGGCACCGCCACCGGCGTGTAGTCCGGCGCGCAGTCCACCAGCACCCGCAGCGCCGTGCGCTCCAGATGGTGCGCCATCTCGGTCAGTGCCCCGTGCTCGTCGTCCGCGATGAGCGCCTCCAGGATCGCGGCATGCTCGGCGTCGCCGGCCGTCTGCCAGCTGTTCGGCTCGGACAGCTGGTAGATCCGGATATAACGCGTGGTCCGGTCGGCGAAAGCCCGCAGCTGCCGCTGCATCGACTCGCCCGCCGCCGCCGTGCAGACCCGGTGATAATCCGTGTGCGCGCCGAACCAAAGATCGAAATCCCCGGTCTTAGCCGCCCGCCGCATCGTGGTCAGCATCCGCTTGGCCTCGGCCCGGGCCTTGGTCCCGAAGTGCCCGATGGTCATCGACAGCGCCAGGGTCTCCAGCAGGATCCGGCTCGCGTAGACGTCGTCGAGCTCGGCCGGATCCAGGCCCGCCACCCGGGTCCGCTGGTTCGGCTCGATCTCGACCAGCCCCTCCTCCTGCAGCATCCGCAGCACCTCCCGCAGGGGAGTGCGGCTGATGCCGAGCTGGGCGGCCAGGCTCACCTGGGACAGTTTGGTACCGGGCGACAGGGTGCCGTCGAGGATGCATTCCCGTAGGTAGGCGTGGACGTACGGGATGGCTTGCCGAGTTTCGGGCAGGTCGACCTTCCTGATGTCAGGCACCTGCGCGACTCGAGGCATGGCCAATATTCTCCCCGATCTGGCGGCGGCCGGACGCAGTTCACCAGCCAACGGATAACTGCATACAGTTTACCCCGCTAACGGCATCCGCACTCATGAAGCCCCCTAGGCGCCCCGGGGGGCATCCCGCAGGCAGGTGGGGCCGTTCCAGCCGGTGGTGGCCAGCAGCGTCCCGTCCGGGCTGAAGGAGGCCTGAGCCACGCCGAATCACCGCGAAAGTGCATGCAGTTTTCCGTGCCGAAGCCCTTGAACCCGAGCCTCAAACTGCATACAGTTTTAGCTATCCGCGCAGCGAGGAGGCAGCGATGGACCGAGTCGGCGTGATCGGCCTGGGCAAGATGGGCCTGCCCATAGCCCGGAACCTGATGGTGCGCGGCTTCCGCGTCACCGGCTACCGGCGCAGCGGCTCGCCCGAGCTGATCAAGGAGGGCGGCGACGTGGCCGCCAGCGCGGCCGAGGTCGCCGCGCAAGCGGACGTCATCGTCTCGATCGTCCCCACCGCCGACGACGTCGACGAGATCATCACCGGTCCCGACGGCACCCTCGCCACCCTCAAGCCGGGCACCGTCCACATCGAGATGAGCACCATCGACGTGGACCGCAAGGCCCGCCTCCGCGACCTGGTCCGGGCCAAGGGCGGTGACCTGCTCGACTGCCCGATCAGCGGCAGCCCGGGGATGGTCGCGCCCCGGCTGGCCACCACGTTCGTCTCGGGCGACAAGCAGAACGTCGACCACGTCAGCGCGGTCCTCGACGCCATCTCCGGCCCGTGGATCTACACCGGCGCGTTCGGCACCGGCGCCCGGATGAAGTACATCGCCAACCTGCTGCTGGCGGTGCACACGGTGGCCGCCGCCGAGGCGATGGCGCTGGCCCGGCGCAGCGGCCTGGACCTCGCCCTGGTCCAGCAGACCCTGGACACCTCCATCGCCAGCTCGGCCATCTGGAAGCAACGCGGCCCCCTGATGGCCGAACGCGCCTGGTCACCCGCCCCCGGCCCGGTCCGCACGCTCCACCCGATCCTGGAGCAGATCGAGGACCACGCGGCCGCCACCGGCTTGTCCGCCTCGGTGTTCGCCGCCGCCAAGGAGGTCTTCGACAAGGCCATGGCCGACGGCTGGGGCGACCTCGACATCGCCTCCGTCCACGATCAGGTATCCGGCGTCTCCGCCCTGGAGGAACCCACATGACCTGGTCGCTGGCCAGTTACACCGCCGCAGGGCACCCCAGGCTTCGGAGTGCTCCGCGAGGACGGCACGCTCGTCGCCCCGCCCGATCTCAAGCGCTGGCCCAGTCCGCTGGAACTGCTCGAGGACTGGGCCGCGGCGGAGCAGGTGCTGCGCGACCTCGACGTCGAGAACGCGCCCGCCGTCGAGTACGACGCCCTGCTCGCCCCGCTGCGCTGGCCGCGCAAGGTGATCTGCGCCGGCGTCAACTACCGCAAGCACATGCGGGAGATGGGCGGCGAGATCCCCGCGTCGGGCTGGCGCCCGTTCTTCTTCCTCAAGGCCCCCACCACCTCGGTCATCGGCCCGCACGACCCCATCGTGATCAGCGCGGCCGCCCGGGCCCGGTACGACTGGGAAGCCGAGCTAGCCGTCGTCATCGGCACCAAAGGCAAGAACATTCCGACCGAACGGGCTTTGTTCCACGCCGCGGCCTACTGCGTCTCCAACGACATCACGGCGCGCGGCTACCACAAGCGGGAATCGCCGCCGGCCGACGCGTTCGGCTATGACTGGTTCGCCGCCAAGTCCGCCGAGGGGTCGCTGCCGCTCGGACCGGGCCTGACCCCGGCCTTCCTGGTCCCCGACCCGCAGGACCTGCGGCTGCGGCTGTGGGTGAACGGGGAGCTGCAGCAGGACGAGTCCACCGCCGACATGGTCTGCACGGTCGCCGAGCTGATCGCGGCGGCCAGCGAGGTGGTCACGCTCGAGCCCGGGGACGTCATCGCCACCGGCACGCCGTCCGGCGTCGGCGTGGCGCGCGGCCTGTACCTGCGCGGCGGCGATGTCGTCCGGGTCAGCATCGACGGGCTCGGCGCCCTGGAGAACACCGTGATCGATCCGACGGAGGAACCATCATGATCTTCGTGACCCATCAGCTGCCGGTCAACGTCGACGGCGAGCCGCACCTCGACCGCGCCGCGGTCTGGGCAGGCCTGCTGCTCAAGGCCAACAACGCGCTGCCGTTCGTGCCGAGCATGACCTACTGCGAGGTCACCGAGCGGTACAGCGACACCACGTTCGACCGCGACATCGACTTCCGCGGCGCGCGCTTCACCGAGCGGATCACCCTGGAAGAACCGCACCGGGTGACGTTCACCCGTATCGCGGGCCCGGTGCTCGGCACGATCGCGAACGAGATCGAGGGCCCCGAGGACGACCTCAAGCTCCGGTTCAGCTTTGCCCTGGTCGTCGAGGGGGTCGAGGGCGGATCCGCCGAGGAGCAGCAGTACGCCGACTCGATGACCGGCGACTACCTCAAGGCGGTGGCCGCCACCCTGAACGCCATGCGCCGCTATCGCCGAGGAAAAGAGCGCGGTGTCCGCGTAGGACCCGGAAAGGAACACCTCTCATGTCATCAGCCACGCTTCCTTCTTCGGCGGTATCCTCGTCGACAATTGACGACCAGCTGCGGCTGCGCATCGCCGAGGAGCTCGCCGGGTCGTTCAAGGGCGACATCATCGGCCCCGGCCACGCCGAGTACGAGCAGGCCCGCCAGCTCTGGAACGCCATGGCCGACCGGCGCCCCGGCCTGATCCTGCGCTGCACCAGCACCCAGGACGTGGTGGCGGCGGTCGGCGTGGCCCGCGAGCACGGGCTCGCCCCCGCGGTCCGCTGCGGCGGCCATAACGTGGCCGGCAAGGGCATGTCGGACGGTGGCCTGACCATCGACCTGTCCGGGCTGCGCGAGGTCACCGTCGACCCCGAGCGCAAGCTGGTGCACGTGGGCGGCGGCGGCCGGCTCGGCGACGTCGACGCCGCGACCGCGCCGCACCAGCTGATCGTCGCGGCCGGGATCATGTCCGAGACCGGCGTGGGCGGCCTCTCGCTCGGCGGCGGCATCGGCTGGTTCTCCCGCAAGCACGGCCTGACCTGCGACAACTTCGTCTCGCTGGAGCTCGTCCGGGCCAGCGGCGAGGTGATCGAGGTCAACGCCGACTCGCACCCCGAGCTGTTCTGGGCGCTGCGCGGCGGCGGCGGCAACTTCGGCATCGTCACCCGCTTCACCTTCGGTGCCCACGACTTCGGCCCGATGATGCGCATCGGCGTCTCGGTCTACGAGCCGGAACAGGCCAACGCCGCGCTGCGCGAGTACGCCCGCGTGGTGCCGACCCTGCCGCGCACGGTCGGCTGGCACGCCGCGCTCAAGCACGACATGCCGGCCCTGCCGTTCGTCCCGCCCGAGTACGTCGGCAAGCGCCTGATGATGCTGATCGCGATGTGGCTGGACGACGCCGACGACCCCGAAGGCGCCGAGCTGATCAGCCGCCTCACCGAGACCGGCGAGCCCTGCATCAAGGCGACCACCGTGCTCCCGTTCGGGGCCGGCGTGCAGCGGCTCATCGACGTCGAGTTCGAGGACGGCCACCGCTACTACACCAAGGAAGCCCACGTCGCCGACCTAGCCGACGACGCCATCGACAAGCTCGACGCCTTCTGGCAAAACGACATGGAGATGGAGGGCGAGGTCGAGATCATCGGGCTCGGCGGCGCCATCGGCGACGTCGCCGAAGCCGACTCCGCCTTCTCCAACCGCGGCTACCTGCTCTGGCTGAACTTCGCCATGCGCTGGGACGACCCGGCCAAGGACCCGGACTACATCGCCCGCACCCGCAAGATCGCCGCCGACCTGGCCCCCTGGACCGGCCAGGGCGTCTACGTCAACATGCTCAACTTCGACGAGCAGGACCGCGTGGAAGAGGCCATGGGCGGCCCCCAGAAGTACGGCAAGCTAACCCGCCTCAAGGCCGAATACGACCCCCAGAACCTCTTCCGCATCAACGCCAACATCCCCCCGGCCCGCTAACCGGCCCGGTACCGGATCTCAGTCGTACCACACCCCTTCCGGCCTCCGCCGCCTCATCCGCTCCCGCCGGTCCGCGCTCGGTGTGCCCCCGGGTACCGTCTTGCGTACCCTGTGTGCCACCGACTCCGTCGGCGGGCTAGCGGACAGAGCCCGCCTTGGCCGCTCCCGCCCGGGCCACCCGCTAGGCTCCTGCGGTGAGGGGTGATGGCGTACATGAGCGGTGATATCCCGCCGGGGGCTCACGTGGCGGCGCCCGGGACCGAGAAGCCACGGCGCTTCCGCCCGAAGCTGCGCTACGAGCTGATCGACTGCGGGCTGCACGGTCACGAGATCCTGGGCACGGAGGCGGCCGAGCTGCGCGCCGAGGACGAGATCTTCGCCCGCGATTCGGGCGGCCTGCGCTGGTACCGGTGCATGCGATGCGACTCGTGGCTGGCGCTTCCCCCGCCGGATCATCCCGCCCGGAAGCACCCGCCCGCACGGGACGAGATCAGCCTGCCGCTGCGGGGCAAGCCGCTGCGCGACCGCTACGTCCTGCGGCTGATCGCCATCGACCGCATCGTGCACTTCCTGGTCCTGGGCGCGCTGGCCGCCGCCGTACTGATCTTCGCCAACGACCGGGCCGCGCTGAACGCGGAGTTCACCAAGATCCTCAACGACCTGCAGGGCGGCGTGGGCGGCCCGACCGGGAACACGAACCACGGCATCATCCACGACCTGCGCTACCTGTTCGCCGTCCGCATCCAGAACCTGTACCTGGTCGGCGCGGCGATCGCCGCCTACGCCCTGCTGGAGGGGATCGAGGCGATCGGGCTGTGGTTCGCCAAGCGGTGGGCGGAGTACCTGACGTTCCTGGCCACGATCGTCTTCATCCCCTACGAGATCGATGAGCTGATCAAGGGCGCCACCACGCTGAAGGTGCTGGCCTTCATCATCAACGTGGCCGTCGCCGTCTACCTGCTGTACGCCAAGCGCCTGTTCGGCCTGCGCGGCGGCGGCAAGGCCGAGCACGCCGAACGCGAAGCCGACACCGGCTGGCCCGCCATCGAGCGCTCCACCCCCCACGGCACCCCGCACGGCACCGTGGAACGGTCCGCCCCGCGCGCCACCCCCGGACGATCCGCCCCCCGCGGCACAGCCGACTCCCTGTGACCGGCCGCCCCCGTTACCGGCTAGCGGCGAGCCGGCCGAGGTGGGCGTCTGACAGCCGCACGGTGGCCGGGCCGGGCGTGCCCAGCGTGACGTCGTGCCGGGTGGAGGGCTCCCAGGTGCCGTCCGGGTAGCGGCGCACGAACTGCAGGCTGGCCTGGCCGGCCAGGTCGGCCGGGGTCAGCGTGACCCCGAACAGGCCGAGGCCGAGCGGCTCCGCGGTCCGTTCGCTGATCGTGACCGGGCTCCAGTCGTTGAAGCCGTAATGCAGGGTGAACGGCCTGGCCTCGGCCACGACCAGGCTCCGCCCGGCGGGCAGCGCGAGGACCGGGCTGGCGTCGCGCCAGAACCAGCTCGGCGACGCGGGCACCGCCGCGTGGTAGCGGTCGGCGACGAGGGCGAGCAGCTCGACCGGCTTCCCGGTGGCCACCGCCACCGCCAGCTTGACCAGCTCGCTGTGCGCCCAGGCCAGCGGCATGGCGCTGCCGGTGGGCTGGCCGGGACGCAGGTTCTGCCAGGGCAGCTGGCCGGCGTCCCAGACCTGCTCGGGCAGCAGGCCGCCGCGGCCGCGCATGGCCAGCATCGCCCGCAGCTGCGTGCTCGCGTCCCCGCCGGTCAGCAGGTCCAGGTGGCCCCGCTCGCCCGCCAGCAGCGGCCACGGGCGGCCGATGCCGAACTTGCGGACCGGCCAGCCGGTGCCGTCCAGCCATTCCCCGTAGCCGTCGATGTCGTACCGGTGGTACGCCCGCCCGCTGGGGGTGTCGGCCGCGAGCATCGCCTCGACGATGGCCAGCGTGTCGGTGATCCGCTTGTCGGCCGGGTCGCGCAGTCCGAGCCGCGGCAGGTAACCGAACTCCAGGCCGACCAGGGCGGCGGCGTCGACCGGCTGGGTGTCCTGGGGCTGGTTGGCCAGCACGATGCGCCCGCCGCCGGGCTGCCCGATCCTGACGTAATGCCCGTCGGTGCCGAAGGCCTGGTCGAGCTCGTCGCCCGAGACGTAGGTGAACTCCTCCAGGCGCTCGTTCCAGTTGTCCGCCAGCGCCAGCGCGAGCGCCTGGTCCGGTCCGGTCAGCCGGGTGGCCGCGACCAGCAGCGCGACGATCTCCAGGCCGATGGTGAACGGGCTCGCGCCCGGGTTCTCCTCCCACCGGTCCACGTCCTGGGCGGACACCGGCCCGTTCTGGGCGAGGTAGCGGGCCGCCTTGATGATCGCGTTGTCGGTGCCCTCGGGCAGCGCCACGCCGAGCTCGGCGAGCTTGCCCGCCAGCAGCAGCGGGAACGCGACCTCGTCCAGCTGGACCGCCGCCCGCGGGTCGAACGGGGCCGACACCCGGCTGACGTAGAAGCAGCGCGGCCACGACCCGTCCAGGTTCTGCCGCCCGATCAGGTAGCCGAGCGCGTCCGCGGCGTCGTCAGCGTGCCCGGCGGCGGCCAGCGCGAGCGCGGTCTCGCCGCCGTCACGGCACCACACCATGTGGTAGCCGCCCGGGTCGTTGGCGTCGTTCCCCCACGGGATCGCGAGGCCGGCCACGTAGGCGCCGTCTACGGTGTGATCGGCGTGGGTGCGTAGCACCACCGCCGAGTCCCGCAGCGCGCCGGCCAGCCCCGGCGGCGCCGTCGCCAGCTGGGCCGGCCCCGGCAGGGTGAGTCCGGCCGTCCAGGCCCGCCAGCCCCACATGAACGCATCCGCCGTCGCCTCGTACCCGGCCGCCAGGCTGGCCTGCGCCGCGGCCCGCGCCGTGTCCTCGCTGTCCCCGAACCCCAGGGCCAGCAGGCCCGAGCCGGCCGCCAGCTCGCCGGTCAGCGCGACGACCCCCGGGCCGGCCTCGCCGTAGGTCAGGGTCATCGACCCGTTGCGGCTGAAATCGGTCCAGCCGTCGGTGTCGCCTACGTAGCCGGCCCCGGCCCGGGTGAATCCCGGCTGGGCGAGCAGGCACAGGAAGCGGCTGCCGTCGCCGGCGAACAGGGCCAGGTCCTCATCGACCCGCGCGGTGTTGTCCGCCCCGAGCGCCGCCCACTGCGGTTCCGGCGTGATCTGGCTGACGCCCAGGTGCGGAGCCAGCAGCGGGTACAGGCGCACCCCCGCGCCGGTCAGCTCGTAGTCGATGAGCAGGGCGTCGTGCGCCGGGTCGACTACGGGCCGCAGCGTGAGCCGGTAGTCCCGGCCGGCGCCGGCGTGCACGACGGTCGGCAGCATCAGCCCGGCCTCGGGGGTGGACAGCGTGTAGCGGTTCACCCGCTTGACCTCCTGCCACCACCCGGGACCGCCGATCAGGAAGCCGAGATCCTTGACCTGCGGCTGGTCCACGGCCGGCCAGTAGACCTCGGTGACGATGCCCTGGGCCATCGTCGCCCACAGGTGACTGCGCCCGAGCGCGGTCATGACCAGGTCCTTGGCCCCCGACGTCCACGACTGGGCCGCCTGTGCCTCCGGGACCGGCGCCGGTCCAGCTGTCACCACGAACCCCCTTACGGAAGGACTACCGCAGGTGAGCCTAGACCGTTCAGGCGTCCCAGAGGGAGCCCAGCGCCGCGTCGACCCGGCTCGCCAGCGAACCCGTAGCGGGCAGCGGCGGGACCAGCGGGGCGGCGGTGGTGCTGTCGCAGGCGGCCAGCGCTTCGGCGTCCAGGAACCGGGTCAGCTGGCCCAGCCCGTGCCGGTCGTCGCGGCCGCGCCGGCGGATGTGCAGCCGCTGCGGCGCGTACAGGTACAGGCGGTCCCGGGCCCGGGTGACGGCCACGTAGAACAGGCGGTGCTCCTCGGCCAGGCCGTCCGGGTCGCCGAGGGCCATGTCGCTGGGCAGCGCCCCGTCGACCAGGTGCGGCAGGTGCACGATCGGCCACTCCAGGCCCTTGGCCGCGTGGATGGTGGAGATGGTCAGGTAGTCCTCGTCCAGCCGGGGCGGCCCGGCCAGGTCGGACGCCGAGGACGGCGGGTCCAGGGTCAGCTCGGCCAGGGCGTCGTGCAGCGACGGCTGGGCCGCGGCCGCGTCGGCCAGGCGCCGCAGGTCGGCCAGCCGCGGCGCGGAATCGGGGTAGCGGACCCGGATCAGCGGGTCCAGCAGCGCCAGGACCGCCTCGGCCTGTCCCGGCGCGCTGCCCGGCCGCGTCGGCCAGCAGGGCGATGGTGGCGGCCAGGGCCCGCTGGGCCCGGGGCGGTGCCGCCGTGGCCGCCTGAGCCCAGTCGCCGTCGGGGACCAGGGCGGCCAGGACGCGCCGGGCGTGCGCCGGGCCGATGCCCTCGTGCAGCCGCAGCAGCCGGAACCAGGCCAGGTCGTCGGCCGGGTTGACCAGGATCCGGGCGGTGGCGATGAAGTCCTTGACGTGGGCCGTGTCGGTGAACTTCAGGCCGCCGAACTTCACGTACGGGATCTTGCGCGCGGTGAGCTCGATCTCCAGGATGTCGCTGTGGTGGCCGGCCCGGACCAGCACGGCCTGGTCGCGCAGCGCGGCGCCGTCCTCGTGCGCGTCGAGCACCCGGGCGCAGATCTCCCGGGCCTGGGTGGCCTCGTCGTGGCAGCGGACCAGCAATGGCGCTGACCAATCCCGGGGCCGCGGTCCCCGGTCAGCGTCAGGTCCAGGCCCGGCGCGGACGGCCGCACCAGGTTGGCCAGGTCCAGGACGCCCTGCCGGGACCGGTAGTTGCGGTCCAGCCGGACGATATCGAGCCCGGGATAGTCGGCGGTGAGCTGCCGCAGGTGCGCCGGATCGGCGCCGCGGAACCCGTAGATGGCCTGCGCGTCGTCGCCTACGCAGGTCAGCTGCTTGCCGTCCGGCTGGAGCAGTCGCACGATGCTGGCCTGGACCGCGTTGACGTCCTGGTACTCGTCCACCAGCACCGCGTCGAACATGCCCCGCAGCACCGGGCCGGCCGCCGGGTCGGCCAGCGCCGCCTGCCACAGCAGCAGCAGGTCGTCGAAGTCGAGCAGGTGCCGGGCCCGCTTGCGCTCGGTGTAGGCGCGGAACAGCGCGGACAGCTGGCTGGTGAACGGCGCGCACCACGGGTACCCGGCGGTCACCACCTCGCTGACCGGCCGGCCGGTGTTCACGCACCGGGTGTAGATGTCCGCGCAGGCGCCGGCCCGCGGCGTCCGCTGGCCGGTCTCGGCCAGGCCGTGGTCGGGGCGCAGCGCGTCCAGGATGTCGGTGGTGTCGCCGGGGTCGAGGATGGTGAACTGCGGCGACAGCGAGAACGACTCGGCGTGCCGCCGGATGATCTTGTGCGCGATGGCGTGGAAGGTCCCGCCCCAGATCTTCCCGCCCGTCCCCGTCCGCTGCCGGTCCCTTCCCAGCCCGCATTCGCGCGGGCGAGCATGTCGCTGGCCGCCCGGCGGGTGAAGGTCAGCAGCAGGATCCGGCTGGCCGGCACGTCCTGCGCGCCGCGCAGCCACGCCGCCCGCGCCACCAGCGTCCGGGTTTTCCCGGTGCCCGCCCCGGCCAGCACCAGCAGCGGGCCGCCCTGGTGCGTCACCGCCTGCCGCTGCTGTTCGTTCAGGCCGTCAAGGACCGCGTTCTCATCGAACATGCATATGAACATAACCAGTAAGATCCCCGCGTGCCCGTACAACGCGCCGGCCCGCCGTTAGCTGGCCGCGCCGGCGGGCGGCGTTTGGCGGGCGCCCGTCCCGGGCATCGGACGCTCGTGACGGGCATCGATCCCGGGCCACAGCCGTCGCGTACCGACAAGCGCTGGTACTTCGGGCTGATGGCCGCCTGCATCGCCATGTTCGTGCTGTCCTGGGCGGTGATCGACCGGTACTCATCGCTCGCGGCGATCATCGTCGCCGCGGTGGCGGTGGCGATCCCGCCTCTGGCGGTGATCGTGGCCAACGTGGCCAGCGCCACCGACCGGCGCCGCCGGTAGCGGCGGCAGGAGGCCAGGATCAGGCCGCCGCGCGCCAGGCCTGGTAGCCGCCGATGAGGTCGGAGACGTCGGTGAAGCCGGACGCGCGGAGCAGGCTGGCCGCGATCGAGGACCGGTAGCCGCCCGCGCAGTACGTGACCACGGGGCGGTCCGGGTCGAGCTCGCCGAGGCGGTCCCGCAACTGGCCGAGCGGGATGTGGACGCTGTCGTCGATGGCGCCCTGGGCGTGCTCACCCGGGCCGCGCACGTCCAGCAGCACCAGGCCGGGGACGGCGGCCCGGGCGTCGGCGAGCTGGTGCACGGTCAGCCGGCTGGCGGTCCGGGTGGCCTCGGGATGCCCGATGAACGCCGGCGCCGGGTCCAGGGCGCCGGTCACCGAGTCCATGCCCACCCGGGCCAGCCGCAGCCGGGCGTCGCGGGCCCGGCCGGGCTCGCACACCAGGACGATGTTGCCGCTCGCGACCTGCGCGGCGTACTCGGCGAAGCGGCCGTCGAGCCCGACGTTGACCGAGCCGCGCAGGTGCCCGCGGGCGAACTCCTCGGGGGAGCGGACGTCGAGCACGGCCGCGCCGCCGGCCTGCCGCCGCAGACCTCCTCCAGTGTCAGCGCCTCCGGTTCCTCCACCGTCGGCCAGCTGGTGCGATTCCCGGTTGAGCTCGGCGACCCGGGCGAAGTAGCCGGGCCGGGGCGGCTGCCCCTCAGTGACCGCCGCCACGAACTCGCCGACGGTGCCCATCCGCAGCGCGTAGTTGCTGCGGCGCTGCTCGCCGAGGGTCGAGGACGTCTCGGTGGAGAGGTTCTTCCCGCACGCGGACCCGGCCCCGTGGGCCGGGTACACCCGGGTGACGTCCGGCAGCGTGAGCACGCGCGTGTGCAGCGACCGGTACAGCTCGGCGGCCATGTCCTCCGGGCTGCGGCCCTGGGCGGCGACCAGGTTGGGGCGGCCGACGTCCCCGATGAACAAGGTGTCGCCGGTCAGCACCCCGTACGGGGCGCTGGCGGCCGGCTCCTCCCACACCACGATGCAGATCGACTCGGGCGTGTGCCCGGGGGTGGCCCGGAACTCCAGGCCGACCTGGCCGAGCTCGATCCGCTCGCCGTCGGCGACCTTGCGGTGCGGGAAGTGCACGTCGGCGGCCGCCCCGTAGACGATGGCGGCGCCGGTGGCGGCGGCCAGCTCCAGGTGCCCGGACAGGAAGTCGGCGTGCACGTGGGTCTCGATGACGAACTCGATCTTCAGCCCGTCGGCGGCCGCGTCGTCCACGTATTCCTGGACGTCGCGCCGCGGGTCCACCACGGCGGCCCGCCCGGTGGTCTCGTCCCCGATCAGGTAGGAGGCCTGCGACAGGCAGTCGAGGTAGTACTGGACGAATTTCACGGGTACCCCCCAAAAAAGGTCGCCTGTCACCGACACTCTCACAAGCTGAGGCTCGATGCTACATTCGCTAAACGTGTCCGACATGACCGCCCGCCGGGGTAACGGGCTGGCGTGAGCACCGCCTCCGTCGCGGCGTCGTATCGCAGCCTGCTGGCCGAGCCGGTGCTGCGCCGGCTTGCCGTCGCGGACGCCTTCGCCCGGCTGCCGCAGGGCATGGTCAGCATCACCGTGCTGCTGGTGGTGGCGGAGCACGCGTCGATGGCGGCGGCGGGCCTGGCGGTGGCGGGTTACACCCTGGGCCAGGCGGTCACCGGCCCGGCCCGCGGCCGGCTGGCCGACCGCCACGGGCTGGTCCTGGTCGCCGCCGCCTGCGGGGCCGCCTACGCCCTGGCCCTGCTCGCGCTGCTGAGCGGCGCCCTGGCCGGGGCGCCGGCCGGCCTGCTCATCGCCACGGCCACGGTCGCTGGCCTGGTTAACCCGCCGCTCAGCCCGGGCCTGCGCAGCCTGTGGTCGGCCCACGCGGGTCCCGGCCTGGCCCCGGCCGCGTTCGCGCTCGACGCCGCCGTGATGAACCTGGGCTACATCACTGGCCCGGTACTGGCCAGCGTCCTGGCCACCGGTATCGCCCCGGCCGCCGCGGTAGGCCTGCTGCTCGCGCTGACCGGCGCGGCGACGATCCTCATCGGCCGCCCGCCCGCCCGCCTCCAGCCCGGGCCGCACCCGCGGCCGGGCCGGCCCCGGGCCCTCGGATCGAGCTCACTGCGGCGGCTGCTGCTGACCGCGGCGCTGGCCAACGCGGCGCTCAGCGCGGTCGAGGTCGCGCTGACCGGGTACGTCCGGCACCACCACGCCCTATGGGCGGCCGGCCCGCTGCTAGCCGAAGTCTCGATCGGCAGCATCGCGGGCAGCCTGCTCCTCGGCGCCCGTTCCAGCGTCAGGCCCCGACCCCAGCGCCAAGGCCAGCGCCGGCCCCAGCGCCAAGGCCCAGCAGCCGGCCCAGCAGCCGGCTGAGTGCCCGCGGCCGGTCCCTCCCCGCCCTGCTGGCCGGCTACGCCGGCGGCCTGGCCCTGCTCACCGTGGCCGGCCTCGACGCCCCGCTGCTCGCCGTGGCCGCCCCGCTGGCCGGGTTCTGCCTGGGACCGGCCCTGGCCGCCCTGTTCGGCCGGGCGGCCAGCGCGGCGCCCCCCGGCGGCGGCACCGAGACCCAGGCGTGGCTCAACTCGATCATGAACGGCGGCGCGGCCGGCGGCGCCGCCCTGGCCGGCCTGGCGTCCGGCCAGCCCATCGGGGCTCTCGGCCTGTCCTGCGCGCTCGCGGCCGCCGCGGCGGCCTGCGCCGTATTCGGAACACGGGATAGCGGGGCGCGCGGCCCACTCGTTCGGTAGAAAAGGTCTCAGGGCTACGGTGCTCAGCCCGGAGGAGGTCAGGTGCTGAACTCAGGCACACCGCACCCATCGATAGCGCGGCGGGTACTCGACGCGGCGATCTTGATGGAGTGGCGTCCCGACGGTGCCATCGAGGTGCTGACCGACGACTACCGGCTCATCCGCTACCCGGACTGGGCGCTCGACCCGACCTTCCCGGCCGCCCAGGTCACCCGGTCGCGCAGCGGCCGGCCCGCGGCGGAGCTCCTCGCCGAGGTGACCGGGCGGGTGCGCCGGTGGGGGCTGCCCGGAGTGGCCTGGTGGGTCTCCTCGGCGACCGAGCCGGCTGATACCGAGACGGTGCTGCGGGCCCGGGGCGGCACCCAGATCGACGCGGTGAGCATCCTCGCCCGCCCGCTCGACGGTGACCTGCCGGACCTGGACGTCCCCGGCGACGTCCGCGTGGAGCTGGTCGCCGACGAGCGGACCTTCCGGGCCGCGTCGATGGTCACCGTGCGCGGCTGGGGGCGCCCCGAACCCGCCGCCGGCGCGCTCGACCGCGAGTTCGGCCAGGCCCTCCGGGACCTGGCCGACTGGTCCTCCTTCCGCGTGGTCGCCTCGGTGCCGGTACCGGAAGGCGGCGGGGAGCCCGTCTCGTCCGGCGGCTGCACGCTGCACGGGGAGATCGCCCAGCTGTGGGGGGCGGTCACCCTGCGCCAGCACCGGCGGCGCGGCGCCTACCGGGCGGTACTGGCCGAACGGCTGCGGCTCGCCCGCGCCCACGGCGCGACGCTGGCCCTGGTCAAGGGACGCGCCGAGACGTCGGGGCCGATCCTGGCCCGGGCCGGCTTCGCCGGCTACGACACCGAGCGGTGCTTGTGGCTCTCACTATTAGAATCCGCTGGCCCCCGGGTTGTGCGCGGTGTTGCCGCCATGCTCTCATGCACCCATGACCGAGCTGCAGCAGAAGACCGCCGGCCTGGGCGCGCTGGCCGACATCGAGCGCCAGGTGCTCTGGCTGTCAACGGCGATCGTCCACCACGCCAACCGGGTCCGGCCCAATCCCGGCGGCCTGAAGGTCGGCGGTCACCAGGCGTCCTCGGCGTCCATGGTGTCGATCATGACCTCGCTGTGGTTCCGGCACCTGCGGCCGCAGGACCGCGTTCTCGGTCAAGCCGCACGCCTCGCCGGTGCTGCACGCCATCAACTACCTGCTGGGCGAGCTCGACGAGTCGTACCTGCCGACGCTGCGCGCGTTCGGCGGCCTGCAGAGCTACCCGAGCCGGGTCAAGGACCCCGACCCGGTCGACTACTCCACCGGGTCCGTCGGCATCGGCGCGACCGCCCCGATCTGGGGCGCGGTCGCCCGCCGGTACCTGAACGGCCGGTTCGCGGGCGAGGCCGGCGGCGCCCCCGGCGCCCTCGGACGGCAGTACTCGCTGCTCGGCGACGCCGAACTCGACGAGGGCGCCGTCTGGGAGGCCATCGTCGACCCCGGCGTGGCCGAGCTCGGCGAGGTCGTCTGGGTCGTCGACGTGAACCGCCAGTCGCTGGACCGGGTGGTCCCGCTGATGGCGGCCGACCGGCTGCGGGGGATGTTCACCGCGGCGGGCTGGCAGGTCATCACGCTGAAGTACGGGCGGCTGCTCGAGGAGCTGTTCGCCCGGCCGGGCGGGCAGGCGCTGCGCGACCGGATCGACGCCATGCCCAACCCGGAGTACCAGCGGCTGCTCCGCTGCGACCCGGACGAGCTGCGCCGCCGCCTGCCGGGCGGGGACGAGTCGCTGGCCGCGCTGGTCGCCGGGCTGGACGACGACGAGCTGCTCCGGGCCATCCGCAACCTCGGCGGGCACGACCTCAGTTCGCTGGACGAGGCCTACGGGGCCATCGACGACACCCGGCCGACGGTCATCCTGGCCTACACGATCAAGGGCTACGGGCTGGCCGTCGAGGGTCACCCGCAGAACCATTCCGCGCTGCTGACCGAGGCCCAGCTGGGCGAGCTCGCGGCCCAGCTCGGCACCGACCCGGGCCAGCCGTGGCGGCGGGCGGCGCCGGACAGCCCCTCCGGTGAGCTGTGCGAGCAGGCCGCCGGGCGGCTGCGCCGCGCGGTCCCGCCGCAGCAGGTCCCGCCGGCCGTGCCGCCGGACCTCGGCCGCACGCCGACCGGGACCGCCACCACCCAGGCGGCGCTCGGCCGGGCCCTGCTCGACCTGACCCGGCAGGCGCCGGCCGCGGCCGCGCGGGTGGTGACGGTGAGCCCGGACGTCAGCTCGAGCACCAACCTCGGCGGCTGGGTGAACAAGGTGGGCGTGTGGTCGGCCCGGGAGCGGACCGACTGGTTCGCCGACGACGCCGAGACCATCCTGCACTGGCGGGAGAAGCCCACCGGGCAGCACATCGAGCTCGGCATCGCCGAAGGCAACCTGGTCGGCCTGATCGGCGAGCTCGGCGCGACCTGGAGCCGGTGGAGCCAGCCGCTGTTCCCGATCGGCGTGCTGTACGACCCGTTCGTCGAGCGGGCGCTGGAACCGTGGTCGTTCGGCATCTACGCGGGCGGGCAGTCGATCCTGGTCGGCACGCCGTCCGGGGTCAGCCTGGCCCCCGAGGGCGGCGCGCACCAGTCGATCACCACCCCGTCCATCGGGATCGAGCAGCCCGGGTGCATCTCCTACGAGCCCGCGTTCGCGCTCGACACCGAGTGGTGCCTGCTGGCCAGCCTGGCCCGGCTGGGCCGCCCGGACGGCAGCTCGGCCTACCTGCGGCTGTCCACCCGGCCGGTCAGCCAGAAGCTGGCCGCGATCCCGGCCGACCCCGCCGCCCGGGAACGCCGCCGCCGGCAGGTGGTGGCGGGCGCCTACCCGCTGCGCCGGCCCGCGGCCGCCGACGGGCAGGGGGCCGCGGCCCCGGCCGTCACGATCGCCGTGATGGGCGCGGTCGTGCCCGAGGCGCTGGCCGCCGCCGAGCGGCTCGAGGCGGCCGGGACCCCGGCCGACGTGGTTTGCGTGACCAGCCCCGGGCTGCTGTTCCGGGCGCTGCGCGCCCGGCAGGGGCAGCTCCAGGTCCCGGGGGAGCCGTGGATCCTGGAGCAGGCGTTCCCCGCCGCCCGCGCCACGCCGCTGGTCACCGTCCTGGACGGGCACCCGCACACGCTGTCGTTCCTGGCCGCCGTCAACCAGGTGCCGCACGTGGCGCTGGGCGTGGCGCAGTTCGGCCAGTCCGGGACGCCCGAGGACCTCTACCGCTACAACGGGATCGACGCCGACGCCATCGTCCGCGCGGCCCTGGACCTGGCCGGCTAGGGCCGCCCGAAGAGCCCGGCTAGGGCCGGCCGGCAGGGCCCGGCCCGGCTGTATCATCCGGGCCGCTTTTCTCCTCCGCACAGTGACAGGGACCTGACCCGCGCAGCGGAGGGGAGCGATGCAGCATCCGCAGGACCGGCTGCTCAACGTCAGCCTGCTGGCCGGCTCTCCGGCCCACCTCGCCTATCACGCCCGGGCCGGGTCCGGGCCCCGGCCGTCGCTGAACCTCCACTTCTTCGGTGGCAAGACAATCGCCGACCTGGTCTTCGTCAACCACTACCTCGGCGGGGCCCGCGCCTGGGCCGCCGCCGATACGGCCAGCATCGACGCCGCCCTGGCCAAGGCGATGACCGACATCGACCTGCAGTCGGTCCTCCAGCAGTACTACGGCCCGGCCATCAGCTCGCGCATGCTGCCGTCGGCGGTGCTGCCCGGCCCCGCGCCCGCCGTCATCTACAAGGACCAGGCGGAAGCGCTGGTGGCCCGGATCCACGGCAGCGGCGCCCTCGGTGACGCCGACCTGGGCCGTACGGTCGTCAACATCATGCTGCCCCGCGGGGTGATCCTGGTGGACGGCTTCTCGCCCGGCTTCCAGCCGCCGCCCGGCACCGAGGCCGAACACGAGCGCCGCCTGCGCGCCGTGGTCAAGGTCGGCGGGGAAGACGCCGACTCCCGGCACGGCCTGGGCGGGTACCACGGGTCGGCCCACGTCCCCGCGGGCATGACCAGCACCGTCGTCTACTACGCCGTCGGGCGTGTACTCCGAGGCCGGGAACGGCGTCCCCGTCTTCGACCAGCCCTGGAAGAACGTGGCGGCGACGTTCTACCACGAGCTCAACGAGGCCCGGACCGACCCGGACGTGGAAGACGCCATCCGGACCGGCGACCGCTCCCGGCTCGGCTGGTACTCCGCCCGGGGCGGCGAGATCGGCGATATCCCGGTCACCGCGGCCGGGACCGGCCTCGCCCTGGTCTTCGCCGAGATCGAGCTGGCCGACGGCTCGGGCGCCGTCCCGGTCCAGCTGATGTGGTCGAACAAGGACGACGGTCCCGGCCGCCGCCTCGGGTAGCCGCGGCTAAATCCCGCGCATTTCCCATTTATCCCCGCCCGATAATTGCCCGCGGCTCCCGGTCGTATTGCCTGGGGAAACCCTGAATTGCGAAAATGGCAATAAGGCATTGCCCCAGGCAACAAGGCTTGGCGTCCGATCCCAGGTGGCGGGTGACATAAAATATCTGCGGTACAGATCATGTTTTTCGGCAATACGAGGAGTCACAGCCATGAAGCTGAGCGCGCGTAACCAGATCCCGGCTCGGGTCACCGGAATCAACAACGGCGAGGCCATCGCCAACGTGGAACTGGACGCCGGCGGCACCCGCCTGGTGGCGTCGATCACGGTGGAATCGGTCAAGGAACTCGGCCTGACCGTGGGCTCGGAGGTCACCGCCGTGATCAAGGCGTCGGACGTTATCCTGGCAACTGACTAAGACCCGGTCGGGAAAGGCGGCGAAGCGCCGATGGCAGCGGTCACCCAGCGGACGGTCAGGACACCCGACGGCCGGACGCTGGCCGTCGAGGAAGGCGGGGACCCGGCCGGGCGGCCCGTCCTCGTGCACGGCGGCACGCCGAACTCCCGTCACCTGTTCGCGCCGGTAGCGGCCGACGCCGCCGCCCGCGGCCTGCGGCTCATCAGCTACGACCGGCCCGGCTACGGCGGCTCGACGCCCCAGCCGGGCCGGACCGTGGCCGACTGCGCGGCCGATGCCCGGGCCATCTGCGCCGAGCTTGACATCACCCGGCTGGCCATGTGGGGTATCTCCGGCGGCGGCCCGCACCTGCTGGCCTGCGCGGCGCTGCTGCCCGGCCTGGTCGTGGCGGCCGCCTCGCTGGCCGCGCTGGCGCCGTCCGACGCCGCTGGCCTGGACTGGTTCGAGGGCATGGGCCAGGACAACGTCGACGACTTCAAGCTGGCGCAGACCGACAAGGTAGCGGCCCGGGCCAAGCTGGAAACCGAGCGCGAAGAGACCATGGCCGCCACCGGGGAAGACCTGGCCGGGCTGCTGAAGACGCTGCTCACGCCGGCCGACGCGGCCGTCCTGACCGGCGAGTTCGCGGAGTACCTGGCCTGGACCGGGCGCGAGGGCCTGGCGCCGGGCAGCCAGGGCTGGTGGGACGACGGCGAGGCCTTCGGCCGCGACTGGGGGTTCGAGCTGTCCGCCATCGAGGTTCCCGTGCTGCTCGTGCACGGCCGGCAGGACCAGTTCGTCCCCTTCGGCCACGGCCAGTGGCTCGCCGCGCACGTTCCCGGCGTCGAGACCCGCCTGCTGGACGACGACGGGCACCTGACGCTGATCACCAACCGCATCGGCGAGGTGCACGCCTGGCTGGCCGAACGCCTGTAAGGTTCCGCCGTCCCGGCGAAATCCGCGTGATCCTATACTGCTTGCTCGCGGGCAAATAAAGGGAGCACCGGGCATGGACAACGACACCGTCATCCGGTTGCGGCGTGTCGTCCTGAAGCTCGCGCGGCAGCTCAACGCCGCTTCCCGGGAAGAAGGCCTGACCCCGACCCAGGCCTCGGTGCTGGGCATCACCACCATCCGCGGGCCGCTCAGCCTGGCCGAGCTCACCGAGCTCGAGGGGATCAACCCGACGATGCTGTCCCGCGTCATCGGCACGCTCGATTCCTATGACCTGATCAACCGGCTGCGCGACCCCGACGATTTCCGCGCGGCCCGGGTCGAGGTCACCGCGAAAGGCCGGGCCGTCTACGAGCGGATCACCGCGCAGCGCATGACGGTCATCTCCGAATCGGTCGGCGGCCTGCCCGCCGGGCAGCAGGCCGCCCTGATCGAGGCGCTCCCGGCGCTGGAGAGCCTGGCCGAGGACCTGCGGGACGCGAACCAGCGCGGCCGGCACCGGCTCCGCGACGCGCCCGCCCCCGACTGACCGGCCCGCGCCCGGTCTTTTATCCCGAACGGGCCCCGGTTCCCCCATCGCCGCCCCCGTCGCGCCGAACCGCCGTGTCCGAAACCCGCCAGCATGTCACCCGGCCGGTTCCTAGCCTGGATACATGACCAGTTACACGACGATGCCAAGCCCGGTAGGCGAGCTTCTCCTCGTCGGCCAGCCAGCCGGGGACGGCGTGCGGCTGACCCACTGCTCGATGCAGGGCCAGCGCTTCGCGCCCGCGGTACGCCCGGAATGGCACGCGGACCCGGCGCCCTTCGCCGCGGTGATCCGCCAGCTCACCGCGTACTTCGCCGGTGACCTGACCGAGTTCGACCTGGACCTCGCCCCGCGCGGCACCGAGTTCCAGCAGCGGATCTGGCAGGCCCTGGACTCCGTCCAGTACGGCACCACCACCACCTACGGCCAGCTCGCCGAACAGCTCGGCGTCCCGCGCGACCGCATCCAGGCGCTCGGCGCCGCTATCGGGGCGAACCCGCTGGCGATCATCCGCCCGTGCCACCGGGTGGTCGGCTCGGACGGGGCCATGCGCGGCTACGCCGGCGGGGTCGAGCGCAAGCAGCAGCTGCTGGCCCACGAGGGCGCCCTCCTGGGGACGTCATGGTGACCACCGCTGACCGGACCGCTGACCTGGAAGCTGACTGGGGAGCGGTCCAGGCGGAGCTCGACGAGGCGGGCTGCGCCCGGACGCCCCGGCTGCTTACCCCGGAGCAGTGCCGTGACCTGGCCGCGCTGTACGACAAACCAGAGCTGTTCCGCAGCACGGTCGACATGGCCCGGCACCGGTTCGGCTCCGGGCAGTACCGGTACTTCACCCACGACCTGCCCGCACCCGTCCGCGAGCTGCGCGAGTGGTTCTACCCGCGCCTGCTTCCGATGGCCCGCGACTGGGCCGGCCGCCTCGGACGGCCGGCCCCGTGGCCGGACACGCTGGGGGAGTGGGTCGAGCAGTGCCACCGGGCCGGGCAGGGCAAGAGCGCCCAGATCCTGCTGCGTTACCAGGCGGGGGACTGGAACGCCCTGCACCGCGACCTGTTCGGCGACCTGATCTTCCCGCTCCAGGTCGTGATCGGCCTCGACGAGTACGGCACCGACTACACCGGCGGTGAGTTCCTGCTGGTCGAGCAGCGGCCGCGAGCCCAGTCCCGGGGTACCTGCACCATCCTGGAACAGGGACACGGGCTCATCTTCACCACCAGGGACCGCCCGGTGCGCAGCGCGCGCGGCTGGTCCGCGAGTCCCGTCCGGCACGGCGTGAGCACCGTGCGCTCCGGCCACAGGCGCACCCTGGGCCTCGTCTTCCACGACGCCTGAACCAGGCGTTGACCTCCGCCCCGAACGGGGTTAGCGTCCGCCACGTGCACCGAGGCACGCGACCGAGGGAGACGAAGCGCCATGACCGATTACGACCCGAGGACCGCCACCGGAATCCCCACCGAGCCGGTCGGCTCGCTGCCCCGCCCGAGCTGGCTGCAGCAGGCGTACGCCCGGTACGACGCCGGCGAGATCACCCGCGAGCAGCTGGAAGCCGAGCAGGACAACGCGGTCAGGGACTCCATCGAGCACCAGGAACAGACCGGGACGCCGATCATCTCCGACGGCGAGCAGCGCTGGTCGAGTTTCGCGACCTACGCCATCACCGACACGCTGGCCGGCACCGGCCTGGCCGACCACCTGGCCGGGGACGGCGGCCAGTTCTTCGCGATCTTCGCCGACGGCCACAACCGCCAGCTGCCCAGGCTGACCGGCGGCCCGTTCCGGTACAAGACCTACGCCGCCGACACGCTGAAGAAGTCCCTGCCGATGGCGCATAGGCCGATGAAGCAGGCCGTGATCGCCCCGTCCATGCTCGCCCTGCTGTACCCGCTGGACAGCGAGCTCCCCGGCTACTCGCGCGAGGAGTTCGAGGAAGACCTGGTCAACGAATGCGAGAAGGACATCAGGCAGGCCTTCGCGGCGGGCGCGGCCCGGGTGTCGGTCGACTTCACCGAGGGGCGGCTAGCCACCCGGGCGGATCCGCGCAACCCGTGGACCGGCCGCAACATGCTGCCCCACTTCATCGAGCTGAACAACCGGGTCTTCGACCGGTTCAGCGCCGAGGAGCGGAGCCGTATCGGCCTGCACACCTGCCCGGGCGGCGACCGCGACTCGGTGCACAGCGCCGACGTGCCCTACAGCGACCTGCTGCCGTCCATGTTCGGCATCAACGCCGGCTACTTCCTGATCCAGCTGGCCAGCGAGCGGGACAAGGACCGGGTCTACAAGCTCATCGGGGAGAACCTGCGCAGTGACGCCAACGGCGTGGCCCAGCTGGCCTACGTCGGCGTGATCAACCCGCTGAACCCCCGGGTGGAGAGCCCCGAGGAGGTCAGGGACGCGCTGGTGCGGGCGGCCAACTTCATCCCTAAGGAGCAGCTCGGCGCGACCGACGACTGCGGCTTCTCGCCGTTCAGCATCGACGAGAAGCCCAACCACGGCTCGCCCGACTTCGCCCGCGAGACGGCCTGGCAGAAGATCAGGAACCGGGTGGAAGGAACCCGGCTGGCCGCGGACAAGCTCGGCGTCCGCTCGGTCTGACCGCCGCTACCCGGCTGGGGTCGCCGCGGCCGGCCCCGCCTCGGCCACCGCTGCCTCGGTCAGCACCGCGTCGGCCGGCTCCGTTACGGCCGCGGCCACCTGCTCGGCCTGCACCCGCTCGGCCTGGGAGAGCAGGCCGTGCGCGGTGGACAGGACCACGATCCCGAGGAGGATCGCGCCGACGCCGATATAGAACGGGAAGTGGATGTTGACGGCCAGCACCAGCCGGCCGGCCGCGTACGGCGCGAGACCGCCGCCGATGAACCGCACGAAGCCGTAGGCCGCCGAAGCGACCGGCTTCTCCACCGGCGAGACGGTCATCACCGCCTGGGTGGTGATCGTGTTGTTGACCCCGATGAAGATGCCGGAGATGATCACGGCCGGGATCAGCACCGCCCGGTCCGTCGTCCAGATCGCGATGACCAGCACCACGACCGCGAACGCGGTCAGGTTCGCGTACATGGTCTTGGCGATGCCCAGCCTGGCCTGCAGCCAGGGCGCGCCGAACACGGCGAACAGGGCGACGAAGATGCCCCAGCCGGTGAAGACCAGGCCCAGCTTGATCGGGCTCAGGTTCATCGGGAACGGCGCGTAGCCCAGGACGGTGAAGAAGCCCCAGTTGTAGCACAGCGCGGTCAGCGACATCGTGAGCAGGCCGCGGTGCTTCAGCGCCCGCAGCGGCGCGGACAGCGATGTCGGCTGGGCTGGTTTCGGCGTCGGCTCGACCAGCACGATGGTGGCGATCAGCGCGATGGCCATCAGGGCGGCCACCCCGTAGAACGGCCCCCGCCAGCTGATCTCGCCCAGCGTCCCGCCGAGCAGCGGGCCGATCGCGATGCCCACGCCGAGCGCGGTCTCGTACAGCACGATCGCGCCGGCGAACCCGCCGCTGGCCGAGGCGACGATGACCGCCAGCGAGGTGGCGATGAACAGCGCGTTGCCCACGCCCCAGCCCGCCCGGAACCCGATGATCCCGTTGATGCTGGGGGAGGCCCCGGCCGCGGCGCTGAACACCACGATCAGGATCAGCCCCGCGATCAGCGTCTTCTTGGCGCCTATCCGGCTGGAGACCCAGTTGGTGATCAGCATGGCCACCGCCGTGACCACCAGGTAGCTGGTGAACAGCAGCGTCACCTCGCTGGGCGAGGCCTTCAGCTCATGGGAGATGGCCGGCAGGATCGGGTCGACGAGGCCGATGCCCATGAACGAGACGACACAGGCGAACGCGACGGCGAAGACGGCTTTCGGCTGCCGGAACGGGCTCGTGACCGAGCCTGCGTGAGTGCCGCTCATTCTTTACTCTCTTCTCGGCGACAAGGGGTTGATGATCGTTCTGGGTGCGGTCGTTCCGGGTCAGGCGAACTGGGCGGCCCGGCCGGGCGGGCTCGCAGCGGGCGGCTCGCCATCACGATCGGCGCTGGTCAGCGCGTCGATGGCAGGCAGTGCGGCGTTGAGTGCCGCCCGCTCCTCCGGGCTGATACGGGCCAGGATGGCCGCCAGCCGGTCGGCCCGGATGGCCCGGCGCCGGGTCAGCGTGTCCTGGCCCTGGTCGGTCAGCCGGACCTGGACCACCCGCCCGTCGGCGGCATCCGCCTCCCGGCGGACCAGCCCGCTGTCCTGCAGGCGCGCGATCAGCTGCGTCATGGCCGGCTGGGACACGCCCTCCCGGACGGCGAGCGCGGTGAGCCGCTGCGGTCCCGACCGTTCCAGCGTGGCCAGCGTCGCGGCGGCCGTCAGCGACAGCCCGTCCGGCGGGCTCAGCGACCGGAACAGCCCGATCAGCCGCTCGAGCCCGGCCGCCACCCCGCCCGCCAGCGCCCGCTCCGAAATTTCCATAAGAAACTTATATCATGTGCTTATGTAAAAATCGACTCGCAGCCAGCCGGCCCGGCCCTTACCCGGCCCGGCCTACCGGCGCCTTACCCGGCCCGGCCCTACCCGGCCGCCCAACGACATCAGCGCCACTTTGATGTCGTCCCGGCAACATCAATGCCACTCCGATGTCGTTGAACCTGCCGCCCGGAAGACGGCGACCCGATCCCGGGGTGCATCACGGGCACCACCCTCCCCATGAGGCGACGCCACCGCATGCAAGCCGCATTCAGGCAACATCGTGGTGGTCAGGGGTCTGAGCCCGGGTCCCGCTCCAGGCCACCTAACTGCCAGTAGATGCCTCATAGGCATCAACCGCCTCTAAGGCTTCACCATGACCTGGGCCTGCCCGGTCGCGCCGGCGCCGGTAACGGCCGCCGTGACGACATTGGCTCCCGTGCGGGCGGGCACGGTCACCCGGAAGTGCCCGTCGGCGCCGGCCGTCACCCTGACCACCACGGTGGCGTCCCCAGCGGCCTGAACCTGGCCCGCCGAGATCACCACGACGCTGCCCGCCCGGGCCGTGCCGGTCACCACGACCTGGCTTCCGGAGACCGCTGCCGTCACCGAGACGGGCAGGACCCCCGGCGGACCGGACCGCGCATACCGGTCCGCGACGACGGCGGGCTGGTCACCCAGCCGCCCGCGACCGAGATCGGTGACCAGCCGCAGGTACTGGGCCTGGGCCCAGATCAGCGGCGAGGCCGACCCGGCCGGCTTGCCGTTCGCGAACCCGATGGACGCGGTAGCCGGGTCCGCGCCGTACGGCGAGGCGGCCACGGCCGGATCCTCCCAGGCCTGCTCGGGCACCATCCCGAGCCCGGAGGTCATGTTCTGCATCGTCCGCAGCAGGGACGCTGCCGTACCGGAAGACCCGGTCTGCAGGTCGTACTCGGCCCGCTCGCCGTCGAGTACCGGCCACAGGTGCCCGGACCCCTTGGCCGTCGGGAACCACGGGGCACCTGACGGCGAGCACGAAGTCGGATCGGGCACGTAGCAGTCGCCGTACCCGTCGGTGGCGCCACCGGCCTTGATCCCGTACCGGTGCCACCCCGGCCCGGACGCGGTCGGCGACTCGACGACCGAATCCACCACGCGCAACGACCGGACCACGTCCGGATCGGATGCCGGCAGCTCACCGAGCCGGGTCAGCTCCAGGAACCCGGCGTCGATCACGCGCCGCTGGTCGACCGTGGCCAGGCTGCCGTTGCCCAGGTCGTACGTCTCCGCTGTGTCCGGATGCCCGGTCACCGACAGCCGGATGAAATAACGCCCGGTCCCGTACGGGCCGTTCGACGTCACCGTCCACTTCTTCACGTTCCGCTGGTAGTAGTCGGCCGTGGCCGCGTACAGGGAAGCCCGCGACGCGTCACCCGCCGCCGTGGCCAGCCGCGACGCCGCCACCAGCGCCGGCGATCTCCGCCGCGATGGTCGACGGCGAGTACCCGGGGTGCTCCTCCCACCGTTCCACCCCGTAGGCCGGGCCGTGGTTGACCACGAAGTCGGCGGCCGGCCGCACATGGGAGCGGTAGAACGCGACGTTCCCGGCGAAGCCGCCCTGCCACGCCATCAGGAGCGGATAGGCATCCTGGTCGATCTCCGACAGGCCGAACGTATCCGGCGCGACTGCGCCGTCCAGCAGCGAGTCGCGCGGGAAGCTCCCGTCGGGCTGCTGGGCCCGGTCGAACAGGTACCGCACCATCGCCCGGGCGCTGGCCCGGTCCCCGTCGGCCAGCAGCCCGGTAAACGTCTCGTAGCTGTCCCGGGCGAACACCTCACGGTAGGTCCATCCCGGGTGGGTGGTGGTGGCGGGCACCGACTGGCCCCACGGGTCGGTCGGCGAGGCCACGAACGCGCCCGGGTACGTCTTGTCCTCGTCCGCCTTGATCACGTTCGCCGACAGCCAGTACATGGCGCGGGTCCGCGCGCCGGCCGAGGCAGGCGGCGGGCGCAGGGTCCGGTCATAGGCGCGCCACCCGCTCAGGTAGCTCTCCACCATGGAACCGAACGAGTTCGACACACTCGCCCGGGCCACCCTGATTGCCGTCGTGGTGTCAGCGCCGAACCCGAGCGCCAGCGTGAACGGCTGGCCCGGCGCGGTGCTGACCTCAGCGGTCTGCGTGACGTTGCCGTCGGCCGCCGTCTGGTACTGGCTGACCAGCCGGTGATGGGCGTCGAGCTGGGCCAGCCCGTCGCTCGGCGTGCCGGCGAAGCCGCTGGAGGCGGCCAGGAAAGGCCGGCTGGCCAGCACCGCGCCGGTGACCTGAGCCGCGAACGGGCCGCTAGGCGCCTGCGTATCCGACGACACCAGGGCGGTGGTGGCGGGGTCAATGGTCGCGTCGTTGGCGCCGGCGTTCTTGTCGCCCCCGCCACCCGTGTTGTCGATGGTGGCGTCCCAGCGGGCGTAGACCTTCAGGCCTGCCACCGAGGCCGCCGTGCCGTGCAGCGGCAGCAGGGCGGTCCGCATCACCACGCTGTCCCGGGCCGGGTCGGTGAGGTAGTCCGTGACCAGCTTGAAGCCGTGCGCGGCGTCGGTGCTCGTCACCTGGCACACCATGCCGCTGGGATCCGAGCTGACCGTGTACGTCATGTCCCGCTGCTGCAGGGCGGTGAAGCTCCGGCCGTCGGTGACGATGTACTGCAGGGTGGCGTCGTCGCTGTTCTCGATGGTGGGGCTGTAGACGTCGGAGAGCACGCCGTCCGCCACGGTATACCAGACCTTGGAGGCCGTATTCCGGGCCGTGCCGAAGCAGTCCTTCCTGGACGTATCCAGATAGGACTGGGCGCCAGGGCCGCCCGGGGCCGCCCCGCTCGGCGCTGCGCGGCCCGGGGCTGATCCCGGCCTGATCACGGCGGCCTGTGCCGACGGCGCGAACCCCGCCAGGAGCGCGGCCACGCTCATCGCGACGACATAACCCTTCATGTCACACCCTCCGCCAGTCGTCAGTAGGAATGTGCGAGCCCGCCTGCGGCCCCATCTGGAGCATCCCCCCGTCGACGGGCCAGCTGGCTCCGGTGACGTAGGACGCCTGCGCGGAAGCCAGGAACGCGATGACCGCGGCGATCTCCCTGGCGTCACCGGGGCGTCCCAGCGGTACCCCCGGCCGTTCCTCGGCGTGCGGGTCGCTGTCCTCCTGGCCGGTCATGGGGGTGGCAATCTCGCCCGGGGCGACGCAGTTGGCGGTGATGCCGTACTGGCCCAGCTCCAGGGCCAGCGTCTTCATCAGGCCGCCCAGGCCGTGCTTGGCCGCGTCGTAGGCGGCCGAGCCGACCCGGGGCTGGTGCTCGTGCACGCTGGTAACGGCGATGAGCCGGCCGCCCTGGCCGGCCTGGACCATCCGGCGGGCCGCCCGCTGGAGGCACACGAACGCGCCGTCGAGATCGGTCGCCACCACCTGCCGCCACTGCTCGAGGGTCGTGTCCAGGGCGAGCACGGCCGACCCGGTGCCCGCGTTGTTCACGAAGACGTCCACGCCGCCGAGGCGGCCGGCCAGGTCGTCGATGACGTCCCCGCAGGCGTCCAGGTCCGCCGTGTCCAGGTGCGCGACCTCGGACTTGACCCCGGCCTCGCGGACCTCGGCCGCGGTGTCTTGCGCGCCGGCCTCGTCGCTATGCCAGGTCACCCCCACGTCGAGGCCGGATGCGGCCAGCGCGACCGCGGTGGCGCGGCCGATGCCGGAATCGGACGCGGTGACGATGGCACGCCGAGGCTGGAAAGTCATCGCCGTCCACTGCCCGGCGGCCGGGCTTCTACACCAGGGTTCAGGCGTTGATCAGGGCGGCGATGGCCGGGTGGCGGCGCATCTTGCTCAGGTAGCGGCTGCGGTTCGGGCCGATGCTGCCGACCGGGATGCCCAGCTGGGCGCTGATGTCGGCGTACGGCAGCGGCGGGTCCGCGATGAGCAGGGAGATCAGCTGCTGGCCGCATCGCGGCAGCTGGGCGAAGGCCTCGCGCAGCGCGGCCTGGCGCTCAGCCGCGAGCAGGCCCTGCTCGGCCACGCCGAGCCGCTCGTCCGGGAGGGTCTCAACGTCCTTGGCGTACATCGCCGCGTGCGGCCCGTGCGCGGAGCACAGCACCCGCAGGCATTCCCGCCGGGCGGTGGTGGCCAGCCAGCCGGGCAGCGCGGCCGGATCGCGGACCTTGTCCAGCTGGTCAACCAGGCGCAGCCAGCAGCTCTGGGCCACGTCGTCGGCGTCGGTGCGGCCGAGCCGGTGCCTGCGGCAGATCGACCAGATGAGCGGGGCGTACCGCTCGACCAGTTCATCCCAGGCCTCGCTGTCGCCCCCCTTGGCGCGAGCAACCAGTTCAGTGACCGTCAGCTCGGTGACGGAAGCAGCGGAGTCGGCGGGGGCAACGGGGGCAAGGGCGGCGGGTGATTCCAGGGTGCAGGCCTGAGCAGTCATGATCCGGGCTCTCCTCATTCGTTCCGAGTCACTACGCACAGACTCGGTGAACGGGCGTCCCGTCGTCATGAGGTACCTGTCACGACATGGCCGGGATAAAACAGCACCCCCGGCCGGGAGACGGCGCCTGATGTCCCTTAGACCCGGGACTGTTGTCCCAAGCCCGCGTCCCTGGCCTGGACGATGGCCTGGGCGCGGTCGGCGACCTGCAGCTTGGTCAAGATGTTGGACACGTGGTTGCGCACCGTCTTCTGGCTCAGGCTCAGCTTGGCCGCGATCGCGGGGTTGGCCCGCCCCTGGGCGACCAGGTCGAGGACCTCGCGCTCCCGCTCGGTCAGCTGCGGGAACACCGGGGCCGGGGCCGCCGCGGGCGCGGTGAAGTAAGCGAGCATGCGCGCGGCCAGCTGCGCCCCGAAGATGATCTCGCCGTTGGCCGCGGCCCGGATGGCGGTGTGGATCTGCTCCTGGTCCGCGCCCTTGAGCAGGTAGCCGCGGCGCCGGCCCGCAGCGCCGAGAAGATCGAGTCGTCGTCGTCGAACATGGTCAGCACGAGCACCGTGATGTGCGGGCTGTCGGCCACGATCCGGCGGGTGGCCTCGATGCCGTTCACCCCGGGCATGTGCAGGTCCATGACGACCACGTCGGGCTGGGTCTCCCGGGCCAGCTCGACGGCCTCGGTCCCGCTGGTGGCGGCCCCGACCAGCTCGGTGTCCGGGCCGTCGGTCAGCAAGGCGGTCAGGCCGTCACGGAACAGCGGGTGATCGTCGGCGATCAGGACCCGGATCTTCTCTGTCATATCTTCTCCCGGGCGGGCATGCGTGCGTTGATCCTGGTTCCGTGCGGCAGGGCGGGCTCGATCACGAGGTCCCCGCCGAGCTCGGCCACGCGCTCGCGCATCGACGCGATGCCGACGCCGGCCCGCCAGCCTTCCGGCAAGCCCACCCCGTCATCGCGCACTACCACGTCCAGGTAGTTGTCATCCAGCCGGATCCGGACCGAGCATTTCGTCGCCAGCGCGTGGCGCGTGATGTTGGTCAGCGCCTCGGTCACGATCCGGTAGCAGGCCACCTCGGCCGCCGCGGGCAGGTCGGGCAGTTCGCCGTCCGGAGCATCCAGCGTAACCGTGAGCGCCGGCGCCTCGTACTGCAGCCGCCCCACCTCCTCGCGCAGCGACCCGATCAGGCCGAAGTCGTCGAGGGCGGGCGGCCGCAGGCCGTAGACGATCCGGCGGACGTCGGTCACCGCCCGCTGCGTCTCGGCCTTGAGCTTGCCCAGCAGTTCGGTGAGCTCGGGCTGGCTGGCCGACCGGGACCGGGCGGTGTCCAGGCCCAGCGTCAGGCCGGCCAGCGTCGGGCCGAGACCGTCGTGCAGGTCGCGGCGCAGCCGCCGCCGCTCCTCTTCCCGTGCGGTGACCAGGCCCGCCCGGGACGCGTCGAGCGCCCGGCGCAGCGCCACCACGTGGGCGGCGGGCCCGGCCTGGCGGGCCAGGTCGGCCAGCAGCCGCACGTCGTCCGGGCCGAGTTGCTCGCCGCGCGAGCGCATGCCCACCAGGAGCCGCCCGACGGTCTCCCGCTGGAAGGTCAGCGGGAACGCCACCACCTGCGTCGGGGCCTCGCCATAGGTGGCGGCCGGGCTCCACCCGTCGCCGAGCCGCAGCTCGAGGGCCGCGTACGGCAGCCGCAGGCTGTCCGCGATGGTCTTTACCACCGAGTTCAGCGCGGTCTCCGGGTCCGCGGCCTCCTCGACCCGGCGGCCGAGCCGGGCCAGGGCCTCGTAGGGCACCCCCCGGTCGCCGTAGAACACCCGGTCCACCCGCCGCTGCACCCGGTCGTGCAGCGGCCACAGCGCACTGGCGGCCAGCACGGTGGCGACGATCTGCACGGCGATGCCGCGGCCCTGCACGCCGAACAGCGTGTTTGCCACCACGACCACGGCCAGGTAGACCCCGGCCATCCCGGCCGTGAGCAGGCCGTACAGCGCGGCCCGGTTCAGCAGGATGTCGATCTCGAACAGCCGGTGCCGGGTGACCGCGATCCCGATCGCGATCGGCGTCAAGATGCCGGCCGGCAGCGCCCAGGACCAGGCTCAGCGTGCCCGGGAAGACCAGCGTCGCGATGAGGGAGACGACCGTGGCCGGCAGCACGGCCAGGAACCACTTGATCTGCTGGCGTCCCACCCGGTCCGCCCGGCGCCAGCGCAGCCACACGCTCGCCACGCCGGCCGCCCCGGCGACGAGCCCGCACGCGATCGACAGGCCCTGGCAGGTGTCCCACAGCGGCACGAGCCGGGGGAGCGCGTACGGGTTGTGCAGGTGGCGGAACAGCGGGCCCAGGTTCTGGGGGGCGAAGGCGTAGCCGCCCACCGACAGCGGGATGAACGCCAGCGCCGCCCACAGCGCAGGCCGGAACCGCCGCGACAGCAGCCGTCCCTCCGGGAAGACCAGCAGCAAGACCATGCCGCCCAGGCTGGTGGCGGGCGCGTAGGACCAGGTGTTGATCCACAGCACCGCGGTCGAGCCCGGCAGCGAGCCGGGGGAGTGGACCACCGTGTACCGCATGTAGGTGTAAGGCACCAGGGCGAAGATGTCGGCCAGGCCGATCAGGCAGAGCAGCGGGCCCATCGGGTGGCCGGGCCGCCGGGCCAGCAGCACGCACCCCACCCAGGCGTAGGCGACGGGCGCCGGCACCAGGAGCACGGACACGTCCCGGCCGAGCAGGGCCAGCACCCCGGTGAAGATGGCCAGAACCGTGGTCAGCGCGGCCGCCGTCCAGGCCAGCACGGCAGGCATCAGCCACCGGGCTGGCCTCGCGGGTACCGGGAGGTCCAGAGCCACATACATACGATGGTGCCTTTTGGTCCCGCTGTCACGGGACACGCGTCCCGGATGACCCGGGATCTTCCGGGAGGGTCCGGACCCGGCCCGGTGTCGCGGGCCAGGTCGGCCCGGCGGTCGTCCGTCTAGCATAAAGCCATGGCCCTCCCGATCACGGCCGAGCGGCTGACGAGCCTGCTCCGCCCGCGCAGCGTGGCGCTGGTGGGCGCGTCGGACAAGTCGGCGTTCTCGCTGCTGGCCTACCGGAACCTGGTCGAGTTCGGCCTGGCCGGGCGCACCTACCTGGTCAGCCGCCGGCGACGAGGTCCACGGCCAGCCCGCCGTGGCCTCGTGCGCGCAGATCGGCGAGCCGGTCGACGTGGCCTACCTGATGGTCCCGCAGGCGGGCATGCCCGCGGCCCTGGAGGACGCGGCCGCCGCCGGGATCCGCAACGCGTGCGTGCTCTCGTCCGGCTACGCCGAGGCGGGCGAGGCCGGCCGGGCCGCCCAGGAGGAACTGGCCCGCCACGCCGCCGGGCTCGGCCTGGTGCTGCTCGGCCCGAACCACCTGGGCTTCGCCAACTTCACCGACGGCGTGCCGGTCTGCTCCATCCCGGTGCTGCGCCGTGAGCCCGGCCCGGTGGCGCTGCTCTCGCAGAGCGGCGCCAGTTCCTCGGCCATGCTCGACTTCGCCGCGATGGTCAACGTCGGCCTGTCCTACCTGGTCACGCTGGGCAACGAGGCCATGATCACCGCCGGGCACGTGCTGGACTACCTGGTCGACGACCCCGGCACCCGGGCGGTCGCGATCTTCATGGAGACCATCCGCGACCCGGAGCTGTTCCGCCGCGCCGCCCGCCGCGCCGCCGCGGCGGACAAGGCCATCGTGGTCCTCAAAGCCGGCAGCAGCGCGCTGTCCGCCCGCACCGCGGCCGCGCACACCGGCGCGCTGACCGGCGACGACCGGGTGATCGACGCGGTCTTCGCCGACCTGGGCGTGATCCGGGTCGACTCCATCGAGGACATGCTCATCACGGCCGGCGCCGCCGCCGCGCTCGGCCGCCTGCGCAAGCCCGGCATCGGCATCGTCTCGATCTCCGGCGGCGCCTGCGACATCGTCGCCGACCGGGCTGACGATCTCGGCGCCGACCTGCCTGAGCTGGCCCCGGAAACCCGCGCCGCGCTCACCGCGATCATGCCCGCCTACGGAACCGTGCAGAACCCGCTCGACGTCACCGGCGCCGCCGTCATCGACCCCACGATCTTCACCCGGGCGATCGAGGCCATGTCGGCCGACCCGGCCATCGGCGTCGTCGGCGTGGTCAACAGCATCCCGTGGCGCCCGGACCAGTACGCGGGCCAGGCGTTCGTGGACGCGATCGGCGCCGGCATGCGGGCCGCGTCCGGCCCGTCCGCCTACGTCAACCAGGTCATGCAGCCCGTCACCGACGTCACCCGGGCGTCGATGGCGCACGGCGGGGTGCCCTATGTCATCCCCGGCCTGCGCCAGGCCGTGGTCGCGCTGCGCCACGTCGCCTGGTGGTCCGGCGCCACCAGGACCACGGAAGCCGCAGCCCCGGCCACTCACGAGGCCGCGCCCGAGTAGCCGTCCCCGAGCCAGCCGGCGCCGCGGGAAATGGTCCGAGCACGCCGCCCGCGCGCTGCTCGCCGACGCGGGCGTCCCGCTGGTCCCGGCCCGGCTGGCCGGCTCAGCCGACGAGGCGGTAAAAGCCGCCGCCGGGTTCGGCGTCCCGGTCAGCGTCAAGATCGTCTCCGCGGACCTCCCGCACAAGAGCGACATCGGCGGCGTCCAGCTCGACGTCCCGCCCGCCGAAGCTTCCGTCCGGGCCGCCTACCAGGCCGTGACCGAGGCCGCGACCGCCGCGGGCCCGGCCGGGCCGCCATCGACGGCGTGCTGGTCAGCCCCATGCGCCGCGGCGGCACCGAGCTCCTGGTCGGCGTGGTCCGCGACCCGCAGTGGGGCCCGGTGCTCGCCGTAGCCATCGGCGGCTTGTTCGTCGAGATACTGGACGAGCCGGTGCTTGCCCCCCTCCCCGTCTCCGCCGTCCAGGCCGGACGCCTCCTGGACCGGCTGCGCGGCCGGGCCCTGCTCGACGGCGCCCGCGGCGGCGTGCCCGCCGACCGCGCCGCCCTGGCCGCGGTGATCGCCCGGATCGGCGACCTGGCCCTGACCCTGGGCGAGGACCTGGAATCGCTCGAGGTCAACCCGCTGCTCGTGGACGGCGCCCGGATCGAGGCGCTGGACGCCGCCGTCACCTGGAGGAACAAAGATTGACATCCTCCCCTGCCCAAAGGCGGGGATTCCAGCTACTCACACCCTGGGAAGGAGGTAAGCAGTTGAGGTTCGCGGTTCGCAGGCCCGGCACTCCGGAATCCTCCCCGCGCAGTCACGGCGTGCCCCGCCGCGATGTTCGATGGCCGCGTTCACGTCAGCATGGCAGATGTATCCGCAGGCAGTGCACCGGAAGACGCGCTTGGCTCTTGCGCGACTTCGGGTCCACGTGCCCGCACGCCGAGCACCGCTGGCTCGTGAACGCGGGATTAACCTTCTCCAGCCGGCCGGCGCCTTATGCTCCAGCCGCCGCTCCAGCAGGCCCCACCCGGACCGCAAGATGCCCCGGTTCAGCCCGGACTTCTGCCGGACGTTACGACCCGGCTTCTCCCGGGTGCCTTTCGCGGACCGCGTCATGTTCTTGATCTTCAGGTCCTCGACCCTGATCAGGTCGAACCGCCGCGCGATGTTCGTGGTCGTCTTCTCGGCCCAGTCCTTGCGCCGGTCGGTCTCCCGGGCCCGCAGCTGGGCGATGCCCAGCCGCACCTGCTCGCGGCGGGCCGAGCCTCGTTTAGCGCGGGCGAGCTTGCGTTCCAGCCGCCGCAACTTCGTCTTCTCCCGCCAGGTCAGGCCCGGGACCTGCAGCCGATCCCCGGTAGACAGGGCCGCGGCGACCTTGACGCCACGGTCGATACCCACGGTCCGGCCGTTGCCGGGGGCGGGCACCGGCGCAGGAATCGCCGCGAAAGCAACATGCCAACGACCTGCCCGGTCCAGCGTCATCCGGTAGGACTTCACGTCTGTGGGGACGGCGCGGGACCAGCGGAACCGGATCCATCCGGCCTTCGGCACCCAAACATGGCCGATCTTGCGGGACATTCGGCGCACCTCCCACTGGCTGCCGCGCCCCACGATCCGGAATCCCTCATTCCGCCCGGCTTTGCGCCAGGTCGGCGGCGGCCGGGTTGCCCGGGTCGTAGAACGCGGCTATAGCCCGGGCGAAGTCTCTCAGAGCCTGCTGCTGTACCGTCTGGGAGCCTGCCCGGAGCCAGTTGTGCTCGGCGCGGGCGGCGGTGAGCTGACGGGACTGCTCCAGGTAACCGGGCGCGCTTTTCCGGCCTGGCCGCCAATGCGCCTGCTGCTCCACGGCGAGGTTCCAAACGTACCGGGCGTGCGCGCAGTGGTCCCGCAGCACCACCGCCTGGGCCGGAGTAGGGAGCATCCGGTAACGAGACATGCCGAACACACTAACGACTATCGCCGACATTTCTGAGGAGGTGAAGCGGTGTTTTCTCCAAGCCTGAAGGCTAGGATCTCCATGCCGCGACCCCAGTGAACCAGCCGGACCTGGACCCCCGCACCCCCGTCGTGGTCGGGGTCGGGCAGGCCTCCGAGCGCATCGGCACCCCGGGCTACCAGGGCCGCTCGCCGGTGGACCTGGCCGCCGACGCGGCCCGGGAAGCGCTGGCCGACAGCGGGGCGGATCCGGCTGGCGTAGCGGCGGCGATCGACACGGTGGCCGGCGTCCGCCAGTTCGAGAACTCGTTTCCGCGAGCCCGGGCACCTCTTGGCCGTTCGGATAATTATCCCCGCTCGGTGGCCGGCCGTATCGCCGCGGCCCCGGCCCGCGCGGTGCTCGAGGTCAGCGGCGGCCAGTCCCCCCAGCACCTGGTCAACGAGTTCGCCCGGGTGATCGCGGCCGGGGACAGCGAGGTGACGCTGATCTTCGGCTCCGAAGCCATCTCCACCGCCGAGCACTTCGCCCGCGCTGAAGACGGAGAAAAGCCCGACTTCACCGAACACGCCGAGGGCAGCCTGGAAGACCGCGGCTTCGGGCTGTCCGGCATGATGTCCCGGCACCAGGCCGCGCACGGGCTGACCGGCGCGCCCAGCCAGTACGCGCTGATCGACAACGCCCGCCGGGCCCGGCTCGGCCAGACCCGCGAGGAGTACGCGGCCGCCATGGGCGCGCTGTTCGCGCCGTTCACCGCGGTGGCGGCGGCCAACCCGCACGCCTCCGCGCCGGTCGAGCGCGACGCGGCCGAACTGGTCACGCCGACCGAGGCGAACCGGCCCATCGCCGACCCGTACACCCGCTACATCGTGGCCCGGGAGAAGGTCAACCAGGGGGCCGCCGTGCTGCTCATGTCGGTGGCCGCGGCCCGGCGCCTCGGGGTCCCGGAAGACCGGTGGGTGTTCCTGCCCGGTCACGCCGACGTCCGCGACCGGGACCTGCTCGACCGGGCCGACATGTCCGCCGGGCCCGCCTCGGTGCTGGCGGTCCGGCACGCGCTCGAGGTAGCCGGCATCGGCCTGGACGAGGTATCCGCGATCGACCTGTACAGCTGCTTTCCCGCGCCGGTGTTCAACATCTGCGACGGGCTCGGCCTGGCCGCCGACGACCCGCGCGGGCTGACGCTCACCGGCGGCCTGCCGTTCTTCGGCGGCGCCGGCAACAACTACTCGATGCACGCCATCGCCGAGGCCGTCCAGCGGGCCCGGAGCGCGCCCGGCAGCTACGCCCTGGTCGGCGCCAACGGCGGCATCATGACCAAGTACTCGGCCGGGATCTACTCCACCCGCCCGGCCGCCTGGGTGCCCGACGACAGCGCCGGCCTGCAGGCCGAGGTCGACGGCTGGGCCGCGCCGGAGCAGGCGCACACCGCCGACGGCCCGGCGGTCATCGAGACCTACACCGTCAAGCACGCCCGCGACGGCCGCCAGACCGGCATCGTGATCGGGCGGCTGCGCCGCGACGGCCGCCGCTTCATCGCCCGGGGCGACGACCCGGACCTGCTCGACCTGCTGACCACGGCCAAGGAGCCGATCGGCCAGCCGGTCTACGTCCGCTCGTCCGGCCGCGGGAACCAGGTCACCACGACCCGGGCCCGGATGAACGAGCTGTTCCCGCCCCGGTCGGCCGTGCTGAAAGACCGGTACGAGCACGTCCTGGTCCGCCGCGACGGCCACCTGCTCGAGGTCACCATCAACCGCCCGGAGTCCAGGAACAGCCTGCACCCGATGGCGAACGACGAACTCGATCACGTCTTCGACGCCTACTTCGCCGACGACGAGCTGTGGGTCGCGATCGTGACCGGGGCGGGGGAGGCGGCCTTCTCGGCGGGCAACGACCTGGTCTACTCGGCGTCGGGCAAGCCCATGTGGGTGCCGAAGAACGGGTTCGCCGGCCTGACCGGGCGCCCGTCGATGCCCAAGCCCGTCATCGCCGCGGTCAACGGCTTCGCCATGGGCGGCGGCTGCGAGATCGCGCTGGCCTGCCACCTGGTCGTGGCCGACGAGACCGCCCGGTTCGCGCTCAGCGAGGTCCGGGTCGGGCTGGTCGCGGGCGCGGGCGGCCTGGTCCGGCTCCCGCGCACCGTGCCGCCCAAGCTCGCCACCGAGATGATCCTCACCGGCCGCCGCCTCAGCGCCGCCGAGGCCCTGGCCTACGGCCTGGTCAACCGGGTCGTCCCGGCCGGGACCGCGCTGGACGGCGCCCGCGCCCTGGCCGCGGAGATCCTCGAGGGCTCGCCCACCTCGGTCCGCGTCTCGCTGCGGATCATGGAGGAAACCCGCGGCATCGCCGACGTCGTCGAGGCCGTCAGCTACCCGAGCCCGGCCCTCGACGACCTGATGGCCAGCGAGGACGCCCTCGAAGGCGTCACCGCCTTCGCCCAGAAACGCAAACCCCAGTGGCGCAACCGGTAATCGCCCCAACGGGCACTGTTCAGCTCCGGCCGGTCGTCGGGCAGCGGACACGAGTCACTCCAGCACCGGCAGCACCACAGTCGGCCGAGCGGGGCGGTTAACGCGGTGGATTGGCATTACCCGGTGGAAATGAACCCCTATAGGGGGTCGGATCCACCGGATAGTGCAAATCCACCGCCCTATTTCCCGGCCCGGCCCATCAGCTTCCAGGCCCGGCCCATCAGCGCGCACCAGAACCTCCCGCCTCCCGCCAGTAACACCCCCGAACCGCCACCCACCAGCACGGAGACCCGGTTGCCTCGGCCTGGCCTGAGGCGGATCATGGGGAGCGTGGCAGCACGCAAACCGGGGTCTACGACGCGGCATCGACTTTGTCTATGGCGGCCTCTATGCCGCCCTAGCCGTACCCGGCCTGGTGCTCTTCTTCATCGATCCCGGGAGCGCCCGTCATACCTTCCTGGCGTTCTTCCAGCCGGTCATCTCGGTGTGCTTTCTGGGGCTGGCCAGCTGGTGCGTGATAGACGGAATTGTGAGTTACCGGCGTGAGCGCGGCGTAAGGAACCAAGCCCCTAGCCGTCCCGCAGGGCGGCCTTGAGGATCTTGCCCGAAGGCCCCTTGGGCAGCTCGTCCAGGAACCGGACCTCCCGCGGGTACTTGTACGCGGCCAGCCGCTCCTTGGTATAGCCGATGATCTCCTCGGCGCGTAGCCGAGGCGCCCGGCCGCAGCGCCACCACCGCCACGACCTCCTCGCCGAGGCGCTCGTCGGGCTTGCCGATCACGGCCGCCTCGAGCACCGCCGGGTGGGCGTACAGGACCTCTTCGATCTCCCGCGGGTAGACGTTGAAGCCGCCCCTGATCACCAGGTCTTTGGCCCGGTCGACGATGAAGTAGAAGCCGTCGGAGTCCATGTAGCCCAGGTCGCCGGTGTGCAGCCAGCCGTCGCGCAGCGTCTCCGCGGTGGCCTCGGGCCGCCCGAGATAGCCCTTCATCACGTTGTGGCCCTTGATGTGGATCTCGCCCACGTGCTCGCGGCCGGCCGGCAGCAGCTGGCCGTCCGGGTCGCAGACCCGCATCTTCACGCCCCACATCGGCTTGCCGATGGACAGCACCTTCTTGTTGCCCGGCCGGTTGAACGAGCACGAGGCCGCGGTCTCGGTCATCCCGTACCCCTCGAGCACCTCGATGCCGTACTTGTCCTCGAAGGTGCGCATCACGTCCTCGGGCAGCGACGCGCCGCCGGACACCGCGACCCGCAGCGCCGACAGGTCGCGGCCGCCGATGTCCTCCCGCGCCAGCGCGTGCAGCATCGTCGGCACGCCGCCGATCACCGTGACCCGGTCGGTCTCCATCGCGTCCAGTACCGGGCCGGGCAGGAAGCGCGGCAGGACCGACAGGCAGCCGCCCGCCCGCACGAACACGTTGACCACCGACGACAGCCCGAACACGTGGAAGAACGGCAGCACCGCCAGCACCACGTCGTCGCTGCGCACGCCGAACAGGCCGCCCGCCACCGTGCAGTTCATGTACAGCTGGAAGTGGGTGAGCTCGGCGCCCTTGGGCTTGCCCGTGGTGCCGCTGGTGTAGACGAGCACGGCGGTGTCGTCGGCGTCGCGCGCCGTCACGTCCCCGCCCGGCTCCTCCAGCGGCTCCATGCTGATCAGCTCCAGGACCGAGTGCGCCCCCTCCGGCAGCGGGTCCTCGTTCAGGCTGACCAGGTAGAGCGGGGTCTCGGTGGTCTCGCAGGCCTTGGCCGCCTCGGCGTGCATGCTGGCAAAGCCGACCAGCAGCGCGGCCGACGAGTCGCTGAGGTGGTACTCGATCTCGGGCGCCATCAGCAGCGGGTTCAGCGGCAGCACCACCAGCCCGGCCTTGAGCGCGCCGAAGTAGGCGATCAGGAAGTGCGGGATGTTCGGCAGCTGCAGCGCCACCACCTGGCCGGGGCTCAGCCCGGCCTTCCGCAGCCCGGCCGCGGCCCGGCCGGACAGCTCGTCGAGCTCGCGGTAGCTGGTCGTGTTCCCGCTGATCTTGCAGACCGGGGCGTCCGGCGTGGCCAGGGCCGTCTCGGTCAGGATCGTCGCGAGGTTAAAGCTCATTCCCGCCCCTCTCGGCCGCCGGACCTGTCCAGGCCAGCGTGTGAGACATATATTAAGTATGTTTCACCCACGTTGCCTAGGCCGCCGCGGCAGGCGACGCGAGCGGAAGGGACCAGCGATGTACCTCGTTCGGGGAGACGCCCGGGGAACGGAAGCGGGGGCGGTGCCCCCGGACGCCAGGGCAGCCGCCAGCCGGCAAGCCGGCCACCGGGCTGCTGCTGACCGAGCCGCTGCGCGGCCTGGCCGACCTGGGCGCGCTGCTGCTGGCGACACCCGGCCTGCTGGCCGCCCCGCGCGGCGACGGCCACGGCGTGCTGGTCTTCCCCGGCCTGCTGGCCAGCGACGCGAGCACGGTGCCGCTGCGCGCGTTCCTGCGCTGGCTCGGCTACGACGTCCGGGGATGGGACCTCGGCCGTAACACCGGACCGACCGAGGCGATCCTGACCGGCCTGCCCAGGGCAGTTCTCGATCACGCCGAACGAACTGGCCGTCCCGTATCCCTCATCGGCTGGAGCCTCGGCGGCATCTACGCCCGGGAGATGGCACGCCGTCATCCCCGGCAGGTTCGCCAGGTCATCACACTGGGCAGTCCCTACGCCATGCGCGATCCGAAGCAGTCTCACGCCGAAGGCCCCTACCGGCGGCTGCGGTCGCTGCACGCCCCGGAGGCCAGGATGCCCGGCCCCGAGTTGCGGTCCCGGCCCATCGACGTGCCGTCCACGTCGGTCTACTCCCGCCTGGACGGCGTCGTGGCCTGGCAGGCGTGCATCGAGCCGCCGACCCCGGTGCACCAGAACGTCGAGGTCCGGTGCAGCCACCTCGGCTTCGGCGTGGACCCGGCCACGCTCTGGCTGATCGCCGACCGGCTCGCCGTCCCGGCGGGCCAGCGGGTCCCGTTCCGTCCGCCGCTCGCCCTGCGGCCCCTCTACCCGGCGGTGAGCGGCCGATGACCAGTACTGTGCCGGCCACCAGGACAGCGCCGTGGGCGTTCGCGGCGCCGTGGGGAGCGCAAGGCTTTGTCACCGACCTCGAAGGGCCGGTGCACTGGATCGAATTCGAGGGCAGCGGCGAACCGGCCGGGGACGCGACGCCGATCGTGTTCGTGCACGGCCTGGGCGGCTCGCACCTGAACTGGTGCCTGATCGGGCCCCCGCTGGCGGCGGGCCGCCGCGCGGTCGCGCTGGACCTGCACGGGTTCGGCCTGACCCCGGGCACCCGCGCGGACTCCACCGTCCAGCGCAACACGAAGCTGCTCGACCGGTTCGTGCGGGAAGTGGTCGGCCGGCCGGTGATCCTGGCCGGGAACTCCATGGGCGGCCTGATCTCCATCCTGCAGGCCTCCGCCGCGCCGGAGATGGTCCGCGGGCTGGTGCTGCTCGACCCGGCGCTGCCGGTGCCGGCGCGCAAGCCCGACCGGCAGGTGGCCAGCCAGTTCCTGCTGTACGCGCTGCCCGGCGTCGGCGAGCGCTACCTGCGGTCCTTGCAGTCGAAGCGCTCGCCGCAGGTCGCGGTTCAGCAGGTCATCGAGCTCTGCTTCGCCGACCCGTCGCGGGCCGACCCGGCCATGGTGACCGCGTCGATCGCCCTGGCCGCCGAGCGCCAGGGCCGGGCGGGCGCCGGCGAGGATGCCTTCCTGGCCGCGTCCCGCTCGCTGATGCGGGTGGTCGGCCCGCGGCGGCGTTACCAGGCGATGATGGCCTCGATACGGGTCCCGGTCCTGCTCATGGCCGGCGAGGCCGACCGGCTGGTGCCGGTCGCGAGCACCCGGCAGGCGGCGGCCCGCAACCCGGGCTGGCAAACCGTTATCCTGCCCGGAGTCGGGCATACGCCGCAGCTCGAGGTGCCCGGCGACGTCATCGGCATGATCCGGGACTGGCTGGACCGGCATTTCACCCCGGCCGCGGGCTTAGGAGGAACGGGATATGCAGCAACTCTCCGGTCTTGACGCCTCCTTCCTGGCCATGGAGACGGCCAACACCACCGGCCACGTCGGCGGGCTGAGCGTGCTCGACCCCAGCGACGCGCCCGCCCCGCTGAACCTGGCCCGGCTGACCGAGGTCATGGCCGAGCGGCTGCCGCTCGTGCCGGTCCTGCGGCGCAAGCTGCTCGAGGTGCCGCTCGGCCTGGACCAGCCTTACTGGGTCGATGACCCGGACTTCGACATCGAGTACCACGTCCGCGAGATCGCGCTGCCCCGCCCGGGCTCCGACGCGCAGCTGAACGAGCAGGTCAGCCGGCTGCACGCCCGGCCGCTGGACCGCAGCAAGCCGCTGTGGGAGCTCTACCTGATCACCGGGCTGGCCAAGAAGCGCGCCGCCGTCTACACCAAGATCCACCACGCCGCGATCGACGGCGCCTCCGGCGTGGAGCTGCTCACCGTCTTGTTCGACCTCAGCCCGGCCGGCCGTGACCTGCCCCCGGCCGAGCCGTTCCGGGCGGCCGCCGCGCCGCCGCTGCCCGCGCTGGCCGCCAAGGCGGCGGCCCGGCTGGCCTGGCGTCCGGTGCAGACCGCGCGGTTCACCAACGAGCTGGTCAAGGTGATCCCCACCCTCGCCCCGGCGGTGAACACGCTGGTCGGCAACATGCTCGGGCTGAACCGCGGGGACGGCACGGTGATCTCCACCCGGCCCGGGCGGCGCCCCCGCGACGCCGTTCAACCAGTCCATCACGCCGCACCGCCGGTTCGCCTTCCGCAGCGTGGACCTGGCCACGGTCAAGATGGTGAAGAACGCCTTCGGCGTGTCCGTCAACGACGTCGTGATGGCGATGTGCGCCGGGGCGCTGCGGCGCTGGCTCCTCGACCACGACGCGCTGCCCGACCAGCCGCTGATCGCGATGATCCCGGTGTCCGTGCGGGACCCGTCAGCCAAGGGCGCGCTGGGCAACCGGGTCTCCGCGATGCTGGCCCCGCTGCCCACCAGCGTCACCGACCCCGCCCTGCGGCTGCAGGTCGTCCACTCCGCCACGCAGGTGGCCAAGGCCCAGCAGGCGGCGATCCCGCAGGGCCTGGTCGACCAGATCAGCGACTTCGCCGTGCCCGCCCTGGCCGCGCGGGCCGCCCGGGTGGTGTTCGCCACCGGCGTGCTGCACCGGCTGCCGCCGTTCAACATCACGATCTCGAACGTCCCCGGCCCGAACACCCCGGTCTACCTGTGCGGGGCCCGGCTCCTGGCGCACTACCCGGTGTCGGTCGTCACCGACGGCCAGGGCCTGAACATCACCCTGATCGGGTACCTCGGCCAGCTGCACTTCGGCCTGATCAGCTGTCGTGAGCTCGTTCCCGATATCGACACGCTGGCCGGCTACCTGACCGACGAGCTCGCCCTCCTCGAGCAGGCGGCGAAAGAGCGAATCGCCGATGCCGCGCCCTGACCGCGGCCCTGGCGGCAGTCCCGACCCCGACCCCGACCCCGGCGCCGGCGCCGGCACGGGCCGGCGACGCCCGGGCGATCGTGCCCGGGGGAGCGGCGGCACCCGCCGCGATCCCGGCCGAGATCTTCACCGCGGCCGTGGACGCCTTCGCCGCCGGGCAGCGGCTGGACATGCGGTCGCTGGCCGGCCGCCTCGGCGTCGCCCGCGCCACCCTGTACCGGCGGGCCGGCAACCGCGAGCACCTGCTCGACGAGGTGCTGTGGTGGCGTGCCCGCCGGCTCCTGGTGGACCAGATCCAGGCCAGCGGGTCGCTGGCGGGCACCGAGCGCCTGGTCGCGGTGATCGGCGGGGTCGTCCGCGCCATCGCCACCGACCGCCCGCTGCGGGTGTTCCTCGAGTCCGACCCGGAGACCGCGCTGCGCCTGCTCACCGGCACCCGCAGCACCGTCCACCGCGGCATGGCCACCGCGCTGGAGAAGCTCATCGACCTCGAGCGCGGCCGCGGCTGCTTCGAAGCCGCCCTGGACACCCCGACGCTGGCCTACGCGATCGTCCGCCTCAGCGAGGGCTTCCTCTACGCCGACCCGATCGCCGACCGCGCCCCCGACATCGACCGCGCCGTCACCCTGGTCCACGCCCTCCTGACCGGCCTAGACCGCCGCTCCGCCCCCGTCTAACCGCCGCCCGCCCGGCCCCGGCCGTGCGGCCCCGGCTGAACGTGCTCGGTGCCACCGAGCACGTCTTGGTACCCGGTGTGCCACAGACACCTAAAGGCCGGGGCTGCACCGGTCCGCCCAACGGATAACGCCTTGACACGACCGACTAAAGATCTATCATTGTGATATCAAGTTTAAAGCCAAGGCGGTGGGCCTGATGAAGGCGAAGCTAGTTACGCGTGCGCGACCCGGACTACGGCTGCTGGTCCCCGGAGCCATCCTCGTCTCGGCCGCGATGCTGGCCGCGGCGTGCAGCAGCGGCAGCCCGGCGCCGACCAGCACGGCCCTCCCCGGCGCGGCGGCGCCGGCCGGTTCGTGGCCGGACCCGAACGGCGGCATCGCCAACACCCGGGACATGCCGGGCTCGGCGATCTCGGCCGCGAACGTATCCGGCCTGCGGGAAGCGTGGGCGTTCAAGCTGGCGGGCACGGCGGCGGCCGGCGTCTCGGGAATCGGCTCGCTGACCGCGCCCCCGGTCGTGCAGGGCGGCGTCGTGTACCTGCAGGACGAGGACGCCAACGTCTACGCCGTCGCCCTCGCCACCGGCAAGCTGAAGTGGGAGTACCAGGTCGGCATCCCGGAGAAGAGCGGGCCCGGGCCGGACGGGGTGGCGGTCGCGGACGGCACCGTGTACGGGGACTCGTCGACCTCGGTGTTCGCGCTCAACGCGGCCACCGGCAAGACGAGATGGGTGGACAGCAGCCTGCTGACCAGCAGCCAGGGGGCGTTCGAGATCCAGCCGCAGGTCGCGGACGGGCGGGTCTACCTGGCCAGCGCCTACGGCTCGGGACCGGGCGGCGGGGTGCTCATGGCGCTGAAAGCGTCAACCGGCCGCCGGCTCTGGACGTTCAACACGGTCATCGGCCAGGGAGCGGGCGTGCAGGCTCTCGGTCTCGGCTCGGGCGGGGCCTGGGAGACGCCGCTGGTCGGCAGCGACGGCTCGGTGACGTTCGGCATCGGCAACCCCTACCAGAGCATCGGCCAGGCCATCGCCCATCCGTCGCGGCAGCTCTACACCGACAGCGCCGTGAACCTGGACGCGGCGACCGGGAAGCTGCGCTGGTACTACCAGGCCGTGCCGGACGACTTCCAGGACCATGACCTGCAGGCCTCGCCCGTCTCAGCCGATGTTCACGGGGTTCCCGCGATCATCGCCGGCGGGAAGGTGGGCTACGTCTACGCGCTGAACGCACGGTCAGGCGCGCTGCTGTGGAAGACGCCGGTCGGTGCGCACAACGGGCACGACAACGACTCCCTGCTCGCACTGTCGCACCAGGTCACGGTCAAGTTCCCGTACACGGTCGAGCCCGGGTCGCTGGGCGGCATCCTGTCCGACATGGCGGTGGCGGGCGGCAGCGTCTACGCGGCCACCATCGACCTCCCGATCATCTACACCAGCAAGAGCTCGGTCACCGGCAACAAGGCGGCCGGCCCGGAAACCGGGGAGCTGGAGGCGCTCAGCCTGGCCACCGGCAAGGTCGAGTGGGACACCAAGTTCTCCTCGATGCCGCTCGGCGCGGCCACGGTCTCCAACGACCTGATCTTCACCACGCTCTACAACGGCGCCCTGGTCGCCCTCAACCGCAGCACGGGCGCGATCGTCTACCGGCATCAGCTGCCGACCTCGGCGAACGCCCCGATCGCCGTTTTCGGCAACACGGTGCTGGTCCCGGCGGGCGGCCCCAGGACGTCGGCTTCGGGCGGGGGCGGCACCCCGCAGCTGGTGGCCTACACGATCCGCTGAGTGCCGCCGCTCACTCCCCGCCGTCCAGGGCGAGCACCAGCTTGCCGGTGTTCACCCCGTCGAACAGCATCAGCAGCGTCTGCGGGAAGTCGCCCACGCTCCCGTGCACCACGTGCTCCCGGGAGACGAGCGTGCCGTCCCGCAGCCAGCCGGCCAGCTCGGCCATGGCCTGCGGGTACTGGTCCTGGTAGTCGAAGACGAGCATGCCGGTCATGGAGGCGCGCGCTACCAGCAGCATCATGTAGTTCGCCGGGCCGCGCACCTGGGTCTCGTTGTACTGCGAGACCGCGCCGCAGATGACCACCCGGGCGCCGCGGGCCAGCCGGGTCAGCACGTCGTCGAGGATCTCGCCGCCCACGTTGTCGAAGTACACGTCGACGCCGCCCGGCGCATGCTCGCGCAGCGCCTTGCGCACGTTCCCGGCCCGGTAGTCGATCGCGGCGTCGAAGCCGAACTCCTCGGTCAGCGCCTGGCACTTCTCCGGCCCGCCCGCGATGCCGATGACCTTGCCCGCCCCTTTGAGCTTCGCGATCTGGCCGGTGATGCTGCCCACCGCCCCGGCCGCGCCGGAGACGACCACGGTGTCACCTGCCTTCAGCTTGCCCGTGTCGAGCAGGCCGAAGTACGCGGTGAGCCCGGTCATCCCCAGCGCGCCGAGGTACACAGAAGGCGCGGCCAGCGAGGTGTCGATCTTGATCACGCCCTGGCCGTCCGAGACCGCGTGCTCCTGCACCCCGAACACCCCGTACACGTCGTCGCCCACCGCGAAGCCCGGGTGCTCAGACGCCGTGACCGTGCCGACCGCGCCGGCCCGCATGACCGCGCCGATCTCCACCGGCGGGACGTAGGACGCCCCCGCGTTCATCCAGCCCCGCATGGCCGGGTCGACCGAGATGTGCGAGACCGCCACCGTGAACTGGCCCGGCCCGGGGGCCGGGACCTCCTCCTCGGTCAGCGACCAGTCGGTGGCCCGGGGCAGCCCGTTCGGCCGGTCGGCCAGCCGTACCTGGTGGTTGGTCTGCGACATGCGATGGCTCCTCCCGGCGAAGACAGGTCTCCAGCAGCGTATCGGCAGGCCGACCTGGAAAAAGACCTATCCCGAGGTCCGTCAGCGTCATCGCTTGATGTCCATGGCGGCGGGCTAGAGCACCCCCTTGGTACTAGGTATCCCGTGAACTCGCGCGTCACGTTCGCACGCATCGCGCATGGCCCGGGCCAGGGCCTTGAACTGGGCCTCGATAATATGGTGCGCATCGCGTCCGCAAGGCACGTTCATATGAATGCAGATCTTTGCCTGGACGGCGAATGATTCCAGGATATGGCGAGTGAGGGTGGTGTTAAATTGCCCGACTAGCGGTGCCATGCCAGCTGGCTCGTCGTGCACCACATACGGCCTTCCGGAAAGGTCGACCGAAGCCTGGGCAAGTGCTTCGTCCAAAGGCACAGAAGCGTACCCGAACCTACGCAGGCCGGCTTTGTCGCCAAGGGCGATAGCGAACGCCTCACCCAAGGCCAGCGAAGTATCTTCTACCGTATGATGCGCGTCGATATAGAGATCGCCCTCGGTGTGAACTGATAGGTCGAATAGGCCATGCTTGCCAAGCTGGCTAAGCATATGATCGAAAAATCCGAGGCCGGTCGATACATCGACGTTCCCGGTGCCGTCGATGTCAACGTCGACTACGACAGACGATTCCTTCGTCTTCCGTTCAACATGTCCGATGCGATTGCCGCTCACCCAGTTTCTCCGTCCCGTTCGAGTCATTAAGTGTGCCACACGCACATTCCGGTCGCAACGAAACGATCGGGTACGCGGTGCGGGCTGCCGCTAAAGCGGCACGTATCCGGTGGACCGAGGAGATTTCGAATCGTCGTGCCCGGCGGGGTCGGCCTCGTTAAGAACGGCCGGGTGGGCAGGCAGGAACAGCACTGCCAGGATGGCGCCGGCCGCGGCGACCCCGGCGGCTACCAGGCAGCTGACCGAGAGCCCGTGCAGGAACGCGCTGGTCGCTGCGGAGTGAACCGCCTGGCCCAGGGCCCCAGGGACCTGGCCGGACACCGCGTACGCGGCGCCGAGCGACTGATGCGCGACGTCAGAAACCCGGGCCGGCAACCCGGCCGGCAGGCGCGCGGCCAGCCGCGATCCGTACAGCGACGCGTACACGCTGCCGATCACCGCCACGCCCAGCGTCCCGCCCAGGAGCCGGGTCGAGTCGTTGACCGCCGAACCCACGCCTGCCTGCCGCCGGGACACCGCGCCCATGATCGACTCGGTGGCCGGCGCCGAGGTCAGCCCCATCCCCAGCCCGTACAGCACCATCTGGACCGCGATGATGCCGTAGCTGAGGGTCGCGCTGGCCGTCACGGCGGCCCAGACGTAGAAGCCCGCCATGGCGACCAGGCCCAGGGTGACGATCAGCTTGGTGCCGAACCGCACCGCGAGCTGGGTCCCGGCCACCGAGCCGATGCCGACCGACAACGCCACCGGCAGCAGGCGCACGCCGGTGGACAGCGGCGCGTAGCCCCGGACGGACTGGAAGTACTGGGTCATCAGGAAGATGAAGCCGAACAGCGTGAAGAACGCCACGGTCACCGCGCCGCTGGCCGCGCTGAACCGCATGTTGCGGAACAGCCCTACGTCGAGCATCGGGTGCGCCGTCCGCCGTTCCCAGCCGATGAACGCCGCCAGCAGCACCGCGCCGCCCGCGAATCCGGCGATGCTGCGCGCGCTGCCCCAGCCGTAGTCCGGCGCCTCGATGACGGTGAACACCAGCAGCGCCATGGCGGCCGCCGACAGCACCAGGCCGGGGACATCCGGCGGCGCGGCCTCCCGGTTCCTCGGACCTGCGGGACGCTCGACGGCCACCAGCGCGATGGCGAACGCCGCCACCGGGGCCATGGCCACGAAGATGCTGGCCCAGCTGAAGTGCTCGAGCAGCCAGCCGCCGACGATAGGCCCGAGCGCGATGGCCACCCCGCCGATGGCGCCCCACAGGCCGATGGCCCGGGCCCGTTCCCGTCGTTCGGTGAAGACGTTCGAGATGAGGGAGAGCGTGGCCGGGAACGTCATGGCGGCGCCGAGCCCCATCACGGCCCGGGCCGCGATCAGCTGGGCCGGGCTGGTGGTGAAGGCCGCCGGCCAGGCTGGCGGCGCCGAACACGGTGAGCCCGGCCAGCAGCATGCCCTTGCGGCCGAAGCGGTCCGACAGGCTGCCGAAGGTCAGCAGCAGCGCGGCGAACACGAGGTTGTAGGCGTCGACCACCCATTGCAGCTGGGTGGTGGTGGCGTGCAGTTCGCGCACCAGCGCCGGGCAGGGCCACGTTCACGATCGTGGTGTCGAGGTTGATCACGAAGGCGGCGAGCAGCAGAGCGACCAGGATCATTGGCTTTGGATCTCATGCTTGAGATAGTTAATCGATCGCTTGAAAAAGTCAAGCGAATAGACTTGGAACTCAAGCGACGCTAGGCTAACCTGAGGTCATGCGCAGCTATGGCCAGTACTGCTCGGTCGCCAAGGCCCTGGACGTGGTCGGCGACCGGTGGACCCTGCTGATCATCAGGGAGCTCCTCCTGCAGGGCCCGTGCCGGTACACCGACCTGCGGAACGGGCTGCCGGGCATCGCCACCAACCTGCTCGCCGACCGCCTGCACGAACTGGAGGCCGCGGGCCTGGTCCGGCGCGAGGAAGCCGCGCCCCCGGTCGCCACCACCCTGTTCAGCCTGACCGAGGCCGGCGCGGCGCTAGAGCCGTCCCTCGAGGCCCTCGGCGCGTGGGGGATCAGGTACATGGCCGAGCCCGCCGATGACGACGAGTTCCGCAGCCACTGGTTCACCTTCCCGGTCGAGCTCTTCCTGCACGACCACGACCCGGACGGCCCCCCGCTGGCGATCGAGCTCCGCCCCGCCAGCAAGACCGCCAGCCAGACCGCCGGGAAGACGGCCAGCCGTCCCGCGGTCGTCGAGATCTCCGGCGGCGAGGTCCGCACCCGGCTCGGCTCGGCCGCGTCCCCGGACCTGATCCTGGAGGGATCCCCGCGGCTCATCCTCGGCCTGCTCGGCGCCTACCTCACCCCGGCCGACGCCGAAGCCCTGGGCCTGGCCATCACCGGCGACCCCGCCATCCTGCGCCGCTTCCAGCCCGCCAGCTAGCGTCGGCCTGGCTAATGCCGGCTCAGCTGGTACCGGCTCAGCTGGCGCTGGGCCGCAGGAAGGGCGGGTGCAAGGTGGTCGCGGGCCCGCGCCGGTAGAGCAGCGGCGGCCGGCCCCGGCGGCGCCCGCCGCCGCCACCGGGGACCGCTGGGCCTCGGTCACGAAGCCCTCGGTGCCGAGCACCTTGCGCCGGAAGTTAGCCAGGTCCGGGGCGCTGCCCCAGACCGCCGCGTACACCCGGCGCAGGTCGGCGAGGGTAAACGGCTCCTCGGTGAACGCGGCCGCCAGCGTGGTGTACTCGAGCTTGGCCCGCACCCGGTCCCGGGCGTCGGCCAGGATCCGGGCATGGTCGAACGCCAGCGGCAGCCCGTCCCCGGAGCCGCGGTAACCAGTGCCGTCGTCCAGCCCGACGTCCTCGACCGGCCACCAGCGCGCCGCGGCCGCGTCCCCGCCGGGCCGCACGTCCGGCAGGTCCGGGGCCAGCGCCACGTGCGCCACCGAGACCACCCGCATCCGCGGGTCCCGTCCCGGCTCGGAGTAGGTGCGCAGCTGCTCGAGGTGCCCGGCGAAGGCCGAGACCCCGGTTTCCTCCGCCAGCTCGCGGCGCGCGGCCCCGTCGGTGCTCTCGTCGGCCTGCACGAACCCGCCCGGCAGCGCCCAGTACCCCGGTACGGATGGTCGCTGCGCTGCACCAGCAGCACGGCCAGCAGCCCGGCCCGGATGGTGAAGATCGCCAGGTCGACCGCTACCGCGAACGGCGGGAAACTGACCGGGTCGTAGCCGCCGAGGAACTCGGACTCGCCGGGCCTTCGCTCCGCCACGCTCACCCGATCTCTGCCCCCTCCGTAATCGACGCCCCGAACCTGCTCCGGTTCCCCAGCACATAATCGGTGACCCGGGTCGCGAGCGCGAGCCGTTCGTCCAGGGTCCCGGTCAGCAGCACCCAGGAGTGCCCCGCGGCAGTCAGCGCCGTCATGAACCACCCGGTCATCGCGGCCCGCACAGCCAGGTCACCCTCGCGCAGCCCGTCATCGCGCCACGGCACCCCCTCGTGCGAGGTCAGCAGGTAGACATCCCGCGGCGGCAGCGCCGCGGTCGCCCACGGCTGCAGCCCCCGGGCCCGCTGGCCCAGGTACCGGCGCTCCCACACCGACGTGACGAACGCGTCCGTGTCACACACCACCAGCGGCGACCCCGCCGCCGCGGCCTCGTCCTCCCGGCGGGTCTGCTCCGCTGCGATAACGTCGAAATCCGCGGCCGTCCACGCGAGCTCGTCCAGGGCCGGCCCCGCCTGGCCCGCCGTCGCGGCCGCCTGCCGGGCCCGCTGCCACTTGGTGATCGTGTAGTCCCGGCCCGCCTCGGCCACGCACCGGGTCCGGCCCCACGCGCCGCCGCGCGCCCGGTAGTGCATGGCCAGCAGGGCGGCCACGGTCGAGGTGCCGGTCGACTCGGCCCCGGCCACCACGACCCGGGCGGCCAGCGCCGCCTGCGCCGGGTCGACCAGGTACTCCCAGTTCCCGGCCAGGTCGGCCCGCAGCCGGCTGGCCGAGGTCGGCACCGCCCGCCGGCCCGGATCCACCGGCACGTGCTCCGCCCCCAGCCGCCCGGCCAGTTCCCCGCCGTACCCCTCGCCGGTGAACACGGCGTCGACCGGCGGCCGCCGGTCCCGGTCCAGGGCCGCCCTGATCACCGCCATCTGCGCAGTCCAGATCACCGGATCGCCGTAGTCAACCGGCGCATCGCAGACGACCCCGGCCACCGTGACGCCCGGCCAAGCCGCACCCGCGGCCCGCAGCCACGCCACCCGGTCCGCCAGCGGCAGCGTCTCGCCCCGCGCCGCCATCACCAGCACGGTGACCGCATCGCAGCCGCCCGCCGCCTCGGATATCAGGTGCAGGTGCCCGAGGTGCGGCGGGTAGAACTTCCCAAGAACAAGCCCATGACCGAACGGGGCAGGCATCACGCACCCCCCACCGTGACTGCCGCCGCCGCGACGGGCGCCTCATACCCGGCGCGCAGCGCCTTCCGCCACCCGCTCACCCCCACGGCGCACAGCCCGAGGAAGAGCAGGTACACCAGCGCGGTCAGGTCCAGCCGCTTGACCACGTAAAGCGGCACGTAGACCAGGTCGGCGGCGATCCAGAACGCCCAGTTCTCGATCCGCTTGGCGTTCAGCAGGAACTGCGCGGCCAGCGAGATCGCGGTGGTCAGCGCGTCCCAGAACGGCGCGATGTCGTGCGCCTCCCGCAGCAGCACGGTCAGGCCCCAGGTCGCCGCCAGCACGAACGCCACGCACCCCGCCAGCAGCCATGCCCCCGACCGCGCCACCTCGAGCCGGGCCCGGCCCGGCCCCCATGCATCCACTGCCACCAGCCCGTGAAGCCGAGCACGATGTAGACCACCTGCAGCCCCGAGTCCGCGTACAGCCGCGCCGACAGGAACAGCACCAGGAAGAAGGCGCTGTTCGCAATCCCGACCGGGAAATTGCTGATCCGAGCGCGCACGGTCAGCCACACGGCCGCCGCCCCCGTCACGAACCCGAACAGCTCCGCCGCCGTCACCTGGTCGTTCCCGAGCCTGAACAGCACCACGTTCAGCGCCCCCAGCACCTGACTCAGCATGCGCCCTCCTAGTTAAAGTCAATTCGACTATAACTAGGCGACACGCGTACGGCCACCCTTGGCGACGACCTTTTTCGCCTCACCGGCGAAAACCTAGCTGGCCGGCTTCGGAACTACTCGCGCTACCCCTTGGTGGCGATGAAGTAGGCGCTGCTCAGGTCATCGTCGCCGCGATGAACCTCGACCGCGGTGAAGCCGGCCTCAGCCAGCATCCGCCGGGCCGTCTGCTCGCCCCACATGGTGCCAAGGCCCATCCCGCCGTCGGCCAGGGACACGGTCATGCAGTGCATGGTGGACACGGTGTACATGAACGGCCCCAGCGGGTGGCCCAGGTTTTCCGCGAGCAGGCTCGAGGAGGAGGTGTCGGCGCACAGGTAGACCCCGCCCGGCCGCAGCGCCGCCGCGATCCCGGCCAGCACCAGGTCGGGCCGGGCCTGGTCGTGGATCGCGTCGAAGGTGGTGATCAGATCGAACCGGGCGATCTCACCCAGGTCGGCGGCGTCGCGTGCTTCGAACCGCGCGTTCGCCAGGCCGTCGCGCTCGGCCTCGGCCCGGGCTGCCGCGATTCCCGGGCCCGAGAAGTCGAATCCGGTGAACCGCGAGCGGGGGAACGTCGCCGCCATCAGGTTGACGGCGTACCCCGAGCCGCACCCGACGTCGGCGACGTCGATCCCGTCCTCGAGCCGCCCGGTCAGGCCGGGAACGAGCGGCAGCGTCGTGCCGATCAGGGTGGCGTCCTGCTCGGCGCGGCTCTCCTCGCCCCTGATCGCCTGGAACTTCGGGAACGCCGAGTAGGGCACTCCGCCGCCGTGGCGGAAGCAGTCCACGATCTGGTCCTCGACCAGCGCCAGCAGCCCGATGTACTGCATCCCGGCCGCCATGTTGTCCATGCCCGCCGCCCGGGTCAGCCAGGCGGCGCGGTCGGCCGGCAGCCAGTAGGTCCCGGCCGCGCCGTCGTGCCCGGTGATCCGGCCGGTGGTCATGGCCGCCAGCCACTCCCGGACGTACCGCTCGTCCAGCCCGGCCGCCGACGCGATCTCGGTGCTGGTCGCCGGGGGCAGCTTCGCCATCGTGTCGAACAGCCCGGTGCGGTGGCCCACGCTCACCATCAGCGCGAGCGCGGCCTCGTTCATCATGCCGAGCATCCGCCCGGCGAATTCCTCTGCCACGCGGGCAGGTTACATGTACAGGCCGCCGTTGACCGGATAGACCTGCCCGGTGATGTAGCCGGACTCGGGGTCGGCCAGGAACTCCACCACCCGGGCGACCTCGTTGGGCTCGCCGAGCCGCCCCACCGGGATGCGGGCGATGAGCTTTTCCATCACGTTGCCGGGCACGCCCGCGGTCATGTCGGTGGAGATGTAGCCGGGGGTGACCGTGTTCACCGTGATGCCCTTGGACGCCGTCTCCAGGGCCATGCTCATGGTCAGCCCGAACAGGCCGGACTTGGCCGACGCGTAGTTGGCCTGGCCGAAGGCGCCCGACGAGCCGATGACCGAGGAGATGTTGACGATCCGGCCGTAGTCGCGGTCCAGCATGTGCTGCAGGATGGCCCGGGATAGGTAGAACGCGCCGGACAGGTTGATGTGGATGACCTTGTCCCATTCCTCGGGGGTCATCTTCCGCATTGTCTTGTCCACCGTCACGCCGGCGTTGTTGACCAGGATGTCCAGCTGCCCGTGCTGCTCGAGCACCTCGCCGATGACCCGCTCGCAGTCCTCGTTGGAGCCGATGTTGCCCTGGTGGATGCTCACCCCGTGGTCGGCGTACTTGTCGGCGAACTGCTGGGCCGCGTCGTGGTTGGACGAGTACCCGGCCGCGACATGCACGCCGCGGTTCATCAGCCGTTCGCAGATGGCCAGCCCGATGCCGCGGATACCTCCGGTCACCAGGGCGACCTGGCCGTTCATTTCTGCCATGGTGTTACCTCCGTTCGGTTGTCGTGCGCAGGCGAGCGCCTCAGCCGAACACGTACTCTCCGGGGGCGTCCGCGAGGGCCGGGTGCTTCCTGCTGCCCATATGCGGCGGCTTGATGAGCTCGCCCGCGCGGGCGCTGGACCACTCGGTCCAGTCCTCCCACCACGAGCCGTTGTGCTTGGTGCCGGTGCGGCGCCAGGCCTCGGGGTCGGACAGGGCGGCCGTGTCGTCGCCCGCCGCTTCGTGCCAGGCCTTGGGGCCGGGCGGGTTGACGATGCCGGCGATGTGGCCGCCGCTGGACAGCACGTACCTGACCTTGCCGCCCATCAGCCCGACGGTCTTGTAGGACCCGTGCCAGGGCACGATGTGGTCGTTGATCGCGCCGACCACGTAGGTGTCGTTCGTCACCCGGGACAGCGACAGCCGCTGGCCCATCAGCTCGAGCTCGCCCCGGGCGAATTCGTTGCGCATGTACAGCGAGCGCAGGTAGAAGGAGTGCATGGCGGACGGCATCCGGGTGCTGTCGCCGTTCCAGGCCAGGATGTCGAACGCGGGCGGCTCCTTGCCCATCAGCCAGTTCGAGACCACGTAGCTGAAGATCAGGTCGTTGGCCCGCAGCATGTCGAAGGTGCCCGCCATCTGGCTCGCCTCCAGCACGCCCTTCTCCGCCATCTGCTTCTCCAGCCGCCGCACCGTCTTCTCGTCGGTGAAGGCGCCGAGGATGCCGGGCTCGCTGTAGTCGAGCAGCGTGTTGAGCAGCGTGATCGAGCCGATCCGGTCGTCGCCCTTCTCGGCCAGGTAGGCCGCGAGCATGGCGGTCAGCGCGCCGCCCAGGCACAGGCCGATGATGTCGATCTTGGGGGAACCGGTGATCTCGGAGATGACGTCGAGGGCTTCCCGCGGCCCGTGGATGAGGTAGTCGTCCAGGGTGGTGCCGCCCATCGAGGCGTCTGGGTTCCGGTAGGAGATCGCGAACACGGTGCGCTCGTGCTTGACCGCCCACTCCAGGAAGCTGCGGTCCGGCGCCAGGTCCATGACGTAGTACTTGTTGATCCACGGCGGGCTGGCCAGCACCGGGACCGAGTGGACCTTCGGCGTCTGCGGCGCGTACTGGATGAGCTCCATCAGGTCGTTCTGGAACACGACCTTGCCCGGCGTGGCGGCGAGGTTCTCGCCGACCCGGAACGGCCGGGTGTCGACCTGGCGCGGGCGGCCGTTGTTGTTCAGCACGTCGTCGACCAGGTGGCTGGCCCCGGCGACCAGGCTGGCCCCGCCGGTCTCGAACATCCGCTTCAGCGCGGCCGGGTTGGTCAGCAGGAAGTTCGTCGGTGCGAGCGCGTCCAGCAGGAAGCCGGTCGCCAGCGCGGCCTTGGCGTCGTCCACGGCGTCACCCGAGCCCGCCTCGAGCAGGTCGCTGACCAGCCGGGACGTAGCCAGGTGGGTCTGCCGGAGGGCGAAGAAGGCGGGATTGTCCGTCCACGCCGGGTCCGCGAAGCGCTTGTCCCGGTCCGGCACCGGTACCGGCGGCGGCGCGTCCATCCCCATCCAGCGGGCCGCGGCCACCGGCCCGGCCATCGCCACCGACGTCCAGAAGCGCATCGCCGCGGTCGCTGTCGCCGTCGGCTTGGCGGCGGCGCGCCGCAGCACCGAGAACGTCGAGGAGCCCAGGCCCGCCGCGTCGACCGAGCCGAACATGTCGGCATCCGGGGCCACCCTGACTCCGCGGCCTGCCACGCCGTTTCCTGGTCCGTCATGTCCACATCCTCACCGGTACCGCTTCGCGCAGGGATCCTTTCCCGACGCTACGTCGCCCTGGGTACGTACGTAAAGGCGCGTGCCCGGCGCGAATCCGCCGAAACCGGCTCGCGGGACATTAGCGCAATTAGCGCCAGTGGGTGAGGGGCACCGGGCCGCGGCTCAGCACGGTGCGGATGGCGAAGGTGGTCTGCGCCGTGCGGACGGCCGGGATGGCCAGGATCTGGTCGAGCAGCACCCGCTCGTAGTCGGCCAGGTCGCGCACGGCCACCTCGATCATGAAGTCGTCGTCCCCCGAGACCAGGTAGCAGGCGACCACGGCCGGGATCGCGGTCAGCGCCTGCTCGAGCTGCTGGGAGACCTCGCGGGAGTGGCCGTCGACCTTCAGCCCGACGAAGGCGGTCAGGCCCAGGCCCGCCTGGGCCCGGCTGACCTCGGCCCGGTAGCCCTCGATGACCCCGCTGGCCTCCAGCGCCTTGACCCGGCGCAGGCAGGCCGAGGGGGACAGCGAGATCTCCTCGGCCAGGTCGATGTTGGCGATGCGGCCATCCCGCTGCAGCGCGGTGAGGATGGCCCGGTCGGTGCGGTCTCCAGCTACCGGTGGCATAAAACTAAGGCTACCGGCCGATCAGCCGCACGAAGTTGCACAGTAGGGCCCTAGTGGCACAATCTTTGCCATCGCATGCGACGGTCATTCGCCGATTATTGTTCTATGAGCACCTCACCTGCACCGATCCTCCCGCTGTCGGTCCCGCGGGCCACCGCGCTCTACATCGGAGCCCTGCTCGGCCCGGGCCTGCTGCTCCTGCCCGGCCTGGCCGCCGAGCAGGCCGGCCCGGCCTCGATCATCGCCTGGGTGGCGCTCCTCGGCCTCTCCGCGATCCTCGCCGCCACCTTCACCGGCCTCGGCCGGGCCGTCCCGGGCGCGGCCGGCGCGGCCGGCTACGCGGCCGCCGCCCTCGGCCGCCGGGCGTCGGCGATGACCCGCTGGTGGTTCCTGGCCGGCGTCATCGCCGGGGCGCCGATCGTCTGCCTCATCGGGGCCGGCTACGTCACCGCCCTGACCGGCGGCGGCCCGCTGGTCCGCGGCGCCGTCGCGGCCGGGTTGCTGCTCGCGGTGCTCGGCCTGGCCGTCGGCGGGGCCAAGGCCAGCGCGCTGGCCCAGCTGCTGCTGGTCGGGCTGCTGATCGCCGTGGTGGTGACCGCGGTGGCAGGCTCGGCGCACGCGGCCCGCCCGGCCAACTGGACCCCGTTCGCCCCGCACGGCTGGCTCTCGGTCGGCCGCGCCGCCTCCACCTTGATGCTCTCGTTCGTCGGGTGGGAGGCCGTGGCCCCGCTGACCGGCCGGCTGCGCGCAGGCCAGCTGTCCCGGGTCATCGGGATCGCGTTCGCCGTGACCGCGGTGCTCTACCTGGGCCTGGCCGTCGCCACCGTCAGCTGCCTGGGGGCGGGCGCCGACTTGTCCGTTCCGCTCGCCGACCTGCTCCAGCTGGCCGTCGGCCCGGCCGGCCGGGCGATCGCCGCGGCGGCCGCGCTGATCCTGACGGCCGGCTCGGTCAACGCCTACCTGTCCGGGGCGGCCGAGATGCTGCGCGAGCTCACCGCCGTACCCAGCCAGGACAACCCCAGGGGACCGAACGGAGTGGGTCACCTGCCCCGTCCCTCCGTCAGCCTGTTCCTCGGCTTCATCGCCCTGGCGGGCCTGGCCGTCATCGCCCTCTCGGCACTGCGGCTGGCCGACATCACCGTCCTGGTCAGCGTCCCGACCACGATGTTCCTGTGCGTCTACCTCAGCTGCACCGTGTCGGCGACCCGCCTGCTCACCGGCAAGACCCGGATCGCCGCCGCCGTCGCGGTGCTCGCCGTGGTCGCGGTCCTGGCCTTCTCCGGCTGGACCGCCCTGCTGGCCGCCGCGGTGATCGCCGCGGCCGCCGCCCTGACCGCGGGCGCGCGCCAGCTGAGGGCCTGCCCTGGAGCCGTGGTGAGCACGTGCTGAGGATCGTCATCGCTGGCCGCCGACCGGCGGTTCCGGGCCGTGCGCGATCCCGCGGTCTTCACCGCCGTGCTGCGGACCGTCCCGGTCTACGCCGCCTGGCTGGACGTGATGGACCCGATCACGGACGTCTTCCCGATGGCCGGCCTGCACAACACCCTGCGCTGCCTGGTGGCAGACGGCAAGCCGGTCGTCACCGGCCTGCACGCCATCGGCGACTCGGTCTGCACCACCAACCCGACCCTGGGGCGCGGCCTGGTGCTGGCCCTGACCGGTGCCGCCGACCTGGCTGACACCCTGGCGGAGTCCGGCGCCGACCAGGCCGCGCAGGCGCAACCCTTGACATGGGATTCCTGTCGGCCCATGATCGAGCTGTGATAGCAAAGCCTAATCGTGATAGGAGATCCGAACGTCATGAGGCGATCAGGCGGGAGATCCTCGACGCCGCCTGGGCCGCGGCCCGTGAGACCAGCATCGCCGGGCTGACCCTGCGCGACATCGCGTCCCGGGTAGGGATGCAGCAGCCCTCGCTCTACTCGCACTTCGCCTCCAAGCAGGCTATCTACGACGCGATGTTCCAGCAGGCGTGGGAGGTCTTCCTCGAGCACGGCCGGGACAATATCCCCCGCCTGCCCGCCGAGCCGCGCGCCCGGCTGATCGCCATCGCCGAGGACTACTTCGATTTCGCCGTGGCCGACCTGCCCCGGCACCAGCTCATGGACGTCAACGTCGTGCCGAACTTCCAGCCCAGCGCCGAGGCCTACGCCCCGGCCGTGGAGGTCTACAGCCTGATGCTCGACCAGCTGCGCGGCCTGGGCATCACGACCGACGAGGACGCTGACATCTACACCGCGCTCATCGGCGGCCTGGTCAACCAGCAGCTCGCCAACGACCCGGGCGGCCAGCGGTGGCGCCGCCTGATTCCCCGGGTGCTCTCCATGTTCGCCGACGACCTGGGCCTGCCCTGAGTGATGAAAGAAGACCCGTCATGGAACCACGCCAATCCGCCCTGTCCCGTCCCGTCGCCATGCGCCTGGCCGCCGCCGAGTACGACCGCTGCGCCGAGACGTTCCGGTCCCTGACCCCGGACCAGTGGGCCCGGCCGACCGACTGCCCGGCCTGGGACGTCCGCCAGCTGGCCGCCCACATGCTCGGGATGGCCGAGATGGCTGCCTCGATCAGGGAGAACCTGCGCCAGCAGCGCAAGGCGGGCCAGGCGGCCAAGACGGGCGTCCCCTACATCGACGCGCTGACCCAGCTCCAGGTCGACGAGCGGGCGGACTGGACGCCCGGGCGCATCACCGAGCGCTACGCCGCCCGCGCGGCGAAGGCGACGGCGGGCCGCCGCCGCACCCCCGCCTTCGTGCGCAGCCGGACGATGCCGCAGGCCCAGGAGATGAATGGCGTGACCGAGCCGTGGACGCTGGGCTACCTCATCGACGTGATCCTGACCAGGGACCCGTGGATGCACCGGATGGACATCGCCGCCGCCACCGGCACGGCGCCGCCGCTGACCGCCGATCACGACGGCGTGATCGTCGCCGACGTGGTCACCGAATGGGCCGGCCGGCACGGCAAGGACTTCGAGCTGACGCTGACCGGGCCGGCCGGCGGAACCTGGCGGGCCGGCGCTAACGGCCCGAGCTGGACCCTGGACGCCATCGACTTCTGCCGGGCCATCTCCCGCCGCCCGGCCAGCCTCACCCTCCACGAGCTGATGAACACCGAGGTCCCGTACTAGTGCCGCCAGCGCTCGCCGTCGAGCCACGAGTAGACCGACCATGAGAACGGATAGCCCGCGCCGGGTTCACCCTTGGCCAGCGGGAGCCGGGGGGCGAGGACCGGCAGCCACCGCTGCTCCTTCTCGACCGCCAGGGCGTACTCTGCTGCGCTCGGCATCCGTGCCGACATCGCGGAGCCCAGGTGGAAGGTCCAGTTGTCCCAGCCGCCGTCGGCCACCGGCCGGACCGGCAGGCCCGCCCACTGGGGGAACTGCACCCCGAGGATAGGCCTGCAAATCATAGGGCTGCGGATCAGATGCCGGGCGGTGCCGCGGTACGACGGAACGCCATGGTCGCCCCCACTCCCTCCAGCGCCGGCTGACGGGTGCTGACAGGCCCGTCATCTGCCGTGCGCGGGAAGCGACCAACGGGGAACAGCTCGGCCCGGGCTGTCCTCGTCCTTCGGTACCGCGGCAAGCTCGTCAGGCAGGGTGACCATCTGCCCCGGCTGGCTAGCCAGGGCACGACTGGCCGGTCAGCCAGTCTTGCCCCGGCGTGCCGTGCCGCGAGCCCGTCCCGCCCGGCAAGATCCACGGCTTAAGATCATCGGCCGCCGGTGTCGCCCCCGTGTAGATGATGTGGAGGCCGTGTGGAGACCCGGTTCCAGGCGCTTCCCGCGTCAGCCGCCGATCGCCGCGGCGATGATCTCGCGGGCCTGGTCCTGGATGGCGGCCAGGTGCTCCGGTCCGCGGAAGGACTCGGCGTACAGCTTGTAGACGTCCTCGGTGCCGGAGGGACGGGCGGCGAACCAGCCCGACGCGGTGACGATCTTGAGCCCGCCGATCGGGGCGCCGTTGCCCGGCGCGGTGGTCAGCGCCGCGGTGATTTCCTCCCCGGCCAGCTCGTGCGCGGAGACCTGATCCGGCGACAGCTTGCCGAGCGCCGCCTTCTGCTCCCGGCTGGCGGCGGTGTCGATGCGGGCGTAGGCGGGATCGCCGTACCGGGACGTCAGCTCCCGGTACCGCTCCGACGGCGAGTGCCCGGTTACCGCGGTGATCTCCGAGGCGAGCAGGGCCAGGATGATCCCGTCCTTGTCGGTGGTCCAGACCGAGCCGTCCCGCTGCAGGAACGACGCCCCGGCGCTTTCCTCGCCGCCGAAGGCCACCGACCCGTCCAGCAGGCCCGGCACGAACCACTTGAACCCGACCGGGACCTCGAGCAGCGTCCGGCCCAGGCCCTCCGTCACCCGGTCGATCATCGACGAGCTGACCAGGGTCTTGCCCACCGCCGCGGTCGCGGGCCAGCCGTCCCGGTGCTGGTACAGGTAGTCGATGGCGACCGCGAGGTAGTGGTTGGGGTTCATCAGGCCGGCGTCGGGCGTCACGATCCCGTGCCGGTCCGCGTCGGTGTCGTTCCCGGTCGCGATCGCGAACTCGTGCTGGCGGGCGATCAGGCTGGCCATCGCGGACGGCGAGGAGCAGTCCATCCGGATCTTGCCGTCCCAGTCCAGCGTCATGAACCGGAAGGTGGCGTCGACGGCGGGGTTGACGACGGTCAGGTCGAGGCCGTAGCGGTCGCCGATCTCGCCCCAGTAGGCCACGCTGGCCCCGCCGAGCGGGTCGGCGCCGATGCGCACCCCGGCCGCGCTGATCGCGGCCATGTCGACCACCTGGCCGAGCGCGGCCACGTAGCTGCCGAGGAAGTCGAACGTGCCGGTGGTGGCGGCCGCCGTCGCCTGTGCGTAGGGGACCCGGCGGACCCCTTTGAGCCCGTCGGCCAGCAGCTCGTTGGCCCGGTCCTGGATCTGCCGGGTGATGTCGGTGCCGGCCGGCCCGCCGTCCGGCGGGTTGTACTTGAAGCCGCCGTCCGGCGGCGGGTTGTGCGACGGGGTGACCACGATCCCGTCCGCCCGCGATCCCTGGTCGGACGCGTTATGCGCCAGGATCGCGCGGGAGACCGCCGGGGTCGGGGTGTACCCGCCGCGCGCGTCCACCAGCACGGTGACCTCGTTGGCGGCCAGCACCTCGAGCGCGCTGACCTGGGCCGGCTCGGACAGCGCGTGCGTGTCGACGCCCAGGTACAGCGGCCCGCCGATGCCCTGGGCGGCCCGGTACTCGCAGATCGCCTGGGTGGTGGCGAGGATGTGGTCCTCGTTGAACGTCGCCGTGAACGCCGACCCGCGGTGCCCCGAGGTGCCGAACGACACCCGCTGCGCGACATCGCCCGGATCGGGGTGCACCGAGTAGTACGCGGTCACCAGCTTCGCGACGTCCACCAGGTCTTCAGCGGCCGCGGACTGCCCCGCACGCGAATCTGTCATGCGGTCATCCTGGCACGCCGGGCAGGCGCGGGAAACGCCTGCCCGGCTCGCGCGGTCAGGACGGGAGGTACTGCTTCCCGTCGTAGGTGTTGGTGAAGACGCTCGGCGCGATGGCCGGCGTGGACACCGTGTCGATGGGACGGACGAACGCGGGCGGCGCCGGATTCGGCAGCGAACTGGTCGCGTCCAGCGGGGCGTAACCCGCCCCCGAGATCGCGTTGCCGCAGATCACGTCCTCATTGCCCACGTCGGAGACGCCCGCCTGGTAGCCGACCACCGGGCTGGCGCTGGTCCAGCCGGTCACGTTGGCGTCCGCCGAGGGCTTCCCGCCGGGGTACCCGCTGCCGTTCTTGATCACGTTGAAGCAGGCCTCGTCACGGGTCGGCGTGCCGGTCGACTTGGCGCAGGTCGGGTCGTAGTTGAACAGCCCGACGCCGATGTCGTTGCCGCTCAGCGTGTTCCTGGTGACGGTGGCCCCGTGGACCAGGGACGAGCCGCAGCCGCCGAACACCAAGATGCCGGCCGACGACGCCCCGCCCGGGCCGGTGTAGTTGTTACCGGACACGGTGCTGCCGGTCACCGATCCGGTCGCGCCGTCGGCGAGCTCGATGCCGTTCTGCGCGATGTTCCCCGTCGGGCCGGCCCCGGCGACGGTCACCTGGCTGATCGCGGCGGTGGACCCGTCACCTTTCACGGTGATCCCGTTCTTCTGGTAGCTCTCGATGGTGTCCCGGCTGAGCGTGGCGTGACCGACCTGGCTCGTCGTGGAGTTCCCGATCTCGACGCCCACGCCGCCCTGGCAGCCGCTCAGCGGGCTGACCGCTCCGGCCTTCTCGACGGTGGAGCCGGTCAGGTCGAGCGAGGCGCCCCCCTCGACCAGGATGCCGTAGAGGCTGTCGTAGCAGACGCTGCCCGGCCAGTTGCCCTCGACTGTGAGGTCGCTGACCGTGACCTTGACCCCGCTCGTGTTGCCGCCCCCGGTCCGGGCCGCGCAGACCTCGATCACCGACTGCGGCACCTGCACCTGGTTGGCGCCGTCGGTGGCCTGGCAGTTCGTGGCGGACAAGCCGGTCTGCTGGCTGGTGCCCACGCTAGCGGGTAGTTCGATCGTCGCGGCGCCCGCGCGGGCCGGTTCCGGCGCCCGGGTGAGCACCAGGCTCTTGAGGACCGTCACCTGCTCGGCGTACAGGCCGGGGCAGACCTCGATCACCGGAACCTTGCCCGGGTGCAGGCTCTCGTAATTCTCTGCGGCGGTCACCGCCGCCTGGATCTCGCCGTAGCCGGCCGTGCGGCAGCTGACGTTGGCGTGGCCGGCGCACCGCTGGGCGACACCCAGTAGGCAGGCGCCGGGGAGGCGCTCGCCACCGTGGCCGGCATGATGACGGCCGCCGCCACCGTCATCATTCCGCACGAAATGGCGAGCCGCCGGGGGGATCCGGACATGACTGCTGTCTCCTTTAATTGTGTAATGAACGGGGAGACGGCATGCAGTGCATGCCCGCCCGCCCCTCGGGATGCCTTACGCAAATATATTGACGCGCCGCCGGGAATGCAGGTTTACACATCGAACACTCGTGCCCGCGTAAATTTTTTGATACGACTCAGCCGGGACAGATCGGCAGGGCGATATAGCGGGTTGATAACCGAACTGGTTAAGCCGGACTAACGGGGCAAAACCCTGCGGGCTCGCTGTCGGAAACGCCCGGCGAGCACCCGGGCCAGGCTCCTGGCGGAAAAGCCGCCCACGGCCTCCTCGGCGGTCTGGCCGCCCGCCCGGCCGCCGATGAGGGCGCCGAGTACCGCCCGGGCAGCGGCCTCGACCGGCAGCACTGGGTCCGCGGCGCTCTCCGGCTGTTCCCCGGGCCGCATACCTAGCGCGGAGATGTCGCCGACGATGTTCACGCCGAGCGCCTCGATGTTGGCGGCCATCTCGGCGCTGATATCGGCGGCCCGGTCCAGCGCCCAGGCCGGGGTGGCGATCTTCGGCTCGCCGGCCGACGGCAGGCGGGTGTTCTTCATCTGCTCGATGACGCCGTACCGCATGAACCTGGAGTAGTTGCGCTGCGGCCATTCCCGGCGGCTGAATTCCTCGTTGACCTGCCGGACGAGTTCGATCTCGGCGGCGGTGAGAGAGCGGTTCGCCGCCGTTTCCTCGGGCACGAGGAAACGGTCCGGAAGGCCGAGCATTGACTCGAACACTCGCAAAAGCATAAGCCGGTCGGACTCGTCAATGACGATGACAGTGAGATTTTCCTTACCTACCACGGCCGCCCAGCGGGCGACGAGTTCGTCGTGCCGGTGACGGAGCCAGAAGGCCGGCGTCGGCGTGGACGGCGGGTCGCTCAGTATCCCCTCGAGCCATTCGGTGTACCGGAAGTGGAAGCCGTTCTGTATGTACTGCTGCCATTGCGACGGCAGGATCCGGGTGAGGGAGCGCAGCGTCACCACGACGTGGACGCGGTCGCCGCCCAGGTCCGTGACTACCCGGCGGACCGTGGCGGCGTCCGCCTGGCAGAAGAACTCGCTGCTCAGCACGACCCGCTGGTCCCCGGTGGCGGTGATCTGGCTGGTCAGGTTCTCCCAGTAGGAGATCTTCGGGCGCCGGCTCGCCGAGCAGCGGCGGCTGGCCGGTGACGGCGAGGATGGGCCACAGGATCGTCCGGCCCTGGCCCGGGTAGACCACGCCCTGCGCCGCCAGCCGCTCCCGGGCCAGGAACAGGGCGCCCTGGATGGCGCTGGTGCCGGTCTTGTGCGGGCCGATGTGCAGCAGGCGGGTGCCCGATCCGGTCCGGACCGCGGACATGGTTCTCCCCTAGTCAGCGGCCCCGCGGTCAGGATTATAGGGAACGGCGGGAGCAGCGGGCGGTGATTGGCTGCTATCGTTTCCATGACTGATTACAGTCGTTGAGTTACTCATTGTGAGTAGCTCGCCTGTCGGGGGGCGTCATGGAAGCCAGCCAGCCTGGGCGGATCCTGCTGATCGATGACGATCCTGCGCTCGGCGGGTACCTGACCAGGGTGCTGACGCGCGGTGGTTTCGAGGTCACGCACGAGCTCGACTCGGCCTCGGCGCTGCGGCGCATCGAGGCCCAGGACTGGGACCTGCTGATCACCGATATCGAGCTGCCGGGCATGAACGGGCTCGAGCTGCTCGAGCGGGTCCGCCAGCTCGTGCCCGACCTGCCGGTCGCGGTGCTGACCGGGAACCCGACCGTCGACTACGCCGTCTCCGCGCTGCGCAGCGCGGCGGCGGAGTTCCTGCAGAAGCCGATCGGGGCAGGGGACCTGATCACCAAGGCCGCCGAGCTGATCAGGGCGGGCCGGGAGGCCCGGGCCCGCGGGCGGGAGATCGTGCTGGCCATCGGGGCGCATCCCGACGACGTGGAGATCGGCGCGGCCGGCACGCTGCTGGCGCACCGGGCGGCCGGCGACACGGTGGCCATCCTGACCCTGTGCCGCGGCGCGCGCGGGGGCGACCAGGCTCAGCGCGCTCGCGAGTCGGCCGAGGCCGCCGGGGTCATCGGCGCCCGGCTGTACCTCGACGACCTGGAGGACACCCGCATCGCCGAGGGCGACCCGACCATCGGCGTCATCGACCGGGTGGTGGCCGAGGTCCGGCCGACGGTCGTCTACACGCACTCCCTGCACGACGTCCACCAGGATCACCGCAACACCCACCGGGCGGCCATGGTCGCCTGCCGCCGGGTCGGCCGGGTGTACTGCTTCCAGTCCCCGTCGGCCACCGTCGACTACCGGCCGACCCACTTCGTCACCATCGACGACCACATCGAGCGCAAGCTCAAGGCCATCGACACGTTCGGGTCCCAGACCGGCGTCCGCGACTACCTGGATCCCGACCTGATCGCCTCGACCGCCCGCTACTGGTCCCGGTACTGCGGCGGCAGCCACGCCGAGCCGTTCGAGGCCATCCGTGACCGCGCCGGCAGTCAGCTGGTGACGGCATGACCGCGCCGCTGCGGGTGCTGGTCACCGGCGCGGGCGGCCCCGCCGCGATCGCCGCCATGAAGTCGCTCCGCGCCGAGGAGTCCGTCCAGCTCATCGCGGCCGACATGGACCCCTGGGCGGCCGGGCTCTACCTGACCGGGGAGCGGACGCTGGTGCCGCCCGGCGCCGCCCCGGAGTTCACCGCCGTCCTGCTGGACCGGTGCCGCACCCTCGGGGTGGACGTCGTGCTGCCCACGGTGGACGCCGAGCTGCTGCCGCTGGCCCGCGCGCGGGAGGAGTTCGCCGCGGCCGGCGTCGCCCTGCTGCTCGCGCCCGCGGCCGCGCTCGACGTCATCCTGGACAAGCTGACCCTGGCCCAGCACTGCGCCGGCGTCGTCGCGGTCCCGCGGACCGAACTGTTCGGGCCGTCCGTCGACCCGGCCAGCTGGACCTACCCGGCGGTGGTCAAGCCGCGGCGGGGGAGCGGCTCGCGCGGCGTGATCATCGTGGACTCGGCCGCGGAACTGGCCGCGCTCGACCGCTCGCCTAGCCTGATCGTGCAGGAGTTCCTGCCCGGCGAGGAGTATTCCGTCGACGTGCTCGCCGACGCGGCCGGGCACGTGATCGCGTCCGTGCCGCGGCTGCGCGCCCGGGTCGACTCCGGGGTGTCCGTGGGCGGCCGGACCGTCCACGACCCCGAGGTCGAGCGGTTCGGCCGGGTCGTGGCCCGGGCGACCGGGGTGACCTACGTCGCCAACGTGCAGTGCCGCCGCGATGCCGACGGCGTCCCGGCGCTGCTCGAGGTGAACCCCCGGATGCCGGGCACGCTCGGGCTCACCATCGCCAGCGGGGTCGACATGCCCCGGCTGGCCCTGGCCGCCCTGCTGGGCCAGCCGGTCCCGGCGCACGTGGACTTCTGCGACCTGGCCGTGGTCCGCTTCCTCGACGAGCACTTCCTGGATCCCGCCGAGATCGCCGCCGTCGGGATGGTGACTGGCATGAACTTCGACGAGGACTACCACGTCCACTCCACCTTCTCCGACGACGGCTCGAGCACGCTGGCCGAGAACGTCAGTGCCGCCGCCGAGCGCGGCCTGCGCACGCTGTGCCTGGCCGACCACGTCCGGCGGGACACCGCCTGGGTGCCGGAGTTCGCCGCCGCGGTGGGCGAGTACCGCGGCCGGCCGGAGCTGCGGGTGCTGGCCGGGGTGGAGGCCAAGATCTGGGACGGCAGCGGGCGGCTCGACCTGCCGGACGCGCTGGACGGCATCGACCTGGTGCTGATCGCGGACCACCAGTTCCCGGCGGACAACGGCCCGGTGCACCCGGCCGAGGTGCGGTCGGCCATCGCGTACGGCGAGATGACCGCGGCCGAGGCGATCGAGCGGGTCTGCGAGGCGACGGCCCGTGCGGTCCTGTACGCCGGGCAGTGTTCGGGGGGCAGGTGCCGGGCGTGCTGCTGGCTCACCTGTTCAGCCTGCTGCCGAAGATCGGGCTCGACGAGGCCATGGTCCCCGATGCCCTGCTGGCCGACCTGGCCAAGCGGGCCGCGCACGCGGGCGCGCTGGCCGAGGTGAACGAGAAGTGGTCCTGCCCCTCGCCTCGCACGGTGGCTGCCCTGGCCCGGGCCGGGGTGACGCTGGTGGCCGGCAGCGACAGCCACCACTGCCGGGACATCGGCGTCTACGACCGCTGGGTCCGGCCGACCGCGAGCGCGGCCCGAGCCTGACCGGGGATGTGGCATGGTGTCATTTCAGCCGGAGACTGGATCCTGATCGTGCTGGTCATGGCGGGCGCCCTCCCGGAGCTGGCCGCGAGCTGGCAGTTCCTGCTGGTGGCCGGGCACTTCTGGCGCAACCACTACGACGCCTGCGCCCCGATGTTCCCGCGGACCGCGATCTTGATCCCGGCCTGGAACGAGGCCGCGGTCATCGGCGCCTCGATCGACCGGCTCATGGGTCTTGAGTACCCGCCTGATTCCCTGCGGGTCTTCCTGGTCGACGACGCGAGCACGGACGACACGCCCGTCGTGGCGGCGGCCAAGGCCGAGCAGTACCCGGGGCGCGTGATCCACCTGCGCCGGGAAAAGGGCGGCCAGGGCAAGGCGCACACGCTCAACCACGGCCTGGCCATCATCCTCGAGGACGACTGGATGGAGGCGCTGCTGATCACGGACGCCGACGTGATCTTCACCCCGGACTCGCTGCGCAAGATGACCCGTCACCTGGCCGACCCGCAGGTAGGCGCGGTCACCGCCTACATCAAGGAGGGCAGCCGTCCCGGCAACTACATGACCAGGTTCATCGGCTACGAGTACATCACCGCCCAGGCGGCCGCCCGGCGCGGGCAGAACGTGCTGGGCGCGACCGCCTGCCTGGCCGGGCGGCGCCCAGCTGCACACCCGGGCCAACCTCGTCGCCCTGGGCGGCCGGATCGACACCTCGTCGCTGGCCGAGGACACCTTCACCACGTTCGAGACCCAGCTGCGCGGGCGCCGGGTGGTGTTCGAGCCGCACGCCACGGTCTGGGCCGAGGAACCCGGCGCCATCACCGCGCTGTGGAAGCAGCGGCTCCGCTGGGCCCGCGGCAACGTCCAGGTCACCCTGCGGTACCGCAGGCTGTGGTTCCGGCCTTCCCGGGAGCACCGGCTGGGCAGCGTGAGCTTCGGGGTGTTCTGGTTCTGCCTGTTCCTGCAGCCGACTATTCATGATCACCTCGTCGGCCTCGCTGATCACGCTGTACTACGCCCACTTCCCCCGCGCCTGGCTGGCCTTTCACGTCTTGTGGATCATCAACGCCGCCACCTACATCTTCATTACCGGCTTCGCGCTGATGATCGACCCGCAGACCGGGCGGCACACCTGGCGGCAGGGCGTGATGTTCCCCGGCGCGGTGAACCTGGCCATCATCGCCTACGCCTGCTTCCCCCGGCTGTTCCGGGACGCCGCGCGGGCGGCCCTCGGCGGCCCGGTGCACGTGGGCTGGGGCATCGTCCTCGTCTACGCCTGGCTCACCGTGTCGATGGCGGCTGGGTACCTGGCCAAGGTGCTCGAGCCGCGCCGGTTCGGCCGGTTCCTCAGCCCGCTGCTCGTCTACCTGGTGGGTTACGGATCGGTGCTGTGCGCCTGCACGTTCGCCTCCTACGTGAAGGAGCTGCGGCACGCCGAGATGACCTGGGACAAGACCGAGAAGACGGGGAAGGTGGGGATCCCGGGATGAACGGGAGCGAACGCGATTTCCGCCGGGAGATCCGCGAGGCGGTCCGCTACGAGCGGGGCCTGGCCGTCAAGGCGCTGCTGGCGCTGGCCGTGGTGGCCGTCATCGTGGTCCTGCGGATGCTCTACTTCGCGTGAGCCGGGGGAGACCGATGGTACTGAAAGCCAGCTTGCGGCGGCGGGTGGCCACCGTGGCTGTCGTCGCGCTGGTCCTGACCGCCGCCGCCATGACGGTCGCGCTGGTCGCGGCGGGCGGGATCCGGGCCGAGGGCCGCCAGCTCTCGCAGCGGCTGGTGCCCGCCGCCGCGGCCGCCGCCAACCTGCTCGAGGGATACCAGGCGGAGCAGAACTGGCTGCGCGGCTACGTGATCGGCGGCCACCCGGGGCCGCTGACCGCCTTCGACGACACCGGCGCCCGGCTCCGGGCCGGGCAGGACCGGATCGCCCAGCTGGCCAGCGCCTACCCGGCGGTGACCCGCGAGCTCGCCGCCACCGTGGCGGCCTACCAGGCCTGGCTCTTGCGTGTCGCGGAGCCCCAGCTGGCGGCCGTAGCCCAGGGCGACGCCGCGTCCGCGCAGGCCCAGCAGGCCGATATCAGCCACTATCGACCGTACGTGCTGGCCATCCGGTCGGCCGGCCTGGACCTGCAGGAGCAGATCACCGCGGCCCAGCAGCGTGTCACCGACCAGCTCAACGGGTGGCAGGACACGCTGCTCGGCGCGCTCATCGCCTCGTGTGTCGTGGTCGCGGCCATGGTGGGCGACGCCGTCGCGGCGGTCTGGCTCGGCCTGCTCCGGCCGTTCGGGGCGCTGCGCGAGGCCATGGCCTCGGTCACCGCGGGCGACTACGAGACCCGCATCCCGGCGACCGGCCCGGCCGAGCTGGCCAGCCTGGGCCGCGGCATCGAGCTGATGCGCCTGCGGCTGGTCGCGGCGCTCGACGACGTGCAGTGGGCCGAGCAGCGCTTCCGGCGGCGTATTCGACGCCGCCCCGGACGCGATGATCGCGGTGGCCGCCGACGGGACGATCTCGATGGCCAACGCCCACGCCGTGCAGCTGTTCGGCTACCCGGCCGGCGAGCTGATCGGCCAGCCGGTGGAGATGCTGGTCCCGGAGGAGGCCCGGGTCGACCTGGCCGCCGAGCGGGCCGCCTACTTCGCCGACCCGGAGCCGCGGGCGATCGACGCCGGGCTGCGGATGTCCGGCCAGCGCCGGGACGGCCGCCGGTTCCCGGCCGAGATCACCCTCAGCGGCCTGCCCACCGACACCGGCATCGCTGGTCACCGTGGCGATCAGGGACGTCACCGAACGACTGGCCATGGAGGCCGAACGGGAGCGGCTGCGCGCCATCGCCGAACGCGAGCGGGTGGAACGCCGGCTGCAGCAGTCCGAGCGCCTGGAGAGCCTCGGGCAGCTGGTCGGCGGGGTCGCGCACGACTTCAACAACCTGCTCAACGTGATCCAGGGCTATACCGACTTCACCGCCGAGGAGATCGGGCGCCGGGCGGAGGCGGATCCGCGGCTCGCGCCCGTGCTCGAGGACATCGGGCAGGTCCAGGCGGCCGCGCAGCAGGCCGGCCGGCTGACCCGCCAGCTGCTGACGTTCGCCCGGCACGAGGTGCGGCGGCCCGAGGTCATCGACCTTAACGAGGTGGTGCACGGCGCCGGGCAGCTGCTCCGCCGCACCCTGGGCGAGCACATCGAGCTCACCATCGACGCGGAGCCCGCCCTGTGGCGGGTCAAGGCCGACCGCGGGCAGCTCGAGCAGGTCCTGGTGAACCTGGCGGTGAACGCGCGCGACGCGATGCCCGGCGGCGGCCGCCTGACCATCGACACCGGCAACACCGAGGTCGACGAGACGTACGCCGTCCACCCGGCCGGCGCTTGAACCCGGCCGGTACGCCCGGCTCCGGGTCTCCGACACCGGCACCGGCATGGACCGGGCCACCGCCGAGCGGGTCTTCGAGCCGTTCTTCTCGACCAAGCCGAAGGGCCGCGGTACCGGGCTCGGGCTGGCCACCGTCTACGGCATCGTGACCAGCGCCGGCGGCAGCATCGAGATCTACTCCGAGCTGGGCCTGGGCACCACGGTCAGCGTGCTGCTGCCGGTCACCGACGAGGACGCCGCGCCCGCGGCGGCGCCCGCGCCCGGCCGGCGAAGACCAGACCGGGCACGGCGAGACGATCCTGATCGTCGAGGACGAGGACAGCCTGCGCGACCTGACCAGCCGCATCCTGACCCGCGGCGGCTACCAGGTCTGCGTGGTGGCCAGCGGCAGCGAGGCCGTGCGCCGGGCCAGCGACCCGGCCCAGCCCATCGACCTGCTCCTCACCGACGTGATCATGCCCGAGATGCTCGGCAACGAGGTCGCCGCCCGGGTGGGCGAGCTCCGCCCCGGCGTCCCGGCCCTGTTCATGTCCGGCTACGCCCAGCCGATCCTGGACACCCACGGCATCCCCGCACCCTGCTACGACATCCTCGAAAAGCCCTTCACCGAAGCCGCCCTCCTCACCCGCGTCCGCACCGCCCTCACCCGCCCCGCGCCCTGCCCCGCCGCTGCCCCTGCCCCGCCGACGGTCCCAGCCCAGGCCCCGCCGCGCATCTGACGTCCGGGCGCCTTGCATTATGCAGGTAAATACCTGCATAATAACCAGGGTGGACGACGACGCGGTGTTCAAGGCCCTGGCCGACCCGACGCGCCGGGCGCTGCTGGACCGGCTCCGCGAGCGCAACGGGCAGACCCTCGGGGAACTGTGCGAGCCGCTCGCGATGGCACGGCAGTCAGCCACCCAGCACCTGGGCGTGCTGGAGGCCGCGAACCTCATCACCGCCGTCCGGAGCGGCCGGACCAGGCTGCATTACCTCAACCCGGTCCCGCTGTGGAGCATCGCCGAACGCTGGATCGAGAAGTTCGAGCGCCCGCGCCTGCGTGCGCTGAGCGCCATCAAGCACCAAGCAGAACACCGAGCCGAGGAGGACACGATGCCGGACCGCCCGAGCTTCATCTACGTCACCTACATCGAGAGCTCACCCGAGCGGGTCTGGGAAGCTCTCACCGACGCCGGCCTGACCGCCCAGTACTGGGGACACAGCAACGTCTCCGACTGGCAGCCCGGCTCGCCCTGGGAACACCAGCGCACCGACGGCTCGGGCATCGCCGACGTGGCCGGTACCGTGCTGGAGTCCGTGCCACCCCGGAAGCTCGTGATGACGTTCGATTCCCCGGGCGAGGTCCCTCCCAGCGGCCCGACCAAGGTGACCTTTGACATCGAGCCCTACCACGAGATCATCCGGCTCACGGTCACCCACGAGAACCTGGCCGACGACGACGCCCTCAGCGCCGTCTCGACGGGCTGGCCCGCCGTGTTCGCCAACCTCAAGTCCCTGCTGGAGACCGGCCACGTCCTGCCGCAGGCGCCATGGGAGATGCACGCCGAGCTCCGCGCGGCCCAGCTGGCCAGCAACGACTAAGGCGTGTCCGCAGATCATGAAACGGCCCCGGCCGATAATGATGCAGGCCTCATCGTCGCCGCCGGACTGGTCCGGACGCCACCATTACCCCACCTGACCCCTGCGTACCAAAGTGATTCAGTGGTTGTGGCGTTCTACCCAATAGAGACGGTACGTTGCCACAACCACTGATTTTCCGGCGATTGCTGAAGGGTCCACGGGACACGGCTTAGGCGGGCGCGTCCGCGGGTCGCGATCTCTAGCCGATATATGTAGGATAAGGCTCGTGAGGATGACCGCGCCCCTGGAACGGGTATTTCGCGTCTTCCTGGACGATCCCGCCGCCCCCCGGTACGGCTATGACCTGATGAAGGCGGCCGCGCTGTCCAGCGGCACCTTGTACCCGCTGCTGGCCCGGCTGGAGACGCGGGCGCTGGTGGCCTCGGCGTGGGAAACCCCGCGCCGGGACGGCGAGCGGCCGCGGCGGTACTACCGCCTGACCAGCGAGGGCATCGAGGTGGCCCGGCTGGAACTCGCCCAGCTCTCGGCCCGGCGCGGGCGTGCCCCCGGCCGTACGGTGCGGCCAGCCCCCGCGGATGCGCCATGAGAGGCGAGCGGCTCGCGCTGCGCGCGGGGGAGTACCTGGTGTCCCTGGCGTGCCGGCGGCTGCCGTCCAGGATCAGGAGGAGCGGTACCAGGAGTGGCTGGCCGAGCTGCCGGTGATCCTGCACGACCGCGACGCCGGGCCCGCGCCGCTGCGCGCGGTCCGCATGCTGGCCTTCGCCGCGGGCACGCTGCGCGGGACGACCCTGGCCCCGGGCGCCTACCGCGGGGCTCACCGGGGGGCTCACCGAGGCGGATCGGCCAAGACCATCCGCTGGCTCGCCACCGGCCTGCTGCTGCTCGGCGCCCTGCTGTGCGCCCCGCTGTTCCTGCTGGCGTGGGAGGGCTACATCATCGATCAGCTGATCACCGGCGCGAGCGTCGCCATCGGCGCGACGCTCGCGCTGACCAGCGTGGCCTGCTTCACCGCCATCCGCATCTGGAAGCGGCGGCACACCGCCGCGGCCGGCCGGTGGGACACCACCGCTGCCAGCTGGTACAGCGGGGGCAAGGTGGCAGCGGGAGTCGGCCTGCTGGCCCGGGCCATCCCGGGCCAGCCCGGCGGGGGTCACCCGCTGCTGTTCGCGATCACCGGCTACTGCGGCTACGCGATCTCGGCCGCCTGCCTGGGCGTGGCCGTGGTGCTGGTCGTGAGAACCATGCGGCACGAGCTGGCCGCTATGACCAAGTGACCAGTCGGCAGTGACTAGGTCGCGATGTCGGGGTAGGGCATCGTGATGTGCTCCATGGCCCGGGCGTAGGCCAGCTGGTACTCCAGCGGCCCGTGATCTCGCTCGAACATCGCGATGAACAGCGTCAAGGTCAGGAACGGGTGCGCCCCCAGGCCGAACAGCGCCACGTGATCATGCGACCGCAGCGCCGAGCGCTCATCCTCCGAGAACGCCAGCCAGGTCGACCGCTCCGAGCCGTGACAGTTCAGGATGGAGTTCGCCATCTCCCGCTCCCACCACTCCACCGTCCCCGAAGGATCGGACCGGTACCGCTCGACCAGCTCAGGATCCCGGTCCACCGTGAACAGGAACTTGTCCAGCAAGTACTTGCTCATGACGGATCTCCTGACGGGTACCAGGTGAAGTAGGCCTCCATCGTGTGGAACAGGTCCAGCGTGTCGGTGTAGTCGGCCTTCACGCCGTCGCCGGCCGCCCCCATCATCAGCATGAAGTCCATGAACCCGTGGGTGGCGTTGCCGGGGGAGTGCAGGCTGTCCAGCGTCACCTCGGCCAGGCACCCGTCCACGTCACCGTTGGCGATCCACGACACGGCCTTGCGGTCGAACTCCGGATCGGGGCCGTGCGGGCCGAACTGCCGCGGTCCCCCCAGCTCCAGCGACAGGTGCCCGGTGCCGATGATGGCCACCCGCAGGTCCGAGGGCCATGCTTCCACCATGCGACGCAGCGCACGTCCCAGCTCGACGAACCGCCCGGGCCGCGGCAGCGGCGGCGCGAAGATGTTGGTGTAGACCGGCACGATGGGCAGGTCCGCCTCCGGCCGCAGCGTGATGATCGGGCAGGTCACGCTGTGGTCGATCCGCAGCTCGTTGCTGAACGCCAGGTCGAACCCGGAGTCCAGGCCCTCCCGCAGCAAGAACGAAGCCAGCTCTTCTTGCCCCGCCAGCCGCATCCGAGGCAGGCCGAACTCGCGTTCCTCGTTGTACCAGTTGGCGTCGAAGAACGGCGCCTTGCCCACCAGGAACTGCGGCATGTTGTCCAGCCACAGCTGATGGAAATGATCGCTCCCCACCATGACCAGCACGTCGGGCCGGGCCCGGGTCAGCGTCGCCCGGAACGCCTCGATCTTGGCGACCCACTCGTCGGCGAAGGGCGGCCGGTCCGCCCCGGTCGAGGTGCTCGCCCGCAGGTAGAACGGGTGATGCGTGGAGGCGATGACCGCCGCGACGGTAGCCATGGGGCAAGGCTCCCTTCTGAAGACTCAGGAGTCAGACGGGTCGACGTAGACCGCGTTGCGGTCCACGGCCGAGTAGATGTCCATGCCGATGGGACGGCGGCGCTCCTCGGCTATCTGGCCGAGCAGCCCGGCCGCCCGGGCCAGCAGCGCGAAGCCGCGCAGCAGCTCCACCGGCAGCCCGAGGTCGGCCAGCGCCGCGCCGCAGACCCCGGCGCCATTCAAAGGCAGCCGGCGGCCGAGCACCTGCTCGTGCACCCGGCCGATGGCCTCGAACAGCCGCAGGTGCGGGCCGCGCAGCCCCTCCTCCGAGGCGATCTCGATCAGCACCGGCGTCCGCGGGTCGGTCACCTTGTGGACCGGGTGCCCGAGCCCGGGCACGAAGCGCCCCGCAGCGCGCGTTCGCTCCACGGCCGCGAGCGCGACCGCGTCCCAGCCCTCGTCGGTCGTCGGCAGCGTGCCGTTCAGCCCGGCCAGCACCTCGTGCAGGTAGATCCCGCAGTCCTCGGTGACCCCGAGGAACCGGGACCCGCCGCCCAGCAGCCCGGCCGCCATCGCCCCCTGCAGCGAGTCCGGGGCGGACAGGTAGGTGACCCGCGCGGCGATCGCGGTCGGGGTGAACCCGTGGTCGGCCAGCGCCACCAGCACCGCCTCGAACACCCGGGTCTCCTGCGGAGTCGGACGGCGCAGCGTGACCAGCCAGAAGGCCAGCTCGCCAAAGCTCACCTTGCCCATCAGGTCCGCGGTCAGGTCCTGCCCGAGCAGCCGGATCTGGTCGGCCGACGAAGTCCCGAGCGAGGTCGGAAAGGAAAGCCCGTCGCTCACCTGGCGTCCTCCTTCGAAGCGAGCCACTGCCGGATCTCATCCCCTTGCTGGTCCAGCCGCGGCGGCGGCAGCCGGTAGCTGGCCGGGGTGGCGGAGAAGGTGATCGGGTGCCGCACCGACGGGATCGCCTCGTCGCCCTCGCCCACGATCACCACCGGGTCCAGGCCCACCTCCTCGGCGAACGCCACGCCCTGGTCGATGGTGTTGATCGGCCCGCACGGCACCCCGTTCCCGGTCAGCTCGCGGAACCACTCCATCTTGGGCCGGGTTCGCCAGTCGCTCGACCAGCAGCGGGCGCAGCTCCTCCCGGTTGGCGGTGCGGTCCTCGTTGCGGCTGAACCGCGGGTCGTCGGCCAGCTCCGGCACGCCCAGGACCTGGACCAGCTTGCGGAACTGCAGGTCGTTGCCCGCGGTGATGATCAGCTCGCCGTCGGCGCAGGGGAGCGGCTCGTACGGGAACAGGCTGGGGTGGCTGTTGCCCATCCGGAACGGCACCACGCCCCCGGCCACGAAGGCGCTGGTCTGGTTGACCAGGCCGGACATCGCCGACGCGAGCAGGCTGATCTCCACGTGCTGGCCGGTGCCGGTCGCGTGCCGGTGGTTGAGCGCGGCCAGCACGCCGATGGTGGCGTGCAGGCCCGAGATCACGTCGAACACCGCCACGCCGGCCCGGTACGGCTCGCCCTCCGCGTCCCCGGTCACGCTCATCAGCCCGGAGGTGGCCTGCACGATGAGGTCGTACCCGGGCAGCCCGGCGCCCTTGGGCCCGCTGCCGAAACCGCTGATCGAGGCGTACACCACGGCCGGGTTGGCGGCCGCCACGGTGTCGTAGTCGAGCCCGAAGCGCTTCAGCCCGCCCGGCTTGAAGTTCTCGACGAAGATGTCCGCGCGCCGCGCCAGCTCACGGGCCAGGGCGAGGTCGCCGGGATCCTTCAGGTCCAGCGCGACCGAGCGCTTGTTGCGGTTGACGCCGAGGTAATAGGTCGAGACGCCCTCCCGGACCGGCGGCTGCCAGGTGCGGGTGTCGTCCCCGCCCGGACCCTCGACCTTGACCACCTCGGCCCCCATGTCGGCCAGCAGCATGGTGGAGTACGGCCCGGCCAGGATCCGGGAGAAGTCCGCCACCAGCAGCCCGGCCAGCGGCCCCTGTGCCTGGGCCTCCGTCATCCGCGCCCGTCCCTTCGTCGAGGATTGTCCGCTGTGCGGACAAACGTCCATGATCGGCGTACGGACCAGCCTAGACCTGCGCCGATACGTGTCAAGGTCAAGGGCAAATCCAAACCTTGACATACCAAACGGGGATGGTTGACAGTGGCAGCAACCCGCTCAAGCGATCGTATGGCGGACGCTCGTCCGCGTGAAGATACCCGGAGGTCTCGATGACGAACCCCGACGAGGTGGCGGCCGGCCGTCCGGTGCTGCTACGCGGCGGCACCGTGCTCACCATGGACGATGCGCACACCGTGCTGACTGACGCCGACGTGCTGGTGACCGGAGACACGATCGCCGCGGTGGGGCCGCACCTGGAGGCGCCGGAGGGCGCGCTCGTCATCGACGCGAGCGGCGGCATCGTGATGCCGGGGATGATCGACACCCACCGGCACATGTGGCAGACCGCGATGCGCGCCTACGGCGCGGACTGGACGCTGACCCAGTACTTCGTCTGGAACTACCTGGAGCACGGCCGCAAGTTCCGCCCGCAGGACATCGCCGCGGGCAACCTCGCCTCGGCCTGGGAATCCCTCGAGGCCGGCGTGACCACCACCGTGGACTGGTCGCACAACCTGCACACCCCCGACCACGCCGAGGCCGCCCTCGACGCGCTGCGCTCGGTGCCCGGGCGGTTCGTGCTGGCCTACGGCAACATCCAGGCCGGCCCCTGGGAGTGGACCGCCGACCCGGCCGTCCGGTCGTTCTTCAGCCGGCACGCCGCCGGTGACATGCTCTGGTACCAGCTCGCCTTCGACGTCACCGGCGACCCGTCCTTCCCGGAGAAGCCCGCGTTCGAGGTCGCCCGCGAGCTCGGCCTGCCGGTCACCACCCACGCCGGGGTGTGGGGCGCCACCAACGACGACGGCATCCGGCTGATGCACGAGAACGGGTTCATGGGCCCGGAGACCGTGTACGTGCACGCGGCCACCCTGAGCACCGACTCCTACCAGCGCATCGCGGCCACCGGGGGCACCATCTCGGTGTCGACCGAGTCCGAGCAGAGCGCGGGGCAGGGCTACCCGCCCACCTGGCAGGTCCGCCAGCACGACATCGGTGTCGCGCTGTCGATGGACACCAGCGTCTGGTGGAGCGGCGACCTGTTCTCCGCCATGCGCACCACCCTCGGCGCCGACCGGGCCCGCGAGCACCTCGAGGCGCACATGAAGGGCGAGACCGTCACCCACCACAAGCTGCGCGCCGAGCACGTGGTCGACTGGGCCACCCGCGGCGGCGCCCGCGCCCTGGGCCGTGACGACCTGGGCAGCCTGGAGCCCGGTAAGAAGGCCGACGTGGTGCTGATCAAGAACGACGCCTCGCCGGTGTCGTTCCCGCTGGTGAACCCCTACGGCCACGTCGCCTTCCAGGCCCAGCGCGGGGACGTGCACACGGTCCTGGTCAACGGCCGGGTCGTCAAGCACGAGAACCGGCTGGTCGGGGCCGACCTCGCCGCGGCCCGCCGCGCGGTCGAGGGCACCGTCGCCCACCTGCGGTCCGAGCTCGGCGAGGAGGCCTGGGCGGCCGGCATGAACCCCGACCTGCCGTCGACCGAAGTGCTGGACAACCCGTACCAGTACACCGAGTACAAGTCGGAGTCCACGCACGGGGCGCGCGGCAGCCTGTTCGGCGAGGAGTAGCCCCTCCCATGGCGGGACGCGGCCACGGGCCGGACTTCGTCGAGGCGCTGGCCCGCGGGCTGGACATCCTGGCCGCGTTTGGCGCGGACCACCGCGTCATGTCGCTGAGCGAGGTGGCGGCGGCGGCCGGGCTGGCCCGGCCGACCGCCCGCCGCCTGCTGCTCACGCTGGAGGAACTGGGTTACGTCCGGTCCGCCGGCGGGGCGTTCGAGCTGACGCCGAAGGTGCTGAACCTCGGCATGGCCTACGTCAGCTCGCTGGGCCTGTGGGACATCGCCCGGCCGCACCTGGAGGCGCTGGTCGCCCGCACCGGCGAGTCGTCCTCCATGGCCCAGCTCGACGGGTCCGACATCGTCTACGTGGCCCGCGTCTCGGTGCCCAAGCTGATCGCGCTGCGGGTGGACATCGGCACCCGCTTCCCGGCCGTGCAGACCTCGCAGGGCAAGGTGCTGCTCGCGGCGCTGCCCCCGGACCAGGTCGCGGCCGCGCTGGCCCAGCCGAGCCGGTCCGGGCTGCCGCCCTAGTCATCGGCGCGGCCGGACGGGCAGCTGCGCGACGAGCTGGCCGAGATCCGGGCGCGGGGCTGGGCGCTGGCCGACGAGGAGCTCGCCCCGGGGGTGCGTTCGGTGGCGGTCCCGGTCCGGGACGGGACCGGGGCGGTCCGGGCCGCGATGAACGTCACCGTGCACGCGGCCGAGACGAGCACGCAGCGGCTGCGTTCACGATCACCTGCCGGCGCTGCTGACCACGGCGGGCGAGATCAGCGCGGAATGGGCCGTCTGGCTTTCCCGGCCGCACGTGGAAATCGCCCGGCCGCCCGAGCCGTTCGTACGCACAAATATTCGATAGGAATTACCGTCGGAATATGCCTGTCAGGTGCTGGAAAGCACCCTGTGCAGTATTGATGACACGCCGTGCGACCTGGACATATATGCGTTGACGGCAACAAAGGGGGAGCATTAGCGCTGAGACGACAATCCTTTGCCAGGAAGGTCACGCCAATGCTCCCGGAGCCGACCATACCAAGGCGGCGGCGCGGCGCCCCGGCTGAACCTCAGCCGGGAACGATGACGCCTCTGTTCGCGGTGCCGGATAGCCCAGAAGCAATACCGCCGCCTGCTCGTCCACCGAGACGCGCGCAAAAGACGCTGAAGGAAACGCCCGACCTGCTCGCCGTCACCGCGGAACGGCTCCGGCGGGCGCTCGGGCGCAGTTTCCTGCGCTATGGCGTTCCCGGCGATCCCGAGGTGGCCGTGCACGCGGCGATGAACGTCGTCGAGCCGGTGCTCGACGCGCGGGACACCGAGATCCTGCGGCTCAGGCGGCTGATGGGCGGTAACCACCCGCGCCGCTAGGGTAGGCCCGTGACGGAGACCCGGTGGTGACTGGCCCGGCAGTAAATGGCCCGGTCATAGATAGGTCCGTGGCGGACGCGGCGCGGTCGCGGCTCGGGGCGGCGGAGGCCGACGCGTTCCTGGCCCGGCTCGAGACGCTGTCCTTCGACATCACCGGCCCGCTCGGCCAGCTCTACGGCGGCGTGACCGACACCGGCCAGCTCGCCACCGAGCTGGTGCTCGACGCGCTGGACGCGGCCGCGGCGCGCCCGCCGGAGCTGCGCCGCCTCGACCGCCGCCGGGAGATCGACCCGGCCTGGTTCCAGCGGTCCCGCATGATCGGCTACGTCTGCTACGCCGACCGGTTCGCCGGCTCGCTGCGCGGGGTCGGCGAGCACCTGGACTACCTGGTCGAGCTGGGCGTCAGCTACCTGCACCTGATGCCGCTGCTGCGGCCGCGCGCGGGGGAGAGCGACGGCGGCTACGCGGTCGCCGACTACGGCCAGGTCGACCCCCGGGTCGGCACCATGGACGACCTCCAGGAACTGGCCGCCGGCCTGCACGAGCGCGGCCTCGCGCTGTGCGTCGACCTGGTCCTCAACCACACCGCGCGGGAGCACGAATGGGCCCGCAAGGCGGTGGCCGGCGAACCCGGCTACCGCGAGATGTACCTGATCTACCCGGACCGCACCGAGCCCGACGCCTACGAGCGCACCCTGCCCGAGGTGTTCCCCGACATCGCGCCGGGCAGCTTCACCGAGGTGCCCGGCCTGGGCTGGGTCTGGACCAGCTTCCACGAGTACCAGTGGGACCTGAACTACGCCAACCCGGCGGTCTTCCGGACCATGCTGGGCACCATGCTCGACCTGGCCAACCGGGGCATCGACGTGCTCCGGCTGGACGCGGTGCCGTTCTTGTGGAAACGGATGGGCACCGACTGCCAGAACCAGCCCGAGGCGCACCTGCTGGTGCAGGCGTTCCGGGCGCTGACCCGGCTGGCCGCGCCCGGCCTGGCGCTGAAGGCCGAGGCGATCGTCAGCCCGGACCAGCTGGCCCAGTACCTGGGCGCCCACGACCGGTTCCGCCCGGAGTGCGACCTGGCCTACGACAACCAGCTCATGGTGATGCTCTGGTCGAGCCTGGCCACCCGCGACGTCCGGCTGGCCGAGCGGGCGCTGTCCCGGCGGCGGCCCGCGCCCGCGCCCGCCTCCTGGGTCACCTACGTCCGCTGCCACGACGACATCGGCTGGGCGGTGTCCGACGACGACGCGGCCGCGGTGGGCGCCGACGGCTTCGCCCACCGGCGGTTCCTGGCCGGCTTCTACGCCGGCGACTTCCCCGGCTCGTTCAGCCGCGGCGCCCGGTTCCAGGACAACCCGGCCACCGGCGACGCCCGCACCTCCGGCTCGGCCGCGTCGCTGTGCGGGATCGAGGCGGCCCTCGACGCCGGCGACGCCGGGGCCCTGGACGCCGCCATCAGGCGGCTGGAGTCGATGTACGCGATCGCCTTCTCCTTCGGCGGCATCCCCCTCATCTACATGGGCGACGAACTGGCCCTGCGCAACGACCCCGGCTGGGCCGCCGACCCGGCCCACGCGCACGACAACCGGTGGATGCACCGCCCGGCGATGGACTGGGACGCCGCCGCCCGGCGGCACCGGGAAGGCTCGCTGGAGAGCCGGGTGTTCGGCGCGATCAGCGCGCTGGCGCGGGCGCGGCGCTCACTGCTGGCGCTGCGGGCCGGCGGCAGCACCGAGGTGCTGCCGACCGGGAACCGCAGCGTGCTGGCCTACCGCCGGGTGCACCCGCGCAGCGCGCCGTTCCTGTCGCTGACCAACTTCAGCGACGTCACCCAGTCCGCCGACGCCGGGATCCTGGCCCGGGCCGGCCTGTACGAACCGGTCCACGTGCATTCAAGTACCGGCCGCCTCGACCTGTCCGACGGCCGGATCGAGCTGCCCCCGTGGAGCTTCGCCTGGGTGGCCGGCACCTGAGCCGCGGTGCCTGCTCAGCTGGCGGCCACCTGGTCCAGCGGGATGCTGGTGTCGGCGAGCCGGGCCGGGTCCACTGCCTGGCCGCCGCGCACCAGGTCCTGGATCGCGTCGTTGACGTCCCAGACGTTGACGTTCATGCCGGCCAGCACGCGCCCGCCGGACAGCCAGAACGCGACGAACTCGCGCTTGTCCTTGTCGCCGCGGAAGACGACCTGGTCATAGCCGCCGGGCTCGACGTAGCCGGAATACTCCATGCCCAGGTCGTACTGGTCGGTGTAGAAGTACGGCACCCGGTCGTAGGCGACGTCCTGGCCGAGCATCGCCCGGGCCGCGGCCTGCGGCTGGTTCAGCGCGTTGGCCCAGTGCTCCACCCGGATGTGCCGCCCGAACAGCGGGTGGTAGGCGCTGGCGACGTCCCCGGCGGCGAAGATGTCCGGGTCGGAGGACTTCAGGCTCGCGTCCACGGTGACGCCGTTGCCGGTCTCCAGCCCCGCTGCCTCGGCCAGCTGGCTGTTCGGGGTGATGCCGACGCCGACGATCACCACGTCGGCCTCGACCTGGCTGCCGTCGGCCAGCCGCACTCCGCTGGCCCGGCCGCCGGTCACCGTGATCTCCTCGACCCCGACGCCGAACCGCAGGTCGACACCGTGCTGGCGGTGCAGGTCGGCGAAGACCTGCGCGACCTCGCGGCCGAGCACCCGCAGCAGCGGCAGCTCGGCCGCCTCCAGGACGGTGACCTCGGCCCCGGCCGCGCGCGCCGCCGCGGTCGCCTCCAGCCCGATCCACCCGGCCCCGATGACCGCGACCCGGGACGCCGTTCTGGAAGGCCGTCCTGATCTGGTCGCTGTCGCCGACCCGGCGCAGGTAGAGCACGCCGTCGGCGTCGGCGCCCGGCACCGTGAGCAGGCGCGGCGCGGAGCCGGTGGCCAGCAGCAGCTTGGCGTAGCCGACCCGGCTGCCGTCGGCCAGCGTCACCTCGCGCGCCGCGCGGTCGATACCGGTGACGGGGGAGCCCAGCCGCAGCTCCACCGAGTTGTCCGCGTACCAGGCCTGCGGGTGGACGAAGATCGTCTCCCGTTCGGCCTTGCCCTGCAGGTATTCCTTGGACAGCGTCGGCCGCTCGTAGGGCCGCTCCGTCTCGTCACCGATCAGCACGACCGGGCCGTCGAACCCCTCGGCCCGCAGGGTCTCCGCGGCTTTCGCCCCGGCCAGCCCGGCGCCCGCGATCACGTACGCGCTGTTCCCGCTCATTTCCTGCTCTCCTGTCGTGGTTGGCTATCTCCGGCATGCTCTCAGCTGGGCACCCCAGCCAGGGCGAAAAACTCGGCTCGGCTGCGCGGGTCCTCCCGCAGCGTCCCCAGCATGGCCGAGGTGACCGTCTTGGCGCCGTGCGCCCGCACGCCGCGCAACGTCATGCAGGAGTGCTCGGCCTCGAGCACCACCCCCACGCCGGGCGCCTGCAGCCGGGTGGACAGGCACTCGGCCACCTGCTTAGTCAGCCGTTCCTGGACCTGCGGCCGGGCCGCGAAGTGCTCCACCAGACGGGCCAGCTTCGACAGCCCCACGATGCGCTCCCCGGGCAGGTACCCGACGTGCGCGACACCGGAGAACGGCAGCAGGTGATGCTCGCAGACGGTCCGGAACGGGATTCCCCGCGCCAGCACCAGCTCGTCATAGCCCTCGTCGTTGGCGAACGTGGTCAGCCGCAGCGGCTGCGGGGTGAACAGCTCGGCGTAGGCGCGGGCCATCCGGGCCGGCGTCTCCCGCAGGTCGTCGGAGTCCACGTCGATCCCCAGCGCGGCCAGGAAGTCGCCCGCCGCCCGCCGGGCCGCGTCGATATCCACCCCGCGTGCCTCGTGCACCACGCGCAGCACGTCCACCTCGCCGGCGTCGTGCCACGTGCAGCGAGTCCAGCTCGTCGATCTCGCGTCGGCCACGTGCAGCGAGTCCAGCTCGTCGATCTCGCCGGCGTCGGCCACGTGCAGCGACGATCTCGCCGTCACGGCCGCTCACCGCCGAGCGCGACACAGCAGAAGCCGGGCCGCGGGTCGAGAACCGGATTCACGTCATCCGCCCCCAGCCCCTCGGCCAGCCCTTCGATCAGCGTCAGGTTCATACCGCAGACCACCTCCCGATGCCGTTCCGCCAGATGGTGGAACGGGCAGTTCCGCAGCCGGATGACTTCATCGCCGCCGCGGCACGGCTCGTACCCTTGCCGCCTCAGCGCTTCCTCCACATCGAAGCCCGCTACGCTCCGCATGTCGCCGCTGGACGCACCCTGAGCGCCGCTGCCGGGCGCCCCCTGAGCGCCGCCGCCGGGCGCACCGCGCCTGTCCGCCTCGGCCCGGTAACCCCGGCCCCATTCCGTGCCGAGCCGCCGCGCGGCCTGGCCCAGCGCGGCCCGGCTCTGCCCGCTGGTATCCGCCTCGACGGCGTGGACCAGCAGCCGCGCCGCCAGCTCGTAGGACCGCGGCGGCACGGTCACCGCGAACTCGCGGTCCGCCCGGGTGTACAGCTTGGCCGGCCGCCCGGCGCCGGGCCCGGTCCGGCCCGCCGGGCGCTGGTATGTTGCGGCCAGCAGCCCGGATTCGACCAGCTTGTCCAGGTGGTACACGGCCAGGGCCCGGCCGACGTCGGCCGCCGCGGCCGCCTCGTCTCGGCCCACCGGCGTGGGCTGCCGGGTCACGACCTCGTACAGGCGGCGGCGCACCGGGTCATCCAGTGTGCTGAGCGACGCCAGATCCGGGCCGCCGGATGATAGGCTCACGCCCGGACTCTATCACTAAAAATCTTTAATTAAAGAACGGAGCAGGTTCATGCCCGACCGCCCGCCGCTACCGCCGTTCGACCGCCAGAGCGCCCTGATCAAGGTGCAAGCCGCCGAGGACGGGTGGAATACCCGCGACCCCGAGCGAGTCGCGGGTGCCTACACCGAAGACTCGGCCTGGCGTAACCGCGACTCCTTCTTCACCGGCCGCGCCGCGATCATCGAGTTCCTCACGGCCAAGTGGGACCGCGAGCTCGACTACGCGCTGCGCAAGAACCTGTGGGCCTTCGACGGGAACCGGATCGCGGTCCGCTTCCAGTACGAATGCCACGACGCCGCGGGCCGCTGGTGGCGCAGTTACGGCAACGAGCTGTGGGAGTTCGACGAGCACGGCCTGATGCGCCGCCGGGAGGCCAGCATCAACGACGTCCCGATCGAGGAGTCCCAGCGCCGCATCTTCGGCCCCCGCCCCGAAGCCGAACGCGGCACGGAGTTCCCGCTCCAGTAACCTCCGACCCCACGCGATCACAGCAAGCCGCTCGCATCCCCAGCCGGGCGTCGGCGCCGTTGCAGGCCCGACCGCCAGCACCAGCCACCCCAGACCACATCACCACCGCGAGCCACATCGCGCGCTCGTCCTGACCACCGCACGCCACATCGCGCTCGTCCTGACCACCGCAACGCCACATCGCGGTCGTCCTGACCACCGCAACGCCACATCGCGGTCGTCCTGACCACCGCAACGCCACATCGCGGTCGTCCTGACCACCGCAACGCCACATCGCGGTCGTCCTAAGGCGTCATCCGAAAATAAGCCGTGCGATTCCGGCTGCAAGTGATCGCACCACGCATAACTGCCTTAACAAAGCAAATCATCGTGGACCATAACCCCCCGGATTCCCGCGGGCTGCTATCCGCGTTGCCGGCTGGCCGTTCCGGGAGTGTTACTGGCGGGGTGCGTGGGGTCCCGGTGCGCGGTGGCGGGCTGATCCGGGGGAATAGCGCGGTGGATCCGCATTACCCGGAGGAAATGAAGCCCCCTGGGGGTCAGGATCCACCGGATAGTGCCGATCCGCCGTGTTAACCGGGACGCCTGCCAGCTGGGGGTGCCGCTGGTGGCGGAGTGACCCGCACCGGGGCACCCGCGGCCCGCCGCGGGTCAGCGCCGGATTGCCGCCTCGATGGCCGGGCGGGCAAGACCGGCTCACGTTTGCACGTCCGGAACCCATCCCTTCCCACGGGAAATAGAAACGATGACGTGGTCGCTCGCGAAAGGCACGCGGGGATGCGAGGCGAACGAGCCCGCGGTGACAGTTGTGATCCCCATACGTGAGCCCCTAGCCAGGCAATTCATGATCGCGAAAGATTTGCCCTCCCCCAAAATGGGTACAAAATCCTTCGCGATCATGGAAAGCGCCACCGGAAGTGCGATCGGCCCGTCATCGGCGAACGGCAACGCCTAGCCACCGAGGCGCCGCATCGCGATTGTCACAACCACCGCAGCGCCGCATCGCGGTTGTCACAACCACCGCAGCGCCGCATCGCGGTGGCTGGAGGTGGCCAGGCGCCGCTGGCGGTCAGCGATTGCGGTTACAGGCGGCGGCCGACGCCGGCGACGATCATGGTGGCGTGTTCTTCCGGCCCGGTTTCCGGCTGGCCGGGCAGCCAGGCCGAGGTCTCTACGATGCCGGGCCGCACCAGTTCCAGGCCGTCGAACAGGCTGGTGATCTCCTCCCAGGTGTGGGAGTAGATCCGCGGGCCGTCCTGGGCGTTGTACGTGCTGGTGAAGTCGGTTCCTTCCGGTCCCCGGCCGAATCCCACCGAGATCACCAGGTAGGACCCGGGCGCGAGCGCGCGGGCGAAGGTGCTCGCGATGCCGTGGGCGGTCTCGGCGTCGACGAAGTGCAGCACGCAGGCCATGATCACGCACGCGGGCGCGTCCAGGTCGAATCCGGCCGCGCGGATCTCGTCGGCGGTGAGGATCGCCTTCGGGTCGCGCATGTCCCCGACCGTGGCGGTCACCCCGTGGAGGTCGTCACCGAGCAGCGCCCGGGACTGCTGGACGGCCCCCGGGTCGTGATCTACGTAAGCCACCATCGCATCGGGCATGACCCGGCGGGCCGCCTCGTGGGTGGCCAGCCACTGCGGCTCGGCCCCCGGCGTCCGCACCGGGGAGGTGGGCAGTCCCGAGCCGACGTCGAGGAACTGGCGCACGCCGTGCCCGGCCACGTAGGTGACGGCGCGGGTCAGGAACCGCTTGTTGCCCAGCGCCTGCTCGGCAACGTTCGGGCGGACCCGCCGCACCGCTTCGGCCGCCTCGCGGTCGGCCTCGAAGTTGTCCGTACCGCCGAGCCAGTAGTCGTACATGCGGGCTACGTTCGGCTTGGTGGTATCAAAGGGCGGCGTGCTCATCACCCGGCATTATAGGGCGGTACGAGTCTCGGAAAGGGAACACCCGGTGCCCCTGACAGCGTCGCGGACTTTCCTTTCAGCCGCTGCCGCCGGTCGAAGGCGGGGCCATCCGGCCGCTCGCAGCGGGGGTGTCCGCTCGCCCCGCTGGCCGGCAAGTGGACCGGCCAGGGTTAGCCCGAGGTTTCTGCGGCGGCCCGCCGGGGCTAGCCCGAGCTGGCGGCCGTCGCGGCGACGCTGGCAGTGGCGACCGCCGCGACCATCTCGTCGATCGCCTTGCGGACGGCGTCCGAGGCCCAGTTGCCCTGGGCGATCTCGGCGGCCCGGGCCCGGAGCTGACGCCGGGACAGCCCGCCGGACCGCGGGTCGACGACCTTGTGCTCGCATTTCAGCGCGTGCAGCAGGGAGATGAGCGCGGCGGTCCGCTGGTCCGGCGTGCCCGGCTGGATCAGCGCCTGGGTCACCTGCTCGCGCACTCCGGCCTCGTGACCCGGATCCTGGGCGGGCCAGGTGCGGGCCGGAAAGATGCCCAGGACCCGGCCCTTCGCCGCACGCAGCACCCCGCTGGCGGCCAGCCGCTGGTAGAGCGCCGGCCGCAGGTTCTTGCCCAGCGGCCTGATCACGGCGGACGGCTTCTTGCCCTGCTGCGCGGCCAGGAGCCGCAAGGCGTCGTCCAGGATCTCGTCGCCCGCCGGCGAGGGGTCGCGGACGATGATGCGTCCCGGTTTGCCCGGGTCCTGCGGCCCGGAGACGTCCACCTTGCCCAGCAAGGTCAGCTCGAGCAGGTTGGCGCCGCCCAGCCCGGCGTCGGCCTGGGAGGAGGGTACCGACAGCCGCCCGCTGGCGTCGTTGGTGACCAGGAGCAGCAGGTCCTCGGCGAGGAGCATGTCATCCACGCTACCTCGGAGCCGCCGGGCTAGCTGCGGCGCGGCCCGCCGGGATACGTTGGCCTCGACGTGCGGAGGGGGTTGGTCCATGGACAAGGACCTGGCCGGTCAGGTCACCGACATCGCCCGGCGGGTGGTGGCCAGCGGGGCGATTTCCGCGAACGGGCACGGCAACGTCAGCGTCCGGGTGCCGGGCGCCGAGGAGATGTACTTCACCGCGGGTCCCTCGCTGCGGGACCACCCGGTCTCCGCCGTGGTGCGGGTCGGGCTGGACGGGACCCTGCTGGAGGGCGAGCTGCCGCCGATCCAGGGGGCCGTGGTCGCCATGCACACCGCCATGTACGCCGATCACCCCGACGTCGGCTGCGTCCTGCACACCCACTCGCCCTACGCCACCGCGTACGCCGTGGCCCGGCGCCCGATCGGGTGCTGGATCGAGGCCCTGGCCATGTTCGGCCTGCCCGATGGCGTGCCCGTGGCCGGGTACGGGCCGCGCGGGTCGGCCGCGGCGATCGCGCATATCCGGGCCGCGGTCACCCCGGGCGTCCCGGCCGTGCTGCTGGCCAACCACGGCGTGCTGGTCTTCCACCGCACCCCCGAACTGGCCATCCTGGTCGGCGGGGTGGTGGAGGAGGCGGCGCAGGCCAGCATCAACGCCGCCGCGCTGGGCGGCCCGGTGGAGATCGCACCCGAGCTGCGCGCCGCCGCCCTCCAGCGCGCCATGACCTTCGACCGCCAGGGAACCCTACGCGCCTGAATCCGGGACATCCCGGCCCTCCCTTATAGGCGAAGCGGAGATCCAGCGGGTCGCCCGGGCCATGGAGCAGACCGGGATACTGGGACGGGATGAAAGCACGGAAGCCGAGCAGCGGGCCCTGGTCTCGTCGATGACCGGGCCGGTTCCTGACCCACGCGGAAGGTGACGGCATGGAGCGGCCGCGTCTGCACGTCTCGTCGGTGGTGCTCGGAGCCGCGGACCCCCGGGAACTGGCGGCCTTCTACCACCGGCTGCTCGGCTGGGCCGTCGCCGAGGAGTACCCGGCCAGGCCCGGCTACCCGGCCGAGGACGGATGGGCCATCCTGCGGCCGCCGCCGGGAGAGCCCGGACTCCGCGGGCTGGCCGTCCAGTGGGAACCGGATTACCTGCCGCCATCGTGGCCCTCGGCGCCCGGTGAACCACAGATGATGATGCACCTGGACATCGCCGTCGACGATCTCGAGGCCGGGGTGGCCTGGGCGCTGCAGGCCGGCGCCACCCTGGCTGACTACCAGCCGCAAGAGCACGTCCGGGTCCTGCTCGACCCGGCCGGCCACCCGTTCTGCCTCTTCCGGCCTTCCCCAGCCTGAGCCGAACGCCAGCCGAGCCAACGCCAGCCTGAGCCAAACGCCAGCCGGGCCCGAACGCCAGCCGGGCCCGAACGCCAGCCGGGCCCGAACGCCAGCCGGGCCCGAACGCCAGCCGGAGCAATCCGGATGTATCAAGACCGCCCCTCCTCCCTCTGAGTAGGCGGGGGGGACGATGAGCGAGTCGGTCATCGATGGGGCGGTAGCGACGCTACGGCCCGGGGGGTCTGGGGAACCGGGCGCGTCTGCGGGGGTGGACGCGCCCGGAAGGCCGGAAACGGGCCGGCCGGGCACGTCCGCGGGGGCGGACGAGGCCCGGCCGGCGGGGGCGCCGGGATGGTGGCAGGTGTGGCGGGCCCGGTTCGGGCTGGCCGAGGTGTGCGGCACCCTCACCGCCCTGGCGGGTTTCGCGGCCGGGTACCTGCAGACCGGATCGCTGCTGGCCGCCGCCGGGCTGGCGACCGCCTGCGAGTCCATCGGGTTCTACGGCTGCATCGGGGCGAAGACGGCGGCGGCGGCGCGCCGGGCCACCGCGCACCTGGGCGGGTGGCGCAGGCTGGCCGCCGGGGCGTGGCACGCGGTGCGGGAACAGCTGGCGTCGTGCGCGGTTGCCGAAATCGCCGACGGTTTCCTGATCAGGCCCGGCTGCATGGCCGGAGCCGCATGGCTGCTGCGGCCGCTGCCGGCCGGGGTATGGCTCGGGTTCCTGGCCGGGAAGGCCGTCGCCGACGTGGCCTGGTACGGCCTCGAGGCGTCCGCCCGCCGCGTCCCAGCCGTCAGGATCCGCAGGTCCTAGCAGGTCACCACGGCTGGCTGCTGCTGGTGAAGTGGGTCAGCCCGTCGAGGTCCTCGGCCTTGTAGACGTGCCGCGGCGGGGTGGCGAAGGTGGCGTACGGCCGGACCCGGATCACCACCCGGCCCTCCTCACGGGCCATCCGCTCGATCTCGGGGAGCTTGGCCGACGACACGTCCTGCCCGGCCATCAGGTCGACGACCCGGCGCAGCACGTCCACCGCCTGGCCGAAATCCTCCTCGAGCGTGGCCTCCCCGTAGACCTGCAGGTAGGTCAGCGGCCACTGCTCGTCCAGGATGCACAGGCTGACCTTGGGGTTGCGCTTCACCGCGTGCGCCTTGCCGCGGGCCGCCATGGTCGAGATCAGCAGGTCATCGCCGTCCATGACGTAGTAGACGACGGTCATGGCCGGCCCGTCGTCCTTCCGGCCGTATCCGAAGACGCAGGTCCGGTGCTTCCGTACGAACTCCCGGCGCTCGTTCCTGTCCATGCCTGCCCCTTCCGGCCTGCCCAACACGATGCCACTAAAGTAAACGACTATGCGACTGGGCTTGGTCCACGTCAACATGGGGCCGCTGAGCCGGCCGGACGCCGTGACGCAGGCGGCGCAGGCGGCCGAGGCGGCGGGCTTCGACTCGGTCTGGGCGGGGGAGCACCTGGTGCTGCCCGACCCGCAGGCGCCGCCGTCGCCGATGGCGCCGCAGGACCCGGCGCTCGACTCGCTGCTGGCGCTGACCTGGGCCGCGGCCCACACGACGACGGTCCGGCTGGCCACCGGGATCGTGATCCTGCCGCAGCGCAATCCGGTGGTGCTGGCCAAGCAGGTCGCCACCCTCGACGTGCTGTCCGGCGGCCGGGTCATGCTGGGCGTGGGCGCCGGCTACCTCGAACCGGAGTTCCGGGCAGTGGGGGCGAACTTCGCCGAGCGCGGCGTGGTCACCGACGAGTACCTCGACGCGATGCGGGCGCTGTGGTACGACGAGCATCCCTCCTACCAGGGCCGGTTCGCCGCCTTCAGTGGCGTCGACGCCTACCCGCGCCCGGTCCAGCAGCCGATCCCGCTGATCGTCGGCGGGCACAGCGCCCCGGCCTACCGGCGGGCCGTCGCCCGTGGCCAGGGCTGGTACGGCTACTGGCTCACGCCCGAGCAGGCCGCCGCGTCGGTGGCCGGGCTGGCCGCGGCGGCCGGGCAGGTGCCGCGGCCTGGCGGGTCCGGCCCGCTCGAGATCAGCGTGACGCCCCGCGGCCGGATGACGCCCGCGCTGGCCGCCGAGTTCGCCGCGGCTGGCGTGGACCGGCTCGTCCTGCTCGCGCCGCCGGCCGCGGACGGAGTCGCCCGGACGATCGAGGCCGGCCTCGCCGCCATCGCCGGCCTGTAATCGCAGTGATCAGGGTCCGCCACTGATTCCTCCGGGCACATTGTTACGCGGAATGCCGGAAGGGAATCGGATATCGTCCCCGCGGGCGCCCAATCGGTACCCATATCAGGGCTCGGCGTGCCCTATCCGCCGGCTGGCTCAAATGAGACAAGCAGGCGGCCATATCGCCCATTGCATTTCCCGGCGGCCGGGATGACTATCATTGTCATGGGGTGGGCATTCCTATTGATTATCGTATTCGCCGCTAGCGCCGGGCGTACGCACGACGCCGGTACCGGGGCGGTTATCACCGTCGCCATCGGCGTCCTGGTGTGGATGATATCGGTCTGGCTGACGCCGTTCCGCCGGTGCCGTGCCTGCAACGGTACTGGCCGCTATACCGGAATGTTGTCCACCTGGGCCACCGGGCAGTGCCCGCGCTGCGGCGGCAGCGGGCGGCACCGCCGGTATTTCGTCACCACGGTCTTCGGCGACAAAATGACCCGCGGCGAGGCCCGGGCCAAAAAGGCGCGGGCCCGCCGTAACCGTCCCCGGCTCTAGCGGATCTTGATAAAGCCCTCGAGCAATAAGGTGATCGATTAAACGATCTTCCTTGCCACCGCGGGATCCAGGCGGCCCTATCCTAGGGAGGAGGGCCAACTGGATGACTGAACGCAAACCCCGGGAGATCACCTTCACCTCGTGGATCGACCGGCAGATCAGCGAGGCGCAGGAGCGGGGTGCCTTCGACAACCTGCCCGGCGCGGGCAAGCCCCTGCCCAGGCGGTCCATGGACACCGATGCCTGGATCCGTGACAAACTCGACCGCGAGGGGGTCCCGGCCGAGGAAATGCTGCCCGTCCCGCTCCGCCTTCGCAAAGAGGCCGAACGGGTGTCTGACACCCTCAGCGACTACCGCTCCGAGCGCGAGGTCCGCGAGGTCGTGCGGGATCTCAACCGGCGGATCCTCGAGTGGCGCCGGATCCCGGTCGGGCCGCCGGTCGTGCTGCGCCTCGTCGACGAAGAGGCCACCGTCACCCGGTGGCGGGAGCTGCAACCCCGGCCCGCCGCCCCGCCCCCGCCCGCCCCGCGCCCGGACAAGCCAGCCCGGCGCCGCTGGTGGCGCCGCCGCCAGCCCCGGTCATAGCGCCCGGCCGACGATGGCCTCCAGTTCGTCCTGGCTCAGCGGAACGGGATTGCCCTGCATGCTGCTCGAGGTCAGCGCCTGAGCCGCGATATCGCCGGCCTGCCCGGCCGTGAGGCCGAACGCGGCCAGTCCCGGCACCGCCAGCAAGTCCACCGTCTGCCGGATCCAGGCCACGCCGTCCTCGGCGGACGCGCCCGGCTGCCCGGTCAGCAGCCCGGCCGCCTCGGCGTACCGGTCCAGGACGGGGGAGCCGGGCGGTGCAGCGCCCGCACGTTGGCCTCGATGACCGGGGCCAGCAGCGCGGCGCAGGCAAAACCATGCGGCACGTCGGCGGTGCCGCCGATGACGCCGGCCAGGCCGTGCACGGCGCCCAGCTTGGCGTTGGCCAGCGCCATCCCGCCCAGCAGGGCGCAGGTGGCCATGTCGGCCCGCGCCGCCAGGTCACCGCCGTCGGCGTAGGCGGCCCGCAGGCCCGCGGCCGCGCGGCGCAGTCCCTCGCGGGCCAGTCCGTCGGTCAGCGGGGTGGCACGGACCGAGACGAAAGGTTCCAGGCACTGGGTCAGCGCGTCCAGGCCGCTGGCCGCGGTGACCGGCGGCGGGCACGACGCCGAGAGCAGCGGATCCACCAGCGCCACCCGCGGGATCATCAGCGGGCTGCGCAGGCTCGCCTTCAGCCGGCGCTCCGGCACCGCCAGCACCGCGTTCGCGGTCACCTCGGCGCCGGTGCCCGCGGTGGTGGGCACGGCCACGCAGGGCACCGACGGCCGGGTGATCGCCCGGCCGGAACCGGCTACCTCCAGGTAGTCCAGCGGGTCGCCGCCGTTGGCCAGCAGCATGGCGACGGCTTTGGCGGTGTCGATGACGCTGCCGCCGCCGATCGCGGCGATCACGTCGGCGCCGTGCTCGCGCGCGGCCGCCACCGCGGCCCGGGCCCGGTCCGCCGTCGGCTCGCCGGGCACCGTGAACACCGCGGCCGGCGGCCCGAGCCCGGCCAGCAGGCCCGCGTGGCGAGCCGAGTCCGCGCCCGTACACACCAGTACCCGGGATCCCAGCCCGGCCACCACGCCCGGCAGTTCCGCGCCCCGCCCAGGCCCGGCCATGATCCGTCCGGCGGTGGCGAACTCGAAGCTGGCAGCCGTCATGGACTAAATCCTGCTACACGAAGGAGCCAATGAGACCCGTGAGGCTTTCCGTAACGTCCCGAATACACCCCGTTCACCCAGCCGCCGTGCCCGGCGGTTACGGTGGGTCGATGGGTGCCTCAATTCAAGCCGCGCCGGCTTACCACGAACGAGCCGGCTCCTACGAACGCGACACCGCCGCGTTCCAGCCGTACCGGCAGGCGGTGGTCGAGGCGCTCCCGCTACGCCCCGGGCAGGTGGTCCTCGACGTGGGGTGCGGCACCGGCCTGTGCTGCGGCCTGCTGCGGGACAAGGTCGGCCCGCAGGGAAGCGTGGTCGGCATCGAGGAATCACCGGAGATGGCGGCGGTGGCCCGCGAGCATGCCGCCGACGAGGGGTGGGGCAACGTCACGGTGATGCAGGTCCCGGCCGAGGACGCCCAGGTCGGGCGGACCGCCGACGCCGCCCTGTTCTGCGCCGTCCACGACATCTTGCAATCGCCGGACGCGCTGGCGAACATCATGGCCACGCTGCGCCCGGGGTCATGGGTGGCGGCCGGCGGGGGCAAGTGGGCCGCGCCCATGCTGGTCGCCCTGAACACCATGGTCAGCGCGCTGCACGCTCCCTACGTGCGGAGCTTCCGCGGCTTCGACCGGCCCTGGCAGCACCTGGAGCCGCTCCTGGAGGACGTCCAGCTCCGTGAGCTGGCGTTCGGCAGCGGCTACGTCATGACGGGCCGCACACCGCGGTAACACCCCTGCTCGCATATTTACCACCCGCCCGGGTAGAAACATGGATGTAACCTGCCTGGCATCGCGAGGGGTGAAGGGTGGTCGTACGGCACCTGCCCGGGGAGCCCCCGGCTCCGCGGACATGGCTGGCGGAGCTGCCAGGCCGCGGGAACACGCGGATCTGGGAGTGCGCGGGCCCGCCCGGCGCCCCGGTCCTCATGCTCATCCACGGCGTGACGTTCACCGCCGAACTGAACTGGGGCAAGACCTTCGTCTCGCTCGGGCGGCACTTCCGCGTCGTGGCGATGGACCTGCGCGGCCACGGTGACGGGATCGCTGTCCGCGGGCAGTTCCGGCTGGAAGACTGCGCCGACGACATCGCCGCGCTGGCCGAGGTCCTCGGCCTGGGCCCGTTCATCGCCGTCGGCTACTCGATGGGCGGCATGGTGGCCCAGCTGCTGTACCGGCGGCACGCCCCGCTGCTGTCGGGCCTGGTGCTGTGCGCGACCGCGCGCAACGTCCTGGGATCGCCGGCCGAGAAGCTGACCGCGCTGGCGCTGCCCGCGGCGGCGGCCGCCATCCGGCTGAACCCGTTCCTCCAGCCGATGAGCGCCGAGTTCTTCGGCATGGCCCTGCTCGGACCCGTCGATGACCCGGCCGCGGCCCGGCTGGCCCGCGCCCAGCTGCGCCGGACCACGCTCGGCACCGCTATCTCGGCCGTCCAGGCCGTCTGCGAATTCAGCTCGCACAGCTGGATCGGCCGGGTCGCCGTGCCCACCGCGGTGCTCATCCCGACCCGGGACCGGGTGGTGCCGGTCAGCCGCCAGCTGCGGCTGGCCCGGGCCATCCCCGGCGCCGTGGTCCACGAGGTGGACGCCGACCACGCGGCCTGCGTGAACCGGCCGGAGCTGTTCAACCAGGCCCTGCTCCAGGCCTGCTGGTCGGTCGCGGCCGCGCCGCCCGGCATCGTGGCCGCCGACCCGGCCAGCTGACGGGGCGGAGCTACAACTCGGCGACGTAAGTCTCGGAGAAGTCCGGGTTGATGTTCTGCGGCCCGTCGCCGGCCCGCGGGTTCGAGGAGATCCGGGTGGACCCGATCGTCACCTCGTGCGTGGTGTGAGCGTGCCCGCACAGCCAGACCGCCGGGCCGCACTCGGCGATCAGCTCGTCCAGGTCCGCGCCGATCTGCTGGTACCACTCCACGTCCGGGCCGCCGGGACGGTCCGTCCACGGCCGCATCGTCGGCCAGAAGTGCGTGCAGACCACGGTCCGGCCGCGTTCCGCCGCGGACAGGCCCCGCAGTTGCCCGGCCAGGAACGAGCGGGCGGCCAGGTGCAGCTCGTTCGTATCCCGCCAGGTGAGGAAGCGATCGTCCAGCCGGATGTCGTCCACGCCCCGCAGGCCCTCGCCGGCCAGCATCGCGCTGTAGCCGTCGAGGTCGTCTTCGGCGATCAGGCACCACAGCGTCGACCCGATGACCCGCAGGCCGCTCGGCAGGACCACCGCCTCGTCGTCGAGGAAGACGGCGCCGGGGACGCTCTGCACCGCCTCGCGGTATTGCCGGCGCGCCTCGCCGAGCTCGGAGTAGGCGTATTCGCCGTTACCCGGGACGACGATGATCCGCGTTTCGTCGCGCTGAGTCGCCCTGATGTCCCGGACCATCGCGGCGAGCAGGTCCGGCCGGTAGTGGATGTCGCCGCCGAGGAGGATCGCCTCGACGTCGAGATCGCGGGGCGGGATCCAGTAGGACGGCGAGCGCGGCGAGTCATAGAAGGTGTCGGCGTAGAACGCGACCTTATGCGGCTCCGATGTCACGGTGACCTCCGGGAGCGACGTCCGGCGTGCGCCTGATCGTCCTCGATCGTACCGGGCACGTTATGGTGGCCGCTGTGACCCTGCCTGCGTATTCCTCCTCCGCCGTCGCGGCGTCCGCCATCTTGTTCGACCTGGACGGGGTCCTGGTGGATTCGCGGCGCATGGTCGAGCAGGCCTGGCTCCGGTGGGCGGATGAGCAGCAGCTGAAGGCCGATGAGGTGCTGGCGGTCATCCACGGCCGGCGGGGCCAGGACTCGGTGCGGCTGCTGACGCCGCACCTCGATCCGGTCCAGCAGGTGGAGCGGGTCGCAGGGTTCGAGGCCGAAGGCGAGGGCGACGGGCTGGCGGCGGTTCCCGGTGCCCTGGAGTGCGTCAGCCTCGCCCGGCGCGGCCGGTGGGCGGTGGTCACCTCCGGCGGGCGGGAACTCGCGGCCCGGCGGCTGGCCGCGGCCGGGCTCCCGGTGCCCGAGGTGCTCGTGACCGGCGACGACGTGAAGGAAGGCAAGCCCGACCCGGAGCCGTACCTGCGGGCGGCCACGGAACTGGGGGTCCCGGCGGGGCAGTGCGTGGTGGTGGAGGACGCCCCGGCCGGGATACTGGCCGCCAAGCGGGCCGCGATGACCGTGCTGGCCGTGACGACGACCCACGAGGCGGCCGCGCTGACCCAGGCCGACCAGGTGTTTTCTTCCATGAACGCGGTAGCCGGGTACCTGCGCAATCAGGCCCGGTCGGACTCGCCCCGGGTGTAGGCCATCTGCCAGAACGCGATCTCGTAGCGGACCGAACGGTCGAACGCGTCCGAGGTCGCGGCCCGGTCCCGTGCCGTACAGCAAGAGTCGAGCAGTGCGGTGGACGCCACCACCAGCTCGTCGTAGCCGTCGCCGGCGAACATCGCGATCCAGTCCCGGTAGACCGGGTCGTCCGGCAGCGACCGGGCCAGGTGCCGGCCGATCTCGCCATAGCTCCACTGGCACGGCAGCAGCGCGGCCAGGGCGACGGCCAGGCCGCCGCGGCGGGTGGCGTCGAGCAGGTGGCGGGTGTAGGCGTATGTGGTCGGCAGCATCACCGCCGGCTCGGCCAGCGACCCGCCGAGCCGTTCCAGGAACGCCTCGTTGGCCGGGATCTCGACATCGGCGATCTGGCTGAGAAACCGGGCCAGCACCGACACCGCGCCGCGGTCGCTGGTCCCGGCGGCCGCGAGCGCGATGGCCCGCGCGTACTCGCGCAGGTACGGCAGGTTCTGCTCGAAGTAGAACCGGAACGTCTCGTGCGGCAGCGTGCCCGCCCCGATCTGGGCCACCATCGGGTGCGCGACGGCGGCCGCCCACTGCGCGGCACCCCGCTCCCTGAGCCGCGAGGATTCCCCGCTCACGCCATCAGACCCAGCATGCGGGCATAGTTGTCGCCCAGGATGCCGTCCAGTTTGGCCTGGGGGATGGGCGCGGAGCCCACCCGTTCGGCATGATCGTTGACGGAGAGCAGCTTGGCGCGCAGCTTGACCGGATCGTAGAGGAACCCGGGGTAGTCGGTGCCGAAGAACAGCTTCTCCAGCGGCACGAACGACTGCTGCGCGTGCACCAGGAAGCGGAACAGCTCCTCGGGGGTCACGGTCGCGACGTAGTAGCTCAGCTCGGCGAAGAAGTTGGGGTGCTTGGTCAGCATGAACAGGGCCTCGTCGACCCAGGGCAGCCCGCAGTGCGCGATCGTCAGCCGCAGCTCGCGGAAGTGGCGGCCGGCCGCGTCGAGCAGCGCGGGCCGCGCGTACTCCATCCGGGCGTCGATCCGGGTCGAGCCCGCCTGGTGCACCATGACCGGGACTCCCAATTCTTCGGCCTTGGCGAAGACGGGAAACGCGAGCACCGGGTCGGCCGGAGACCAGTCCTGGTACATCGGGTAGAGCTTCAGGCCGGCCAGGCCGAGCTCGGTCACCGCCCGCTCCAGCTCGCGGACCGCGGCGGCGGGCCCGCGGTAAGCCGGGTTGACCGACGCGTAGCCGATGAACACGCCAGGATCCGACGCCACGATCGCCGCGATGTAGTCGTTGCACTTCTCCGGCGAGGGCGGCCCGGGCACGCCGGTGATCCCGTAGCTGTCGACCGTGCCGATCAGCTCGCCGTCCAGGAACTGCGGCGACACCGCCAGGATCACGATCTTGTCGAAGCCCGGGTGGTCGCGGACCGACTCGGCCGGGCCGATCACCGGGAATCCGCGCCGGCTGTAGCCGCTGGCCTCCCACTCCTGCTCGGTCGGGGTCCGGTGGGCTGGCAGGGTACCCAGGCTGCGGTAGATGCACAGCGAGCCCTCGCGGCCGTACTCGGTGGTGAACTCGGCGTCCTCGGCCAGGCTCAGGATGTGCGTATGCGCGTCGATCAGCACAGCGGCGTCACCTCGTGAATCCGATCCGGTCGAGGACCCGGACCAGCCCGGCGCTGGCCTCGCGCAGGATCCGCGGCTCGTCCATGGTGAGCAGCTGGCGGTGTCGCATCAGCACCCGGCCGTCCACGATGGTGGTGTCGACCGCGCTGCCGTTGGCCGCGAAGACCAGGTGGGAGTACAGCTGCCCGGCGTTGCCGGGGACCAGCGGGGTGAACATGACGTTGCGGGTGTCGACCAGGATCACGTCCGCCTTGCGGCCCGGCGCGAGCTGGCCGGTCTCGTGGCCGAGAGCAGCGGCGCCGGACCGGGTCGCCATCCGCACCACGTCCGGCGCCTGGAACAGCGAGGCGTCGACCCGGGCGGCGCGGTGGATGAGCGAGGCGAACTTCATCACCTCGAACATGTCGCAGTTGTTGGTCGACTCGGCCGCGTCGTGGCCCAGCCCGACGTTGATCCCGGCCGCCAGCATCTCCGGGACCCGGGCGATGCCGTTGCCGAGCTTGGCGTTGCTGGAGGGATTGTGCGCGATCTGCGTCCCGGTCTCCCGCATCATCGCCAGCTCACCATCGGAGAGCCAGACGCAATGCGCGGCGATCGTGCGCGGCCCGAGCAGGCCGGCCTCGTACGCGACCTCGGTCGGCCGCCGCCCGAACCGCTCCTTGGAGTTCTCCACCTCGGTCAGCGACTCGTTCAGGTGCACGTGGATACCGGTGCCCAGCTCGTCGGCCAGGGCGCGGGCATCCCGGAGCAGCGCGGGCGAGGCCAGCGGCAGCCACTCGATCCCCACGTACACCTCGACCCGCCCGCCGGCCGAGCCGTGGACCGCGTCGTAGGCGTCCTTGTTGTCCTGGAGCGTGTCCAGGTTGTGCTCGTCCAGCGCGACGTCGTTGGACAGCACCGCCCGGATGCCGATGTCGGCGGCGGCCCGGGCCAGGTCGGGCACCCGCCGGTACATGTCGTTGACGGTGGTCACGCCGCACTTGACCGACTCCAGGTAGCTCGCCGCCGCCGCCCAGTACGCCGTCTCGGCGTCCAGCGCGCGGATCGACGGGTACCAGAACTGCTCGAGCGACTCCCACAGCGGCAGGTGATCGCAGAAACCCTTGCCGACGGCGGTGTGGTAGTGCAGGTCGACCAGGCCAGGCATCACCACCATCCCGGCCGCGTCGACAATCTCCGCCGAACGGGTGCCTGCTACGCCCCCTGAATCCTGATACGGCCCCGGCCCGACGGCCGTAATGCGGTCGTCCTCGATCACCACGTGCCCCGGCGCGTACACGTGATCACCGTCGTCGACGGTCAGCACCGTGCCGCCCTCGATAACGATCACGTCATGACCCCGCTTTCGTGAGATCTCAGATCTAACAAAGCTAGCCGGGTCCTGTCCAGCTCACGTCGCTGATTTCGTGTTTCGGCGTGGTAAACACCTGGGCACCCCTAGTGAGGCAGGCGGCGTTGGACTAAGCTCCCATCTAAGATCTCAGATCTTTGATGGCTGGATCTTTGCTGTCCAGGTCCTGATGGGAGCGCATACACGAATGACTGACGCCGTCGCGGCTGCGGTGGCCGCCATCGACACCGATCGCCTGGTCGAGCTTGTCGCGCAGGTATGCCGGATCCCGAGCGTGCTCGGCGACGAGGGGCCGCTGGCGGAGTTCCTGCACGCGCTCATGAAGGAGTCCGGCTTCGAGGCGACGGCGCTGCAGCCGGTCACCGGCAACCGCCCGAACGCGCTGGGCGAGCTGGCGTTCGGCCCGGGACGGCGGGTCGTGTTCACCGGCCACATGGACACCAAGCCGGTATCGCACGGCTGGACCGCCACCGCGCCGTTCTCCGGCGAGATCATCGACGGCAGCGTCTACGGTCACGGCATCATGGACATGAAGGCCGCCCTGGTCTGCCAGATCGTGGCGGCCGAAGCGCTCCGCGACAGCGGCGCCCCGCTCACCGGGACGCTGGCCATGGCGGCCGTCTCCGACCACATGGGCGACCAGCTCGGCTCGATCGCCTACTTCGACTCCTACCCGGCCGACCTCGCCGTCCTGGGCGAGCTGTCGGACAACGAGATCTTCCTCGGTCACCGGGGCCGCGCCTACTTCGACATCACGGTGCTCGGCAAGTCGGCCCACACCTGCCACAAGCCGCTCGCCGTCAACGCCAACGCGCTGGCCGCGCACGCCGTCCTCGAGCTCGACGCCTCGCACCTCACCCCGCGGCTCGACCAGTGGGTGACCGACCTGTTCGGCCCGGAGACCTATATGGCGCCCGGCCGGATCTACGGCGGCCTGGCGCCCGGCGGTCCCTCGATGATCCCGGACGAATGCGTCATCCGGGTCGACTGCCGCCCCCAGCCCGGCGTGACCACCGAGCAGCTGCGGGCCGAGATCGACCGCTGCCTGGCCGCCGCGGCCCGGCGCGACCCGCGGTTCCGGGCCGAGGTCGAGCTGGCCGACGTCAAGGCCGGCTACCTGGCCGGCCGCGACGACGAGGTCGTGACGCTCATGGTGGACGCGGTCCGGCAGGTCCGCGGACGCGAGCCGGTCCTGCAGGCGGCCAGCTGGCTCGGCGACACCGCCAGCTTCGGCGCCAAGGTGCCGACCGTCATCTTCGGCCCCGGCGGCGAGCCGGTGTACTGCCCGGACGAGCACCTGCCCATCGACGACATCGTCGAGGCCACCCGGGTCTACGCGGCCTTCGGCGCGCTCGCGCTCTCGGCATGATCGACTCGGAAGCTCTCCTCAGACGACCCGGACCTGGTCTGGATGGGGCAGAACACCACGCACCTCGAGCCACCCCGGGAGGTGATCGAGGCGCTGGAGGAGAGCACGCGGCGGCGCGAGTTCCAGCTCTACGCTCCTGCCCTCGGCCTCGCCGAGCTGCGCGCGCTGATCCTGGCCGACCTCGGGCTGGCGGGCCAGGACGTGATGATCACCGACGGCGCGGTCGGCGGGCTCTACCACATCTGCACCGTGCTGGCCCCGAAGCTGTCCCGGCTCATCACCACCGATCCCGGCTGGCCCTGGCCGGGCCGGTTCGTCCAGCTGCAGGGCGTGCCGGTGACCGCGATCGAGGTCTACTCGGCCGCGGCGGGGTATCAGCTCACCGCGACCGCCCTGGCCCCTGTCATCGAGCCGGGCGCGCTGCTCTACCTGATCGACCCGCTCAACCCGCTGGGCAGCTCGTACCGCCGGGACGAGCTCGCGGCCATCGCCGAGCTGGCCCGCGCCCACGACGCGATCGTGGTGCACGACTGCACCTACCGGCATTTCGCCGACGGGCACACCCTGATGGCCGAGCTCTATCCCGAGGGCACGCTGACCACCTACAGCTTCTCGAAGTGGCTTGGCCTGGCGGGCCTGCGGCTCGGTGCGATCGTCGGCGCCCCTGAGCTGCTCGGCCGGCTCACCGAAACGCCGGCCACCCCGCTCGGAGCCAGCATCTCGGCGCAGCGGGCCGCCATCGCCGGCCTGAAGGTCAAAGACGCGTGGCTGCGCGAGCTGCGGCGGGTCAACCGAAGGAACCAGGAGATCGTGACCGGGGCCGTCGAGCGCAGCCCGTTCGGCCCGGTCCTGGTCCGGCCGTCGCAGGGCAACTTCCTCGCCGTCGACATCGCCGGCCACGGCTGGACCGCCGACCAGGTGTGCGCCGCCCTGCTGGACCAGGACGTCTTCATCCGGTCCGGCACGTACCAGTCGCCGGCCTTCGGGGACCGGTTCGTCAAGGTCAGCACGTCGGTGCCCACGCCCTGGGCCGAACGGTTCGCCGCCGCCTGGGCCGGCCTGGAACCGCGATGACCGAGCTGGCCCGGTTCGCCGCCCTCAGCCTCGAGGAGTACCAGGCCTCGACCGCGCTGGACCTCGCCCGCCGGGTCGCCGACGGTTCGCTCTCGCCGGTCCAGCTGACCGAGTGCGCCCTGCACCTCGCGGCCGCCGCCGAGCCCGTCATCAACGCCTACGCCGCCCTGCTGCCCGAGCGCGCCCGGCGCGAGGCGGCCGTCCGTGAGGCGCAGGCCCGCTCCGGCCTGGTGCGCAGCCCGCTGCACGGGATCCCGATCGCGGTGAAGGACAACTTCTCCTACGAGGGCATCCCGACCGGGAAAGGCTCGCTCACCAGCTCCGACGAGCCCGCCGCGACGTCCGCGCCGATGGTCGCGCGCCTGGTCGACGGCGGGGCGATCGTGATCGGGAAGACCACCACGCCCGAGTTCGGGTGGAAAGGCACCGGCAGCTCCCCGCGTACCGGCGTGACCCGCAACCCGTGGGACCCGTCGAAGAACCCGGGCGGCTCGAGCGCCGGATCGGGGGCCACCGTCGCCGCGGGCGCCGTGCCCATCGCGACCGGGACCGACGCCGGCGGCTCGATCCGCATCCCGGCGTCCTTCTGCGGTGTGGTGGGGTTCAAGCCGACGCTCGGCGCGATCCCGGTCTGGCCCGGCACCGTCAACGAGACGCTGTCCCACGCGGGACCGCTGACCCGTTCGGTCGCCGACACCAGGGCCGTCTTCGACCTCACCCGCGGCCCGGACGCCCGCGACCCGCAGTCCGCGTTCCCGTCGCCGCTGGCCGACGCCGCCGGACGGCGGCTGCGCGTCGGCGTGGTGCGGGAGCCGTTCGGAGCTGCCCCGTCCGCGCCGGTGGCCGACCTTTTCGACCGAACGTGCGCGCTGCTACGCTCCGCCATTCCCGCCGAGTTCGGTGACCTGGACGACCTGGACGCGCCCCTGCCCCGGGAGATCTTCGAGGCCCTGTGGGTGACCGGCCGCGGCCTGGGGTTCGCCGACCTCATCCGCCGCCGCGGCGACGTGATGGACCCCGGCCTGGCCCGCCTGCTGCCGCTGGCCGAGCAGTACAGCCTGGCCGACTACTACCGGGCCCTGGAGCAGCGGCGCGCGTTTAACGCGCGGATGTTCGCGGTGCTCGGTGACTGGGACCTGCTGCTGATGCCCACCATGCCGCTGACCGCCTTCGCCGCCGAGGACGAGGTGCCGCCCGGCGGCGAAGCGGACGCGCCGCTGCCGTGGATCACCTGGACGCCCTACACCTACCCGTTCAACATCACCGGCCAGCCGGCTATCACGGTGCCCGGCGGCCTGACCGCCGGCGGCCTGCCCGCCGGACTGCAGCTCGTCGGGCCGTGGGGCCATGACGCCCGGGTGCTCGACTTCGCGCTGTCGTGCGAGCAGGCGCTCGCACCGCTCAACCAGGTCCGGGTCGCGCCGCTCGCGACCGATGCGAAAGGGGACTTATGCGTACCGCCGTGTGCCTGCAGGGAGTCGACGCTCCCGGGGACTTCGAACGCAACGTCGCCGAGATCGACCGGCTCGGCTACGACGCGCTCTGGCTGACCGACTCCTCGCTCCACTCGCGCAACTGCTGGGCCTACCTCACGCTGGCCGCCCGCGCCTCGGCCCGGCTGGCCCTCGGCACCGCGGTGACCAACCCGGTCACCCGCCATCCCGGCGTGACCGCGGTCGCGGCGGCGACGGTGGCCGAGATCTCCGGCGGCCGGGTGCGGCTCGGCATCGGGGCGGGCGACCGCCCGCTGCTGTCGCTGGGGGAGCGGCCCGCCCGGCTGGCCGACCTGGAGCAGGCCATCGAGGCGATCCGCGCCCTGTGGGCCGGCCAGCACGTCACCACCCAGGCCGGGTCGTTCGCGCTGGACGACGCGCACTACCGCTTCGCGCCCGTCCCCGCCATCCCCGTCTGGGTCTCGGCCACCGGCCCGAAGACCCTCGAGCTGGCGGGCCGCGTCGCCGATGGCGTCATCCTGCTGGCCGGCCTGCACCCGGAGGGGATCAAGTTCGCCCTCGAGCACATCGACCGCGGCGCCGAGCAGGCCGGGCGCGACGCGCGGCCCGAGGTCACCGTGTTCGCCTACGGTGCCATCGACGACGAGGACGAGCAGGCCGCGTTTGCCGCGGCCCGCACCATCGCGGCCTGGTTCCCGCAGACGTCACCGGTGTACTGCGAGATCGCCGGCTTGCCGGCCGAACTGGTCGAGCAGGTGCGCACCAGCTACTCCGGCGGCGAGTTCCAGGAGGCGGCCCGGGCCGCCGAGGCCCTCCCGGACGACTTCGTGCACCGGATGGCCCTGGCCGGCGGCTCCGCCGAGGCCCGCCAGCACATCCGCAACCTGGCCGGGCTCGGCATCGACTCCATTACCGTCTTCCCGCTCGGTGCCCGGCGGATGCACACCGTCGAGCGCTTCCGCGCCTGTGTTGCCTTGGAAGAAAGTGTTGCCTTGGAGGAGCAGCCATGATCGTCATCGATAACGGGACCATCCTGACCATGGATGACGCCCGTACGGTCCATTTCGGCGGTCACGTCGTGATCGATGACGACCGCGTCACCGCCGTGGGGGCGGGACGCTATCAGGGCTCCGGGGAAGCGGAGGTGATCGACGCGACGGGCATGGTGGTCCTGCCCGGCCTGATCGACCTGCACTACCACACCGCGATCGGCAAGGGCTTCAGCGACCACCTGCCGCTGTGGGAGTACCTCGACACCTGCTGGTACCCGCTGATCCGCAACCTGGACGCCGAGGCCGCGTACTGGGCGGCGGCCGCGAGCTACCTGGAGTCCATCAAGTGCGGCGTCACCACCGTCAACGACATGTACCGGCGGGTGCCTGACCTGGCCCGCGCCGCGGTCGACATCGGCATCCGGGCCGTGCTGTCCAACGACGTCGCCCTCGACGAGCACAACCTGGACACGCTCCAGGACAATAAAGATGCCTACGACGCCGCGCACGGGACCGGCGACGGCCGGGTCGAGGTCTACGTCGGCATCGAGTGGCTGCCGCTGGCCTCCCCGGAACTGCTGCGCGACGCCCGGACCCTGGCCGACGAGCTCGGCACCGGCATCCACGTGCACCTCAACGAGTCGCTGACCGAGGTGGAGAACAGCAAGGAGCGGTTCGGCCAGCGCCCCACCGAGGTCGCCTACGACGCCGGCCTGCTCGGCCGCCGCACCATCGCCGCCCACTGCGTGTGGCTGTCCGACACCGAGATCGCCCTGATGCGGGAGACCGGCACCCAGATCTCGCACAATCCCTCCAGCAATGCCAAGCTCGGCAACGGCATCGCCCGGCTGCCGGAGATGCTGGCCGCGGGCCTGAACGTCGGGCTCGGGCACGACGCCGCCGAGTGCAACAACAGCCTGGATATGTTCGAGGTGATGAAGTTCGCCTCGCTCATGCACCGCGCCGCCCGGGTCGATGCCAGCCTCCAGCAGGCCCCGGACGTGCTGGCCATGGCGACCCGCAACGGCGCCGCCGCCCTCGGCCACGAGACCGGCCAGCTCGCGCCGGGCCGCAAGGCGGACGTGATCCTGGTCGACACCCGCAACGTCATGTTCACCCCGCTGGTCCCCGGCAACGCCGGGCAGCTGTACTCCCACCTGGTCTTCGCGGCCAACGGCAGCGCGGTCGACACCACCATCGTGGACGGCCGGGTGCTGATGCGACACCGCCAGCTGCTCACCATGGACGAGCCGGAGATCTTGCGGCAGGCCAACGCGGCGTTCCAGCGCGTGCTCGCCCGCATCTAAGATCTGACGATGACGCACGCGTTGGACGACGGGGGCCACCGGCAGCTCAAGGACACCGTTTACCTGCAGCTGCGGGACAACATCGTCAGCGGCGGGCTGCCGCCAGGCGCAGTACTGCGCGAGGCCGAGCTCGCCACCCGCTTCGGTGTGAGCAAGACCCCGCTGCGGGACGCGCTGGTCCGGCTGCAGAAGGACGGCTTCGTCGAGATCCCGCCGTACCGCAGCGCGGTCGTGGTCGGCTACAGCCGCACCGACCTGCGTGAGATCTACGAGCTGCGGGAGCTGCTCGAAGGGGCGTGCGCCCGGCAGGCAGCCTTTCACATCAGCGTGGACGCACTGGCCGAGCTGTCGCGGATCGTCCGCGCCAGCGCCGAATGCGTGCGCGGGGACGAGGTGCTGCCTGGCCGCGAGGACGAGCTGGTCACCCTGCTCGACCAGTTCGACCTGGTCATGTACGCCCAGGCCCGCAACCGCCGGATCGAGGAGATGGTCGGCAACATCCGCGGGCACATCCAGCGGATCGGCCGGCTGACCACCGGGATCCCCGGCCGGCTGGCCAAGTCGGTGCCCGAGCACCAGGCCATCTACGAGGCCATCGTGCAGCGGGACGGCGCCGCGGCCGAGTCGCTGATGCGCCGGCACATCCTGTCCGTGATGGCCGACCAGCTGACCAGCATCGCCGAGGTGCCCAACGCCGGATAGGCGCGCAGGAAGGACGGTCTGACGATGACCAACCGAACCGACACGCTGGTGATCGGGGCCGGCGCGGCCGGCCTGTTCTGCGCCCTGCGCTGGGCCGGGCACGGCTCGGTCACTCTCCTCGAGGCCGGCCCGGACGCCGGGAACCCGCTGCCCCGCTGGGGGCTGTACGACTACGTTCTGCCCGAGGCGCACTACTACCGCTACACCGATTCCAGCACCGGGAAGGCGATCCCGCAGGGCCGGGGCCTGGGCGGCGGGTCGACCGTGAACTCGGCGGCCGCGCTGCGCGGCCAGCCCTGGTGCTACGACGGCTGGCAGGTCCCGGGCTGGAGCTGGGCGGACTGCCTGCAAGGGTTCCGTGCGATCGAGTCCGATCAGCAGTACCCGGACGCCGCCCACCACGGCGCGGACGGCCTCATCCCGGTCACCCGCCTCGAGCCGGGCCCGCTGGACGCGGCGGTGTTCGACTGGTGCGGCACCGCCGGGTACCCGCGCACCGACGACCACAACGCCCCGGGCGCGCTCGGCTACGGCGTCTGGACGACCAACCGGCGCGACGGCGGCCGGTGGGGGACCTGGGCCGGCGTGGTCCCGGCCGCCCGGCAGGCGGGGGTGCGGATCCGCCCGGACACGGCGGCCGGGCACCTGGTCTTCGACGGCACCCGCTGCACCGGCGCCGACGTCACCGGGCCGGACGGTCCCGAGCGGATCACGGCCGGCCGGGTCATCGTCTGCGCGGGCGCCTACGGCTCCCCGGCGCTGCTGATGCGCTCGGGCATCGGCCCGGAGCCGGTGCTCGCCCGGCTGGGCGCCGCGCCGGTCTCGGTCCTGCCCGGCGTCGGCGCCAACCTGATGGACCATCCCTGGTGCCTGCTCGACGTCGATGTCACCGATCCGGCGCTGATCGAGGCGCGGCCGGTCAGCGGGGCGCTGCTGCGGTACGAGCTGGACGCCGCCCGCGGCGAGCACGTCGAAGCCGAGATCTTCCCGTGGCAGACCCGGCCCTACGATCTCGCCTCCCCGCCCACCCGGGTGTCGTTCACCGCGGCGCTCATGGCGCCGCGCAGCCGCGGGCGGTTCGAGCTCACGCCCGCCGGACCCGAGCTGCACGTCGGCCACCTGACCGAGGACGCCGACGCCGCCGACCTGGCCGAGATCGTGGCCACGACCGCCGAGCTGCTGGAATCCCTGGCCAAGGACGGCGTGGTCGTCATCCCGGACGACGCCTGGTGGCGTCAGGGCGGTGACCTGGCCGCTGCCTCCCGCGCGGCGGTGAGCAGCTACCACCACCACAGCGGCACCTGCCGGCTGGGCGACCCCGGCATGCCTGGCACCGTGGTGGGACCCGACCTGGCCGTGCTCGGCACGAGCGGCCTGTCCGTGGCCGACTCGTCCGTCATGCCGGTCATCCCGCGCGCGAACACCAACCTGGCGTCGATGATGATCGGCTACCGCTCCGGCGACGTGATCCCGTCATGAGATCTCAGTGCGAGTTTGCCCAGCCTAACCCCGCTGGCAGCAAGAAACAGAAAAGTAACACGCAGGCATTGACCCCGGTAGTTACCGCTCTCTAATCTCAGATCTTAGATCTCAGATCTTTACCTGAGGCGCGTCCCCGACCGACGGAGGCACCGAATGGTCCACAAATCAGACGCCGGGCCGAGCGCGCTGGAAGCCTCGACCTTCGGTGGCCGGATGCCCTCCGGCTCGGGCGACCTGGCGATCGAGACGCACGGCATTACCCCGGTGCCCGAAGACAACCGCTACGGCACCCCCCGGCGCCTGTTCACCGTGTGGTTCGCCCCGCAGATGAACATGACCGGCGTGTTCACCGGCTCGCTGGCGATCGTGTTCGGCCTCGGCTTCTGGCTGGGCCTGCTCGCCATGGTCATCGGCACCCTGCTGGGCTCGCTGCCGGTCGCCTACCTGTCGACCTGGGGCCCGCGCACCGGCACGGGCCAGCTGCCGGCTTCGCGGATGGCCTTCGGCGCGACGGTGTTCCTGCCGGCCATCGTCCAGTGGCTCTCGTCGATCGCCTGGGACGGCCTGGTCGGCCTGTTCGGCGGCGAGGCGCTGTCGACCCTGCTCCACATCCCGTTCTGGGTGGGGGTGCTGATCGTCCTGGCCCTGCAGGGGGCGGTGGGCATCTTCGGCTACGAGCTCATCCACCGGGTCGAGGCCGTGATGACCGTCGTGCTGGTCATCACGTTCGCCGTGCTGACCATCAAGCTGCTCAGCGGCAACCACCAGATCGTGACGCCGCCCACCGTCCACCACGGCGATCTGGTCGGCGCCTTCATCCTGGAAGTCACCGTCGCGCTGAGCCTGGCCATCTCCTGGGCCAGCTACGCCTCGGACTACAGCCGCTACCTGCCGCCGTCCACCCCGCGCAAGCCGGTCTTCTGGTACAGCATGGGCGGCATCGTGCTCGGCTACATCTGCATCCAGGCGATCGGCATCGCCGGGGCCAAAGCACTCGGCGCCGAGACCGCCGTGGGCGTCCGCGACATCATGGGCGGCGGTTTCCTCGGCGCCCTGGCCCTCGTCGTGATCGCCCTCGCCTCGGTCGGCTCCAACGTCATGAACGACTACAGCGGCTCGCTCGCCCTGCAGACCGTGGGCGTCCGGGTCCGCCGGCCGATATCGGCGCTGGTGGTCACCTTCATCGCCTTCTTCCTGATCCTGTGGATGCACGGCGGGAACACGTCCTCGCGGTTCGAGAACGTGCTGCTGTTCGTGGGCTACTGGATTCCCGCCTTCGTCGCGATCGTCAGCATCGACTGGTACTACCGCGCCCGGGGCCGCCACACGATCAACCCCGCCCGCGAGAGCACCCTCCAGGCCGACGCGATCGCCGCCATCATCACGTTCGTGGTCGCGTTCGGCGCCTCCGTCCCGTTCATGAACACGTCCATCATCGTCGGCCCGGTCGCCAAGGCCTGGCACGGCGCCGACGTGGCCTACTTCGTCAATTTCGGCGTCGCGGCCATCATCTACGGCGCCTACCGGGTCTGGCGCCACCGCGCGGCCGCCCCGGCCGCCGCGGTCGGCACCCCCGCCCACACCCTCGGGAGCGGCCGGTGACCGTAACCGAGCGAACCGAGCCCGTCGCCGTCGACACGGTCGTCACCGGGGAGTGGGTCATCACGCTCAACGCGGACCGCGAGATCTACCGGGACGGCGCGATCGCGATCGCCGGCGGGGTCATCGCCGCGGTCGGCAAGCGCGACGCGATCCTGGCGAAGTACCGGCCGGCCACGCTGATCGACGAGCCGCGCGGCATCGTCATCCCCGGGATGGTCAACGGCCACCGGCACCTGCTGTGCTGCGCCAAGGGGGCCATGCCGGAAGGCGGCCAGAACGCTGTCCGCGCTGCGGCAGTTCATCTACCCCTCGTTTGCCGCCCTCACCGAGGACGACATGGGCGTCTACGCCCGGCACGCGGCCGCCGAGATGATCCGGTTCGGCACCACGCTGTTCGAGGAGCCGGGCTGCAACCACCTCGACGCCGTGCTCGAGGCGCTCGCCGCCTCGGGCATCCGGGCCCGCACCGGTCCCTGGACGTGGGACCAGGCCGGCCCGGCCGGCGCCGACGGGCTGCCCGACTGGCTGGCGATGGACGCCGACGCGGCGCTCGAGCGGCTGCGTGAAGGCATCCAGACGGTCCGCAAGTTCGGTAACCCGCGGATCCTCGACGCGGTCACGATCGAGGGCGTGGGCACCTGCTCGGACGCCCTCAACCGGGGCGCCGCCGACCTGGCCCGCGAGTACGACAGCCTGTTCGTCCTGCACAAGTCGACCAGCCAGGCCGAGGTCGAGCTCGAGCTGCGGGTGTTCGGCGAGCGCCCGGTCGCGCACATGGACACCATCGGCGCCCTGCACGACCGGGTGCTGCTCAACCACATGACGAGCCTGGACGAGCACGACGTGGAGGTCATCTGCGCCTCCGGCGCGCGCATCTCGCAGAACCCGACGTCGGCCCTGAAGCTGGCCAAGGGCACCACCCAGACCGGCAAGTGGAAGGAACTGGCCGCCGCGGGCGTCCCGATGGCGCTGGGTACCGACGCCGAGAACGTCTCCAACCACACCGACATCTGCCGGGCCATGCAGCTGGCCGCCCTGCTCCCGCGCGACGCCACCCGCGACCCGAACGCGATCTCCGCCGAGCAGGCCCTGGAGATGGCCACCCTCGGCGGCGCCACCGCCCTGCGCATGCAGGACCAGGTCGGCTCGCTGGAGCCCGGCAAGCAGGCCGACATCGTCGTCTTCGACACCGACAACTTCGACCTGCGGCCCCTGCACAACCCGGTCGCCAACATCGTCTACGGCTCCACCGGCCACTCGGTCGACACGGTCCTCATCGGCGGCGAGATCGTCCTGCGCCACAAGCAGCTGACCTCCCTCGACGAGCAGCAGCTCCGCCACGACGTCGAAGCCATCAACCGCCGCGTCCTCGGCGAAATCGGAATCTCCCCCCTACCCCAGTGGCCCATCCTCTGACCCGCCCACCGGACAGTCCCGCGGCCCGGGCCGACCGTCAGGCGGCCCGGGCCGCGAACCACCGCCGATATCCGGATCACCCCCGGCGCTCCGCCGTACCTGGATTCCTAAGGTGTGGCAGTAGTAGAGCCCGTACCGGTCGCCCGGGTTCACGGTGCTGCGTTCCCACCGGTAGATGCTCGCGGCGACGTCTTGGGCGACGGGCATGGCGGTGTCGCCGCTGGCCTGGGCCACCCGGCTGAGCCGCCGGGCCATCTCGGTGCGGGTCCAGGATCGCTGTTCGCGCTGCTGGCGGAGCCAGGGGGCCGAGGTCCGCGGGCGGGTCATGGCCGGGTGGCGGGATAGTAGCCTTGATCGATGACGTAGCCGATGAGACCGAGGCGGGTGAGTTCGCGGCTGGCGCGGCGGGCGGTGGCGGGGGAGATGCCGAGTTCGGCGGTGATCTGGGCCTGGGCGGGGAGCTTGTCGCCGGGGGCGGCGGTTTCGGCGGCTTCGATAAGCTTGCGGGCGGCCCGGACCCAGGCGCGAGGGTCATCCGGTCCGGTGCCGATGGTCACCATGTGAGCGTGGCCCAGACAGTGCGTCCGCCCGTGCCCACGGGCTGGGTTCCCCATGCGTCGGGGCCGGTGAGGGCGGCGATGATGTCGAGCCCGTGGGGCCGGTCGCTGGGTTTGCGTTGCCTCCAAGGGCCGCCGAGGTCTTCGACCTCGATCCGGGCCTCCCGGTGGGATAGCTGGCAGCGGACGGTGAAGGACGCGCGCCTGGACTGGGTGTGCAGGATGGCGTTCGCGGCCAGCTCGTCGGCGATCAGGATGAGGTCGTCGGCGGCCGGGCAGTTTCGCAGGAAGGCCCCGATGTCACGGCGGACCTGGCTGAGCTGGTCGGCCCGGCCAGGGTAGGTGCTGACGTAGCCGGGCGCCGTCATGGTGCCTGGCGGCTCCTGGGCTGGCCGCTCGGGCTGGGCTGGGGCGCGGGTCTGGGGGTGGGTGTCGGCTGCTGGTTTCATGGGTGGCGTTCCTGAGCTGGGTAGCTGGCTGGATCGCTATTCAACGTGTCAGGCCGGTGACAGAATCGGGAGTAGTTACCTGGCTACTGACCCCGTATTGAACGTGGTAACGAGAGGTGCGCACCATGGCGACACCGAGAGAACAGCTCGCAGCGCTGCTCCGTCAGGCCCGGCTCGATGCCGGTTTCGGGTCGCACGGCGCGCTGGCGCGGAAGCTGAACGTCTCCCGGCCGGTGGTCACCCGGGCGGAGAACCCGGCTCACCCGGTGCCATCGGATGCGGTCCTGGCGGCCTGGGCCGGAGCGACGGGCGCGGGGCTGGACGTGATCACGGACCTGGCGCAGCGGGCGAAGTCGGGTCCGCCGGGCTGGTTCGCGAAGTGGGCGGACATCGAGGCGCGCGCGAGCCTGATCCGCTGGTTCGAGCCGCTGCTCGTGCCTGGCCTGATCCAGACCGAGGCGTACGCAAGGGCGGTACTGGCGTGGAAACCTGACAGCGCTGGTGCCGAGGCGAACCTGCGGACGCGGCTGGCCCGGCAGTCGCTACTGGACCGTGCTGAGCTGCGTGTGGTGATCCTCGGTTCGGTGCTGAACCGCGAGGTAGGCGATGCGTCGGTGATGTGCGAGCAGATGATCACCTGCTGGCCGTGGGCGCCCGGCCGTCTGTCATGATCCAGGTCGTGCCGGACATTCCGGAGGTAGCCGCGGCACTCGGCGGGGCGTTCGCTATCGCGACCGAGGGGGCCGCTGACGTGGCCGCGTACACGGACTCGATCGTCAAGGGCGGCGTGTACACCGATCCGGACCAGATTGCGCGGGCCGCCCGGGTGTTCGATGGCTTGCGCGCGGACGCGCTACCGTGGACGCAGACCCAGGATCTTATTCGGAAAGCAGGCGAGCGATGGACGCTTTGAACTGGCGTAAGGCCAGCTATAGCGCCTCGAATGGTGGTTGCGTCGAAGTAGCCGGGCATAGCGACCGCGTACTGGTGCGGGACACCCAGGATCGTCCCGGCCCGGTCCTCCGGTTCGGCCCGGCCGCGTGGCGCGTGTTCGCTGAACGGGTCAAGCGCTCGTTAGCGCCTGGCCCGGTTCGGGTTGGCTGGTGCTCGTAGGGGCATTCCTGTATCTGGGGTGCCCCTACGGCGTGTTCGGGGCAGAACCTCTCGCTCGGGTGCCCGGCTTTCCCTTTTCCGCGTTGGCCGGGGCGACGCGGTGCTGGGGTGTCGGCGGCCGAGTTGCTGGTTTCCGTGGTGGCCGGGGATGGCGCGGTATGTGAGTCGGTAATGGCGCGCGGAGCGCGCCCTGGGGTTGGGGGAAGGGCGGGAGGGGGTCCGGGGGAACCGGGGCTTTGGGGGGTTCCCGGGTTCCCCGGTTCCCTTGCAGGTTTCCGCGGCCGGCGTCGCGGCGGCGGTCGTAGTGGGCGCGGGCGCCGGGTGAGGCGGTCAGGGCGGCGAACGCCCAGGTGTATCCGGCGCTGGCGAGGCGGTTGTTCTTGACCTTGCGGCAGGTGACGGACCTGGATTTGCCGCTGGCGCGGGTGACGGGGCGGATCCGGCCTAGGCCTTGAGTCCTCTGGCATCCTGGAACCGGGACCGGTCATCTCCGGTCTCGGCGAGGACCCGGGCGCCGGTGAGCGTGCCTATGCCTGGGAAGCTGGTGATGAGAGCGGGTTCCGGGTGGCGGGAAAGCTGGCCTGGGCGCACTCCGCCTCGTCCGGCAGGTACGTGCTGGTCACCGTCCACTACAAGCGCGGGACCGAGGGGATGGACGCCGCCGGGGTGCTGCCGTCGTTCGCGGGGATCGCCTGCCACGACGCCTGGAGGCCCTACGACAGCTACGACGGCGTGGCCGCGCACGCTCTGTGCAATGCTCACCTGCTCCGCGAGCTGACCGCGGTCACCGAGACCGGCACCGCGGACGACGTGATCTGGGCACAGTCAGGCCATCGACGCGCTGCTGGAACTCAAGCAGGCCGCCGATACCGCCCGCGCCGCCGGGCACGGCACCGTCGATGCGGAAGTCCTGGACAAGCACGGCCGCTGGTTCCGCGACGCAGCCGAGGCCGGGATCGTCCTGAACGCCAGCCGCCGCGGCAAGCTCCAGAAGAAGCGCCACGCCCTGGCCACCCGGATGGCCGGCCGCGCACGACGACTACCTCCGCTTCGCCCATGACCTGCGGTTCCATTCGACAACAACGCCGCCGAGCGCGTCATCCGGATGACCAAGCTACGCATCAAGGTCTCCGGCTGCATGCGCTCCATGACCGGAGCCGAGACCTTCTGCGCCATCCGGTCCTTCCTCGCCACCGTCACCCGCCACGGCATCGGCTGGCTCGACGCCCTCACCCGGGCCGCCCAGGGCAACCCCTGGATCCCCCGGCACAACATAACCGCGACCGTGATAGAGCACCGGTCCACCCGGACCATAACCGGGGGCCTCCCTATGAGTTACGCGGATGAAAATAATGAATTGTCCGTGCAGCCAGGGAGGTCCAGGGTTGCTGGCATGACTGACCCGAGTTGGCTCAGATTAGTGCGCGAGTCTGAGAGCTTTGCAGTTTCCGCGGTGGTCCGGGACTAGGTGGTCATCGTCAACAGGTCGCTGGTCTCCCTGGCCAATGTGCCGGTGACAGATCGCTAGCTTGGAAGGAGCAAGCTTCTGTTCACCCTGCCCGGCCCCCGGAGAACGGTAGAATCGGTGTCCCGCGGCCGGAAGGGGCGTGTGGTGACTGACGGCGCCCCGGATGCTGTGCTGCCGCAGGCGGCGCGGGATCGGATGGTTCAGACCCGGGGCGGCGGTACCTGGGGGTCGATGCTGTCCACCGACGAGTTCGCGGCAGTCTGCGGGGTTGGCTTCGAGCCGGTGGGCCAGGTGTTCGGGGCCTGCGTGTACAACGTTGGTTATGTCGGCGCCTTCGGCTGCGCGGGCGGCTGGCCCGGTAGCGATCTCGGTCCGGCCAGGGCGCGCACGCCGGTCTCCGGCGAGTGTGGTTTTGGCGTCCGCCCGCTAGTCCAGGCTCTCTATGAGGCCAGGCACAAGGCGATCGACCGGATGACGGCCGAGTGTGCCGCGCTGGGCGGGTACGGGATCGTGGGCGTGTCGCTGACCTCCGGTGAGTTCCCGTTCGGCGGGCTGGAGTTCCAGGCGATGGGCACGGCCGTGCGAGGTGCGGGCGGCCCTGCCCCGCCGCACCCGTTCAGCTCCGATCTGTCCGGCCAGGACTTCGCGAAGCTCATCCATGCGGGCTGGGTGCCGGCTGGCGTGGCGCTGGGGATCTCGATCGGGGCCAGGCACGCTGACCAGCAGACCTACGGCACGACCGCCCGAGGTGCCGGGAACGCCGAGGTAGACGGCTACACCGAACTGGTCAACATGGCTAGGTATGACGCCCGGGTGCAGCTGGCCGCCGACGTGGCCCGGATGGGTGCGGAGGGCGTCGTAGTGTCCTCTATTGACCTGCGAGTGCATGACCGGGAGTGCCCTTCCCCGGCGGGCTCCCGGGATCACCTCGCGGAAGTCACGATCATTGGCACGGCTATCGCGCGGTTCAGTTCCGGCGCGGCGATTCCGGCGGGCAATCTCGCCGTCCTCTCGCTCGATCCCCGGCGCAGGCAGGCGGCCTGGGTCAGGCCCGGCTAGGCGCGTCGCGATGTCCCTGCATCTGAAAATTTGCCCGTGACCGCCCGCGCCGTGCAGGGATGGCCCACGTCTGTCCGGGCCCTACTCGGCATCAGGTTCTCGTGTCGACAGGCACCAGGCCACTCCACGGCTCCGGCTTAGTGCGCAAATCCGCCTGCGGAAGGCCGAGAACATGCAGGTCGGTGCCATGCGCCCGTCCTGAGCACCTGATCGTGAGCCAAGACAGGTATGAGTTACGCGGATGAAAATAATGAATTGTCCGTGCAGCCAGGGAGGTCCAGGGTTGCTGGCATGACTGACGACGACCTCCCGCCGCGCTTTACCCGCCTCACGTTCCACGGCCCCTTGTCCGAAGCCAGAGCCGCACGTCTGGTCGGCCGGGCTCACCAGGACACGTCCGGCCACGGTGCTCGACCTCGGCTGCGGCTGGGGTGAGCTGATGCTCCGCATCCTCGCCGCGGTTCCCGGCGCGGTCGGCACCGGCATCGACCTCAGCGACGCCGACCTCGCCAGGGGCCGGGACAGCGCGGTGGCCCGCGGCCTCGCCAGCCGGGTCTCATTCATCGAGGAGTCCGCGGTCGGCACCGCGCGCGGGCCAGCCAACCTGGTCCTGTGTGTCGGCGCTACCCAGGCGCTCAGCGAGGCCAAGCCGCCGCAGCACACCCTCGATGCGCTGCCCGCGCTGCGCCGGCTAGTCAACCCGGGAGGCCGGGTGCTCGTCGGCGAATGCTTCTGGGAGCATCCGCCGACCCCCGCCGAGATCGCCGCTGCATGGCCGGGCATCACTGCCGAGGATCACTACGATCTGCCCGGGCTCATCGATCTAGCGATCATGGCCGGGTTCCGGCCGGAATGGACCGAGACCGCCAGCCTGGAGGAGTGGGATGACTTCGAGTCCGGTTCCATGGCGGATGTGGAGGAATGGCTCGCGAACCATCAGGATCACCCACTGGCCGCCGAGACCCGGTAGGAGGCCGACGACCACCTGTCCGTCTGGCTCCACGCATCCCGCGGGCTCCTGGGAGTGGCCTACCTCACGCTTATTCCGTTGCCGTAACACCCGGGCGCGGCAGTCAGCCCAGAAAGGGGACCTATCTGAGGTACCCCGACCTCAGCCTCTGCTCTTTGAGTGGTTGAGGTCGGGAACACGGAGACGGCGCGACGCGAGCACGTCAGTGCAGGCAGCAGGGGAGACCAATACGGAAACGCAGCGCACAACGCCCGCACACGCAGGCACGGGGCTTGTGCGGTCGGTGTGCGGCCCCTAGCGCAGGGCTGTACAGAAGCGGTTGCCTCGGTATCGAAAGAGGGTTCGCTAATGCTGAATCAGGTCATAACCATCCATAATCAATTGTGCGTCGATGGTTTGAAGCAGACGACTGACGTGCGAGGGCCACCAACGTTTCCCCCCTCCGGGGGTTAGTATGCCTTCGGCGTTTAGTTGATCGCAGATGTCTTGCTGCCGCGCGCCACCCTCATAGAGGATTATGACACGGACCAAAATGTCATCGGGACACTGTCTCGGTCGGCCTGGCCGCCGCCCTGGTGGTGGACTTGAGATTGTCATCGTAATTTACTACGCTGGAATAGGCGAAGAAGTTTGACGAAGATCTTGTACGCTCGATTTGCGCGATCGCCATCGGCAAAAAGCGCTACCGCCATTGCTACCGTAAGTAGTATAAGAAGAAGAGCTAGGATAATGGCGGCGAAGAGAGCAGGCCATTTGGCGGCGTGGCCAAGATCGACCATCAGGTAGGATATAAGAGTCACGATTACTCCCTGTTTGACAGGCGGGAGCACGTGGCCTTATCGACCTACATCCACCCGCCGGGACCATATATAAAAGCTCGGGATCACCAGAGATTCGTCTGCGGGCTCGTGACGATGCCGTTTCGACATGATCGTAGAGATTATTGCTATTGTGCTGGCAGCAATAATACCTGCCTGCGCCAAGGCGCTAATGACTATAGATATTATGACGTTCGCGGCTACCATGACACTCTGCCACAGCCTGGCCATAAGCCTGGCATAGAGCTCATTAACTGCCACAGATAGAGGGTGGCTGATGAATTGCTGAGCGACTGTGCCATGGGTGAGCGCAGCTAGCGAACGTCGCTTGCGTCGCTTGCGCCGTGTGCTGGCAGCCGATGTAGGCACATAGCCGATATAGAAGTTTATATTTTGGACGGGACGAGAATCATCGTGCGCCATCTCATCGAATGCCATCCAAGCCTGGCGCGCATTACGACTTGCAGAAGCTAGATTTCTAACGGCACGGTGATCACGCCTTCCGCTACTCGAATAGGGATTGGCCCACTGATCTTCACCTTTATGGACGAGCCAGGATTTCGCTTCTTCAATCAGGTCAAGAACGGTTCTTAGATGATCTCTGTCGGCCTCACTAGCGCGTTGTATTCTTATGGTAGCTGTACTAGACGTCGCGGAAGCTGGCGCCGGGCTTTGCGCAAGGTCAGCAAGCGACCTAAGCCCTTCGCGGACCAGCACGACGATCTCCTAACGCCATATCAACAAGCCTGAGCTAGATTCTACCTCTGCCTAACAAGGCGTTCCCGGTAACTCGGGGTACATCCGCCTTAGCAAATCTGCGGCAGTGGTGCCCAAACGAGGATCTAGCCGCATGCCGTGCTCCCGGAAGCCTCGCTGGGGGCGCCAGCGAAGGGATGGCCTAGTTAGGTAGGACGAGTCGTCAGCCAGGCGGAAGGCCGCGCGGTGGGCGGGGGCGGCGGGCAGGCGGGCAACAGACCGGCCGGTGTGGGCGCGCTGAGCGGAAACGCATGCATCGGTCGTCGTGGTGTGAGGCGAGGAGATCCTGGAGACCCTCGCTGCTTACTGCGAACCAATTAACGACTCAGGACACTAGTCAGCTGACGCTCTTGATCTTGTAGACGCCGACGGCGGCGGCGATGGCGACGACCGTGGTGGCGCCGAACAGGGCCGAGTAGCCCGCCAGGGAGACCAGGGGAGCGGCGATCAGCGCGCCGATGGCGCCCGGGCACACGATGGCGATGTTGATGATGCCGAGGTCCTTGGCCCGGTCGCGGGCAGCGGGCAGCACCTGCGTGATCAGCGCCTGGTCGACGGCGATGTACGCGCCGTAGCCCAGGCCGAACAGCACCGCCGCGATCATGGACGACGTCCACGTGGGGGAGAACGTCAGCAGCAGCGCGGCCGCGGCGATGAAGAAGCTGGACACGACGACCATCCGCTTGCGGCGGCCGCTGCGGTCGGAGATCATCCCGCCCACGATCGACGCGATGACCACGCAGACGGTGTAGATCAGGATCAGGATGAGCAGGCCGTCGGCGGCGGTCTGGCCCGGGAACTGCTTGGCGTAGTGCACGTCGTCGCGCAGGAAGTAGAGCAGGTACAGCGTGCCCATGGCGATGGCCAGGCTGCTCAGGAAGCGGGTCAGCCACGCCCAGCCGAAGTCCGGGTATTGCCGGGGGCTGAGCCAGTACGAGCCGGCCAGCCGGCGCCACGAGAACGGCTCCCGGTGATGCGGCGCCAGCGGGTGGTCCGGGGTGAACAGGACGAACGGCAGCGCCAGCACCACCATCGCCACCGCGAGCGCGACGTAGCTGACGACGATGTGCTGGTCGAGGACGTCCACGACTATGACCGTGCCCAGGACCAGGCCGAGCGCGATCGGCATGCCCACCCAGCCGGAGACCGTGGCGCGCTGCCGCACCGGCACGTGGTCGGGGATGGCCGCGCTCAGGCTGGCGTACTCGCCGTTCTGGAACGCGCTGAACGCGAACCATCCCAGGGCCACGCCGAACACCGTGTGCTGCAGAGCCAGGAACACCATGCAGGCCGCGGCCAGCACGGCCATGATCAGCGTCCAGCGGTGCCGACGGCCGCTGAAGCGCCCGATCCGGGTGCCATGCGCGGTCCGGTCGGACAGCATGCCGACGATCGGGGTGGCCAGCGCGGAGGAGATGGCCCCGACCCCGGTCGCCACCCCGAGGGCGACGACCTTGTGCCGGGGCGTGATGTCCTGCAGCTGGAGGGCCAGGATGACCTGCTGCGGGGTCTGGGTGGCCATCCACATGCCCAGGCTGGCCAGGGTGAGCCCGAAGACCCAGCGGCGTCGGACGTGCTCGGTCGGCTCGGCCAGCGCCAGTGACTCCACGTCCGGCTGACCGACCGTCTGGTCCCTCATCCCACCTCCGGGGCTACACGGCATTGCCAAGATCATGACGCATCCCGGGCACATCGCGGTATACCCGCTCCGCCACCAGGCCTGGGAAAACTAAAAGGGATGCACCCCCCGGACAGGTACCGCCGGCCGGTAAAACGGGTAATTATTTATACATGTCGATCGCCATCTCTGAAGAGCACCGCGCCCTGGCCGAATCCGTGGCCGGCTTCCTGACCGACCACCAGTCCCGCGCGGCCGCCCGCGCCCTGCTCACGGCCGAGACCGAGGAGCTCCCCGCGTTCTGGCCCGAGCTGGCCGGCCTCGGCGTGCTCGGCCTGCACATCCCGGAAGATCTCGGCGGCGAGGGCTTCGGGCTGGCAGAAACGCTGGTCGTGGCCGAGCAGATGGGCCGCCAGCTCGCGCCGGGACCCTACGTCCCGACCGTGATCGCCAGCGCCGTCCTGGCCGCCGTCGGCACCGATGACCTCAAGAAAAAGCTGCTGCCCGGCCTGGCCGACGGCAGCGTGATCGGAACCGCGGCACTAAGCAACGGCGACATCACCAGCGAAGGCGGCACCGCCACCGGCCAGGCCGGCGTTGTGCTCAGCGGTCACCTGGCCGACGTGCTGCTGGTCCCGTCCGGCGACGACGTGCTGGTGATCGAGAAGGCGGCCGGCGGATACACCGCCGACGTGCCCGCCAACGTGGATCCGAGCCGCCGCGCCGCCCGGGTCACGCTCGACGGCGCGCCCGCCACGGTCCTGTCTGGCGCGCGAAAGCTGCTCACCGACGTGGCCCGGGCCGTCCTGGCGGCCGAGGCGACCGGCGTCGCCGCCGAGACCACCGAGATGGCGGCCGAGTACGCCAAGGTCCGCCAGCAGTTCGGCCGCCCGATCGCGACCTTCCAGGCGGTCAAGCACCACGTCGCCAACATGCTGGTCGCGCGGGAGCAGGCGACCGCCGCCACCTGGGACGCCGGCCGGGCCGGGACCGGCGGCGGCGACCAGTTCAGCTACACCGCGGCCGTCGCCGCGGTGCTGGCGGTGCCGGCCGCGCTCGGGAACGCCAACCTGAACACCCAGGTGCTCGGCGGGATCGGGATGACCTGGGAGCACGACGCGCACCTGTACATGCGCCGGGCCACCGCCATCGAGGCAGTACTGAGCGCCGAGCAGGCCGCCATCGAGGTCACCGACCTGATCCGCGGCGGCCTGCGCCGGGCCGCCGCCATCGACCTGCCCCCCGAGGCCGAGCCGATCCGGGCGGCGATCAGGCCGGACATCGACCGGCTGGCCGCGCTGACCGGCGACGAGCGCAAGCAGGCGCTGATCGAGACCGGCTACGCCATGCCGCACTGGCCCAGGCCCTGGGGCCGGGACGCCAAGGCCATCGAGCAGCTGGTCATCGAGCAGGAGCTCCGCGCGGCCGGGATCAAGCGGCCCAGCCTCGGCATCACCAGCTGGATCATCCTGACCCTGATCCAGTACGCCACCCCCGACCAGGTGGACCGGTACGTTCCCCCGGCGCTGCGCCAGGACGTGATCTGGTGCCAGCTGTTCAGCGAGCCCGGCGCGGGTTCCGACGCGGCCGGCATCAGGACCAAGGCCACCAAGGTCGACGGCGGCTGGAAGGTCAATGGCCAGAAGGTGTGGACCAGCGGCGCCCACCTGGCCTCGTACGGCCTGGCGACCGTGCGGACCGACCCGGACGCGCGCAAGCACGAGGGCATCACCATGATGGTGATCGACATGCACGCCCCCGGCGTCACCGTCCGCCCGCTGAAGATGCCGAACGGCGGCTCGGACTTCAACGAGGTCTTCTTCGACGACGTCTTCGTCCCCGACCCCGACGTGGTCGGGCCGGTCAACGGCGGCTGGACCGTCGCCCGGGCCACGCTGGGCAACGAGAGCGTCAGCATCGGCGGCGGTGACGGCGGTTACTCGATGCCCGCCGAGTCGTTCATCGCCCCGCTCGACGCGCACCCGGAGCGGCTGGCGGGCGGCGCCGGCCGGGTCGGCCGGCACATCGCCCGCACCCAGGTGATGGGCGTGCTGAACCAGCGCGCCGCCTACCGGGCGGTGGCCGGCGGCGGTCCCGGCCCGGAGGGCAACATCACCAAGCTGCTGCTGTCGGAGAACGGTCACGAGGCGGCCGCCATCATGCTCGAGCTGGCCGGTCCGGACGGCGCGTTCCTCGAGGGCCGCGGCGCCGTCGGACCGATGCTGATGCTGATGAACCGGGCCCTGTCGATCGCGGGCGGCACGTCAGAGATCAAGCGCAACCAGATAGCCGAACGGATCGGCCGTCTCCCGCGCGACCCGCTCATCAACAACTAGCGCGGGCGCCGCATAGCAGGCGGCGCTCGCTACCAGACGTCGCTGCTGAAAGACGGCGGTCGCCGGTCACCCGGCGTCGAGAGGAGCTCGAGGTCGGACTCGACCATGAGTCCGACCAGCTCCTCGAAGCTGGTCTTCGGCTTCCAGCCGAGCTTGGCCAGGGCCTTGCCCGGGTCGGCGCACAGCTGGTTCACGTCGGCCGGCCGGACGAAGGCGGTGTCGCACACCACGTGCTCCTTCCAGTCCAGGCCGGCCAGGCTGAAGGCCAGCTCGACCAGCTCCTCGACGCTGCGGGTGACGCCGGTGCCGACCACGAAGTCCTCGGGCTCGTCCTGGGTCAGCATCAGGTGCATGGCGCGGACGTAGTCGCCGGCGAACCCCCAGTCGCGCCGCGCCGCCAGGTTCCCGAGCCGTAGCTCGCGCTCGAGCCCGAGCTTGATCCGGGCCACCGCCAGCGACACCTTGCGGGTGACGAACTCCGGTCCGCGCCGCGGCGACTCGTGGTTGAACAAGATCCCGGAGACGGCGAACATGCCGTAGGACTCGCGGTAGTTCTGGGTCAGGAAATGGCCGTACGCCTTGGCCACGCCGTACGGGCTGCGCGGGTGGAAGGGCGTCCGCTCGGTCTGCGGCGACTCCTCCACCTGGCCGAACATCTCCGACGAGGACGCCTGGTAGAACCGGATCTGGCTGCTCCCCGGCGTCCGCGAGCCGCTGATCCCGCTGCAGGTCCTGATGGCCTCCAGCATCCGCAGCACGCCCACGCCGGTCACCTCGCTGGTGAGCTCGGCCTGCTGCCAGGACATCGGCACGTAGGAGATCGCCCCGAGGTTGTACACCTCGTCGGGGTGGATCCGCTCCACCGCCGCGATGAGGCTGCCCTGGTCCAGCAAGTCACCCCGGATCAGCCGGATCTCGCCCGCGAGCTCGCTGCGGCCCCGCACCCACGGGTCGGCCTGCCCGCGGACCAGGCCCCATACCTCGTAACCCTCGCCCAGCAGGTGCTCCGCCAGGTAGGAGCCGTCTTGTCCGGTAATCCCGGTGATCAGCGCGCATCGTGCCATAGCGGCAAACTAGCAGTCCCGTACGCTGGGAGACGTGGGACCCGTGACGGTGATCGCCTGCGGCGCGCTGGGCGCGCACCTGCGGGAGATCACCGCGCGCCGGCAGTGGCCGGTCGAGCTGCACACCCTGCCCGCGCCGCTGCACAACCACCCGCGAGAGATCGCGCCCTGGGCCGAACGGCTGGCGGCCGAGGCGATCGCCCGCGGGCAGCGCGTCGCGGTCGCCTACGCCGATTGCGGCACCTACGGCGCCCTCGACGACGTGTGCGCCCGGCTGGGCCTGCGGCGGCTGCCCGGCCTGCACTGCTACGACGTGTTCGCCGGCCCCGACCGCGTACGCGAGCTCTTCGAGGCCGAACCCGGCACCTACCTGCTGACCGACTTCCTGGTCCGCAGCTTCGACCGGACCGTGCTGGCCGGGCTCGGCCTGGACCGGTACCCGGAGCTGTGGCCCGACTACTTCGGCCACTACCGCCGGGTGGTCTGGCTCGCCCAGGACCGGACGGAAGAGCTGGAGGCCGAGGCGGAGCGCGTCGCGGCCCGGTTCGGCCTGCCGCTCACCATCGTCGAGACCGGCCTCACCCAGCTCGAGCGCGAGCTCGAGCGGCTGGTCACCGCCTTATCCCGGCGGTGCGGATCCCTCGGCCAGGCCGGCCAGCCGGTCGAGCGAGGCCCGGAGCCGGTCAGCCGTGGTCGCCCGGGCCCGCCGCAGGCGCTTCTCCCCGGCCAGCCCGGTCAGTTCGGTCCAGTCGTAGGTGCAGGTGACCCGGGTGGCCGACGCGCCGGACGGCTCGAGTTCCCAGCGCCACCGGTGACCCGGCGGCGGCTTCCCGACGTCGGAGGGCGTCCACGCGATCAGGCGGCCCTCCTCGAACTCGACGACGTGGTTCTCCCGGACGTCACCGCGGGTCAGCGTCATCGTGAACACGTCGCCGACCCGGCGGACCCGCTGCCCGGCGTCCGCGGCGGCCAGGTTGTCGTTGCCGTCCCAGCCCGGCTGCCGGGCCGGGTCGGCGATCAGCTCGAAGATCCGCTCCGCCCCGGCCGCGATCTCCCGGCTGGCCCGCACCACCCGCGGTGGGTCCAGGAACGCGCTGATCGCGGTCCACGCCCGCTCCGGCTGCTCGGCCGCCACGGCGTGGCCGCAGTCCCCGATCACCTCGACCTGGCTGCCCGCGATGCCCCGGCCGAACTCCGCGGCGTAGGCCACCGGCACCAGCGCGTCCTCGCGGCCCCAGACCACCAGCGCCGGCACCTGGATCCGGTGCAGCCGCCGGCCGAGGCCATGATCGGCGATCGGCCAGGCGAACTTCGTGGTGCAGCCGGTGTTCCAGGTGCTCTGCGCGATCATCGCCGGAAGCTGCTCAGCATCGGCGGCCGGGGCCAGCGCGGCCTGGCGATCCGGGTGCAGGTACAGGTACCCCGGCACCTCCTCCGGCGGCCCGGACACCATCTCCACCAGCGGGATCGGGGCGTCGTCGCGCCACAGCCCGAGCGGCGCCAGCAGCACCAGCGTCGAGAACAGCCGCGGGAAGCTCGCGGCCAGGTCAGCCGCCACCATGCCGCCGAACGACTGGCCGACCGCCGCCGGGCGGTCCAGGCCCAGCCGGCCGGTCACCTCCTCGTAGACCAGCAGCAGCTCCCAGAACGTCTGCACCTCCCGGATCGCCTGCGGGTCGCCCGGCGAGGTGCCGGGATGCTCCGGCGCGTACACCGTGTGCGTCCCGGCCAGCCGGTCGAGCAGCGGCGACCAGGCCAGCCCGGGCAGCGGGTGGAAGAACAGCACCGGCGGCCCGGACCCGGCCACCTTCACGTGCACCGTCAGCCGCCCGTCCCACACCTCGACCGCTTCGTCGCGCACGCCCGCCATCCCCGGAACAGCCATCACGCCTGCCCCCCGGCCGCCCGCGGCCACCAGCGGTTCTCCCAGCCGTCCCCGTCCCAGACCGGCCGGAGCCGCGGCAGCACCTCCGCGGCGAACAGCGCGATGTTCTTCTCGGTCAGGTCGCGCGGCATCGACCCGTTCTGCAGCATCACCATCAGGTTGCCGATCCGGAACTCGCGCACGAACGCCTCGAGCTGGTCCGCGACCGTAGCCGGGCTGCCCACGATCGCGACCTGGCTGTCGACCAGCTCGCGGTAGGTCGCCGTCTTCAGCCGGGTCCGCATCCCGCCGCCGCCCGCGCCGCGCAGCATGCCCTCGATCGCGGCGGGCTCGGCGTAGCCGGGCAGCGCCATGACGGTCGCGGGGATCGCCCCTACGCCCGAGCGGTAATGCGATACCAGGTGCGCGGCGTACTCCCGTTCGGCCCGTTCGTCGGTCTCCGCGACGGCCACGACCTGCAAGAAGGCCAGCCGGTACGGGTTGCGGTCGCGGCCCATCTCTTCCGCCAGGTCCCAGTACCGGTCGAAGACCTGGCGCCCGGTGAGCTTGGGACCGTCCCAGCTCAGGTACACGAAGGCGTAGTCGTTGGCGATGATGTCCCGCAGCGTCCCGGCCGACCCCGTGCCCGGGACCCAGATCGGCGGGTGCGGCTGCTGGACCGGCCGCGGCCAGATGTTGACCTGGCCGTACTTCTCGAACCGGCCGTTCCAGGCGAAGGGCCGCGGCTCCGACCAGGCCTTCAGGATCAGCTCCCGGTGCTCGCGGTAGCGCTCCCGGGTCTCCACCGCGGGCAGGGCGGCGTTAAGGTTCGCGTCGTAGCTGAGCCCGAGCGGGAAGCCGGCGATGAGCCGGCCGCCGCTGACGCAGTCCAGCAGCGCGTACTCCTCGGCGATCTTCAGCGGCTCGCGGGTCTTGCCGAGCGAGCGGCCGAGCACGGTGATGGCCACGTCCAGGCCCTCGGCCCGCGCGGCGTAGGCCACCGCCGAGGCCAGCAGGTCCGGGTTGGGGGAAATGTCGTACGCGGACTGGCCGTGCTCGGTGACGCAGACGCCGTCGAAGCCGGCCCGCGCCCCGGCCATGAGCTCCGCGTAGGCCGCGAACAGCGATTCGGTCATCCGCGCCGGGTCGACGACGTCGTAGGGCGCCGTCACCACCGAGCTGTGCTGGTCCTCGAAGCCCGCGGGCAGGTACCGGTAGGGCACCTGCTCGAACAAGCTGACCTTCATTGCTTGTCTCCTCCGGCACTCGCGCCCCTGGCTAGCCGACCACACCCGGGCCTGGCGCCGCAACTAGGTCAGACCGCACTCCGGGAACGTTAAGCGATCCTTCAGGAAAGGGCGCTAGCGTTTCGTACATGGACGAATTCCGCGCCCGCCGCGTGGTCGACGCCCTCCGTGACCGCGGCGTCAACGCTCACCTGCTCCGGGCTGGTACCACCCAGTACGGCATCAGCGTCACCCTGACCGGCGGCCGCACGGCCGAGTGGGACACCGACGGCACGGCCGGCCTCGAGGCCCAGGTCATGCGCGACGGCATGCTGGTCGGCTTCGTGCCGCAACTCGAGGGTTCCGAGGACTTCGACGAGGCCCAGACCGTCGACGCCATCGCCCGCACCGACTACGACCAGCCCATCGCGCGCCAGCGGGCCACCGCGCCCCCGGCCGCCCCGCTGCCCCGCGAAGGCGGCGTCTTCCGCCGCTTCCTCGACGGCTTCCGCTACCGGTAACGTAACGGCGCATGGCAGCCGTCGCACTGGTCGGGACCCTGGACACCAAGGGCCCGGATTTCGCATTCCTGGCTGACCGGCTGCGCGCGGCCGGCGCCGAGGTCATCGTGATCGACGCCGGCACCGGCGACCCGGACGGCCTGACCCCCGACATCGACGGGGACGCGGTGGCGGCCGCCGCCGGCACCACCCGGGCCGAGCTGCGCGCCGCCGCGGACCGCGGCCGGGCAGTGACGGAGATGGGCCGCGGCGCGGCCGTGCTCGTGGCCGGCCTGGTCGCACAGGGCCGGGCCGGCGGGGTACTGTCCGCCGGAGGCTCGGGCGGTTCGTCGATCGCCGCGCAGGTCATGGCGGGACTCCCGGTCGGCCTGCCGAAGCTCCTGGTGTCCACCATGGCCTCCGGTGACGTGTCGCCGTACATCGGGGCCAAGGACGTCGCCATCATGTACTCGGTGGTGGACGTGGCCGGGATCAACCGGATCTCCCGGCTGGTGCTCGGCAACGCGGCCGCGGCCATGGCCGGCATGGTCGCGGCCCGTGCGGCTCAGGCGGCCGCGGATGCCCCGGACGACGGTGACCGCCCGCTGATCGCGGCGAGCATGTTCGGCGTGACCACCCCGGCGGTCGAGACCGCCCGGACCCGGCTGGCCGAGCTCGGCTACGAGGTACTGGTCTTCCACGCCACCGGGGCCGGCGGCCGGGCGCTCGAGGCGCTGGCCGAGGCCCGGCTGGTCAGCGGGGTGCTGGACCTGACCACCACCGAACTGGCCGACGACCTGGTCGGCGGCGTGCTGTCGGCCGGACCGGACCGGCTCACCGCGGCCGGCGCCGCCGGGCTGCCGCAGGTGATCGGGCCCGGCGCCCTGGACATGGTGAACTTCGGGCCGCCCGATACCGTGCCGGACAAGTTCGCTGGCCGCCTGTTCTTCGAGCACAACCCGACCGTGACCCTGATGCGGACCACCGCGGGGGAGATGGCCGAGCTAGGCGGCCGGATCGGCCGCAAGGCCGCCGCCGCGACCGGGCCGGCCGAGGTCTTCTGGCCCGAACGAGGTATCAGCGCCCTGGACGCCGATGGGCAGCCGTTCTGGGACCCGCCCGCCGACGCGGCGTGCCTCGACGCGCTGGACCGCGAGCTGACCGCGGCCGGGCGGACGCTGCGGCGGATCGACGCGCACATCAACGATCCGCGGTTCGCCACGGCGATGGCGGACCGGCTGCACCAGCTGATCACCGAAGGGACGTGAGCATGGGGCGGGAAGCGCTGCTCGCCCGGCTGCGGGCCAAGGCCGACGCGGGCCTGCCGGTCATCGGCGCCGGCGCCGGCACCGGGCTGTCGGCCAAGTGCGCCGAGGCCGGCGGGGCCGACCTGATCATCATCTACAACTCGGGCCGGTACCGGATGGCCGGGCGCGGGTCGCTGGCTGGGCTGATGCCCTACGGCGACGCCAACGCGATCGTGCTGGAGATGGCTGGCGAGGTGCTCCCCGTCGTCCGTGACGTGCCGGTGCTGGCCGGCGTATGCGGCACCGACCCGTTCCGGCTGATGCCCCGCTTCCTGGACGAACTGGCCGCGACGGGCTTCGCCGGGGTGCAGAACTTCCCCACCGTCGGGCTCATCGACGGCGTGTTCCGGCAGAACCTCGAAGAGACCGGGATGAGCTTCGGCGCCGAGGTGGAGATGATCCGCCTGGCCGCCGAGCGCGGCCACCTCACCTGCCCGTACGTATTCGACCCCGGCCAGGCCGAGCAGATGGCCCGGGCCGGGGCCGACATCCTGGTCCCGCACATGGGGCTGACCACCTCGGGCACGATCGGGGCGCAGACCGCGCTGACCCTGGACGAGGCGGTCGGCCGGGTCCAGGCCATGCGGGACGCGGCGGTCGCGGTCAAGCCGGACATCCTGGTGCTGTGCCACGGCGGCCCGATCGCCGAGCCGGCCGACGCCGGCTACGTGCTCACGCGCACCACCGGGGTCTGCGGCTTCTTCGGCGCCTCGTCGATGGAGCGGCTGCCCGTCGAGCGCGCGCTCACCGCCCAGGTGCGCGCGTTCACCGAGCTCTCCCTGGCACCGAAGGAGCAGGCATGACCGTGGCGCACATCAAGCCCGCCGAGGTGGAGACGTTCAGCCTGGACTGGGGCACGATGAAGTGGTTCGTGTCCCCGGTGACGATCCCGGGCGCGGCCAGCTCGCAGGGCGAGGTCATCGTCAACCCCGGCCAGGGACACGCCCGGCACCTGCACGAGCAGGCGGACGAGCTGATCTACGTGATCTCCGGGACCGGCACGCAGACCGTCGGGGACGAGGAGTTCCCCGTCACCGAGGGCGACACGGTCTACATCCCGATGGGGACCCTGCATTCCACCCTCAACACCGGCTGGCGGACGCTGCGGCTGCTCGTCACCTACACCCCGGGTGGCGAGGAGCAGGCGCTGACCACGCTGCCCGACTTCACCCGGCACCCGGCCGGCGAGATCGTCAGCTGGGAGCGGACCGCCCCCGGCCACGCGTAAGACACTCGTAGTTTCCTTTTGCCCGAATATGTTCGCGTTCTGAACTAGAGTCGGGGCGTGTCTTCGTGGCGGTCGATCGCAGGCACGATCGGATACGCGGTGACCTGCGTGCTGGCCGTTATCGTGCTGGCCGTAGCGGGCTACGCCCACTACGTGCAGCGTCAGGTCGGCGGCCTGGCCAGCTCCAACGTGGACACCGGCGGTCCGCAAACCGGTGCGATGAACATCTTGCTGATGGGCCTGGAGAGCCGGACCGACTACAACGGCAACATCTTGCCCGCACGCCTCCTCAACGCACTGCACGCCGGCAGCGTGCACGGAGTCGAGTTCGAGGGCGTCGGCGGCCAGGACACGAACACCCTGATCCTGATCCATATCTTCGCGGGCGGGCAGAAGGCCGTCGGTTTCTCGATCCCGCGCGACGACCTGGTGACCTTCCCCCAGCCGTATGACGGCGAGTCCCAGGGAAAGATCGACCAGGCCTACGGCCTGGCCTGGGCGCAGAGCCTGAACGAGACCGTCAACTCGAAAATGAGCCACAACCAGCGGTACTTCCTGGCCAATGAGGCCGGCCAGGCGGCCGCGATCGCCACCGTCTCGGCGGTCACCGGCGAGCACATCGACCACTTCGCCGAGGTGAACCTGGCCGGGTTCTACGCCCTGGCCCAGGCGTTCGGCGGGATCGAGGTGTGCGTGAAGTCGTGGGACGGCGGCCGGAACCTCCATGACACCAACTCCGGCTTCAGCCAGCCCCACGCGGGCTACCTCCACCTGGGAGCCGCGCAAGCCCTGTCGTTCGTGCGCGAGCGGGACAACCTCCCCAACGGGGACCTGGACCGCACGCACCGCCAGCAGGCGGTCATCGACTACGTCCTCTGGCATCTCGGCCACCAGGGGGCGCTCACCGATCTCGGCCAGCTCACCAACCTGCTCGGCGTGGCCAGGAAGTACCTCATCGCGTCCGGCGGCTGGAACCTGCTCGAGTTCGCCAACGAGATGCACGCCCTGACCGGGAAGAACCTGACCCTCAGCACGCTGCCCATCGTCACCACGCAGAACGGTGTCCTGGTCAACGGGGTGCGCCAGGACGTGGACATCATCAACCTGCCCTACGCGAGGCACCTCGTCCAGAGCGCGTTCAGTCAGCCCCCCGCGGACCAGCTGAAGGGACCAGCCGCCAAGAAGAAGCCGGCCAGCGCCAAACCCATCCCGCCGCCCTCCACCGTCACCGTCGACGTGTACAACGGGGGAACGACGAACCTGCTGGCCGCGGCGGTGTCGCAGGCGCTCGTCTCGGCGGGCTACAAGGCCGGCGCCACCGGCAGCCCGGCGGCGCAATCGCAGACCGTGCAGGCGGCCACCCAGGTGTTCTACGGAACCGGGGCGGCCGCCAACGCGAAGAAGATCGCGGGTTACTTCGGCGCGACCGCCACCGCGGCCACCTCGGTGACGGCCGGGCACGTGGAGGTACTGCTCGGCACCACGTCCACCGCGGTACCCGCTGGCATCGGCGCATCGGCCACGGCACCCTCGGCCACCGCTACCTCGGCGGCCAACAACGGCCAGGCCGGCGGCGCGGTGACCGTCAAGCCGAACGCCAAGTTCGGCATTCCCTGCGTGTACTGAGACGCCGTCGGCGAGCTCAGGGCTGGCGCGGCTCCGGCAGCGCCAGTGCCTCCGCCGTCAGGGTGGCCTGCTGCAGCGTCTCGCGGAACGCCTGCGCCGCCTCGCCGGCCTGATCGGCCAGGTCGGTGATCTCCACGGTGGCCTGCTGGTCCGCCGCGGTGCGGGCCACCAGGTCGAGGTACTTGTCGTTCCTGGCCGCCATCTGGTGCGAGGTCTCCCAGTCCCGCCGCGCGGCCTCGGCCGCCGCCACCTGCGCCGCGAGCAGCTCGAGGGCCAGGACCCGGGTTGTGGTGGCGTTCCTGGCGATGGTGATCGCGCGGTTCTGGGAGACCAGGATGGTGGTCGTCATCGGCCCCGCCATCCCCCTGGCGTTGTCCGCCACCAGGTCGAGCAGCAGCTCGGTGATCTCGCGCAGCGCGACCGCGATCTCCCACTCGTGCTGCCGGAGGACGACTTCCCCGACGGCGCCGCGCAGCTCGCCCGCGTACACCTTCGACGTCACGATGGTGGCGATCGCCCGCTGGGCGCGCCGCAGCAGATTCCGGCACTCCAGTTCCAGCGCGAGCGGCGAGACGACCTGGTCCCGGTAGCGGATCTGCCGGACCGGCCCGGTCCGGCCCGCGATCTGCTCTTTCGTCATGCGGATGAGCCGCCGGGCCCTGGCTTCCCGCACGCCGGGGTTCACCACGGGCTCGGCGCTCCGCGCGTCCGCATTGCCGGCCATACGGGCATCTTAGGCGCCACGGCATCTAGTCTCCGCGTCCTCGCAGCAGCTAGCATCATGCCAGGCCGCGTGCGGCGGTGCGGCAAAGAAGCTGCTGACAAGGGGACTACCTTGACTGAGCCCGGTGCGGCGCCTGCTGTCACTAAATTCGATCACTTCGCGGCGACTGTCTCCGATGTCGAGGCGAGCGCGCAGTGGTACGAGCGGGTCTTCGGGATGACCCGGGTGCCGGTCCCGTTCCCGCACTACGGCGGGAAGAAGAGCGGCTACGCCGTCCTCATGATGGACCCGCGCTCGGGTATCGCGATCGGGCTGCACCATCACGACGGCAACCCCGGCCGGGACTTCGACGAGAGCTGCACCGGCCTGGACCACATGTCGTTCACGGTCGCGACCCGCGCCGATCTCGACACCTGGGCGAGCTGGCTCGACAGCCTCGGCGTCGAGAACTCCGGCGCGATCGACACCACCGAGCCGATGCCCTACTCGGTCGTCGTCTTCCGCGATCCCGACAACCTCCAGCTCGAGCTCATCTACATGGCCAGCTGACACCGGCACTGTTGTTCTGCCGGAGGCGGAACACGGGTCAGGAATTACAGGGTGGTGGACCCGCACCGGATCGGGCTTACCGCGGTGAGCTGGCTGGGGACGCCGGCCGGTTACTGTCTTTGAGAGGTTCTCGCAAGTATCTGGCTGGGTTGTGTGCTGGCCGCCGGGGCGGCCACCGGAACGGGAGGTCCAGGCTATGCCGGATCAGGCACCAGATCGCCAGGCCCGGGAATTCGCGGCGGCGTTCCGTGAATTCCTGGACTGGATTCATTCGCCGGCGGCCGGCGCCGGGCACGACAATGAGGTGTCGGCGCTGGTTCGTGATTTTCTCGGACCCGATGGCACGCACCATTCGGTGGTAACCCGTGACCTGCCTCCCTTCGAGCACGTCAACGTGCAGACGGCCATCGATGCCTGGTCTGCGCAGGCCGGCCGGGCGGTCGAGGTCCGCGGTATCGCCATGCCACCGCACTACGGGGGCCTGTCGCTGCAGCAGCTCGTCGGGGGCGACGGGCTGCCGCCGATACGCCTGACCGCGCCGGCGCTGACCGACCTGCCGAACGGCCCGGGCTCCACGCTGGGCTGCCTGCGCCTGGCGGTGCTGCTGGTCAGCGACGAGGCCGGCCGTTATGTCGTGATGATCCAGGCTCCGAGCGAGCATCAGCCCGGTCTGCAAGTGGAGGTGGCGGGCCTGCCGGTGCACCTGGCCCAGCAGCTGCTCGCCCGCCTCGACCAGCTGCGAGCCGAGCTCAACGTCTACCGCGGGCACCTGCTCGACGTGTCGCTGGACCCGATGGGCGGCGTCAACCTCGCCTTCGCCGATCTGCCGGGCCTGCGCCGGGAAGACGTCGTGCTTCCCTCGGCGGTCCTGGCGCGGGTCGAGCGGCATGCTCTCGGCGTCGCCGGCCACCGGGACCGGCTGCTGGCTACCGGCCAGCATCTCAAGCGCGGGCTGCTGCTCTACGGCCCGCCGGGCACCGGCAAGACGCACACGACGCGTTACCTGCTGGGTCAGATGAGCGGCTACACGCGCCTGGTCCTCACCGGCCGCTCCCTGGCCGCCGTCGGCGGCGTCACCGATCTGGCCCGTGTCCTGCTGCCCTCCGTAGTCGTCCTCGAGGATGTCGACCTGGTCGCCGAGGAACGCTCGCTCGGCCCGTCCTCCAGCCCGGTCTTGTTCGACCTGCTCGACGCCATGGACGGCGCGGCAGCCGACGCCGACCTGCTGTTCTTGCTCACCACTAACCGTGCCGACCTGCTGGAGCCCGCCCTGGCCGCGCGGCCGGGACGGGTCGACATAGCGGTCGAGATCGCTCTGCCCGATGCGCCAGCACGGGAGCGCCTGCTCACTCTCTACGGACGGAACGTGCCGCTGGACCTGACACCGGAGGACGTGCAGCTGGCCGTCGAGCGGACCGACGGCACCACCGCCTCTTTCCTGAAGGAACTGATCCGGCGCAGCGTGCTGGAGGCGCTGCAGGACGACCCGGCGCTGCCCACGGTCACCGGGGCGCACCTTGCCCGTGCGCTGGATGATCTGCTCGACGCGGCCCAGGCGGTGACCAGGACCCTGCTCGGCGTTGGTGTCGACCCGGCCGACCTGCCGTCTGGCGGCGCCCTGGCGGCGGCCCCCGGGCCAGCCGGCTGGATGGCCTACGGCCACCGGGCCATGGCACGGGGCATCGTCCGGTACCGCGGCTGAACCATTCCGGCGCCGAGGCACCTTTCCAGAACCAGGATAGACCCGGCCTGGCCGCCAGTCCGTGCTCGCAACGCGGCAGATCCGGATGCGGACGGGCGGGTGCGGTGGGCTGCTGGCCCTTGCGTACCCGAGCTGAAAATCGGAAAACTGGGCAGTTGCAGTCCGGGAAAGGCGGTGGGCAGTAATGCCCGGTTTTGCGCTGGGGCCTGGTGAGGGTCCCGCCTATGGTTTCCACGGAGCCAGCGTCGTGATCAAAGCTTCAGGCGAGCACACGTCCGGTCAGCTTGCCGTGATGGAATCGACCTACCCGCCCGGGCTGTCCGTGCGTGAACACGTGCACGCCGGCGAGGATGAGATGTTCTACCTGCTCGCGGGCGAGCTGACCGGCTTCTGCGGACAGGACAGGTGGACCGCCACCCCCGGCAGCTTCGTCTTCGTGCCGCGCGATCAGCCGCACGGCTTCACCGTGACCAGCAGCGGGGCGGCTAGAGTGCTCGTGATCACCGGGCCACCGCAACTCGATCGTCAGATAGCGGACCGCCGGGAGCCTGCCCCCGGCCCATAGGCCGTCCCGCTGGCAATGCTCAGTGCCGGTGACCGCCTGACAAGGCCCTTATCCCTCGGACGGCATCGCCATCACGTGGGTCTCGGTGAACTCGTGCATGCCCTCGCGGCCGCTCTCCGGGCCCGTTGACCATGCTGCTCACCCGGCGGCATACTGGCCCCTGGACGTCCAGCTCCAGGTAACCGGGGTACCGTGCAGCACATTCTGGCTCTCTCGCGCTCGGCCGTGATCATCCGGCACTGGTTCGAGATCGACCTCGATGACGCCTCCATGGAGCACGGCGCCCGGATCGAGATCCGGGACCTGCCGCCCCAGCCGCACCGCGGCAGCGAGTCGGCGGCCCAGGTCACCACGGTCGACCGCCCGCTGTGGCGAGCCGACCTGTTCGACCGGCTCACGGATCCGCCGGGCAGCTTCGGCGTCGCCCACTACCACCCGCGGTTCACCGGCAACGAGCCGTCGGGCCGGCACTGGGACGCCGCGCTGACCGCCGACCCGTGGACCTGGCTCGGCGATCAGGTCGCCAGCCTGGGCACGGCGGCCGGGGGAGCGGCCTGGCCGCTCGACCCGGACGACGCCGCCGAACTGCCCAGCCTGGCCGGCACGGTGGTGGAGACGGCCCGGCAGTTCGGCCCGGACCGCTGCCGGTCGGCGGCGGAGTGCTTCCACCTGACCAGGGATGTCCGGGACGCCGTCCAGCTCATGGTCGCGACTATGAGCACCCCGGAGCGCCTGGACCGGGACCGGGCCGCACTCTGGCTAGCCTAACGGGGCTGGCCTGAACGGACTGCCCTGAGCGGCCGGGTCAGTCGTCCCAGCGGACGGTGATCCGCTTGCCCTCGATGCCGGGCAGCGGCAGGGACTCGGCTTCCTCCACGACCGCGTCGCGTTCCGCGGGCGACAGCGGCCGCCAGGCCTGCGCCGTGATCACCGGGCCCGCGCGCCGCCAGGTCCCCGCGATCTCCTCCCCGACGAGCAGGGCGCCGGGCCAGACCCGCGACGTCCAGAGCGCGCCGCGCCGGTCTTCGTCCGGGACCAGCAGGGCCCGGTCGGCCGCGTAGAGCAGGAAGTAGGCGTCGCCGCTGGGCAGCAGCCGCGCGGGTGCCGCCGGTCCCGGATCGGCGGCGGCGCGGAAGGCCGCCTCGTCCGCGCTGAGGATCCACCCCTCGCCGACCGGTGTCCGCGCCGGCGTCAGCGCGGGGCCGAGCGCCTCGAACGCCGACGCGGCCGAGCGCACGCTGATCCCCGCCCACCGGCGGAAGGCCTCCGGCGTGCCCGGCCCGTAGACATGCAGGTACCGGCGCGCCAGCTCCAGGCGAGCCTCAGCGGCGCTGAGCTGCGGCGGCGGCACGGTCCAGACCACCGGCAGCCGCGCGCCTTCCCACCGGATCAGGACCGTGCCGGTCGCCGCCGCGTACCTGAGCATGTTGGGATGCACGCCGAGCGCGTGCCCGGCCTCCCCGTAGGTCATCCGCCCGCCGTCCAGGTGGGCGTGCAGCCGGACGGCCAGCTCCTCCGCTCTCCGCCGCCCCCTGGCGTCCTCGGGCAGCGTCCCGAGGGAGAAGACGGGCAGGTCGCACCCGGCCACCACGAACACGTTGTACCGCGGTCCCCACAGCTGGACCAGCGACGGGTCCTCCCAGGTGGCGGGTCCGGTCCCGGCGACGCGAGCGTGGATCGACAGCAGCGCGGCCCGCGGCATGCTGTCCTGCAGCCCCGCCCAGGCCGCCTGCCGCAGCGAGCGGCTCCCGCGCGGGAGCCGCTCGCCGAGCGCTCCGGCCTGCCGCCGGAACGCCAGCACCTGCCGTCGCGTCAGGTCCAGCCACGGCTCCCGGTCATCCCGCATCACCCCGGCCCCGCCGGTCCAGCCAGGCCGCGAACTCCGCGAGCTCCTGGAGCGCGGCCTGCCGGGCGAGCAGATCCTCATCCGTCACAGCTGAGTTCATTCACCTAGTCCAGCACGCTGGTCACGCCCGCAGCCAGCGCCTTCTAACCCGGCACACGGCCCCTGGCCGGCCGTGAACGGCGCCGCCCGGCCCTGCGCGAACTGCCCGTGCAAGCCCGGCGGCTGGCCCGGTGCCGGGTCCAGGGTCATCCAGTACCGGTCCCGCACCGCTCCGGCCCAGGTGTAGCCGGTCAGGCTGGCCGTGCCATCCGGGCCGGCCAGTCCCGTCGCCCACACCTTGTTCGGCAGCGGGGTGGCGTCCGAGCAGTCGTTGCCGATCAGGTCATAAACCGTGCCCGGCATCCCGCCCGTGATCACGGCCGACACCGTGAACTGGCCTCGCCCCGCGCCTGGCAGGGCCGCGGCCGTGATGACCACCGTGCCCGCCACGCCGCCGGGCGCGGGCAGCCGCAGCGACGTGCTGGTCACCTGCGGCAACGGCAACGGCAACGGCGGGCTGGTCGCCGACCGGCTTGAGCCAGGCAGGGCGCCGCGACGGACCCGGGCCGCCTCGGCCCGGTAGTGCACCGCGATCGTGACCGCGGCAACCAGTGCCACGGCCAGCAGCCCCGCGAGCAGCCAGACCGGATCGACCGGTCCCGGGCCACGCGGCTCGCGGCCGGACGCTATGACATCGGCGTCGCGCCCGCTGTCGGCCACCTCATCATTAGCAGGCGGCTAGCCCCGCGGTGTCAACCGGAGATCCCCGGTCAGCTCACGCACAGGCAGAAGGGATGCCCGGCCGGGTCGAGGAACACCCGGAAGGTCGTCCCGGGCTGATGCTCGTGCTTGGTCGCCCCGAGGGCGAGCACCTCCGCCTCGGCGGCATCGAGGTCGTCGACGTTCACGTCGATGTGCATCTGCTGGGGGACGTCCTGCCCCGGCCACTGGGGCGGTGTATAGGACTCCACCTGCTGGAAGCCGATGCAGTCGCCGTAGTCGGCGCGGATCTCGGCCCAGCCGGGTTTCACCTCGATCTTCCAGTCCAGCATCGCGCCGTAGAAGGCCGCGAGGACGCCCGGGTCAGGACAGTCGAGGACGACACTGGGAAAGCGTGCGATAGCCATGCCAGGCACCGTACCCCCGATCCCGGACGATCAACGTCCGCAACTGCGCCCACCCGCAGGCCCGTACGCATCCGTACCAGGCACTCCCGCCTGCCATCCCGCTCTGGCCCTATCCGGCCGCCGGCCACGACATCAATGTCACTCGGGTGTGGCTCTTTTGGAGTGAGGGCTCGGTGCGGCTGATGCGAGCCGCGTCTGGGGGCTCCGCGATGTCTTCTGCGGCCGCATCGGCCCCGGGACCCGCTCCCGTCGGCTGCCCCGCTCAGGTCGCCGGCGCCGTCCCGGATCGCGTCCGGCTTACGTGGTGTGTGGCACACAGAGCACCGAAGAGCGTAGGCGGGGGCACACGGAGCACGTTCCGCGGTGCGGCCGCGGCCGCCGGGCCCTGCACCAGGCGTACCGCCGCAATCGTGGGCACCGTCAGCACCGCGACGGTGACGCTCACCGGAGAAGAGCCACACCCATGTGACATTGATGTCGCACTGGCAGCATCAATGCCACTCTGATGTCGTTTGTCCCAAGCGGGATTAGTGACGGACGGTGGCTGTGGCACGGACGGGGTGACGAGTCGTCCCTTCGATCACCGACTCGTCGACATCGTTGCGCACGCCAGGAAAGCCGCCTCCGGATGCCCGGCGGCTGCCCGGGCCAGGGCGGTCCCGGACAGGTCGATGCCCGCCGCGTGCCAGCCGGCCGAGGCGAGGTAGCCGGCCTCGGTGCCCAGCCCGCAGCCGATGTCGAGGACCCGCCCGCCACCGGCCAGCCACCTGTCCGCGAGCGCCGCGACCAGCTCCGGCGGCGGCTGCGACAGGTGCCACCACCGGAAGGTCCCGTCGGCATAGTGATCGGCCATGCCGCCAGTCTGGCCGGCCTACCCCGGGGCCCCGAAGCGAGCCGCGTGCCGCCCCGCCCGCCGCCCGAAGAACGACCCCTCGCCGAGCTGGGCGCCCGACACGTACCCCTTGCCGTCCTGGGCGATATTCGACGCGCAGGCCCCGGCCGCGTACAGCCCCGCGATGACCGAACCATCCTCGCGCTGCACCTGCCCGTCCACGGTCGTCCGCAGTCCTCCCAGGGTGAACCCCGCGTACAGCGCGTGCCCGGGCCGCAGGTCGAAGACCGCCCACGGCCCCTGGTCCTGCGCCGCCAGCCAGTCCGCGCCCTTGCCGAAGTCCGGGTCCTCCCCGCGCGCCGCGAACCTGTTGTACCGGGCCAGCGTCCGCTCCAGCGCCCCGGCCGGCACGCCGAGGCCCGCCGCCATCTCGGCCACGGTCTCGTAGCCGTCCAGGACCGGCACCAGCGGCATCTGCGGCTGCTCCAGGTGCGCGCTGTCCACGATCAGGTAGGCGGCCGACCCGGGCTGTTCCAGCACGAACTGCGACGTCCGCGCGTGGTAGGAATCCTCGGCCACGAAACGCTCGCCGCGGGAGTTGACGATGAGCCCGGTGACCAGCACCGGGGGAGGGTAGAAGGGGGCGGTGATGAACGGCTCCTCCAGGTGCCTGACCGCGGCGCCCGCCGACATCCCGAGCCGGATCCCCAGCCCGTCGTCGTAGGTCGACCCGAGCGCGATCAGCCCCGGCGTCCCCAGCGCCGGGGTGTACTCCGCGACCATCTCCGGGTTCATCACGAACCCCCCGGCGGCGATCACGGTCGCGCCGGCCCCGACGACCCCGGTAGCACCGAACGACCGCCAGCCCACCCCCATGACGGCCCCGGACTCGCCCGCCACCAGGCCAGTCGCCCCGGTCTCGTACCGCACCTCGACCCCGGCCTCCATGACCCGGGCCCGCAGCAGGTCCATCACCAGCGCCGCGCCCCGGGTGTCGCCGGGCACCGGGACCTTGTGCCCGCGCGGCGCCGGCCGGGCCTGCTCCCGGAACGGCCAGACCTTCTCGTTGCCGGTGAACATCAGCCCTTCGGTACCCGGCTGGATCACCGCCTTGCCGCCGAAGAAGGAACGCTCGAACGCGAAGCCCAGTGCCTCCAGCCAGCCGAAATGCTCGACCGAGCCCTCGCAGTAGGCGCGGATCTTGTCGTGCTCCGGCTCCTTCGACGTCGCGACCAGGTACTTGTACATCTCCTCGGCGGAGTCCTCGTGGCCGGTCGCCCGCTGCACCGCCGTGCCTCCGCCGAGGTAGAAGTGCCCGCCGGCCATGCAGGTCGTCCCCCCGTGCACGGCGGCCCGCTCGAGCAGCAGCACCCGGGCCCCGCCCCGGGCCGCCTCCAGCGCCGCGCACCCCCCGGCGATACCGAACCCGGCGACCACCACGTCGTACCGCTCACGTGCCCCCGTCCAGCACCGACACAGGCAAAAGATCAGGAATGACCGAACGGGGATGGCTCACGCTACCCCTGTCAGCTCGAGATCCGGCGGGCCAGGCGATCCAGGTAGGCCTCGACCGTCTCGGCCGGTGCGTCCGGCAGCCCCCACAAGAGCTCGGCCACGCCCGCCGCCTCCCAGCTGGCGAAGTCATCCGCGGCGGGCCTCGCGGTGATGAGCACGCGGATGTCCGGCGCCCCTGGCCGGCCCGCGGCGTCCCACGCCTCCCGCAGGGCGGCCGCCTTGCCGCTGATGTCGTCCTCGCCCGGAGTCGTCATCCAGCCGTCGGCGTGCCGCGCGATCCACCCGAACGTCTTCGGCCCGCCGCCCGCGCCGATGATCAGCGGCACGTGCGCCTGCACCGGCTTCGGAAACGCCCAGCACGGCCCGAAGTTCACGAACTCCCCGTCGTAGGCCGCCTCGTCCTGCGTCCACAGCGCGCGCATCGCCTCGACGTACTCGCGCAGCACCGCCCGCCGCCGCCCGGCCGGCACGCCGTGATCGGCGAGTTCGTCGGTGTTCCACCCGAACCCCGCGCCCACGGTGACCCGCCCGCCCGACAGGTGATCCAGGGTGGCGATGGTCTTGGCCAGCGTCACCGGGTCGGACTCGGCCGGCAGCGCCACCGCGGTGGCGAGCCTGATCCGCGACGTGACCACGGCCGCGGTCGCCAGGCAGACCCACGGATCAAGCGTCCGCATGTACCGGTCGTCCGGCAGCGTCGCGTCCCCGGTGCCAGGATGCGCGGCCTCCCGCTTCACCGGGATATGGGTGTGCTCCGGCACGTAGAAGCTGTCGAATCCGCGCTCCTCCGCGGCCTTCGCCGCCTGAGCCGGCGTGATCCCGCGATCGGACGTGAACAAGACAATCCCGTGACGCATGCCCCAGACTAGAACGTGTTCCACTTTCCGCGAAGCTCCCGGTCCGGGCCCGGCAACATCGGCATTCTGGTGTGATGAATGCCGTACGCTATCCGGTCGTCGAGCTGAGGCAGTACACGCTGCGGCCCGGCCAGCGGGATGTGCTGATCGACCTGTTCGACCGGGAGCTGGTCGAGAGCCAGGAGGCGGAAGGCATGGCGATCGTCGGCCAGTTCCGCGACCTGGACGACCCGGACCGGTTCGTCTGGATCCGGGGCTTCGACGACATGCCCTCCCGGGCCCGCGCCCTGGCCGCCTTCTACGGCGGCCCGGCCTGGAAGGCGCACCGCGCCGAGGCCAACGCCACGATGATCGACAGCGACAACGTGCTGCTGCTGCGGCCGGTGTCCGCCTGGTCGGGCTTCCCCGCGCCGGAGGCCGCCCGGCCCCCGGCGGGCGCTACCTCAGCCGAGCCGTCCCGCATCCTGGTCACTCTCTACTACCGTGACCATCCGTTCGACCGGGCCTTCGCGGACCTCTTCGACCGCCAGGCCCGTCCCGTGCTCATCGAGGCCGGAGCCACGCCGCTGGCCTGCCTGCAGACCGAGCACGCCGAGAACACCTTCCCGGCGCTGCCGGTCCGCACCGGCGAGAACGTCTTCGCCAGCCTCGCCCGTTTTCCGAGCGAGGCGCACCTCGACGAGTATCTACGCCAGGCCGGGAGCTCCGGCGCATCGCAGCAGCTACGGCTGGCGCCGACCGCCAGGTCCCTGCTGCGCTGAGTGCCAGGGTGGCGGGGCCGGCCCTAGCCAGGGCGTGTGGTTGCCCTCATTTTGGTTGTACCGCTTGCTCAGTACCTACTACAGCTGACGAAGTACGCAGTACCAGCTACAACAAACGCACCTGCTGAGTGTGTGGTAGGCGGATAGACGAGAAGCCGTTTACCGGTGACCTGTTACGAACCGACACTTCGGTGGGCCGGCCCCGCACGGGGCTCAGTCTAGGCTCTGCTCATCTAGCCGGGCTAGTTCCGTCTTGTTCGCCTGGTTGATCGCCTGCTTGACCCGCTGGGCGAACTCGCCGATCCGGTCGATGGCGTCCCACTGCTCGCGCCGCGCCACGCCGTAGTCGGTGACCTCCACCACGTCGTGGCCGAGCAGCTCGACCTCCTCCACCTTCAGGCCCTTGTCGCTGAACGACTCCTTCTTGCGCTCGACCTTCTTCACCTGCCGGTAGCGCACCCAGTCATCGCCGCTGTCGTAGATGCTCACGTCGTCGGCGCGCAGCGGCACCGCCCGGGCCGCCTGCTCCAGCTTGGGGATCGCGTCGTCCTTGATCACCAGCAGCTCGGGGATCGACAGCACCCGGGTCCGGCCGTCCAGATCCTCGATCTCGGCCCGCGCCTGCTGGTTGGTCCGCGAGATCCGCAGCGCCAGCTCCTCGTCCTCGGCCAGGATCGCCGCGATCTTCTCCCGGCATTCCTGCACCGTGTACTGCCGGGTGCTGACCTTCTCGGTCCCCGGGTCGGGCCGGTACGCCGTGTCACCTTCCAGGGACGACGTCCGGTAGGTGCGGCGCTCGGCCCCGGCCAGGCTCAGCCGGCCGATCCAGCTCTGCAGGTCGGCGCCGAGCTTCTTGCGCCGGTTGAAGGCATCTCCCAATGTCATCGCCACGATGGCGAACAATACCGCTATTTCGCCTTCAGGAGCTGCTGGATTATCGGCATGACGCTGCTGGCGCTCGCCGCCTGCACACCGCTGCTGTCGATCGCCGGGTTTCCAGGCCGGACGGATTGTCAGGCGGGCGTCGCGACCACGGCGTACTGGTCCCGGGCAGCGTCGAAGTCGGTACCGACCACCCGCAAGCCCGCCGCCTCGAGCCGTTCGTGCAGCTCAGCGAGCCGTGAAGGGGCGGAAATCGATCTGGTATTCATGTGGGTCGATCCGGTCGCCGTCCTCGAAGAGGAACACGATATGAGCGACGATCTCCTCGCCGAAGCGGTCCGGTATCTCCCAGGCGTACAAGCTGACGCACCGGCGGCCGTCGCGGGTCCGCACCCGGTCGGCGACCCGGACGATCCGCCGCTCGGCGTGGATCTTCTCCCAGTTACGCGAATCGATCACCAGGTGCCCGCCGGGGCGGGCCATCTGCCGCAGCCCGGCCAGGGCCTCGATCATGGCGTCGCGGCGGCCGGTGTGCACGAGCGAGTTCCCGATGCAGAGCACCACGTCGAACCGCTCGCCGACGACGGCCGGAAGGTCCGCCCACAGGCAGCGCTCCACCGGGATCTCCAGGTGCTCGTGCCGGAAGCGGGCCGCCGCCATCGCCACCATCGCGTCGCTACCGTCGGTGGCCCGTACCCGGTAACCCCGGCGGGCCAGCGCCGCCGCGTTGTGGCCGGTGCCGCAGGCCGCGTCCAGCACGGTGCTGCCGTGGCTGGTCTTTTCCAGCAGCCGCGCCGCCGCGGGGTGGTTGATCGCGGCGCCGTGCGCCAGCGTGTCGTCGTCGAACAGCCAGTCGTAATCGGCCGCGAAGGTCTCGTAGTAGTCCGCCATGACCCATAACCTCCCCGAGGGACGTTCACCGGAATCCGGGCATTGAGGGGATGGCTTTGGCTAGGCCGCGCCGCACGTCACGGCTCAGACCGGAACTGGCCAGGGCCGTGAGCGGCAGCCAGCGGAATGACTCATGCTCGGCCGGATTCACGTGGACTGGTTGGTCGCCCGCCGCTTCGGCGAGGAAATTGAGCTGAACAGTGACCCCTCGGCGGGAGGGGTAAATAAAGTGAAACAAGAACGGCCCTGCCGCCCTGATGCTTAGCCCGGTCTCCTCCTGGATTTCCCGGGCTAGTGCGTTCCTGAGGGTTTCTCCTGGCTCGACGCCGCCGCTGGGGAGCTCCTCCAGACCGCCGTATTCGTCATCGGCCACTCGTTTCAGCACCAGGATCACGAGGTTGTCGCTGGTGTGGCGGTGCAATACGCCGCCTACCGTTACGCGGGTTACCTGGTCAGCGCGGTAGTTGCCGAGCAGCTCCTGGCTCTGCATGGCCAGTACGTCATCTGGGTCATGTGGGGGAGCGGCCATGACATCTCCTGGGCGGGCTACCGCAGCCCGGGAAGGCCTGCTCCGACCTTGCTGATGGCATCGGCGACCACGGTCGGGCTGGTGTTCCCCGTGAGATCCGCCGCTGCAGCCGGGACGAAGAACTTGATCGCCGTCGCGGTGATACGCCGGGACGCTTCCAGGTCACCGGCGACCCGCGCCGTCGTGCCGGCGGCTCGGTCTGGGTAAAGACCGGGTACTGCGACATCGAGTTCATCTGCCGTGGAATGCTCACCGTGTGGATGTTCTCCGCGCGAATGGCACGGGTGAAGGCTTCCCGGCCGAACCCGCACGCCTCTGGGTCGATCAGTGCGACGAGTGCGTAATAGCCGTGCATGCTGCCTGCCTGCCAACGCTGAACCAGTTCGACGCCCGGGATGGATCCCAGCGCGTCAGCAAGGATTGCCGCGGACTTGTGCCGGTCCTCGATGAGCTGGTCTACGGTCTTGATCTGGGGCAGTGCCAAGGCCAGGCCCAGCGGATGCGCCCGGTATTTCAGCCCTGTCCCGGTGAATGCGCTGGCGAAGTTTGGTGACGACTGCGGTATCTCCTGGAGCGCCCGGCGATTGAAGTGGCCCAGCAGCAGCGCTCGCTCGTACAAGTCCGGGAGGCTGGTAGCGAGAACTCCGCCCTCTCCAGCCCAGATGGTCTTATTCGACTGCAGGCTCCAGGCGGCGCCGTCGCCAAGGCTGCCCAACACCTGCCCAGCGAAGCGCGCTCCATGCGCATGCGAGCAGTCCTCGAACAACAGCAGGCGTTTCCTGTCGCAGAGTTCTCGGAGAGCATCCATCTGGGCTGGCTGACCCCACATATGGGTGACCATGATGGCTTTGGTCTTGCCGGTGACTGCGGCCTCTGCATGGGCGACGGAAATGGTCCCGTCGGGAGAGCAGTCCACGAAGACCGGCGTGGCGCCCAGTTGCAGAAGCGGTGTGACCGTGGCGAAAAAGCCGTAGTCACAGCAGATAACCTCGTCGCCAGGGCCGATCCGGGCACCGTAGTACAGGGAATGGAGCGCGGCAGTACCTGAAGAGGTAGTCAAGGCGCGTGGCACGCCAACGTACCCAGCGAAGGCATCCTCGAACTCCTGGACGATTCCGCTCCGGTCATAGATGGACAGGCCCTCCCGTGCCTGTTCCACCAGGCGGATCTCCAGGTCCGGGGTGAGCCGGGGCCAGTTTTCGCACACCGGCTGGGGGGCGATCGGACGGCCGCCGTGGATAGCAAGAGCGCTTCTGGGGCTTCTCATGCTGGCGCCCTCTCCCGTAGCCCGGTGACGTCCGTCGGCCACGTAATCTCTGGCAAGTCCGCGATCCTTGGCAGGCAGGTCATGAACTCTGCGGCGGCGTACAGGTCGTCGAGCAGCATCATGACAGCGTGTTGTCGGCGTAGCGCCTCGTACCAGCCACCCCCGCCTTCAAGGAATCCCGACCCTATCAGCGCCTCAAGCTGCGCCGCTGCCGGTGTGAGCGGTGCAGGCAGCGGTTCCCCTGCTCGGCTGGATGTGTCGGGAGCTGGCCCGCCTTCTGAGCTGCGGAAGAGAGGCTCGCCTTGCCGGGTGACCGACAGCTCACTGCCTTTGCCGGCCTCGGTCCCTGAGAACAGCTGGAGCTGGACTTGCAGTCGTCTCCCGGCGAACCACAGGGATACTAGTGCTTCGCCTTCCACCTCGCAGCTGGTGTCGGCTGGACTGGTCAGCAGGACCGACTTGTCGTCCGGCAGCCCTAGGCACGCAATGAGCAGTTCGAGGTAGTGATAACCCAGGTCGATGAGGACACCGCCGCCGGACCGCTCGCGCGACAGGCGCCAGCTGTCGGCGCCCTGCCAGCTCGGCACGCTAGCACGGATGCTCACCTCGACATCGGTAAGTGCCGGTGAGCTGAGCAGGCGGATGAATGGCTGATAGTGATCCCGGTAGTGCAGCGGCAGCGACGTGGCCAGTGGAGTTCCCAGATCCCGGCTGAGCCGTAGCAGCGTAGCCAGTTCTGGCGCACTGCGGGCCGGCGGCTTCTCTAGCAACGTTGGCACCCGGGCCCGGAGCAGCTCCTCGGCCAGCGCAACGTGGCTGTCGTGCGGCGTAGCCACAATGGCGAAGTCTGGTCTCGGGCTGACGAGCGCGGGACCGAGGATGTCGTACATCGGGACGGTGAGATCCGGAATTCTTGCTAGCTGCGCGATCCGTTCCTTGGTATCGATAATGCCGGTCAATCGGAAATGTCCGCTAGCCTCGAGCGCCGGGAGATGAGCGCTGAGCCCGCGCCGCCCAGCGCCGACCAGGATCACTGAACGTGTCAAATCAGTTGCTCTGTGAGCATTTTTGGCTCCGTCGTGTGGCACCGTCGCACGATGAGGCAGCGCAGACAGACTATTCACTGAGATCCGTCCGGGTGTCTAGTCTCGGATGAGTCTCGTCGACTCCATAGCGAACTCTAGCCACTCGCGGGCGTGAGACTCGTACGTCCGCGAAGAGAGGAACTTCTCCCCTGTGAAGTAGGAGAGCACGGCGCCGGATCCACCCGGAGTCCGGAGCCTGACGCCCCTGTCAGCCCAGGGCTGACGCTGTACGACCTCTCCTATCACAGCTACTCGGGCATAGCCAAGACGAAGCGGTCGGCTGAGAGAATCTAGGACTTTTTGTTGTGCTTTGGGAACCGTAAATATGACTTCCCAATCATATCCGGCATTTAGGGCAAACAAAAATGGCGCTATGCCGAGAGCCTGTGCCAGGCGGGCTACATCCCGGTTAACAAGTTTCTCTAGTGTTTCAGGGAACAGTTCTATCCCCACTCTTGCCGCATCGCTGATGAGTTGCGCACAAGCCAGCACGCCATCGCTGGTGTCTATCGCAGAATTCGCCGGGCATTCTGCGGCAATCGCTCGCATGGTGTCGTGCGGCAGGCCCAGATCGGTGAAAGTGGTATCTCTGGCAATCAAGTCGGCGATGAGATCGGCCTCATTCCTGGACAGGCTCGGTGCGAGCTCGTGGACCCACCGCGTCCCTAGCCCAGTGAACTCATGGCCTGGTCCTGATGACAAGGTGAGGACGACCAGGTCTCCTGGTTTAGCGCCGCCGCGGGTAAGCGCCTGATCCTTGCGGACATGGCCGACAGCGGTTACGGTCAATGCCTTCTGGGATCGTTCTCGCAGGTCGCCGCCGACGATGACCGCGCCGTAATGAGCCGCTTCCTCGGCCACCCGGCGTAGGAAAGAACGAGCCCATGATGCGCTGGTAGTCCGCTGGAGGTGAAGGTTGACCAGTATCGCCAGTGGCTCACCGCCCATGGCGATGATGTCAGACAGCGCGCTGACGACCGCGAACCGGGCGGCGTAGCGCGCACTACGTTCGGTATCGGCGGCTACCAGCCCAGGCGGTACCGAGTCAGTACTGACGATCAGGTCCTCGCCGGGCTTCGAACGCAGCACGGCTCCGTCATCGCCGGCCCCGAGGATCACGCTGTCGCCTCGGATGCCAGATGCCTGGAGCAGACCCGAGGTAATCCATTCGTGCACCGAGTACTCGCCGATGTCGATCATCTCTGTATCGTCGACGATCTGGGCGGGCGCGGTCCGCGGAGTGCGCAACCGCGATATCTCGGCTCGGATCTCAGTCTGGAGTTTGTCTAGACCAAGGTCGTTCAGCTGCGTGCGGAAGACCTCCAGCATCTCTATGGAGCCCGCTGGATCGCCGAGCCGTGCCTGACACTGGGCTATGGAACGTACCGTCCCTGCGAGCTCTGGGTACTTTCCGAGGCGGTTGAATTCGTCGCTGGCTTCCTCGTACTGCTCCAGGGCATCGGCGGAACGGCCGAGGGCGAATTCCAGATCCCCCAGGGATTTGGTTGTCCTTGCGATCATGTAGTCGTGGCCGCGCAGGCGGCGGACCCGCCGGATCTTCTCCAGGGTAACGCGCAGCTCATGGGCCGAATCGTTACGCTCGCGCAGGAAGTCCATCTTGAGCTGCACCAGGGACTCGAGGACCGTGGCCAGCCGGATCGGGTTGTCGAATAGCTGCAGCGACCGGTAACTCTCCTGAAGGACGCTCAGGGCCGCTTCGTAGTCATGCCCGATGGAATAAGCGACGCGAGCGGCCTGGTAGTCGACGACCCGGATGAGGTACTCGGCGGCGGGCTTATCACTGATCAGCGTCAGGGCCTGCCTGGCCTGGGCGAGGTGTGCCTGGGCAAGCGCGGAATCCCCGGCCCGCCATTCCGCCGCGGCCAGTTCGCGCAGGCAGTCCGCCCGCAACGCCACGCGTGCCGGGTAACTAGGAATACGGTCTGCCAGGAACGGCGTCTCCAGCAAATCCTCGGCGTAGTGGCAAGCACGGTCGAGGTGATCCCTCGCCAGCGGATACTCGCCGCGCTCCTCGGCCAGCATGCCAATCTGGCGATGCATGGCGATGATGAGCGGCCACTCGCCAGCTGCCAGTGCCCGCAACAAGATGGTCTTCGCCCGGCTCTGGGTGTCGGTGATGCGACCAAGCTCGAAGTCGAGAGACAGCCGTTCGGCGGCGAGGGCCAGCACGATCGGCGGGTAGGTCATCCCGGCGACGATGTCCGGGAACGGCTCGGAGTACAGCAACTCGGCTGCGTACCGCCACTCCCCGCGGAACCGGCCACGGCGGTGTAGGCCAGGACCGCTTCCAGCCGTGCCTCGTCGAGCGGCGGGAACTGGTACACGGCCAGCTGGTAAGCCGCCGCTGTGGCCGCGGCGGCGTCCCGGCTGGCGCAGAACTTGTCGCCGAGCAAGTGGAACGGGACACCGTCGTTCATCCGGAGTGCCTCGCCGAGACGGGCACGCAATACCATGCGATCTCTCGCCCAGCGGCTCGCGGGTCGCTCGGGGCGTCCCGTCGTGTTCCCGGCGGATTCCAGCCTCATGAAGGACACGCCATTGGGGCAGGGCGGGCTGTCGGGAAGAACTAGGTACAGGAGCTTGCGCTGGATGGCTAGGGCACTGACGACTTCTTCGGCTACCTCTGGGCTGCCTTGGGCGGCCGTGGTCCACAGCACGGCAATATGCGCCTCCGGTGGGAGCGCTCGCATCGCCTCCGGCGCTCCCGCGACTACCATTGCTGCTACGGTCAGGCCCGCATGCTCACACTGCCTGGCTATGCCGTCGGCAAGGTGGCCATCTTCCCAGTCATAGATCAAGGCGATATTCAACCCAGTGGTAATCATCGGGTTCGGCAACGGAACGAGCTGCTGCGCCCTGTAACCTGCTTTTCTTCTCACCTGCCTGGCCAGCTCATCGAACGATTCGGGCGTCATCTCGGCGAGCCAATACGTACGGCCGTTCAGCACGGTCCAGAGATTTCGGCCCTTCTCAGTAACCGGAGCCGGGGCGTTCTCGATGAGAATCGGCAGGAACATGTTGTCTTGGCCGGTCATCACCGCCGCCGAAACTTCCAGTTGAGTAAACGGCCGGTCCAGGTATGCCGTGGAAATAAGTGGCAGAAACACTCCGGAGCTGATCGCGTGGCCGATACTGACGAGGGCGTCCTGGCCCGGCTCGAAATCGACGTCCATCAAGACCCTGATGCCGCGCTGTTCGAGGGCGGTCCGGACTTCACGGGCCTGTTGCCGTTCGGGGCCGGCGTAGCTCAGGAAGACGGCTGGCGTCACGTCATCCGGATCCATCGTAAACGCTCCAAATCTCTGAATCTGATGGCAGCGCAGTACCTGCCCGCCATCGGAACGCCCGCCTAGCTCGCGCAAACTCGGGTTGAATAGTGGTAGTTCCAGCAGGGGCAAGCTCGCCGATTTGGGTAGCTCCACGTCAACCCGGCCTGGCTTGTGCCGCTACTCGCGTACCGCCCTCGACGAGATGCCGCATCCTGACGACGATAAACCTGAGACGGAGCACAACTTTGACGGTCAGTACCTCCGATCTCGGAAAATACCAGCCGAGATTATCGCACCCGCCCTGCCGGCAGCCGCCCGAGGCCGGGCGTGGTTGGTGCGGCGTGAACGCGTCAGCGGCGATATCGTCATGGAACCGAATTAGGCCAGTGCCCGTGGATGATAACCCGGTATCCTGCGTCCTGTTCTCCCGGTCCATGGCCAGATTCCGGTTGCCTTCCCGATCCAGTCCGACCATAGCCTGCTTGGTATCGGCCCGGGTTAGCCTGTCGCGATGATCACTTGCGTGGTGGAGTACACCATCGATTCCCGCCAGATCCCGGTCTTCGAGGAGTTCGCCCGGGCCTGGATCGCCCTGGTGACCAAGCACGGCGGCCAGCACCACGGCTACTTCCTGCCCGCCGAAGGCGCCAGCGACCGCGCCCTGGCCCTGTTCTCGTTCCCGTCCCTGGCCGCGTACGAGTCGTACCGGCAGCTGTTCGGCGTGGATCCTGAATTCATCGCCGCCGACCGCATCCGCGACGAGTCAGGCTGTGTCCTGCGTTACGAGCGGAGCTTCATGCGTCCGCTGCTGAGCCCCTGACCCGCCCGGCGGCCGCCGCGTCCGGGGTCCCGCCGGGCGGTGCGGTGCTGTCCCGCACGACCAGCGTGGTAGCGAGCTCGATCCGGGTCGGGGTGTCGCCGCTCGACGGCGGGTTCTGCAGCACGGTGCGGATCGCCAGGGCCGCCATCTGGTCCAGCGGCTGGCGCACCGTGGTCAGCCGGGGTGACATCCACTCGCACACCTCGACGTCGTCGAAGCCGACCACGCTGAGGTCCTGCGGGATCCGCAGGCCGCGCGCGTGGGCCTCGTCGTAGACCCCGCGGGCCTGCTCATCCGAGCCGGCGAAGATGGCGGTGGGCGGTTCGCGCAGCCCCAGCAGCGCCGCCGCGGCCTTGCGGCCGCCGCCTACGTAGAAATCCCCGTGCCGGATCATGTTCCGGGACACCGGGATCTGGGCCCGGCTCATCGCCGCCTCGTACCCCGCGATCCGCTCCTGGCTGCACATCATCTCCGCCGGGCCGCCGATCACCGCGATCTGCCGGTGCCCCAGGTCGATGAGGTGCTCGGTCGCGGAGAACCCGCCGGCCCAGTTGGTGCAGCCGATGCTGGGCGCCTCCGCGCTCGACCCGCCGACCTGGTCCACGACCACCAGCGGCACGCTCAGCGTGCGCAGCCGCTTGACCACCTGCTGGTGCACGCGCGAGACCACGAAGACCGCCCCGTCGGTCCGGCGCGCGGCCAGCGTCTTGATCCACTCGCGCGGCTGGTCGTGCTGATCATGGGTCACGGTCAGGATCAGGCTGGTACCGAGCCGGTTGGCCTCCTTTTCCGCCCCCCTCAGCACCTCGAAGGCCCACGGCGTGTCGAGCGTCGGTATCACCACGTCGACCAGGCCGACCCGCTTCGCCGCCGTCCGCCCGCGCCGCTGGTAGGCGGCGTCATCGAGCAGCTGCTGGACCCGCTCCCGGGTGGCCGACGCGACCTCGTCCCGGCCGTTGAGCACCTTGCTCACGGTCGCGACCGAGACCCCGGCCTGGGCGGCGATCGAGGCGATCGTCACCCGCGGGCTGGTCCCGCGAACCTCCGAGCCGGTCCGCGCCGCCGTCCCGGCATCCGCCGAATGCCCCTGATCCACGGCCGCTCACCCATTCCTCCGGTCGGCCCGCCGGGCCGAAACTTTCCGCCAGCCTAGTCGAACACTTTGGCCAGACTGCGCATTGCTGCGCTGGCCTCGGATGAAACTTTCTACCGGATCGTGAAGCCGCCATCCACGACGATGTTGGCTCCGTTGATCATCAGCGAGTCGTCCGAGCCGAGGAACAGCGCCACCGCGGCGATCTCCTCGGGCTCGGCGAACCGGCCCACGGGAATCTGGGCGAGCATCGCCTCGGCCTTGGCTCCCGACCACGCCAGGCGGCCGAGCTCGGTGAGCACGACCGTCGGCGAGATGGCGTTCACCGTCACGCCGCGGCCGGCCCACTCCGCCGCCAGGACCCGGGTCAGCCCGAGCACGGCCGCCTTCGACGCGCAGTACGCCGCGTGCTGGTCGAGCGCGACCGTCGCCGCCTGCGAGGCCAGGTTGATGATGCGGCCCCGCCCGGCGGCCAGCATCACCGCCCCCGCCTGCTGGCACATCAGGAACGTCCCGCGCACGTTGACGTTCATCGTGGCGTCCCAGTCCGCGACGGACAGTTCCTCAGCCGGGGCGAGCCGCACGATGCCCGCGCTGTTGACCAGGATGTCGATCCGCTGGTGATGTTCGGCGATCCGGGCGACGGCCGTCCGGACCGAGTCCGGGTCGGTGACGTCGCAGCCGGCGGCGCTGTGACCCGGGCCGAGCGCCGCCGCTTTCGCCGCCGCCTTGTCCGCCTGCACGTCCAGGATCGCGACCGCGGCTCCCTTGGCGGCGAACGTGTCGGCGATCGCCGACCCGATCCCGGACGCCCCGCCGGTCACGATCGCGACCTTGCCGGCCAGGTCGAAGGAAGGACGAGCCGAGCTCGGGTCAGCGGGCACCGGTACCTCCAGCAGTGGTCACCATACATACGATTCTGGCGCGGCCCGGAGTCCGGCGTGCCCGGCCAGCAGGGTGGGGTTCGAGATCAGCTTGTCGATGGCGTACAGGGCGGCTCCGGTCGCGGCGGCGTCCGGTCCGAGCGTCGACGTCGCCACCAGGGGCTCGATCGGCTGGCTGATGAACACGTGCCCGGCCAGCGACACGTGGGCGGCGGGCAGGATCCACGCGGACAGCTCGGCGAAGTAGCCGCCGAGGATGACGCGCTGCGTGCCCAGCAGGTTGATCAGGTTCGACAGCCCCAGGCCGAGCCAGGTGCCGACGGACGCCAGCGCGGCGCGGGCGGCCAGGTCATCCGCGCTGGCCAGCCGGGCGACGGAGGCGATGAAGGCCGCCGGGCTGACCGTGGAGTCCCGCGGGCCGATCGCGTTCCGCAGGACCGCGAGCCCGACGTAGCTCTCCCAGCAGCCGCGGCGCCCGCACGCGCAGGCCGGGCCGGCCGGGTCGAGCGTCATGTGCCCGACCTCGCCGGCCTGGCCGTTCGCGCTCGCCAGCAGCCGGCCGCCGACGATCAGGCCGCCGCCGATCCCGACGTCACCGGTGACGTAGACCAGATCGTCGGTCCCGGCGTGCTGGCCGCACCAGAACTCCGCCAGCGCGGCGAAGTTCGCGTCGTTGCCGATCGTCACGGGCACCCCGGCCAGGCCCAGGGCGTCGCCGAGCGCGGCCGCCAGACCGAAGTTCGCCCAGTGCAGGTTCGGAGCGGTGATCACGGTCTGGGTCGGGCCGTCCACGGTGCCCGGGACGGCCGCGACGACGGTGACGACCGACGAGCCCAGGCGGCAGTCCGTTCACCGCCTCGTCGATCGCCTGGCGGCACAGCCGGCCCAGGCGCCTGGTCGCCGCGGCCGCGCTCATCGATGACGCGTCGACGTGGCGCACGATCCGGGCCCGCAGCCGCCCGCCGAGATCGCAGACCCGCACCACCATGCGGTGCACGTTCACCTCGCAGCCGACGACGAGCAGGCCGGTGCCGTCGAGTTCGACCCACGCGCCCGGGCGCCCGGCCCCGCGGGCCGGCGCCGTGCCCACGTCCCGGATGAGCCCGAGGTTCTGCAGTTCGGTCACCAGGCGGGCCACCGTCGAGTTCGTCAGGCCGGTGGCCGTCGCGATGTCGGCTCGCGATGCGCGGCCCGCCATCGCCAGGTGCCGGGCGACGACCTCCAGGTTGTTCCGGCGGATGGCACTGCGGTCGGCGCGGCGCGGGATCCCGCCCGGCACGCCGGCGACGGCGGGCGGCGTCCGGTTCGGCGATGTGCCGCTCTCGCCGGCGCTTGAGGCATCCGCATCCATCCCTCAGCCGATACCTTTCGAAAGTTTAGGAATTATGGTGACGGTCAACTCGTTACATTTCGCCGCTCTCTAGCGGCCTCCCAGGTCTTGACCCTGCTCCACCGTCGTGTAATCCTAGCGAAACACAAATATTTTCGTTCCTAGCACGCTGAAACTCTGCACGCAAGTAGCCGAAACTATCGGCTTACGGTAATGCAAAAAGAGTCCGGAAGGCTCTGCGCCCCGGGGCGCGAGCCAGGGCGAGGAGGTGCAGCCGGCATGAGGTTGGACCCGGAGGAGATCGCAGGCTGGAAGCTCAGCGACCAGCACCTCGAGGACGCGATCCGGGAGCTGCGGGTAACTGGGTACGTCATCTTCGAGAGCGTCCTGGACGCGCCGCGCGTGCAGGAACTGCACCGCGCGTTCATGGAGATCTTCGAACGCTACGTCGCCGAGATCGGCGACAACCGGGGCAAACAGCGCCAGGGCGGGGTGCCGCTCCCGATCGAGGGCACCTTCGCCGACCCGGACGTGATCGGCAACCCCATGGTCATCGACCTGTTCGAACGGCTGCTCGGCCCCGATCTGGTGTGCAGCTACTTCGCATCCGATACCCCGATGCCGGGATCGGAGTACCAGCCCGTCCACCGCGACGGCAAGGACCTCTTCCCCGGTGTCCCGGTCACCGTGCCGCCGTACATGTACGAGCTGAACATCCCGCTCGTCGACTTCCGCGCGGACAACGGGCCGACCGAGGTCTGGCCGCGCACCCACCTGCTCGCCGATTTCCCGTTGCTGGAGCAGAAGCGGGATGAACTGCGAGTCGGCAACGGCCAGCTGACGGTCACCACGGAAACCGGACGTCCGGTCTCCATCCTCGCGTCCGAGTTCCGGAACTCCGGCGTGCAGGACTTTGCCTCCGGCCTGCCCGGGCAGCCAGTCCTGATGCCGGCCGGGTCGTTCCTCCTCCGTGACCCGCGGATGTGGCACCGCGGGACCCCGAACCGGTCCTCAGAACCGAGGCCGATGCTGTCCCTGGCCTACGGGCGTTCCTGGTACCGGTTCAACGCCGTCACCCTCCAGCGCGAGGTCTACGACGCCTGGCCGGAGCGCGTGCGCGAACTGTTCCGGCTCGCCTGCATCGACGGCGCTCTGAGCCGCGAATTCGCCTGACCCAGACTTTTTCAAGCAAGGGAAAAGAGCATGCACAGAAGATTCAGCTCCAGACGGATGCTCGCGACCGGCGTAGCGGCCCTGGCCGCCGCGACCAGCCTGGCCGCCTGCGGCGGCGGCTCGGGAGGATCGGGCGGCGACGCCATCACGATCTGGACGATCACCCAGCCGTCGTCGGCGCAGCAGGTGGTCGTGAACCTGATCAACAAGTTCAACAAGACCTACCCGGGCGGCGGTCACGTCAGCATCGACTGGATCGGCGGCGAGCCGTACAAGCAGAAGATCGCGGTGGCGATGGCCGGCCACAAGCCGCCGGCCATCTTCCTCACCTACGGCGGCCAGCTCTTCGAGCAGTACGTCAAGGCGGGTGACGTCGCCGACCTGACCTCGGCGCTCGGCAATGACCCGTCCTGGAAGGCGCAGTACGCCGCCAAGAACGTCTTCGGCCTCGCCACCTTCGGCAGCAAGATCTACGGGATACCCGAGTCCGGCCCCGACTACGAGCTGATGTGGGAGAACAAGTCGGTCCTCGACGCCGCCGGGGCGACGTCGGCGCCGTCCACCTGGGACGCGTTCCAGCAGGACATCGCGGCCGTCCAGAAGGCCGGCAAGTCGCCCATCGCCCTCGCCGGCAAGGACCTGTGGCCGGAAATGATCTGGCTGCAGTACCTGACCCTGCGGTACGGCGGCACGGCGCCGTTCGACAAGATCGCCGCGCTGAAGACCGACGCCTGGAGTGACCCGGCCGTGGTCAAGGCCGCGAACACCGTGGCCCAGCTGGCCAAGTCCGGGGCGTTCGCGAAGGGCTTCAACACCGTGACCTTCGACGGCGGCCAGGCCGACCAGCTCCTGTCCTCCGGTCAGGCCGCGTTCCAGGCCCAGCTCTACTACGACTCGGCCAACATGCGCGTCTACAACCCGACGTTCGCGGGCTCGGCCAGCTACGTGCCGTTCAACTTCCCGTCGGTGCCCGGTGGCACCGGTGACCCGAGCCAGCTGGTCGGGCAGGCCGCCGAGTACTTCGGGGTCTCCTCGCACCTGTCGGCCTCGGCCAAGAAGGAAGCCCTGGCCTGGCTGAAGTTCGAGACGACCTCGGACGCCTACAACCTGCAGTTCCTGGCCGACCGCGGCTACAGCCCGATCACGCCGGGCGCGGCCCAGGAGCTGTCCTCCGGGAAGGTGCCGGACGGGACGCTGCTGAAGAAGCTCTACGACATCGGCACCTCGGCGCCGTCCTTCCAGCCCTACTGGGACCAGGACCTGCCGAGCGCGGTGATCACGCCGATGCTGACCAACATCGGCGAGCTGTTCGACCAGACGATGAGCCCGCAGCAGTTCGTCAGCGCGATGAACACGGTCATGGCCCAGAACCAGAAGTAGGTAAGCAGATGGCAGAGGCAGTAGGCAGGAGGCCGCGCCGGGTCCGGGTCTGGTGGCCGGCGTGGTTCCTCCTGCCCCCTGTCGCCTTGTTCGTCGGGTTCGTCGTGCTGCCCATCGTCCTGGCCGTGCTGCTGAGCTTCTGCTCGTGGAACGGTTCCTCGGCGATCCAGTTCAGCGGCCTGGCGAACTGGCGTCAGTTCATCCACGACCCGTCGGCGCTCGCCGCCCTCGAGCGCACCGGCGTCCTGGTGGTCGCCTCGTGGCTGGTCCAGGAGCCGATCGCGCTGGCGCTGGGGATCTTCGCGGCCGGGCGGCAGCGGCACCGGGCCTGGTTCACCGCCATCTACTTCCTGCCCATGCTGATCTCGGCGGCGTCGCTCGGCATCTTGTGGAACCTGCTGCTGTCGCCGATCAACGGGGGCATCACGTACGCGGGCACGCACTTCGGCCTGTTCTTCCTCAACCACGAGTGGCTCAGCGACCCCAACCTGGTCATGGGCACCGTGATCGTCCTGGTGGCGTGGGAGTTCATCCCCTTCCACAGCCTGCTGTTCGAGGCCGGGGCGCGGCAGATACCCAAGAGCATCTACGAGGCGGCCGCCATCGACGGGATCGGCCCGTACCGCCGGTTCTTCAAGATCACGCTGCCGATGCTGCGGCACACCATCGTCACGTCGTCGACGCTCAACCTGGTCGGGTCGCTGACCGTCTTCGACCTGATCTACACGCTCACCGGCGGCGGGCCCGGGCAGAGCACGCGCGTGCTGGCCCTGGCGCAGTACCTCGAGGGCTTCGAGTCGCTCAACTTCGGCTACGCGAGCGCGCTGGCCCTGGTCCTGGGCGTCCTCGCGGTCATCGTGTCCCTGCTTCTCATCAGGGTGACCGGGTTCGGCAAGATGCGGAGTCAATCGGAGGGCGTGTGAGTCAGCTGCAGCAGGAACGCTCCGGCGGTGCCGGAGCGGCCGCGCCGGTGCCGATGGGTACTGTCACCGGTCCCCAGCGGGCGGAGGCGGTCGCCGCGGCGGGCCGGTTCTTCCGCAAGGGCACCACGTGGCTGCTCGCGCTCGTGTGGCTGGTGGTGGTCGGAGCGCCGATCTACTACATGATCGTGACCAGCCTCGAGCCCACCAGCGTCTATCTCTCGGCGAACCCGTGGTTCCCCACCAAGGGCGTCACCGGCGCGAATTACGGGGCCGTGTTCAGCAGCGGGATCGCCTCGTACTTCCTCAACAGCGTCATCGTGGCCGGCGCCACGACGATCCTCGCCGTGGCGGTCAGCCTGATGGCCGCCTACGCGATCGTCGTGCACGCCGGCCGCTGGACCGGCATCGTGTTCCGCTGCTTCATGGTGGGCTTCGCGGTGCCCATCCAGGCGCTGATGATCCCGCTGTACCTCGCCATCTTGCGGACCGGCCTCTACGACTCGCTGCTCGGCCTGATCCTGCCGATGGCGGCGTTCAGCCTCCCGATCACGATCCTGGTCCTGGTGAACTTCCTGCGCGACGTCCCCCGCTCGCTGATCGACGCGATGCGGGTCGACGGAGCGGGACCGCTGCGCGTGCTGCTGCGGCTGGTGCTGCCGCTGAGCTGGCCGGCGATCGCCACCGTGGGGGTGTTCGACCTGGTCAGCTCGTGGAACAACTTCGTGTTCCCGCTGATCCTGACGCAGAGCCCGAGCCAGGCGACGCTGCCGCTGTCGGTGTTCAACTTCGAGGGCAACCACCTGCAGAACGTTCCCGAGATCATGGCGGCGGTGGCCCTGTCGGCGGTCCCGCTGTTCGTGCTCTACCTCTTCGCGCGGCGCCGGCTGATGAGCGGCCTGGCCGCCGGCCTCGGCCCGCCCTGCGATCATCTTTTTTTCGCTTCACTCCATCTTTCTTTTCTTCTGAGGACGGCGTATGGGGATACCCACCGGGCAGCCGGTGCTGAACGCACGTTCGGCTGCGTCCGCGTGGTGTGGACCGACCTGGCCTGGCGGCGCAGCGGTACCGGCGATAAGACCGGGACGACTACGCCCAGGCCAGCGCCTACCTGACCGCCCTGAAGCCACCGAGGAACTCGCTGGCTGAACGAGGTGTCCTGCGTCCCGCTGCAGCAGGCGTTCCGGCACCAGCAGGCCGCCACGCCGCGTTCTTCGCCAAGCGGGCCCGGTATCCGCGGTTCAAGTCCCGGGACGGGCGGCAGTGCGCGGAGTACACCCGGTCCGGGTTCCGGTGGCGGACGGCCGCCTGTCCTGGCGAAGATGGACGGCCGCTGGCGTTCACCTGGTCCTGGCCCGGCATCGACCCCGCCACCATCGACCCACCACGGTGACGGTGTCCCGGGACCCGTGCGGCCGCTGGTACGTTCGCTCGCCGTCGACGTCCCCGACCCGGCCGCTCCCACCGCCGGCCGGGCCGTCGGCGTGACCTGGTCAAGGACTTCGCGGTCACCAGCGACGAGCAGCGGATCGCCAACCCCCGGCATCTCGAACGGCGGGCCCGGGCCTGGCCCGGTACCAGCGGCGGTGGCCCGCTGCCAGCCGGTCCGCCAACCGCGCCAAGCCAAGGCAGCCGCCCGGGCGCACCGCAAGGTCCGCGCCGCCCGCGCCGCTTCCTCCACCGCACCTCCACCCGCCTGTCCGCGACAGACCTGATCAGCGTGGAGACCTCGCGGTGAAGAACATGTCCGCAACCGCGGTGGCAGGGCGATCCGGATGCGGGGCCTTCCGATGCTGGAGTACAGGCGCCCGGTCGGGCGGCGGGTGTCGGATCGACCGGTGGTTCCCGTTCGAAGATGTGCTCGGCGTGCGGGCATGTCCTGGCCGAGTGAGCCTCATACCGGACTGGACGTGCCCGTCCTGCGTCCCGGCGACCGGAATCAAGCCGCGAAGAACATCCTGGCGGCAGGTCTTGCCGTAGCCGGCACCCCGGCCATGCCTGCGGAGCTGATGTCAGCACCCCGGGCCTCCCGTCGTCGGCTTGAAACAGAACCCCGGCCCGCAGGACCGGTCCCCGTCTCTCAGGCGGAGTAGCAGACCTATGTTCAACATCCTGGCTGGCAGTTACGCGCCTGCCGATGCCACCGGCGTCCGGCGGTTCCGCTTCGATCCGGAGCTCGGGGAATTCGTCCCGGCCGCGGGGCGCAGCGGCGTGCCGTTCCCGGCGTACCTGGCCCGTTCGGCCGTTTCGGGTTGGTACTACGCGGTCAGCGAGACCACCGCCCACGCCTTGCCGGGGCCGGGGACCAGCGCCGCCCAGACCGGGCCGCCGGGGACCGTCTGGGCGCTGGGCCCGGATCCGGCGGCCCCCGATCCGGCGGCCCCGGCCCGCGCCCTGGCCACCGGCGGCGACCTGCCCACGCACGTCGCGGTCCACCCGTCGGGCCGCTGGCTGACCGTCGCCAACTACGGAAGTCACCCCAGCCCCGGCAGCGTGAGCGTCGTCCGCCTCCACCCCGACGGGTCGCTGGCCGAAGTCGCCGGCCGGACCGAGCACGCCGGGACGGGACCGGATCCGTCCCGGCAGGACTGCGCCCACGTTCACTCGACGGCGTTCAGCGCCGCCGGCGACCGCCTGATCGCCGCGGACCTCGGAGCCGACGTCCTCGTGGTCTACGACTTCGACGCCCGCGACGGGCGGCTCAGCGTGGTGTCCACGGTCCCGGCGCCCCCCGGCTGGGGACCGCGGTACATGCTGTGGGGTCCCGGCCAGCGGACGCTGCTGGTCGTCGGCGAGCTGGCCTGCGAGGTCGGCGCCTTCGCCTTCGACGGCGACACGCTCGAGCTGATCACGCGGGTCCCGACCCTGCGCCAGCCCGCCGGCGGGGTGTTCCCGTCCGATATCCACTCCTCGCCGGACGGCCGCCGGGCCTACGTAGCGAACCGGGGCGCGGTGAACACGATCGCCACCTTCGACACGACGCGGCCCGGCCAGCCCGAGCTGATCGGCGAGGCGTCCTGCGGGGGAGTGTGGCCGCGGCATTTCACCGTCACGCCCGACGGCCGGTTCCTCCTCGTCGCCAACGAGCACAGCGGCCAGCTGACCGCCCTCGCCGTCGACTCCGACGGCCGCATCGCGGCCCCGGTGACCAGCGCCGCGATGCCCCGTGTCTCCTACGTCGAAGTGGAACCCTCGGGCCACGCTACTGGCTCTGAGCCCGCGGTCGGCCCCTGGTGGCCGTCGCCCTACGGGTCCGCAGACCGGATCGGGGCCACCACCGAGCGCACAGCCCGAGGCTGGCGCTGGCGGCGCTGCTGGCTGCCGCGCTCCGGCCGGGTCGTCGAGCTGGCCCAGCTGACCACCGCGGACGTGCCCGTGATCCAGCCGCGGGTCCATCATCAGGTCATTCTGGCCCACGAGACCCTGCCCGACATCTCCCGCCAGGCCGGTGACAACCGCTTTTCGACGTTCGCCGAGCACGTCGTCTGCTTCCTACCACGTCGGCTGCCACCTCGACGGCCTCGGCCACGCCGGGATCGACGGCCGCTACTACGATGGACTGCCCTATGCGGAGATCTTCGCCGCCACCGGGCTGACGCAGCTCGGCATCGAGAACGTCCGGCCCTGGGTCAGCCGCGGGATCGTGCTCGACATCGCCGCGCTGCGCCATCTCGCCTGCCTCGACGCGGGCACGGCGATCACCCCCGCCGACCTCGAGCAAGCCTCGCGACGTCAGGGCATCGAGGTGCGCCCCGGGGAACGCGGTCCTGATCCACACCGGCTGGAGCGAGCTGTGGGAATCCGAGCCGCAGCGGTACGCGGCGTCCGAGCCGGGCCTGGACGCGGAGGCGGCGGACTGGCTGGCGCAGCAGCGGGTATCGCTCGTGGCCGTGGACAACTGGGGCTGCGATGTCTACCCCAGCCCGGTCCCCGGCCAGTTCTTCCCAGTCCACCAGCGGCTGCTCACCATGGCCGGCATCTACATCCTGGAGAACATCCGCACCTCCGACCTGGCTCGCGCGGCCGCCTCCACCCCGTTCCTGTACATACCTCGGGGTACCCCGGCTGCAAGGTGCGACCGCCGCGGTGGTCGCACCTCTCGCCGTGCTGTAACACCCGGCCGGTGATCTAGGCCTCGCCAGCCCCTCTGCCGGAGGCCATGGCCTACCCGGAGGCCACCCCGGCATGGTCCGGAGAGGACAGCCACGGCGCGGCTGTCGCTGCCCCTGGAGGCGGGCCCGGTCCTGGTGCTCGCCGATCTCGGGGTAAGCGAACTTGCCAAGTTGGAAAGTTCGAGTCATACTTTCCAACATGGAAAATATGATGGGGCTGCCCACTCCCGAAGATGCCGCCGCGGCCCTGGCCGCGGCGGAGACCTCGCGGGCGCAGCTGGCCGGCGGCCTCCGGCTGCCGTCCTTCTTCTACAGCTCGATCGGCGTAGCAGTGGCTATCCAGATCGCCACGGCCGCCGTTGAGGTCGCCTTCGATACCGGCTGGACCCGGTTGCTGGCGATCGCCGGAGTCGCCCTGTTCGCCCTGACGGCGGGCATCCAGCTGCCCGGTTCCGGCGGCTCAACGGGGTGTGGATCGGGGGACTCGCGAGCCGGGTCGTGCTCGGAACGGGGCTAGCCGCGTCGACCTCGTACGCGCTGGCCCTGGGCGCCGCGTTCTGGGCTGCCCTCGCCGGGCTGTGGTGGCTGTGGCGTCTGCGCGGTGCCGGGGGACTGGCCTACGGTTGAGCGGCCGGCGCTGGCTGCGCCTCTACCGGGAGACCCGGCGACCACGCTCGGCGAGTCGGCCGGTCGCTGGTGGTCATCTCGGCCCTGCACTGGCCGGGCTGGCGCTGCTCGTGATCGGCCGCTGATGCTCGAGCTGGATGCCAACCTGCACACGCCGGCCCAGCTGAGGCTGATGACCATGCTGACCGCTGTGTCCGAAGCAGAGTTCTCGACGATTCGCGACCGCCTCGAGGTCAGCGACTCGGTGCTTTCCAAACATGTCGGCACCCTCGCCTCGCTCGGCTACGTCAAGAGCCGCAAAGGAGTTCACGGCGGTCGCCGAACCACGTGGATCTCGCTGACGCGCGGGCCGGGCCGCCCTGAGCGCCCACGTTGCCGCCTGCGAGAGGTCATCGCCGGGTCGAGTAGGCAGACCAGGCCGCACGCCGCCACCCGGCGCCCGCCGCGCGTCACAACAGGCAGCCCAACGAGCGACGCTAGGCGGTCCGTCGACAGGTCCGTGCGGAGGAGGTCGTTGAGCGGTGCCCGCCGGTCGCAGTTGGCCAGGGCGAAGGAGTCGGCCAGCGCGATCACGTCGTCGTCACCGAGGCCGCGGAACAGCTCGGCGTACTCGTAGGCCAGCGGCTGTGCCACCGTGACGTTCAGCAGGAGCGTGCTGGCCCAGTCCCGCAGTCCCCAGGGGTAGGGGTGGAAGCCGGGGAACTCCTGGGCCAGCTTGGCCTGGAACTGCTCGCTGACCGGCCAGATGTCGCCGCCCTCGCTGCCCCAGTGGTCGGCCCCGAGGCGGTTCTTCTTCGCGACGAACTCGTCGAACCGCTGCCGGTACGCCGAATCCGGCTTCACCACGGCGATGCCCTGGGTGCCGATGTCCTTGTAGGTCCAGATCGACCAGCTGGCCTGGTCGTCGCGGTAGATGTCGAGCTGGTCGGCGAGGATCTGGTACCGCATCGCGTCGCGTCGCTCGTCGCCGGTGTAGACCGGGCCGAACTCGCCCACCCAGACCGGCGTGTTCGTCTTGCGGCTGTACTCGGTGCGCTGCCGGAACTTCTCGGCCAGCGCCGCCTTGTCCACGTGCACCCCGTTGGTGACGCCGGGATAGTCACCGCCCCGGACGAAGCCGGGCGCGGCGTAGTCGTGGCAGGCGTAGACCACGTTGTCCAGCTCGCCGTCGAACACGTCGAACTCGGTCGAGTACGTGTTGCCGTCCAGGAACAGGACGTGGCCGGGATCCACCGCGCGGATGGTGTCGACGAGCCGCTTGTACACGGTGCGGACGGCGGTCCTCGACTCGTCGGCGGGCTCGTTGATCGGGTTGTACCCGGCCACCCGGGGGTCGCCTTTGTACCGGTCGGCGATGACCTCCCACAGCGCCACGGCCCGGTCCTGGAAGTGCGGGTGGTCCCAGAACATCGGGCGGTGCGTGTAGTTGTCCGAATGCCAGTGGTGGTTCTGCGCGCCCGGCAGCGCGTGCAGGTCGATCACGCTCATCAGGCCGTGCCGGGCGCAGGCGTCGATCACCCGGTCCAGCTGGCGGAAGCCCTCACCGATGAACTCGAACGGCCGGGCGTCGTCCTCGAAGTGGTGGTAGTTGACCGGAATGCGCACGCAGTTCATGCCGAGCCCGGCGAGCAGTTCCGCGTCCTCGTCGCCGAAGAACGCCGTGAGCAGGCGGTCGAAGAACAGCTCGTAGCGGTCGCGGCCGAGAACCTCGCGGACCGTGCTGCGCATGAGCGACTCGTTCGCCGCGTAGCCGGTGACGAAGTTCTCCATGTTCATCCAGCCGCCGAGGCCGACGCCCCGCAGCCGGATCGGGACGCCGTCCCCGTCGACGAAGCGATTGCCCTCGGTGCGTAGCAGGCCGTTGATGGCCACACGCGCTCCCTTCTCGCCGGATGCCGGCGCCCCGCCGTCGCAGGCGGGCCAGCAACCCGGATTCCCAGCACAGGACGGACCGAAAGTTTTTGAAACTTTAGTATTGTCAAGAATCTTATATTGATTGGTCATCCATCCAGAAGTCAAGACTTGGCCACGTCATCGCGATTGACCCGTCGCCCGTCGGGACCGGGTCGCCCGATCTCAGTCTTCAAGATTCCGAAATGTTTCAGAATAACGACCACGCCCCCAGCTCCGCGTGCTGCCGCAGCAGAACCATCTCAAGCTCGGCCGCAACGACATCGATGTGGCATCGTTGTCGTTCCAGCGACATCGAAGTGGCATCGATGTCGTTGCCGAGAGCCCGGTGAGGCCCGGGCCGGGCGACGGGCGTGAGCTGTGGTGCGGATGCGGCAGCTGAGGCCAGAGACCCCGGCCACGCGCCGGCTCCCTCACGTAATCGGCCGCCAGGCCCGCCCGCCCCCGGTTATGAGGCGACCTCCGGTTACGAGGCGACCTCCGGTTACGAGGCAGCAGGCCGCCCGAGCTCCATCGCCAGCTTCAGGACGCTGTCCGGATCCGGCCCGAGGATGGAGAGCACGGGGATCGTGATGCCCGCCCGGACGTAATCGGCCACGCCGGCCTGGATCTCGGCGTGGCTCCCGATGAGGAACAGCTCGTCGATGACCGAGTCGGGTACCGCCGCCAGCGCCCCCCGGCGGTCGCCCGCCTGCCAGGCGGCCCACATGGCCTCCAGGGCCGGGCCGCGGCCGAGCCAGCGCTGGTAGTCGGCATAGACGACGGTGTTCAGGTAGGCCGTCACCATCCGCCGGGCCAGTCCCCGCGCCGTCTCCCGGTCCGGTCCGGTGACCACGAACAGCCGGGCGGCGACATCGGCCTCGGGGTTCCCCTCCAGGACCAGCGGGACCACCCGGGCGGTGTCGTCCGGGCTGAGCCAGTTGAGCACCACGCCGTCGCCCTCCCGGCCGGCCAGCCGCAGCATTCCTTCCCGCAGCGCCGCGACCAGGATCCGCGGCGGGTGCGGCGGGGTCCGGCCCAGCCGGAAGCCGTCGATGTCGAAGCTGTCGCCATGGAAGGTGACCCGCTCCCCGGCGAACGCGGCCCGCAGGACCCGGACGGTATCCCGCACCCGCTGGTAGGGCCGGTCGAACGCGGCGCCGTGCCACTGCTCCACCATGTTCTGGCTCGATGACCCCACGCCGACGTAGATCGGCTGGTCGCTCAGCTCGGCCACGGCGAGCGCGTTCATCGCCATCAGGGCGGGGCTGCGCGAGAAGACGCCGGCGATCGAGGTGCCCAGCCGCAGCGCAGGCGTGCGCTGCGCGGCCACCAGCAGCGGCGCGAACGCGTCGGTGGCGTTCACCTCGCTCGTCCAGATGTCGGTGTAGCCGGCCTGCGCCAGCTCATCGAGCACGCCCCCGAGGCCTGCCATCGTCTCGTTCGCTACCGGGACCGTCATGCCCAGCCTGCTCATCGGCACTCGCCTTCATAAAAGATGTCTGAGTAAGTATGACGGCGGTCACATTAATCCCTTGCGGCCGGGTAGTACCGCTGGCACTTACGGCTGGATGGCCGGCCCGGATGTGCTGCGCACGCGGAGGTGATGCGGCTTGCTCAGGCTTCATGTCAACCCGTTTGACTACACGATCCTGGGGATTTATTTCGCCCTCGTCATAACGATCGGGGTGATCGCCCGCCGGGCCGTCGCCACCAGCGAGGACTTCCTGCTATCCGGCCGGTCGCTGCCGGCCTGGGTAACCGGCCTGGCCTTTATCTCCGCCAACCTCGGCGCGATCGAGATCCTGGGCATGGCGGCGAACGGCGCTCAGTACGGCCTGCCGACCGTGCACTTCTACTGGATCGGCGCGGTCCCGGCCATGGTCTTCCTCGGCGTCGTGATGATGCCGTTCTACTACGGGTCGCGGGTGCGCAGCGTGCCGGAGTTCCTGCTCCGGCGCTTCAACCCGGCCACCCACCTGTTCAACGCCCTGACGTTCGCGCTGGCCGCGGTGCTGATCGCCGGGGTGAACCTGTACGCCCTGGCCCTGGTGATCAACGCGCTGATCGGCTGGCCGATCTGGCTGTCGATCGCCGTCTCGGCGCTGTTCGTGCTGGCCTACATCACGCTCGGCGGGCTGTCCGGCGCGATCTACAACGAGGTGCTGCAGTTCTTCGTGATCATCGCCGGGCTGGTCCCGCTGGTCATCATCGGCCTGCACGACGTCGGCGGCTGGAGCGGCCTGCAGACCAAGATCGGTCACACCAAGCTGGGGGCCAACGCCTTCTCCACCTGGAGCGGCGTCGGGACCGGGCACTGGACTAACCCGCTGGGCGACTGGATCGGCATCGTCTTCGGGCTCGGCTTCGTGCTGTCGTTCGGCTACTGGACCACGAACTTCGCCGAAGTCCAGCGCGCCCTGTCGGCCAAGGACCTGTCCGCGGCCCAGCGGACGCCGCTGATCGGGGCGTACCCGAAGATCTTCATTCCCGCCCTGACCATCATCCCCGGCCTGATCGCGCTGGCCATCATCCCCAAGCTGGGCACGCCCAAGGGAGCCTCCTACAACGACGCCATCCCGCTGCTGATGGGCAGGTTCCTGCCCAACGGCGCGCTCGGCGTGGCGCTGGCCGGCCTGCTGGCCGCGTTCATGGCGGGCATGGCGGCCAACGTCAGCTCGTTCAACACCGTCTTCACCTACGACATCTGGCAGACCTACATCAGGAAGGGCCGCCGGGACCGGTACTACCTGAATGTCGGCCGGGTGGTGACCGTGGTCGGCATCGTGATCGGGATCGGGACGGCGTTCATCGCCTCCGGCTACAGCAACATCATGAACTACATCCAGTTGCTGTTCTCGTTCTTCAACGCGCCGCTGTTCGCCACCTTCATCCTGGCCATGTTCTGGAAGCGCACCACGCCGTGGTCCGGGATCGCCGGGCTGGCCGCCGGGACGATCGGCGCCGCCGTCATGCACTTCGCCGGCTACCACATCGGCTACTTCTACCCGGGCCAGCACTACGACCCGACCCACGCCACGATCAACGCGCAGATGCTCAACTTCTACGGCGCCATCGCCGCCTTCGTCGCCGACCTGGTGGTCACCGTGATCGTCAGCCTGGTGACCAAGCCGAAACCGGTATCCGAGCTCGGCGGCCTGGTCTGGGGCGTGCACGACCCGAATGCGCCCGACCCGGCGAGCGTGCCCAAGCCGCCCTGGTGGGCGTCGCCCAAGCTGCTGGGCGGGGTCGCCCTGCTCATCATCCTCGTGCTGTCCATCATCTTCGCGTAGGAAGGAGGCCGTTATGTCCGAGGCGCCAGATACCGGTGCCGAAGCCCCGCAGTCGGCGGCCGCCAGGCTGTTTGACCTGCGGGTACTGATCGGCGGGCTGTTCCTCCTCTACGGGGTCATGCTCACCGTGGCCGGGTTCTTCACCTCATCGAAGGATCTCGCCAAGGCCAGCCATATCAACATCAACCTGTGGATGGGCATCGGCATGCTCGTCATCGGGGCGTTCTTCGCCGCGTGGTGGCGGCTCCGTCCGCTCCAGCGCCCGGAGCCCCAGCCGGACCAGCCACAGCCCGACATCGGGGCCCGGTCATGACCGCCCCGGACCGGCCGGTGGTCGTGGTCGGGGTGGACGGCTCGACCGGCAGCCGGGATGCCGTGCGCTGGGCCGCCGGGTACGCCCAGCTAGCCGGCGCGGAGCTGAGGGCGGTGTCCAGCTGGCGGTGGCCGAACTACCTGACCCGGATACCGCCCGGCATCGACCTCGAGGCCGACACCAAGCGCACGCTGCAGGAGGTGACCGCCGAGCTAGGCGCGGAGTTCCCCGGGGTGCCGATCGCCGAGCGCGTAATCAACGGCCCGGCCGGACCCGCCTTGCTTTCCCAGGCCGCCGACGCCAGCTTGCTGGTGGTCGGCGCCCGGGGACGCGCGGCCTTCCCCGGCATGCTCCTCGGCTCGGTGGCCGAATACTGCGTCCGCAACGGCTCCTGCCCGGTGGTAGTAGTGCGAGCACCCGCTCGTCCGGACGGCCAGGATTAGGCGAGCGGCCCGGTGACCGATTCGGCCGCCCGCCGGGCGTCGCCGCTGGTGACGAACTGCACGGTGGCCTCGATCTCGGGGGCCAGGAAGCGATCAGGCCCGGGGCCGGGAACGGTGGCCCGCAGGGCCCCGATGACGGATCCAGTGGCGGGGGAGGGGGCGAGCGGCGCGCGCATCTCGATGCCGCGCGCGGCGGTCAGCAGCTCGATGGCGAGCACCCGGCTCAGCCCGTCGACCGCGCGCCGCAGCTTGCGCGCCGCGTGCCAGCCCATCGATACGTGATCTTCCTGCATGGCCGAGCTGGGGATCGAATCGACGCTAGCGGGGACGGCGAGCCGCTTGAGCTCGGAGACGATGGCGGCCTGGGCGTACTGGGCGATCATGTGCCCGGAGTCCACGCCGGGGTCGTCGGCCAGGAACGCGTTCAGGCCGGCGTTGCGCGACTTGTCCAGGAAGCGGTCGGTGCGCCGTTCGGACATGCTGGCCACGTCGGCGGTCACGATGGCCAGGAAGTCCAGGACGTAGCCGACCGGGGCGCCGTGGAAGTTCCCGTTGGACTCCACCCGTCCGTCGTCGGTGACGACCGGGTTGTCGATGGCCGAGGCCAGCTCGCGGGCGGCGACGGTGGCGGCGTGCGTGACCGTGTCCCGGGCGGCGCCGGCCACCTGCGGCGCGCACCGCAGCGAGTACGCGTCCTGCACCCGGGTGCAGTCCGGGCCGCGGTGGCTGGCCATGATGCCGCTGCCGTCCAGCAGCGCCCGCAGGTTGGCCGCCGACGCGGCCTGGCCCGGATGCGGCCGCAGGTCCTGCAGGTCCGCCGCGAAGGCGGCGTCGGTGCCCAGCAGCCCCTCCACGCTCATCGCGGCGGTGATGTCGGCCACCGTCAGCAGGGCCCGCAGGTCGGCGATGGCCATCACCAGCATCCCGAGCATGCCGTCGGTGCCGTTGATCAGGGCCAGGCCTTCCTTCTCGGTCAGCACGACGGGGTCGATGCCGGCCTCGGCCATCGCCTCGGCGGCCGGGCGCAGCTGGCCCTCCGCGTCGCGGACCGGTCCCTCGCCCATCAGCGCCAGGGCGCAGTGCGCCAGCGGCGCCAGGTCCCCGGAGCAGCCCAGGCTGCCGTACTCGTGCACGACCGGCGTGATCCCGGCGCTGAGCATGGCCGCATAGGCCGCGGCCGTCTCCTCACGCACGCCCGTGTGGCCGGTCGCCATGGTCGCCAGCCGCAGCAGCATCAGCCCGCGGACGACCTCGCGCTCCACCTCGGGGCCGGTCCCGGCCGCGTGACTGCGGATCAGGCTGACCTGCAGCTGCCGGCGCCGGTCGGGCGGGATGAACCGGGTCGCCAGCGCGCCGAAGCCGGTGGAGATCCCGTAGTGCGGCTCGGAGTCGTCGGCCAGCGACTCGATGACCGCCCGGCCGTGGCGGATCCGCTCGAGCGCCCCGGCGGCCAGCCGGACTCCGGCACCGTGCCGCGCCACCGCCACGACCGCCTCGGGCGACAGGGTCCCCGCACCGATCTCAAAGCTCTCCATGTCCCATCCGTTCCGCGAGATCGCAACTACCTACAGGGCCCCATCATGCCGTGGTGACCTGCGCCCGCGATCATAAGAGCGCCCTGGCGCTCCTGGAACGGACCCCGGCGTCCCGCCAGCACGGCACGGAGGCCGCAGGAGCCATCCCCGTAACCCCATCCGCTCCCTGCGCCCCATTCCGATTGAATGGTTGTGGCGTCCTACCGAATAGAAGTGGTAGAACGTCACGTCCATTGAATTTAAGGTCGGGGCTCGGTCAGCTCGGCCCTACCCGCTGCCGCTTCAACCGCGCTTCATCCACGCCTGACAGTCGCACCACCCGCCGATTTTACTTGGACGTCCAACTAAATTGCCGGTACGATACTAGGACCTCCTAGTATTTTCGAGCGGAGACATCAGTTGCCTGGCAAGCCCCCCGCGCTCCACGTACCGGTCAACCCCGTGCGGTTCGTCACCGCCGCGAGCCTGTTCGACGGGCACGACGCGGCCATCAACATCATGCGGCGGGTGCTGCAGAGCCAGGGCGCCGAGGTGGTCCACCTCGGGCATGACCGCAGCGTCGAGACGGTGGCCACCACCGCGATCGAGGAAGACGTGCAGGGCATCGCCCTGTCGTCCTACCAGGGCGGTCACGTCGAGTACTTCAGCTACCTGGTCCAGCGGCTGGCCGAGCTCGGCGCCGGTCACATCAAGGTCTACGGGGGCGGCGGCGGCGTCATCGTGCCCGAGGAGATCGCCGTGCTGAAAGAGCGGGGCGTCACCATCTTCGCGCCCGAGGACGGGCAGCGGCTGGGACTCCCCGGCATGATCAACCAGCTGATCGCGGACTGCGACGTTGACCTGTGCGCGGACGAGCCGGCCTTGGACGCCGTGCTCAGCGGCAGTCCCGCCGCCCTGGCCCGCGCCATCACCGTCCTCGAGGCGGGCCGGTCCCCGCAGCTGGCGCAGGGCCTGCGCGACGCGGCGCCGGCCCGGCCGGTCCCCGTCCTGGGCATCACCGGGACCGGCGGCTCCGGCAAGTCGTCGCTGACCGACGAGCTGCTGCGGCGTTTCCGCCTCGACCTGGAGGACAAGCTGCGCATCGCGGTGCTCGCGATCGACCCGACCCGCCGCCGCGGCGGGGGCGCCCTGCTGGGCGACCGGATCCGGATGAACGCCCTGGACGGCGGGGACGCCCAGCGGACGTTCTTCCGGTCGCTGGCCACCCGCACGGCCGGCGCGCAGCTGCCCGCCCGGTTCGACGACATCCTCGCCGCGGTCAAGGCGGCCGGGTTCGACCTCGTCATCGTCGAGACGCCGGGCATCGGGCAGGGCGACGCGGCGATCGTCCCGTTCAGCGACGTCTCGCTGTACGTGATGACGCCGGAATTCGGCGCCGCCTCCCAGCTGGAGAAGATCGACATGCTCGACTTCGCCGACGTCGTGGCGGTCAACAAGTTCGAGCGCCGGGGGGCCGACGACGCCCGCCGCGACGTCGCCCGGCAGCTGGTCCGTAACCGCGAGGCGTTCGGCGCCCGCTGGGAGGACATGCCCGTGTTCGGCACCAGCGCCGCCCGGTTCAACGACGACGGGGTCACCGCGCTCTACCAGCACCTCAAGACCCTGCTGGCCGGCCAGGGCCTGCCGGCCGGTCCCGGCGTGCTCCCGCACGTCGACGTCACGACCTCGACCGGGCTGAGCAGCGTCGTCCCGTCTGCCCGCAGCCGGTACCTCGCGGACATCGCCGACGCCGTCCGCGGCTACCACCAGGTGACCCGGAGGCAGGCAGACATCGCCCGCCGCCGCCAGCACCTGAGCACCACTGCCAGCCTGCTGGAGGAGGGTGACGGCGCCGAGGCCGTCCGCAAGCTGCTCGCCGCCGCCGACGCCGAGCTGCGGACCGACGTCCGGGACCTGCTCGAGCAGTGGCCGTCCCGGGTCGAGGACTACTCGGGCGACGAGTTCGTCTACACCGTGCGCGGCCAGGAGTTCCGTACCCCGCTGACGCGCGGCACCCTGTCCGGGTCCAAGGTGCCCCGGGTCGCGCTGCCGCGCACCCGCGATGACGCGGAGCTGGTGCGGTTCCTGCGCGCGGAGAACCTGCCGGGTTTCTTCCCGTTCACCGCGGGCGTGTTCCCGTTCAAGCGCGCCGGCGAGGCGCCGGCCCGGATGTTCGCCGGCGAGGGCGACGCCTTCCGCACCAACCGGCGCTTCCAGCTGCTGTCCCGCGGCAGTGACGCGACCCGGCTGTCCACCGCGTTCGACTCGGTGACGCTCTACGGCCGCAACCCGGACGTGCGCCCCGACATCTACGGCAAGGTCGGCACGTCCGGGGTCTCGATCGCCACGGTCGAGGACATGAAGGTGCTGTATTCCGGCTTCGACCTGTGCGCCCCCTCGACGTCGGTGTCGATGACGATCAACGGCCCGGCCCCGGCCATCCTCGCGATGTTCCTGAACACCGCCATCGACCAGCGGCTCGAGGCCTTCCGCGACGAGCGCGGCCGCGAGCCCGACGAGGCGGAAACCGGGGAGATCCGGGCCTGGGTGCTGAGCAACGTCCGCGGCACGGTGCAGGCCGACATCCTCAAGGAGGACCAGGGCCAGAACACCTGCATCTTCTCCACCGATTTCGCGCTGCGGTGCATGGGCGACATCCAGCAGTACTTCATCGACCACCAGGTGCGGAACTTCTACTCGGTGTCGATCTCCGGGTACCACATCGCCGAAGCCGGGGCCAACCCGATCAGCCAGCTGGCGTTCACCCTCGCGAACGGCTTCACCTACGTCGAGGCCTACCTGGCCCGCGGCATGGACATCGACGACTTCGCCCCGAACCTGTCCTTCTTCTTCTCGAACGGCCTGGACGCCGAGTACTCGGTCATCGGCCGGGTCGCCCGGCGCATCTGGGCGGTGGCCATGAAGGAGCGTTACGGCGCGGGGGAGCGGGCGCAGAAGCTGAAGTACCACGTGCAGACCTCCGGCCGGTCGCTGCACGCCCAGGAAATGGACTTCAACGACATCCGCACCACGCTGCAGGCCCTGTGCGCCATCTACGACAACTGCAACAGCCTGCACACCAACGCCTTCGACGAGGCGGTCACGACCCCGAGCGAGCATTCGGTCCGCCGGGCGCTCGCCATCCAGATGATCATCGACAAGGAGTGGGGCCTGGCCGGCAACGAGAACCCGCTGCAGGGCTCGTACATCATCGAGCAGCTCACCGACCTGGTCGAGGAAGCCGTGCTGGCCGAGTTCGACCGCCTGGCCGAACGAGGTGGCGTCCTCGGGGCCATGGAAACCGGCTACCAGCGCGGCCGGATCCAGGACGAGTCGATGCTGTATGAGCACCGCAAGCACGACGGCAGCCTGCCCATCGTCGGCGTGAACACCTTCCTCGACCCGCACCGCGACGAGACCCCGGCCGGCCCGGTGGAACTCGCCCGCGCCACCGAGGCGGAAAAGCAGTCCCAGCTCGACCGGCTCGCCGACTTCCACACCCGGCACGCCGAGACCGCACCCGGGGCGATCGCCCGGCTGCAGGCCGCCGCCACCGGCGAGGGGAATGTCTTCGCCGCCTTGATGGAGGCCGTCCGGCACTGCTCGCTCGGGCAGATCAGCGACGCGTTCTTCGAGGTCGGCGGCCAGTACCGGCGTAATGTCTAAGCCATGACCGCTCCGCTGACGTTCGATCCCATCGAGGAGGCCGCCCGGCAGTGGCGGGCCCACGGCTGGGACGACGCCGCGGACGGCATGGCGGCCGTCACCTCGCTGATGCGCGCCCAGGCGATCATGATCGCCCGGGCCGAGGCCATCCTGCGGCCGCTCGGGCTCAGCTTCGCCCGTTACGAGCTGCTCACCCTGCTGTCCTTCACCCGGCGCGGCACCCTGCCGATGGCCCGGGCCGGCGCCCTGCTCCAGGTCCACCCGACCAGCATCACCAACGCGGTGCAGCGGCTCGAGAAAGCCGGGCTGGTGAGCCGCGAACCGCATCCCGGCGACGGCCGGGCCGCCCTCATCCAGATCACGGCCGAGGGCCGCGAGCTGGCCGCCGAGGCCACCAAGCATCTCAACGCCGACCTGTTCACCCAGCCCGGCCTGCCGGACGGCCAGCTCCAGACGCTGTTCACCGTACTCCGCGACCTGCGCCGCGCGGCCGGCGACTTCGCCTGACGCAGGTCTGTGGCCTGCTCTATCTCCGATTGCGATGAACGCTGCCGCCAGGTGCGTCGGGCAGCGGCATGGCGATGCTTGCTGCTGAGCCGCCCCCGCATCGAGGGGTAGGGCGCGAGAAGGGGAGAACAGGCGCCGCGGCGGCCCGCTGCACGGCGTTGGACCATGCGGATCCGTGGGCATGACTCCAGCAGGACCGTCTATGCGTCGCTGCTCCGTGTCATCCATGTGCAACTTCTTCCACTGAACTTTGGTGTTGATGGTCGGATCGTGCTCGTCGAAGCGAACCTGCTGGCTTTTGGCGTCGACCTGCACCTGGACGACCGCGCCGATCTTGGGCGGCATGACCTTGCCGTTATGCGGTTCCTCCACCGTGGTGCGGAACTCCGTACCGTCGGGCATCCGAACGTCAACGACGAACTCGTGCAGGGGCCGTCTCGTTCCAGCCGGGGCCGTCCGGCCTGAACGTGGAGATCGGCGCCTCCTGCCTCAGTCGTTTGCGGCCAGGACGATCCTTACGGCGCGCGGAAAGCTGTCGGCGGTATGACCGGGCTGGAACGCGGTAAGTGGCCACGAGCGGTCGCGGTGCAGCCAGATGGCTGGCAGTCCCGCGTTGCGTGCGCCAGCGATGTCCGCCTCAGCGGAGTCACCGATCATCCACGCGCCGTCCAGCGGTTGCCCGGCCTGGGCGGCTGCGAACCGGAAGATCTCCGGCTCCGGCTTACGGATGCCTGCTCCTTCGGAAATGACCCACCCGGCCACCTCCCGGTCCAGGCCGGTATGCCGGAGTTTGCGTTCTTGCTGTTGCACGGTGCCGTTGGTCACGACGAACGGCACCCATCCCGCAGCCCGGGCCTCACGCAGGGCCCAGATCACCGTGTCGCTGGGAACGATCTGCCGGACCAGTCCGCCGCGCAGTTCAGCGGCGAGCCCGGCCACGGCGCGGCTGCCCAGTCCGAACCGGTCGCCGATCATCGGGGCGAGCCGCTCCCGCGCTTCGAGCCCGTCCCTGTCGGCCGCCACGAGCCAGGCTTCGTCCGCTGCGCTGCCGCCCCTCGCCGAGGTGAATTCTCGTGCCCAGCGGGCGAACGCGCCGGCCCGGTCGATAAGCGTGTTGTCCAGATCGACTAGGAGCAGCGGCACGCCGGCACCCTAGCACGGCGGCGTACTCGGCTCCTGATCACCGCTTTCCGCTATCACCTGGCGGCAAGCGAGCGCCACTTTCAATATTCGCCGGTATGTACCGGCCAGAGCCGGGCGGCGGCCGGCGAACGTCATCAGGCGTAGCGCTAGCCTGCTGAATATGCCCAGGTTCCGAGCGCTCTTGCTCGACTTCTACGGAACCCTGGTGGACGAAGACACGGTCGTCATCGAAGCCATATGCCAGGAAGTCTGCCGGGATGCCCCGTCAGCCAGTCCCGCCGAGGTGGCCCGGACCTGGTCATCTGTCTTCCGCGAACTGATCAGCGTCTCGCATGGCCCGGACTTCCGCCTCCAGCGCGACCTCGCCCGGATGTCGCTGGCCGCCACCATCAGCCGGTACCGCTCGGCAGCCGATCCCGATGTCTTGCTGGAGGCCCAGTTCTCCTACTGGGAGCGCCCGCCGATCCAGCCGGACACACAGGAATTGCTCACCACCAGATTCCCGGCTTGCCTGGTCTCCAACATCGACCGCGCTGACCTGGCCGCCGCCCTGGCCCATCATGGGCTGGCCGGCCGCTTCGCTCATCAGGTCACCAGCCAGGACGCGCGCGCCTACAAACCACGGCCGGAGATGTTCAGCGCTGCGCTCACCCTTCTCGGGCTCGGCCCGGACGAGGTAATCCACGTCGGCGACTCGCTATCCAGCGATGTAGCCGGAGCACTGCGCCTCGGTATACCCGTGGCCTGGGTCAACCGCAGCAGACGCCCGGCACCCGCAGCAGGCCGTAGTCCAACCTACGAAGTCAGCGACCTCAGGCAACTGCTTCCCTTGCTGGATGGCTAACCGGAGCAACCGTGCTGACCTTAGCTAGTTCCCGTCGCGCGTCCGCCAGAGAGGGGACCTTCTCCGGCACGGCGACGAAGTACTCAAGCTGGCGCAGCTCCACCGCGCCAGTATCACCAATCGCGATCAGGCCAGCGCTCAGTCCCCGTCGCCCGCGACGGCGGTGTGGGCTTCCCATTTCTGCTCGACCCGGCCGAAGCGCCAGATGGCCAGGGCCACCACCCAGGTCAGGACGAACACGCCGACGATGACGAACCCGGCCTTGTTGATGTTGAAGCCGTCCATGAAGGTCCAGAAGCCGCCGCCCAGTTTGTACTGGGTGCCGATCAGCCCGAGGATCTCGACGGTCCCGATGAACACTGCGACGAACACCGACAGGCCGGTAATCGTGATGTTGTAGTAGACCTTGCGGACCGGCTTGGCGAACGCCCAGTCATAGGCGAAGTTCATGAAGCAGCCGTCGGCCGTGTCGAACAGGCACATCCCCGCCGCGAACAGGATCGGCAGCGACAAGATCGCGTAGAACGGCAGCCCGGACACCACGGCGGTACCGGCCAGGACCAGCAGCGCGACCTCGGTGGCGGTGTCGAACCCCAGGCCGAACAAGATCCCGAGCGGGTACATCTTCCACGGCGTGTCGATCCGGCGGCCCAGCGGGCCGAGGAACCGGTTCATCAGGCCCCGCTTGTTGAGCTGCTCCTCGAGCTCGTCGTCGCTGTACTGGCCGGTGCGCATCTCCCGGAACACCCGCACGATGCCGACCAGGATGATGATGTTCAGGATCGCGATGAGGTACAGGAACGTGCCCGAGACCGTGGTGCCGATGATCCCGGTGAGGTTGTGCAGGCTCGAGTTGCCGTTCTTGACCTGCTCGTCCAGGGCCCGGATGCCGAAGTTCAGCAGGATCGCCATGATGAACACGACGCTGGAGTGCCCCAGGGAGAAGAAGAACCCGACCGACAGCGGCCGCTTGCCCTCGCTGACCAGCTTGCGGGTGGTGTTGTCGATCGCCGCGATGTGGTCGGCGTCGAACGCATGCCGCATCCCGAGGGTGTAGGCGAGCGTCCCGGTCCCGAACCCGAACACCATCGTGCCGGTCATCCGGTAGTGGCCGCCCACCGCGGCCGCCAGCATCAGGAAGCCCGCTACGTGCAGGGCCACGATGAACGCCACCATCGCGCCCACCCGCGTCCACTCCGACGGGCTCAGCCCTTCCCGGACCCGCGTCAGCCGCGCCGTCAGACTGGCCACCAGCGCCCCCTTCCCCGGACATGCTCGTCAGGGCCAGGTTAAAGCTACTTGCAACTAAGTTGCAATAGCGTCAATGACGCAGGTGATGCCGGGGCCGCCGACGGCGGAGGATCCGCCGGGGATAGCGTGGGCGCTATGGCGATCATGACACGGCCCCTCGGGGTCACCGGCGCGGACGTGACCATCCTCAGCTACGGCGCCATGGAGCTCAGAGGCCAGCCCCGCGGCCCTGAGATCGCGGACGAGGACGCAGGCCGCCTGCTCAACGCGGTCCTCGACGCCGGCATCAACCTGATCGACACGTCCCCGGACTACGGCCGCAGCGAAGAGCTGATGGGCGCCTACATCGGCCACCGCCGGGACGAGTTCTTCCTCGCCTCCAAGTGCGGGTGCCCGATGGAGGTCCCGGCCGACACCCCGCCGCCCTACCCGCACGACTACAGCCCGGGCAACGTCCGCGCCAACGTCGAGCAGTCGCTGCGGCGCCTCGGCACCGACCGCCTCGACCTGGTCCAGGTGCACATGTCACCGAGCCAGGCGACCATGGAGCAGAACCAGACGGTCGAGACGCTCAAGGCTCTCCAGGCCGAAGGCAAGATCCGCTTCATCGGCATGTCCGGGATCCTGCCCAACCTGCCCGACCACCTCGCCATGGGCGTCTTCGACGTCTTCCAGATCCCGTACTCGGCCGTCCAGCGCGACCACGAGGACCTCATCGCCCAGGCCAAGGACGCGGGCGCGGGCACCTTCATCCGCGGCGGCGCGGCCCGCGGCGCCGCCTCGGAGGACAAGAACTGGAGCGTCAGCCCGCTGACCCAGGACCCCGGCGTCGGCCAGCGGAACTGGGAGACCTCCGGCGTCGGCGGCCTGCTGGCCGAGGCGGGCATGAGCAACATGGAGTTCGTCCTGCGCTTCACGCTCAGCCATCCCGGCCTGTCGACCACGATCGTCGGCACGTCCAACCCGGACCACCTGGCCGGCAACATCGCCGTCGCGGAAAAGGGCCCGCTGCCCGGTGACCTCTACGAAGAGGCCAAGAAGCGCCTCCCGCAAGCCAGCTAACCCGGACAAGCCAGCTAACCAGGACAAGCCAGCTAACCCGGCAGCCGTCGACGTCCCGGACCCGCCCAGTCCGAACGCGTCAAGAATCTGATCCGCGGCCGTCGTCGCCGTGACTGACCCGTCCCGCACCCCCTGCTCGAGCCCGGGCGCGATCTCGCGCACCCGGGGATCGGCGTGCAGCCGGGTCAGCAGCTGATCGTGCACCAGGTTCCAGGTCCAGCCGACCTGCTGGTCGCGGCGGCGCCGGTCCAGCTCCCCGGTCGACTCCAGCATCGCGCGGTGCTTCTGGATCTTCTCCCACACCGAATCCAGCCCCGTCTTCTCCTGGGCACTGCAGGTCAGAACGGGGGTCCGCCACAAAGCGTCCGGGTCCCGCAGCAGCCGCAGCGCCGCCGCCAGCTCCCGGGCCGCGGCCCGCGCATCCTGCTCGTGCGGCCCGTCGGCCTTGTTGACCGCGATGACGTCGGCCAGCTCCAGCACGCCCTTCTTGATCCCCTGGAGCTGGTCGCCGGTCCGGGCCAGGGCCAGCAGCAGGAACGTGTCGACCATGCTCGCCACCGCGATCTCCGACTGCCCGACGCCGACCGTCTCGACCAGGATGGCGTCGTACCCGGCCGCCTCCATGATCACCATGGATTCGCGGGTCGCCCGGGCCACGCCGCCGAGCGTGCCCGACGACGGCGACGGCCGGATGAACGCGGCCGGGTCCACCGCCAGCCGGTGCATCCGGGTCTTGTCGCCGAGGATCGAGCCGCCGGTCCGGCTGGAGGAGGGGTCCACCGCCAGCACCGCCACCCCGTGCCCGAGACTCGTCAGCATGGTCCCGAACGTGTCGATGAACGTGGACTTGCCCACCCCCGGCACGCCGGTGATGCCGATCCTGATCGCCTTGCCCGCGTGCGGCAGCAGCTCGGTGAGCACCTGCTGCGCCACCCGCCGGTGATCCGGCCGGGTCGACTCCACCAGGGTGACCGCGCGGGCGATGGCGGCCCGCGAGCCGTCCAGCACGCCGCGCACGTGCTCCTCGACGGTGACCGGGCTGCGGGCCATCGCCTTGATCAGAGCTCGTGCCCGAGGCTGGCGGCCAGCGTCCGCACCAGGTCGCGGGCCGCGTCCGGGATCACGGTGCCGGGTGGGAAGACCGCCGCCGCGCCCGCCTCGCGCAGGGCCGTCGATGTCACCCGGCGGGATGACACCGCCGGCCACGATCATGATGTCGTCCCGTCCGGCCGCCGCCAACTCCGAGCGCAGCGCGGGAACCAGGGTCAGGTGCCCGGCCGCGAGCGTGGAGACCCCGACGATATGCACGTCGGCCTCCACCGCCTGCCGGGCCACCTCATCCGGAGTCTGGAACAGCGGGCCCACGTCGACGTCGAAGCCGAGGTCGGCGAAGGCGGTGGCGATCACCTTCTGGCCCCGGTCGTGGCCGTCCTGGCCCATCTTCGCCACCAGGATGCGCGGCCGCCGCCCCTCGGCCTGGGCGAACTTCTCCACCAGCGCCCGGGTCTCCTCGATCGCGCCCGACGGTCCCGCCTCCTCCCGGTAGACCCCGGCCAGCGTCCTGATCTGCCCGGCGTGCCGGCCGTAGACCTGCTCCAGCGCGTCGGAGATCTCACCCACGGTCGCCTTGGCCCGCGCGGCGTCCACCGCCAGCGCGAGCAGGTTGTCCTCCAGCCCGCTGCCAGGACCGCCCGGGCCGCCGCGCCGCGCCCCGGCGGCCGCGGTCAGCGCCCGCAGCGCGTCCTGGGTGGCCTGCTCGTCGCGCTCCTCCCGCAGCCGCCGCAGCTTGGCGAGCTGCTGGCTGCGCACCGACGCGTTGTCGATCTTGAGCACCTCGACGTCCTCGGCTTCGCCGAGGCGGTACTTGTTGATGCCGATGACCGGCTGGCGGCCGGAGTCGATCCGCGCCTGCGTCCGCGCGGCCGCCTCTTCCACCCGCAGCTTCGGGATGCCGGCGTCGATGGCCTTGGTCATCCCGCCCGCTTCCTCGACCTCCTCGATGTGCTGCCAGGCCCGCCGGGCCAGGTCGAACGTCAGCTTCTCGACGTAGTCGCTGCCGCCCCACGGGTCGATCACCCGGGTGGTCCCCGACTCCTGCTGCAAGAACAGCTGCGTGTTGCGGGCGATGCGGGCGGAGAAGTCGGTCGGCAGCGCCAGCGCCTCGTCCAGGGCGTTGGTGTGCAGCGACTGCGTGTGGCCCTGGGTGGCCGCCATCGCCTCGACACAGGTACGCACGACGTTGTTGTACACGTCCTGGGCCGTGAGCGACCAGCCCGAGGTCTGGCAGTGCGCCCGCAGCGACAGTGACTTCTGGTTCTTCGGGCCGAACTGGTTCACCAGCCGTGCCCACAGCAGCCGCGCCGCCCGCAGCTTGGCCACCTCCATGAAGAAGTTCATGCCGATGCCCCAGAAGAACGACAGCCGCGGCGCGAACGCGTCCACGCCGAGCCCCGCGTCCAGCCCGGCCCGCAGGTACTCGACGCCGTTGGCCAGGGTGTACGCCAGCTCCAGGTCGGCCGTGCCGCCCGCCTCCTGGATGTGGTACCCGGAGATGGAGATGGAGTTGTACCGCGGCATCTTCTGCGAGGTGTAGGCGAAGATGTCGGAGATGATCCGCATCGACGGCTGCGGCGGGTAGATGTAGGTGTTGCGGACCATGAACTCCTTGAGGATGTCGTTCTGGATGGTCCCGGCCAGCTGCTCGGGCGGCACGCCCTGCTCCTCGGCCGCCACGATGTACAGCGCGAGCACCGGCAGCACCGCGCCGTTCATCGTCATCGAGACCGACATCTGGTCCAGCGGGATCCCCGCGAACAGCTGCCGCATGTCGTAGATCGAGTCGATCGCGACGCCCGCCATGCCGACGTCCCCGGCCACCCGCGGGTGGTCGCTGTCGTAGCCGCGGTGGGTGGCCAGGTCGAACGCGACCGACAGCCCCTTCTGCCCGGCCGCCAGGTTGCGCCGGTAGAAGGCGTTGGACTCCTCCGCGGTGGAGAACCCGGCGTACTGGCGGATGGTCCACGGCTGGTTCACGTACATCGTCGGGTACGGCCCGCGCAGGAACGGCGCGATGCCGGGATAGGTGTCCAGGAAGTCGAGCCCGGCCAGGTCACCGGCCGTGTACAGCGGCTTGACCGCGATGCCCTCCGGCGTGTCCCACACCGCCTCGCCGACGTCCTTGCCGGTCTCCTCCTGCCACGCCTGCTCCCACTGCTGGGCCGTAACCCCGGAAGCGGGGGAGCCGTCCAGGCTCGATCTCGCCGAAATCGGGGATCATCGGGACACTCCGATCTCGCTGTAGATCGCATTGAGCGCGGCCACCGCGTCGCAGCCCGCGTAGATAAAGGCGTCGACCCCTGCCCGGCGGTACGCGTCTTCCCGGTCGCCGGGCCGCCCGGCCAGCACGACGTAACGGGCGCCAGCCGACTTCAAGGCCGTGGCCGCCGCCTCGCCGTGCTCGGCGTAGAGCGCATCGCTCGAGCAGATGCACGCCGCCCGCGCCCCGCTGGCCCTGAAGGCCTCAGCCAGGGCCCCGATGTCAGGCGGCTCGGTCTTGCTGCCGCCCGCATCCTCGAGAAGCGGCGTCTCGATGCCGCCCGCCTGGAAGAGGTTGGCGGCGAAAGACGACCGGGCCGTGTGCACCGCGGCCGGCCCGAGCGCGGCCAGCACGACCTGCGGCCGGGCGCCGTTGGCCGCCAGCAGCTCATCGGACCGGGACCGCAGCGCCTCGAACACCTCAGACCGGCGCACCCGCGGCAGCCCGCCCCCGGTCCGGGCCGGGGCCGCTTCCCGGACCACCGGCTTCTCGCCCAGGTTGGGGAACTCGCTCACGCCGGTCACCGGCTCGCGGCGCCGGGCCAGGTTCGCCCTCCGCTTGGCCCAGTTCTGCGCGATCCGCTCGGCCACCAGGCCGCTGCCCAGGGCGGCGTGCTGGCCGCCCGCCCGCTCGATCTCCTGGAACCAGTCCCAGGCTCCCCGGGCCAGCTGGTCGGTCAGCCGCTCGACGTACCAGGAGCCGCCGGCCGGGTCGATGACCCGGGCCAGGCTCGCCTCGTCGTGCAGGACCGCCTGGGTGTTCCGGGCGATCCGCCGGGCGAAATTGTCCGGCAGCCCGAGCGCGGTGTCGAAGGGCAGCACGGTGATCGCGTCGGCCCCGGCGACGCTGGCGGCCAGGCACGCGACCGTGGTCCGCAGCATGTTCACCCACGGGTCCCGCTCGGTCATCATCACCGCCGACGTCACCGCGTGCTGCCGCTGGGCCGCGGCGGCCGGGCCGGCCTCGCAGACCTCGGCCACCCGGGACCACAGGCGGCGCGCGGCCCGCAGCTTGGCGATGGTCAGGAACTGGTCGGCCCCGGCCGCGTACCGGAACTCCAGCTGCCCCGCCGCCTGGTCCGCGGTCAGCCCCGCCCGCGTCAGCTCCCGCAGGTAAGCCACCGCCGTGCTCAGCGAAAGCCCCAGCTCCTGCACGGTCGAGGCGCCCGCCTCGTGATAGGGCAGCGCATCGACGGTCAGGGCCCGCATACCAGGATAATCGCGGACGCAGCGAGCGGCGAGGAGCGTAGCCTCCTCCAGCCGCCGAGCGATATCCGTGTCCTGTCCGGTGCGGGCGATTTGACCGAACGGGTCGGCGCCGAGATTCCCCCTCACCTCACCAGCCGCGATCTTCGTCGGGCCGTCGGCGTACCACGCGAACAGCCGCTCCGCGGCCGCCGCGAAATCATCCCCCGCGTCC
>CAWIUF010000019.1:0-36955 GCA_963839095.1 uncultured Actinomycetota bacterium | reverse complement strand
TAAGGCTCGTCCGCTTCCAGCTCGCGCAGCACCGCGATCAGGGCCGCCTCGTCGCCGCTGGTGTGCTCGATCACCGCCATCAGCGCGTGCAGCACCAGGTGGCGGTCCTGGCCGGCGTCGAGCAGCCGCTGAGCGGCCTCCCACAGCTCGGGCGGGTCGCCGCGCCAGAGCCGGTCGGCCAGCACGGTGTGCCGCTCGATGTGCCGGCCCACCCCGCCGGGGGCGGGGGTGGCGTGGTCGGCGGCGATCAGCGCCCGCCGGTCGCGCGGGTCGGCCGGGTCCAGGATGGACAGGTCGGCGCCGGAGTGCCAGCCTTCCAGGACCGGGAACGCGAACGCCCGCCGCGGCAGCGCCTCCAGGTCGGAGTCCGGCAGCAGCCGCCGGACCAGCGCGTAGTCCAGGCCGAACTCGGCCGGGTCACGGTAGGCCTGGGCGAACCGGCTCATCGAGTTGAACACGGCCTCGAGCGAGTCGGTGATGGCCGCCTCGCTCAGCCCGCGGCGACGGCCCGCCCAGCGCACCCACACCGCCAGCACGTGCGGCATCGCGTCCTGCTCGGCGAACGACAGCATCACCTTGCGCGGCAGCCAGCCGAGCAGGAAGGCCTCCACCTTGGTGGGGCTCATCCGCAGCGGCCGCCCGAAGTCCTTGTCGCACCCGTAGTCGATGATCCGGTCGGCGCAGTGGCTGGCCGACCCGCGGTCCGACAGCTCCTCGGCCTCGTCGGAGGCGAGGAACTCGGCCGCCAGCATGGCCCGGCGGTCCTTGCTCCAGGCCTGCCGCCGCCCGGTCACGTTCAGCGGCCCGGTGGCCGTCAGCGAGCGGCCCCGGAACGGCGGCAGCGCCCTGATCCGGGCCCGGATGAACGCGTGGTACGACGGGAAGGACTCGCTGACCGACGGCTCGTTCACCGAGTCGGTCACGGTCAGCGCGGTCTCCAGCATGTGCCGGGCCTGGCCGGCGTCCACCGCCCGGAACGCGTACTTGCCCTCGGCCCCGCGCTGGCTGCTGGCCTCGCGGCAGTGATCGAGCAGCTTGCCCACCCGGGAGGTGACCCAGCCGTCCTTGATCATCCCGTCCGAGTTGTAGTCGACCACCGAGACCAGGGCGTGCGATTCCTCCCCGGCGTAGCTGAACACGCAGATGATCTCGTCGGTGTCGCCGAGGTCGTCCGGGTTGACGTAGCACTCGGCCGAGGTGACCGCGCCCAGGTGCTCGGCCCAGCCGGGACAGGGCACGCCCGCCTCGATCAGCTCCAGGGCGGCGCGCTCGGCCTTGGCCGCCTGCCGGGGGGTGCCGAGGCAGGCGATGCCGGACAGCAGCGCCAGCGCCGCCGGGCTGCGCTGCTCGCCCGCGTAGTCGACCAGTCCCTCGCCGACCAGCTGCTCGACGGTGGCCGCGCGGCGGCCGCCGCCACGCTGGCCCCACCAGGTGCCGAGCAGCTCGCTGACCATGAGCTCGGCGTCGAGCGGACTGCGGACGGCCAGCAGCTCACGCGCCGCGCGCAGCAGCTCGGCGAAGAGCGCGTTGGGCGGCGGCGAGCCGCCCCGCCGCTGGCCGCCCCCGGAACCGCCGGGGGGCTGGCCGGGTGGTGGCTGGCTTCGTCGGCTCTGCGGGCTCACCCTGATAGCCTCTCAGATCTGGACATGCGGACGCTATGCTACGTTGTCATGCCCGCTGTGATTCCGGCTTCTAGACCATACGCGCCACGCCGGCGCGATTGAGGCGGGTATGACATGCGGCCGTGACCGGCGTTCGCTGTTCGCGAATCCTCACACCTGGCCGCACTAACTGCCGGACTGTGGCACGCTTGATTGGTTGGCAGCGGGAAGATGATCCCGGGGAAGGAGCCGCCCATGGCAGCCCCCGGCGCGGTACAAAGGTGTTCGTCGTGAGCATGGATACATCCGTGCCCAGGCAGCGTGACGCCTCAGATGCCGTACTGGTGGACATGCTGACGCTGGAGGCGCCGGTTGGTTTGGCCCTGTTCGGGCCCGACCTGCGTTTCCGCTGGGTGAACGCCGCCTTGGTGCGGCTCGGCGAGACCGCCGAAGCCGTTCCCCCGGGTCCGGAAGCCCTGGGTTCGGACGTGCTGAACCCAGAAGCACCGGGTTCGGAAGCACTCGAGCCTCGCCCCGGAAACCCCCGCGGTGGCCGCCCCCGCGCACCCGTCCGCCTGTCACGGCCTGCTGCCCTCCGAGGCCTGGCCGGGGCCGGTCGCTGCCCGGGCGGAGGCCGCGCTGCGCAAGGTGCTGGACGAGGGCGCGCCGCTGACCGAGAGCGGCTACCCCGCGGTGCCGGCGTCCCGTGACCCCGCGGCCCCGGGCGAGCCCGCCGGCCGAGGACGTGTCCGGCTGCGCCTCCTGGTACCCGGTGCACGACGCGACCGGCCAGCTGCTCGGCGTCGGCCTGATCCTGCTCAACGTGGCCGGCCCGTCGGCCGAGGCCGCCGAGGCGGCCGCCGCGGCCGCGGCCGAGATCAGGCGCAGCGAGGAGCGGTACCGCTCGCTGGTGCAGGGCGGCGCCCAGGTGGTCTGGGTGGCGGCGGCCGGACGGCTCGATGAAGGAAGACTCGCCCGAGTGGCGCTGGATCACCGGCCAGTCCCAGGAGCAGTACACCGGGTTCGGCTGGCTGGACGCGGTGCACCCGGAGGACCGGGAGCGGGTCGAGCGAGACTGGCGGGAGTGCGTCCGGACCGGCAAGATCTGCGACGACCGGTACCGGATCCGCACCAAGGGCGGCTCCTACCGGCACTACGACGTCCGCGCGGTGCCGATCGAGCGGGACGGCCAGATCGCCGAGTGGGTCGGCGCCTGCACCGACGTGACCAGCCAGCGCGAGGCCGAGGAGATGCGCGGCCGGCTGACCGAGCAGCTGTCCGCCGCGGCGCTGCGCACGGCGCGGCTGCAGCAGGCCACCTCGATGCTGGCCGAGGCGCTGACGGTCGAGCAGGTGGTCGAGGTCATCACCGAGGTGGGCCGGACCGCGATCGGCGCGCTGCGCTCGGCCGTGGTGCTGCTGGACGGCGCCCGGCTGCGGGTGGTCAACGACGACCTGCGAGACGCGCCCGACTCGGCCGGAGGCGTCCTGACCCTGGAGACGCCGAGCGTGATGACCCGGGCGATCTCGACCCGGCGGCCGGTCCTGGTGGAGGACCCGGAGGACCTGCGCAGGCAGTTCGACGGCGAGCTCGTGATCGACCCGGAGCGGGTGGCGCTGTCCGACGAGCGCTCCTGGGTGGGGCTGCCGCTGCTGGCGGCGGGCGCGCCGCTGGGCGCGCTGCGGTTCTCCTTCGCCCGGCCGCGGAAGATCACCGAGGAGGAGCGGGTCTTCCTGGAGGCGCTGGCCGGGCAGTGCTCGCTGGCGGTGGAGCGGGCCGGCCTGTACGAGCGGGAGCACACCACCGCGGAGACGCTGCAGCGGAGCCTGCTGCCGGACCAGCTGCCCACGCTGCCGCGGCTGCGGCTGGAGGCGACGTACCGCCCGGTGGCCAAGAACATGGAGATCGGCGGCGACTGGTACGACGCGTTCCGGCTGGCCGACCAGCGGCTGGCGCTGGCGCTGGGCGACGTCATGGGCAAGGGGCTGACCGCGGCGGCCGGGATGGGCCGGGTCCGCAACGCGCTGCGCGCGCTGGCGCTGACCGACCCGCGGCCGGCCGCGGTGCTCGGCGGCCTCGACCGCCTGTTCGCCGCGACCGAGCAGGAGGAACAGGTCACCACCGTGGCCTACCTCGTCATCGACCCGGAGACCGGGGATGGCGTGCTCGGGAATGCCGGCCACCTGCCGGCCCTTGTTCTAGAGGCAGGTTGCGCGCCGCGGTTCGACGGAGTGGAAGCTGGCACGCCACTGGGCTGGGCCAGCCCGAGGAAGCAGCACGCGTTCAACCTGCGCCCCGGTAGTACTGCGGTTTTTTATTCTGACGGTCTGGTAGAGAACAGGAATCGTGGTCTGGACACGGGTCTGGAGGAGCTGGCCGCCGTGGCCGGACGGGCCGATGAGGAGCTGCTGGCCCGGCCGGAGCGGTTCCTCGAGTATCTCGTGGAACGTATGCTCGCTGGTCACGAGCAAGACGACGACGTCACGGTGCTGGTCATGCACGTGCCGGCGGACGGACCCCGGTGATAGGCAGGCTGACCCAGAGGGGGAGCGGCCCGGGCGGAGGCGTACAAGTCACTCCCGGCCGCAGCCTATGGTGATGAGTGGGAGGCAGGCGGGTTGAATCAGTCCCGAGTGGCATCTACCCAGCGAAGGAAGGGGTGACCGTGGTCGTGAGCGCTGCTAATTCCGCAGCGCGGAAGCGCCCCAGGACGTCGGACCAGGGGCCCCGGGCTGTCGAGGACCAGGCGGTCCAGGCGGCTCCGCGGCCAGGAGGTCCTGGACCCCGGAATCCTGACGAAAACGGTTCCGGGCGGCGCGCCGCCAGCACGGACTCCGATGCAAAGGGCCTGACCGCCGTCGAGCTCGACGACGCGGACCTGGATGCCGACGCGGAGCTCGATCTCGACGATCTCGACGCCGACGACGCTGACCTCGCCGACGCGGACCTGGCGGTCCTCGCCGACGAGGATCTCGAGGAAACCGAAGACGTCGCTGAGGAAGAGGTGGCCGAGGATGGGCCAGACGAGCCCGAAGCCGGTCCGCCCGCCGTGGAGGCGGTAGCCGTGGCCGCGGCCGCGGCTCCGGCCGTGCCGGACGCCCAGGTCGTCAAGATCGCCCCGGAAGCCGCCGCCGCCAGCGAGGACGAGGAGATCTTCGTCTTCGGTGACGACGACGACGATCTTCCGGCCGCCCAGGTCGCGGTGGCCGGCGCCACCGCCGACCCGGTCAAGGACTACCTGAAGCAGATCGGCAAGGTGCCGCTGCTCAACGCCGAGCAGGAAGTCGAGCTGGCCAAGCGGATCGAGGCCGGCCTGTTCGCCGAGGAGAAGCTGGCCGAGGGCCGTCTTACCCTGCACACCGACGCCCGTATCGACCTGGAGTGGATCGCCGAGGACGGTACCCGGGCCAAGAACCACCTGCTGGAGGCCAACCTCCGGCTGGTCGTCTCCCTGGCCAAGCGGTACACCGGCCGCGGGATGCTGTTCCTGGACCTGATCCAGGAAGGCAACCTGGGCCTGATCCGGGCGGTGGAGAAGTTCGACTACACCAAGGGCTACAAGTTCTCCACCTATGCCACCTGGTGGATCCGGCAGGCGATCACCCGGGCGATGGCGGATCAGGCGCGCACCATCCGGATCCCGGTGCACATGGTCGAGGTGATCAACAAGCTGGCCCGGGTGCAGCGGCAGATGCTGCAGGACCTGGGGCGGGAGCCGACCCCGGATGAGCTGGCGGTCGAGCTGGACATGACCCCGGAGAAGGTCGTCGAGGTGCAGAAGTACGGCCGCGAGCCGATCTCCCTGCACACCCCGCTGGGCGAAGACGGCGACAGCGAGTTCGGTGACCTGATCGAAGACTCCGAGGCGATCCAGCCCGGTGAGGCGGTCAGCTTCACCCTGCTGCAGGAGCAGCTCCACTCGGTGCTGGACACGCTGTCCGAACGGGAGGCGGGCGTGGTCTCGATGCGGTTCGGGCTCACCGACGGCCAGCCCAAGACCCTGGACGAGATCGGCAAGGTGTACGGCGTGACCCGCGAGCGGATCCGCCAGATCGAGTCCAAGACCATGTCCAAGCTCCGCCACCCCTCCCGCTCCCAGGTCCTCCGCGACTACCTGGACTAACCAGGGCCCAGCCGCACCCGCAGCGCCGCCACGCCCGCACGACCCCGAACCCGGGGTTCACAGCCCTCGCGCCGTGAACCCCGGGTTTCGCATTTCCCGCAGCTCCACCGACTCCACTCACGCACACTGCTCGCCAGCGTCCCCGCACCAGCAGCTTCCGGATCACCGCAGCGTCACATCGCGGTGGACCCGGCTTACCCAGCGATCGCGCACACCCCAGGGGTCACAGGATCCACCGGACTAACGCCGGATCCACCGCATCGTGATACATCCGCGTGGCCGAGTGACCTGGATGGAGCGCCGCGCTCTGCCGGGCAGCATCCAGCGGATGCTGTGGAGCATCCGTAACTCGCGCCCGAGCCGCTGGCGGACCAGCCAGCCCGGCGAGAGCAGGTGACAGACCGCGGGACTCCGGCCGGAGCATCCAGAGCCTATCCGGCGCTGCAGTTCCGAGGATCCCGGCCCGGGCCGCCCGGCTACCGCCGGCATCGCAGCCTGGCTGTTCCCGGAGGACAGCCAGGCTTCGCCTAGCTCAGCGGCCCGGATCGCCCCGGAAGGACCCGTAGGCCTTTCCGGGCACAAAGAAGCCGGCACCACTGACTTCACTGGCGCCGGCGTCCTTGCCGGTCTGGCTATTCCCGCTGGTTACTGCGGCTGCGGCTCAGACAGGCGGTTGCTTTCGTCCTGTATATCGACGGCGACCTTGGCCAGCGCCTGGGCGTGCTCGCGGCCGTGGTGCGCACAGAAAAGCAGCTCTCCTGAGTTAGCCAGCAGCACACGAACATACGCCTGGGCGCCGCAACGATCGCAGACGTCCAGCGCGGTCAGCGGCTTGGTGGGGGCTATTGCTCCTGTCACGTCGCCTTCCTTCGCTTCGTGCCTCCGGCCTCGGTATCCGGTTGGCTCCTGTTTCTGCCCTTACAGCTCAGCACAACACATACCCCGGCGTCAGCGTTCCCCACTTCGGGGGGTGTACGCCACAAGCGAAACCCCTCGTAGGCGGGGTGCGGCCCCAGGATCGTGACCGCAACTGTTGCCAGTTAGCACACACGGTGCCTGCGCCCCATCGGTACTCGGGTGCAATACCGGTGGCACACAGGCACCGTGTGTCTCTCACTGGACATGTACCCAGATTGGCCCCGGTTGATGCATTCGTCGTGGTCAGTCTGGGATTTCCGGCCGGGCCGCTGCGTGGCATGCCCGATGAGGCCGGCGCGAGACGCTACTATTTTCGGATGAGGCCCGTGCGGGCCAGGGAAGGAGACCGGCCGATCGTGCCCACCCTCACCGCCGATCCCGGTACGCCGTCCACGCCGAAGACAGGGTCCGCCAAACACTGTGCCCGCCAAAACCGCCCCGGCCAAGGCGCCGTCCGCCGAGGGTGCGTACACCGCCCGGCACCTGTCGGTCCTGGAGGGCCTCGAGGCGGTCCGCAAGCGCCCCGGCATGTACATCGGGTCGACGGACAGCCGCGGGCTTCAGCACTGCCTGAGCGAGATCATCGACAACGCCGTGGACGAGGCGCTGGGCGGGTACTGCACCGGCATCGAGGTGACCCTGCACGCGGACGGCTCGGCCGAGGTCAGGGACAACGGCCGCGGCATCCCGGTCGACGCCGAGCGCAAGACCAAGCTCAGCGGCGTCGAGCTGGTGATGACCAGGCTGCACGCGGGCGGCAAGTTCGGCGGCGGCTCGTACACCGCCTCCGGCGGCCTGCACGGCGTCGGCGCCTCGGTGGTCAACGCGCTGGCCGCGCGGCTGGACGTCGAGGTGGACCGGGAGGGACACACCTGGGCGGCCAGCTTCCGCCGCGGTGTCACCGGCGAGTTCGCCGGGCCCGGGCCGGACGCCAGCTTCACCCGGAAATCCGGGCTGCGCCAGCTCAGCAAGACCACCCGGCGGGCCACCGGGACCCGGATCAGGTTCTGGCCGGACCGGCAGGTGTTCACCAAGGACGCCGGGTTCAGCTTCGCCGCGCTCACCGAGCGGGCCCGGCAGACCGCCTACCTGGTGCCGGGCCTGACCATCAGCATCCGCGAGGAGCCCGCCCCCCGGGCCGCCGGCGACGCCCAGGACCAGGACCAGGCCGAGGCGCCGAAGGTCAAGCAGGAAGCCTTCCGCTTCGACGGCGGCATCAGCGAGTTCTGCGCCCACCTCGGCTCCGGCGAGCCGGTCAGCGAGGTGCTCCGGCTGACCGGCGCGGGCAGCTTCACCGAGACGATCCCGGTGCTCGACGACCGCGGCCACATGACGCCGACCGACGTCGAGCGCGAGATGCAGGTAGACGTGGCGCTCCAGTGGGCCACCGGCTACGACTCCGTGCTCCGCTCGTTCGTGAACGTCATCGCCACCCCGCACGGCGGCACCCACGTCACCGGCTTCGAGCGGGCCCTGACGGGCACGCTCAACGAGCAGCTCAAGGCGGCCCGGCTGCTGAAGGGCGACGACAAGGTCACCAAGGAGGACGCGCTCGAGGGCCTGGTCGCGGTCGTCTCCGTCCGGCTCCCCGAACCGCAGTTCGAGGGGCAGACCAAGGAAGTGCTCGGCACCCCGGCCGCCGCCAAGATCGTGCAGCAGGTGGTGAGCACGCAGCTCGGCAGCTACCTGGAGAACCCGCCCCGGGGCGCCAAGCAGCAGGCCCGCGCGGTGCTCGAGAAGGTCATCTCGGCGGCCAAGGCCCGCATCGCGGCGCGCGAGCACCGCGACAACCAGCGCCGCAAGTCGGCGCTGGCCAGCTCGTCGCTGCCGGCCAAGCTGGTCGACTGCCGTTCGGCTGACGACCGCAGCGAGCTGTTCATCGTCGAGGGAGACTCCGCGCTCGGCACCGCCAAGCTGGCCCGGGACTCGGAGTTCCAGGCGCTGCTGCCGATCCGCGGCAAGATCCTCAACGTGCAGAAGGCCTCGCTGGCGGACATGCTCAAGAACGCCGAGTGCGCCGCGATCATCCAGGTGATCGGGGCCGGCTCGGGCAGCTCGTTCGACCTGGACTCGGCCCGCTACCAGCGGGTGATCCTGATGAGCGACGCCGACGTCGACGGCGCGCACATCCGCACCCTGCTGCTGACGCTGTTCCACCGGTACCTGCGGCCGATGCTGGACGCGGGCCGGATCTTCGCCGCGGTCCCGCCGCTGCACCGGATCGAGCTGTCGAACGTGCGCAAGGGCCAGGACAAGTACCGCTACACCTACTCCGACGCGGAGCTGAACCGGACGCTGCTCGAGCTCGAGCGGCGCGGCCAGCGGTGGAAGGAGCCCGTCCAGCGGTACAAGGGCCTCGGTGAGATGGATGCCTCCCAGCTCGCCGAGACGACCATGGATCCCCGGTACCGCACCCTGCGCCGGATCAGGATCGAGGACGCGTCCGCCGCCACCGACGTGTTCAGCCTGCTGATGGGCAGCGAGGTCGCCCCGCGCCGCGACTTCATCGTGGGCGGCGCGGCCGAGCTCGATCCCTCGCGCATCGATATCTGAGGAACCCCGTAGCCGGGGAACACCCGCCGTACACACTGAGTACTGATAGCCTCACTTTCCGTGAGCAAAGCGATGATGGTTGCGCAGTTCCTGCGGACGCGGGCATGGTGGCGACTGGACAGTGCGGGCGCCAGCGCGCTGCGGGTGGCGCGCAGCGTCGTCTCCCTCCTGGACGCGGCCGCCTACCTGAATGACCTGCCCGAGGACGACCCCGACCTGCTCGCCCTCGAAGCCATGGGATGCTTCGGCGGCGGCGTCTTCGATCCCGGCCCCGAGGGCGCGAACATCATCCGGGGATGGCAGCTCGCCGACGAGTGGTCGGCCGGTCCCCGCGAACTGCTGGCCGAACTGGTCCGGGCCGCCCACGGCAACCCCGGCCCGCCCGCCCACGGCAACCCCGGCCCGCCCGCGGTCAGCGTCCCCCAGCAGGCCCGCGCCCCAATGACCGCGCCCTTCCCGGCCGGCCGCCGCTAACCCCCGGGCCGCCGCTAGCCGCCCCGGACCGCAGGGCCGACCGCCCAGCCGGCCCTGGCCACCCGCACCGCGCTAACCCACCCGCACCGAGCCGCCCAGAATGGCCAGCGGCCCGGTGAGCCCGACACCCGAGCCGTCCCGCTTCCCGACCGGGGCGGGCAGCTCGACCGGTGCGCCCGTCTCGGTCGCGCCCGCCGCCGGGCCCGGCCCGGCCCACGCCAGGACCAGCTGGTCCTCGCCCTTGAGGAACCGGTGGCAGCGCACGCCGCCGGTGGCCCGGCCCTTGCCGGGGAACTCGTGCATCGGGGTCACCTTCACGCTCTCGGCCGCCGTCCCGGGCAGCGCGGAAGCACTGCCCGCCACGGTCACCACCACAGCGGGGGAGTAGGTACCGGGCGGGCCAGAAGGCGTACCCGACGCCGAGGAAGCGTCCACCGCCCCGAACCAGACCACGGACGCCCCGGAAGCCAGCCGGACCCCGGCCATGCCCCCTGCCGCCCGGCCCTGCGGCCGGACCACCGAGGCGGCGAACCGCAGCAGCTGCGCGTCCGAGGTGATGAACACCAGCTCGTCCGACTCCGCGGCCAGCTGCACCGCTCCCACGACCCGGTCCCCGTCCTTCAGCGTGATCAGCTCGAACTCGTCCCGGTTCTGCGGGTACTCCGGCAGCACCCGCTTGACCACGCCCTCCGCCGTCCCAAGAGCCACGCCAGCCCCAGGCGCATCCACCGAAGCCAGCCCGACCACGGTCTCCCCGGCAGCAAAGGACCCGAACTCGCTCACCGGCGTCCCCCCGGCCAGCGACACCGCGCTCGCGCCCGGCGGAAGCGCAGGCAGCTCCAGCACGTCCAGCTTGACCAGCCGTCCGGCCGACGTCACCAGCCCCACGGTCCCGCGGGCGGTGGCGCGCACCGCCGAGACCACGACGTCATGAGCGGCCCGGGAAAAATCGGCCAACGGCGGAACCAGCACCCGTTCGGCCGAAACACCCGAAACACCCGAGGCATTCGCAGCGCCAGCAGCAGATGAAGCACCCAGATCAACGGCCACCCGCGCCACCAGGCCAGTCGCCGACATCAGCACCACGCAAGGGTCATCGGCCACCTCGAGCGGCACCGCGGCCACCGTGGCCGCGGCCGAGCCGCCCTCCAGCAGCACCGTCCGCCGCGGCGTGCCGAACTTCTTCGCCACCTCCGCCAGCTCCCCGCCCACCAGCGTCGCGCAGCTTGGCGTCCGACTCCAGGATCTCGGTCAGCGCAGCGATCTCGGCCCGCAGCTCCTCCTGCTCCCGCTCCAGCTCGAGCCGGTCGTAGCGGGTCAGCCGCCGCAGCGGCGTGTCCAGGATGTACTGCGCCTGGATCTCGGACAGCTCGAACACCGCCATCAGGCGCGCCCGCGCCGCCGCCGTGTCGTCCGAGGACCGGATGACCGCGATGACCTCGTCGATGTTGAGCAGCGCGATGACCAGGCCCTCGACCAGGTGCAGCCGCTCGGCCCGCTTCCGCCGCCGGTACTCGGTCCGCCGCCGGACCACTTCGAGCCGGTGCGCGACGAAGATCTCCAGCAGCTCGCGCAGCCCCAGCACCCGGGGCTGGCCGTCGACCAGGGCGACGTTGTTGATGCCGAACGTCTCTTCCATCGGCGTCAGCCGGTACAGCTCCGCCAGCACCGCTTCGGGGTTGAAGCCGCTGCGCACCTCGATCACCAGGTGCAGGCCGCGATTGCCGGTCGGTGAGGTCCTTCAGGTCGGAGATGCCGTTCAGCTTCTTGGCCTGGACCAGGTCCTTGATCCTGGTCATGACCTTCTCCGGGCCGACGCCGTAGGGCAGCTCGGTGACCACGATGCCGGAGCGCCGCGGGGTCAGCTGCTCGATGGAAGCGGTGGCCCGGGTGCGGAAGATGCCGCGCCCGGTCTCGTAGGCCTCCCTGACCCCCTCGAGCCCCACGATCCGCCCGCCCGGTGGGGAGGTCAGGCCCCGGCACGAACCGCATCAGCGCGTCCAGCGAGGCATCGGGGTGACTTGAAGAAGATGCCGCACCGCCGCCACGACCTCGCCCAGGTTGTGCGGCGCCATGTTGGTGGCCATCCCCACCGCGATCCCGGCCGTGCCGTTGACCAGCAGGTTCGGGATGCCCGCGGGCAGCACATCGGGCTGGGTCTCGCTGCCGTCGTAGTTCGGGATGAAGTCGACGGTGTCCTCGTCGATGGAGGCGACCATCTCCATCGCCGCCGCGGTCAGCCGGGCCTCGGTGTAGCGCATGGCCGCGGGCGAGTCGTCGCCGCCCATGCTGCCGAAGTTCCCGTGCCCGTCCACCAGCGGCAGCCGCATCGACCAGGGCTGCGCCATCCGGGCCAGCGCGTCGTAGATGGCCGAGTCGCCGTGCGGGTGCAGGCGGCCCATGACCTCGCCGACCACCCGCGCGCACTTGACGTGGGCGCGGTCCGGCCGCAGCCCCATCTCGTTCATCTGGTACAGGATCCGGCGCTGCACCGGCTTCATGCCGTCCCGCGCGTCGGGCAGCGCGCGGGAGTAGATGACGCTGTAGGCGTACTCCAGATAGCTGCCGCGCATCTCATCGGCGACATCGATATCGACGATGTTTTCTTCGAAATCCTCGGGGGGCGCGGTGGAACCGCCTCGTCGTCCTGCCATACCGAACATTCTGCCGTGCCCCCGGCACCACTGCGTGCTACGACGCGGAACGCGTAACGTTGGCGAGCGTGACTGACTATCTCAGCGAGCTGTTCTCCCTCGACGGCCGGACCGCCCTGGTGACCGGCGGCAGCTCGGGCATCGGCCTGGGCATGGCCCGCGCCCTGGCCCTGGCCGGGGCGCGCACCGTCATCCTCGCGCGGGACCCGGAACGGCTCACCGAGGCGGCGACCGCCATCGAGGCCGACGGCGGCGAGGCCGCCTGGTTCAGCGCCGACCTGGCCGACCGGGCCGCGATCGCGGAGGCCGCCGAGGAGATCACCGAAGCCCACGGGGAGCCCGACATCCTGGTCAACTGCGCCGGGATCAACCTCCGCCCGCCGCTGGGCGAGCTGACCGAAGCCGACTGGGACCTGACCATGGCGGTGAACCTGACCGCGCCGTTCCTGCTCGGCCAGCGGTTCGGCCCGGCCATGGCGGCCCGCGGCTGGGGCCGGATCATCAACGTGACCTCGCAGCAGGCCGGGCGGGCCTTCTCCAACAGCGGCGGGTACGGGGCGTCCAAGGGCGGCCTGGCCTCGCTGACCCGCTCGCAGTCCGAGGCCTGGGCCGCCGCAGGCGTCTGCTGCAACAACGTCTGCCCCGGGTTCGTCCCCACCCGGCTCAACGCGCGGGTGGCGAACGACCCGGTGCTCATCGGCCGCGCTGGCGGGCCGGACCATGGTGGGCCGCAACGGGGACCCCGCCGACTTCGCCGGGGTGACGGTGTTCCTGGCCTCCCGGGCCAGCGACTACGTCACCGGCCACACGATCTACGCGGACGGCGGCTTTTCCGCCACTTAAGCCCTAAAGGACGGGCCGCGCGCCGATCAGCCCGAGCGCGTGCGCGGCCAGCCGGCAGCCGCTGGCCAGCGCCTCGCCCGGCGGCTTCTTGTCCAGCCAGGCCGGGATGAAGCCGGCGATGAACGCGTCCCCGGCCCCGGTGCCGTCGGTCACCCGGTCCACCGGCGGCGCGGGCACCCGCACCGGCGGCCGCCCGTTGGCGTAGAACAGCGAGCCCTCGGCGCCGAGCTTGACCGCGACGTGCGGGTACCAGGCGGTCAGCACCCTGGCCGCCTGCTCCGGGTCGTCCCGGCCGGTGAGCACCTTGGCCTGGGCCGCGTTGACGAACAGCAGCACCGCCCCGGAGGACAGTTCCAGGAACGGCTCGGCCCCGGCTCGCTCCAGCGGGGCGGCGGAGGCCGCGTCCACCAACGCGGTCATGTTGGTCCGGCGGGCGTAGTCGATCGCGGCCAGCCCGGCCGCCCGCGCCCCCTCGGACAGCAGCGTGTACCCCGAGACGTGCAAGTGGGCGCCGGGAACGAACAGGTCATGCGGCAGGTCGTCGGGCGACAGGGCCGCGTTCGCCCCCGGGTCCGACAGCATGGTCCGCTCGCCCTTGTGGGTGACCATCACCACGCAGGTGCCGGTCGGCCGCTCGGGGTCCATCACCAGCCGGGCGTCCACGCCGTAGCCCATCAGCTCCATGTCGCGGTTCCGCCCGGCGATGTCCGCGCCGCGCCGTCCCACGAACGCCACGTCGCCGCCGTCAGCCGCCATCCAGGCCGCGATGTTGGCCCCGGATCCGCCGCCGTGCATGGTCACCGCGGCCGGCGTGTCGCTGCCGCGGGCGAGCGGCAGCGTCGCGTGGGCGACCGCGTCGGTCATCAGGTCGCCAATGACTACCACGCGCGCCATTCTCGTCATCACCTCATCGCCCGGCCGCAGGTACCACTACGGTAGCGGCCGGCGGGCTACGCTGGCCAGCGGCCCAGCAGACATCGCGGCCGGATGCTCGCGTAACACGCACCCCAGGCCAAGATTGTCACCGGACCGTTACCCGATTCCGGCCAAATTCGCGTTCCGGTCGTTATCCGTCCGGCGCCGTTACCCATAGTCACCCCTCGAGCGGGAGCACCCGGCCGGCCACGACAAGCTCGGCCTCCTCGGATTCGGCGGCCAGCATCCGGTTCAGCCGCCCGAGCTCGTCCCGGAACAGCCGCCCGGCCGACGTGGCGGGCACCACGCCGAGCCCGGTCTCGTCGCTCACCGCGACCACGGAGGCCCCCGTCTGCCGCCAGGCCCCGGCCAGTTCGCCGGTCCTCGCCGCCAGCGCCGCCCGGGCCGCCTCGCCGCCCGCCCACACGCCGCACTCGTCCATGACCGCGGCCAGCCAGGTGCCGATCCCGTCGATCAGCACCGCGCCGCGCGCGGTCCGCAGCACCCCGGCCAGGTCGGTCGTCTCCGCCGTCCGCCACCAGCCCGGCCGCCGCGCCCGGTGCGCCGCCACCCGCGCCGCCCATTCCGGATCATCCACCCCGTCCGGCCCGGTGGCCACGTAAGTCACCTCAGGCTCACCAGCCAGCCGCAACTCGGCCCGCTCCGACTTGCCCGACCGGGCTCCGCCCAGCACCAGCACCCGCCGCGTCCCCACCACAAGATCAAAACCCCTTGGCCCCGAACGGGGCTGGCTCACCACATCGCCATCACCCGCCAGCCCCACCCGCCAGAAGCCGCAGCGCCGCGCCAGTTCCCGTTCCGATGACACCCGATGGTCGGCGAACGCCACCAGCGTCGCCGTCTCCGCCGTCACCAGCCCGCGCGCCCGCAGCCACCCAAGCTGCCCCGGATCCCCCAGCAGATCCAGGAACGCCACGTCATAAGGCGCCGTCCCATCCGCCGGCTCCGGCCTCGCTCCCGGTCCCCCCGGATACAGCAGCCGCCCCCCGTCCGGCGCCGTGAGATCCCACCCCCCGGTGCCCCCCGCCTCCCGGTCCGCCACCCGCACCACCCGGTACCCCGCTGTTTCCCGCGGGTTCCCCGCTCCCAGCCGCACACATCCGTCGACGACTATGGCCGGCTGCTTGCATTCGTTCCCGGCCGCGGCCTGGCGCAGGCAGGAGGCGCACCGGCAGCCGGGCTCGGGCCAGCCGGAACTCCCGCCGGACCCCTCGACCAGGACGTGCATCAGCCGAGGAAGGACAACCGGACCTGGCGATCCGGGTTGTCCACGTTCAGGTCGACCAGGGCGATGGACTGCCAGGTACCGAGGGCCAGGCGGCCGCCGATCACCGGGACCGTCGCGTACGGCGGTACCAGGGCCGGCAGGACGTGCGACCGGCCGTGACCGCGGGACCCGTGCGCGTGCCGCCAGCGATTGTCGGCGGGCAGCAGCTCGTCCAGGGCCGCCAGGAGGTCGTCGTCGCTGCGCGCGCCGAGCTCGATCAGCGCGATGCCCGCGGTCGCGTGCGGCACGAAGACGTGCAGCAGGCCGTCGCCGCCGCCGGACGCGGCGGCCACGAAGTCCGCGCACGCGCCGGTGATGTCCCTGATCGTCTCGCGGCTCCCGGTCCGGACTTCGATGATCTCCGTCTTCATGCCCCGGATCATAGGCTGCGGATATGCGGCCGAGTCCAGCAGTGCTCGCTTCCTTCGGCGCCGGCGCCGGCATCGATCCGGTCCCGCTGCCCGGTGGCGAGGGCACCGCCTGGCGGGCCGGGAACATGGTGCTGAAGCGGCCGGCGATCCGCGGGTGGCGCGCTGGACGGCCGACCTGTACCTGAGCCTGTCCGGTCACCGGGACCCCGGCTTCCGCGTCCCCCGGCCGCTGCGTTCCGCGACGGGAGACTGGATCGCGGAGGACCCCGGCCTGGCGCCTGGGTGGCCTGGCAGTGGCTGCCCGGCGAGCCGGCCAGCTGGGCGGGCCGCTCGCCGTTCTGGCCCCGGCTGATCGCGGCGAGCGGGCCTTCCACGCCGCGCTGGCCGGCCCGCGCCATCCTGGCTGGGCACGGACGGCAGCCAGTGGACAGTGGGGGACCAGGTGGCATGGGGCGAGCGTGACCCGGAGAGCGTCCTCGCGGACGCCCCCGAGCCGCTGGCCGGGCAGCTGTGGAGCCTGCTGGCGGTGCTGCGGCCGGTGCACCAGCCGAGCCAGCTGATCCACGGCGACCTCACCGGGAACGTGCTCTTCGCCGACGGCGAACCGCCCGTCGTGATCGACTTCTCGCCCTACTGGCGGCCCGCTGGGCTGGCCCTGGCCGTGGCCGCGGTGGACGCGCTGACGTGGAGCGGGGCCGACTCCGCGATCCTCGGCCAGCTGGCGGTCCAGGCGGGATACGAGCCCGGCCGATTTCGGCCAGCTGCTGGCCCGCGCAATGGTGTACCGGCTCGTCACCGAGGTCATCCTCCGGCGCGGCGACCCGGCCGGGCTCGACCTGGCCGCCCGGGCCAGCCAGCCCGTGACCAGCCTGATCCTGGGTTAGTGGCCGAAGACCGGGATGATCACGGCCCGGGCGATGGTGTGGAAGCGCAGGTTGAAGCCGGCCACGGCGGGCGAGATCTCGTCGTTGACGTCCAGCGATTCCACATCGAGCGCGTGCACCGCGAACACGTAGCGGTGCGGTTCGTCCGCGGGCGGCGGGGCCGCGCCGCCGAAGTCCTTGGCTCCGTAGTCGTTGCGGACGTGGAACGCCCCCTTGGGCAGGCCCGAGCCGTCGGTCCCGGCCGCGCCCGTTTCCAGTTCGGTCACCGAAGCGGGAATGCCGAGCACGACCCAGTGCCAGAACCCCGAACCGGTCGGCGCGTCCGGGTCGAAGCAGGTGACCGCGAAGCTCTTGGTCTCCGCCGGGAATCCCGACCAGCGCAGTGACGGGGAGATGTTGCCGCCGGTCTCGCCGAACCCGTCGAAGACCTGGTTTTCCCCCATCATCTCGCCGTCGGCCACGTCGTCACTGCTCAGCTCGAACGACGGGACGGGCGGGTGAAAATCGTAGGGGAGCGGAGCGCGGCTGGTCATGGCGTAACCTCCTCGGCGAGGCGGACAGGGTTCTTCAGTACGACTGGTAACACGCTATCGGTAGGCCCCCAGAGCGTCCCGCCGGGCCAGTAGCGGTCGGCCAGGTATCGCCCGGCTGGCACCGGCCTGATCACGTTTGAGCCGATCGGTGGCGTGCCGCCGCCGGATTTCTCTTACGGTGGTGAGCGTGAGGCAGCAGCGGGGGCGTGCGATCTCCGGGCGGGCACGACGCGTACCCGTCCGGAAGCGGCTGAGCCGGGGGCGGCTCGGCCGCCTCAAGCTGGGCCGCCTCCTGCTGGGCCAGAGCCGTGCTAGCCAGCGCCGTACCGGCCAGGCCGGTGCTGGCCCGGCCGGGCCCGGCCGGCTCGGTACCGCGGGCCGCTCGCCGCGACTGCGGCGCTGGGTGCTGGCCGCGGTGCTGATCGGCGTGGCCCTGGTGCCCTACCCGAGCACGGGCGCGACCGGTGCGCCGCCCGCGGCCGCCTGCCGGGCCGCCTGCCGGCCCGGGGCCGTGCCGAGCATGGTCCGGTGGACGGCTCCGCTGCCGGGGGCGTGGGAGGCCGCTCCCGGGATGACCGGCACGGTGCCGTCCTCCGGGCTGGCCTACGCCGCGGTCGGCGGCGGTGTCGCCGCGGTCGGCGCCGGCCTGACCATATCTGCCTACTCGGCCGTGACCGGCGCCGCCGAGTGGCAGGAGACGCTGACCGGCTTCCCGGCGGGCGCCGCCATCGTGTCCGTGCGCGCCTGGCCGGGCGAGGTGACCGCGGGTGTCTCCTACCGGCCCGCGGGACGCCCGGCGCAGCGCACCGAGGTGGTCATCTCCACCGGCGACAGCTCGCGCGCAGGCCCCGTGGCCGGGACCGTGACCGGCCGGTACCCGGCGGGGACGTTCGGCGGAGCGGCGGCCGGCAATCGGAAGTACACCGTCATCGTCGGGGCCACCGCGATCACCAGCTACGACAACGCGACGGGGCACGTCCGCTGGCAGCGGCCCACCGGCCCGGTGGCGCAGGCGTGGCGTACCGACGGGAACTGGCTCTACATGACCGAATCAGCGGGCGGGTTCGTGGATTCGGCCCCGGTCACCGCGCTGCGCCGGATCGGCCTGACCACGGGGACCGAGATGGTCGTCCGCCCGCTCGAGGGCCTGTCGTTCACCGGCGCGCTCAGCACCGCCTTCGACGGGGTGGTGCTGTTCTCCTCGCCGGCCGGGGTGACCGCGTACAGCGGCGTCACCGGAGTCCGGCTGTGGCGCGCCCGCGGGGCCGTGCCCGAGGGCACCGACCTGCGCCCGCGTCGCGTCTACCTCACCGAGGGAGCCAACCTGGTCGGCGCCGACCCGCAGACCGGCCGGGTCGAGGCGACCGCCTCGGGCTCCGCGGTCAACGGGGCGGCCGGGGTCTACGTGGTCAGGAACGGCGTGGCGCTCGGCCTCGACCAGGGCGGGAACGGCGATGCCTGGGGCTTCGACCTCGCCGCGGGGCGGGTCACCCTGGCCGCGTCCGGGCTGCCCTGGCCGCACTACTTCGTCGATCTCGGCGGCGTGGGCGGCAGCGCCGATCCGTCCGGCAACCTGGTGGTCATCGCGGCCTGCGCGCAGCTGGCACCGCCCGCGCAGGCTTCCCCGAGCCCGCCGGCCCCCGCGTCGCCCGACGCCGGCCCTTCCACCCCGGCGACCCCGGCCGCCGGCGCTCCTCCGCCCCGGCCAGTCCTTCCGCCTCGGCCAGTCCTTCCGCCTCGGCCAGCCCCGCTGCCTCCCCGGTGGGCTGCCTGCACCCCGAGCTGGTCGCCCTCAGCTTGTAACCCCCGCATGCCAGCGGATTGAGCCGCTGAGATTAACGTGGTATCAAACAGGACCAGCGATGGGAAACGACCGTGAGCAGACGGCAGGCTAGCCCGGACGCGCCGCACGTGGTGATCTGCGGCGCGGGGTTCGGCGGCCTCTCCGCCATCCGCGGGCTCACTCGCGCGGGGCTGCGGGTGACCCTGATAGACGGCCACCTGTACAGCACCTTCCAGCCGCTGCTCTACCAGGTCGCCACCGCCGGCCTGAATCCCGGCGACGTGTCCTACCCGGCGGGTGGCTTCGCGCGCCGGTACGGGGCGGTCTTCCGCCGCGGGGAACTGGCCGCGATCGACCCGGCGTCCCGCCGCGTCAAGCTCAGCAACGGGCTTGACTTCGGCTACGACTACCTCATCCTGGCGACCGGGGTGACGACCGCGTTCTACGGGGTCAAGGGCGCGGCGGAAAACACGTTCGGCCTGTATACCCGGACCGACGCCATCGTGCTCCGTGACCACCTGATGGCCGGCTTCGAGCGGCTCAGTATCGAGGACGGCGACCTGCACGTCACCGTGGTCGGCGGCGGGGCCACCGGCGTGGAGCTGGCCGGCACGCTGGCCGAGTTGCGCCGCACCGTGCTCGCCTCCACCTTCCCCGACGTCGACCCGGCCCGGGTGCGCGTCCACCTGGTCGAGATGGCGCCGTACCTGCTCGGCCCGTTCCACGAGAAGCTGCGCGAGTACGCCAAGGAACAGCTGCTGGATCGTGCCGTCGACGTGCGGCTGGACACCCGCATCGGCGAGGTCACCGCGGACCACGTCAAGCTCGTCCACGGCGAGGACCTGCCCAGCGACATCACCGTGTGGGCAGCTGGCGTGGCGGCCGGCCCGGGGGTAGCCGACTGGGGCCTGCCGCAGGGCAAGAACGGCCGCCTCGTGGTCGGTCCCGACTTGCGGGTGCAGGGCCAGGACCGGATCTTCGCCGTGGGTGACATCGCGGCCAACCCGGATGATCCCACCCCGCAGCTGGCCCAGCCCGCCATGCAGATGGGGCGGCACGCCGCCGCGCAGATCGCCCGGCTGGAGCAGGGGACGGCCACCGAGCCGTTCAAGTACCACGACAAGGGCACCATGGCCACCATCGGGCGGCGGTCCGCCGTGGTCCAGCTGGCCGGCGGATTGCGGATGCGCGGCACGCTGGCCTGGCTCGCGTGGTTCGCCCTGCACCTGCTCTACCTGATGGGCGGGCGCAACCGGGCGTCCACCCTGGTCAACCTGACCTACCGGTACATCACCTGGGGCCACGGCGGGGCGGTGATCGTCGGTGACGAGCCGGTGAACGCCCGGCAACGCCCGGTAGCCAGCAAAAACTTATTCCTACAGACTGTAGTAGTTCGCTGGGCCGAAGCGATTTGCCCGCAGTAGGCTGGGTCTTGCCATGAACAGGTACCGCGCGCGTGCAGCGCTGTCAGCCGTCACCCTCCTCGGCGTCCTGGGCGCGGGCGCCGCCCTGGCCGGATGCAGCTCGCCCCCGGCGAGCTCGTCAGGGAACTCGCAGTCCGCGGGATCGGACACGGCCGCGATGGACAATCCCAACCTGGACCTCGGCTCCTCGCTCGGCAACAAGCCGGCGCCGGACTTCCAGCTGCGGAACCAGTTCGGCCAGCCGATGTCGCTGAGCCAGTTCCGCGGCAAGGTCGTGATGCTGGCCTTCGAGGACTCCGAGTGCACCACGGTCTGCCCGCTGACCACGCAGAGCATGCTGGAGGCCAAGCAGCTGCTCGGCCCGGCCGGCAGCCAGGTGCAGCTGCTCGGCATCGACGCCAACCCCGACGCCATCACCACCGCCGACGTGCTCTCCTACTCGCGGACGCACGGCCTGGTGAACCAGTGGAACTTCCTGACCGGCTCGCTGGCCGACCTCAAGGCGACCTGGACCAAGTACGACATCGCCGTGCAGATCGAGGCCGGCCAGATCGACCACACCCCGGCCCTGTTCGTGATCGACCAGCAGGGCCGCGAGCGCAAGCTCTACCTGACGCAGATGGCCTACTCCAGCGTCGGGCAGTCCGCTCAGGTGCTCGCGGACGAGATCGCCACCCTGCTGCCCGGCCACCCCAAGGTCGCCAGCCAGCAGTCGCTGGCGTCGATCGCCGTCCAGGGCCCGGCGGATCACGTCACGCTGCCGGCCGCCGCGGCCGGGGCCGCCCCCGTCACGCTGGGCCCGGGGCAGCCGCACCTGGTCATGTTCTTCGCTACCTGGCTGTCCGAGGTGGCGAACCTGAAATCCGAGCTCACCGGCGCCAACGGCTACGTAGCGGCGGCCCGCCGCGAGGGCCTGCCCCCGCTGACGGCGGTGGACGAGACGGTGGTCGAGCCCTCCGCCGCCACCGTCCGCTCCTACCTGGGCGGACTCGGCGCCAAGCTGGACTACCCGGTCGGGCTGGACACCGCGGGCCGGGTGGCCGACGGCTACCAGGTCCAGGACCAGCCCTGGTTCGCCCTGGTCTCCGCCTCCGGCAAGATCGTCTGGACGCACGACGGCTGGCTCCCCTGGCCGGCCCTGGAAGCCGCCGTCAAGCAGCACACCGGGAAATAGCTAGGCGGCTCGCCCGTGACCCGGGTGCCCCCAACCCTTCGACCCCGTCCTTCTAAGCAAAAACCGAGCCCGTGAGTCCCCCCGGCCCTCACGGGCTCGGACATTGGTACGGAGGACCCGGTGGCCCGGTTTGATACACCTGCTGGCGGAAAATCCGGATAAAGCCGGCCTGCCTAGATCGTGATCCACCCGGTCAGCACGTGAGTGCCGTCGGACGCGCGGCTGCGCAGCCGGAACGGGCTGTCCGGGATGGGGTCGACCGAGAAGCAGCCGATCTCGTCCACCTCGGTCGTCGTGATCTGACCTGTCCGGCTGTGGATCTCGAGCGTCCCCGCTCGCGCCGGGAAGAGCTGGCCGAGCAGCGAGCTCCCGGTGACCTCGAGCTCCAGGGTGAGATGGGCCGAGGTGAAGGTGAGCGCCCGGATCGAGGCGGTCTCCGACCGCATCGCCGCGGCCTCACGCAGGTCCTCGTTGGAGTCGTAGGTGAGCTGCGCCAGTTCGGCGTCGATGTTATGCCAGGCAAAGGCATTCTTGCCCGTCTCGATGAACCATGAGGGGACGGCGGCGCGGGCCTTCATGGCCTCGCCCAGGGCCGCCAGGAGCCGCTCGTCATCCCAGCCGTCACGCACCTGGCTCGCCTCCCCGTATGCCGATTTTCTCGTCTCCGTCGCCCAGCACGGCCAGGGAATCCGACCGGCGCAGGCGATCCAGGCAACGGGCGCGCTGCGGCCCTATGCTCCCGACGGGAATGCCGGTCTTGGCGTTGATCTCCGTGTAGGAGTGCGGCGGATCGCTGATGAGCATGGACAGCAGCTGCTGGCACCGGGGCGGCAGCTCGGCGAAGGCGGCGCGCAGCGCCGCGTTCCGCTCGGCCAGCAGGAGCTCCTCGTCGATCACCGCGTCATCCACGAACAGCACGGAATCGTCCAGTCCCGTACCCAGGCGGTCGGCTTTGCTCGCCGCGGTCACGACACGGAGGCATTCTCGTGCGGTAGTCGTCGCCAGCCAGCCGGGCAGTGCGGCAGGCTCACGGAGCTTGCCGAGCTGTTCCACCAGCAAGAGCCAGACATTTTGCCCCACGTCCTCGATGTCATGATTGCTCAGCCGGTACCGGGTGCAGATTGTATACACCAGCGATGCATAGCGGTCGACAAGCTCGTGCCACGCGTCCTGGTCGCCTCCGGACGCACGGGTTACCAGCGCCACGACACGCGGGTCGTCACGCATGGCTGGTCCTGGCCAGCTTGTCCTCCACCATGATCAGCACCTCGGTCGGGTGATAATCATCTGTTTCTAACTCAGAGAGCGCCTTGGCGCATCTGATACACCCGGCCGGGATTTATTTTCCCGAAGACACGATGTTCAACGGGAAATTATCCCGCCGCCACCAGCTTTCACAGGATTTCACTTACGTCAAGGCCTTTTCGCGGCGTATCTGGCGGTATCGGCCCTGCGGCGGATCAGCCGGCCCGCGGAGCTACCCGCGCCGGACCGCAAGGCTACCCACGCCAGGCCGGGCCGCCGGCCCGGCCCGGGCCCTGCGGCTGGTTCGTGATCCACGCGGCGATCTGGGTCCGCGAGTTGAATCCCAGCTTGGCCATGATGTTGGCGACGTGCCGGGCCGCGGTGGTGTGGCTGATGGACAGCTCGTCCGCGATGGCCTTGTTGCTGCGGCCGCTGGCCAGCAGCTCGGCGATCTGGTACTCCCGCTGGGTCAGCGAGCTCGGCGGCGCCGAGGCCACCGGGATGCCGCGCACCACGGCCAGGGACTGGTCCTCGTCGTCCGCCTCCGGGGGCGGCGCCGTCTCCGGCTCGATGGCCGGTGCCGCGCCGAGGGCCAGCGCGATCGCGGCCTCGCTCTCCGTCGCCTGCCCGCTGGCCCAGAGCCGGGCCACGGCGGCGTCGCCGAGCAGGTGGCGGGCCGGGGCGAGGTATCTCTCGACGCGCGCGCCGTCCAGCGCGGGCAGGCCCGCGGTCTCGCGCAGCGCGGCCGACGCCGCGGCCAGCTGCACGGCCAGGTCGGCCTGGCCCTCGCTTCCGGCGAGCGCCGCGAACGCCTCCAGGCCGCGGGCCACGCCGATCCGCGCGCCGGTGGCGTGGCTGAGCCGCAGGCTCCTGGTCAGGTGCCGCCTGGCCTGCTCGATCGCGCCGAGCTCCATGGCCACCCGCCCCAGCCCGGCCAGGCAGCGGGCGATCTCCGGGCGGGCCCCGATCTCCCGCAAGATGGCCAGCGCCTCCACGTACCAGCCGTGGGCCTCGCCCGGGCGCCCGCGGAACCGGGCCAGGTCACCCAGGCCGAGCAGGGCCCGGGCGGCGCCCCACTGCTGGTCGATCCGCCGCATCACCGCCACCGAGGCGGTGGCCAGCTGCTCGGCCTCGCGCAGCTTGCCGCGCCGGGCCGCGATGGCGCCCCGGGTGCCGAGCGCGTAGCCCTCGTTCCAGCCGTCCCCGGCCGCCTGGGCGATCGCCAGCGCCTCGTCCGCGCTGGCCATGGCCTCGTCCAGCCGTCCGGTATGCAGCGCGATCTCGGCCAGCAGGTTCAGCGCCACCGCGGTCCAGTACCCGTCGGCGGCATCGCGGCACAGCTTCAGCCCGTCCGCGGCCAGCGGCCAGGCGGCGGCCGGATCGCTGGACAGGGCCAGCTGCCCGCGCACCACGGTGGCCGCGCCCTGCGCCCAGGCCGGGACCGCGGACAGGTCCAGGGCCAGCAGCGAGCGCAGCCATTCGCCGCCCTCGGCGAACGTGCCCCAGACAATCCAGCACGGGCTGACCGCGGCGCAGATCCGCAGCCCGGCTTCCGCGTCGCCCTGCTCCAGGCACCAGCCCAGGACCTGGACCACGTTGCCCCGGTCGACGTCGTACCGGCGGAAGACGTCCACCCGGGCCGACCACGGAGCCGGGATGCGAGCCATCCCGATCGTCTGGTTGAGCTCGGCGGTCCGCAGCACGTAGTCGCGGAGCCGCCCCCGGTACGTCTCCGTCTCCCCGGCCTGCTCCAGCCGCAGTGCCGCGTACTCCCTGATCGTGTCCAGCATCCGGTACCGGGCCTGGCCGGACAGCTCGGGATCCAGGACGACCAGCGACTTGTCCACCAGCGCGGCGGTCAGGCCGAGCACGTCCGCGGCCGGGGTGTCCTCGTCGGCGCATACCTCCTCGGCCATCTCCAGCGACCAGCCGGTGAACACCGCCAGCCGCCGGAACAGCGCCCGCTCGGACTCGGTGAGCAGGTCATAGCTCCACTCGATGGCGCCGCGCAGGGTGCGCTGGCGCGGCCCGGCCGACCGGTCGCCCGTGGTCAGCAGCCCGAACCGGTCGTCCAGCCGGGCGGCGATCTGCTCGACCGACAGCGCCCGGACCCGGGCCGCGGCCAGCTCGATGGCCAGCGGCATCCCGTCCAGCGCCCGGCAGATCGAGGAGACGGCCGCGATGTTGCCCGGGCCGACCGTGAACCCCGGCCGGGACGCGGCCGCCCGGTCAGCGAACAGCCGCACCGCTTCGTACTGGCCGGCCTCATACTGTGCCGCCCCGTGCTGGCCCGTCTCCGGGCTCGCGCCCGCCCGGCCGTTCGCGCCCGCGGTGGCCGCCGCCCCCGCCGGGGCCACCGAGAGCGGCGGCACCCGCCAGATGGTCTCGGCCGCGACCGACAGCGGCTCCCGGCTGGTAGCCAGCAGGCGCAGTCCCCGCGCGCTGGCCAGCAGATGCCGGCCGACCTGAGCACACGACTCGAGCAGGTGCTCGCAGTTGTCCAGGACCAGCAGCATCCGCCGCGGCCGCAGCGCTTCGCCGAGCGTCTCGAGCAGCGGGCGCCCGGCCTCCTCGCTGATCCCGGTGACCGCCGCGATCCGCGAGACCACCTGATCGGGCTGCCGCAGATCGGCCAGCTCGACGAACCAGACCCCGTCCGGGAACTCTTCCCCCGCGGCGGCGCCTTCCCCGGAGACCACGGCCAGCAGCCGGAGGGCGAGCCGGGTCTTGCCGATCCCGCCCGGACCGCACAAAGTCAGCGCGCGGGTCCGGCTCAGCAGCTGGCTCAGCTCGCCAAGCTCCCGCTCCCGGCCGATAAAGCTATTCGGTTCCTCGGGCAGATGGGCCTGGATCTCGTCCACGTCAATTCCTCGGGCACCGGCGTCATCCTCAGGGTAAACCTGAGGTGGCGTCTCCCGGGGGAAACGAGCTGAAGTCATGCGAAACGGACCCCGCTGCCCGATCACCTCGCGGGGCCTGAAGATCGGTGAGGCGGGCTGCCCAACCCCGACCAGCAGCTCTTAGCAGCAACAATAGTGTCTGCTAGTCCAGCCCAGACCTCACCGAGGCTTCAAGGTATGCGCTGCGCGCCGCCCCCGCATCGTTCGGATTATGTAGCCCGTTATGTATTTATCCTTCTTGTCCGCATCCCCGTACCTAGTTCCCTCCCGTCTCCCGGTTCCACCAGGCCTCGTAATAACCACCATTAACACCACCTCTCACCCTGACCAGCGCCGCCACCTGTTCCACTCATGGGGCACATGAGGAGCCCTGGCCTGAGAAGCTGGTACCCGTGAGGCCCCCGGTGCCCGCCCACCCCGCCCGGGCGGCCCGCCCACCACGACGATGTGACGTTGCGGTGGCCAGAACCACGACGATGTGACGTTGCGGTGGTTGTCCCCGGCGCTGTCGCGCGACGGGGCGGGGACACGGGATGCGCGGGATGCGGACGGGATGCGCGGGATGGATGCGCTTGCGGGGGCCTGCGGGAACCCAGCGCGAAATGCGTCGGCATCCTAGACCTTGGCCAGCCGGCTCGATGGCACATAGGGCAGCAAAGAGGCTGACCCGATGGCACACCGAGCCGGTATTCGTTCCGCTGAAATCACATCATCTCCCCCGCCGGTCTCGTGCGTCCCAGGGCGAGGTCGCTACCCGTCCGGGAAGTGGCCTCCGGGTAACTGCCGCATGTCGCCTGACCTGGGGGTTGACATTGAACGAACTCATGTTCGATAATCGGCGAGGTGGGGAGCGCGCCTGCGGAAACCAGGTGGATGCCGACCGGGCGGCCTGGGCTGTCCGCGGCTCCGGGAAGCTCCGGCCCAAGCGTTCCCGGTCCGGGACTCCCCGGTCCGGGACTCTCCGGCCGGGGGTTCTCTGGTCCGGGGGCGCTGCCGGTGCTGCCGGCGTTGCGCGAGCTGCTGCCGCGGGGGCTGGCTCGCGGGACGGTGGTGGCGGTGGCGGAGTTCGGCCTGCTGTGCCTGGCGCTGGCGGCGGCCGCGTCGGCGGACGGGGCCTGGTGCGGGATCGCCGGGCTCCCCGAGGCCGGGGTGCTGGCCGCGGCCGGCCTCGGCCTGGATGCCGGGCGCACCCTGCTGGTCCCGGATCCCGGCCCGGCCTGGCCGCAGGTGGCGGCGTCACTGCTCGACGGGTGCGAGCTCGTCCTGCTGCGCCCGCCCAGACCAGCAGGCAGCCCAGCAAGAGCGGCGGCAGGCGGCCCGGGAGGGGCCCAGCGAGAGGTGCGGTGCCGGCGCAGGCCAGGCGGCGTCTCGAGGCGACGCTGCGGCGCGGGCGGGGGGTGCTGCTCGTGGCCGGGGACTGGCCCGGGGCCCAGCACCGGCTGCGGGTCGTCACCCAGCGGTGGACCGGGCTCGGTGACGGGCACGGGCGGCTGCGGGCGTGCTGCGCGGAGGTGACGGCCGACGGCCGCGGGGAGGCGGCCATGGCGCGGACGCGCTGGCTCTGGCTGCCCGGCGAGGACGGCGGCGTCGCCCTGGCCGACCCCCGGGACTTCCCGGCCGACCTGCCATTCAGCGTCCCCGCGGATCTCAAGGGGCCTGCGCCCGCGCTGCGAGCGGTCAGCGGGTGACCGCCCGCAATACCCCCGGCGACCAGCCGCCGCGGCGGATCATGGTCGTGAGCTGCCCGGAACTGCACCGCCCCAGCCCCGGGCCAGAGACCGCGCGGCGGCACGAGCGGATGGTCACGATCGTGACCGGGTTCTGCCCGGACGTGGAGATAGTGGAGCCGGGGGTGTGCGCGTTCGGCGCCCGCGGCCCGGCCCGCTACTTCGGCGGCGAGACGGCGCTGGCCACCCGGATCATCGCCGCGCTAGCAGACCCAGGCAGCCCGGCACCCAGGCACCCGGCACCCAGGTAGGCGTCGCCGACGGCCTGTTCGCCGCGTCTGCTAGCCGCCCGCCACCAGCAACCCGAGCCCCTCAGAACAAGAGGACCAGGTCACAGTGGTCCCACCGGGCGGCACGGCCGAGGTTCCTGGCCGACCCAGCCCGTAAGCGTCCTGGCCGATCAGGACCTGGCCCGCCTGCTCGACCGCCTGGGCCTGACCACGCTCGGCGATTTCGCCGCGCTGCCCGCCCAGCGACGTAGCCAGCCGGTTCGGTGACCCGGGGGAGTGCGCGCACCGGCTGGCCCGCGGCCTCGACCCCCGGCCGCTGGCCACCCAGCAGCCGCCCGCCGACCTGTCCGTGACCCAGGAGTTCGACCCGCCGGAACCGCGGGCCGAGCCGGTGGTCTTCGCGGCCAAGGCCCTAGCAGAAAACCTTCACGACGGCCTCGCCGCCCGCGCCCTGACCTGCGTCCGCGTCCAGGTCACGGCCACCTGGGCCGACGGCCAGGAGAGCAGCAGGCGGTGGCGCCACGACGGCCTGCTCTCCGCCGCCGCGGTCGCCGAACGAGTCCGCTGGCAACTAGACGGCCACCAGCCCGGGGAAACCAGCCAGCGAGACCCAAGGCGGCATCGTCACCCTGCGCCTAGCCCCCGACCAGGTTGTCCGCGCCACCGGCCAGCAGCTCGCCCTGTGGGGAGAAGCGACCATCACCGACCGGGTCGCCCGGGCCGCGCTGCGCGTCCAGGCCCTGCTCGGGCACGAGGCCGTGCTGCGCCCCCTGCTCGGCGGCGGCAGGAACGTGGACGACCAGGTAACACCCGTCCCGTTCGGCGAAAAAGGGGACCCGCGAGCGGCCGAGCGGGCCACCCTGGCCCGGGCGGGTCATGGGCCCGGCGCCCGGCCTGGTCTTTCCCGCCGCCCGGCCAGCGACGTGACCGACGGCCAAGGAAACCTGGTCACGGTCAGCGGGCGCTGCGCCCTGTCCGGCCCGCCCGCCTGGCTGACCATAAACAACGAGCCGCGAAAGATCACCGGCTGGGCCGGCCCCTGGCCGCTGTCCGAGCGCTGGTGGGATCCGCCCGCCGCCCGCCGCCGGGCCCGGTTCCAGCTCACCACCGACGACGGCCGGGCCTGGCTGGCGGTGGTGGAGGGCGGCCGCTGGCTGGTCGAGGCGGGGTACTGGTTATGGGCTGGGAGAACCCGCCGGTCTCCTGGCGCGAGCTGCAGCGCCGGCTCACCTGGGGGACGCCGGGAAACACAGAAAACCAGGCACCGAACGAGCGGCGCCTTTCCCGGTCGGCCAGTGCTTCCCTGTCCCGGCCCGGGCGGACTCGCCGTGGGCCGAGCTGCACTGCCATTCCTCGTTCAGCTTCCTCGACGGGGCCGCCACCCCCGGCGAGCTGGTCGCCGAGGCGGCCCGGCTCGGGCTCGAGACGCTCGCCCTGACCGACCACGACGGCATGTACGGGGTCCCGCAGTTCGCGCAGGCCGCCGCGCGGCTCCGCGATCAGGGGACCAAGCTGGGCACGGTGTTCGGCGCCGAGCTGAGCCTGGGGGCGACCGGAAACCAGGACCCCGACCCCCCGGGAAGCCACCTGCTGGTCCTGGCGAAAGATGCCGAGGGCTACCGGCGGCTGTGCGCCGTGATCAGCGCCGCCCAGCTGGCGGGCGGCCAGAAGGGCCGCCCGGTCTATGACATCGACGAGCTGGCGGACGCGCACGGCGGCCACTGGGCGGTGCTGACCGGCTGCCGCAAGGGCGCCGTGCCCGCCGCGCTGGCGGCCGGCGGCCCGGAAAAAGCCTGGCGGGAGCTGGGCACGCTGACGGAGCGGTTCGGGCACGAGAACGTGATGGTGGAGCTGACCGGCCGGCACGACCCCGGCGACGACGAGCGCAACGACATGCTGGCCCGGCTGGCCGCGCTGGCCGACCTCGGCGTGGTGGCGACCGGCAACGTCCACTTCGCGGCGCCCGCGCAGGCCCGCCTGGCCCAGGCGCTGGCCGCCATCCGGGCCCGCCGCGGCCTGGCCGAGATGGACGGCTGGCTGCCCGCCGCGGGCACCGCCTACCTGCGGTCCGGCGCGGAGATGGCGGCCCTGCTGCGCCGCTACCCGGGGGTGCTCGAGCGCACCGCCGAGCTGGGCCGGGCGTGCGCGTTCGACTTCCGGGTGCTCGCGCCCCGGCTGCCGGCCTTCCCGGTCCCGGCCGGGCACACCGAGGCGTCCTGGCTGCGCGAGCTGGTCGCGTTCAAGGCCCCGGCCCGCTACGGGCCGCCCGGCGCGCGAGCGGGTGCCCGGCGCGTACGCCCAGATCGCCCGGGAGCTCGACGTGATCGAGCGGCTCGGGTTCGGCGGCTACTTCCTGATCGTGCACAACATCGTCCGGTTCTGCGAGGAGAACGACATCTTGTGCCAGGGCCGCGGGTCGGCCGCGAACTCGGCGGTCTGCTACGCGATCGGCATCACCAGCGTCGACCCGGTCTCGCACCACCTGCTGTTCGAGCGGTTCCTGTCGGCCGGCCGGGACGGCCCGCCCGACATCGACCTGGACATCGAGCACCGGCGGCGCGAGGAAGTGATCCAGTACGTCTACCGCACCTACGGCCGGGACCGGGCCGCCCAGGTGGCCAACGTGATCACCTACCGGCCGCGGCTGGCGCTGCGGGACGCCGGCCGCGCGCTCGGGTTCACCTCCGCTGACGCGGACGCCTGGGCGCGGGAGATCGGGCCGGGACCGCCCGCCGACGGGGAGGCACTGCCGGCCCGGTCCCGGAGGCCGTCAGGGAGCTGGCCGGCACCATGCTGCGGCTGCCGCGGCACCTCGGCATCCACTCGGGCGGCATGGTGATCTGCGACCGCCCGGTCGGGGAGGTGTGCCCGGTGGAGTGGGCCCGGATGCCGGGCCGCACCGTGCTGCAGTGGGACAAGGACGACTGCGCCTACGCCGGCCTGGTCAAGTTCGACCTGCTCGGCCTGGGCATGCTGGCCGCCCTGCACGACTGCTTCGACCTGGTGACCAAGCACTACGGCGAGCACTGGACGATGGCGAGCATCCCGCAGGAGGACCCGGCCGTCTACCAGATGCTGGGCGAGGCGGACACGGTGGGCGTGTTCCAGGTGGAGTCCCGCGCCCAGATGGCCACCTTGCCCCGGCTGCGGCCGCAGCAGTTCTACGACCTGGTCATCGAGGTCGCGCTGATCCGGCCGGGGCCGATCCAGGGGGGTTCGGTCCATCCGTTCCTGCGCCGCCATGACGGGCTCGAGGAGGCGACGATGCCGCACGAGTCGATGCGCCCGGCGCTGGGCAAGACGCTGGGGGTGCCGCTGTTCCAGGAGCAGATGATGCAGCTGGCCATCGACTGCGCCGGGTTCACCCCGGTCGAAGCCGACCGGCTGCGCCAGGCGATGAGCGCCAAGCGGGCGCCCGAGCGCGTCGAGGAACTGAAGCAGCGGCTCTTCGACGGGATGGCCGAACGCGGTATCGGCGCCGCCATCGCCGAGGACATCTACGCCAAGATCCTGGCCTTCTCCAGCTACGGCTTCCCCGAGTCGCACGCGATCAGCTTCGCCTACCTGGTCTACGCCAGCGCCTGGCTCAAGCTCCGCTTCCCGGCCGCGTTCACCGCCGCGCTGCTGCGCAACCAGCCGATGGGGTTCTACGCCCCGCACAGCCTGATCAACGACGCCCGGCGGCACGGGGTCACCGTGCACGGCGTCGACGTCAACGCCAGCGACGCCCTGGCCACCCTCGAAGGCTCGGCCGGCTCTGACCCGGGCGAAGAGCCGGCCATCAGGCTCGGCCTGGCCGCCGTGCGCCACCTGGGCCGCGCGGCGGCCGAGCGGGTCGCGGCCGGCCGCCCCTACCGGGACCTGGCGGACTTCGCCGTCCGGACGCGGCTGCCGGCCGCGGCGCTGGAGGCGCTGGCCACCGCGGGCGCGTTCGGCTGCTTCGGGCTCAGCCGGCGCGCCGCGCTGTGGGCGGCGGGGGCCGCCGCCTCGCTGCGCGCGGGACAGCTGCCCGGCACCGCCACCGGGCTGGACGCGCCGCCGCTGCCGGCCATGACGCCGGCCGAGGAGACCCTGGCCGACCTGTGGGCCACCAGCACGTACGGCACCCACCCGGTGGCGCACATCCGGCCCGCGCTGCGGGCCCGGCGGGTGCTGACCGCGGCCGGCGCCCGGACGGCGGACGACGGCGCCGAGATCGCCGTGGCCGGGCTGGTCACCCACCGGCAGCGGCCGCCCACCGCCCGGGGCGTGGTGTTCCTCAGCCTGGAGGACGAAACCGGCATGGTGAACGTCATCTGCCCGCCCCCCGTGTGGGAACGCCACCGGCGGGTGGCGGCGGTGGCGCCCGCCCTGGTCGTCTGGGGGCGGATCGAGCGGACCGGCGCTGCTGGCCGGCCGGCGGTGCCGGCGGGGCCGCCAACCTGGTCGCCGCCGTCCTGCGGCCGCTCCGGGTGGCGGCGTCCCGCACCGGCACCGCCGCGAGCAGGGACTTCCGCTGATCGCCAGGATCCACGAAGAAATAACTACGGCGAGTCATCAGAAGATGACTCCCTGACTACAGACGGTCATGTAGAGTCACCGATTGAACACACACGGTCACGCGGACACCGCGTGCTGTATCCATAAATTCCTTTTTGGGGGATTACAACAATGTCACGTAAGAACCGTGCCTTCGCGCTCGCCGTGGCGACCGCGGCCTCATCGGCCTGTCCGCGCCGGTGGCCGGCGCCGCGACGCTTCAGGGCCCGAGCGGCTTCAACAACGACAGCATCCTGAACCTCAGCGGCAACCAGATCCCGGTCGAGGCCTGCAACCTGGACATCCCGGTCAACGTGCTCGCCGCCCAGATCCCGCTGACCGGCTCTCCGCCTGGTCGGGCTGCTGAACTCCGACACGCCTCAGCCCGACGGTCAACCAGAGCTGCACCCAGACGCCCACCGAGACGAACACCTCGACGACGAACACCGAACACGCACCACGACCACCCACGGGCCCATGGGGTCTGACGAGCACGGCACTGGGACCAGCTGCGGCTGCGACCACATCTCCGGCACGACCACAACTCCGGCCACCACAGCACCCCCACCGCACCTCCGGCTTCAACAACGACAGCGTCCTGAACGTGAGCGGCAACCAGATCCCGGTGAGGCTCTGCAACAACGCCATCCCGATCAACGCGACCGGTCCTCCAGGTGCCGGTCGACGGCGTGTCGGCCGCGCTGGGCCTGCTGAACTCCGGCCCCATCTCCTCGGCGACCCGGGCTGCACCCAGACCCCGACCGAGACCAACACCAGCACCACCAACACGGGCAACACCATCACCAACGGCTAATCCGAAGAAAACGGCGCGGGTGCCCGGTCCCGGACGGCGGGACCGGGCACCCGTTGCCTATGTGCGGGGCTACTGCGACTCCGGGGTCACCTTGCCCGAGGTGATCGCGTGCCCGGAGCCGTCGTACGCGGTCCACTTCCACTGCTTCGGTCCCTTGCCGAACGGGAACGCGAAGAACTTGGCGCCCCCCACCGTGACCGGATGCACCTGCGTGGTCTTCCCGTCCGGGCTGGTCACCGCGATGCGGGCCACCGACGGGCCCGCGCTGCCCATCGCGACCGCCGGGCACGCCAGCGGTCCAGAACGTACATGCCCGTGCCGCGTTCCGGAAACGGACGTGACTTCCTCTGCAGCTGCTCGCTCCCGTCCCGCCCGCGCTGCCCCGCCAGGCAGACACCCCACGGGCCCAGGTACGCCGTCGCCGACCAGGTGCCACCCAGGTAAGACCCCGAACCGATCCGGCCCGAAGCGCGGGGCAGCCCGGGCTGGCCCGGCCTGAGCCAGGTCTCGAAGGTCGCCATCCCGCCCGGGACGTTGAACGGGATCGCGGTGGCGATCTCGCCCTCGCGCTGAGTACGCGGTGGCCGAGACCGACCGGAGCGCCCAGCGGGATGGCGAACCCCACCAGGCGGACGCCGTAGACCCGCGCCGGGTGCAGGGTGAGCACGATGCCGTTGCCCAGCCGGACCTTGACGTAGGAGACGTCGGCCGCGACCGGCCCGTACGCCGCCTGGGACGACCCGCTGGACACCCCGGTGAGCGAGACCGGGTCGGTACGCGGCGCGGCGAAGGCGGGGGCGGAATCGATCTCCCCGTCCGGCCCGAAGGCGGGCCCGGACGCCACGACGAACTGCTGGCCGCGTCCCGCCCCGCCGGCGCCCGGCTTGCCCGCGGTGAGCTTCCAGCGCTGGCCGTTGACGGTGCCCGACGCGATCAGGCCGGCCGGGGAGTGCGGGCCGGGGACTGCACCGTCGCGGTGTAATGGCCCGTCGCCGGGTTCTGGGTGGCGGCGTGCCGTAGCGACGGCACCACGATGAGGCCGGCCGCCACCACCGCGGCCACGCCCGCCACCGCGACCGAACGGCGCCGCCACCTGATCACCTTGCCCCGCCGCATGACCCCGTCCACCGGCGCCGCCCGCGGGGTGATCGCCTCGACGGCGCGGTCGAGCCGCTCGTACAGGTCGCGCTGGTCGTCGATGCTCACTGGGACCCTCCGTCCACGAGTTCCGCGCTCTGCCGCAGGGTGGCCAGGGCCCGTGAGGCCTGGCTCTTGACCGTGCCCACCGAGCAGTTCAGCTCGGCCGCCGTCTCGGCCTCGGTCAGGCCCAGCCAGTACCGGAGCACGACCACCGCGCGCTGCCGGGGGCCGAGCCGCCGCAGCGCCGCCATCAGCGCCGAGCGCTCGTCGTACTGGCTGGTCGCGTCGGCCAGGCCCAGGCCGGGGCCAGTGCCGGGGCCGGGTTCGGGCGGCGCGTCGGTGAGCCGTTCGGTCACCCGCTGCTTGCGGAACCGGTTGCGGTTCTCGTTGATCACGATGCGCCGGACGTAGCCTTCCGGGTTCTCGGTCCGCCTGACCTTCGGCCAGGACGCGTAGGCCCGCGCGAACGCGGCCTGGGCCACGTCCTCGGCGTGGCCCTGGTCGCCGGTCAGGGCGTACGCCAGCCGGACCATGGCCGGCCAGCGGCCGTGCATGAACTCACGGAACTCCGCGTCCAGCTGCGCGCTCATGGGCTCACCCCTTCAGGCATGCAGACCACGAGCGCACAGTTAATGGTTGCATCCCGAAGCGCGGCCGCGCCTCAGCGCACCCCGCGCGGGCGGAACTGCACGCTGATCCGCGCCCCGACCGGCTGGGCGGTCTTCGGCACGGCGTGCTCCCAGGTGCGCTGGCAGCTGCCGCCCATGACCAGCAGGTCGCCGTGCCCCACCTCGAACCGCAGCGGGCCGGGGCCGCGAGCCTCCCTCGCGCGGCCGCAGCAGCAGCGCCCGCGGCGTGCCCAGCGACAAGATCGCCACCATGGTGTCCTCCCGGCCGCCGCGCCCGATGGTGTCCCCGTGCCAGGCCACGCTGTCCCGCCCGTCCCGGTACAGGCACAGGCCCGCGGTGCGGAACGGCTCGCCGAGCTCCGGCCCGTAGTACGCGTCCAGCGCGGCCCGCGCCGCCGTCAGCACCGGGTCGGGCAGCGGCGCGTCCTCGCCGTAGAAGCACAGCAGCCGGGGGACCGCCACCACCCGGTCGTACATCTGCCGCTTCTCGGCCCGCCACGGCACCGGGCCCGGGTCAGCCGCCAGCCGGGCGAACACCGCCCCCGAGCCCGCCAGCCAGCCGCGCCGCAGGTCGACCCAGGCGCCGCGGGTCAGCGCGGTCCGCCGCACCGAGCCGTCGTCCAGCGGCCCGAGCCCGGGCTCGTCGCCGACGTCGAGCAGCGATTCCTGCACCGAGACGCTCATGCGGCCCAGTCTATCAAACGCGTGTTCGATCGTAGAGCTGCACCGTCCGCGCCGCCACCGCGGCCAGGTCGTCTCGCATCTCCGGCGGAGACAGCACCTCCACGTCCCCGCCGAAGCTGAGCATGATCCGGCCCGCGGCCACCCCGCCGAACCGCAGCCGCACCACGGCCCACTCCGGATCGTCCCCGCCGTCGTCGTCCTCGCCGTCGACCAGGTGCGCCGCGCAGATCCGGCGGAACACGCCGAGCCAGTCGCGCCGCACCCGGGCCACCACCGCCAGCGGGGCCGGCCGGTCCTCGACCTGCCGCCGCAGCTCCTGCCACAGCTCCGCCAGCTCCACCCCGTCCCGCCGCCGGGCCGGCGCCTCGTCCGCCTCCGCCGACACCACCCGCGACACCCGGAACAGCCGCGGCTCGCCGCCGGAGTCCGCCACCAGGTACCAGATCCCCGACTTGCACACCAGCCCGTACGGGTCGACCACCCGCTCGCTCGCCTCGCCGGACCCGCGGCCCCCGCCGCTGCGGTACCGCATCCGCAGCCGCCGACCGCTGAACACCGCCGCCTGCAGCACCCCCAGCTGCCCCACCGGGTCCGGCGCCCGCATCCACCGCTCCGGGTCGACCAGGATCAGCTGGCTGGTCGCCGTAGCCGCCGGCCGGAAGGGGGCCGGTACCGCCCGCATCACCTTCAATACGGCCGAACGAGCCGCGTTCCCCAGTCCCAGATCATCCTGTGCCCCTCCGGTGGAGAGCACGAACAGGGCGCGTGCCTCGTCTTCGGTCAGCCCGGTCACGTCGGTGCGGTAGCCGGGCAGCAGCCGGATACCCCCGGCCCGGCCGCGTTCGGCGTAGATGGGAACCCCGGCCGCGGACAGCGCCTCGGCGTCCCGGTAGATGGTGCGCGCCGAGACCTCGAGCCGTTCCGCCAGTTCCGCCGCGGTCACCTGGCCGCGGGCCTGCAGGAGCAGCAGCATCTCCAGCAGCCGGCTCGATCTCATGCGCTCGACTCTCTCCGGAAAATATGACGTTAGTTGTCAAGTTTATGTCCCAGGCTGGCCTCATGACAGAAAACACCGATCCCCGCCCGCTGTACCGCCGGGCCGTCGCCCAGACCGGGACCGTCGTCGCCGCCGTCACCCCGGACCAGTTCGCCCTGCCCACCCCGTGCTCCGAGTACGACGTGCGCACCCTGCTCGCCCACATCGTCGGCGGCCTGACCAGGACCGCGCTCGTCGGCGAGGGTGACCCCGAGCGCCCTGTCCCGCCCGGCTGCGGCGGCAGGCGCGCCCGACGACGGCTGGCCGGACGCCTACCGCGCCGCCGCCGCCCGCTCCAGCGCGGCCTGGGCCGACGATGCCAAGCTGGACGCGCTGGTCGAGGTGCCCTGGGGCAAGATCCCCGGCCGCTTCGCCGTCGCCGGCTACATCCAGGAGGTCCTCGCCCACGGCTGGGACCTGGCCAGGGCCACCGGCCAGCCCACCGAAGGCGACCCCGAGCTAGCGCTCTTCTCCCTGGCCACCGCCCAGCGCAT
>CAWIUF010000018.1:0-277451 GCA_963839095.1 uncultured Actinomycetota bacterium | reverse complement strand
GAACGCGCACAGGTTGAACAGGTGCTCAGCGTCGGGAGTCAGCAACTCGGTCGACATCGTCCAGGTCGCCGAGACCGATGCGGGGAATTCTCCGGGCTGCTCGTTGAGCAGCCGGTGCGCGTTCTCCTCGAAGCGGCTGAGGTAGCCGTCCACGCTGTGCCCGGTCTCGGTCAGGTAGGCAGCGGCGTGTTCGATCGCGATAGGCAGATGCCCCAGCGCCTCGGCCAGGCGCCCCGCTTCGCTGATACGGCGTTCGTCCTCGTCCGCGCTCGAGCCCCCGGTCCGTGCCGAGGATCGCTACCCGGCGGCGCAGGAACCTGACCGCCTCGTCCTTGGTGAAGGGCGAGACCCCGACGTTGTCCTTCTCGATGTAGCCGGGCCAGTTCTGCAGCCGCGAGGTGATGATGATGTGACCGTTGGGCGGGCAGGCGGGCAGATACGGCTGCAGTTCGAGCGGCTGAGCCGCATTGTCGTAGACCAGCAGCCAGTTGGTCTGGATGCCGTGGGCCAGGGTGTCGAGGACAGCCGCGATCGTCCGGTCGCGACCGCCTTCCGGTCCGGCCGGCCGGACATCGAGCCGTTGTCCCAGCTTGACCAGCGCGTCCCGGACGCGATCGGTATGCTCGGCGCGGATCCACCAGATGATCTCGTATTTGTCGCGATGCCGGTGAATATATTCGGTTGCGATTTCGGTTTTACCCACTCCACCCATGCCGGAAATAAGCTGCGCGGGCGGGTGCGGCCGGTCCTCCGTGACCAGGTTGGCGCGCAATGCGTCAAGTTCGGCGTCCCGGCCGGTGAAGTGCGAATTCCGCTGCGGAATCTCGCTGGACCAGAGTCGGCGCGACGGGACGGGTACGACTATTTCGGCTGGTGGTGCTGGGGCTGGGTGGCGGCGGAGGGGCTCTTATCGGCCGCTGGAGCCGACCCGCCGTTGCCCAGCGACCACCACCTCGTCCGGCTCTGCCCCCACCTCGGCGTTTTCGGCGACGCGAGCCGCTTGCCACAAGGCCCTGAACTCCGCCGGATCGCCGCGCAGTTCCTCGACGACCAGCTCGAGGAAGCCCCACTTCGGCACCCGCGGACCGCGGAACATGTTGTGGATGGTGGAGGGGCTGATGACCCCGCGCCCGATCCCGGTGGCGATCTCTCGTATCGAGGGCTGGCCCGCGCTCAGGTGAAGAGCGTGCAGCCGTTCGAAGAGTTCGGTGATCGGCCCAGCAGGAGTTGGTACACGCTTAATAGCCCCCACCGATTAAATCCTCTCAAGCTGCTGCGATTACAAGCTTGTCAAACCGTGTCCACGGTATCAACTGGGACTTCTCCGTTGGCGCGCTCGAAGCGTTCACGCCGCGTGCAAAAAAAGACGTCCATGAAGTCCAAGTGGGCGCAGCGCTGCACACTTCCGTACCACGGGGCTCAGGCGGGTTCATCCTGAAGAAAGTGTCACTCCGTAACCCGTGGGGAGGGGGCAAATGAGCATTTTGCTAGCAGCGGTGCCGACCAGCCTTGACGTGCGGCTGCCCGATGATCCGGTGTCGCGCCTGATCTTTGCCGTCGATATCGAGGGATCGACCGAGCGGACCAACCTGGCCAAGGGCAAGCTCCGGCATACCCTGTACGAGCTGCTCGATCAGGCGCTCGAGGTGGCCGGAATCGCCGACCGGCACCTGGAGCCGTTCACCGATCGCGGTGACAGCGTCCTGGTGCTGATCAAGCCGCACGACGACGTGCCGAAGACACTGGTGCTCGGCCGCCTGGTGCCGATCCTGGCCGCCCTGCTCGCCGAGCACAACGACTCAGCCGCCCGCCCTGAGCTGCGGATGCGACTGCGGGCGGTGGTGCACGCCGGCGAGATCCATGAGGACGACAAGGGCTTCTACGGCGATGACCTCGACGCGGCGTTCCGTCTCCTCGAGGCGCAGCCGCTGAAGAAGGCACTGAAGGAGGCGGTGGATGCTCCGCTCATCCTGGTGGTCTCGGAAGAGATCTACAACGGGATCGTCCAGCAGGGCTACCTGGACGAATCGTCTTACCGGCCCCTGGTCCGGGTCAAGGTCGGGCGGCGGCTGCGCCGGGGCTGGGCCCACATCCCGGATCCGCTCGGCGCTGACCGGCCGGGGGCGAACCGCCGGCCGAGAGGGCAGCTGCCGTCCACGCAGCTGTCCATCGCGCCCGCAAATGGACACGGCCCGGTCCAGCCCGAGGCCAACGGTCCAGACCGCGGCATCAACGGCCACCGAGCCCGTCGACCAGGGTGGGGATGACCTGGCTAAATCTCACTGCTGATTCTCCGCTTCCCGCGTCACGCTGGAAGGGACACGAAGGACCACCTGGTGCGCAGGCGAAGGAGGGGATGGAATTGATACCCGCCACACGGCCGCAACCGGGCCTGCCTACGTTCGCCGAACCGGTCTACCGCCTGATAATCGTGCTCGACATCGAAGGTTCGACCAAGCGCACCAATCTGGTCAAGGGCGAGCTTCGCTACTTTCTCTACCGACTACTTGGGGAAGCGCTGCAGCTCACCGGCATCACCGCTGGCCACCTGGAGCCGTTTACCGATCGCGGTGACGGTGTCCTGATCCTGGTCCGGCCGCACGACGACGTGCCGAAGACCCTGATACTCGGCCACTTGCTGCCGGTCCTGACGGCGCTGCTCATCCAGTACAACAAGGTGGTATCCCGCCCGGAACTTCGCCTGCGGCTCCGGGCCGTCGTTCACGCCGGTGAAGTCCACGGGGACGGACGAGGCTTTTACGGCGATGACATCGATACCGCTTGCCGGCTGCTCGATTCCCCGGGACTGCGCCACACGCTGCGGGAAGCTGAACCGGACACATCACCGCTGGCCCTGGCGGTATCCGACGAGATCTTCAGCGGGATCGTCCAGCAGGCCTACCTCGGTGAAGGAACGTACCAGCCGCTCAGGCGGATCCGGGTGGGTGACCGGTTCCGCCGCGGATGGGCCCACGTCCCGGCTGCAGCCGAACTTGATGAGCAGGCAGTCATGGCCTGGCTGAGGAACCAGGAACCACCGTCCGCTCTGGGGATGGCCTCGGCGAGCTGATCACCTAGCCGGATGACGCGCGCCGGGCCTGGAGCGCGTCGATCAGGGCGGGGATGACCTTGTGCAGGTCGCCGATCACCGCATAGTCGGCGTGGGCCAGGATGGGGGCGCCCGGGTCGGTGTTGATCGCGATGATGTGCTTGGCACCGGCGCAGCCGGCGATGTGCTGGATGGCGCCGCTGATGCCGCAGGCCAGGTAGAGCTCCGGGGTGATCTTGGTGCCGGTCTGGCCGACCTGCTGCTTGTGCGGGCGCCAGCCCTCGGAGGTGACCACCCGGGATACCCCGACCACGCCGCCGAGCAACCCGGCCAGTTCCTCCAGCGGGGCGAACCCGTCGGCGCCGCCCACGCCCCGGCCGCCGCCCACCACGACCCGCGCGGTGGCCAGCGACGCGCCGCCCGGCGCCAGCCGGCGACTCCACCGCCCGTACCAGCAGGTCAGCCTCGGCCAGTTCGGGCTTGTGCACGTGCACCTGGACGCGAAGAAGGCGCCTGCAACGGGAACGGCCGCTACCGAATCCGTGGCCACAGTGAACAGAGCGACCGGTGCTTCCATGACCGCATCTTCGAGCAGCAGCCCGGCCCAGCGGTGCCGGACCAGCCGGTGCGTCCGGCCCTCGTCCGGGGTGACCAGCGTGCAGTTGGCCGCCATCGGCAGGCCGGTGATCGCGCCCAGGTGCGCGAGCACCTCGTTGCCGCGGTCGGTCCCGGCCGCCAGCACCGCAGTGGCACCGGTCTCCGAAGCCAGCCCGGCCAGCGTCCGCGCCCAGGCCTGCGGGGCGTACCCGTCCAGCGACGAAGACTCGATCAGGTACACGTCGGTGACGCCGTAGTGGGCCAGGGCATCCGCCGGTGCGGCATCAGCGAAGACCACCGCGCCGACATCGCCCAGCGACCGGGCCATGCTGACCGCCCGCAACGACGCATCCGCGGGCGCGCCGCCGTCGAGTTCGACCAGGACCAGCGCCGTCATGACAGCACCCCCCACTCCTCCAGGACGCGGACCAGCGCGGGCACCGCATCGGCTCCCTCGCCGAGGACCGACGCCTGGTGCTTGCTGGTTTCCGGCACCCGCAGCGTCTCCTTGCGCAGCCCCTCGGCCACGTGGACCGGCGCGGACGTATCGACCGTGGCGCGCTTGGCCCGCAGCCGCCCGGGCAGCGACGGGTACCGGGGCAGGTTGATGCCCTCCTTGACGGTGACCACGGCCGGCAGCGGCAGGGAGTAGGCCTCCTCGATCCCCCGGTACTCCCGCCGGGCCACGACGCCATCCGACGAGGCAGACACCGACAGGCTCTTGATCCCGGTCGCCACCGGCCAGCCGAGCTCGTGCGCGAGCCGCACACCGACCTGGTAGTCGCCGGTGTCGGCCGCCTCGTTACCAAGCAGCACCAGGTCATAAGAGCCCGACCGGACCTCGTCGGCGATGGCGGAAGCGGTCGCGATCGGGCCGAACTCGCGCCCGTCCGTCTCCAGCAGCACCGCGCGATGAGCCCCGAGGGCCAGCGCGCCGCGCAGCTGCTCGACCGCCTCCGCGGGCCCGAGGGTCAGTACCGATACGGAACCGCCCGCCCGTTCGGTAATTTGCACTGCTTCTTCGACCGCGCACTCCTCGTGCGGGCTGATGGAGAAGCCGGAGGCCCGCGTGTCCACCTCCTGCCCGTCCGGGGTGACCGCGATCTTGCCGCCCACCGTGGGGACGCGCTTGATGCAGACGAGTATTTCCACCGCTAGCTCCGGATCCGGGAGTTGGACGGGTCGAACAAGGGGGTGGACCCGGCGACAGCCACCGTCACCGGGAACTGCTCGCTCATGTACTCGACCAGCAGCGAGGTACCCTCCTCGGCGTAAGAAGCGGGCAGGTACGCCATCAGCAGGTGCTTGCCGACCGACGGACCCGAGCCCGCGCTGGTCACGTAGGACGGCCGTCCCTTGGCGTCCACGAGCCGCTCGCCGGAAGAAGACAGGATCGGCTCGCCGCCCAGCATGTACCGCAGCGACCCGTCAGCAGAGGTGTGCGAGTCCACGGTCAGCGTGCACAGCACCGCGACCGGCGCCTCGTCCCGCTGCCGCAGGTACGCCTCCTTGCCGATGAACGACTGCGGCTTGACCTTGGGCCGGGTCATGCCCGCCTCGACCAGGGTGTAGTCCGGGGTCAGCTCGGCGCCGAACGCGCGGTACCCCTTCTCCAGCCGTCCGGTGGTGCCGTACACGCCGATGCCGGCCGGCACCAGGCCGTGCGGCTGCCCGGCCTGCCACAGCGCGTCCCATACCCGCAGGCCCTGCTCGATCGGCACGTACAGCTCCCAGCCGAGCTCGCCCACGTAGGAGATCCGCGACGCCAGCACCACGGTCCCGGCGATCTCGATCTCCCGGCAGGTGCCGAAGGCGAAGCCCTCGTGCGAGACATCCTCGTCGGTTACCGCGGAGAGGACGTCGCGTGCCTTCGGGCCCCACAGCCCGATCGTGGTCCACGCCGAGGTGAGGTCGGCCAGGAACGCGCCCGCGGGCAGGTGGTCGCGGATCCACTGGGCGTCGGACATCCCGTCGGCGCCGCCGGTCACCACCCGGAACCGGTCCGCGGCCAGCCGCATGACGGTCAGGTCGGCGCGGAAGCCGCCGTTCTCGTCCAGCCACGAGGTGTAGACGACCCGGCCGACCGGGACGTCGAGCTGCGCCACCGACAGGGTCTGGACCGCGTCGAGCGCGGCCGGCCCGGAGATCTCCAGGACGGCGAAGGCGGACAGGTCGATCATGGCGCAGGCGTCCCGCATGGCCAGGTGCTCGGCGTTGATCACCGGCGACCACCAGCGCGACTCCCATTCCGCCGAACGCTCCATGAGGCGCCCCGCGTACTTCTCCAGCAAGCCAGAGTTGGACGCGTAGTAGAACGGCCGCTCCCAGCCCGCGGTCTCGTAGAACACCGCGTCGAGCGCGCGTTCCCGCTCGTAGGCCGGGCCGACCCGGACCGGGCGGCCGGAGGCCCATTGCTCGGCGGGGTGCACGATGCCGTACATCTTGTTGAAGGCCTCGCGGGCCCGGCCGCGGACGTGCTCGGTGGTCTGCTGGAACGGGTAGAACCGGGCCGCGTCGGCGTGGTGCACGTCCACCGTCGGCACCCTGCCGGACATCAGCTCGGCGACCGCGCGGCCGCAGCCGGGGCCCTCCTTGATCCACGACGCCGCCGCCGCCCACAACCCGCGAGCCTCGGGCATCTCGCCGAGCAGCGGGTGCCCGTCGGGGGTCATCGAGATCAGGCCGTTGATCGCGTACCTGATGCCGGCCTTCTCGTCGCCGAGCAGCTCGGGCATCAGCTCGAGCGCCTGCTCCAGCTGCGGGTCGAAGTCCTCCTGGGTGAACGGCATCTCGGTCGGCGAGAGCACCGACTCCTCGATGGACGGGATCTCGTCCGGCGCGACGATGATCGGGCGGTGCGCGTACGAGCCGACCTCCATGTCGCCGCCGTGCTGGCGCTCGTACATGTTGGTGTCCACGTCACGGACGATCGGGTAGGAGATCTCGCCCGGCGTGTCGGCGAACAGCGCGATCGGGCCGACGCTGATCATCTGGTGCACGCACGGGGTGAGCGCGAGCCGGGCCCCGGCCATCCGGGCGATCCGCGGCGACCAGACCCCGCAGCAGATGACCACGTTGTCGGTCTGGATCTCGCCCGCGCTGGTGGTCACCGATCGCACCCGGCCGCTCTCGACGGAGATGTCGTACACCTCGGTGCCGGCCAGCACGGTGAGCGCGCCGGACTGCTGCGCCGACTCCCGCATCAGCGTGCCTGCCCGCAGCGAGTCGACCACGCCCACGGTGGGGAAGTGCCCGCCGCCCAGGATGACCGACTCGTCCAGGTACGGCACCAGCTTGCGCACCTCACCGGGGGTGATGACCTCGGCCGGGATGCCCCAGGCCTTGGCCTGGCTGACGCGCCGCTTCAGCTCGATCATCCGCTCGGGGGTGCGGGCCACCTCGATCCCGCCGCTCTCGGTGAACACCCCGAGCTCGGAGTACTGCGCGGTGCTGTCCTCGGTCAGCTCGAACATCATCTTCGAGTACTCGATGGGGAAGATGAAGTTGGACGCGTGGCCGGTCGAGCCGCCCGGGTTCGGCATCGGGCCCTTGTCCACCAGGACCAGGTCCTTCCAGCCGAGCAGGGCCAGGTGGTGCACCAGGCTGTTGCCGACGATGCCGGCCCCGATGATGACAGCGCTGGCACGCGCCGGAATATCAGTCATGGTCGTCATCCCGCCAGTAGTTTCTTGTCATTTCCGGTGCGCCCCAGCGCGGCCGTGCGCCATTGCTCGGCCGGCTGGAGCTGGTTGAAGGTGAACACGTGCAAGCCGGCCACACCCGCGGCCGGCGAGGTGATGATCGGCGCCGCGCGGTCCAGGAAACGGTCCGGGCTGTACCCGCCGGGCACCCAGAAGCGCAGGATCCAGCTAGGATGCCGGGTGATGAACCGGGCCGACTCGCCCGCCCCGGCCACCGCGGCCATCTTGAGCAGCTTGCTCCGCTCGGCCGGCCCGGCCAGCCCCACGTACAGCGGCAGGGTGACGCCGCGGGCCCGGATCCGGCCGATCCAGCGCCCGAGCCCGGCCGGGTCGAAGCACACGTTGCTCACGATGTAGGTGGCGTGCTTGCGCTTGTCCCACATGGCCTGGACGGTGATGTCGTCGCCGATCTTGGGGTGGCTCTCCGGGTACCCGGTGATGCCGACCTTCACGAACGGCCGGCCCATCTCGGTCAGCCGCTCGAGCAGCGGCAGCGCGCCGTCGAACGGACCGAGCGGGTCCGTCGCGTCCCCGCCGGGCACGAACACGTCCTCCACCCCGCACGCCGTCAGCCGGGCCACGATGGCGTCCAGGTGCTGCTGGCTCTCCACCGAACGGGCGGCCAGGTGCGGCACCACCCGGTAGCCGCGGGCGGCCAGCCGCTCGGCCAGGTCGACCGTCGGCTCCAGGCCCTTGACCGGCGACGCGGTGACCGTGACGGTCATCGCGGCCGGGACGTGATCGAGCACGGCCTGCTCGGTCGCCCTGGCCGGGATGACCTCGAACCGAGGGCTGCGGAGCAGCGCGTCCAGGCCGGTCATGAGCGCTCCTCAGCCAGCAGTGGCTCAGGGGGCGGGGAAGGACAGCTGCTCGACGAAGCGGTCGTTGAAGTCGGTGCGGTCGGAGAGCTCGACATACCTCACCTCCTCGAGCAGCGCCAGGCCGCCGGCCCGCTCGCGCAGGCTGAGCAGCGCCATCTTCGCCCCCTCGCCGGCCACGTTGCCCGCGGACACCACGCGCATCACGGGAACCTTGGGAACCAGGCCGATCCGGATCGCGCTGGCGGCCGACAGGTAGCTGCCGAACGAGCCGGCCAGCAGCACCTGCTTGACGTCGGCCGCGGTCAGCCCGGCCTCCTCGAGCAGGATCTGCCAGCCGGTGGCGATCGCCGCCTTGGCGAACTGCAGCTCGCGGACGTCGCGCTGGGACAGGTAGATGCTGTCCTCGGCCGCGCCCCGCCAGTGCAGGACGAAGACCCGCTCCTTGCCGATCGTGGTCAGCCGGGGCGCCAGCCCCGGCGCGAGCACCGCGGCCTGTTCCTCCGGGATGAACCGGCCCGAGGAGTCGAGCAGCCCCACCTTGACCAGGCCGGTCACCGCGTCCACGAGCCCGGAGCCGCACAGGCCCTGCGGCTCGACGTCGCCGATCACCTTCAGCGCCACGTCGTCGGGGGTCATGGTGACCACCTCGATAGCGCCGTCGGCCGCCCGCATCCCGCACCGGATCGCAGCCCCCTCGAACGCGGGCCCGGCCGGCGCGGCCGTGGCCAGCAGCCAGTCCCGGTTGCCGAGGACGATCTCGCAGTTGGTGCCGATGTCCACGAACAGCCGGACCCGCGCGTCCCGGTCCATCCCGCTGGCCAGCAGCCCCGCGGTGATGTCACCGCCCACGTACGCGCCGAACGCGGGGAACACCACCGCCCGGGCCCGCGGGTGCGTGATCCCGGCCAGCCCCAGGTCGGCCGCGAGCACCTCCGGGTACAGCCGGGTCGCCATGATGAACGGGGCCATGCCGAGCGGCTCGGGGTCGATGCCGAGCACCAGGTGGGTCATGGTGGCGTTGCCGGCCAGCGCCACCTCGTACACCTCGTGCGGCTCGACGCCGCCCTGGGCGCAGACCGCCCGGGCCAGCTCGGCCAGCGTCTCGTGCGCCAGGTTCTGCAGCTTGTCCAGGTTGCCGGGGTCCATCATGGTGGCGCTGATCCGGGTGATCACGTCGGCGCCGAACGGCTGCTGGGAGTTCAGCGCGGACTCCACCCCGGCCGGGGTCCCGGTGGACAGGTCGAGCAGGGTGGCCACCACCGTGGTGGTGCCCAGGTCGAAGGCGATGCCGAACCGCCGCGCGGTGGTGTCGCCCGGCTCGACCGCGATCAGCACGTCGTCCACGACCACCGCGGTGACCTTGTAGTCGGCCTCGCGCAGGGTCCGGCCCAGGGTCCGCAGCACGGCCAGGTCGGCCCGCGGCTCCAGGTCCTCGAGCTGGGCCAGCACCCGCTCCAGGTCGGTGGCCTGGTCGGCCAGGCTGGGCTCGGCCAGCTCCAGGTACCGCTTCTGCACCGCCGGGCGCAGGATGACCTGGCGGCCGACGCCCACCGTGGCCGCCTTCGGCCGGGTGGTCAGCGGCGGCACCTCGACCGCGGTGTCCCGGACGGCGGTGGTGCGGCAGGCCAGCCGCCAGCCGTCCTTGATCTCCTGCGGGCTGTAGGCCCGGATGTCCAGGCTGGACGGCGCGGGCGGGTCGTCGGCGATCCTGACCCGGCACTTCTTGCAGGTGCCGTGGCCACCGCAGGTGGAGTCGATCGCGATGCCGTTCCAGCTGGCCGCGTCGAACAAGGTCACGCCGTAAGGAACCCGCACCGGTTTGTCATTAAAGAGCAAATTCACCCGAACGGGCGGGGTGACACCTTCTTCTACCGCCGTCATGCGGTCCCCTGACGCCTGCGCCTCGGCCGCGGCCTTCTGGGCTGCCTGCTGGGCCCGGTGCGCCGAGATCCAGTTCGCGCCCCACTCGTCCCGGTTGAGGACCAGGTCGGCGGCCTTGACCGCGCGGACGATCTGCGGCGACCGGGCGTCCATGATCGCGCTGGTCAGCCCGGCGCTGATCGCGATCGGCAGGAACGCGGACGCGATCGTGTGCCGGTCCGGCATGCCGAAGCTCACGTTCGACGCGCCCAGCGTCATGTTCACCCCGAACTCGGCCTTGATCAGGGCGATGGTCTCGATCGTCCGGATTGGGTGCAGGGTGTCCGCGCCGACCGGCATGGCCAGCGGGTCGATCACGATGTCCTCGAGCGGGATCTGGTACTTCTCGGTGGCCGTGCCGATGAGCTTGCGGACCAGTTCCAGGCGCCGGGCCGGGTCCTCGGGGATCTCCTCCTCGTCGTTCGGCAGGCCGATGACGGCGGCGCCGTACTTCTTCACGATCGGGAGGATGGCGTCCATCCGCTCGTCCTCGGCCGTGACCGAGTTGACCAGGGCCTTGCCCTGGTAGACGGCCAGCCCGGCGTCGAGCACCTCGATGATCGAGGAGTCGATGACCAGCGGCAGGTCGGTCAGCCCCTGGATCAGCGGGACGACCTGCCGCATCAGCTCGGCCTCGTCGGCCAGCGGCGTGCCCATGTTCACGTCGAGCAGCATGGCCCCGCCGGCCACCTGTTCCTTGACGTCGATCTCGATCCGGGACAGGTCACCCTGGCGCAGCTGCTGCTGGAAGATCTTCCGGCCGGTCGGGTTGATCCGCTCGCCGATGATCGCGAACGGCTGGTCGTCTCCGATCCGCACCGTCGTGGTCGCCGAGGACAAGATGGTGTGCACGGGCTGGTTCCCCTTCGGCGCGTTTGTATCTAGGCGTTGACGGTGGCGCGGCGCTTGGCCAGCAGTTCCTTGGCCCGGACCACGGCCGCGGAGGCGTCGGCGCGTAGCCGTCCGCGCCCACCACGTCGGCGTACTCCTGGGTGACCGGGGCGCCGCCGACCATCACGATGACCTGGTCGCGCAGGCCGGCCTTGTTCAGCGCGTTGATGTTGGCCTTGAACATCGGCATGGTCGTGGTGAGGAACGCGGAGAACCCCACGATGTCCGGCTTGTGCTCCTGGATCGCGGCGACGAACTTCTCCGGCGCGACCTGCACGCCGAGGTCGATGACCTCGAACCCGGCGCCCTCGAACATGATGTTGACCAGGTTCTTGCCGATGTCGTGGACGTCGCCCTTGACCGTGCCCATCACGATCTTCCCGATCGTCTGGGCGCCGGTCTCGGCCAGCAGCGGGCGCAGGATCTCCAGCGCGCCCGCCATCGCCTTGCCCGCGATGAGCATCTCCGGCACGAAGAAGTCGCCGCGCTCGAACCGGGCGCCGACCTCTTCCAGCGACGGGATCAGCGCCTCGTACAGCAGCGTCTCCGGGCCGAGGCCCGAGGCCAGCCCGGCGTTGGTGAGCTCGAGCACCGCGGGCTTGTTGCCGACGAGCGTCTTGTCGTAGAGCTCGGTCAGCAGTTCCTCAGTCGTCACCGTCACTCACCCTGCCTTCCTGGTCTGCTTGGCACCTCGCTGCCGGTAGCCGAGGACGGCGGACAGTCCGGCCGCCTCCTCCGCGCAGTACCCGGCGATGGCCGGCACGCCGTCCCGGCTCAACCTGTTCGTGGGGGCCGACACCGACAGCGCCGCGACCACGGCCCCGTCGTAGCCGCGGATCGGGGTGGCCACCGCGATCAGCCCGGGTTCGAGTTCCTCGTCGGTCACCGCGTAGCCGCGGGTCCGCACCGTGCCCAGCTCGGCCCGCAGCGCCACGTCGCTGGTGACGGTCTTGTCGGTGCGCCGCTCGAGCGCGCCGCCGGGCAGCTGGGCCGCGCCGAAGGCCAGCAGCACCTTGCCCAGCGCGGAGCAGTGCAGCGGGACCGACATGCCGATCCAGTTGGTGCCGCCGATCAGGAACGTGCTGTCGACCTGGGCGATCTGCTCGACCATGCCGTTGCTGGCCACGCCCAGGTTGATCGTCTCGCCGGTCGCCTTGCCGAGCCGCTCGAGGAACGGCTGGGCCACCGCGACCAGGCCGGCCTCGGCCCCGCCGCGCCAGGCGAAGCTGACGAACATCTCGCCCGGCAGGAACCGGCCGTGGTCGTCCCGCCGGACCAGGCCGTTGCGCTCCAGCGCCAGCAGCAGCCGGGAGGTGGTCGACTTGGCCAGGCCGGTGGCCGCGCTCAGCCCGGTGAACGTCATCGGGTCGCTTGAGTGCACGACCTCCGCGAGCAGGCGAGCCGCCCGGTCCACGGCCTGGGTGCCGCTCTGGTTGCTCATCGGCGGTGAGGGTGTCCGTTCGTCCATAGGTTCCACTTTATGGGACCGAGTTCTACTATGTGATCGTAGGGTCCGGGTCTAAGATCGGTCAAGTTGCTGCTGCTCCGTCCGCAAAGGCTTGGTGACGTCGAAAAATGTTCGTGAACAAGATGCCGCGGTACGAGATCCTCTCCGCCGACTCGATCGCGGTCCTCGAGCGCGGCTGGCGCCGGATCGTCTCCGAGATCGGCATCCAGTTCGCCAAGCCCGAGGCGGTCGAGCTGTTCGCCAAGGCCGGGCAGCAGGTCGACGGCGACGTGGTCAAGCTCGACCCGGACTTCGTCCTGGAGCAGGTGGCCAAGGCGCCCCGCGAGTTCGACGTGCAGGCCCGCAACCCGGCCAACAACGTGCACATCGGCGGCGACCACATGGTGTTCAGCGGGGTGTACGGCTGCCCGTTCGTCCGCGAGGGCGACGTCCGCCGCGACGCCACCATGCAGGACTTCCGCCAGCTGGCCAGCCTGGCCCAGGCCTACCCGGAGCTCGACTCGGCCGGCGGCATCATCTGCGAGCCGAACGACACCCCGCTGGACTCCCGGCACCTGGACATGACCTACGCGCTGCAGACGCTGACCGACAAGTTCTACATGGGCAACGTGGTCTCCGGGCCGAACGCGGCCGACACCATCAAGATGTCCGAGATCTTGTTCGGCGGCCTCGGCGGCAAGGGCCGGGCCTCGATCGAGCAGACCCCGGCCACGATCTCGCTGATCAACTGCAACTCGCCGCTGCGCTGGGACGACCGCATGCTGGACGCCCAGTTCGAGTACTGCGCCGCGGGCCAGGCGGTGGTACTCACCCCGTTCCTGCTGATGGGCGCGATGTCCCCGGTCACCATCCCGGCCGCGCTGGCCCAGCAGCTGGCCGAGGCGCTGAGCGGCATCGCGCTGGCCCAGCTGATCCGGCCCGGCACCCCGGTGATCTTCGGCTCGTTCCTGTCCAACATCGACATGCAGTCCGGGTCGCCGTCGTTCGGCACCCCCGAGTCGGCCATCGGCCTGCTGTGCACCGGCCAGCTGGCCCGGCACTACGGCCTGCCGTTCCGCACCGGCGGCGGGCTGAACTCGTCCCAGACGCCCGACGCGCAGTCCGCCTACGAGGCGCTGATGACGCTGCTGCCGACCTTCCTGGCCGGCACCAACTTCGTCATGCACGCGGCCGGCTGGCTGGAAGGCGGCCTGGTCAGCTGTTACGAGAAGTTCATCATCGACGTCGAGCTGCTGCGTGAGCTGCGGGTGGAGTTCACCCCGCTGGAGATCACCGAGGAATCGCTGGCGTTCGGCGCGCACACCGAGGTCGGCCACGGCGGCCACTTCCTCGGCGCGGAGCACACGATGGAACGCTTCCGCGACTGCTTCCAGCGTCCCGTGGCTCTCCTCCACCTCGAACTTCGAGCGCTGGCTCAAGCAGGGCGCCAAGGACACCGCCGCCCGGGCCGGCGAGATCTGGCGCAAGCAGCTGGCGGACTTCGAGCCGCCGCCGCTCGACGACGCGATCCGGGCCGAGCTCGATGACTTCGTTACCCGCCGCCGTCGCGAACTCGGCGACTAACCGTAGACAAAGCAGCCGCGCCCGAGTGAGCATGGGGACACGTAGGGGCAGCGGATGTAGGAGGCTGCGATGACGTTGCGACGGCATCGCCGGGACGTGGTGATCTGGAAATCGTCGCGGTCCCCGCAGTACCGGGGCCGGGGCCTGTGGTTCAGCCGGGCCGGGCGCTCCAGCCGGATCCGCCGGTGGGTCCGGATCAGCGGCCTGCTGGTTGCCGTCGGCCTGCTCCGGGTGGCCGCCGCCGTGCGTCCCCGCTGGCGGCCGCTGGCCGTCGGGACAGTGCTCACGGTGGCCGGCTACGTGATGCGCACCGGCATGCCGGGCATCATCATGATCCCCGGGATGCTGTTCCTGACGGCTGCCCTGCTGGCCCCGGGCGACCTGGGCGAGGCCAGCCCGCAGCGCCGCGCCCTGGAGCGTGAGCTGGCCTCGTACTCCACCCCGGCCCAGCGCCGCGACCTCGACGCGATCCTCGACCGCTACCCCGACGGCGACACCCATCGAGCTCAGGAACATCCTCGCCCGCCAGCCCGTGCCCGCCGACCCCGCCCGGGTTCCGGCCCCGAGATGGCACTGACCCCGGAGCTTGAGCAGGCCGCGGGTCCTAGCGGAGCATCGTCCGCCTTCAGCGGGTAGTCCAGCCGAGGCGGCGGGAGGCTTCGTCGGCGGCGCGGCGGACGGCGGCGGCCAGCACCTCGACGCGGGCGGCGGGGATGCGGAAGCTCGGGCCCGAGGCGCTGATCGAGGCGATCACGGTCCCCCCGGCGTCGCGGACCGGCGCCGCGATCGCGGTCAGCCCGGCCTCGAGCTCGTCCACCGCGGTGGCGTAGCCGCGCCGCCGCACCTCGGCCAGCAGCGCCGGGAACTCGGCCGCGGCGGTGATCGTGCGCTCGGTAAAGCGGGCCAGCGGCGACGCCAGGCACGCCGCCTGCTCGGCTTCGGGCAGCCAGGCCAGCAGGACCTTGCCGTCCGAGGTTGCGTGCAGCGGGATGCGCTGCCCGGCCCAGTTGTGCGGGGAGAGCGCCGCCGGGCCCGCCGCCTGATCCAGGTAGAGCGCGTCGCGTCCGGACAAGATGGCCAGGTTCACGGTCTCGCCCACCTCGTGAGCCAGCATCCGGCACACCGCCCGGCTCTCCTGCAGCACGTCGAGCCGCGCGCTGGCCGCCCCGGCCAGCCGCACGATGCCCACCCCGAGCCGGAACTTCCCGCGCGCCGCGTCCTGGGTAACGAGTTCCCGGGAGTCCAGCGCGGAGAGCAGCCGGGACGCCGTCGACTTGTGCACCCCGAGCTCACCCGCGACCTCGGTGACCCCGGCCTCCCCGTCCCGGGCCAGGATCTCCAGGATCCGCATCGCCCGGTCCACCGACTGCACCGCCGCCACGACCTGACTGTTGCCCATAGCGCAACACTACCTCCCCGTCCGCCGCCCGCTCACCCGTCCGCAAGGGCGTCGGTGGCACACCGACTACGTTAGAACGTAGTCTGTGGCACACAGACCACGGCAGGACGCTCCGGGATGCTCCTGCGAGGGCCGCTGGCTTGACCGTGAACGAGAGCATGATGCACCATTGTTGCGTATGGAGATCTTTGTTGCATAGTAAGCAACAGCTGAGGTGAGAATGAGCGCTGCGCCAGGCCGGGATTACGTGCTCACGCTGTCCTGCCCGGACAAACCGGGGATCGTGTACGCGGTGTCCAGCTTCCTCGTCCAGCACTCGGCCAACATCCTGGCCAGTCAGCAGTACGGCGAAAGCCCGGACGGCCGCTTCTTCATGCGGGTGCACTTCCGGGTACCGCCACGCGGCCAGTCATCCGGCCAATCGCCGGCCGAGTCGCCCGCTGAGACGCTCGCCGAGCTCGAGCGCGGCTTCTCCTGGGTCGCCGAGTCGTTCCAGATGTCCTGGCAGCTGCACGACGATGCCGCCCGGATCCGCACCCTGATCATGGTCTCGCGGCTCGGCCACTGCCTGAACGACCTGCTGTTCCGGTGGAAGACCGGCTCGCTGCCGGTGGACGTGGCCGGCGTGGTGTCCAACCACGACGACTTCGCCGAGCTGGCCGGGTCCTACCGGATCCCGTTCCACCACATCCCGGTGACGTCCGCGACCAAGGCGGCCGCCGAGAGCCAGCTGCTCGAGGTGATCGACGGCAGCGGGGCCGAGCTCATCGTGCTCGCCCGCTACATGCAGATCCTGTCCGGTGAGGTGTGCAAGCGGATGGAGGGCCGGATGATCAACATCCACCACTCCTTCCTGCCGAGCTTCAAGGGTGCCAAGCCCTACCACCAGGCCCACGCGCGCGGCGTCAAGCTGATCGGCGCCACCGCGCACTACGTGACACCGGACCTGGACGAGGGCCCGATCATCGAGCAGGACGTGATCCGGGTCAACCACACGCTCTCGCCCGAGCGCCTGACCGAGGCCGGCCGGGACGTGGAAGCGCAGGTCCTGGCGCGCGCGGTGACCTGGCACGCGGAGCACCGGGTCTTGCTCAACGGCGACCGGACCGTAGTCTTTCACTGATACCCCAACCGGAAATAAGGGCGCATCAATGGCGATCAGCGTCTTTGACCTATTCAAAGTGGGCATCGGCCCGTCCAGCTCGCACACCGTCGGCCCGATGAAGGCGGCCGGGATGTTCGCCCGGGGCCTGCGCGACGACGGCCTGCTGCCCGGCGTGGAAACGGTCCAGGTGGCCCTGTACGGCTCGCTCGGCCTGACCGGCCCGGGGCACGGCAGCGACAAGGCCGTCCTGCTCGGGCTGGAAGGCGAGGAGCCCGCCACCGTCGACGTGGACGCGATACCGGGGCGCCTCGAGGCCATCAAGCAGCACGGCACGATCCGGCTGCTGGGCGAGCACGAGATCCCCTTCACCCTGGGCAAGAACCTGGAGTTCAACCGCCGGAAAAAGCTCGGCTACCACCCGAACGGGATGCGGTTCACCGCCTGTGACGCCAGCGGCGCGACCCTGCGCGAGCGGGACTACTACTCGATCGGCGGCGGCTTCGTCAACGACGAGACGCAGGCCAAGGCCGCCCAGGACGAGTCCGGGTCCGGCCGTGCCGCCGGCAACGGGCCGGAGGTGCCCTACCCGTTCACCACCGGCGAGGAACTGCTCGCGCACGCCCGGGCGAGCGGACTGCCCATCTCCGGGATCATGCTGGCCAACGAGCAGGCGCTCGGCCGGACCGCCGCCGAGGTCCGGGCCGGGCTAGCCGAGCTGTGGCAGGTCATGCAGGCCTGCGTGGAGCGCGGCTGCCGCACCGATGGCATGCTGCCCGGCGGCCTGAAGGTGCCGCGGCGCGCGCCGCGGCTGTTCCGCCAGCTCACCTGCGAGCGTGACGGCGACGACCCGCTGCGGGCGATGGACTGGGTGACGCTGTACGCGCTCGCGGTCAACGAGGAGAACGCGGCGGGCGGCCGGGTGGTGACCGCGCCCACCAACGGCGCGGCCGGCATCGTCCCCGCCGTGCTGCACTACTACGACCGGTTCGTGCCCGGCGCGTCCGCCGACGGCGTCGCCCGCTTCCTGCTGACCGCGACCGCCATCGGGACCCTGTTCAAGGAGAACGCGTCCATCTCCGGGGCCGAGGTCGGCTGCCAGGGCGAGGTGGGGTCGGCCTGCTCGATGGCGGCCGGCGCGCTGGCCGAGCTGCTCGGCGGCACGCCGGAGCAGGTGGAGAACGCCGCCGAGATCGGCATCGAGCACAACCTGGGGCTCACCTGTGACCCGATCGGCGGCCTGGTCCAGGTGCCGTGCATCGAGCGGAACGCGGTCGCCTCCGTCACCGCCATCAACGCGGCCCGGATGGCCCTGCGCGGCGACGGGCGCCACTTCGTCTCGCTCGACAAGGCCATCGACACCATGCGCGCCACCGGTCGCGACATGCTGGACAAATACAAGGAGACTTCGCGCGGCGGACTCGCCGTCAACGTCATAGAGTGCTAGCCCATGAGAGGGTTTGACCTGTTCCGTGGTGATGTGCTCGATGCCTACCCGGACTGGCCAGCCCCCGCGACGATCATCAGCGACGGCGCCTACGGCGTCCGCGGATTCCACGGCGACACCATCGGCCCCAGCGCCCTCCCGCACTGGTACCGGCCGCACATCGCGGCCTGGTCGGCGGCCGCCAGCCCGGCTACCACGCTGTGGTTCTGGAATACCGAGCTCGGCTGGGCTAACGTTCACCCGGTGCTCGCCGAACACGGCTGGGACTACGTCCAGCTCATCGTCTGGGACAAGGGCCTGGCGCACATCGCGGGCAACGTGAACGGCCAGACCATCCGGCAGTTTCCCGTCGTGACCGAGGTGTGCGCCTTCTACCAGCGCACCTTCACCATCACCGGGCCGGACGGCTCGATGCCGCCCAAGCAGTGGGTCAGGCACGAATGGTCCCGGTCGGGGCTGTCGCTGCAGCGGGCCAACGAGGCGTGCGGGGTGAAGAACGCGGCCACCCGCAAGTACCTGACCAAGGACTCACTGTGGTACTGGCCGCCCGGGGAAATGACCGAGCGGCTGGCCGCCTACGCCAACGCGCACGGCCAGCCGGCGATGTGGCCCTACTACTCGCTCGACGGCGAGCGGCCGGTCACCGCGGCCGCCTGGGACGCGCTGCGGTACCGCTGGCAGCACGCGCACGGGGTCACCAACGTCTGGTCCCGCCGGCCGCTGCACGACACCGAGCGGCTGAAGGGGACCCTGCGGCGGGCCGCGCCGCGGGTGTACAGCCCGACGGCGGCCAGCTCGGCACACCTGAACCAGAAGCCGCTCGAGTTCATGGAACGCCTGATCGCGGCGGTGACCCAGCCCGGTGACGTGGTGTGGGAGCCGTTCGGCGGCCTGTGCTCGGCCTCGGTGGCGGCGGTCGCGCTGGGCCGCCGCGCCTTCACCGCCGAAACCGACCCGGCCTTCGCCGATCTCGCCGCCGAGCGGCTGCACGGGGCCGGCCCGGTGGTTCAGGTGGCACAGTGACCGAGGCATCCCTGGAGCTGATCGACCTCAAGCGCCGGTTCGGCTCGGTGGTGGCGCTGGACGGACTGACCTTCAGCGTCCCGCCCGGCCAGGTCTTCGGCTTCCTGGGGCCGAACGGGGCCGGCAAGACCACTACCATGCGCGCCATCTTCGGCGTGGTGGCGCTGGAGGCCGGCCAGGTCCGCTGGCGCGGCGAGCCGGTCACCGAGCAGGCCAGGCACCGGTTCGGCTATATGCCGGAGGAACGCGGCCTCTACCCGGGCATGCAGATCCTGGAGCAGCTGGAGTACCTGGGCCGCCTGCACGACATGACCGCGCCCGCGGCGCGCGCCGCCGCGCGGAACTGGATCGGGCGGCTGGGCCTGGCGGGCCGGGAATCGGCCAAGCTCGAGGCGCTGTCGCACGGCAACCAGCAGCGGGTGCAGCTGGCCGCCGCGCTGATGCACGACCCGGAACTGCTCGTGCTCGACGAGCCGTTCGCCGGCCTGGACCCGGGCGGCGTCGACGACATGACCGAGATCCTGGCCGAACGGGCCCGCGCCGGGGTCACCGTGGTGTTCTCCAGCCATCAGCTCGACCTGGTCGAGGACATCTGCGAGTCGGTCGCGATCATCTACCGCGGCCGGGCCGTGGCCCAGGGCGCGGTGGCCGACCTGGAACGCGGCGACCGGCCGCGGCTGGAGGTCCGGGTGGCCGGCGACCCGGCCGGAGACTGGGCCCGGCCGCTGGATCCGGAGGTCGCCACGATCGAGCGGGTGGACGCGGGCACGGTGCTGCTCGCCCTGGCGGCGGGCGCCGATTCCCAGCGGGTCCTCGACACGGCCCGGGCGGCTGGGCGGGTCGAGCACTTCACCTTCGCCACCCGCCGCCTGTCCGAGGTGTTCCGCGCGGTTACCGGGGAGGACGTCTGATGAGGCGAGCAGGGGCAACGGCGTGAACCGGCGCTGGTTCCGGCTGACGGCGATCGTCGCGCAGCGGGAGATCCGGCAGCGGGGCCGCTCCCGCGCCTTCGCCATCAGCACGATCGTGCTGCTGCTGGTGGTCGCGGCCGGGGTGGCGATCCCGGCCATCGTGGCGAAGAACGCCAAGCCGCAGCGGGTCGGCGTGGTGGGTACCTCGGTCAGCGGCGATGACCGGCGTCGTCCGGGAGGCCGGGCGTCTCACCGGCACCGCCGTCACCGTGGTGCGGGAGCCCAGCCTGGCGGCGGCCGAGGCGGCCTTGCGCTCCGGCCAGCTGGACGTGGCCCTGGTGAACAACAGCGAAGTCGTGGTGAAGCAGGTCCAGCTGGCCGGCGGCGGCCTGGCGGCCAGCATCGCCGACGTCGCCGGGCTGAGCAAGCTGCTCGGCCAGCTGCCGCCGGGCGCTTCCGACCGCGGCGTCACCCTGCCGGTCCGCGGCCTGACCCCGCCGTCGGCGAGCCTGTCCCGGCGGCTCACCGGACTGTTCACCGTGGTACTGGTGTGGATCTTGATCAGCGCTTACGGCTCGCAGATCGCGAATGGCGTGGGCGAGGAGAAGCAGAACCGGATCGTCGAGGTGATCCTCGCGTCCGTCCGGCCGATCCAGCTGCTGGTCGGGAAGGTGTTCGGCGTCGGCCTGCTCGCCCTGGCCCAGGCCCTGCTGATGGTGGCCGTCTTCCTCGGCCTGGGCGCCGCGGTCGGATCCAGCCTGGTGCACGGCGCGGCGGCCGGGATCGTGATCGTCGGCGCGGTGTTCCTGGTGCTCGGCTACGCCTTCTACTGCACCGCCTTCGCGGCGGCCGGATCGCTGGTCAGCAGGCAGTCGGACGTGGGCACGGTGGTCCTGCCGGTGCAGCTCCCGCTCATCCTCGCCTACGCGCTGTCCTACACGGTGATCTACGCCAACGGCGCCAGCACCTTCTACCACGTGCTCGGCTTCCTGCCGCCGACCGCCCCGATCGCCATGCCGGTGCTGTACGCGGCGGGCGACGTGCCCGCCTGGCAGGCGGCGGTCTCCGCCGTCCTGGTCGCGGTGGGCACGGTGTGGATGGCGCGGACCGCGGCCACCATCTACGCCCGGTCCATCCTGCGCACCGGCTCCCGGGTCCGGCTGCGCGAGGTGCTGGCCCGCGGCGGCAGCCGCCCAGGCACTCGCAAGCCCGCCTCCTGAGTTGCCTGGCGCGCCGCTCAGCGAGACAGTGGCCAGGTGGACAGGCAGCAGTGGGATGCGCGGTATTCGAGCGCCGAGTTCGAGTGGTCGATGCACCCGAACCAGTTCCTGGCGGCCGAACTGGACGGCACGCCGCCCGGCCGGGCCCTCGACCTGGCGGCCGGGGAGGGCCGGAACTCGGTCTGGCTGGCCGCGCGGGGCTGGCGGGTGACCGCCGTCGACTTCTCCCGGGTCGGCCTGGACAAGGGCCGCACGCTGTGCGCCGACCACGGCATCGGCGATGGCGACGGCCAGGTGGACTGGGTTGTCGCGGACCTGAGCGAGTACACGCCCGCCCGTTCGGCATTCGATCTTGTTCTTATCGCCTACCTGCAGGTAGGCACGGCCCTGCGCGATCAGGTCCTGGCCGGCGCGGCCGCCGCCCTGGTCCCGGGCGGCACGCTGCTGGTGGTGGGGCACGACCTGGCCAACCTCACCGAGGGCGTCGGCGGCCCGTCCAGCCCGGACGTGCTGTACACGCCCGCGGCGATCACCGCGGCGCTGCCCGGCCTGCGCATCCGCAGGGCCGAACGGGTCCGGCGCACCGTCCAGCGAGACGGCGAGCAGGCCACCGCCGTCGACACCCTGGTCCGCGCGGAACGCCCGGCCTGAGCGCTACCCCGCAGTGCCGGCCGACCGCACCGCCGGCACCACGGTGGAAGCCGGGCTGGAAGCCGGCGCCGACGACGGCGGATCCGAGGAAGGGGGATCTGAAGACGGCGGAGCGGACGACGGCGGGGCCGAGGAAGGCGGGGCCGACGACGGCGGAGCCGAGGAAGGCGGGGCGGACGACGGCGGGGCGGAGGAGGGCGGCGCGGACGACGGCGGGGCCGAGGAAGGCGGCGCGGACGACGGCGGGGCCGAGGAAGGCGGGGCCGACGACGAGGACCTCGTGGGCTTAGCGGACCCGGAACTGCCCGGCGGGACCGGTGCTGAGCTGATCGGCGTCGGTGCCAGGGTCGTGCCGGTGAACGTGGCCGGGCTGATAAACGAGCTGGGTGACAGCGAGGCAGGCGCCGAGGGCGATGCGCCCGGCCGGGCCGGCGAGGTCGCCGGGGCGGTCGCGGCCGCCGTGCCGCCCGCCGCGGCCTGCGGCTGGACGTTACTGACGGCGGGCGTCCGGCCCGCGCCGATCAGGGCGACGGCGGCGACCGCCGACCCGGCGACCAGGCCGCCGGTAAGGCAGACGGAGGCCAGCGGGTGTGAGATACGGTGCCGTCCGCGACGGCCCGGGCCGGCCGGCCGTGCCCGGTTGGCCTCCGGCGGCGGCCCGGGCGGAGCCGCCGCGAAGGCCGGCCCTCCGGTCGGGGCGACGAGCTCCGCCACCTCGGCCGGGACGGCCGCCGACTCGGCCGGGGCGAAGCCGCTCATGATCGACTCGGCGAGCCAGCCCGGCGCCGGCTGGATGGCCCCCACCTCGTCCAGGAACTGGCGGGCACTGGGCCGGTCGCCAGGATCCTTGGCCAGGCAGAGCCCGATCAGCGGCCGCAGGTCGGCGGGTACGCCGTCGACCTTCGGCGGGTTGTTGACCAGCCGGTACATCAGCGCGGCGGGCGATCCCTGGCCGAACGGCGCCTCCCCGGTCGCGGCAAAGGTGAGCACCGAGCCCAGGCTGAACATGTCGCCGGCCGGCCCGACGTGCCGGCCCAGGACCTGCTCGGGCGACATGTAGCCGGGTGAGCCGATCATCACGTTCGCGCCCGTGGCCGCGCTCGCCTCGGCGGCCCCGGAGATACCGAAGTCGATGATCCGCGGGCCGTCCTCGGCCAGCAGGACGTTGGACGGCTTGAGGTCGCGATGCACGACCCCGGCCGCGTGGATGGCACTGAGGCCTTCGGCCAGCCCGGCGGCCAGTGCCCACAGGCTGTGCACGGGTAGCGGGCCGTGGCCGCGGACCGTCTCGGTCAGTGACGGGCCGGCCACGTAGGCGGTCGCCAGCCACGGCCTCGGGCCGCTCAGGTCCGCGTCCACCACCAGCGCCGTGAACAGGCCGCTGACCCGCTGCGCAGCCGCCACCTCACGCTCGAACCGGGCCCGGAAGTCGGGATCACTGGCCAGCTCGGCCCGGATGATCTTGACCGCGATCGGCCGGCCGCCCGCCGACATGCCCAGGAAGACCTGGCCCATGCCACCCATCCCGAGCTGTCCGAGCAGCCGGTAGGGCCCGATCTCGCGTGGGTCCTCAGGCTGCAGTCCCGCATACCCCACGTGCTCACCCCGAAAAATCGGCAAAGCTCTCATTCATGCTATATCCGGACGACGCGGTCGGAAGCTCTCAGGTTTACACGCGGGCACATGCCGTAACGGTTACTTAAGACCACCCTTCCCCGGGCCCGGCGGCGCGGGGAAGTCCGACTACGCCCCGGTCGCCCGGCCAGCCTGACCGGTCACCCGGCCGGCGTAGACGACGACCCCGTCGCCGGCAGCGGGTTGAGCACGGTCGGCCCGGTGGTCAGTGACCCGCTGGGAGCGGGAGACGCAGGCGCCGTGACCGAGCCGCTCGGCGTGGCCGACGGGCTGACGGACGGCGAGCGGGTCGGCGAGGGTGACCGCGTGGGGGTGGGCACGGACCGGGTCGGGGTAGGCGACACGGTCGGCGACGAGCTGGGAGTGACGGCCGACGGCACCGTCGCGGCCGGCACCGGTATCGGGCGGACCAGGATGTACAGCGCCAGCACGGCCAGGAACAAACCGGAGATGATCAGGGTCGAGGTCCGCGGCCGGCGCTTCACGAGGCACTCCCGGTAGGCCGGCCGGTATCCAGATCGGTGGCGACGTTGATGCCCTCGTAACGGAAGGCCGACGCCACCCGGGCCCGGAGCTCACGGCCGACATCGAACTGGATGCCAGGCAGCGTCCTGGCCACCATCCGCACCGAGAACGTGTCCACATCCATCCGCTCGACGCCCATCACGGTGGGCGGGTCGAGCATCATCTTGCGCAGCCGCTCGTCGTTATAGGCCTCCTGGCCGACCCGCTGGAGTACGTGGGTGACGTGGCTGACGTCGACGGCGACCGGGACCGGCACGTCGATGACGGCCCGGGCCCAGTCCCGCGACAGGTTGGTGACCTGGGAGATCTGCCCGTTGGGGGTGGTGATGACCTCGCCGCTGACCGACCGCAGCCGGGTGACCCGCAGGGTCACGTCCTCGACCGTCCCGGTGACCTGCTGCGACGAGCCGATAAGGGAAATCCGGACGACGTTGCCGAAGCCGTACTGCCGTTCACCGGTGATGAACAGGCCGGCTCCGATGTCCTGGACGAACCGCTGCAGCCCGAACCCCAGCGCCGCGCTGATCAGCGCGGCGGGCGCGACCAGGCCGGCGATCGGCACGCCCAGCTGCTGCACGATCAGCACGGCGGCCACGATGTAGATGACGGCCAGCGCCGTCCAGGTGAGGACCTGGGCGATGACCTGCCGGTGCTTGGCGGCCTCCGAGCGCACCAGTTCGTCGGCCTCGATGTGGCGCGCGTCGATGCGGGCCATGAACCGGTCGCGCGCCCACACCGCGAGCCGGGTCAGCAGGATCGCGCCGAGCACCAGCAGCACGATCACCAGCAGGTTGCTGCGCGCCCAGTGACTCCAGTCACCCAGCGGGGCGATAGCGCCTGTCAATACGTTCCCTCCCATTTCATGACGACGATTTCAACCAGAATCGTCCGCCGTACCCGCCGATCACCCGGTCTAAGCGCGTGGCCGGACAAGCGCTCGCGAGTACGATCCCGAGACAAAACCACCGGGGAGCCGTGTCAGCCATCTTCATCAGTCACAGCTCCCGTGACGATGACGCGGCCCGCGCCCTGCGGGAGCGGCTGAGCCAGGTCCTGGCAGACGAGCCGTACAAGCACACTATCCTGCTCGACGAAACGGGCATCCAGGCCCGGAACCTGTGGCGCCCGAAGCTGTACCGGTGGCTGGCCCGGTCCCCGGGACGTCAGCCGTCGCCTTCCAGCTGTTCTTCAGCGGCCGCCCGATGCAGGCCGGCCAGTGGGACGCCGGCCAGCTGGTCGACGACGACCTGCTCATCCTGGTGAACGCGGGCGGGGCCGACCAGGACTTCACGTTGCCGCCCGGCGACTACGCGGCGAGCTGGCAAGTGGCGCTGGACACCGCCGAGACGCCGCGAACGCCCGGGCTCATCCTGCCCGCCGGCCAGTCCGTCCTCAGGCAGGCTCACTCGCTGGCCGTCCTCACCGGCCAGCGTCCGGCGCCGGGGTAGCAGCAGCGGGGTGACCAGGAGCAGCAGGCCCGCCACCGTGATCGCGGCGCGGGGGCCGGTGAAGCTGGCCAGGACGCCCCACAGGGCGGTCAGGACCGCGATGGCGGCCTTGGTGCTGACCGTCCAGGCGGACAGCGTGCGGGCGACCAGGTGCGCCGGGGTCTGCGCGAGCCGGTAGGTGGCGAGCACCGGGTTGGACACGCCGATGCACAAGATCAGCCCGAACTCGACCACGATGACCAGCACGAGCCCGGCCACGCCCGGGCGCATGAAACCCAGCCAGGCCACCCAGCCGGCCCGCAGCACCCCGCCGGCCAGCAGCACCCGGGGTCCCCCGAACCGCGCGACCAGCCGGCCCGACAGCCGCGAGCCGATCAGCCCGGCGGTGCACGGTATCGCGAACGCCAGCCCGTACTGCCAGGGCGCGAACCCGAGGCGGCCGAGCATGAGCACCGCCAGCAGCGGCTCGGTCGCCATGATCAGGCCGTTGAACATCAGGGTGCACAGGAACAGCCGGCGCAGCCCCGGGTGCGCCAGGATGTGCCGCCACCCGCCCATCAGGTCGCCGGCCCGCGTCCCTTCGCGCCCGGCCCGGGCCGGGCGCGGCTCGGTTCCGCCGATGGCGCGGATCCCGGTGGCGGACAGCAGGTAGCTGACCGCGTCGGCCAGCACGGTCGCCACCGGGCCGAACAGCCCGATCGCGGCGCCGCCGAGCGGCGGCCCGAGCACGGTGGCGGTCCAGGTGGTGGACTCCATCCGCGCGTTCGCGGCCAGCATGTCCCCCGGCGGGACGAGCGCCTTCAGGCAGGCCCCGCTGGCCGCCCGGAAGGTGATGTCCGCCGCGCCCGATATCACCGACACCGCCAGGAGCTGGGCGAAGCTGAGCCAGCCGAGCGCGTACGCCGCCGGGATGCTCAGCATCGCGGCGCACCGGGCCAGGTCCATCGCCACCATCACCGGCCGCTTGCGGCGGAACTCCACCCACGGGCCGAGCGGCACCGCCACCGCCGCCCCCACCGCCAGGCCGGCCGCGGCCAGCGCCGACACCTCGCCCGGGCCGGCGTGCAGCACGACGATCGCGATCAGCGGGAACGCCCCGAACGCCAGGCTGGTCCCGAACGAGCTGACCGCGAACGCTCCCCACAGCCACTCGAATTGCCGCCCCAGCGACCGCCTCATCCTCACCCTCGATATCCAAGCTGGCGGCCGGACGGCGAAGCAAACAACCGGATCGCCGGCGCGTCACAACACGTCGTTGTACGGTCATCAATCGTGGAGCTCGAGACCGTGCGCACCTTCGTCGCCGTCGCCGATGCGGGCCAGTTCTCCGAAGCCGCCGACGGCCTGTCCATCACCCAGCAGGCCGTCTCCAAGCGCGTCGCCGCGCTGGAGAAGAGCATCGGCGCGCAGTTGTTCGTGCGCGTGCCGCGCGGGGTCCAGCTGACCGCCGACGGCCACGCGTTCCTGCCGCATGCCCGCGAGCTCCTCAAGGCCGCGGAGCGGGCCGCCGCCTCGGTGCGTCCCGGCCGCCGCAACCTGCGCGTCGACGTGGTCGGGCGGCGGCTCGGCCCGGCCAGCCTGCTGCGCGACTTCCACCGCGCGCACCCCGAGACCGAGCTCGACGTGGTGACCCTGTTCGACGCCGGGCGCGGCCATCGCCGCGGTCCGCGACGGCACGATCGACGCCTCGTTCCGCGCCCTCACCATCCCGGCCGCCGGACTCCCCGACGGCGTCGAGGCCGCCCGCGTCCTCGACGAGCCGGTCCAGCTGCTGACCGGGCCGAAGCACGCGTTCGCCGACGCGGCCGCGGTCAAGCCCGCGGAGCTGGCCGGACTGTGGATCTGGATGCCGGGCGTCGTCCCCGGGACCGAGTGGGGGGCGTACTACGAGGCGCTGGCCCACGCGTTCGGCCTGTCGATCGACACGACGGGTCCCAGCTCGGGCACCGAGCCGCTGCTGGACGTGGTGGCCGCCTCCCCCGCGGTGGCCACCCTGGTCGGCGAGCAGCTCCACCTGCTCTGGCCCGACGGCTACGACCTGCGGCGGATCGCGCTGCACCACCCGACCCCGGTCTACCCGCACTCGCTGATCTGGCGGCGGGACAACGCGCACCCCGCCCTGGCCGCGCTCCGGGACCACCTCGACGCGGCCCGCCCCCGCGCCCCCGAGACCGGTACCTGGGTCCCGGACTGGGCATAGGTTCCCCATGGACGCAGCCCGCAGGTTCCGGATCGCGGCGATCCCCGCGGATGGCGTCGGCCTCGAAGTCGTGGCGGCCGGGCGGGAGGTCCTCGACGCCCTGGCCGCCGCGAGCGGTGGCGCCTTCGCGTTCGACTGGCAGGAGTTCGGCTGGGGGTGCGCGTACTACGCGCGCACCGGGCGGATGATGGCCGAGGACGGCCTGGCGGTCCTGAAGGACTTCGACGCCATCTACTTCGGCGCGGTCGGCTGGCCCGGCGTGCCCGACCACGTCAGCCTGTGGGGCCTGCGCCTGGCCATCTGCCAGAACTTCGACCAGTGGGCCAATATCCGCCCGGTGCACTTCCTGCCCGGCGTGCGGAGCCCGCTGCGCAAGGCGGACGAGACCGACCTGGACTGGGTGGTCATCCGGGAGAACAGCGAGGGCGAGTACGTCGGCGCGGGCGGCCGCAACTTCGCCGGGCGGCTGCCCGGGCGGCCAGGTCGCCGTCCAGTCGGCCCTGTTCACCGAGACCGGCTGCGAGCGGATCATGCGCTTCGCCTTCGACCTGGCCCGCACCCGGACCCGGCGCAAGGTCTCCAGCGTGACCAAGAGCAACGCCCAGCAGTACGGCATGGTCCTGTGGGACGACGTGTTCAAGCGCGTCGCCCTGGACTACCCCGACGTGGAGACCGAGAGCGTGCTGGTCGACGCGATGGCGGCGAAGTTCGTGCTGCGCCCGGAGGACCTGTCGGTGGTCGTCGCCTCCAACCTCAACGCCGACATCCTGTCCGACCTCGGCAGCGCCCTGGCCGGCAGCCTCGGCCTGGCCGCCAGCGCCAACCTCAACCCCGAGCGGCGTTACCCGTCCATGTTCGAGCCGGTGCACGGCTCGGCTCCGGACATCGCCGGCCAGGGCGTGGCCAACCCCATCGGCGCCGTCGGCAGCGCCGCCCTGATGCTCGACCACCTCGGCCTGCCCGCCGAGGCGGCCCGGCTGAACCGGGCGATCGAGGCCACCACCGCGGCCGGCGTCCTCACCCGCGATCTCGGCGGGACGGCGACCACCCAGGACGTCACCAAGGCCCTGATCGACGCGCTGGCCTGACGCTCCCCCGGAGTCACAGTTCACGCAGCCTGGACACCTGCTGCCGGTAGCCTCGCCCCGTGACCCACGACGAGGAGCGCACCCGCTGGAAGGTCCACGGTGACCGCACGATCGACGAGAATCCGCTGGTCCGGCTCAGCCAGGCGTCGGCGGAGCTACCCGACGGGACGCTCTTCGATCAGTACGTGATGCGGTTCGCGCCGGGCGCGATGACGGTGGTGCTGGACGAGGCGCAGGAGCGGGTGCTGCTGATCTGGCGGCACCGGTTCGTCATCGACCGGTGGCTGTGGGAGCTGCCCGGCGGTTTCATCGACCCCGGCGAGGACGGCGCGGCCGCCGCCGCCCGCGAGGTCGAGGAGGAGACCGGGTACCGGCCGCGCAGCATCGAGCACCTGCTGACGTTCCAGCCGATGGCGGGCACCGCCGACAGCGCCTTCGAGCTGTACCTGGCCCGCGGGGCCGACCCGGTCGGCACGCCGGACCCGAACGAGACCGAAGCCGTCAGCTGGATCCCCCTCGCCGAGATCCCCCGCCTGATCGCCACGGGCGAGATCAACGGCGCCGCCACCATCATCGGCATCCAGCAGGTCCTGCTCATGATTCGGGCATTACGCGAATGAGAGCTGGCTGCCCTGCGGATTCTCGGTTACTTGTATAAGCCGCGCACGGAACTCTGCCCGGTTCCGCGCCGAAATGGCTCCGTACCTCATCAGCTCGGCATTGCCTCGCGGATTCACGGCAAACTCCAGCGTAAGTACTGGCTTATTCTGCTGGAGCGCCTTCGTACCTGCCGCGTGAGTGCCCCCCTTCTCGCCAGCTTCAACTACGACAAGTGCCAGCGACAGGCCGATAATCACGCCATTCCTCGCCATGGCGCCACCTGCGCTCCACGGTTTACTCGGTGGAAATTGAGATATCACCAAGGTACGCTTCGGATCCCATGCATCTGACATAAGGCCGCGCTTGATACGGAAGTGATCTATTCCTTCAGGAAGAACGATTGTAGTGGTTCCTCCAGATGACAAAGCTGAAGCATGGGCTACTGTATCGATACCTCTGGCATATCCAGAAATAACTGCTAGGCCCTGCTGGGCTGCTACTTCGCTACAGGCAGCAGCTGCCCGAAGACCCTCATCTGAGGCATTCCGTGAGCCGCACACACCAATACCACGGGATGCCATCAGATCTGCGGATCCCATATAGAAAAGGAAGGGTGGCGCCTGGCGCGCCGAGCTCAGCAAGCGAGGATATTCATACGATCCAAGCAGCACTGCATTGACGCCGCGAGCAGACAATCCAGACGCTTCCTCATCGGCCCGGTCTAGCTCAGCTTGGGAGATCTCGCGCAGTAGGTCAGTGAAGACGGCGGCTCCGAGCTTTCTCACGCGTGCTGTCAAGCCAGTGCCTCCGTGGCGCGATGCCACGACGGCTAGCCGAAGCCGCGCAAGCTCATCCATCAGCGTCTCTCGTGAAGTAGCTGCATAGTGACTCGATTCGTAACAAGGTTCGATAATACTCGACCCGACGGCCAACAGGCAAGGCCAGAATTCCCCTGACTGTGCGGCGTGTCACAGCTCGGCTACCAGGCGGTAGTGGTCCAGTATGGGCAAGTCTCATGAGGTACATACATATCGAGGATTGAATGTCCGGTTACGTCAGTCACTCTCTGTTTCACAATGATCCGCGTGGTAATCGCCTTGAACGTTGGGAAGCAGCCAGTACGCAGACCGGCCACGTTCTGCGACTCCGTGGCTCCGCCGAAGTCGCAGTACAGGTCCAAGCGGTCAACCCTGAGTACCGGAACCTTACTTTCTTTACCGGCGCCGCCAGCGAGTGGACCCACGAGCTCACCTCATCAGAACACACAGTAAGGCGTGATGTGCGCCAGTTGCTGCTACTTCTGAGTGAGGTAGTGTCTTTGCCGAACCTTCCCATGATCAAATTTGCCATAGCCCTAGACTGGTACAAGGTTCCTGTAGATGGCACAGACTCTCGCAGTTGGCTAAATACTGAGGTGGGAGAACTAGTACATAGCGGCAAGTACCAGTACCGGAACGTTGAGGAGACGCAAAGGAGAATAGGGCGAACCCTCGCTGGTCGAATCTGCAACGCCATAGACAGGCATTCCGCGCTCCAGGACGCCGAGGTAATCTTGACCATCCCTGGGCACGATAGCAAACGGGTATCTTTCGGGCCTCGCCTAGCAGCTACGGTAGCCAAGTACAGAAAACTGCCACTGTTCCGAGTGAGCGCTAAGGAACCTTTTAGGCCTGAGGCGAAGTCTCTCGAAGGAGCAGTACGAGCAGCGGTTCTAGACAATCAATTCGTTGTACCGCTAGAGATCCGCGGCTATTCCGCGCTGATTGTTGATGACGTCTTCAGGTCTGGGCAGAGCATGGCCGCTGTAGGAAGAGCCGCACATGAGGCTGGAGGACGAGAGATCCTTGGCATCTGTGCCGCACGAACTATGAGGCGGTAACTTCACCGAAGGACCAGTCGTCATCCTCTGGAGCCGGAATACCTGGAACCGGAGTCTCGTCCAGAGCGTTGGCTACCTGTCTGGCAATCCTGTCTACTAGCGGCGAGTCACTAAAGCCGTCTCCGAGCAGCCGGTCAAGATCGGGCAGCAATCCAGGCAAGCGCGTGTCGACCCCGGCCTGGAGTGGAAGCTGGCTCAGCGTGCCCCTGGCACGGCGGATGGTCTCGTCCCAATCCGCCGGGATGACTTGGTGACTCCGGAAACCCTCGACGACATCCCGAACGTCCAGAAGGGGATCAGCTAGGTCTGCGGCGTACTGCATCTCCACCACCTAAGCACAGCTGAGCTATAATGACGCATTTACATATACTTGATAGGTAGAACTAGGGTACCCGCTAACTAGTTACTATGCAGGAGACACGCCGGAGCTTCAAAGATGATGAAGGACGAGGACAGAGGCATCCACCTTGGCGCAGAAATCAGGGCCAGCACAGCTGTGCCCAAGCAGTCAGGCCTCAGCTGGCCGCTACCCGCGGACCGTCGCCTTGACCAGCTCGTCGAGCTAGCCAATGAGGTCGGCGCGGGCACCAGAAGGAACGAGTTGGCCGCAGCGATTGTAGCCGCTACAGAAGCGGACGGTGAGGTGCTATTGCAACTCGTACTTCGGTGGAGACGGGCCAGGGTCCGGGACGTCATCATCGATGCGCCGCAGGAATCTTCGGTGATCTACCTGCCCAGATATGGGCCAGGGCGGCGTAAGGCCGATGGAACGCCATAACGATCGGATCGGCCGGGGCAGCACCTGCGCTAGCCGCGCTCGGCGTACTGGACGTACAACGGCGTAGCGAGCACGCAGGGCGGCCGCTCGCCGTCCGGGTCGGGTTCCACGGCGAGGACCCGGGCGTGGCCGCTGAGCCGCACCGGCCCGGTCGCCCAGCCGGGATCCCGCTGGGTCTCGACATGGGTCAGGAAACCGAGGGCATACCGCAGGCTGTCCAGGGTCAGCGGCGGGGTGAACTCGGTCACCGCCGCCTCGTCGGGCAGCCCGGCGAGCGCGCGGGCATAGTCGAGGAGGGCGTCCATGTAGAAGTGCCCTACCCGCCGGGACGGGCCGTCCCCCGGCTGCCACCGGTCCAGGACATGCACCGACGAGCCGCAGAGGACGAACGGCGCCTCGCCGTCCGTGGCCGCGAAGTAGACAAGCCCGGACAGCGACTCCCCCCTTGGTGTCGGCGTCGCCGTAGCGGAACTCCTCCTCGAACTGGACCCAGTCCCCCGCGCGCAGGTCAGGATCAGTCCGCCACCGGGACCCTTTCTCCTGCTCGATCATCTCCACCACCGCGTCGAGCAGGGCGATGGACGAGGGCTGCGGCTCACCCGGCAGGTTGGCCCGGGCCGACGCGACCCCCACGTTGAGCCCGGCCTCGAAGCCCAGCCGCCGGCGGAGCTGGCCCGGAAGCTGCGGGACCAGCGCCCGCATCTTGTTCTCCGACAGGTAGAGCAGATCGCGCATCATGCCCTCAGTGTTCCGCCCGGCGCATGGTCTGTCATGCGACGGGTAAGCCGTTGCCGATGACCACCATCGACTACGGAACCCTGGCGCGGGCCGCCGCGCTGGGCGCGGCCAGCGGCTCGCGCAGCTCCGCCGGGATCACCGCCCTGGCGCTCACCTCGCGTCCGGACGACCTCGGCGTCATCGCGTCGCGGGCCGGCTCACGGCCGGGCCATGTCGTGACTCCCCTGGCCGCCGCCGGCGAGCTCACCGCCGACAAGCTGCCGTCCACCCCGAGCAGGCTCGGGGCCGGGGGCCTCGTCCCCCGCATCGCGCTGGCCGCCATAGCCGCGGCCGGGATGGCCACCCGCGACGGCGAGCGACCCGAGCCCGCGGCCGCGGTGGCGGCCGTCACCGCGTTCGGCAGCGCCGCGCTCGGAGTCCGGTTCCGCGCGCTCGCCGCCCGCCGTCTCGGCTCGGACCTGCCCGGCGCCTTCGCCGAGGACGCTCTCGCCGCAACGCTCGCCTGGCTCGGCGCCCGCCGCCGCTAAGGACAAAGGTCAAGATATCTACCGAACGGGTGGCGTTCCCGCCCCCGTGAACAGCACCTCGTGCTCCCACGCGTCCGGGCGCTGGGTGTGCAGGCGCCAGTACTGTTCGGCGATAAGGTCCGGGTCGAACGGGCCTCCCGGCGCCACGGCGTCGGCCACCGTTACCGTGGCCACGTGAATGCCCGCAGGTCCGTACTCGCTGGCCAGCAGCGCGGTCAGCGCCCGGACCCCGGCCTTGCCCAGCGACAGGCTGGTCACGGCCGGATCGGGTACCGGCATCCCGCCGGTGATCAGGATGGAGCCGCCGCCCGCTGCTGCCATTTTTGGCGCCAGATGGACGGCGGCCGTCATGGCCCCGAGCACGTTGATCGCGTACGCGGTGACGTACTGATCGCGGCTCAGCTCCCCCGGCCGGTCGTGCCGGATCAGCCCCGCGTTGTAGATCAGCGCCGCGGGCGGCCCGAGCTGTCCGGTAATGGCATCGAGCGCCGCGGTGAGCTGATCGTCCTGCCCGGCGTCAGCCGTCGCCTCCGCCACCGCGACTCCCGTCGCGGCCAGGGCCGCCCGCGTGGCGCCGGTGCTCGCCGCCGTGCGCGCGATCAGCCCCGCCGGCATCCCGGCCGCCGCGAACCTGCGAGCCACGGACAAGCCGATCCCTGGCCCGGCCCCGACAATCACGACTCCTGCCATGATCTCTATGGTGCCGTCCTTACTCTGATTCTGGAGACCGCATGCCGTCGAATTCGCCCTTCATCATGCACCTCACCCAGCAGCCACCGTTCATCCCGGACTCGGCCGAGGTCATGGTCGTGACCATCGAACTGGCGCCCGGAACCCCGGGAACCCCGCCGCACCGGCACTCTGGCCCGGTCTTCGGCTACATGCTCGAGGGCGAGATGATCTTCGAGCTCGAAGGCGAGCCCGAGCGCGTGATCCGGGCCGGCGAGGCGTTCTGGGAACCAGGCGGTGACGTCATCCACTACCAGGCCGCGAACAACCTCAGCGACGCGTGGAGCCGGTTCGTCGTCACCATGATCGGAGTCCCGGGCGAGCCGATGCTGACCCTGGTCTCCGACGAGGAGCTAGCCGAACGCCGCGACCGCCGGGCGCCGAGGCCGGCCTCTTCCTGATCACGCTCCGGGTTTAGCGTGGATACATGCCTGAGTACCGGCACTGCCGTCATTGCCTAGGCGGCTGCCCCGGCGACTGCCTGCTCGGCGACTCCGGCCGGTGCATCCACGGCTGGAACGAAAAGCATTCGCGCCAGTTCAGCTGGCAACTGGTCCTGACCCGCAAGTGGTGGCACCGCGTGTTTCGGGGTGTCCCGTAGCCGTAGCTGCGGAGCCAGGCGCGTGGACGGGTGCGCGGGTGCGATGTGTATCCTGACTTAGGACAAGATTCGGGCGTAACCGACGGTGCGGCGTGATGACCTGCGAGTCTGCTGGCCGGGAGAGCTGGAATTGCGCACTAACCTGGCCCCCAGAGTAGTGGCCCATCGGTTCCAGGCAGCCCCACATTGCGGCTATAGCTGACCCGCCCGGCCCGGAAGGCCGTATCCGCATCAGCGCGGCCGTCACCGGAGAGCTCCCGGGCGAGGCCCTTAGCGTCGTCTTCGCAGTCCGCCCAGACGATGAGGGACCGGCGGCGCGGGCGGACCCGCCATCCCTGGGCGGCGAGATGCCCGGCCAGCGCTACCACATCGCGGTGTGACGGCAATTCGACCAGCATCCGCCAGGCGGGAATGCCGGTCGTCACCGACCTTTCCCGCTCCAGCTCCTGCAGGTATTCGTGCTCAGCCTGCTGCTCGGCAGCGGCATCGGCGGACGGCACGTCCGTCACATCCAGCCATTCCTCTTCCCGCGAGCTCCAGCGCTCCGTCCGGACGGGCGCGCTGACGTCGAGCCGCGCGAGCACCTCACGCGCCACTCGTGCGGCCTCATCAGCCGATCCGGCGCTGGGGGCGTACAAGAAGATGCTGGTATCGCTCGAGCCGGCTGCTACCTGATCGCCGAGGCGGCTGCCCAGTTCAGGGATAAGCGCCTGCCGCCAGGACTCCATCTCGGCGTGGACAGCAGCGGCAGCGGCGATCTCCTGCGGACTGGACGGGTACCCTCGGGCGTACACCTGGCCGTCGGTCAGCTCGCGCGGCAGGTCAACGAGCGCAATACGGACGCGCCAGTCGTCGCCCATAGACACACGATAGCAACCCTCCGCACCGGCACCCGCGCCATCACCGCCGCAGATCCCCTGCCCGGCCACCTTTCCGAAGCGCTTGACCGCATCCACCGGCATTCAGGTACGCACTGACCGGGAGAATCAGCCACCAGAAGCGGGCATGGTTTAACAGCCCGTGGCACCTGGGGCTGCGGGCCTGGTCGGCGGCGGTTTTGTCTTAAGCGGCGGTGGGGCTGACGGTCACGTCGACGCCCAGGGCCTTGAGCTGGCGGAGGTGGGTGCGGATCCGGCGGTCGCGGCCGGCTTGCTCGTCGTGCCAGCCGGGGCCGAGGTCGGTGAACCGGGCCGAGAGGCGGCCAGGAGGTGCCAGACGATGACCAGGATCGACCGGCGGCAGCGCACATGGCCTTGGTGCCGCCCAGCCGCCGGGTGAGCGGCGGAGCCGCTCGCCGGGGAAGGTCTCGGTGCTCCCGGTGCCGTTGGCGGCCTGGGCGCAGTACGTCTTGAGGTAGACGTCGCCCTCTGGACGGCTTGCGCTGGCGGGGCCCGGACTGCCGGGCGACCGGGGCCAGCCCGGCCCAGGACACCAGGTGATCCGCGGTCGGGAACCGGGCCATGTCCAGGCCGGTTTCGGCGATGATCTCCCGGGCGATCCTGAGGCTGACGCCGGGGATCTCCGCGAGCCGCTCCGCCGCGGGCAGCACCGCGGCCCCCGGACCCGGATCGGCGGACGGGACACCGTCCGCGGTGACGCCCCAGGCGGCGGGGATGGCGTCCAGCGCGGCGCTGATCTCGTCCTCGATCTCGGCGGCCAGCCGGTCCAGGAGCGTGATGTGGTCCATGTGCAGCGGATCAGCACCGAGATTGGTCACGAGGTCCCTCCGGGTGGCCTCGAGCTCGGTGTCCGGCATGGCTCTCACGTGCCCGGCCGAGTTCCGCTCGTGCATCATGCTATTTCCAGGTAGCAGTAGACGACCTTGCCGCCGCCCGGAGGGAAGAAGTACGACCACTCCTTGCTCAGCGCGTCGACGAGCATCAGGCCCCGGCCGTTCTCCGCGTCGTCACCGGCGCTGGACGGGATGGGCGGATTGCCATCGGCATCGTAAACTTCGATGAGAAGACACTCGCGGAAATACCGCAGGGACAGCGATATCAGGGTCACGTTCGCACGCTCCGAATACCGGAGCGTGCGCGCCGGATCGCCAGCGAACCGCACGGCGTTGGTGACGAGTTCCGAGACGAGCAATTCCGCTGTTTCAGCCGTACCCTGGGTCATCCCGCGGCAGGAATCCAGGAATGAGCGTGTGTACCGCCGCGCCCAGAACGGCGAGGTCGGCAATGTCACCAAGACGAGCATGCCCGCATCCATCGGCCGTGGCTGGCCTGTGCGGGGGTACTGCCAGGCCGACCCGACCGCAGGGGAACAACGAGCGCTGGCTGCATCACGGGCTTCCCGGAGAGCCGAATCGGTGAACTTGGCAGGTATGCGCATCGGCGTGGGCCTTCCTGAGCGCGACGTCACGACGTCTGGCACGAGGCCGAAGCCCCGTACGTCGTCGCAGGCGTGACGCGGCAGCCCCTCGCAGCCTGCCAACCTGGTAACCGGCAAGCTGCAGAGCTAGCTTCCCCCGTGATCTGCATGCGATGATAGGGATACAGAATGGTCGTCCCAGAGAAACCACGTCATCACATCCGGATGTAGATGAATAACATGCGATCACATAATCCCGAATCTGATCCCAAATTGCTCCTCGGGGAGCTGCTGAGGCTTGCCCGTGACATCGACGGGCGCAAGACCCAGCAAGACGTTGCCGGGATCATCGGCCTTGAGCGCTCGACTGTGGCCAAGGGCGAGACGGGCAAGCAGGTGCCGAACGCGCGCGTCTTGGGGGTGTGGCTAGACGGGCTGGGGGTAACCGGCCTTGCCCGGACGGCGATCGAGGGCGTGCATCGTCTCGCGCGCTTCATGGAGCGCGATCCGAGCGACGTCAGGGTTGCGCCCTTCTACGAGACGGAGGCCCGCGCCCACACAGTTCGCTACTGGGCACCGATCATCCTGCCCGGCATTGTCCAGACGCCCGCGTACGCCACGGCGCTGTTCGCCGCGATGAGGTTCGACCCGGCCAAGGTGGCGGAGAAGCTGGAGGTTCGCATGGCCCGTCAGGCGATCCTTGAGCGCCCGGACCCGCCGGACATCACGATCGTGCTGTGGGAGCCGGTCCTGCACCACCAGATCGGCACGAGGGAGATAATGCGCGACCAGCTAGCACGGCTGATCGAACTGTCAGACATGCCCACGGTCACGCTCCACGTCCTGCCGTCGTCCCACGGAGCGAACCCCGGACTCGGAGGGGCTATCCAGCTCGCGGCCACCGACGACGCTCCCGAGCTGCTGCTCAGCGACAGCCTCGTTGAGGATCAGCTCAGCAACGACCCGGTGGTAGTCAGGCGGGCATCGTCTACCTTTAACAGTGTCCGCGCTGACGCGCTCAACCGCGCGGGCAGCCGAGACATGCTCATGAAGGCGATGGAGATATGGAGCGAATGAACCCAGCGTGGCGTAAGAGCAGCTATAGCGGAAACGGAGCGAACTGCGTGGAAGCCGGGAACGCGTCCGGCGCGGTCCTCGTCCGCGACACGACCCAGCACGGCACCGGCCCGGTCCTGCGAGTAACTCCCGCCGACTGGACCCGTCTCGTGAAGTCGGTCAAGGGCTGACCGGCCAGCGCACAGCCCACGAGCGGTTAGCCGCCCGTGGGTACAGTCATGACCCGGAGGTCTCCCCGGCCTGACCGGGCTACTTTCGCGGCTGTCTCCCAGCCCGGCGGCCGCGGGTCGGCAGCTCGGGACGCCACGCGGCCAGTTCCTCCAGCGTCTTACCGACCTGGGCGGCGACCACATCGGCAGCACCCAGCCATTGTTATCCACAGGATCGGATCTTTCCGAGGTTCCTGCGGCGTGTCAGGTCCGCACCCGGACGAAGCTAACCCGGGAGCGGCGCGGAGACACTATAAGGCGTGGGACAGCCCCGGCGTGATCTGCCGTCAGATGCCGAGCTCGTAGGTGAGGCGCGGCTAGGGTCGAAGGAGCCGGTGGCGGAACTGCTGCGCAGGCACTGGGACGTCGCGGTCCTGCTGGCCGGACGGGTCCTCGGTTCGCCGGACCTGGCACGCGATGCGGTGCAGGAGGCCGCGGTCGCGGCCATGACCGACCTGGAGCGCCTGCGTTCGCCGGACCGGTTCGGCGCCTGGTTCTGCGGGATAGCGCTGAACGTGTCCCGGAGATGGCTGCGGCAGCTTCAGCCGGAGGTGCCAGGCCTGCTGCCGGACCTGGTATCGGGTTCCCCCGATCCGGCCGAGGTGGCCGAGACCGCCGATACCGCGGCGCGTGTGCGCGGTGCGATCGCCACGCTGGCCGACGGCCAGCAGCACGCCGTCCGGCTGTTTTACCTGCAGAGCCTGAGCCACCGCGAGGTCGCCGCTGAACTCGGTATCTCGGTCGGGGCGGTCAAGGCGCGGCTGCATCAGGCGCGGGCCGCGCTGGCCCCGAAGCTCGTTCAATTCACGACAACCCCGGAGGTAAGCACAGTGACGACGGATACAGCGGAATGGGTCGAGGTCACGGTCTCGGGGATTCGCAGGAACTCCGGTGAGGAGCCGCAGCAGCGCGAGCACGTGATGATCCTGACCGAGCGCGGCGGTGACCGCAGCCTTCCCATCTGGATCGGGCCCGCCGAGGCCGCGGCGCTCGCCCTGGTGCTGGAGTCGGTCGAGACGCCGCGCCCGTTCCCCTACAAGCTGGCGGCCGGGCTGGTCGAGGCGGCCGGGTCCCAGATCACCGAAGTGCAGATCACTCGCCTGCTGGAGTCGGTTTTCTACGCCTGCGTCGTGGTGCAGGGACCGGACGGGCCCCGGGAGGTCGACGCGCGCCCGAGCGACGCCGTGAACCTGGCCGTGGTGACCGGCGCGCCCATCCGGCTGAACAGCGAACTGTTCAGCGTGGGGATAGCCCCCGACGACTCGGAAGAGCCCTCATCGTTCCCGGTAGCCACCGCCGATATCGCAGCCGAGACCCAGCAGCGCATGCGCGAGGCCGCCCAGCGACACGGGCGGTGACCCCTATTTTGCGACTGTCTCCCACTCAGCGGCCGCGTCCTCTCCAGTAGTACGCTTGACGGTATACCGTAAGGCGTAATAAAGTCGGCCCATGGGACGCGACGCGAGAAGCAGCGTGGAGGGCCTCGGCCGGTACGCGGGACCAGCGACCTGGGTCATGTCCAGCCTGGCCGAGGGCCCCAAGCACGGTTACGCGCTCATCAACGACATCGAGGGATTCGCCGGTGTCAGGCTCCAGCCGGGCACGTTGTACGCGGCGCTCACGCGACTGGTCGAGGGCGGCCTCATCGAGCCCACGGGCCCGGACGGCCGCCGCCAGCCCTACCGGCTGACCCCGCCGGGCGAGCAGGCGCTGCGGGAGCACCTGACCATGCAGCGCCGGATCGCGGACCTGGGCCTGCGCGGCTGTCCGCGGGCCTGGTGACACCGTGACCGCTGACCTGGGAACGATCACATCGAAGCTGTTCGAGCGCTGGGGCTGGAAGTGCATACCGCCCCTGGTGCTGTGCTGGGTCGCGCTGTGGCCAGTCGGCCTCGCCTGGCTGGCGCTGTCGCTGGCCGGCGCCTACCGGGATCGCGACCGCAGCTCAGAAGCACGCGTTGAGCGCCGGGTCGCGCGGCTGCTGTCGTCGTACCCGCCGCGCTGGCAATCCCGGTACGGGCGGGAGTTCGCCGAGTTGCTGCGCGAGACGATCCGCAGTGGCCACGGCGGCCCGCGGCTGACCGTGAACGTCGTGCGCGAGGGGACCGCGGCCTGGTGGCAGACCCGCGACGGGCGCCGGGTCCTGCTGCCTGCCACCTGCTGGTGGCTGTGCTGGATCCCGCTCGTGGCTCAGGGCCTGGCCCCCCTCATCGTGAAAGCCAGCGGCGGGACCTACCGCTCCTGGTTCGCCGCCCTCTACCTTCCCAGCGCCCTGCAGTGGCCGGCCATCGCGGTCATGTTCACCGTCGGATTCGCCATGCTGGGCACAGCCATCCGCGGAACACCCGCGCTCCGCCAGAAAGGGTAAGCGGGTGCGCCGCTCCGGTCGCGGACGCCCGGTCCCAGACGGCGGCCACGTGCCGCTGCCGGACGACCTGCCAGTCATCGAACGCAGCGCGGTACGGCTCGTCGTACTCGACCTCGAAGGCAGGCTGCTGCTTTTCCACACCCACGATATCGACTACCCGGAGCTCGGGACCTGGTGGGAACTGCCCGGTGGCGGCCTAGAGCCCGGCGAGACCTACCGAGACGCCGCGGTCAGGGAACTCCGCGAGGAAACCGGGATCATTGCCGCACCCTCCCAAGTCGGGCCGCCGAACTGGAGGCGCCGGGCATCGTTCAAGCACCGGCAGTCACGGCATGTGCAAGACGAGGTGATCGTGACACTGCGCTTGCCGGGGCCCAGGCCGCGCATCGACGAGTCACTGCGCCTGGATTACGAAAAGGAGGACTACGTCGGCTTCCGCTGGTGGCCGCCGCCGGAGGTCCGCCACAGTAGCGAGCGTTTCTACCCCGGCCAGTTGCCCGCGCTGCTCGACGCCTTCCTCGGCGGCGAGGAAATCGATGAACCGTTCGAACTCTGGTCATAACTCGCACTGCACTCCGTCCTCCTGCTACCGCCATCATGAACAGGCGCGTTACGAGCCGCGACCAGTGATCCGCCGGTAGTGGCTCGCGATCTGGTCCCGGGTTTCCTGCGTGCCGAACATCCCCGCGAACTCGTCCGTGCTCCGCTCCACTGCCACGTCGAGCGGCTGGTTGAGCCACAGGTCGAAGAGCCGCCGCTGGGCGGCGGTGACGGTGCGGGTATGCGTCGCGGTCCGCTCGAGCAGGCGCCCGGTGGCCTCACTAAGCAAGCCCGGCTCGGTGACGACGTTGGCGATGCTGTGCGGCGGGAGCTGGTCGAGGGTGTAGAGATCGCCGGTCAGGATCATCTCGCGGGCCTTGCTGAGGCCGACGAAACCGGGCAGCAGGGCCGCGTCGATGACGGACGGCACGCCGACCTTGATCTCGGGCAGGCCGAAGGCCGCCGTCGTGGTGGCCACCCGGAGGTCGCACGCCAGGGCGAGCTCGAACGCCCCGCCCAGGCAGTACCCGCTGACCGCGGCCACGGTGACGACCGGCGCCCGCCGGATGGCGCGCATGATCCCGGCGAGCTGCCCGATGAACGGCTTGGCGCTGGCCCGGTCCATGCCGACGAACGCCTCGATATTCATCCCCGCGCTGAACGCCTTCGTCCCGGCGCCGGTGAAGACCAGCCCCCGTGACACCGGGATCGAGGTTCGCGATGACGTCCAGGAGCCCGGGCAGGTCCTCGGCGTGCAGCACGTTCAGCTTGTCCGGACGGTCGAAAGTTATCCACAGCTGTGGACCGCGACGCTCGACGGCGATGTACCTCAACAGCTGCTCCGTTCGGTCAGGAATCGAGAAGCCCCGGTCACCGGGCCGTGTCTAGCATGAAGTTTGTCCCGGTCAAACCTATGGGGAAGGCATTCCGATGACGGACACCAAGAAGGGCCAAGGCACCACCGCGGGCGGCCAGGGTACGACGGATTCACCGACGACGAACGTGACGCGATGAAGGCGCGCGCCAGGGAGCTGAAGGCGTCCGCGCGCCGCAGCGGTTCCCGCACATCCAAGGCGGACGAGGAAGGCGACGTGCTCGCGAAGATCGCCGAGATGGCGGACTCGGACCGGGCGATCGCCGAGCGGCTGCACGCGATCGTCAAGGACTGTGCGCCCGAGCTCGCGCCACGGACCTGGTACGGGATGCCCGCGTACGCCAGGGACGGCAAGGTCGTCTGTTTTTTCAAGCCGGCGCAGAAGTTCAAGGTGAGGTACGCCGAGCTCGGCTTTAGCGACCCGGCCCGCCTCGACGACGGCGCCATGTGGCCGACGGCCTACGCGGTGACCGAGCTGACCTCCGATGTCGACGCCAGGATCGCCGAGCTGGTGAAGCGGGCACGCCCGGCTGACCCTGCTGGCCAGCTGTTGGTAACCTCGCCGGCATGGCTGACTCGGGCTCGGTGATCGACTGGCTGCTGGACTCCGATCCGTCGATCCGCTGGCAGGTAATGCGTGACCTGCTCGACGTACCGGAAGCGCAGTGGAGGGCGGAGCGGGCCAAGGTGGCCACCGAGGGCTGGGGAGCCCGGCTGCTCGCCTACGAGGACGAGGACGGGCAGTGGGCGGGCGGCGCCTTCATCCCGCGTGACTTCGAAGCCCGCGAGTGGCACCAGGTGGGCCAGCCGTGGACGGCCACGTCGTTTTCGCTGTCACAGCTCCGGGAGTTCGGTCTCGATCCCTCCTCGGCCCCGGCCCGGCGTGCCGTCACGCTGATCGGCGCCAGCTCGCGCTGGGAGGAGGGCGGCCAGCCCTTCTGGGAGGGCGAGGTCGAGGAGTGCATCAACGGCCGGACCGTGGCCGACGGCGCCTACTACGGGGTCGACGTCTCGCCGGTGGTCGCCAGGCTGACCGGCGAGCGTCTCGACGACGGCGGCTGGAACTGCGAGCGCGCCAACGGCTCGGTGCGCACGTCGTTCGACACGACCATCAACGTGCTGGAAGGGCTCCTGGAGTACGAGCGAGCCACCGGCGGCACCCCTGAATCCCGGGCGGCGCGCACGTCGGGTGAGGAGTATCTCCTGGAGCGCCGCCTGTTCCGCCGGCTCAGTACCGGCGAGCCGGCCGACGAGCAGTTCCTGCGCTTCGCGCATCCGAGCCGATGGCGCTATGACGTCCTGCGGGCCCTGGATTACTTCCGCTCCGCCGCGATCCTGACCGGCGGCGCACCCGACCCGAGGCTCGGCGAAGCCGCCGAGCACGTCCGGTCCAAGCGACTGGCGGACGGCCGCTGGCTGCTCGACTGGACCCCGCCCGGCCGGGTCTGGTTCGAGGTGGACGACGGAGAAGGCCAGCCGTCCCGCTGGGTGACCCTCCAGGCGATGCGCGTGCTCAGCTGGTGGGACCAGGCGGCTAATCGACCGGGCTGAGCTCGAAGGTGACCTCGTAGGTCATGAGCGCCAGGCCGGGAAAGGCCGCCACGGCGTAACGCAGGGCGTCGTCCGCCTCCGACGTGATGATGAGTCCTTCGACCGACTGCCCGGGCATAGCCAGCTGGCTGCGGACATATCCCATGTAGCGCGCTATCTGGCCGATGACCATATCCGATGGCCGTCCCCGCTTTAGTTCCACGACGACCAGCCCATCGGTCACCTGATCGATGCACAAGAAGTCAAGACGGCCGATGGGCGTAACAAATTGATGCCCTGACGTGCCATCCGGGCCTTCGCAGATCCGCAATAGCCGGCCCCAGTTGATTGACTTCCAGTTGCCGACGAGGAATGCCTCCAGATGGGCCTCGAGGAGGAATCCCGCGGAGTACTCCGCCGCTACCTCCCCGAGGGCATCAGAATCATCAGCGATGATCATCGGCTTCCTCCTACAACCAACGGCCACATAGGCTGCTTACCGGGCGAAGAATACCGGAGTACCCTCCGGGCCCTGCTAAGCACTCGGATTTATCCCAAATGACCGGGTATGTAATGGCACTACGGATAGATGGCTTCCGGCTGGCCCCTCGTGCGGTGCATGGTCCAGAGCAGGTCGGCGAGATGGTCGGGGTCGACGGTCGGCATCTCCCAGACCGGGTGGCCCGCGGCCTTGGCCGTCTCCAGCTCGGTGTGGAAGGCACTGTGCCGATGGCGGCACCGATGTAGAGCATGCCGACGTAGACGCCTTTCTCGGCTACCTCGGCGTGCAGGGCCTGCAGGTAGTTGCGCTGGGCGGCCTGGGCGGGACTGGGGCCGCTCATGTTCGGCAGGCCCTGCACGGTGCTGCCGCCCTGCGCGGTCAGGATGGCGCCGTCCCCCTGCTCGAGCATGTGCGGCAGGAACTCCTGCACCAGGGCCAGCATCGTGTAGAAGATCAGCGGCATGAAGTCCTGGGCGCGCTGCGGGGTCAGGTTGGCGGCGGAAACGAACCCGGTGGCCGGGGTGGGCGCATAGTAAAAGGCGTCGAGGTCGCCGGCCTTAGCGCGAATCTGCTCGGCCAGCCGGGGCGTGGCACCGGTGTCGGACAGGTCGGCCGTGATGACGTGCGCGGTCGCCCCGGCACTGGCCAGCTCCTTCGCCAGCCGGTCCAGCGGCTCCGGGCGGCGGGCCACCAGGACGACGGCGTAACCCTCGCGCGCGTAGCGACGGGCGACCGCCTGGCCGAGGCCGGGGCCGGCTCCGAACACGGCGATGGACTTGGGCATAAGAATCCGCCTACCCTTCCTCGGACCGGAAACCATGACCTCCGAGGCTATCCGGGCAACACGTGCCTCCGTGGCCGGGTTTTCGCAGTCGTTGTCCACAGGCTGTGGACAACCTGACGCCTCGCTGCTAGCCGGGCTTGGCTTCGGGCTGCCGGGGTTTTTCGGGACGCTGCCCTCCGCCCGGACCAGCTTTGACGATCTAGACGTCTCAGTGCTTCCGGCCTCGGAGGCTTTCCTCCGGGGCATTGTGCGTTTTAGGCGAGCGCGACCGCGGAGGTAATCACCCTGCGGCACCTGGTGGAGTTCGCGTCGGCGGAGCGGGGCCCTACCTAGATCGCTGGCCCAAGTACGTCTTCCTCTTTTTCCTGATCGCGGTCATAGCGGGAACCATCGCGATATGAAATCGCTCCCGCTACCACCTCTAGCCGCAAGGCGGCCGGGTTCACGGTACCGGCGGGATCCTGCGGAACCCGGCCGAGGCCGAGGATCACGCCGGTGAGGACGGCGAGGGCTCCGAGAGACCGAAGCGGCGTGATGGTGCCGGTGCCGTCAGGACGACGCCTGCCAGCGACGTGACGGGGATCAGCCCGTTGAACAGCCCGGTGCGGTCCACCCCGAGGCGTGCCATGGCCCCGAACCAGGCGATGAACACCACCGCGGTGACCGCGACTGTGAGGTAGGCCAGCGCGGCCAGCTGGGTCACGGTGGGCGCCACCAGGACCGGCGGGCCGCCCGCGACCTGGCCACGGCCGCGGCGGCCAGCAGCAGCAGGCCCGCCTGGCCGCAGGCGTACACCGTGACGGCAAGGGCGCCGAGCCGGGGCAGCACCGGTGCGGCCAGCAAGGTCGAGCCCACGACACCGCCGAGTGCCCCGGCTGACCACAGCAGCCCGGCCGCGCTCCAGGCCGGTCCGGTGCCGCCGCCGAGCTGGGCCGCCGCGGATCCGGCGGTCACCACCGCCGCGGCGAGCAGGATCCGGCGGCCGGGCCAGTGCCCTGCGCCGATCGCGGCGGCGATGATGATGATGAGCCAGCGGGGCCGCGCCGATGATGACCCCGACGCTGGCGGGATCGGCCCCCGGGTGGACGAGCCCGATGTGACGGCGGAGGCCGCTGGTACGCGAGATCGCCCTCCGGGGCGGCGAGGAAAGTAGTGTGTGTGCCCCCGGGTACGCAAGATGGTACCCGGGGGCACACGGAGTACCGGGGACGTGTCGGGTACGGGCGGGTGCCGGGTAGCGGGGGCGCCGGGTACCGGCCGGCGGGACGCCAGAGGCGGACGGGACTCGCGCGAACGCGGCGCCGGACCGTAGCCTCGACCGTGGAAGATCTCTAGACCAGTCTCCGCATGTCCGTTCTGTTCAATAACGATGCCCGGCCGGCCTGCGACAGTAGGCCCATGGCTTCAGAATCCAGGCATCTCAGCGAGCGGATCAGCCGGCCCGCGGCCGACGTCTACGACTACGCCTCGGACCCGGCCCACTTGCCCGCGTGGGCGCCGGGGCTCGGCAGCTCCGTCGAGCACGTCGATGGCCAGTGGTTCGCGGACTCGCCGATGGGGCGCGTCAGCTTCGCCTTCGTCCCCCGCAACGAATACGGCGTTCTTGACCACGACGTCACGTTGCCATCGGGTGAGGTCATCTATAACCCCATGCGCGTGACCAGGGACGGAAGCGGCTCCGAGGTGATGTTCACGCTCCGCCGGCTCCCCGGCATGAGCGACGAGGACTTCGAGCGCGACGCGAGATCGGTGACGGCCGACCTCGCCCGGCTCAAGCAGGTGCTCGAAGCCGCTCAGTAGCCAAAGTCGAGGCCGTGCAGGCTGGCTCCGGGCAGCCACTCGTGCCGCCGCGGTGCCAAATCCATGGTGAGGTCGATGTGGCCGCCCAGGTTCCGGAAACCGGCGGCATGGAAACGGCGGATCGCTGCGAGGTTGCGGGCCACCGGGCGAATGGCCAGGTACTCGTGGCCACGGGCGCGGGCCTCGTTGGCCACCCGGCTGAGGAGCAGGCGGCCGATGCCCTGGTCCCGGGCGGCTGCCGCGACGACGACCGGCTCGACTTCCCCGCTCGCGCCCCGGTCGAACAGCCCGGTCAGGCCGATAACCCGCCCCCGCGACTCGGCCACCCAGGATCCCGTCCGGTGCGGCTCGGCCAGGTAGCCGTCGAATCCCGCGCCCGGATCGTCCCCGCCGATCGTGGGGTCGCGGTAGATACCCCGGTGGTACTCGGTCAGCTCCGCCCACAGGGACCGGCAAGCACCGTAGTCACCGTCGGCGTAGTCGCGGACGATGACCTCCGGGCCGGCCGACGGAACCGTCATGACCTCATGCTGTCACGCGGGCCGGATTCGTAGAATCGGATTATGCCGGCCCTCGGTCAGGCCGGTCCGTCGTACTGGCGCCAGGCGTAAACAACAGCGCCCAGATCCCGCTGTCCTCACCGCCGTCGAGGACTTCCTCGACCACGTCGTCTGGCCACCTACTGACTGATCACGCTGGCTCCGCCGCGAAGCGGCGGCCGGCCTGCCGGGCCATCTCCTCGATGGACACCCCGGCGCGGCTGGTCAGCCGGGAGTACATCAAGAAGCCGTGCGGCATGTCGTCGTAGTGGGTGTGCAGGGTCTCGACGCCGGCCGCGCGCAGCGCCTCGACCAGCCGCACCCCGTCGGTGTGCAGGACGTCGTGGCCGCAGGTGATCACGGTCGCGGGCGGCAGCCCGCGCAGGTCGGCCCCCAGGACGTTCACCAGCGGATTGCGGGCCTCGTCGCCGCCGTAGAGCTGGACCATCAGCTGCCCGGCCTTGCGGTCCACGCCCGGCATGAGGCCGCTGTCCCAGTCGGGCGCGGTCAGCGAGGTGTCGGTGAAGGGGTAGTAGACCGACTGGTGCGCGATCGCCGGGCCGCCGTTGTCCCGCGCGTACAGGCACAGCGCCACCGTCAGGTTGCCTCCGGCGCTCTCGCCGCCGACCGCGATGCGCCGCGGGTCCAGGCCACCCGGGCGGGTGTCGTGCATCCACTGCAGCACGTCCGCGCAGTCGTGCAGGCCGGCCGGGAAGGGATGCTCGGGGGCGAGCCGGTAGGACAGCCCGACCACCACCCAGCCGGTGCGGTAGGCCAGCCCGCGCTGCACGTTGTCGCAGAAGTCCACGCCGCAGTCGATGAAGGCGCCGCCGTGGATGAACAGGAACGCGGGCGCGCCGGGCCTGGTGCCGGGACGGCGTGTAGACGCGGGCCGGTATCGGGCCGTCGCGTCCCGGCACGATGACGTCCTGGGTGTCGACGGCGGGGCCGCGCTTGACCATGAATCCCGGGGTCACCCGCTTGAGCCGCTCGTCGTGCGGCTTCTCGAGTGCCTTCTCCGGGCCGGGCAGCAGCCCGTGCTTCATCGCGAACGCGAGGACCGAGAAGACCCCGCCCAGCGGCTGGGGCATTTTCGCTGGCATCGAACCTCCGTGACCGGCGTCGTCAGTGAACCTGGCGTTCGCTGCCGCCCCAGTACTTCTGCCGCAGCTCGCGCTTGAGGACCTTGCCCGCGCCGGACAGCGGCAGCGCGTCGGCGACCTCCATGCTCCGCGGCGCCTTGTAGCCGGCGATGAGCGTCTTGACGTGCTCGCGCAGCTCGCCCGCGGTCAGGGTCGCGCCGGGCTGCAGCACCACGACGGCGTGGACGCGCTCGCCCCAGTCCGGGTCGGGCACGCCGATCACGGCGCACTGGGCCACGGCCGGGTGGCGGGCCACGGCGTTCTCCACCTCGGCCGAGTACACGTTCTCCCCGCCGCTGACGATCATGTCCTTGAGCCGGTCGACGACGTACAGGTAGCCGTCCTCGTCGAGGTAGCCGCCGTCGCCGGTGTGCATCCAGCCGCCGCGCAGCGCGTGGGCGGTCTCGTCCGGCTGGTTCCAGTAGCCCTGCATGACGTGCCCGCCCCGGACGACGATCTCGCCCACGGTCCCGGCCGGGACCTCGGCGTCGTCCGGGTCCACCACCCGCACCTCGGCGTGCGGCGCCGCCCGGCCGGCCGCGCGCAGCCGGCCCGCCTCGTGGTCGGCCGGGCTGAGCATGGTGGCCACCGGGGCCAGCTCGGTCATGCCGTAGGCCTGGGTGAACGAGGCGCTGGGGAAGGCCTTCATGGCCCGTTCCAGGACCGGCTGCGGGATCGGCGAGGCGCCGTACACCACCGCGCGCAGGCTGCTCAGGTTGTGCCGGCCGATGCCGGGGTGGTCCACCAGCAGCTGGATCATGGTCGGCACCAGCAGCGCGTCGGTGACCTGCTCCGTCTCGATGGCGGACAGGACGGCCGCCGGGTCGAAGGCCGGGCAGGATCACGTGGCTCCCGCCGACCAGCACCGTGATCCCCCAGAACGCCAGGTCGGCCAGGTGGAACATGGGCGCGGCGTGCAGGGTGCGCGAGCCGGGCCGGCCCATGGACCCGGTGGCGGCCGAGCCGAGCCAGGAGATGCCCAGGTTGGCGTGCGAGAGCATGACGCCCTTGGGGAACCCGGTGGTCCCGCCGGTGTAGAACAGCCCGGCCAGCTCGTCCCCGCCCCGGCGGCAGTCCGGCACCGGGCCGGCCGCGGCGATCAGGTCCTCGTAGCCCAGGGCGCCGTCCGGGACGGGCCCATCGCCAGCAGCGATCACGGTGGCGAGCTCGGGCACGGCTTCGCGCAGCGCGGGCAGCATCGGCGCGAACATGTCATCCACCAGCAGCACCCGGGACCCCGAGTCGCGCAGCGAGTAGGCGATCTCGGCCACGCTCCACCGGAAGTTCACCGGGTTCAGGACCGCGTTGGCCCACGGCACGGCGAGCAGGTACTCGTTGTAGCGGTCGGAGTTCAGCGCCAGCATGGCCACCCGGTCGCCGTCCCCGACGCCGAGCTCGCGCAGCGCCCCGGCCAGCCGGGCGACCCGGGCCGCCACCTCGCGGAAGGTGCGCCGCCGGGCGCCGAAGGTCGTCATCACCTCGTCCGGCTGCTGCTGGACGGCGCGGTGCAGGCCCTGGGTCAGGTACATCGAGCGCTCCATTTGTGAATCCGCGCAAGCGTGGTACGGAACACAGTCGTCGATAGACCTTCACATGTCAACCTCTGGCAGTGTATTAAGTGAATAGCGACTAGTAAGGAGCCCACAAGATGACCGAACGGGTGGCCGTAGCCGGGGTCGGTATGGTCCCTTTCGCCACGCCCAGCAAGGCCGACAGCTATGACGTGCTCGCCGAGCGGGCGGTGCGAGCCGCGCTGGCCGACGCCGGCCTCGACCTGTCCGCGGTCCAGCAGGCCTACGCGGGCTATGTGTACGGCGACTCGACCAGCGGGCAGAACGCGCTGTACCGGGTGGGGATGACCGGCATCCCGGTGATCAACGTGAACAACAACTGCTCGACCGGGTCCTCGGCCCTGTACCTGGCCCGCCAGGCGGTCGCGTCCGGCGCGGCCGACTGCGTGCTGGCCCTGGGGTTCGAGCAGATGCAGCGCGGCGCGCTCAAGGCGCACTGGGACGACCGGCCGAGCGCGTTCACCCGGTTCGACGAGGCGTTCACCCGGGAGCTGGGCGACGTGGGCGACGTCCCGGCGGCGCCCCGGTACTTCGGCGCGGCCGGGGCGGCGTACTGCGCGAAGTACGGGATGGACCCGGCGGTGTTCGCGCAGGTCTCGGTGAAGTCGCGGCGGCACGCGGCGGGCAACCCCTACGCCGTGTTCACCGCCCCGGTGACCGCCGAGGAGGTGCTGGGCTCACCGCCCATCTACGGACCGCTGACCCGGCTGCAGTGCTGCCCGCCCACCTGCGGCGCGGCCGCCGCGATCGTCGTCAGCGAGGCGTTCGCCCGGGCTCGCGGCCTGCGCACCGACGTGGTCATCAGCGCCCAGGCCATGACCACCGACACGGCCGCGTCGTTCGACGGGGACCTGATGCGGCTGGTCGGCTACGACATGACCGCCGCCGCGGCCCGGCAGGTGTACGAGAGCGCCGGGGTGGACCCGCGCGACGTCCGCGTGGTCGAGCTGCACGACTGCTTCACCACCAACGAGGTGATCAGCTACGAGGCGCTCGGGCTGACCGCGGAGGGCACGGCCGAGAAGTTCATCGCCGACGGCGACAACACCTACGGCGGCCGGGTGGTGACCAACCCGTCCGGCGGCCTGCTGTCCAAGGGGCACCCGCTCGGCGCCACCGGCCTGGCCCAGTGCGCCGAGCTGGTCTGGCAGCTGCGCGGCGAGGCGGGCCCGCGCCAGGTGGACGACGTGTCGGTGGCCCTGCAGCACAACATCGGCCTAGGCGGCGCCGCCGTGATCACCCTGTACGAGAAGGTTTCCTGAACATGGCGATCGACGCCGACAAGGCCCGGGCGTACCGGTTCGACCCGATCGTGGTGCCGGTCGAACGCGGGCGGCTGGCGCTGTTCGCCCGGGTCACCGGGCAGGCCGACCCGGTCTACAGTGACCTGGCCGCGGCCCGGGCAGCGGGCCACCCGGACCTCCCGGTCCCGCCCACGTTTTTCTTCGGGCTGGAGCTGGAATCGCCGGCCCCGTTCGGCTATCTGGGTGAACTGGGGATTGACCTGCGGGAGGTGCTGCACGGGAAGCAGTCGTACACCTATCACGCGCTGGCCCACGCCGGAGACACCCTGACGCTGACCTCCCGCATCACCAGCGTGGTCAGCCGGCCCGGCAGCGGGCTGGAGTTCCTGGTCAAGCAGACCGACATCACCCGGGACGGCGTGCTGATCGCCGAGGCCAGCACGACGATCGTGGTGCGTCACCTGGAGGTGACCGCATGATCGAGCTGTCCGGGCTCGAGGCCGGCACCGAGCTGCCGCCGCTGGCCGTCGAGCCGATCTCGCGGGCCACGCTGGCCCTGTTCGCGGGCGCGTCGGGTGACCACAACCCGATCCACATCGACCTGGACGTGGCGCGGTCGGCCGGGCTGGACGACGTGTTCGCGCACGGCATGCTGTCGATGGCCTACCTCGGCCGGCTGCTGACCGACTGGGTGCCGCAGGAGCGGCTGCGGTCCTGGCAGGTCCGCTTTACCGCCATCACGCCCGTCCACGGCCAGCCCACCTGCACCGGCCGGGTGGTGTCGGTCGCCGACGGCCTGGCCACCGTGAAGGTGGCCGTCACCCTGGCCGACGGGACCGTCACCCTGACCGGCGACGCCGTCATCGACCTGAACTGAAAGGACCGACATGGGCAAGCTGGACGGCAAGGTCGCGATCGTCACCGGGGCCGGCCGCGGCATCGGGGCCGAGATCGCGCGCAAGCTGGCGGGCGACGGCGCCGCCGTGGTTGTCAACGACCTGGACGACGGCCCGGCCAAGGAGACCGTCACCGCGATCACGGCCGCGGGCGGCCGGGCGGTGGCGTGCGCGGGCAGCGTCACCGAGGCCGGGTTCGCCGAGCGGTTCACCGGGACCGCGGTGGACTCCTTCGGCGGTCTCGACATCATCGTCAACAACGCGGGCTACACCTGGGACTCGGTCATCCAGAAGATGTCCGACGAGCAGTGGGACGCCATCCTCGACGTGCACCTCAAGGCGCCGTTCCGGATCCTGCGCGCCGCCCAGCCGGTCATCTCCGGGCTGGTCAAGCAGGCCCGGGCCGACGGCCAGCCGGTCCCCTGCCGCAAGGTGGTCAACATCTCCTCCCTGGCCGGCCTGGGCGGCAACGCCGGGCAGGCCAACTACGCCGCGGCCAAGGCCGGCATCACCGGCCTGACCCGGGCGCTGGCCAAGGAATGGGGCCGGTACAACGTCACCGTCAACACGGTGGCGTTCGGCCTGATCAAGACCCGGCTCACCGAGGCCCCGGCCGGCGGCGACGCCACCATCGACGTCCAGGGCCAGCAGATCAAGGTCGGGGTCAATCCCGCCCTGCTCGCCACGCTGGAGCAGATGATCCCGCTGGGCCGGGCAGGCACCCCGGCCGACGCCGCGGGCGCGGTGTACCTGTTCTGCATCCCCGAGTCCGATTACGTCAGCGCGCAGACCCTGATCTGCGGCGGCGGCTTCTTCGGCTGATGCCCGATCCTGCCCTCGCGCCACGCGGCACGCGGCCGCGCAACCGGCGGGAGCTGATCCTGGCCGCGGCCACGGACCTGTTCGCCAAGGACGGCTACGCCAAGGTGGGGATGAGCAACCTGGCCGACGCGGTCGGCATCGGCCCTTCGGCGCTGTACCGGCATTTCGCCGGCAAGCAGGACGTGCTAGCCACGGTCCTGGCGGGCGGCCTGGACGCGGCCCGCGACCTGGTCGCCAGCTTGGACCCGGCCGACCGTTCGGCCGCCGCGGCCCGGCTGGCCGCCCAGGCCCTCGACCAGCGGCATCTGGGGCTGATGTGGCAGCGGGAGGCCCGTGACCTCGGACCGGCCGCCTACCGGCCGCTGCGCGACGTGACCGTCGACATCGGCCGGACCCTGGCCGGCTACATCCAGGCGGTCCGGCCCGGGACGCCGGACTCCGCCGCCGACCTGCTTGCCTGGGCCGTGCTGGCCGTGCTGACCAGCCCGTCCTTCCACCACCTGGACCTGCCCCGGCCGGCCTACCAGGACCTGCTGGCCGGCCTGGTCCGCACGGTGCTGGACACGGACCTGCCTGCTGGCCTGCCCGCCGTCGGGGCTCCTTCGCGTCCGGGCCCCGGCGCCCGGACCCCGGCCCTGGTGCCCGCGTCCCGCCGCGAGGAACTGCTCACCCAGGCCGTGCGCATGTTCGCCGCGCACGGCTACACCCAGGTGAGCATCGAGGACATCGGCCATGCCGTGGGCATCTCCGGCCCCAGCGTCTACAACCACTGGCCGAACAAGCTCGACCTGCTCGTCACCACCCTGCGGCGGGGCGCCGCCGCGCTGGCCATGGACGTCTCCACCGTCTACCGGCGGGCGCCCGACGCCGCCAGCGCCCTGCGCATGCTGATCGGCTGCTACGTCGCGCTGAGCCAGACCCACCACGAGACCATCGGCCTGCTCATCACCGACATCGGCCACCTGCCCGACGGCGAGCGGCACGCCATCCGCCGGGCCCAGCGCGACTTCGTCAGCGAGTGGGTCCACCTGCTGCGCCTGGACCAGCCCGGGCTCGACCCGACCGCGGCCCGGATCCGGGTGCACGCCGCCCTGTCGGTGGCCAACGACATCGCCCGCACCCCCCACCTGCGCCGCGACCCGTCCGTCGCGGTCGCCGTCGAGACCCTCTGCACCCGCCTCCTCGGGCTGCCCGCCGGCGATGACCGCACCGGCTAGAGCGTTTCCCATAGATCATGAAACGGGCCCCGGCAGATCACGAACGGCCGTAGCGGATCATGAAACGTCCTCGCCGGGCGCCAGCGTGATGGGGAGCGCCCATCATCAACCTCACCCGCCCCGCTTCTCGCCCTTCGGAGTCAGCGTTGCGCGGTAGGTGGCATTGCCGACCTGATGCGGGTAAGCGCCGTACCAATGATCCCTCAGACGGCTGGGTTACCGGACACGTTAGGTTCCGGCCTGGGCGAGGGCGCCGCTGAGGTCATCCCACAGGTCCTCGATGTGCTCGCATCCCACGCTCAGGCGCAGGAAACCGGGCGGCAGGTGTTCCTGGCCGGCTAGCTTGGCCCGGCGCTCGATGGTGCTTTCCACGCCGCCGAGGCTGGTGGCCGAGCGGATGACGCGGACCGCGGCGCACAGGGCGCTGGCGGCGGCCGCGGTCGGTACCTCGAACCCGAGCACGGCGCCGAATCCGGTCATCTGCGCCGCTGCCTGCGCGTGGCCGGGGTGATCGGCCAGGCCCGGGTACCGGACCCGGGTGACGGCGGGGTGTGCGGCCAGGCGGCGGGCCAGTTCCCCGGCGCTGCGCTGTCCCTGCTCCAGCCGCAGGGCCAGGGTGCGCAGGCCGCGCAGGACGAGGAAGGTCTCCAGCGCGCCGGGGACCGCCCCGGCGACCTCCCGGCGGCGGCGCAGCCGCTCGCCGAGCTCGGGACGGCCGGCCACCGCGAGACCAAGGAGCAGGTCGGAGTGGCCGCCGAGGAATTTCGTCGCGCTGTGCACGGTGAAGTCGGCGCCGAAGGCGATCGGCTGCTGCAGCAGCGGGGTGGCGAAGGTGTTGTCGACCGCGACCAGGGCACCGCCGTCCCGGGCGGCGGCGCACAAGGCGGGCAGGTCGGCGATATCGAGCAGCGGGTTGGTCGGCGATTCCAGCCACACCAGGTCGGCCTGGCGGGCCGTGGCGACGGCGGCGGCCGTATCAGTGATGTCGACCAGGTCGACGTGCCAGCGTCCCTGCTGCTGGCCGTCGGCCAGCAGGGCGTGCACGCCCGCGTAGCAGTCGGTCGGTGCCATCACCCTGGCCCCCGCGGGCAGCGGGTCCAGGACCGCCGCGATGGCGGCCATGCCCGAGCCGAACGCGACGGCGTTGCCGCCCTCCAGTTCCCCGATGACCTCTTCCAGCGCCTCCCAGCCAGGGGTGCCGTCGCCGCGGGAGTACTCCCGGCCGCCCGTCCCCTCCTGGCCGCCAGCCCGGAAGTTCGAGGCCAGGACGATGGGCACGTTCAGCGGCTGGCCCGGCTCATCGGCGGGCCGTCCGGCTGCGATCAGCGCCGTCTGCGGCCGCCGCGCGGGCCGGCCCGCGGACCGCGGAGATTGACCACTCATTGAACCTCACCCTGCCCGTAATGTCAGATACCGCGTATGGCGGCTGCCCGGCGGAGACTATCGAAGGAGTGCGGCGTGACCCTTCCACGACCCCCGTACGACCCGGAACTCGGCGCTTTCCTCGAGGCGCAGTACGGGGCGTCCGCCGAGCCGGCCGCGGCGCTGTCGTCCGGCGCCTTGCCGGATATGCGGGAGATGCTCGCCACCGTTAGCCCCTCGATCGACGCCATGATCGCCGGCCGCGGCGTGGAACATGTCGAGGTCTCCGTCGCGGAAGAACCGGGCATCACCCTGTCGGTGCTCCGCCGTCCCGGCGTCGCGACGCCCGCGCCGTGCATCTATTACGTCCACGGCGGCGGAATGATCATGGGCGACCGCCAGACCGGCGCCCCGATCTTCTCCCGCTGGGTCGACGTCTTCGGCGTCACCGTGGTGTCGGTCGAATACCGGCTCGCCCCGGAACACCCCTACCCGGCGGCGGTCAGCGACTGTTACGCCGGACTGCGATGGGTCGCCGGTCACGCCGCCGAGCTCGGCATCGATCCGGCGCGGATCGTTATCGCGGGTAACAGCGCCGGCGGCGGGCTCGCCGCCGCGACCACGCTGATGGCCCGTGACAACGGCGGACCCGCACTCATCGGCCAGCTGCTCAGCGCCCCCATGCTGGACGACCGGGACGCGACCGTGTCCACCCGCCAGTTCGACGGCCCGGGCCCGTGGCATCGCGGCGACAACCGGTTCGGCTGGACCGCCTTGCTCGGCGCCGCGCGCGGTACCGCGGACGTATCGCCGTACGCCGCGCCCGCCCGCGCCACCGATCTGAGCGGCCTGCCGCCGGTGTACCTGGACGCGGGCTCGGCCGAGGTGTTCCGCGACGAGATCGTCGACTACGCGTCGCGTATCTGGGCCGCGGGCGGGCAGGCCGAGCTGCACATCTGGGCCGGCGGGTTCCACGGCTTCCAGCTGGCCGCCGAAACGCGCGTCGCCCGGGCGGCGCTGGCCGCCCGGGACAGCTGGCTGGCCCGCCTCCTGGCCGGCTGACATGGACGGTAGCCGATCAGGTAGCCGGTGCCGCCCACGACCTGAGAGCCGCCATGCTCACCGTGCTCGGTTCCGGCTGGGTCTTCGTCGAGAACCAGCTACGACAAGAACTCGGCCGCGACATCCGATCCGGGCCGCTAAGCATCGCCATATTCCGTAAGACGGCTTATCGAACTCACATTCGTGAAATACTGGCGGGCCTGACCGCCGCTGAGCCGAGGGGAATGCGATGCCTACCCGATTCCAGCTCGTCATCGACTGCAAGGACCCCGAGCCGCTGGCTCGCTTCTGGGCGGCGGCCCTAGGATACGTGCTCGAGCCGCCCCCGACCGGGTTCGCTACCTGGGACGACTGGCGGCGCGACATCGGGCTGCCCGACAGTGAGCTCGGAATCGGCCCTGACAGTATCGTCGATCCCGGTGGCGGCGGCCCCCGCATCTGGTTCCACGCGCTCCCGGACGCCAAGGTGATCAAGAACCGCCTCCACTTCGATATCCATGCCAGCGGCGGCCGTGCCGATTCGGTGGTGGACCGGAGCGTCCCGCTCGCCATCCGCACGCAGCGAGTCGACGCCGAGGCCAGGCGGCTGGCGGATCTCGGGGCCACGATCACCGGGGCCCTCGGCGACGGCAGCCTCGACCACTACGCGGTAGGAATGATGGACCCCGAGGGCAATGAGTTCGACATCAATTGACGTCAGGCCGTGCAGCGTCGAGGACATGGCAGCCCTGCGGAACAGCGATGTGGCGGCGCTCGACCTGCTCCATCACGAGGAACGCTGGGCAAGTCAGTTGCGCCAGGAAGCGGTATACCTGCTCGCCTGGCAGGGAACCGTGGTCGTCGGCCGGGTAACGCTGCTCCTTCGATCCAGGTATCCGAAGGTGCGGTCTTTGCTCGCGGACGCGGCCGAGATGAATGCCCTGGAGGCGCGACCCGGGGCACGGGATCGGTACCGCGCTCATCTTGGCTAGCGAGCAGGAGGCCAGGCGGCGCGAGGTGACGGTTCTCGGGCTGGCCGTGGAATTGCAGAACCACGGTGCCAGGCGCCTCTATGAGCGTCTCGGGTACGTCCGGTGGGAACACGGCCTGGTCATCGACCAGTGGGCGGAGACGGACGACCAAGGCAGGATTCTCCGGGAGTATGCGGATGAGTGCTTCTACCTCACCAAGGCCCTCGGCGATTGATTACCGACGCTGCCCTGTGGACATCCTGGGGAGGATCTGTGGAAAAGAATGCCTGGCCGTCCAGCTGTCCACAGTCTTGTGGACAACTGGGCCTCGCTACCCGTTGCCTCCTTTGACGCCACGTTTCTGGCATCGTGACCGCTGGGTGTCGATTCGGCGGGCCGACTTCGTAGCGAAAGTGAGGGCCGGCCACCAGGCCGGACCCGGATGACACCCGGGAGTGATCTGTCATGGCGCGGTACCTGCGCACAGTCCGTTACGGCGACCGGGTCTCGCCGCCATAGACTCCGGTGGCGTGACTGTCGAGGCCGTCTTCCGCCGTGAGTACGGTCGCTGCGTCGCCACCCTGATCCGCTTTCTGGGTGATATCGACGCCGCCGAGGAAGCGGTCCAGGAGGCGTTCACGGTGGCGGTCGCCCGGTGGCCGTCGGACGGCCAGCCGCCCAATCCCGGTGCGTGGATTGTCACGACCGCCCGCAACCGGGCCATCGACAAGCTGCGCCGCGAGTCGGTTCGTGACGAGCGGCACGCGCAAGCGCATCACCTGTACGGTCCCGCCGCGCAGGAACCGGAGCGCAATGCTTCGGCGCGGGAGGAGGAGACGGTGCCCGATGACCGGCTGCGCCTGATCTTCACCTGCTGTCATCCGGCGCTGAACCAGCCCGCCCAGATCGCGCTGACCCTGCGGCTGCTCGGCGGGCTCGAGACGCCGGAGATCGCGCGGGCGTTCCTCGTCCCCGAGGCGACCATGGCCCAGCGGATCGTCCGCGCCAAGCGCAAGATCAGGGACACCCGCCTGCCCTATCGCGTACCCGCCGAAGCCGAACTTCCCGCCCGCCTCCAACCCGTCCTCACCGTCGTCTACCTGGTCTTCAACGAAGGTTACGCGGCGACGGCCGACTCGCTGATGAGGCTCGATCTGTGTGCCGAGGCCATCCGGCTCGCCCGCGTGCTGGCCGAGCTGATGCCCGATGAGCCGGAGGCGCAGGGGCTGCTGGCGCTGCTCTTGCTGCTGCATTCCCGCAGCGCCGCCCGCATCACGGCCGACGGCTCGCTGGCCCGCCTGGCCGAACAGGACCGGAAGCTCTGGGACCGCGACCTGATCGCCGAGGGCCAGGCCATCGTGCGGGCATGCGTCCAGCGCGGCCGTCCCGGTCCGTACCAGATCCAGGCCGCCATCAACGCCGTCCATTCGGTGGCGCCCGGCTTCGACCGCACCGACTGGCACGCCATCGCGACGCTCTACGACCAGCTGTACGCGCTCACGCCGACCCCCGTCGTCGCACTCAACCGGGCCGTTGCGCTCGCCGAGGTCCGCGGCCCCGCCGCCGGCCTGGCCGCGGTGGACGAGCTGGGTTCTCCGGCCCTGGACAGCTACTACCTGTTCCACGCGTCACGCGCCGACCTGCTACGCCGTCTCGGCCGCGACGAGGAGGCCGCGGCCGCCTACGCCACCGCCCGCGCCCTCACCACGAACCCGGTCGAACAGGCCTTTCTCGACACGGCAGCGCGCGGGCAGCATCCGGGCCAGAAAGGCATAGCGGTGGGTCCGCGCACCGCGCGCACGCTGGGCCCGGTCCCCGGCCTGCCCTGTGGACAGGCCGGGGAGAACTTGTGGAAAGTGACAGGTCGAGGTTCTCAGCGGTTCATCAACGCGAAGACACCCCAGCCGAGGTACTCGCGCCGGTACCGGGCGTACCGCGCCGGACCGGATACGAGTTCAGCGCGCATTTCATCAGCCAGTTCGTCGTGTGGATTGGCATCGAGCCAGCGGCGGATGTTGAGCCATGACGCCGCGGCGTAACGGTCCCAGCCGTCCTGATCTGCCAGCACCATCTCGACAACGTCGCAGCCGAGCAGGCCGAATGACTCGATCAGCTCCGGCAGCGGGAGCCAGTCCTCCGTGCCGATCCCGTAGCAGCCTTCAACGGTGGCCTGATCGGGAGGCTCGCGGCGCCAGTACGGTTCGCCGATCAGCATGATGCCGCCCGGGCTGAGGCTGCGCCGCAGCAGCTCAACCGTCCCGGCCACGCCGTCTCCGATCCACGTCGCCCCGATGCACGCAGCGACGCCCACCGGCTGGCCGGCAACATAGCCCGTGGCATCCCGGTGAATGAACGTGACCCGGTCCGTGACATCCAGCTCGACGGCGCGCGCCCGGGCCGCTCCGATAAACGCGGTACTGACATCGACCCCGGTGCCGGTCAGCCGGTGATCGCGCGCCCAGGTGCACACCATCTCCCCGGACCCGCAGGCGAGAGCACGCTCGGAATGCATAGGTTGCTGGACCGAGAGTGCAGTATAGTGCCTCGTATGAGGCAGTCTGATTTGGAGGCGCGGGCCGGGGCGGACGGCGTCGCCCGGGCGATCGGCGACCGGGTCCGGCAGGGACGAGCCGGACGGGGATGGACCCTGGACCAGCTGGCCGAGCGCTCCCGCGTCAGCCGCCGGATGCTGGTCAGCATCGAGGCGGGCTCGGCTAACCCCAGTATCGCGACGCTGCTCCTGATCAGCGACGCGCTCGGCATCGGGCTGCCCGCCCTGGTCGACATGGACCGGTCGCCCGGGCTACGGGTCACCCGGGCCGGCACGGCACCGGTGCTGTGGCGGGGCAAGCTCGGCGGACGGGCCGTGCTGGTAGCCGGCACCGAGCCGCCGGATGTCACCGAGCTGTGGGACTGGACGCTCGGGCCGGGCGAGAGTCACTCTACCGAGGCGCACGCGGCGGGAACCCGCGAGCTGCTCCTGGTCCTGGCGGGCCAGGTCGAGATCAGGGCAGGCCAGCACGCCGAGGTACTCACGGCTGGAGATTCGGCCTCGTTCGCCGGCGATCTGCCACACGGGTACGCGAACCCCAGCCCAGCACAGGCAGCGCGGTTCGCCCTGACGGTATTCGAGCCGGGTGTGGGCCCGGGATCACGATCGGAGACTGCTGATGTCTGATGCGGGCATGCTCGAGGAGTTCCTGGCCGGCGCGTGCGTCGATGCCGCCGTGTTCGCGCTGCGGCCCGGCTACCGCGCCCTGCTGCTGGCCGTCGACGGGATCGTCCCGGGCCCGGGGGACCAGGACAGCGAGGCGCTGCTGCGGGCGGCGGAGACCGCCGCCCGCGAGGCGCTCAGCCGCGGCCCGGCCGAGCAGCTCGCGCACGTGGCAGCGTGGCGGGAGGCTTACCAGGCATTCGGGGCCAAGCCGAAGCGCACCCGCAACAGCCTGGAGGCGCTGCTGCGCCGGTCGGCGTCCGGGCTGCCCCGGGTGAACCGGCTCACCGACCTGTACAACGCGATCTCGGTGCTGCACCAGATCCCGGTCGGCGGGGAGGACCTGACCCGCTACACCGGTCCGCCCCGGCTGATTCGCGCGGCCGGCGACGAGCCCTTCGACACGGCCGCCGACGGCGTGGCGGTGACCGAGTACCCCGACCCCGGCGAGGTGGTGTGGTGCGACGACGCCGGCGTGACCTGCCGTCGGTGGAACTGGCGCCAGGCCCGCCGGACCCAGCTGCGCGAGGACACCACCACGGCGCTGTTCATCCTCGACGCCCTCGACCCGGTAACCGACGCGGCGCTGCATGCCGCCGCCGATGACCTGACCACCCGCCTGGCCCGGCTCGGGCCGGACGTCCGGGCCGCCCGCCGCCTGATCGACGCCGGCCCCGCGCCTGCTCAAGAAGCCTGACGTGCTGATCCACCCGTGGGACGCCACGACCGGCATGGCCGAGTGGCAGGACTGGCTGGCAGCCACCGACCGGTTCGGGACGCTCGCGGTCGCGATCGGCGACTGGAACTGACCGGTCGGTACTTTCCCTTGATCTAAGGATTAGATGGCGCCGTGGCTCCCCATGTCGTCCAGACGATCCCTGCGTCATCAGCGGCAGGCTGGTCCTGCATCATCCGGTGCAGCGCCCCGGTCTCGATTTCCTCCATCAGCCAGATCGGCGCGTGCTTATCTGAGGGTGGGGCGAACCGGTGACCGAACCGGACACCAGGGAAGCTTTCGTGTGAGAAGAGAACCGCCACGTACCGCCAGGAGCCGGTGTCGGTGATGATCACTTCGGCATCGTCGCTCACACCGTTGATGAACGGCTTGCGCTGCCGCGGCGGGATCTCCAGGCTGGGCACCATCACGGACGACCTGGTTATCCGCATGACCAAGACCCGTCCCGGCCCGGCCATCCGAGGCAATGAAGCTGTTCCTCTCGGCGTGGGCAGTCGCGGTGGGTGTCCGCGGCAGGCCGACGTCCGCCGGTATCCAGCCGCCGCGGAAATCGGCCTCAATGACAGCGCGCTGCCGCTCAAGCTCAGCCTGGCTCACCGGGCGCAGCGTCACAGCACGATGCTACTCAGGCCGCACAACCGCCTCTGCCCGGCAGGCCTCAAGATCGCAAGAAGCCTCGGACTTGTGGAGCTAAGGGGACTTGAACCCCTGACCCCTTGGATGCAAACCAAGTGCTCTTCCAGCTGAGCTATAGCCCCGAGATGTCTTCCGCCTCAGGGTACCCGGTTAGAGCGCGTCCCTGTTAAGGACGAGGCCTAACTACTTGAGCAGCCGGGACAGCCGCCGGTCGGCCAGCGGCTTGCCGCCGGTCTGGCAGGTCGGGCAGTACTGCAGCGCCGAGTCGGCGAACGAGACCTCCCGGATGGTGTCCCCGCACACCGGGCACTCCTGCCCGGCCCGGCCGTGCACGCGCAGGCCGCTCTTCTTCTCGCCCTTCAGGTCGGCCGCCGCCAGTCCGGCCGAACGTTCCATCGCCTCGCCCAGCGTGGACTTGATCGCGTCGTACAAGGTGGCCACGTCGGCCGGCGTCAGGCTGGCCGCGAGCTTGTAGGGGGACATCTTCGCGGCGTGCAGCACCTCGTCGGAGTAGGCGTTGCCGATGCCGGCGATGATGTGCTGGTCCCGCAGGACGCCCTTGACCTGGGTGCGGCGCCCGGCGAGCAGGCCGGCCAGGGTATCCGCGGTGAAGTCGGCGGCCAGCGGGTCCGGGCCGAGGGTGGCGACGCCGGGCACCTCGGCCGGGTCGCGGACCAGGTAGACCGCGAGGCGCTTGTGCGTGCCCTGCTCGGTCAGGTCGAAGCCGGAGCCGTCGTCCAGCCGGAGGCGGAAGGCCAGCGGGCTCTTGCCCGGCTTGGGCGGCGCCGAGGGCAGGTCGTCGCGCCAGCGCAGCCAGCCCGCCCGGGCCAGGTGCATGATCAGGTGCAGGCCCTGGTCGGTGGCCAGGTCGAGGAACTTGCCGTGCCGCCCGGTACCGGTGATCACGTGGCCGGTGAGGGCGGTGAGGGGCGGGTCGAACGTCTTCAGCACGGTGAACGAGGCCGCGTCGGCCCGGGCGATGGCGTGGCCGGTGGCATGCTCGCGCAGGAAGGCGGCCAGCGATTCTACTTCCGGCAGTTCCGGCATGCTTCCCAGTCTGCCACGTGCCGGGGCCCTTCTAACCTGGCCCCAGGAGCCTTCGTAACCGGCTGGCCTGCGCGGCTATCAGGTCGGGCAGCTCGCCGACATCAGCCAGCAGGTGGGTGGCCCCGGCCCGGCGGAGCCTGCTCGCGTCGTCGACGTCGCTGAGCACGCCGACGACCAGAGGAGATCCGGCCCGCCGGGCGGCCAGCGCCCCGCCTTCGGTGGAGGTGACCATGGCCACCTCACGCACGTCGGCGATGCCCAGCCGCAGGACGGCGGTGAGAACCAGGTCGGGCCAGGGGTAGCCCCGGTCCACGTCGTCCGCGCTCAGCACCAGGTCGGCGCGGTGCTGCCAGTCGAGGTGCGCCAGCAGCAGGCCGAGGGCGGGCTTGGGCAGGGAGGACATCAGGCAGATCTTGATGCCCGCCGCGGAGAGCTTGGCCAGCGCCTCGTTGACGCCGGGGAGCGGCAGCACCCCGAACCGGTCCACGGCCGTCTGGAACGACCGCTCGAAGGCGTGGTTGGCGGCCTGGGCCCGGATCTCGTCCTCGGGGAACAGGCTCCGGATGACGTCGGCGGGCGGCCACCCGCGCGTCCGGTCGAACTGGACCATCGACCTGACGTAGGCCGCGGTGCCGGTGACAACGCCCTGGGTGGCGATCGCCTCGGCGAACGCGCGTTCCAGGACGCTGCCATCGGCCGCGACCGCCCCGACCACGTCACAGCAGACCAGCGATACACCGGTTGTATCGCTCACCTGCTTACCTCCTAGCGCCGGCTCGGCTTCCCGGCCGCTGTCGGACATATACCTCCGACCGCGCGGTTCAGTCCTCGTCGGCTGCGGTGGCCTCAGTCCACAGGTCGAGTTCCGCACGGTCGGACTGGACCTTGCGCCAGACGGCGAACACGCCAAGCCCGAGCACGGCGAGCGCGATGAGCTTCTTCACAGCGAGGAATCCTCCAGCTCGATGACATCGAAAAAGCGGACCGGCGGAAATGAACACCCCGCCCTCCGCAGGTGTACGGCAGCTTAGCAAAGCCGTTCTGTCAGCCTTGCCTGCCAGCCTAGTCGGCCGGCGAGCGTGCCGCGCAAGCCGGACGATCCCGGCGAGAGGTGTCTTAGCTGGTAAAGGAGTGATTTGTGGGGTTACGTGGACTTGAACCACGGGCCTCGTCCTTATCAGGGACGCGCTCTAACCGACTGAGCTATAACCCCATGCCCTACAACGGCACAATACAGCTAACCTACGCCTGACCTGCGGAAACAGGCGCGACCATTATCTTACCGTACCCACGAGGCGCGTTGTGCCGTGGTTTGCGACCTTGCCATCGCGGGAGTATCCCGTCCGCTCCCGCGATGCTACCGCGCCTTTCCGGTCCGGCGTTACTCGGTTTCCCTCAGGGTTACCTCCACGCCGCCGACGAGCCGCGAGGTCAGGTTGTACACCACGGAGCCGATCGTCGACATCGCGGTGATCAGGACGATGTTGAGCGAGCCGAGCAGGGCGGTGTAGCCGAGCACCCGCGAAGCCGAGAACCAGGCCTTCGCGTTCACGCCTGTGGACCCCTGGCTGGACGTCAGGCTCGTCACGACACGCTGGAGGGAATCGAACACGCCGAGCCCGGACAGCGCCCCGTAGAGGACGCTGACGGCCACGAACAAGATCACGAAGGCGACCAGCGACACCACGAAGCTGAACTTCATCACCGACCACGGCTCGACCCGCGCGATGGTCAGGTGGGCCTGCCGGGCCGACTTCTTGGACTGCGACTTCTTGGACTGCGCCTTCGGCCCGGTACCGCCCTTGGCCGGGCCGCTTCGCGACTGGCCGAAGGTGACCGGACCGCTCTTCGCCGGGCCGCGCACCGGGGCCTCGGTCGCTGCGGGCTTGCCTGCGGGGGCCGGCGGGGCGGTCTTAGTGGTCGCGGAGGCCGGGGCCGGGCGGGGGCGGGTTCTTCGCGGTCAGGCCCGACCGCAGGAAGGCCCGCGCCGGGGACGACGGCGAGTCGGCCGGCGGGTCCGGCATCTCCCACGCGAAGGCGGCCGGCGGCATGGACGACGCCTCGGTCGCCGGGGGAGCGGCGGAACTGGTCCCGGACGACGCGGAGCTCCGGACGACAGCGCGATGCTCAGACGACACGGGAGCTCGACGACACGGGGCTGGAGGCGGGCGTGGCCGCGGTGGTGTCGTCGGACGGCTTGGCCGCCGTTTCCGCGGGATAAGCGATGATCGGGTCCTCGAGGGCCGGCTTGGCCGGAGCCGAGGGGGGCGGGCCGAAGCTAGTGGCGGCCGGCTCAGGGTCCTGGACCTTGGTACCCCGCGATGACCCGATGGTGTCGGCGGGAAACGCGGGGATGCCATCCACCACTGTCGCGTCCACCGGAGCCGGGCGAGCCGTTCCCTTGGCCGTCGAGTCCCCGTTGGCCTTGGCGTCACGGGCCGGGGCGTTCTTGGCCGGGACGTCCTGGGTCTCGTCGGCTGGCGCGGTCTTCGCGGAGCCGGGCTTGGCGGCGGCCGGCTTGCGGGCCGACTGCCGGGGCGGTGCCGTGATGTCGGCCGTCTGCGCGTCCTCGTCTTCGACCAGGTCGTCGTCAGTAGCCCGTGAGGTCACCATGGTGGGTGAGCCTCTGCCCGGGCTACCGGGCCTATCCGTGCGCCTGTCCAAGCCGTCCTCCCTCTGATCCAGACCCTCACGAGGTTATCTCCGGACGCGACGCCCATATGACCACCTATGCGAAGAAAGCCGCGTTATGACGATCTTCGCCATACTTATGGGACGCTTCTGCCCCCGAAACCGTTGCCCGTCAGTCCGCCTGAAAAGTCAGCCGTACTAGCTGACCTTACACAATCGCCCGGATTACTCCTCCGCTTCGTCGTCCTCGCCCGCGGGCTCCTCAGCGTCCTCGAGCTCGCTCGCGACCGGGTCCGCCTCGTCGGCCGAGCCGGCCGGACCAGCGGAAATGTCCTGGTCGGCAGGCTCATCGCCGTCTTCGAGGGCTTCCTCGGCCAGGGATTCGGCGTTGAGCGCCAGGCCCACCACGCTGTCCCCGGAGGCGAGGTTCATCAGCCGTACGCCCATGGTCTGGCGGCCGGACTGCTTGACCTCGGCCGCGCTGGTCCTGATCACGCCGCCCGCGGAGGTGATCGCGAAGACCTCGTCGCCGGCGTGCACCATCAGCGCGCCGACCAGCTCACCGCGGGCCTCGACGATCTTCGCCGTGACCACGCCGCGGCCGCCGCGACCCTGCACCGGGTAGGCGTCGGCCGGGGTGCGCTTGGCGTACCCGTTGCCGGTGGCCACCAGCAGGTCGCCGCCGTCCCTGACCACGTACATGCCGAGCAGCGCGTCGCCGTCGTTGAAGCGCATCCCGATGACGCCCGAGGTGGCCCGGCCCATCGGCCGCAGCGAGTCGTCGTCGGCGCGGAACCTGATAGCCTGCGCGCCCTTGCTGACCAGCAGCAGGTCATCCTCGGGGGAGACCAGCCGGGCCGCGATGACCTCGTCGTCCTCGCGCAGGTTGATCGCGATGATGCCGCCGGACCGGGGCGAGTCGAAGTCGGTCAGCCGGGACTTCTTCACCAGCCCGCTGCGGGTGGCCAGCACCAGGTACGGCGCCATCTGGTAGTCGCGGATCGCGAGCACCTCGGCGATCCGCTCGTCCGGCTGGAACGCGAGCAGGTTGGCCACGTGCTGGCCGCGGGCGTCGCGGCCGGCGTCGGGCAGCTCGTAGCCCTTGGCCCGGTAGACCCGGCCCTTGTTGGTGAAGAACAGGATCCAGTGGTGGGTCGAGGTGATGAAGAAGTGATCCACGATGTCGTCGGTGCGCAGCTGCGCGCCGCGGACCCCCTTGCCGCCGCGCCGCTGCGCCCGGTACAGGTCGGTCTTGGTGCGCTTGGCGTAGCCGCCATAGGTGATCGTGATCGCGACGTCTTCCTCGGCGATCAGGTCCTCGTCGGCCACCTCGCCGTCGTAGGCGACGATCTCGGTGAGCCGGTCGTTGCCGAACTTGTGGACGATCTCGGCCAGCTCGGTGCCGACGATCTGCCGCTGCCGCTCGGGCGAGGCCAGGATGTCCTCGAGGTCGGCGATCTTGGCTTCCAGCTCGTCCCGCTCGTTGACCAGTTCCTGCCGCTCCAGCGCGGCCAGCTTGCGCAGCTGCATGTCGAGGATCGCGCGGGCCTGGATCTCGTCGATCTCGAGCAGCCCCATCAGGCCCTGCTGGGCCTCGGCGGCCGAGGCGCTCGCCCGGATCAGCGCGATGACCTCGTCGATCCGGTCGATGGCCTTGAGCAGCGCGGCCACGATGTGCAGCCGCTCGGTGGCCTTGCGCAGCCGGAACTGGGTGCGCCGGACGATGACCTCGATCTGGTGGGTGACCCAGTACCTGATCATCTGGTCCAGGCGCAGCGTGCGCGGCACGCCGTCGACCAGGGCGAGCATGTTGGCGCCGAACGTGTCCTGCAGCTGGGTGTGCTTGTACAGGTTGTTGAGGACCACCTTGGCGATGGCGTCCCGCTTCAGCACGATGACCAGGCGCTGCCCGGTCCGGCCGCTGCTCTCGTCCCGGACGTCGGCGATGCCGCTGATCTTGCCGTCCTTGACCAGCTCGGCGATCTTCTGGGCCAGGTTGTCCGGGTTGACCTGGTAGGGCAGTTCCTTGGCCACCAGCTGGGCGCGGCCGCGGGCGTCCTCCTCGACCTCGACCACGGCCCGCATGAGGATCGAGCCGCGCCCGGTCCGGTAGGCGTCGCTGATCCCGCGGCGGCCGACGATCAGGCCGCGGGTGGGGAAGTCCGGGCCCTTGACCCGCTCCATCAGCGCGTCCAGGAGCTCTTCGTCGGACGCCTCGAAGTTGTCCAGGTACCAGGCGACGCCGGCCGCCACCTCGCGCAGGTTGTGCGGCGGGATCTTGGTGGCCATGCCGACCGCGATGCCCTCGGAGCCGTTGATCAGCAGGTTGGGGAACCGGGCGGGCAGGACCTCGGGCTCCCGGGAGCGCTCGTCGTAGTTGGGCCTGAAATCGACGGTGTCCTCGTTGATGTCCCGCAGCATCTCCATCGCCAGCGGGGCCAGGCGGCACTCGGTGTACCGCATGGCGGCGGGCGGGTCGTTGCCGGGCGAGCCGAAGTTGCCCTGGCTGTCGATCAGCGGCATCCGCATCGACCAGGGCTGCGCCATCCGCACCAGCGCGTCGTAGATCGCGCTGTCGCCGTGCGGGTGGTAGTTGCCCATGACGTCACCGACGACCCGCGAGCACTTGAAGAAGCCGCGGTCGGGCCGGAACCCGCCGTCGTACATCGCGTACAGGATGCGGGTGTGCACCGGCTTGAGGCCGTCCCGCACGTCGGGCAGCGCCCGCCCGACGATGACCGACATCGCGTAGTCGATGTAGCTGCGCTGCATCTCGTACTGGATGTCGACCGGCTCGGTACGGTCGTGCCCGCCGCCGCCACCCGTGGCATCGGTAACTTCAGTCACTGTTTTCGTAGTCCTCAGATTGTGTGCTGGCGCCCGGCCGGTCAGATGTCGAGGAACCTGACGTCCTTGGCGTTACGGGTGATGAACGAGCGGCGCGCTTCCACGTCCTCGCCCATCAGCACGGTGAACAGCTCGTCGGCCTGGGCCGCGTCGTCCAGCGTGACCTGGCCCAGTACCCGCTGGGCCGGGTTCATGGTGGTCTCCCACAGCTCGTTGGCGTTCATCTCGCCGAGGCCCTTGAACCGCTGCACGCCGTCCCGCGGCCGCGGGTCCTTCTTGCCCTCGGCGATGCCGGCCTGGATGACCCGGGCCAGCTCGGCCTCGGAGTAGGCGTAGCCCGGGTCGTTGCCGCGGCCTTCCCACTTGACCTTGTAGAGCGGCGGCTGGGCCAGGTACACGTGCCCGGCCTCGACCAGCGGCTTCATGAACCGGAAGAGCAGGGTCAGGAGCAGCGTCCGGATGTGCTGCCCGTCCACGTCGGCGTCCGCCATCAGGATGATCTTGTGGTAGCGGAGCTTGGTGATGTCGAACTCGTCGTGGATCCCGGCCCCCAGCGCCGTGATCATCGACTGGACCTCGTTGTTCTTGAGCACGCGGTCGATCCGCGACTTCTCCACGTTGATGATCTTGCCGCGGATCGGCAGGATGGCCTGGAACTTCGGGTCCCGGCCGCCCTTGGCCGAGCCGCCGGCCGAGTCGCCCTCGACCACGTAGATCTCGGACTTGGCCGGGTCGGTGGACTGGCAGTCGGCCAGCTTGCCCGGCAGCGAGGTGGAGTCGAGCAGCGACTTGCGGCGGGTGAGGTCGCGCGCCTGGCGCGCCGCGATCCGGGCCCGGGCCGCCTGGCTGGCCTTGTTGATGATGTCCTTGGCCTCGCCCGGGTTCCGGTCGAACCAGTCCCGCAGGTGGTCGTTGCAGGCCTTCTGCACGAACGACTTGGCCTCGGTGTTGCCGAGCTTGCCCTTGGTCTGCCCCTCGAACTGCGGCTCGGCCAGCTTGACCGAGACGATCGCGGTCAGGCCCTCGCGCACGTCGTCGCCGGTGAGGTTGTCGTCCTTCTCCCGGAGCAGCTTCTGGTCCCGCGCGTACTTGTTCACCACCGTGGTCAGCGCGGCCCGGAAGCCCTCTTCGTGCGTGCCGCCCTCGGCCGTGTTGATGGTGTTGGCGAAGGTGTACACCGACGGGGTGTACGAGGCGTTCCACTGCATCGCGATCTCGGCCGCGATGCCGTCACCCTCCTCGCCGAACTCGATCACCGTCGCGTGCACCGGCTCCTTGGAGCCATTAAGGTGCCGAACGAAGTCGGCGATTCCCCCGGCGTACTGATACCGGACTTCCCGCGGCTCGTCCCCGCGCTCGTCCGCGATGGAAATGGCCAGGTTCCGGTTCAGGAAGGCCATTTCCTGGAGCCGGCTGGACAGCGTCTCGAAGTTCCACTCGGTGGTCTCGAAGATGTCGCCGTCGGGCCAGAACGTGATGATGGTGCCGAGGTCGGTGGTCTCGGCCCCGCGCTCGAGCGGGCCCATCGGGGCGCCGCGCTCGTAGGCCTGGGTCCAGACGTAGCCGTCCCGGCGGACCTCGACCTCGAGCAGGGCCGACAGGGCGTTCACCACGGACACGCCGACGCCGTGCAGGCCGCCAGAGACCGCGTAGGACTTGCCGTCGAACTTGCCGCCCGCGTGCAGCGTGGTCATCACGACCTCGACCGCGGGGCGGTGCTCCACCGGGTGCTCGTCGACGGGGATGCCGCGGCCGTTGTCGTGGACCCGGACGCCGCCGTCGGCCAGGAGCGTGACCTCGATCGTGTCGCAGTAGCCGGCCAGGGCCTCGTCCACCGCGTTGTCCACAACCTCGTAGACAAGGTGATGCAATCCTCGCGGACCGGTCGAGCCGATATACATTCCCGGTCGCTTGCGGACGGCCTCAAGGCCTTCGAGTACCGTGATCGAGCCTGCATCGTAGGACAAACCGAACTCCATCCTGCTTCTTCAAGCGCAGCCCCAGCCCCCCGCGATGTGGCCATCTGTGCGCAAATTCATTTTACCTTCAGGCACCGACAGCCACGGTCATCTTTCCCGTGGTGTCGCGCCTGCCAGGCATTATCCGTACGTGTCGCCGGGCCCCTTGCTGCCGGGAACCCGCCATCCGCCGCGCTGCCGCGGCCCGGCCGGCCCGCGGACCTTGACCCGGCGGACCGACCCGTCGCCGAGCTCGGCGTTGAGCCGCTTGACGAGCACCGGCGCGAGCAGCCGGACCTGGGTGGCCCAGGCGGTCGAATCGGCCGTGACCGCGAGCTCGCCGTCGGCGTAGCTGTCCGGCTGGGTGTGCGCGGCCAGGTCCGCGCCGACGATGTCGGCCCACCGGCCGAACACCGACCCCATCGCCGCCCGCTGCTGCCAGCCGTGCGCATCGAGCAGCCCGCCGATGGCGCTGGCCAGCAGCTGCGGATCCTCCCGGCGAGGCCGTCCGCGCCGGCCCGCGCCCGCCGACCCGGGCGCGCCGGGGTGGGCGTCCGGGGATAGGCCGACTCGTTCGGGGTCATCGTTGTGGTCTTGTCCCGGTCCGCGGCCGAAGCCGGCCGGGATGTCACCCCGGCCCCGCGCGTCCGCCTTGGCCACGGCGAGCGCCTCGACCGCCAGCCGCGCCCGGTCCGGATCCCGTCCCGGCCCGGCTCGACCGGTCCCCGGTCGCCCAGGCCGGGGTGTCCTACCCGGCACGGGTGACGCTGCCCGCGCTGACGGCGAACCGCAGGCCGTCCAGCACCGCCGGGATGTCGGCGGGCACCGCCGCGGTGATCAGGACCTGCTCGGCCCCGGCCACCAGCGCGGCCAGCCGGTCCCGGCGGCCCGCGTCGAGCTCGGCGAACACGTCGTCGAGGATCAGCACCGGGTCTTCACGCCCCTCGCGGAGCAGCGCGAAGCTGGCCAGCCGCAGCGCGAGCGCCAGCGACCAGGATTCGCCGTGGCTGGCGTACCCGCGGGCCGGCAGGCCGCCGACGGACAGCTCGAGCTCGTCCCGGTGCGGTCCGACCAGGCATACGCCCCGGTCGAGCTCGCTGGCCCGGACCTCGGCGAGAGCCTTGAGAAGGGCCGTCTCGAGCGCGGGCACATCTTCGAACTCATCACTACTATTCAACGCTGAACTGCGGTAAGACATTCCGCAAGCCTCGCCCGCCGGGCCCGCGGAGACTGCCTCGTAGGCGGCCGCGACGTGCGGCCGGAGCGCGTCGACCAGGCGCAGCCGCCCGGCCAGCAGCGGCGCGCCGGCCCGGGCCAGCTGGCCGTCCCACGCGTCGAGCGTCGCCGTCATCGCCTCGCGGGCCGCGCCGCGCAGGTGCCCCTTGGACCCGGCCGACTTGAGCAGCGCCGTGCGCTGCTTCACCACCCGCTCGTAGTCCGCCCGGACCCCCGCGTAGCGCGGCGCGGTCGCCGTCAGCAGCTCGTCGAGGAACCGCCGCCGCTCACCCGGATCCCCCTTGACCAGGGCCAGGTCCTCCGGCGCGAACAGCACCGTCCGCAGCGCCCCGAGGACGTCGCGCGGCCGCGGCATCGGCGTCCGGTTCAGCCGGACCCGGTTGGCCTTGCCCGGGTTGACCTCGATCTCCACCAGCGCGTCGCCCTGAGCCGCGGTCACCGCCCCGCGCAGCACGGCCCGCTCCGCTCCCCGCCGCACCAGCGGCGCGTCGCTCGCCACCCGGTGACTCCCCAGCGTGGCGAGATACCCGACCGCCTCCACCAGGTTGGTCTTCCCCTCCCCGTTCAGCCCGCTGAACGTGGTCACGCCAGGCCCAAGCTCCAAGCTCAGCTCCGCATAAGACCTGAAATCAGTCAGCGAGAGCCTGGTGAGATGCACAACTCCGAGCGTACGGCTTCGCGCTAGCCGGCCGAGCGGATCGGCATCAGGACGTAGCGGTAGTCCGGGTCGCCTTCGCTCTTGCCGGTGAGGACCGCGGGCTTGGTCGGCGAGGTGAACGAGAGCCGGGCCGTATCGGAGTCCAGCGCCCCGATGCCGTCGAGCAGGTACTGCGGGTTGAACGCGATCTGCAGGTCCTCCCCGTCGTACGCCGCCTCGAGGACCTCGACCGCCTGGGCCTCTTCCGAGGCGCCGGCCTCGAGGACCAGCTGCCCGGCGCTGAAGGCCAGCCGCACCGGGGTGTTGCGCTCGGCGACGAGCGCCACCCGCTTGACCGCCTCGGCGAACGGGGCGGCCATGAGCTCGGCGGTCGCGCTGAACTCGCTCGGCAGCAGCGACTGGTACTTGGGGTACTCACCGCTCAGCAGCCGGGTGGTGGTCTGCCGTCCGGCCCCGGCGAAGCCGATCAGGCTGTCCCCGCCGAGCGAGATCGACACCTCGGCGCCCGAGGTCAGGGCGCGGGCCGTCTCGCCGAGCACCCGGGCGGGGACGAGCACGGCCGTGTTGAGGTCCGGCTGCGTCGGGTTCCACCGCAGCTGGCGGACGGCCAGCCGGTAGCGGTCGGTGGCGACCAGGGTGAGCGAGTCGCCGCTGATCTCGATCCTGATGCCGGTCAGCGCGGGCAGCGTGTCGTCGCGGCCGGCCGCGATCGCCACCTGGGAGATGGCCGAGGCCAGCGCGTCGCTGCCCACCGAACCGGTGAGCGGCGGCATCTCGGGCAGCGTCGGGTATTCCTCTTCCGGCAGCAGGACCAGGGTGAAGGTGGCGCTGCCGCACTTGAGGGTGGCCCGGGTCCCGTCGGTGACCAGGTCGACCGGCTTGGCGGGCAGCGACCGCACGATCTCGGCCAGCAGGCGGCCGGAGACCAGCACCGCCCCTTCCTCGTCGGTGATCACCGGCAGGATGGCCTGCGCGGAGACCTCGTAGTCGAACGTCGAGAGCGTGAGATCGTTCCCCGCCAGCAGGCGCATGCCGGCCAGCACGGGCGCGGTCGGGCGGGCGGGCAGGGCGCGCGCGGTCCAGGCCACGGCGTCCGCGAGATGATCACGCTCAACCTGGAGCTTCACGAAACTGCCTCCTGGGTTCGTCGGGTCGTGAAGAAAACTTCGGTGTCGGTGCGCGCGTTGCCGGGTATGGCAGCGGTGGCTCCAGGGTCGGAACGCACAGGACCTACTTGATGTTGTTCTTTCCTTATTGAGAGAACCGTCATAGTCATAGGTGCGGTGGATACTGGGGAGAACCCGTGTTGCCGCAGGTCGGGCGCGAGTTGCAACCCACAGGGGATGTGACGGGGCGGGGGACGGCGCGAGCCGCCTTGTGACCGCCGCCCGGTGTCCCACGGACTTGCCACTGGTTGTCCCCCGGTTATCCGATGCTCATCCACAACGTTTTCCACAAACTGTGTGCATAGTAATTGGCGCGCCGGATCAGCTCGTCCGCGCTTGCTGCTTGATCCGGTTGGTCAGCTCGGTGACCTGGGTGTAAATCGAGCGGCGTTCGGCCATCAGCGAGCGGATCTTGCGGTCGGCGTTGATGACGGTGGTGTGGTCGCGGCCGCCGAACTGCTGGCCGATCTTCGGCAGGGACAGGTCGGTGAGCTCACGGCACAGGTACATGGCGATGTGCCGGGCGGTGACGAGTACCCGCGACCGCGACGTCCCGCACAGGTCCTCGATGGAGAGCCCGAAGTACGAGGCCGTCTGGCCCATGATGGTCGCGGCCGTGATCTGATTGCCCTGGGCCTCGGGGATCAGGTCCTTGAGCACGATCTCGGCCAGCTGGAGGTCGACCGACTGGCGGTTCAGGCTGGCGAACGCCGTCACCCGGATCAGCGCGCCCTCCAGTTCCCTGATGTTGGTGGAGATCCGGCTGGCGATGTACTCCAGCACCTCGGGCGGCGCGTTCAGCCCCTCCTGGATGGCCTTGCGGCGCAGGATGGCGATGCGGGTCTCCAGCTCGGGCGGCTGGACGTCGGTCAGCAGCCCCCACTCGAACCGGCTGCGGAGCCGGTCTTCCAGCGTGACCAGGCGCTTGGGGGCGCGGTCGCTGGAGATGACGATCTGCTTGCTCGCGTTGTGCAGGGTGTTGAAGGTGTGGAAGAACTCTTCCTGCGTGCCTTCCTTGTTCTCCAGGAACTGGATGTCGTCGACCAGGAGCACGTCCACGTCGCGGTACCGGCGCCGGAAGCCGTCCTGCTTGCCGTCGCGGATCATGTTGATGAAGTCGTTGGTGAACTCTTCCGAGCTGACGTACCGCACCTTCAGGCCCGTATAGAGGGTCTGGGCGTAGTGCCCGATCGCGTGCAGCAGGTGGGTTTTGCCCAGGCCGGAGTCGCCGTAGATGAACAGCGGGTTATAAGCCTTGGCGGGCGCCTCGGCGACCGCCACCGCGGCCGCGTGCGCGAACCGGTTGCTCGAGCCGATGACGAACGTCTCGAAGGTGTACTTGGAGTTCAGCCGGGTGCCGCCGAGCCGCTGGGCCGCGGGGATCCCGCCGGGGCCCCCGTGCGTCACCGGGCGGCCCTGGTCCTGATGGTCGGGCTCGCCGGGGTCGTCATGGGGCGGCCGGTCGTGCGGCGCGGCGGCCGGCGGCTCGGGCGCGCGGTCCGGGCCGGAGCCCAGCGCGGGCAGCCCGGCCGGCGGTGTCACGGGACCCTGCGGGGCCGGATCGACGGTGACGGCGAGCTGGATGTCGCGGCCGAGTTCCTGGGACAGCGCCTGGGTGACCAGCGCGCGCAGCCGGGTCTCCAGCTGTTCCTTGACGAACTCGTTCGGCGTGGCGATGAGGGCGGTGTTCTCGACGAGGCCAAGCGGCCTCGTGAGTTTCAGCCAGGCCCGCTGATGTGGCTGGATTTGCAGGTCAGCTAGCCCGTCGAGGGATCGTGCCCAGACTTCGGACAGGTCTGAATTTGCCACCTGTTTGCGCTCCCCTCGCACCCCGTCGCGAGCCGCGCTCACGATCCACAGAACAATCCACATGTTGTGCACGTGGCTTCCCAGCTGCGCACCGTGACTACGGCGGTCTGGGGAGAATAGCTTTCCACAGCCTAAGTCGCGACAGCGGGGCGCGACTGCCAAACGGCGGGGTTCCAGGTGGTAGCCTGTGTTGATGCCGAGCACCACGCGCTGTCGTTGCGTGCTCAGGCAAGCGTCCTGACGCGAGCCTTGGCCAAGCCGAGCCCGATCCTCTTACCTGGAGTTCCAGTGAGTAAGCGCACGTTCCAGCCGAACAATCGGCGCCGCGCGAAGACGCATGGTTTCCGGCTGCGCATGCGCACTCGCGCCGGGCGCGCCGTCCTCGCCGCCCGCAGGCGCAAGGGCCGCGACCGGCTGAGTGCCTGATCCTTCCACCCCAGTCCCGGATGCGCCACGGCGCGGAGTTCACGCTGGCCGTGCGCACCGGGACCCGAGCGGGCAAGCCCCGCCTGGTAGGTCACCTTCTGGTCCGCGATGACGAGCTCCACCGGCAAGAACCGGCCCGGGTAGGATTCGTGGTAAGCCGGGCCGTAGGCTCGGCGGTCACGAGAAACCGCGTGAAGCGGCAGCTACGCGCGCTGGTGCGCGGGTACCTTCAGTTGCTTCCTGGCGGTAGCCTTCTTGTGGTGCGCGCAAATGCCGCAGCCGCGCACGCAAGCCATCCGGATCTCTCTGCGGATCTGGATTCGGTGATCAGCAGGTTGCTGCGGCGGCAGGTTGGGGCGCGCGTCGGTAATGCCAGATAGAGGCACTGCTCAGGGTCCGGCCAGCACCGCGCCAGACAAAGCCACGGTGCCGGCCCGGTTGCTGATGCTCCCCATCGGGGGCTACCAGCGGTTCATCAGCCCGATGTTCGGGCCGCGGTGCCGCTTCGCGCCTTCATGCAGTGCGTACGCGCTGGCCGCCTTGGCCGAGCACGGCGCCGCCCGGGGCCTGTGGCTCGCGGTGGCGCGCATCGCCCGGTGCCATCCGTTTCATCCCGGCGGCTATGATCCGGTGCCTGCCAGGAAACCCGCCAAGGTCGCGAGGAGCTAGCAGTGGCCCTGCTCAACCCGCTGAACAACGTCGTGGCATGGGTCATCATGCGGATACACGCCGGCCTCGGCGCGCTCTTCGGTGCGTCCTCCGGCTGGGCGTGGGGATTGTCCATCGCGATCCTGGTCATCCTCATCCGGCTGTGCCTGGTGCCGCTGTTCGTCAAGCAGGTGAATTCCCAGCGGAAGATGGCTCAGCACGCGCCTCATCTGCAGGAACTGCGGAAGAAGTACAAGGGCGACAAGCAGCGTCTCAACGAAGAGACGATGAAGTTCTACAAGGAGAACGGGGTCAACCCGCTGGCGGGCTGCCTCCCGATGATCCCGCAGATGATCGTGTTCTTCTCGCTGTTCAGCGTGCTGCGGTTCATCGCCGACTGGAAGCCGGGAACCTCTCTCAAGTACGGGTTCACGCAGCCGATCGTGCAGAGCGCGCAGGAGGCGAAGATCTTCGGCGTGCACCTAGGCGACAAGTTCCTCTTCGCTCACCCGACGCCGCCGCTGCACGTGATCATCGTGATCATCCTGACCGTGATCGTGAGTTCGACGACGACGTTCATGACGGTCCGGCAGAGCGCCAAGCGCGGGCTCATGCAGACCAACGTGGACCCCGACAACCCGATGGCCCAGTCGCAGAAGTACATGCAGTACATCGTGCCGTTCTTCTCGCTGACCGGCCTGTACTGGCAGTACGGCCTGGTGCTGTACTGGGTGACCACCAACCTGTGGACGCTGGGCCAGCAGTACTTCATGTTCAGGAACTGGGAGCCGCTGCCCACCGCCGCCGCGGGCGCGACGGCCGCCGCTAACACGGGTGCCCCGGTGCGGACCGCGCAGAGCTCGTTCCGGTCCGGTACCTCGCGGATGGGCTCGTCCGGGCAGGCCTCGGCGCGCCCGGCTAACGGCAGCGCCAAGACCGCGGGCGCGGCCAAGACGGCTGGTGCCGCGAAGACCGCGGGCGCGGCCAAGGCGGCTAACGGCGCGCGGAACGGAACATCGACCGGGCGGACGTCCGCTGCGGCCGCGGCGCGTATCAAGGCCGCCAGCGCGTCCGGCGGTACCCGGGCCGGGACCTCGTCCCGTCCGGCGGCCACGTCGGGCAGCACGCCGAAGGCGACGCCGGACACCGGGCAGAACAGCGCGCCCAAGCGCGGGCTGCTGGGACTGGGCCGGGCGAAAGCCGAACCTGAGCCCCAGGATGACGTGCCCACCACTAGGGTGGTGCGGCAGCAGCCGGTACGGCAGACGAAAAGCAAGCGGTCGGGCAAGTGATGAGCGTCATCCGGCCGGGCGGCCGCCGCCGCTTAGACGGCGGCGTCCCCGCGCAGACACCGATACCGGCCGTGGAATGGCCCGCCTTGAAGGGCCCAGACTTGAAGGACATGAAGCACAGTGGGAGGTCCGGTCGTGAGCCAGCAGGACGTTGAGGTCACCGACGCCGAGGAGGTCCTCGATGACGCTGAGGACGGCCAGGACGTCGAGGACGCCCAGGATGCTGAGGACGCCCGGGACGCCGGGGCGTCGGATGGCGACCAGCTGAACGACCTCGAGCTCGAGGGCGACATCGCCGCCGATTACGTCGAGGGCCTGCTGGACATCGCCGACCTGGACGGCGACATCGACATGGACGTCGAGGGCGACCGGGCGGTCGTCTCGGTGGTCGGTGCGACGCTGGACGAACTGGTCGGCGACGACGGCGTGGTCCTGGAGGCCCTGCAGGAGCTGACCAGGCTGGCCGTGCACCGGCAGACCGGCACCCGGGCCCGGCTGATGCTCGACATCGGCGGTTACCGTGCGCGCCGGCGGGCCGAGCTTTCCGACTACGGGCGGAGCGTGGCCGAGGAGGTCGCGCGCAGCGGCGAGCCGAAGAAGCTGGCCGCCATGTCGCCGTTCGAGCGGAAGATCGTGCACGACGCGGTGGCCGAGGCGGGCCAGCGGAGCGAGTCGGAGGGTGAGGAGCCCAACCGGCGAGTGGTGGTCTACCCGGCGTCGTGACCCCTCCGTTCCCCGTGACCGGGGAAGGTGCTGGCCAGGAAAACCCGCCTGTCGTGGATCACGATTTCGATATGCCACCTGCGGTGAACTCAGGGACCGATACTGATTTCCCCACAGGTGTGGGTTCTTCTGTGGACAGCGCGACAGGTCCTGTGGACAATGCCAGCTCTGGGAACGGCACCGTCGCGGCGGCTGGTCTTCCGGCCGTGCCGGACAGTGCGGCCACGGTGTTCGGCTCCGCGCTGGACCAGGCCGTTGCGTTCGCCGGAATGCTGGCCACCCGGGGGGTCGAGCAGGGCGTGATCGGCCCGCACGAGGTACCGCGGCTCTGGGACCGGCACCTCCTGAACTGCGCCGTGGTGGCCGAGCTCATCCGCGACCGGTCCCGGACGCTGGTCGACATCGGGTCGGGGGCCGGGCTTCCCGGCCTCGTGCTGGCGATGATCCGGCCCGAGCTGAAAGTCACGCTGCTCGAGCCGATGGAACGGCGCTGCCGGTTCCTCGCCGAGTGTGCCGCCGAGCTCGGCCTGGACAACGCGAGCGTGCTGCGCGGCCGGGCCGAGGAAACCCGTCTGCGGGCGGACGTGGCCACGGCCCGGGCGGTAGCGCCGCTCGACCGGCTCGCCGAGCTGGCAGTCGGCCTGGTACGCCCGGGTGGGATGGTGCTGGCGATAAAGGGTCGAACGGCCGCGGACGAACTGAAGAAGGCCCGTCCCGTCCTGCGCCGAATAGATGCTCGCGGCGCCGAGGTTGTGCGGGTGGGGCAAGGTAAGGTCGATCCTGCGACGACCGTCGTGCGGTTCTTCGCGAGATAGGGCAGGGCATAGGTGGCGCTCAGCTATTACCGGCAGAGCCCAGCCGGTCTTCAGGCGGCGGACCGGAGCGCGGGTGGACTGGGCTGGCCGGAAGGGCCACGAGCGGGCCGGACCAACGGCCGTGTGCATCCCGCGATCGGAGGGCTCGGCTGGCCGGTAAGTTCCGGCGGTCAGGGAGCCAACGGCCGGGAGCCCGGTGACCAGGGGCTCAGTGATCAGGGGCCCAGTGATCAGGGGCCCAGTGATCAGGAGCCCAGTGATCAGGAGCAGAGTGCGGGCCGAGAAGCGAGAGGCGTTCAGGTGGACCACGGCAGGTCTGGAGCCAGTGACAGCGAGATGCTTGAGGCTCCCGGAAAAACCGGGACAGGATCCCCGCCGCTAGCGGCGGCCGAGGTTTCACGTAAAACCAGATCGGTGGTCGTGCCGGAGGTTCCGCCGGACCCGCTGGATACCCCGATCGGACGGGCCGCCCAGGCGGCCGTGGTCGGACGAAGCGAACGCCAGCCCTGGCCGCGGCCTCCTCGCTGCCGGATCATGACCATCGCCAACCAGAAGGGCGGGGTGGGCAAGACCACCACCGCGGTGAACCTGGCCGCCAGCCTGGCCCAGCACGGTTCGCGCGTCCTGGTGATCGACCTCGACCCGCAGGGAAACGCGTCAACCGCGCTGGACGTCGATCACCACGTCGGCGTCCCCTCCGTCTATGACGTGCTGGTCGACGGCCGCCCCCTGGCCGAGGTGATACGGCCGGCCGGCGACATACCCGGCCTGTTCTGCGCGCCCGCCACCATCGACCTGGCCGGCGCCGAGATCGAACTGGTCCCGGTGGTCGCGAGAGAACTGCGGCTGGCCCGGTCACTGAAGTCCTTCGACACCTCCGGCCTCGACTACGTGCTGGTCGACTGTCCTCCGTCCCTCGGGCTGCTCACGCTGAACGCCCTGGTAGCCGCCGAGGAGGTGCTGCTGCCGATTCAGTGCGAGTACTACGCGCTTGAGGGTGTTCAGCAGCTGCTGAACACGGCCGAACTGGTCCGGGTCAACTTCAATCCGGGCCTGCACGTCTCGACGGTGCTGCTGACGATGTACGACGGCCGCACCCGGCTCGCCTCCGATGTGGCCGACGACGTGCGCAAGCATTTCGGTACCTCGGTGCTGAGCACTATTATCCCGAGGAGCGTCCGAGTGTCCGAGGCGCCGAGCCGGGGCCAGTCGGTGATCGCGTATGACCCGGCCTCGAGCGGCGCGATCGCGTACACGGAAGCAGCTCGTGAGCTGGCAATGAACTCAGCGGGCGTGCACTAGCAAGTCAGTGGCGCGCGGTTCGCGGGTTCGGCCGGCAGGTTCAGCTGGCGGGGCGTGGCCGGACGGCGCGGTTCTACCGGCACGGGTGAGATCGGGAGAGGCAGTGGCTCAGCAAAGGCGCGGACTAGGCCGAGGACTCGGCGCTCTCATCTCGGAATCCCCGCGGCTGGCGGAGGGAGACGCCACTCGCGGACCGGAACAGGCCGGAGCCGCGGATGACGGATCGTCGTCGGCCGAGATCCTGGGGGCCCTCTACAAGGAGATCGAGGTCACCTCGATCACGCCGAACCCGCGGCAGCCGAGGCGCACCTTCGACGAGGACGCGCTCGAGGAACTCGCCGAGTCGATCAGGCAGGTCGGCCTGCTCCAGCCGGTGGTGGTCCGCGCGTCCGGGCCTGGCCGGTACGAGCTCATCATGGGGGAGCGCCGCTGGCGCGCCTCCCAGCGCGCCGGCCTGACCGAGATCGGCGCCATCGTCAAGCAGACTCAGGACAACGAGCTGCTGCGTGATGCCCTGATCGAGAACCTGCACCGTCAGCAGCTCGACCCGCTCGAGGAGGCGGCCGCCTACCAGCAGCTGCTCGACGACTTCGGCGCCACTCACGAGCAGCTCGCGCAGCGGATCGGCCGTTCCCGGCCGCACATCAGCAATACCCTGCGGCTGCTCAACCTCCCGCCGGCCGTGCAGAAGCGAGTCGCGGCCGGCGTGCTCAGCGCCGGTCACGCCCGTGCCCTCCTCGGCCTCAACGACTCGCCTGCGCAGGAGCGCCTGGCCAGCAGGATCGTCGCGGAAGGGCTTTCCGTCCGCAGCGTCGAAGAGATCGTCTCGCTCGGCGCCGACGACGCCCCCCGTAAGCGCGCTCCCAGCGCCCGTCAGCCGGTCGCACCCGGCCTTCTCCGCCTGGCCGACCGCCTCTCTGACCTCTATGAGACCCGGGTGAAGGTCGAGCAGGGCCGTAACAAGGGCAAAATCATCATCGAGTACGCCACGCTCGACGACCTGGAGCGCATCGTCAACGCCATGAACCCGGAATCAACTGCCGGGTCACAGGACGTCTTACCGGGACTGGGGGCCATGGGCTGGTAACCCGTCCAGGACCCGGAGCCGTTCGACAGTGACCCGCGGGCGGTCCGGCCGCAATAACCATGCGCCGAACGTCCTGTACGGCACCCCTGGTGCCCCGCGCTTTCACCCGCCAAGAACCTGCATCCTGCCAGGCTGATCTCGGCCCGTGAACTGGTCCTTCCGATGGCCCTGAACGCACCACCGGCCAGACGATGATTCACGTGAAACAACACGGCTGTCATTCGCAGCCGTGGATGTAGCGAGTGCACCCGAGTCGGTGAGCATCGCCATCCGGCCCGGCCCGGCCCGGCCGAGGGCGGCGCAGGGCGGAGGCTGGACGCTCTGGGTACCGCGGGTGCCACCGACCGCGAAAAGCCGGACGGGTGCCGGTGACAGGGAAGCGCTGCGGATGCGCCAGGCGGGGTCGCTGCGGGCCCGGATCATGATCGTGGGCAGTTCCGGTCGTGTACGCGCCGGAACTACCCGTCAGGGTCGGCTTCGGGGTGCGTGAACCGCACGGGCTTGCCCAGCGACCGGGCGTAGGCGATTTCGGCTCGGGTGCTGTCTCCGATGTAGTCGCCGACTACGAGCGCCTCATCAGCGAGCCGGATCTTCGCCCGGTGCAGATCGTCGAGCCGGACTTCAGCGCCTCCGCCTTGACAGGATCGCACCAAAGTTCGTGCGGCGACTTCATGTCCCAGCCCGGTGACGAATCTTCCGGCTTTGTCTCCCGCAGGTCGGCCTCGTTCATCTCGCTCATGAAGCGGGTGGAGCCGCAGATCACGACGATACGCGGGAGGCTCAGCAACTTCTTCGCGTCGGCGAGCTTCTCCTCAGGGGTGAGCAGTTGCGGGTATGCCACTGGTTCCTCCTGGCGGTGTGGTCCACGGGGTGCCTGCGGAGACGAGAAGGAAGGTGTCCACGATCGTTTTGCGGTGAGCGACGTGAATACCCTCGCGGCAGCACCCTATGCGGCGGCCGGCGACATGCTGAAGGAGCATCCTGGCCTGGTGCCGTGGCGCCCCGCCGGCATTACGCCCGCCTGAGCGATGCCGAACTGGGTCACCCTCGCCACGATGCAGGCAAACGGCCGCCTGGCTCCCCGCGCCGTCATCGAGTCCGTCCCCGTCGGGAAACCGCAGCGGATGACCGCAAGGACCAGTCACACGACCCCAGCACCGAGCGAGATCACCTGCCCGCGAGACTGCGGGTCACTAGGGCCGTGCCGAAGGCAGCGAGACGATGTTCCACGTGAAACGAAGCCGCCGTAATTCGCCGACGGGGGGCCAGGCGGACCTCAGCCGGAAGCTGTCGGCGCGAATGGTGGCAAGGAAGGCGTCCACGTCGGCTTCGGTGGTGTCGAAGGCGGTCATCCAGCGGACCACCGAGTCACGCTCATTCCACGTATGGAAGAACCCTTCCTGCTCGAGAGCGGCGATGTGGCGAGGACGCAGCCGGGCGAAGACCGCGTTGGCCTGGACCGGGTAAACCACCTCTACCCCGTCCATGGCGACCGCGCCCTCGGCGAGGCGGCGGGCCATGGCGTTGGCGTGAGTCGCGTTGGCCCGCCACAAGTCATCGTGCATGAGCGCGGCGAACTGGGCCGCCACGAAACGCATCTTGGAGGTGAGCTGGGTCTGCTGCTTGCGCAGGTACGGCACGTCGGCGGCCAGGCCGGGGCTCATGACGATCAGGGCCTCCGCGCCCATCGCCCCGTTCTTGGTGCCGCCAAAGCTGAGCACGTCCGCACACTCGGCCAGTTCGGCCAGCGAGCATTCGAGTGAGGCGGCCGCGTTGGCCAGGCGCGCGCCGTCCAGGAAGACGCGGAGGTCGCTGGCGTGGCAGAAGTCGGTGATTTTCCGCAGCTCGGCGAGCGTATAGCAGGTGCCGTGCTCGGTCGACTGGGTGACGGCGACCACGCCAGGCTGGGACCGGTGGTCGTCGCCACGGCCGGAGAGCTGCTCGGCGATGAGGTCGGGGGTGATCTTCCCGTCTGGTGACGGCACGGCCAGCAGCTTGGTGCCGGTAAGCCGTTCGGCCGAGCCGCATTCGTCGGTGTTGATGTGTGCCGTCTCGGCGCAGATGACGGCCTCGTGCCGGCGCAGCAGCAGGCTCAGGCCGAGAACGTTGGCGCCGCTGCCGTTCATCACCAGGAAGGCATCGTCGGCTCCGAAGGCCTCACGCAGCGCAGCGGTGGCCTGCTCGGTCCGCTTGTCGGCGCCGTAAGCGACCGCGTCGCCCGCGTTCGCGTCCACGATCGCCTGGAGGACCGCGGGATGGACGCCGGCGTGATTGTCGCTGCCAAAGCTCTTGCGTTGTGTCATGAAATGAAGCCTAGGACGCGGCCCGGAGCGCTCACACTCCCGCCGGCCATGCTCAAGGCGGCCCTTCCATCGGTTCCTGGAGCGACTTGATCCGGTGACGAGCCCGTTCGCTCAGCCGTCTACGCGGAACGTGTGCTCCAGGCCGCACTTCGGGCAGGAGACGGTGCAGGCCTCGCCCGCGTCCGGCGGCCAGACCTCCAGGGTGGCCTGGCAGGCCCCGCACGATAGGCGTATCGGCTCCGGCGTGCGCGTGCTCGGCCATCCTGGCCAGGTAACCGGCCAGCGGACCGAGCCCGACGCTGGCCCGCCGCTCGTCTACATGGTCCGGGTCACGCAGCCTTCTCGCCTCGAACCGGCCCGGCCGGCCGATGGCCTGGGTGCCGTATTCCTGGGGCTGGCCTTCGTGCAGCAGGACCCGGTCGGTGAGATAGGCCTGCTGCACGACCGTGGCCTCGCCGCGTTCCACGGCGGCGGTCAGCAGGTCCAGGCACCGGCGCTGGAACGCCGGGTCACGGTCGGCGTGCTGCGCGAGCAGCCACGCCGCCTGCGCGCCATCCTCACCCACCAGGGACTTACCCGGCCAGCCCGCATCGGCGATCACCCGCCGCAGCCACGGCAGGTTCTCGCGGTCGGCCGCCGCCATGGCCTCGCGGTCCAGGACCTGGCGGGCCTCCTGGTCGGCCGCGACCCGCCGGAGCAGTTCCGCCCGCAGCTCCTCGTTCATGGCGTAACGAAGCCAGGGGAGCGCTCAGGCGCCGCGGGCGGCTGCCAGTTCGAGCAGCTGGACGCAGGTACGACCGAACGGGTGGCCAGAAGCCTCCAGCGCCAGCGGGAGCGTGCTCGTCTCGGTCATCCCGGGCGAGACGTTTACCTCGAGGAACCAGGGCGTGCCCGCCTCGTCGACGATGAGGTCGGTCCGGGACAGGTCACGCAGGCCGAGCACCGTGTGCGCGGCGATGGCGATCCGCGCGGCCTCGGCCGCGACCTCAGCGGACAGCCGGGCCGGGACGTAGAACTCGGTCTTGCCCGCGGTGTACCGGGCGGCGTAGTCGTACCCACCCTCACCTGGGACGATCTCCACCACCGGGAGGGCCTGCGGGCCCTCGCCGAGATCGACCACGCTGACCGCGACCTCGGTGCCGGCCACGAACCGCTCGATCAGCGCCGTGTCGCCGTAGGCGAAACAGCTCAGCAGCGCGGCCGGCAGCTCGGCGGCGGTGCGGACCGCCCCGGCGCCCAGGGCCGAGCCGCCGCGCGACGGCTTGACGTACAGCGGCAGCCCCAGCCGGGCCACGATCAGGTCGATGACCGCAGCGGCCCCGAGATCGTGGAAGGTCTCCCGGGGGAGGGTCACGGAAGGCGGCGTGGCCAGGCCCGCGGCGGCGGCCAGGGCCTTGGCTGTGGGCTTGTCGAAGGCCATCTGGCAGGCGCTGGCCACGGACCCGACGTAGGGCACGCCGAGCAGCCCGAGGACCTCCCTGATCGCGCCGTCCTCCCCGCAGACGCCATGGATGGCCGGGAAGACGGCGCTGGGCGGGTCGGCGCGCAGCAGGGCGAGCAGGGCGGCATCGGCGTCGGCGACGATGGCATGGATGCCCGCCTCGGCCAGCGCGTCACGGACCCGGTCCCCGGACCGCAGCGAGACTTCCCGCTCCGGGGACAGGCCGCCAGCCAGGACGACGATGCGCTCGAGATCGCTCATGATTTTGAAATACAGCCTTAACTAGGAAGCCGGACTCATAGGGCCGAAGTCATCGCGCAGCTGGACTTCGGTTTCGATCACCGAAGTAAGCCGCCGGATGCCTTCGTTGATCCGGTCCGGGGTGGGCAGTGAGTAGCACAGCCGGGCGTACTGGGCACCCGAGCCGTCAGCGTAGAAGCCGGTCCCGGGCACGTAGGCCACCCGCGACGAGATGGCCCGCGGCAGCATCGCCTTGGAGTTGATCCCGTCCGGGAGCGTGAGCCAGACGAAGAACCCGCCGCCCGGGTGCGTCCAGTGGCATTCCGGCGGCATCATCCGGGCCAGCGCGCTCAGCATGGCATCCCGGCGTTCCCGGTAGAGCTCGCGGAAGTCCTTGATCTGCTCCAGCCAGGGCTGGGTGTTCAGGTACTCGCGCACGGTCAGCTGGGAGAAGCTGGAGTGGCAGAGCACCGCCGACTCGGCCGCCAGGATCAGCTTCTCCCTGATCGCCGTCGGCGCCACCGCCCAGCCGACCCGCAGGCCGGCCGCGATGGTCTTGGAGAACGAGCCCAGGTAGACGACCCCGTCGGCGTCGTCGGCGCGTAGCGCGCGCATCGGCTCGCCGTCAAAGCCGAGCAGGCCGTACGGGTTGTCCTCGACCACCAGCAGGCCCGCGCGACGGCAGATGTCCAGGATGCGGGGGCGCCGGTCGGCGGCGAGGGTGACCCCGGCCGGATTCTGGAAGTTCGGCACGGTGTAGAGGAACTTGGCCTTGCGGCCCGCCGCGGCCGTGCGCCGGATGGCCTCTTCCAGCGCCTCGGGGATCAGGCCGTCGTTGTCCATCGCCACGTGCACCACGTCCGCCTGGTAGGACGCGAAAGCGCCGAGCGCGCCGACGTAGGAGGGCGCCTCGACCAGGATCACGTCCCCGGGATCGATGAAGATCCTGGTCAGCAGGTCCAGCGCCTGCTGCGAGCCGACCGTGACGACGATCTCGTCCGGGTGGGCGCGGATCTGCTCGAGCTCCATGACATCGCAGATCCGCTCGCGCAGGCCCGCGTCGCCCTGCGCGGTGCAGTACTGCAGCGCGGTAGCACCCTGGGTGGCGACCAGCTGGGCCACCATGTCGCCGACGGCGTCGAGCGGAAGGGCCGACACGTACGGCGATCCGCCGGCCAGGGAAACGATCTCGGGTCTGGCCGCGACGGCGAACAGAGCTCGGATCTCCGAAGCCACCATGCCAACCGCACGTTCGGCGTACTGGCCGACGTAACGGTCGATTCGCTGCGGCTGGGATATCGGCTGCTGTTCCCCGGTCACGGGCCTCTCCTGAGTCGTTGGGAGTGTTTACCCAGGAGAACGACTCCCCACTGGCGCCCCCGAGTATCATGCCAGGATACGGGGTATCTCCCGGGAGCGCTTGTGGATTACGCCGGGGATGAGGATGTCACGTCGTATCGTCAACATCACGCTGGATAACCTCGGCGACCTGCCGCCGAAGTGCCGCACATGCGTTTTCTGGGAACTTGGCCCGGTCAGCCGGGCGCGAGCCGAGGAAAACGGAGACCCGGAACTCGAGAAGGAGTCCTGGGTTTCCTCCGTGCTGCTCGAGTGGGGCAGCTGCGGCAAGATCGCCTACGTCGACGGCGTGCCCGCCGGGTACATGCTGTTCGCCCCGCCACAGTACGTGCCCCGCTCGATTGCCTTCCCCACCAGCCCGGTGAGCGCCGACGCGGTGCTGTTCATGACCGCCCACCTGCTCAGCGAGTTCGCCGGCGGGGGCATCGGCCGGATGCTCGTCCAGGCCATGGCCAAGGACCTGACGCGCCGCGGCGTGCGGGCCATCGAGGCCTTCGGGGACCGGCGCTGGGAATCCCCGGGCGGGTGCATGCTCCCCGTCGACTACCTGCTCGCGGTGGGGTTCAAGACGGTCCGCCCGCACCACCACTACCCGCGGCTGCGGATGGAGCTCAGGACCGTGCTCACCTGGCGCGAGGACGTCGAGGTGGCGCTGGAGCGGCTGCTCGGGTCCATGACGCCGTCGACCCCCCAGGGTGCCCTGCGGCCGGTGTAAACGGCCTGCGGGTCCCTGAGGGGTCGCTGAGATCTGCTGCGATCAGATGTATTCGGCCAGCTCGCGGAGAATGGCCGACTTCGGCTTGGCCCCCACGATCTGCTTGACGACCTGCCCGCCGGAGAACACATTCATGGTCGGAATGGCCATGATGCCGTAACGCTGCGACACGGCGGGGTTCTCGTCGATGTTGAGCTTTACCACCGCGATCTTGTCCGCGTATTCGTTGGCGATCTCCTCGAGCACCGGAGCGACCATGCGGCACGGGCCGCACCATTCGGCCCAGTAATCCACGATGACCGGCTTGTCGTTCTTCAGGACCTCCGCCTCGAAGGTCTCGTCCGTCACGACCTTGGTCGCGCCCACTTGCGATCACATCCCTTAACTTGCGATGAGAAAACCGTGCTGTCAGTTTTCCTTGCTGGCCAGCCAGCGCTCGGCGTCGAGCGCCGCCGCGCAGCCGGTGCCGGCCGCGGTGACCGCCTGCCGGTACGTATGGTCGACGACGTCACCGCAGGCGAAGACGCCCTCGATGGCGGTCCGGGTGGACGGCTGGTCCACCACCAGGTAGCCCTCGTCGTCGAGCTCGAGCTGCTCGGTGAACAGCTCCGAGCGCGGGTCGTGGCCGATGGCCACGAACACCCCGGTTACCGGGAGGATGCTCTCGGTGCCGTCCTTGGTGCTGGTGATCCGCAGGCCGGTGACCTTCTCCTCGCCGAGCACCTCGGCGACCTCGCTGTTCCACAGGAACGTGATCTTGGGGTTGGCGAACGCCCGGTCCTGCATGATCTTCGAGGCCCGCAGCGTGTCCCGCCGGTGGACCACGGTGACCGACTTGCCGAACCTGGTGAGGAACATGGCCTCTTCCATGGCCGAGTCGCCGCCGCCGATGACCGCGATGTCGTGGCCGCGGAAGAAGAACCCGTCACAGGTGGCACACCAGGAGACGCCGTGCCCGCCGAGGGTCTTCTCGCCCGGCACGCCGAGCTCCTTGTACCGCGAGCCGGTGGCGATGATGACGGCCTTGGCCAGGTAGGTCTCGCTGTCGGTCTTGACCACCTTGGGGTCCGCGGCCAGGTCGACCTCGATAACGTCGTCCGACAGCAGTTCCGCGCCGAACCGTTCCGCCTGCTTGCGCATCGAGTCCATCAGCTCGGGGCCCATGATGGCGTCCGGGAAGCCGGGGAAGTTCTCCACCTCGGTGGTCTGCATGAGCGCGCCGCCCGCGGTGACCGAACCCTCGAAGACCAAGGGCTTCAGCTCGGCGCGAGCCGCGTAAAGTGCCGCCGTGTAACCGGACGGGCCGGACCCGATAATGATGACGTTCCGGACTTCGGTTCCCGCTGCCAACCGTTATCAACCCCTCATCTGACTGGCTCTCCAGTGAACCGATATTAGGGCTCGGAGATTCCCTAGGGGACCGATGTCCTGGCAAGGACGTCACGGCTGGTCGCCGAGCAGCCGGGGCCCGCTATCCAGGCCATGTCAGCCGGTCCGCTGCGGGCCACGACGAGGGTGGCCGGCTGCCCGGCGAAACGGGCGCTTTCCACCCGGACCAGGGCGGCGCCGCGGGTCAGGTTCTGCACGCACGCCCGCAGCTGCTGGCTCACCGGCTGCGCCGCCCCGGCGGACGCCGGCCGGCCGAGGTCGGTCTCGACCTGCTGCTTGAGCGTGGCGGCGGAGAAGTTCGTGGTGCTGGCGACCAGGGTGAAGTTGGCCGCGGTGATCCGCTGCGGCCGCGGCACGGTCCCCTGGGCCCCGCGCACCGGCGGTGACACCGGCGTGTTGAGGGGGCCGTGGGCGGAGGCGGCGATGGAGGGCGCCGCCTTGGGAGCACTGGCCGCCGCACGGCCGGCCGTGGCGGAGCCGGCCGAGGTGATGGCCTGGCTGCCTGGCCCGATGGCCCGGCTCAGGCCGTAGCCGCCGGCGGCCAGCAGGACAACGGCGACGGGAGCGAGCACGCGCGCCGACAGCAGCCGGAAACTGGGGCGAGGCGTCCGCCGGCGGCGCGTCGCACGGTGGCCGGGGCGATCAGCGCGAGCCCGTTCGGCCTGGTCCGGGCTGGCTGCCCCGGCCGGGCGCCGGGCGGCCTCGGCCGCCAGCACGGTGTCCAGCCGCTGGGCCACCAGGTCGGGCATCGCCGGGACCGGGACGGACGCGAGCAGCGCGGAAACCCCGGCGAGCTGGTCGCCCAGGGCCGTGCAGCGATCGCAGCCCGCCAGGTGCGCGGTGATCGAGGCACCGCGCCGCCCGGTGATGAGTCCCGCCCGGAACTCGGCCAGGACCTCCGCGTCCAGGTGCGCCATCTGTCCCCTCATGAGTCATTTCCTTGCGCCGGTTGGACGCTCTCGCTCCCCGATCGGTTCCCTTGCAGGTGCGCTAGGTAGGGCAGCAGCCGGGCCCGGGCGCGGGCGCAGCGGCTTTTCACCGTGCCGGGCGAGGTGTCGAGGATGATGGCGGCGTCGGCGACCCCGAAGCCGAGCATGTCCACCACGACCAGCGCGGCCCGCTGCGGCGGCGGCAGCATCCGCAGCGCGGCGTTCACGTCCAGCCGGGTGTCCGTGCTGCGGGTGGGATCGCCGTCCTGGGTCACCAGCGCCTCGAAGACCTGCTCGTCCCCGGTGGACAGGGCGGGCCGGGCGGCCCGGCGGCGCAGCCGGTCCAGGGACGCGTTCACCACGATCCGGTGCAGCCACGTGGTGACCGCGGACTCCCCCCGGAAGTCGCCGGCCCGGCGGAACGCGGAGACCATGGCGTCCTGGAGGGCGTCGGCGGCCTCTTCGGGATCGCAGACCGTGCGCAGCGCGACCGCCCACAGCCGGTCCCGGTGCCGGCGGAACAGCTCGCCGAACGCCTCGGTGTCCCCGGCCACGTGACGGCGGAGCAGTTCGGCGTCAGATGGCTCCGGCCGGCCGGGACCCGAAGCGTCCGGCATAGGGCATCAGCCCGACTGACCCGTGGTGAAGCCGCGCACGGTGACGTTGTAGATCATCGTCTCGAACTTACCCGGATTGCCGGCCAGCGGCGGCAGGCTCGGTGATCCAGATCAGCACGTAGCGGCCGGTGGCCTTGCTGGTCACGTTGAAGGTGGTGACGCCCGCCGCCGAGGCGGAGCTCTGCACCGGGGTGAAGCTGCCCAGCGCCGCCGTGCTGACCGTGCTGGTGTTGCCCAGCTCGATCTGGACGTGCGTGCAGCAGGTGGTGCCGAACTGGATCGCCACCTGGCTCAGCCGCACCGCCCGGCCCATGTCCAGGAGCAGGCCGGCCCCCGGCTTCAGGTGGCCGAAGACGGGATCGTCGACGTAGAAGCTGGTGTGCCAGGACGTGCTGGTGTCGCTGTCGATCGCCGCCGACGCACCGCTGGGGTCGTCGTCGCCGCTCGTATTGGGCGCCGGGTTGTACACGCTCGCGCTGACCGGCTTGAGCGGGGCGGCCGCGGCCGCCGAGGACGGCGACGAGGAGGACGACGATGACTGGCTGGGCGTCGTGGTCGGGGAGTGGTGCAGGCTGCGGCTGACCGACCAGGCGGCCACGCCGACCGCCGCCAGCACCAGCACGATCACGATGCTGATGACGGCCCGGGCGGCGGCGGAATGCGGCGCGGGCGGCTTGCGTCCCCCGCCGGAGGGCCGGCCCGCGGGCCGGTGCCGCGGGGCGCCTTCTGGCGGCGGGAACGGGTTGGTGGAGTTGTCCTGCCCGTAGGAGTAACCCTGGGTGGCCTGGCTGGCCGGCGGGGCCGGCCCGAAGAACAGCGGCACCGGCGGGGCGGCCTCGGCCAGGGCGTCGGCGAACTCGGTCGCGGTGCTGAGCGCGGGCCCGTGGCGGCTCGCCCGCTGGAACAGCGCCCGGCAGGCTACGTCGTCGACGGCGGCCGGGATGTCCGCCGAGACCTGGCGCGGCGTGCACAGCTCGCCGCCGTTCTCCGGGGCGGGCGGGAGCAGGCCGGGTGCGGAGTCACCGGCGGATCCGGGCAGCGCGGGCCAGTAGCCGGTCAGCGCGGCGTAGAGCAGCCGGGCGAGGTCCCGGGTGTCGGTGAGCTGGGGATCTTCGGCGTCGTCGGCGGGCGCCGTCAGGGCCGGGCCGGCCAGCGCGGCGTCGATGCCGAGCCCGGCGATCTTCACGCCGCCGGCCGCCGTCCAGTGCAGGCAGGCGGGATCGAGCCGCAGGTGCGCGAGCCCGATGGCGTGCGCGGCCATCATCGCGCGGGCCGCTTCCACGGCCAGCGCGGCCGCGCGCGGCGGGTCGAGCGGGCCTTCCGAGAGCATGTCGAACAGCGAGGCGGAGGCCACCCACTCGAGCACCACGTAGGCCAGCTCTTCGCCGTCTTCCACGTCGAAGACCTGGGCGAACCGCGGATCGCCGAGCCTGCTCACGGCGCGGGCGGCGGTCACCGTCTCGGCGATCCGGGGGAAGCCGCTGGCGAACGTGAGCACGCTGACCGAACGGGCGAGGGCCTCGTCCGTGGCCTTCCAGTAGGTCCAGCCGGCACCCTCGTTCACCTGGTCGACCAGACGATAGCGTCCGGCCAGCCTGGTTCCTGGTTCCGACGTGTATGTGCTCATAGGTTGCCACCCATGCTAATGCCGCCCGCTCTGCCCGCCGAACCTCGCGGCCATCGTCTTCATCAGGAATCCGAACTCGGCTACCCGCAGTGACCTGGCACAGAGCGCGTACAGGCCGATCGCGCCACCGCCACCTACGACGGTAACGATCAGGCCGTAGATTGCGCTCGGGTTATGCGCGATGTGCCCGGCGCCGGCCATCACGGCCAGCGCGAAGACGAGCCCGGGCACGGTCGCCAGGTGCATCCGGGTCAGGCTGCGGGCGATCGCCCACCCGTCCAGGCTGCCCATCCGGCGCAGCAGTAGCGCCCAGCCGGCGATCGTCCCGACCAGGTTCGCGACCCCGTACGCCACGGCCAGCCCGGCGACCTCGTGCCGGCCCGGCAGCATCGACGCGGCGATGACGGCGCCGGCGATGCTGGCGACCATGGTGAGCACCCCGACGAAGGCGGCGGTCCGGCTGTCCTGGAACGAGTAGAAGACCCGCAGCTGCAGCTGGGTGAGCATGTACGGCACCAGGCCCAGGGAGAACAGGCCGAAGACCTCGCCGATGTAGCGTGCGTTCGCCGGCGAGCTGCTGCCATAGCCGAACAGGACCTCCGCTATCGGGCCGCCCAGCACGGCGATGTAGATCGAGGTCGGGACCACGATCACCGAGGCCAGCCGGACCCCGATGGAGAAGTCGTCCCGGACCAGCGAATACCGGCGTGCGCTGGCGTGCTCGCTCATCCGGGGCAGCAGCGCCGTGATGACCGAGATGCCGACGATGGCGTACGGCAGCTGGAACAGCTGCCAGGCGATGGAGTAGGCGGAATAGCCGTTCTCGCCCGACGAGGCGTTGTTGGCCAGGATCTGGACGATCAGGTTGCCGGCCCACTGGGTGACCACGTAGACCGACATCCAGCCGGCCATCCGGCCCATCTCGCTGACCTCGTCGCGGCGGAACCCGAGCGTGGGCCGCCACCGGAAGCCGGCCGCCCGCAGCGACGGGAACAGCGCGACCGTCTGCGCCACCACGCCGAGGGTGGTGCCGATGCCGAGCAGCTGTACTCCGGTGGCCGAGATGTTCGACGGGGTCTTGTGCAGCCCGACCGTGAGGTAGTAAAGGCCGCCGATGACGATCACGACCACGTTGTTGACGACCGGGGCCCACATCGGCGCGGCGAACCGGCCGCGGGTGTTCAGGACGGCCCCGATCAGCGAGCTCATCCCGTAGAAGAAGATCTGCGGGATGAACAGGTAGGCCCAGAGCACCATCAGGTTGTGCTCGTCGCCGTGGATGCGCGGCGCGTACAGGGTGACCAGCGGGGCGGACAGGGCCGTCGCCAGCACGGTGACGGCCAGCAGGGCCACCGCGCCGAGGGTGAACATCCGCTGCGCGTAGGCCTCGCCGCTTGTCCGGGTCGCGCCGGGCCGACCGGACCAGCAGCGGCACCACCACGCTGGTGAAGATGCCGCCGAGCATCAGGTAGTAGACGGTGTTCGGCAGCGTGTTGGCGTTGTTGTAGGCGTTGCCGAGCGGGCCGGTGCCGATCGCGAACACCAGGACCAGGGTGCGCAGGAAGCCGGTGCCGCGGGAGACCAGGGTGCCGATGGCCATCCCGGCCCCGGACCGGACCAGGCTGGAGCGCTGGGTGGTGCCCGCCGCGCCGCGGGGAGCCGGAGCGCCGCCGTGACGGGCACCCGCGGCCGGGCCCCCAGGGCCCCGGGGACCGCCACCCGGCGGGCCAGGAGACCCAGGCGGGCCCGGGGGAGCGGGCGACGCCGGCCGGGCCGGGGTCGGGGTGAAGGTCGGCTGCAGGGGCCGCGTCCGGTCCGGGTCGGGCTCTGCGGTGGTCCTGGGTACCCGGCGCCAGCTGGCTGGGGACCCGGGCGCGCCCGGCGCCCCGGGCCCGCGGTGCGGCGAGGTCGGCGGGGCCGGCCACTTCAGCGCCAGCGGCAGCGTCGTCTCGGCCGGGCTCGGGCCGCCGCCCGGCATCGGGCCGTCGAGCGGCGGCAGCGGATCCGGGGCCGCGTGCCGGCCGCGCCGTGGCTGGCCGGTGTCTTCGTAGCCCGGATCGTCGTGACCTGGTTCGCCGTACTCCAGGTCGGGTCCCGCCTCGGGGTCAGGCGTCGTCGGCCCAGCGTCGTGCATCGGCCAGGTCATCCGGTGCCTCCGTCGGGTATCGCGCGTCGCTGGTGCCAGTCACGACGCTACCTGGTGGATCCGCCTCTTCGTTGACCAGATTGGTGTCCCCGCGCATCCGCCGCCGGAGCCCGCGGAACACCGAGGTCAGGACGAGGACGCCGATCGCGGCCCCGATGAGGAACAAGATGGCCCGCCCGTACCTGGTCGACAGCACGGTGATGGTCCCCACCTTGACGGCCGGCAGCGGTGTCCCGTCCGCGCCGGCCAGGCTGACGTGGATGACCGTCGATCCCTGCGGGGCGGCGGAGACGGGCAGCCGGACCAGGGGCGTCTGCCCGGGCGGGATGATCAGCGTGTCCTGGAATCGGCCGACGGTCAGCTGGGACGTCCGGCTACGGGTGTTGACCACGCTGACGATGACCTTGACCTGGATGGTCTGGTGCAGCAGGCCGTTCTGCACCGAGAACGGCACCAGCCCGGACGAGCCGCCCATCGGTACCTGGGACGACGCGATGATCTTGACTTTCTTCTCCGCGCCCTCGACGTAACTGGACAGGTTGTCGGCGAGCGCCTCCCCCCGCGCCGCCCCGCGGCCGCGCCAGGCCGCCGACTCGGTGGCGATCATGGCCTCGTTCAGGAACTGCGTGTAGCCCTCGCTGGGCTTGTAGAGCATCGACTGGAACCCGGCCAGTTTGGTGCCGGCGGTACGGACCTGGTCCAGGTAGGCGGCGCTGAGCTCGCCCGGGCTCTTCTTGCTGGACGGCAGCTGCTTCCGGGCCACGCCGCGCTCGGTGTCCGGGGCCGAGCTCAGGCTGGCCAGCGGGGCCGGCGCCAGCCACGGGGCGCTCGCGGTCTCGTTGAGCAGGTCATCGGCGAGCCCCGCGGACGGGCTCCAGTCGTAGGGCGGGGCCACCACGATCGTGCGGGCGGACTCGGGGGCCTCGGCGGCGATCATGGCCGTCTCGGCCAGGAACCGCTGCCGGACGCCGAACTCGGCGCTCTTGGACAGGGTGCCGGTGCTGGTGTCGCCGGCCCGTAGCACCCCGGTCAGGGTGCTGTCGGAGAGCAGCACGTTCACCGGCAGGCCCGCGACCTTCAGCGCGGTCACCGCGTCGTCGGGTGAGAAGCTCCCGACGGGCAGGGCCGGCAGCTGGCTGCTGGTCAGTACCACCGTGCGAACGTGCTCGGTGGCAGCCAGTTTGGTCAGTACCGACAGGTCCGCGGTCCCTCCGGCCGGCCAGGCGATGTCCTGCCCGAACTTCCCGCGCAGCACGCCGTTCCCGACCGTGCGGCCGAGGCTGTAGGCGCTGGCCAGGTCCTTGGTCAGGCCCTGGTGGACGAGGGCGGGCATGTCCACGTTGGCGTACGGGGTCAGCACGGTCGGCTGGGCCGCCGTGACCTTCCTGAGCGCGGTCAGCCAGCTCGCCGCGGCCGGGCTGGCCGCCTCGGCGGGGGCCCCGGCGCAGTTCGCCTGGCCGCCCACCTGATAGCGGGACGACATGGTGGCCACGTCGCTGAGCAGGGCCGGGTCGATCATCCAGGTCAGGCCGGCGTCTTGCGTGGCTGGCCCCGGCGCCGAGCAGGGCGGACAGGCGGCCGTCGGGGCTCAGGCCGGCGGCCAGGCTGTTGTCGGTCAGGGCGGTGCACGCCTGGTGGTGCGGCTGGTCGACGAGCGGCCAGAGCCAGGAGACCTTCAGCCGGCTCTGCAGGCCCGCCGCCGCCTGCGAGGAGGGCCAGTACGGGAGCAGCGTGCGGTCGGCGGAGAGCACGCCGAGCGTGGCGACGGCCTGCAGTTCGGCCGTCACCGGGTAGACGCCGAACGTGCTGATGCCCGCGGTGCTGACCTGGAACGAGGTGCTCCAGGAGATGGTCGCCCCGGGGGCCATGCTGGCCGCGACGAGAACGAGTCCCCGGCCTGGACCAGGCCGGTGGCCTGGCCGCTGGACAGGTAGGACTTCAGGCCGTCGCGGGTGGTGAAGTGGGTGGCCGAGGTGTCCAGCTGCACCTCGAGCCCGGCCTGGGTCTGGCGGGTGCCGTTGGTGATCGTGCCCCGCACGTTGACCGTGGAGCCGGCCCGGGCGACCTGCGGGTTCATCCCGTTGATGTGGATCGACGAGGCCGCCCGCCGCGACCCGCGCGGCGGTGTGGCGCGGCCGGGCTGGCCTGCGCCGCCGGAGCGCCTGAGATCGCCGCCAGGGCAGGCGCCGCCGCGAGGGCGGCGGCCGCGATCGCGGCCGCCATGGACAGAGTCCGCCGCCGAAGCGTCGCCGATCGCCAGCCGTCCACACCAGGAATGCTAGTTGTCTGAGATACCCTCGGTGGCCGTGTCCATGAGCAATGAACAGCGTCGGGCGGCCCAGGCGCTGCTGCGTGAGCGAGTGCCCGCCGTGGCCGGGATCGGCCGCCTGTTCGCGCGCCATGGCCACGAGCTCGCCCTGGTCGGCGGCCCCGTCCGGGATGTGCTGCGGGGCGAGCGGCCGAGCGATTTCGACCTCACCACCGACGCGACGCCCGACCAGGTCCTGACGATCACCCGCGGCTGGGCCGACAAGACCTGGACGGTCGGGATCGCCTTCGGCACCGTCGGGCTGCGCAAGGGCGACGCGATCTTCGAGGTCACCACCTACCGCAGCGAGCAGTACGACCGGACCTCGCGCCGGCCCGGCGTCCAGTACGGCACGTCGCTCGAGGAGGACCTGAGCCGGCGCGACTTCACCGTCAACGCGATGGCAGCCCGGCTGCCCGATTACGAGTTCATCGACCCGTTCGGTGGATTTGATGGTCTGAGGGAAAAGGTGCTGCGCACCCCCGGCCCGCCCGAGCGGTCGTTCAGCGACGACCCGCTGCGCATCCTGCGCGCGGCCAGGTTCGCGGCCAAGCTCGGCTTCGCCGTCGCGCCCGAGGTCCGCGCCGCCATGAACGACCAGGCGGAACGTCTCGAGATCGTGTCCGCCGAACGGATCACCGCCGAGCTGACCAAGCTGATGCTGACCCCCGACCCGGCCCTCGGCGTCGACGTGCTGGTCCAGACCGGCGTCGCCGATCGGGTGCTGCCCGAGGTGTCCAGGCTCCGGATGGAAGCCGACGAGCACCACCGGCACAAGGACGTCTACCAGCACAGCCTCACCGTGCTGCGGCAGGCCATCGACCTCGAGCCGCGGTACGGGCTCGAGGGCGACCTGGTCGTCCGGCTGGCTGCGCTGCTGCACGACATCGGCAAGCCGCAGACCCGGAACCTGCTGCCCGACGGGCGGGTCGCGTTCCACCTGCACGAAATGGTCGGCGCGAAAATGACCAAGCGCAGGCTGACCGCGCTGCGCTTCCCCAACGAGGTCATCAAGGACGTCTCCCGGCTGGTGGAACTGCACCTGCGGTTCCACGGCTACGGGGAGGGCGAATGGACCGATTCGGCGGTGCGGCGGTACGTGCGCGACGCCGGGCCGCTGCTCTCCCGGCTGCACGTGCTGACCCGGGCCGACTGCACCACCAGGAACCGGGCCAAGGCGATGCGGCTGGCCCGGGCCTACGACGGGCTCGAGCAGCGCATCGCGGAGCTGAGCGAGCGGGAGGAACTGGCCGCGCTCAGGCCGGAACTCGACGGCCACGAGATCATCCGCATCCTGGGGATCCCGCCGGGCCCGCTGGTGGGGAAGGCCTACGCCTTCCTGCTCGAGCTGCGGATCACCGACGGCGAGCTGGGCCGGGACCGGGTCATTCAGGAGCTGCTGCGCTGGGCGGCCGCCGAGGGGATCGTGCCGCCGCCCGCGGAACCGGACGAAGACTGACCCCGGCCCGCGGTCAGCCAGTAGGCGGCCGCGACCACGGCGAAGCCCGCCGCCACCAGGGCGATGAGCAGCGGGGAATGGCCGTTGGCCGGCATGATGGCCACGCTCAGCGCGGCCCCGGCCACGTAGGCGGCGTTGAACATCATGTCGTAGAAGGCGAACACCCGGCCCCGGTAGGCGTCGTCCACCTCTTCCTGCAGGACGGTGACCGCGCAGATGGCCACGCCCTGCCGGGTGAGGTACAGGCAGAACCCGATGGCCAGGTAGGCGACCTGGAGGAAGGTCTCGCCCAGGGCGAGGGTCACCACCGCGCTCACGACGAGCAGCAGCGTGATCCAGGCGGGCTTGGCCATCCGCCTGGTGGCGGGCGGGGTCAGCAGCGCCGCGCAGGCGTAGCCGACCCCGGCCAGGCCCACTAGCAGGCCGAAGTGACCTTCGGCCACGCTGACGCTGGACCGGTAGAAGTAGTTCCGGTAGAGCAGCACCGACATCAGGAACAGCGGGCCGAACACCAGGCTGAAGCCGCCGGTGGCCCCCAGCGCCGCCGCCGGGCCGCGGCGCCGGATGACGTACCGGGCGCCGTCGGCCAGCCCGGCCGCGACCGAGGCGAACTCGCCGAGCAGCGGCCTGCGGGGCGGCGGCTCGTCCGGCCTGGCCCGTCCGGCCGGTTCGGGCCGAGCCGGTCGCGGGCCATGGTGGCCGCGATCAGGCTGGCGGTCACGTAGCAGGCGCCGCCGGCCAGCAAGGTGACCGCGGCGCCGCGCTCGGTGTTGCCGGTGGCGACGTTGAGGCCCAGCGCGACCACGCCGCCGATGGTCGCCGAGATGCCCCCGATGGTCGGCGATACCGCGTTCGCCACCACCAGCTGGTCCTCGGCCACCACGTGCGGCAGCGCCACCGAGAGCGAGGACAGGAAGAACCGGTTCACGCCCAGGACGAGGAGCACCGCCACGTACAGCAGCGCGCCCCGGTTGCCGAGCGCCATCGCCGCCGCCGTCAGCGCCACGAACACCGACCGGAGCAGGGCCGACCGGACCAGGATCTGGCGCCGGGACCAGCGGTCGATGAGAACCCCGGCGAACGGCCCGATCAGCGAGTACGGCAGGTAGAGGACCGCGAAAGCCGCCGCCCCCGCGCCGGGGCTGGGAAATGTGGTCGCGTTGAAGAACACGTAGGTGCCGACGCCGGCGGTGACGATGCCATCACCGGCCTGCGAGACTAGCCGGGTCGCGAACAACCGACGGAAGTCGCGCCCGGCCAGCACCCCGCGCAAGTCGGCCCAGACCGCTGACTTGGACCCGTTGGCCACGCCCTCCAGCTTAGGGGGCGCCCTGCTTCACGGGCACGGCCGCGCCGGGCCGGGTACGCTACCGGGCGACTTCGCCGCGGATGAACTCCTCGACCAGGTCCCGGCAGACGTCGTCGCCGTACTGCTCGGGCGGCGACTTCATGAAGTACGAGCTGGCCGAGATGACCGGGCCGCCGATGCCCCGGTCCAGGGCGATCTTCGCCGCGCGCACCGCGTCGATGATGACGCCCGCGGAGTTGGGCGAGTCCCACACCTCGAGCTTGTACTCCAGGTTGAGCGGCACATCGCCGAACGCGCGGCCCTCCAGCCGGACGTAGGCCATCTTCCGGTCGTCCAGCCACGGCACGTGGTCGGACGGGCCGATGTGCACGGCGGCGCGCTCCATCTCGTGCGGGATCTGGGAGGTGACGGCCTGGGTCTTGGAGATCTTCTTCGACTGGAGCCGCTTGCGCTCCAGCATGTTCATGAAGTCCATGTTGCCGCCGAAGTTCAGCTGGTAGGTGCGGAGCAGCTCGACCCCGCGGTCCTCGAACAGCTTGGCCAGCACGCGGTGCGTGATGGTGGCGCCGACCTGGGACTTGATGTCGTCGCCGACGATCGGCACGCCGGCCTCGGTGAACTTGGCCGCCCACTGCGGGTTGGACGCGATGAACACCGGCAGCGCGTTCACGAACGCCACGTGCGCGTCGATGGCGCACTGGGCGTAGAACTTAGCCGCATCTTCCGAGCCGACCGGGAGATAGCAGACCAGGACGTCGGCGCCGGAGTCACGCAGTACCTGGACCACGTTCGCGACGGGCTCGTCGGACTCGGTGATGATCTCCCGGTAGTACTCGCCCAGGCCGTCCAGGGTCGGCCCGCGCTGTACGGTCACGCCGGTCGGCGGTACCTCGGCGATCTTGATGGTGTTGTTCTCGCTCGCGTTGATGGCCTCGGAGAGGTCGGAGCCGACCTTCTTGGCGTCCACGTCGAACGCGGCGACCACCTCGAGGTCGCTGATGTGGTACGGACCGAACCGGACATGCATGAGGCCGGGAACCCGGACACCCTCGTCGGCGTCCTTGTAGTACTCCAGTCCCTGTACGAGGGAACTGGCGCAGTTGCCCACGCCCACGATGGCGATGCGCACCTTACCCATCAGGATGACTCCTTCTCGGAAATGTTGTCGTCCGCTCCGGACTGCCCGGCCTCGCGCTCGGACGCGATCAGCTCGTTCAGCCAGCGGACTTCCCGCTCCACTGATTCCAGACCATGCCGGTGCAATTCCTCGGTGTACCGGTCCACCCGCTCCCTGGTCCGCGTGAAGGCCGCTCGGATGGCCTCCGTGCGTTCCTCGAGCCTGCTGCGGCGGCCCTCCAAAATCCGGAGCCGCACGTCGGCCCTGGTCAGCCCGAAGAACGCGAAGTGGACGCCGAACCCGTCGTCCTCCCACGTCGCCGGACCACCCTCGGCCAGGAGTTCCTGCAGCCGTTCCTTGCCGTCGGCGGTCAGCCGGTACACCTTCAGCGACCGGCGTCCTGCCTTGGCCCGGGCTGTGCCGGCCCGGGCTGGCGCCGCGCTGGTTCGTGCTGGCGCCTCCTCGGCCTCCTCGTGCTCCTCCGCGATCAGCCCGGCGGCGAGAAGTTCATGCAGGCAGGGATACAGCGACCCGTAGGAGAGAGCGCGGAACGCGCCTAGCACGGTGTAGAGGCGTTTGCGCAGCTCGTAGCCGTGCATCGGAGTTCCGTGCAGCACCCCGAGCACGGCTAGCTCGAGTACGCCGGAGCGGTTACGTCCCACGCTTCCCCCAGAAGTCCGTGGTATCCCTGTTTGCATCGGATCGATGCCTCGCTGCGATACTTCGGTTCGTTAGATCAAACCGTTAGATCGCTGCGATGTATCGAACCGATACATGTGGATCCTACGCAGTGATGTGCCTGCATGCAAGTACGGGCGCTTTAGCGCTGGTCGGTAACGCTTTGGCGGCGAAGAAGAGTAAATCTGGGCTCGGCTCACGGCCGGTTCCGACGTACGCTGGCGAATATGACGTCTAGGCGATCCGTCGTGGATTACGGGCTGGCCCGCCGGGCCACGCTCGCGTCCGTGCGTGCCGGGCGCACGACCGTCACGGATGTCTGCGACGCTCATCCCTACCTGTTGCGGGCCGCCAAGTTCCACGGCGAGCCCACCGAGGACGCCTGCCCGATCTGCCGGAAGACCAGGCTCACCCACGTGACGTACGTCTACGGGGACGAGCTGGGACAGTACGAGGGACGGGTCAAGCAAAGCCGGGAACTTGCGGAAATGGCGGCCGAATACGGCGAATTCCGGGTCTATGTGGTCGAGGTCTGCCAGAGTTGCGGGTGGAACCACCTTGCTTCCTCTTACGTTCTCGGCACTGGTGAGCCTGCCGTACGCCGGAGGCGGCGTGCGCGGTCCAGCCAGTAACACTGGGCAGCCAGTGAACATGGTCTCCAGGAGGTAACGTTTGTGTTCGGCGGGTTCACCGGACTCCGGGAGCCCGCCCTTCGGGTAGAGGTCGCACTCCGGTAACCGGCGGCCTCCGAGCCACCAGCAGCGAGGACGCGTGAGCAGCAAAGCTAATGACTTTGACGTTCGGTTTCGCGACGCAGGCCCGGCGGGGCACGGCCGCCCGCCGGCCGACGGGGGCTTTCGGGGCAACGCCGCAGATGTCGACTATGACCTGGGTTATGACGCCCCGGGCTGGGACACGCAGGGTTTCCGCCGCCCGGAAGCGGGCTACGCCGACGCTGCTGACTTCAGTAACGGGCACGAGTCCAGCCGGGTCAGCGGGGGCAGGCACGGCGGCGGTCCGTCCGGACGAGGCCGCACGGTACGCAGGCCGCGGACGCGGCCAGGCCCGTTGTCGGTCGTCGTCCCCCCGACGGCCGGTCCGCTCGGAGCGCAGGAAACCAGCGATATGGGCTGGGACTCCGAGGCGACCGGCCTCTGGACGCCCGAGGCCCCGGTCCGTGGCCGCCGCGCGGTAGGCGGTGGCGGCCCAGGTGGGCCGGGCGGGCCCGGCGGACCGCGCGGCCCCCGTGGGCCGCGCGGATTCGGCGGACCGGGGCGTCGTGGCCTGCAGCGGCCCAAGGTCAAGGTCAAGGGCAGCTGGTGGCGGCACTGGACGCTGCGCAAGGTCATCGGCCTGCTGCTCGCCATGGTCGGCGGCGTCGTCGTGCTCGGCGCGGCCGCGGTGGTCATGGCCTACGAGAAGACCCCGATTCCCACCAGCGCGCTCGAGGCGACCGGCTTCTCCCAGTCGGTGGTCTACTCCAAGGACGGCACCCTCATCGGCCGGTTCGGCAACACCAACCGCAAGCTGGTGACCTACGCCGACCTGCAGAACTCGCCGGCGATCGTCAATGCGGTGCTCGCCGCCGAGGACAGGAACTTCTTCAACGAGGGCGGCGTCTCGCCCACCGGCATCATGCGGGCCGCCTACGAGGACGTCACCGGCGGCGACGGCTCGCAGCAGGGCGGCTCGACCATCACCCAGGAGTTCGTCCGGCAGTACTACAGCGGCATCGGCACCCAGCAGACGATGAGCCGCAAGATCAAGGAGATCTTCGTGGCCATGAAGGTGGCCAAGGAGAAGTCCAAGCAGTGGATCCTCACCAACTACCTGAACACCATCTACTTCGGTGACGGGGCCTACGGGGTCCAGGCGGCGGCCCAGACGTACTACGGCAAGTCGGTCGACAAGCTGACCGTGGCGCAGGCCGCGGTGATCGCCGCGATCATCCAGCAGCCGAGCAACTACCCGCTGGCGCAGTACCGCCCCCAGCTGGAGAACCGCTGGCACTACGTGCTCAACGGCATGGTGCAGATGGGCAAGCTGACCCAGCAGCAGGCCGCGGTCACGATGAAGTTCCCGGCGCCGAGCAACCACGTGCCGCGGACCCTCGGCCAGGACGTCTGGGACCCCTATGTCCTGGACATGGTCTACAACGAGCTGTCCGGCACCTACAAGCTGTCCAAGTCGCAGATCTACAACGGCGGCTACGTCATCCGCACCTCGATCGACGACAGCCAAGATGAAAGCCCTGTACCAGGCGGTGGCGGACAACGAGGCGCAGATCGACCAGAGTTCCGTCCCGTTCAACCCGGTGACCATGCACGCGGGCGCGGTGCTCGAGGATCCGGCCAACGGCGCCATCGAGGCGCTGTACCCCGGACCCGGCCGCGTCGGCTACCGGTACAACGGGACCGGCAAGGTCATCAGCGCGAAGTACTGCGAGAAGATCCACTGCCAGCTGAACATGACGCTGACCCGCGAGCAGGTCGGCTCCTCGTTCAAGCCGTACGTCCTGGCCACCGCGGTCAAGCAGGGCATGAACGTGCAGACCAGCACGCTCAACGGCTTCAACGACCAGTGCATCCCGCCCGACACCTCGCCGAACGCCTACCCGGAGCCGGCGTTCTCCATCGGGAACGGGCGGCTCGGCTGCCATACCTCCCAGTACTACGCCGTGGGCAACGACTCGAGCGGGTGAGAACGTGGCCGTATACCCCGCAGGTCGCGATGGGCGCCTCGATCAACACCGCCTACGCCGACCTCTGGCACACCGTGGGCGGCAAGGCCGTGGCCGACATGGCGCAGGCTGTTCGGGGTGGACACCGACGCGGCCTGCATCACCCGCGCTGCCGGGTGGGCTACCTATGTCCCGGCCATGGAGGACGAGGCCGGCGTCGCGCTCGGCCAGGCCTCGCTGACCATCGTCGAGCAGGCCACCATGCTGGCCACGATCGACAACGGCGGCACCTACCACACGCCCACGTGGTCACCTCGATCACGCGGCCCAGCTGCCCCGCCGGTCCCGATCAAGGTCACCAACTACCCGGTGTTCAGCTCCAACCCGACGCTGAACAAGAACGAGGCCACCCAGCTGCAGTACGCGATGTCCCAGGTCGACAACCCGTCCTACGGCACCGCCCCCAACGCCGCGATGAGCAACGGCCAGGAGATCGTCGGTAAGACCGGGACGACCAACAAGGCCCAGTCGGCGTTCTTCCTCGGCGCCATCCCCAGCCAGGCGCTGGCCGTCGCGTTCTTCACCGACAACCAGAGCGACACGACCAAGCAGACGCTGGACGGCCTCGGCGGCATCGCGGGCGGTTTCGGTGGTACCTGGCCGGCCAACATCTGGCACACCTACGCCGAGGACCAGTTCGTGCCGCTGGGCGTCGAGCCGTTCCCCGCCCCGGTCTTCACCGGCGCCACCTGGAACCAGGTCCCGCCGAACCTGCGCAAGGTGGCGAAGAAGCACAAGAAGCCGAACCACGACAACCACGGCGGCCAGGGTGGCAACGGCGGCGGCCAGGGCAACGGCAACGGCGGCGGCAACCCTAACCCGTTCCCGACCTACACCTGTGACCCGACCGTCGTGACCTGCACGCCGGGCGACGGTACGCAGAACGCGGCCGCCAACCCGGCCCCCGCTCCGGGCGGCGCGGCCGGCGCCGTCGTCATCGGCGTCCCCGCGACGGGCCTGTGGGTCCGCCGCCAGCGCAAGAGAACCCCAGGACGGGGTTAACTGTGGGGGTGGATGCCCCCGGATCGACGAATACGCGGTTCGGTGGCGGAGCCGAGCCGTCCGGCTCCGCCGGTACCGGCCCCTGGACCTCGCTGACGGCCGCCCTCGGCAGCACGATCGTGCTGCTGTCCGCATCCGTGCTCGGCATGGTGCTGGCGTTCGCGGAGAAGTCGCCGTGCCGCGCGGGAGCCTGGAACTCCTACGCCAGCCAGTTCCAGCGAGCCTGCTACACCGACATCTACCCGCTGTACTACGGCGAGGGCCTGTCCGCGGGCCAGGTGCCCTACACCGGCCACCGGGTCGAGTACCCGGTGCTCATCGGCGGCGCCATGCAGGCCGCCGCGTGGCTGGTCAGTCACATCAGCGACGCGACGATCAGAGGGCGCGAGTTCTTCGACGTGACCGTGCTGCTGCTCGCCATCTGCGCGGTGGTGGGCGTGTTCGCCACCGCGCGGGCGGCCGGCGGCCGGGACCGGCGCTGGCAGGCGCTCATGGTCGCGCTTTCCCCGGCGCTGATCCTGAGCGCGTTCATCAACTGGGACCTGATCGCGTTCGCGCTCACGGCGCTGGGGATCGCCGCCTGGGCCGCTCGCCGCCCCGCGTGGGCGGGCGTCCTGCTCGGTCTCGCGGCCGCGGTCAAGTTCTACCCGCTGGTGGTCATCGGGCCGCTGCTGGTGCTCTGCCTGCGGGCCGGGCGGATGCGCGAGTTCGGCCGGATGCTGGCCGGCGCGGTGATCGCGTGGCTGGTCGTGGACCTGCCGGTGATGATCGCAGCGCCGTCCGGCTGGGCCTACTTCTACACGTTCAGCAAGAACCGGGGCGCCGACTGGGGCGCGATCTGGTACCTGCTGGAGAACTACCACGTGCCCGTGCTCGGTAACTCCGATCTCAGCGTGCTGAACGAGGAGTCCACCGCCTTCTTCGTGGTGGCCTGTGCCGCGATCGCGGTGCTCGCGCTGGCCGCTCCCCGCCGTCCGCGCCTGCCGCAGCTGTGCTTCCTGGTCCTCGCGGCCTTCCTGATGACGAACAAGGTCTGGTCACCGCAGTACGTCATCTGGCTGGTGCCGCTGGCCGTGCTCGCCCGGCCCCGGCTGTGGCCCTACCTGCTCTGGCAGGTCGCCGAGATCACGTACTTCTTCGCCATCTGGGGTTACCTCATCTACGTCTCCATCGCCGGAGGCGCCCAGGTGACCGGCTACCAGGGGATCGGCCCGGGGTGGTACTTCGCCGCGCTCCTGTTCCGGTTCGGGACCGTAGGCCTGCTCGCCGCCTACGTGGTGCGGGACGTACTTTCCCCCGAACGGGATAAGGTGCGCGCCCACGGCTACGACGACCCGGCCGGCGGCGTGCTCGACGGCGCGGGCGATCAGTTCCGGCTGCGCTGGCCTGCCCTCGCTAAGCAGACAGGTTCTCCTTCAGCCAGCTGACGTCGGCGGCCAGGCCGCCATCGTCGGCGGGCGTCTCGCAGATGACCGGGGCACCCGCGGCCCGGACCACGCCGAGCAGCAGGGCGGGGTCGATCGTCCCGGACGCGATGTTGGCGTGCCGGTCCCGGCCCGAGCCGAACTCGTCGCGCGAGTTGTTGCAGTGCACCAGGTCGATCCGGCCGGTGATCGCCTTGATCCGGTCGGCCGCGTCGGCGAGGTCGATGCCGGCCGAGTTGGCGTGACAGGTATCCAGGCAGAAGCCCAGGTTCGGGTCGTTGTCCGGGGCCGCGCCGGCCACCGCCTCCCAGAGCTTGCCGATCGCGTCGAGCGTCCGGGCCATGGCGCCGTCGCCGCCGGCCGTGTTCTCGATCAGCAGCGGCAGCGGGCGCTCGATGCGCTCCACCGCCTTGCGCCAGTTCTCCAGGCCGGCCTCGGCGTCCGTGCCCGCGGTCACGTGCCCGCCGTGCACGATCAGGCCCTTGGCGCCGACCGACGCGGCCGCCTTGAGGTGCTGGTCGAGCAGCTTGCGGCTCGGGATCCTGATCCGGTTGTTGCTGGTGGCGACGTTGATCACGTACGGCGCGTGGATATAGATGTCGACTCCGGCCGCGGCGAAGGCGTCCTTGACCGCCGCCGGGTCCCCGCCCGGTATCACCGGGGCCTTCCAGCCCTGCGGGTCGCCGAGGAAGAACTGGGCCGCGTCCGCGCCGCAGGCGACGGCCTCGTCCAGCGGATGATCGACGTGAAAGTGGGCTCCGATGCGCGCCATGCATCCGAGCCTAGCTTCCCCGGTCAGGCGGTGAAGCCGCCGTGGCCTAGCGCGATGGCCAGTCCGACGAACCCGGCGATGATGCCCGTGACGATCAGGATCCGCTGCTCGCGAGTGGCGGAGATCATCTGCACGTACAGCCCGATCAGGCAGGCCGCCAGCCCGGTGACCGTGGTGATGATGATCACCGCGGCGCTGGTGTGCGCGTTCCGGACGATCATGCCGAGGGCGAACGAGACTAGCCCGACCACCAGCGTGAAGAAGGGTCAGGGCGTTCTGGACCGGGTGCGGCTGCCCGTCTGAGTTCAGGATGTTGTGGCGCTGGATGTTCTGGCGCTGGCCCGAATTGACAGTGCCTGCCACGGATACCACCTCCTGGCTGTTTTCACCGGGAGTCTTCCCCCGCGCGGGACCGGGGAACCCACTGTTTTGCTGAGGATGTGGTCCGGTTGGCCGGATGTTACGACGTGAGGATCATCGATCGTGAGGTAGGCTGACGGGGCTGCGGACCACCCGGCTGTTTCGGCGCCGGATTCGTGACCGCGACACCTCCTGCCACGGAAAGACCGTGGCCGCACCAGTCCAGAGGAGGACTCGGGACGCCCATGCGCCATTACGAGATCATGATCATCCTCGACCCTAATCTCGAGGAGAAGACCGTCCAGCCGTCACTTGACCAGTTCATGAAGGTCGTGACCGACGGCGGCGGCAAGGTCGAGAAGACCGACATCTGGGGCAAGCGCCGCTTGTCCTACCCGATCGACAAGAAGCCGGAAGGCTACTACGCGGTCGTGGACCTGACCGCCGAGCCGAACACCGTGCTCGAGCTCGACCGTCAGCTCAACCTGAACGAGGGCATCCTGCGGACCAAGGTCACGCGGCCCGACGTGCACTAGCCGGGAATCCTGATCCTTCCCGTTTTCATCATCCGTTTAGATCCGGAGTACCCGATGGCAGCAGGCGACACCCAGATCACGATCGCGGGCAACCTCGTCGATGATCCGGAGCTCCGTTTCACCCCGGCCGGCCAGCCCGTGGCCCGGTTCCGGATAGCGTCCACGCCCCGGTTCCTCGACAAGAACACGAACGAGTGGAAGGACGGCGACAGCCTCTTCCTCACGTGCAACGTGTGGCGGCAGGCGGCGGAGAACGTGGCCGAGTCGCTGACCCGGGGGATGCGGGTGATCGTCTCGGGCCGGCTGCGGCAGCGGTCGTACGAGACCAAGGAAGGCGAGAAGCGGACCGTGTACGAGGTCGAGGTCGACGACGTCGGCCCGTCCCTGCGGAACGCCTCCGCCAAGGTCAACCGGGTCGCCCGTTCGGGCGGAGACGGCGGCTACGGCGGCGGCGGTGGCGGTCAGCGGAGCTCGGGTGGCTCCGGTGGCGGCGGCCGGTCCTCCGGTGGTCAGCGGGACCAGGGCGGCTACAGCGGCGGCGGAGGCGGCGGGGGCGCGGAGTCCGACCCGTGGGCCACCGACAGCGCCGGCGGCGGCTACTCCGACGAACCGCCCTTCTAATCACCAGCCATAAGTACAGATAACCGACCATCCCCGCCAAGGGCGGGGCTCTAAGGAGCACCACGATGGCCAAGCCACCGATTCGCAAGCCGAAGAAGAAGGTCTGCGCGTTCTGCCACGACAAGACCGCGTATGTCGACTACAAGGACACCGGCCTGCTGCGCAAGTACATCTCGGACCGCGGCAAGATCCGTGCCCGCCGGGTGACCGGCAACTGCACGCGTCACCAGCGTGACGTCGCGACGGCGATCAAGAACGCCCGCGAGATGGCGCTGCTGCCGTACACGAGCACGGCGCGCTAGGGCGAGGGAGCAAGTCTGATGAGTCGTACCCCGATGAAGCTCATCCTCACCCAGGAAGTGAGCGGTCTCGGCGCGCCCGGCGACGTGGTCGACGTGGCGGCCGGTTACGGCCGCAACTACCTGATCCCGCGCGGTTTCGCGATGGGCTGGACCCGCGGCGCCGAGAAGCAGATCGACCTGATCAAGCGGGCCAGGGCGGCCAGGGAAATCCGCGGCGTCGAGGACGCCAAGGCCGTGCAGGCCCAGCTGCAGAGCCTGCAGGTCCGGATGCGGCGCCGGGCAGGCGCCAGCGGCCGGCTGTTCGGCTCCGTCGGCCCGTCCGACATCGCCGCGGCCGTGCGCGAGGCCGGCGGCCCCGAGCTCGACAAGCGCCGGATCGAGGTCCGCGACCCGATCAAGACCGTGGGTTCGCACCAGGTCCGGGTCCGGCTGCACCCCGAGGTCAGCGCAGCCGTCGACATCGAGATCACCGCTAGCTAAGGTCTGCTGCTCGCTCAGGACTGCCGCTCGTCAGCTGTCCCTCGCCGGGTCCGGCTGACTCGAGCGGCAACGGTGGCCGTCCCCTGCCTAGGGGACGGCCACCGTTTATGCTCCGGTGATCGCCTTCGCGCGCCGACTGGCCGGTCGGCGGTCGGCTAGCTGGACGGATCCGCGTACCTGGACGCCAGCCGGGACATCTCCGGATCGATCTCGCGCACCATCGCCCACACCTCGGCGATGCGCGCCTCCAGCTCGGAGGAATCCGCGCTCTTGCGGTCGGCCTCGAGCCGCTCGATGGCCTCGGCCACGCGTCCCAGAGCCAGCGGCAGCGCTAGTGGGAGAGCGGACTCGTCTCTCGAACACACCGTCGAAGGCTATCAGGTCGGCGGTGCTCTCGTGCTCGCTTGCGGTAGCTCGTTTATCCACAGGGCGTGACGTTTTCCTGTGGATAACAATTGTGGATTTCCTGTCGGTAATCCGGGGTCAGGTTTTTCTTCCACACAGCCGGTGGATCACATTTTACCTGCTCAACAGGGATAGCCGGTGGTTCATGGCGTCGTTTCCACAGGGCTGTCCCCAGGGTGCGCACAACCTAGCCGGCGTGTCTGCACACGTTATCCACACCGTCGTCCACCGGGCTGGGTTGGTGCCGGCCGCCGATGGCCGGCAGAATGTCAGAGCCATCGGCTAGAACGGTGGTAGGTGGCTCGCAGAAGCACGTTCATGCCGGGGTTACCCGGACGGGGAGGAGGGGTCGGGTGAGCGTCGCCGAGATCGCACCGAGGAACGACGACTTCGAGCGGACCCCGCCGCATGACGTCGCGGCGGAGCAGTGCGTGCTCGGCGGGATGCTCCTCTCCAAGGACGCCATCTCGGACGTGATCGAGGTGATCAGGCCGACCGACCACTACCGGCCCGCGCACCAGCTGGTCCACGAGGCGATCCTGGACCTGTACGGCCGCGGCGAGCCCGCGGACGCCATCACGGTCGCCAACGAGCTCACCCGGCGCGGCGAGATCGCCCGCGTGGGCGGCGGCGTCTACCTGCACACCCTGATCGCCTCGGTGCCGACCGCGGCCAACGCCGGCTACTACGCCCGCATCGTCAGGGAGCGCGCCATCCTCCGCCGCCTGGTGGAAGCGGGCACCCGGATCGTCCAGTTCGGTTACGCCGGCGACGCCGACGCCGACGACCTCGTGGACCGGGCCCAGGCCGAGGTGTACGCGGTCACCGACCGCCGCACCAGCGAGGACTACCACTCGCTGTCGGAGATCATGCCGGCCGCCCTGGACGAGATCGAGGCCATCGGCAGCCGCGGCGGCGTCCTCACCGGCGTCCCCACCGGCTTCTCCGACCTGGACACCCTCACCAACGGCCTCCACCCCGGCCAGATGGTAGTAATCGCCGCCCGCCCCGCCATGGGCAAGGCCCTCGCCCTGGACACGCCGCTGCCGACCCCGGCCGGGTGGACCACGATGGGCGAGGTCCGCGTCGGCGACCAGCTGCTCGGCTCCGACGGCAAGCCCACCCGGGTCGTCGCCGCCACCGAAGTGATGCACGGCCGCCCCTGCTACGCGGTCGAGTTCGACGACGGCGAAGTGATCATCGCCGACGCGAACCACCAGTGGCTCACCTGGGATCCCGCCGTCGACAGCCCGCCCCAGGTGGTTACCACCGCCGAGGCCGCCCGGACCCTGCGCCACGGGCCGGTGAGCTATCCCTCGAACCACGCGGTAGCTCTGACCGCCCAGCCCGAGCTGGCCCGGACCGGCCGGGCTCTGGCTGCCTCGGCGGCAGTACCCGGAGCTAACGGATATCGGTCCGACGGCCCGCGGCCGGAACGGTGGCGGTACCTCGTGGCCGTCCGGCCCGTGCTCTCGCGTCCGGTGCGGTGCGTGCAGGTGGAAAGCATGGATCACCTGTACCTGGCCGGACGGGGGATGGTCCCGACCCACAACTCGACGTTGGCGCTGGACTTCGCGCGGGCCGCCGCCATCCGGAACAGCATGGCCACGGTGTTCTTCAGCCTGGAGATGGGCCGCAACGAGATCACCATGCGGCTGCTGTCCGCGGAGGCGCGGGTGCCGCTGCAGACCATGCGTACCGGGCAGATGAACGACGACGACTGGGCCCGGCTGGCGCGCCGGATGAGCGAGGTCGCGGACGCACCTTTGTTCATCGACGACTCGCCGAACATGTCGATGATGGAGATCAGGGCCAAGTGCCGCCGCCTGAAGCAGCGGAACGACCTGAAGTTCGTCATCATCGACTACCTGCAGCTGATGTCCTCGCCCAAGCGGGTGGAGAACCGGCAGCAGGAAGTCTCCGAGATGTCCCGCTCGCTCAAGCTCCTGGCCAAGGAAATCGAAGTCCCCGTCATCGCCCTCTCCCAGCTCAACCGAGGCCCCGAGCAGCGCACCGACAAAAGGCCCCTGCTCTCGGACCTGCGCGAGTCCGGCTGCCTGACCGACGGACACCCGCATCTCGCGTGCCGACACGGAGCACCCGAGACCAGCTGGTGAGACCTGCTGGCGTCTGACGCGCTGGGACGATGTCCTGTCTGGTCGCTGGACGAGCAGAATCGTCTCGTGCCCCGGACCATGACGCAATGTCTTCGCGAGCCGGGACCAAGGAGGTATACCGGGTTGCGGCTGGCGTCCGGCCGCGAGGTTCAAGGCCACTGGCAACCACACGTTCCTCACGTTCGGCGGCTGGCGTCGCGCTAGGAGACCTGAGTCATCGGCAGCACGGGTGGCATGCCGCGGCAGATGCCTGGAGCCGCTAGGATCGGCCTGTGAAATGGTCCGAGCACCGAGCTCGTCCTGCTGGCCCATCTGATCGGTGACGGCTCCTTTGTCAAGCAAGCAGCCCATCCGGTACACCTCAACGACGATGAAGTAAACCTGTCGGCCTTCGCCGAGGCCGCCGCAGCATATTCGGAATCACTGCGATCCGCGAGATCACCCAGCAGACCCGGTGGCACGTCGCTACGGCTTCCGGCGCCTTACCACCTGGCCCGCAGGCCGGCGTAACCCCATCGCACCTGGCTGGACTCAGTGAGTTTGGCATCGAGAACCTGCGGTCCTACGAGAAGTGCATGCCGCCGCAGGTCTTTACGCGGCGAGCAGAGTCCGAGACTGCTCTCTTCCTGCGCCACCTGTGGGCTACCGACGGCTATGTGACCGTCGGCAAACGCCGAGACCGTGCAGGGTGTACTACGGCACCACGAGCCGAGCCACTGGCGCGACAGCGTGGCGGTGCTATGATGCTTCGGTTCGGGATCGTGGCTCGCATTGCGGAGGTGAGCAAAGCGGGCTACGGCCCGGCTATGGACAGTCGATCGTGGCCGACGGGCCGAGATCTGCGGAGTTCTGACCAGGAGATCGGCGTGCACGGTGAGCGAGGACGCGGCGTAATCGAGGCGCTGATCGCTGACCTGGATGGCCGTGACGCGTGAGGACCAATACGACACGATGCCGATCGAGGTCTGGGACCGGGTCAGGCTCGATCATGCGGACTCGGTCGAGATCACCGAGCGTCAAGTTCCAGGCAGCCATCGGCACCCACGAGCCGCGGGATCTCAACCCTTACAAGATCTGCCCGTCACGGACCGCGTTGCTGCGCATTGCGCAGACGTCCTGGGATTCAGATCTCTGCGCGAAATGCTGGCCAGCAGGACTGTACTGGGACACGATCGTCGTCGATCGAACCGCTCGGCGAGCAGCCAGTCTACGATGCTACGGTGAAGGGCACTCACAATTTCATCGCCAATGGCATTAGTCTGCCACAATAGTATAGAACAGGATGCGGACGTTGTCATCCTTTTGCATCGTGAAGATGCATATGAGCGGGAATCGCCGCGAGCTGGCGAGGCGGATCTGATCGTGGCCAAGCACAGGAATGGCCCAACCGCCACCGTGACGGTCGCCTTCCAAGGCCACTATTCAAGGTTTGTCGACATGGCGAGCCCATAGAACGGAATGGCAGTCGTGCGCATAATTACCGATATCAGGGCCAGGCCCGCCGGACATCTGGCGGACCGCCTTGCGCGTCGTGCTGTCGAGTTCGCCTGTGCCGCACGTTTCATGGGTGAGCGATGAGTTCGGGCGGCGGACCGCGTCTGCCCTGGCATGACTGAGCTACGACGTCTTCCGGTGATCCGGTGACCACTGTCAGCGTCAATGAGATCGCCCTGGGCATCGAGTCGTTCGGTGACGAGGACGCGCCGCTGGTCCTGCTCGCGGGCGGGACGACGATGCTCTCCTGGCCCGACGCGCTGTGCGAGCGCCTGGCCGCCGGCGGGCGCCGGGTGGTGCGCTACGACCTGCGCGATAGCGGGGAGTCGACGACGGCGGATCCGGAGGCGCCCGCCTACACCCTGCGCGACCTCGCCGCCGACGCGGCAGCCCTGGCCGACGCGCTCGGCGGCGGCCCTGCGCACCTCGCGGGGATCGGCGTCGGCGGGATGGTCGCCCAGGTGGCCGTGCTCGACCACCCGGGCGCGTTCTCGGCGCTCACCCTGGTGGGCACCCGCGCGGTTGCCCCTGGCCCGGTCGACGATGACCTCCCCGACCATGACCAGGCGACGATGGGCCGGCTGTTCGCGCGTCCGATGCCCGACTGGACCGACCGCGAGGCGGTGGCGGAGTGGGCCGCCGCCGGCGCGGAGATCCTCGGCAACGACCCCGTCGCCGCGCGTGCGATCGCCGCCCGCATCTGGGACCGCACGCCCGGCACCGCACCTCCGGTCCAGCTGGCCAACCAGATCGGCCTGGTGTTTTCCCGGCTCGACTGCGAACCCCGCTGGCGCGAGCGCCTGCCCGAGATCAAGGTCCCCGCGCTCGTCGTCCACGGCCGCCGCGACCCGTTCTTCCCCGTCGGCAACGGCGAGGCGATCGCGCGCGAGATCCCCGGGGCACGGCTGCTCGTCCTCGAGGAGGCCGCCACCGCGATCCCCGACGCGGCGGCCGCCGAGGTCGCCGAGGCGATGCTCACGCTCGGCTAGAGGACGGCGGCTGCCGCGCGGGTCCGGCCTCCGCGCGGCAGCACACGCCGCACCCCCGATCGGCGCCGCTCCCGGAGTTACCGGGTGTAGACCAGGCGGGCAGTAACGCCCCTGGCCTCGGCCGATACCAGGGTCAGGTCTCCGGACGTGGCGCCGTCGGGGAACAGGCGGGCGCCCGCGCCGAGGACCAGCGGGAACACCAGGAGCCGGTACTCGTCGACCAGGTTGTGAGCCATCAGCGTGCGGACCACGCTGGCGCTGCCCATGACCACGATGTCCTGCTCCTGCTTGCGCTTTCCCGCCTCCGTGGCCAGGTCGCCCCGCAGCACGACGGAGTTCTGCCAGCCGCCGGCGTCCTCCAGCGACCGTGACGCGACGAGCTTGGGCATGGCGTTCATCTTGGCCGAGAACGGATCGTCGCGGCCCGGCCAGATCCCGGCGAACTGCTGCCAGGTGCCGCGGCCGAGCAGCAGCGCCCCCGTATCGAGCAACTCGCCGAGGCCGAACGGGTCGCCGGTGACCGCCTCCGGGCCGTACCGGAACGCCCATCCTCCGTGCGGCGATCCTTCGCTCCCGGACGGATCCTCCATGACTCCGTCCAGGGACACGAACTCGACGACGATGACGTGGCTCATGACTGTCCTCCTGTGTTAGGTCCTTGCGCTGCCGACGAGCGGAGAGCCCGGATGGGGACAGGCGACGTCACAGATTTCCTGGGCTACACCGGGACCCGGAGCAGCTACGACTTAGCCGAGCAGGACGGGATCCGGCCGCGTGACAGCCCGGCCTTGATCGCCTTGAGCGCCACGTGCGCGTACAGCGTCGCGCCCGCCGGCCGCGGATGGATGCCGTCCGGCCAGAGCAGCCCGGCCCGGGCCGCGATGGCCTGTGTCCCAGTCGGCCAGCTGGGTCCGCCGGCCATGCCGGGCCGCGGCGGCGAGCGCCACGTTCACCTCGTGCTCCCAGCCTCCGGACCGAACGTATTCACCAGCACCAGTTCCCGGCCGGGCCCGATGACCCGCCGCAGCTGCCGAAGCTGGGCCGCCGTGACATCGCCATTAGTCCCCAGGCTGATCAGCACGACCGGCCGGAGCCGTCCGGCGGCCACCAGGCTCTCGATCGCCGCCAGCCCCGCCGACATCTGCCGGCCGAGCTTCGCGTCGATGTAGATCCCCGGCATGGCCCGCTCGAGCGCGGTGGCCGAGGCGAGCATGACCGAGTCCCCGACCGCCGTCACCTGGCCCCCGGCGACGCCGTGCGGTCCGCGGCGGCAGCGCGGATAGTGACAACGCGGCCCGCGGAGCGATGGAACTGGTCCCAGACGGCCGGGGCGCCGCCGACGACCGGGACGCCGCCGATGACCGCGGCGAGGCGCTCGGCTGAGCGGATCCGGCTGGCTGGGCGAATCCGGCCGCCCGGGTCGCCTGGGAGGCCGCGATCACCCGCTGCCCGTCGGCCACCTGCTGGAGCAGGCCGCCCGGGGCAGCCGGAGCGGGCGGCCGGACGACGCCGTAGCCGGCCACCACGACGGCGATCGCCGCGACCGCGGTCACCGTGACCGGGACAGCCCGCCCGCCGGTGCCGTCCGGGCGAGCCCGCCCGGGCGTGCCCGCCGGGCGGCGGCTGGCCTCGGCCACCAGGCGGCCCCAGCGCCGGACGGTCACCCGCAGGCCGTCGCGCATGACCGGCGTCTCCACGTACCGCCACGACGCCGCCGCCAGGGCGACCGTGACGCCGATCTCGGCCAGCCAGAGCCAGGGCGAGGCCGCGCCCGTGCCGATGAATCCTGCCGGCCAGCGCGGCGCCGAGCGCGATCACCGGCCAGTGCCACAGGTAGATCCCGTAGGACCGGATGCCCAGCCAGCGCAGCGGGCGCCAGCTGGTCATGGCGGCGATGACCCCCTGGCCGGCCGCCGCGGCGACCAGGGCCGCCGCGCCGAGCGCGGCCAGGACCAGGCCCACCGGGTAGACGGCCGGGTTGCCGCCGGAGAAGTGCCCGGCCGACCAGGCCAGGACGGCCAGGCCCGCGATGCCGGCCGCCTCCAGCCGCCTGGCCTGCGCGGGCGGAGCGGCCACCAGCGTGCTCAGCGGGAAGGCCAGCGCCAGCGCCGCCCCGATCAGCAGCGCGGACGCGTGCGTATCGGTGCCGTAGTAGACCGCGGACGGGTCACCGCCCGGCGTGTACTGCAACGTCATGGCCAGCGCCGAGGCCGCCGCTCCGGTCAGCGCGACCGCCACCCGGGCGCGCCGGGTCGGCAGCCGGACCACGACCAGCCACAGCAGCACCGGCCAGATGAGGTAGAACTGCTCCTCGATGGCGAGCGACCACAGGTGATCCAGCGGCGGCGGCGCGCCGAGCTGCCCGGCCGCGGCGAAGTACGAGACGTGGTGCAGGATCTGGTACCAGTTGCTGGTGTAGGTGGCCGCGGCTAGCAGCGCCAGCCGCAGCGAGGCCCCCTGAGCAGGCTCGATGATCGTCGCCGCGGCGACCACGACGACCAGCATCACGGCCAGCGCGGGCAGCAGCCGCCGGGCCCGCCGGACCCAGAAGCCCGCCACATCCAGCCGGCCCGTCTCGGCGTACCTGCTCACCAGCAGGTCGGTGATGAGGAAGCCGCTGAGCACGAAGAAGAGGTCGACGCCGAGGAAGCCGCCGGGCAGCTCGGAGGCGCCTTCGTGGAAGCCGATCACGGCGAGGACGGCCAGCGCGCGGACCCCGTCGAGGCCGGGCGCGCGTGCGCGGGTCTTCGTGGTTTCGCCAGGTTCCACCGGATAGCCGCCTGTCACCGCCGTTACCGGCTGTCATGCTAACGATCGCGCAAGCCTCCAGCCAGCAGCAACGCCGTACGGACGGGCAAATCACCCCAGCCGAACTTTTAGCTAGAACAGTCTTGTATTGAAAACAAAGCTGTTCCATCATGAGTCCATGAACGAAGGAACCGCGACCCGCCGCCGCCGGTACAGCTCGCCACTGCGGGCCGCCCAGGCGGGGCAGACCCGGCTGGCGGTGCTCGCGGCGGCCACCCGTTTGTTCGCGGAAAAGGGCTGGCCAGGGACGGGAATGCGGGAAGTGGCGCGCGCCGCCCAGGTGTCGGTGGAGACCGTGTACGCCAATTTCGGCTCGAAGGGCGCGCTGCTGCGCGAGGCCCTGGACGTCGCGGTGGTCGGCGACGACGAGCCGGTGCCGCTCAGCGACCGGCCCGAGTTCCGCGCCCTGGCCGAGGGGGACGCCCGCGCCCGGGCTCAGGCCGCCGGCCGGCTGCTCGCGGCCCTGCACCGGCGGACCGCGGCCCTGTACCGCGTGCTGCAGCACGCGGCCGCGGCCGACGCCGAGATGGCCGCCCTGCTGCGCAAGAACCAGGCCGACGAGCGGGCCCAGGTCCGCGAGGGCGTCATCGCCGTGGCCCGCCGCGATGTCACCGAGACCGAGGTCGACGCGATGTTCGCGGTGCTGAGCAACGACGTCTACCTGCTATTGACCGAAACCACCGGCTGGTCCGACGACCAGTACGCCACCTGGGTGGCCGCGACCGTGGCCCGCCTGCTCGACCTTGGGGAGGACTGACCGATGAAAGACGACCTCGACAGACCCGCCGACACCCGCCTGATGGGCATCGTCCACGACGCCCTGCGCCGGGACCTGGACCGTGCCCGCGCCGCGATCTCCGGGCCGCCGTTCCCGGCGGACGCCCAGCGGGCGGCCATCGCGGAGCACCTCGGCTGGATGATGGGCTTCCTGCACCGTCACCACGAGTCGGAAGACGAAGGGCTCTACCCGCTGGTGCGCCGCCGCAATCCGGCGGCGGTCTCGCTGCTGGACACGATGGACGCCGATCACGACCGGATCGGCCCGGCCATCACCGGCCTGACCGAGGCCGCCGCGGCCTACGCCGGCGATCCGGCCGCGCGGGAGGGCCTCGGGCAGGCGCTGGACCGGCTGGCCGACCTCCTGTACCCGCACCTGCGGCGCGAAGAGGACGAGATGATGCCCGTCGTCTCGGCCAGCATCACCGAGGCACAGTGGCAGGAGTGGGATCAGAAGTACAACGTCAAGCCCCTGCCCCCGCTGGAGCTGGCCGACACCGGGCTGTGGATCCTGGACGACCTGGACGAGGCTGACCGCGCCCAGGTAACCGGGCTCGTGCCGCCGGTCCCGCGCTGGATCATCACCCACCTGCTGGCCGGCCGGTACCGGCGGGCCGCCTACCGGCGCTGGCGGCTAGCCGCGCACAACCCCTGCAAGACCCCGCAGCGCGGGCAGGTCGAGGCGACGACCACCGCCTCGCCCGAGGCGGTGTGGGCGGTGCTGGCCGACGTCACCCGGGTCAGTGAGTGGAGCCACGAGTGCCGCTCCGTCCGCTGGCTCGGCGCCGACCACGGCGGCCCAGGAGCACGGTTCCGCGGCCGCAACAAGTCCGGCCGGATGGGCTGGAGCCGGTCCTGCACCGTCGTGACCTGGGAGCCGTCGCGGGAACTGGCCTACCAGACCAGCGGCGGCGCCGCGTTCGCCGACTCGACCGAGTGGCGGTTCACCCTCACCCCGGCCGACGGCGGCACCGTCATCCGGCAGTCCTTCCAGGTCCTGAGCCTGCGGGTCTGGGCCGACCGGGTCATCTGGGCTCTCATCCCCGCGCACCGCGACCGCCTGGCCGCGCTCCGCGCCGACCTCGGCCGCCTCGCCGCCCTCGTCGAGGCCGACTCCAGGACCGAGGGCAAGGTCACGATCAAGACCCAAGATGCGACCGAACGAGCTGGGCAATTGCTCAGCTAGGACCCGGTGACCTCCACCGCGCGGCCGATCATTTCGGGCAAGTGGCCGGACCGGTGGTACGCCTCCCGCTGGAAGGCGGCGCCGTTGCCGCGGGCCAGCAGGGCCGCCAGCAGTTCGGCCACGGCGCCCGCGTCGCCCGCATCGGCCAGCGCGTCCCGGCAGTGTTCGGCCAGCCCGGTCACGACGGTGCCGGCCTGCTCGGGCGTCACCGGTCAGCGGGCTGAGCAGGGCGCCGCCCAGACCGGAGCGGCTGGCCCGCCAGGCCGCCAGCCGCAGCACCTCGGTCCGGGCGGGCAGGGCCGGCCTGCCCTCCCGCCAGGCTCGCGCCTCGGTCTCGACCAGCGCCCGGACCAGCCCGGCGATGAGCACGGCGTCCCCGCTGCGCAGGCATACGTCGGCGATCCTGACCTCGATGGTGGGGTAGCGGTCGGACAGCCGGGCGTTGAAGTAGACCATGCCCGGATCGATGATGGCCCCGGTCTCCACCATCTGCCGGATGGTCTCGCGGTAGGCCTGCACGGTCCCGAACTGCCCGGGCGGTCCCGAGCTCGGCCAGCGGCTCCACACCTGATAGCGGAAGCTGTCGTAGGAGCTGTCCCGGTTGTGCCAGTACGGCGAGTTGCCGCTCAGTGCCAGCAGGGGTGCCAGCCACGGCCCGATCCGGTCGAGCACCGCGACGCCCTCCTCGGCCGAGGTGATCCCCACGTGCACATGACAGCCGCAGGTGAGCTGTTCCTGCGCGGTCAGGCCGTAGTCCTGCGACATCTGCTCGTACCGCTCACTGTGGACCGGGCTGGGCTCGACCGGGACCGGCGAGGTCGCCAGCGCGGCCACGTGAGCCCCCACCCGTTCGGCCGCATTTTTTGCCGATGCGCGGCACCGGCGCAGCTCACGGTGCAGGTCATCCAGGGTCTGGCACGGCCGTGAATTGGTCTCGAGCTGCTGTTCCTGCAACTCGGCTTCCAGCTCGGGACCGGCTTCGCGCAGCACGGTCCCGGCCATGGCCTGAGGCTGTCCGGTTCCGGGCTCGACGAGCAGGAACTCCTCTTCGACGCCGACACTGCGAGGGTTCATCGCCGACGAGTGCCCTCAGATCGGCACTCTATGCCGGAGGAGGGCCGGCCAGCATGGCGGCGACCAGCTCGCGGCGGCTGCGGACGCCGAACTTGTCGAACGCCGCGGTCAGGTGCTCCTGGACGGTGTGCGCGGAGATGTGCAGTTCCTCGACGATCTGGCGGGTCGAGTGTCCCTTGATGACCAGGGCGACGACCCGGGACTGCGCGCCGGTGAGCCCGTACGCGCTGAGCAGCAGCGAGCTGACCTGCGCGGCCGGGGCGGGCGCGATGACCACGCCGATCTGCGGCGCGGGCGGGCCGCCGAGCCGGGAGGCGTGCAGCGACAGCCATTGCCCGGACCGGCTGCGGAGCCGGACGCTGGCCGACAGCGGCCGGGCCGTCCCCTCCTCGAGCCGGGTCAGCCGCGCGGCCGCCGCGTAGACCGCCATCGGCAGCTCGCTGCCGGACGGCCAGTCGGCCTCGTCGATCTCGGCCAGCCACTGCGCCGCCTCCGCGTTCAGCGACATCACGGCCAGGTCGTGATCGAGGACGATCATGCCGGGGCCCGCGGCGCCCGTGGCCGTCGCCGGGAGCGGTCCGAGGGCGACGGCCCGTCGCAGCCCCTCGGCCACGTGCGGCGCGATCCGCCGGATCAGGTCGACCTCGGAGTCGCCGAAGCCGTTGCGCGGCGTCCTCGCGGTGCAGGCACAGCACCCCCCAGCAGGCGTCGCCGGTGATGAGGGCGGCGCGCAGCTCGTCGCCGAGGCCGAGCGGGCTCATCACCTCCCGGTAGCGGGCGCTGCCGGCCCGCTGGCCGCGAGTGGCCCGGTCGAGCGAGCCGACCGGGTCGGCCGCCTCGGCCAGCGCGGCGAACTTGTTGACGTCGGCGCGGCCATACTCGTTGTCCAGGAACAGCGGTGTCGCGGCCCGCAGCGGGTCGTCGGCGGCGGCCGAGGTGAACAACAGGGTCTGCGGGTCGACGGTGCCGAAGAACGCCGCGTCCACCGTCATGATCCGGCGCAGCCGGCCCAGCACCTCGTCGCGCAGGCGGGCGGCGTCCAGCCCGGCGTAACATCGGCCGATGAGCGCGGTCACCTGGCGTTTGGCGATCGCGTCTGGCATAAACCGACGATACGCCGGGCCGGGGTCCTGGCCATAGCGCCTGGTGATCAGGATGACGGCGCCAGGCCGAGCTGGCGCATCAGGCCGAGGTCGTCGAGGCGTCCCCAGCGCTCGGTGATGCGCCCGTCGCGGACCCGGAAGATATTGATCCCGGGCAGGGTGACCGTCCGGCCCGAGGCGGGCACGCCGAAGAGCTCGCCCTGCTGGGTGCCGCTGGCCGTGAAGTACTCGGTCACCAGGTCGTCTTCGGCCACCAGGAAGCCGAGGTCGCTGTGCCAGTCGGGGAACGCGGCCCGGAACATGGCCGCGGCCTGGCGCATGCCTTCCCGGTCGGCGGGGCCGCCCATGGGCGGGTCGTGGTCGACGAAGTCCTCGGTCAGGTACTCGTCGACGGCGCCCAGGTCACCCTTGGTGAACAGGGCCTGGATGAAGGAGGTGACGGTGTTCTTGTTCTGCTCGATAGCGTCCATGCACCGAAGTCTGCGGCGGCGCGACCGGCGCGGGTACCCCAATAAGTTGGGGTTCTGAGCACCGATGAATCCCAACCGGAACGGCGGTCCTAGTCTCTATGAGCCTTGCTACCTGTCACATGACGATTTCCCTGGACGGTTTCGTGGCTGGCGCGGTCCAGACCCGCGAGGATCCGATCGGCGAGGGCCACCGGCTGCACCAGTGGATGTTCCGGGCCGACGAGCCCGGCCACGAGGCCGATGCCCGGCTGCGCGAGCAGATAGTCGGCGGCCGCGGCGCGTTCGTCATGGGCCGCAACATGTACGGCCCGATCCGCGGCGAGTGGGGCGACGAGGACTGGCGTGGCTGGTGGGGTGAGGAACCGCCGTATCACGCGCCGGTGTTCGTGCTGACCCACTACCCGCACGACCCGATCGAGATGAAGGGCGGCACGACCTTCCACTTCGTCACCGACGGCTTCGACGCCGCCTTCGCCCAGGCCCAGGCCGTCGCCGGAGACGCCCCGGTGGACATCGCCGGCGGTGCCTCCACGGTCCGGCAGGCCCTGACGGCCGGCGCGATCGGCGAACTCGTCCTGGACGTCGTGCCCATCCTGCTCGGCGCCGGTGAGCGGATCTTCGACGGCGTGCCCGACCCCGGTTTCACTCCCGTCGAGGTCACCCCGTCGCCCCTCGCGACGCACATCCGCTACCGCGTGGGTCACTGACGGTCGCTGGCCGCCCAGCCGGTCATGCCGACGATCCGCAGTACCAGGACCTGGGCGAACGGCTGGTCCTGGTACTGCGGGTAGCGTCCGGCGAGCAGCGCGGCCAGGCCCGGCGCCCGGCCAGCGGCGCCCTCGCCTTCCCAGCGCAGCCCGGCCCGCACCCACCACAGCCGTGACCAGTCGTCGCGGTCCCAGTGCTCGGCCAGCAGCGTGGCCCGCGGATCCGCCTCCAGGTTCCGCTCCCGCTGCAGCCGCAGCGACGCCTTCGGCTTCACCCGGTCGACGGGCACGCCCACGTAGCCGTCGTCGTCCACCGCGTACGCGACGGGCACGGCGTCGACGCCCCGCTCGGCGTGCACGGTGCACAAGATGGCGTGGTCGTGCGACGCGAGCCTGGCCCGCGCCTGGTGATCCGTGAGCCTCATCGCAGTGATGATAGTTCTGGCTGGCTGGAACAAGGTGCCCTCAGAGTGTCGTAAACTAGCGAGGCACCCGCGCTCGTAGCTCAACGGATAGAGCATCTGACTACGGATCAGAAGGTTGGGGGTTCGAGTCCCTCCGAGCGCGCCATACCTGATCAGGCAAGAAACGCCGATCATGCGCCGTACTGATCGTCTTCGTCGTCATCTGGCCGCATTGGTCATCCCGGCCGCCTCGTCGAGACGGTCGGCGTAGCGGTCCATCTCGCCTGGTATAGGTGCCCGTATAGGTCCAGGGTCGTGGTGATGCTGGCATGACCACACCACCAGGAGGAACCAGTGCCATACCCGCAGCTGCTCACCCCCGAGGAGAAGCTCGCCGACGCGAAGAAGCTGTTGAGCCTCCCGCGTATCGTCGTGATCTGCGGCTCCACCCGCTTCATGACCGAGATGAACGAGGCCGATCTGCGGGAGACCAAAGCCGGGAAGATTGTCGTCAAACCGGGCTGTGACATGAAGTCGCCGCACGAACTTTGGTCCGATCCTGTCAAGGCCGAGGCGCTGAAGGTCCGGCTCGACGATCTGCACCGGGCGAAGATCCGGCTCGCTGATGAGGTGCTCGTAGTCGGCGACTACATCGGAGACAGCACCCGAGCCGAAATCGCCTACGCCCGGTCGCTGGGCAAGCCCGTGCGGTTCACGCACCCCGAAGTCGACCCTGACGCCTGACGCTCATCTCTCCCTCGAGCACACGGCAGTCCCGGACGCGCCGCAGAGACAGCCTTTCCTCGATGCAGGCTAGCCCGGGCCTGTGCATCTGTCCCGCGCCCGGGCGCTCACGATGACGACGGTTCCGGCCGGAGGTGCTCACTCCTCTCGCTCGCCCGGCCTCAGCAGACCGGGATTAAAACCGGTCCGCCGAACCGCGAGCGGTTCGCATTCCCCCGGCGCCGCTTCCCCTCGGCCACCCATGCCGGGATCGCCTCCGGATCCGCGCCCGCCTTCGGCACAGTCCGGCGCCCTGGCGGCCCAGGTCCTCCTCGAGTTCGCCATCCGAGGAGCCCGGCCACCTCGGCCAGCAGGTCGGCCCGGCAGGCCGCGAGCTCGCGGAGCGCAGCCGCCGTGGCGGTCTCCTCGGCCGCGGTGAGCGCGCCACCGCGCACGGAACCACGCCCCGCAAGCGGTGACCGAGAGTTCCGTCCCGTGGCGCTGGCCGTCCCCGCGGGAGCGCCACGAAGGCGCTGCGGGGAAGGGGACATAGGGGATCGTGCCTCCGGGTGTGGGCCCACGACCGGAAAGGGACAGGTGATCTGCCTGCATCCCCTCTGCTTCTCCGGGACACGATCCCGCAGGTGGCCGGCCAGCGGCCGGGGGCCTCGCGGCGGGAGCTTCGGGGAGAAGTCGCCGCTGGCCACGCCCGGCCGCTGACACGGCCGTCTGCTGCGCGGCACCACGGGGGTTATGGTGCCGCGCAGGCTGGTAAACCGCCCGCGGCCCCGTGGCGGGCGGCGGTCAGGTCGTCGAGCTTGTCGAGCAGCTCGCGGAGTTTGTAGCTGGTAACGACGGTCTCGCCGTTCGGCTCGGGAATGCGGGCCTGGAAGGTGCCGAACCCACCGTCGCCGATGATCACATCGGGGTTGGCCCGGCGGAAGCTGATCAACCGGGGCACCTGGTCGGGCTCATCCGGTGCGAGTACCAGGTTCCGGCCGTTCAGGCGCGGACGTCCACCGGTCACCGTCGTCCTTCCGGCGGCCGCGGCAGGGTACGGACGCCGCGCCCGCCGCTCCAGCACGGCGACGGGGGCCCGGGCGACTGGAAACCGCATCCATTGGGAACGCCCGCGCAAGCCGCCGCCGCGCGCCTGGTCACCGGTTCTCCCCGATGATGGAGATCCCGGTGGTGATCTTGGCGCCGTGCGAGTCGACCGCGAACAGCACACCGCGTAGCACTACGCCATAATCCTGGTGAAACTCGGGCGCCGATGTCAGAGACGAGCTGCTCGGCGGTGCCCTGCGGGTTCTGTTTCCGCCATTCCCGCACCGCCGTCCTGGCGCGCTCCAGGTCACCGGGCTTTTCGCTCGCGGAACCTCACGGCAGGTCCCTGGGTACCGGATGGGCGGCGTAGTCCTCGGCGATCTTGCGGAGCAGCCCGTCCCGCTCCTGGTCGGCGAGCGTGCTCGCCCTGGCCGTCCCGGCGTACCGCGGTGAGCTGGCCGCCCTCGCGGCCGATCAGGTACGCCGACCCCCAGTGATGCTCGAGGTATTCCAGGTCGTTCAGGATGTCCGGCGTCCCGCCGCTCACCGCTGCCCTCCCGGTACCAGGGCGTCACGTACACGGCGCAGGACAGCCGGGTCGGTGATCCAGCCGATCCCGCGGCCCGGTTCCCGATGCGTCCCCCGGTGCTCCAGGTGCGCCCTGGCTTGCGCGGCTCCCGCCGCCGGACGGGCGGGCAGGTCGTCCGCCGCCTGATGCCGCCCTCGGGCAGCGTTCATCGGTGCCGCCCGTTCCATGGCGGAGTCTCCTTTACCATCGCGTACCAACGTGGTGAAGCCAGTCCACAAGACACGCATGGTCGTGCGATAGTGACAAGGAGGAGTAAGCCGGGCCGAGCCTGGCACGCCGGGTCCACGGGACGAGCGGGGCGTGCTGGCGGCCCGGATCCTGGCCGTGGCGCGCGCGTCGTTCGCCGAGCACGGGTACTCCGGTACCACCGTCCGGGCCGTCGCCCGGGCCGCCGACGTCGACCCGGCCCTGGTGTATCACTACTACGGCTCCAAGGAGAACCTGCTCGACGTGGCGACCACGCCGCCGCAGAGCTTCCTCGACCAGATCGTCATCGCCTGGCAGACCCCGCCCGCGGAGCTCGGCGAGCAACTCGTCCGGCAGATGCTGCGGAACTGGCAGAACCCCGAGCACGAGCCGATCCTGCGGGCCGTCGTGCAGATCGCCGGCAGCGAGCCAGTGATCCGGGGGAAGCTGCGCCGGATCATCCAGGGGTCAGTGATGGGACCCTCGGCCCAGGCCCTGACCGAGGATGAACGGGCGCTGCGCAGCGGCTTCATCGCCTCCCAGCTGATGGGCCTGGCCTTCATGCGCTTCGTCTGGAAGATCGAGCCGCTGGCCAGCCTGGACGACGACGCCGTGGTGGCCGTGATCGCACCGGTCATCCAGCGCTACCTCGACGGTGACCTCTCCGCCGCGACCCGCAGTACGCCACGCGACTGACTCTCGCCGGACAAGATCACAGTCAAGGGCGCTCCCGCTGGTCGCGTCTGCGATGGCGCTCCGCGCCACCCTTGAGTGTGATCTTGCTCGGCAAGACCTCGGCACCTATCGGAAGGACGGGAGAGACCAGGACGCTGCCCGTATGACGGCATGCGACGCAGCTGGAGTGTAGTGAGTCGAGATGACGATAGCCAGGGCCGGTGCCGTGATCAGTACGGCCCAGATCAGGCAAAGCCGCGTTCTCCGCCGCATCCTGCGCGCCTGGCCGAGGAGATCGACACCGCCCGGCTCTCAAAGCCTGGTCTGCGCGTCACAGACGTGCTCCAGGCGTGTCCCCGAGCCGGCGTCGACAGCTAACCATGGCCAGGCCAACACGACCGGACCTGCAAACGATCTACTACGTGCTGAATTCCTGTGCAGCCGTACACGATGCCGCGGTGTTGCCACGGCTCCGGCTTGCCAGACGTACGATCACCAGGCTGGGCGTCTTAACGGCCCTTTCCCGTCGGGGCTCCCGGGTCCCGCCGAGTTCTGGAGAGCGGCCTGGTCCAGCCCGCGCCCGGGTCCAGCAGCTCCAGAGCTGAGCGAAGCGCGACAGTCAGCCAGGACGCTGCCTCAAGTGTGCCGATCAGCCGGATGGCGTCGCTCTCTTCCAACTCGGTCGGCTCAGCTGTTGCGTCTACATCCAGGATGATTATGGTGCTGCCGGTGTCGACCGGGTCGTGGTACTCGATGCCGGACAAGGCGACGGACGCGTCGCCGCGCTGGGCGACGATGCGGCCGTGGAACGCCGCGTCGTGGTCATCGACCTCGTGCTGGCCATCACACCAGGCTGGGCAGCCACTATCTGGCAGTGCGGGCGCAATATGGACCGGGCGGCTGCCGGGCGTCATGCCCGGATGGTCATTGATCATCAGACCCCCAGCAGGTCAGGCCTTCCGCTGCCGGGGTCTGGGGCAGCACTACCATCCTAATTTTGGCATCAGGATAACCGTCACGCAACCACGGCCCCGCCGTTTCAGCTCCCGCCGGACCACTGAGCCTATTTCAGGCTCCGATTTCGCGGGTTGCCGGGCGTGGATGGCTTTTCCGAGCTGGCCCGCTGGTCAGCCATTCCGCGTCCTTGAGCCGGCGGCAGCGGCTCGTCATCCGGTACGAGACGCCGTTGCCCGGTGGGAAATGACCGAGCTGGCCAGGATTCGGCAAGCTTCGCCGAGGTAGCAGTCGCCGGTGCGTCAGGCCACCGGCCTGGGCATGAGCGGATGCTACCTGCGCGGCTGCGGCTGGGGTACGTCCGCCGTCTGGACAGCTGGCCGAGACAGGGAGAACGGGAATGGCAAAGCGTTTGCTAGGTCTGGTCGTTTCGTTGACCCTGGTGGCGTTTCTCGCCGCCGGGTGCAAGAGTTCCTCGACGACCGCGGCGGGCGGCGGGTCAGCGACGGCGGCTGCCAGTGCGTCCGCCGCGCCGACGTCGTGTCCGACCGAGGCCTCCGGGTTCGCGAAGACTAAGTTCGTCGCCCACGCGGCGCTGGGCTTCGGAGCGTTCCACCGCTATATCTATAAGCCGTACCGGGCTGGCACTTTCAGGTCCGGCGCGCACGGGCGGCTCACTGCGTTTATCAAGGCTGGCCTGGCCGCCTTGTTCGTCAAGCGCGAGATCCGCCTGGCGTTCGCGGCGGCTCAGAACAGCCCGGCGCTGTGCAAACTCGTCGTGTCCCCGATGCGCACGGTGAGCGAGACCGTGCAAGCGGCCGTGTCGAAGCTCAAGGACGGTGACGCGTCGGGCGTCGGCTCGGTCGAGAGCGCTATTTCACAAGTGGAGTCGCAGGCTTCGAGCCAGGGCGCGAACATCGTCGAGAACGCCAACGCCCCACTCTCCTGAGCCGCAGGGAGCCCTGTCGGACCCCGCACACGTGGCCCGGCGGTCTCCACGCACGTGAACCGCGCGGCCGGCGTCCCCGCGGCTGAACCTCACCCCGTACTCCTGCGCACCGCTGAAATCGGCGATCGTCACCACGTGCTCCGGGCCGCCCGCGAGCTCGATCAGGCGCCGTTGACGAGCAGCGTGCTGCCGTTCCCGCTCTTCCCCCCGCTGGCGAGCTGGTCGAGCGCCCGCGTGGCCGTCTCGATGGCGGCCGGCAGTGCGGCCGCGGCGGGGAAGTCCAGCGACAGCGGGATCGGCGCGTAGTAGGCCAGCACCGCCAGCTCGGCCTGGGTTCCCTCCGCGGCGGAGAAGCCGAACACGCGATCGCCGATGGCCGCGTCGGTAACGCCCGCGCCGAGCTCGTCGACGACGCCCGCCGCCTCGTAGCCCATGGTCTGCGGGAGCCCGGGATCCAGCAGGCCCCGGCGCTTCTTCCAGTCGCTCGGGTTGACGCCGGCCGCGCGTACCGCGATCCGGACCTGGCCGGGACCCGGATGCGGATCGGGGAGCTCCACGATCTCGAGGACCTCCGGGCCGCCGAACTGGCTGAAACGGGCTGCCTTCACCATTCGCTCCGATCTCAGGTCAGGGTGTCGAGGTTGATGCGCGCCGGACAGCCTGCCAAACGTCTCAGCCGTGCGGCTGCTGGGCGTGCCGGGGCAGCAGTCCCACCAGCAGCAGCGTCAGGAAGTACAGGCCCGCGGCGATGCCGAAGACCAGTTCGGCGGCGGCGAAGTAGGAGTGGACGGACGGGTGCCCGGCCCGGGCGAAGAACACCGTGCCGAGGGCGGCGACGCCGATGGCGCCGGCGAACTGCTGGATGGCGTTGAGCAGGCCCGCGCCGGTGCCGACTTCTTCGCTGGCGGCGTCGCCGAGGATGAAGCCGAAGAGCGGGACGAACACCAGCCCGGAGCCGAAGCCGGTGAGCAGCAGCGCGGGCGCGAGCTTCCAGACGGTGATGCCGGCGCCCCAGTGGGCGATGGACCACCACTAGGGCGAGCATGCCGATCACGGCGATGGACAGCCCCAGGTGCAGGCTGGCGCGTCCCAGCTTCTCGGCCAGCACGGCGCCTGCGAGCAGGACGGCAACGGCGGTGCCGAGGGCCCAGGGGATCAGCGTGAGGCCGGTGCGCAGCGGCGTCCAGCCCATGCCCAGCTGCAGCAGCAGGTTGATGACGAGGACGAACGCGCTGAGGGAGGCGAAGAACCCGGCCACGATCATCAAGCCGACGACGAAGCTGCGCTTGCGGAACAGCGACGGGGCGATAACCGGGTGCTCGCTGTGCCGTTCGGAGACGACGAACAGGGCGAGCAGGACGACCGCGGCGGCCATCATGACGTAAGTCCAGGCGGGCCAGCCGAGATCGCGCCCCTGGATGAGCGGGATGATGAGCAGGGCCGAGGCCGCGGTGAGCAGTCCGACGCCAGTGAGGTCGAGGCGGGCGGCCGGGTCCTCCCCGCCGCGGCGGGGCAGGACGCGCCCGGCGAGCGCGGCGGCGATGATGCCGAACGGGACGTTGATCAGGAAGATGGAGCGCCACTGGCTGCCGAACAGGTCCAGGTGGAGCAGCCACCCGGCCAGGATGGGCCCGGCTACGGTGGCCACGCCCATGATCGGGCCGACCGGGGTCAGTGCCTTGCGCAGGTGCTGGGCGGGAACACGACCGTCATCAGGGCCAGGCCCTGCGGGATCATGACCGACCCGCACAGGCCCTGCAGCGTGCGGGCGACGATCAGGAAGACCACGTCGGGGGCGAGGCCGCAGGCCAGTGAGGCCACGGTGAAGCCGGTCATGCCGATCAGGAACAGCGCGGCGGCCGAGCAGGTCCCCGAGCCGCCGAGGTGACCAGGCCGAGGGCGAAGGCCGCCGTGTAGGCGCTCAGCACCCACTGCACCGTTACCTGGCCGCCGCCGAGGTCGGCGCGGATGGACGGGCCGGCCAGGTTGGCGATGCTGGAGTCGATCAGGTCCATGATGTCGGCCAGGACCACGACGGCGAGGACGAGCCACGCGGTGCGCAGCGGCAGCGGGTAGTGGGCTGGACGTGCGGGTCATGACACGAACACTGTTCTACGTCGAGCATGTTCTGGTCAATACGAACACTGTTCTGTGCGTAGAACACCGTTCGATCGCTAGATGCTGCATGCCACCTACCCGCAGCAACGGCGGCACCAGCAGCCCGGCACCGGCGCGAGCACCCTGCGGCCCGGCGCGGCCCGTCCGGCGGCACCAAGCAGCCGATCACGGTCGAGGCCATCATCAGCACCGCGTTCGGCATCGTGGAGCGAGAGGGATACGAAGCCCTGACGATGCGGCGGGTCGCGACCGCGCTGGAGACCGGCCCGTCGTCGCTCTACGCTCACGTGGTCAACAAGGAAGACCTGGACGAGCTGCTCATCGGCCGCCTGTGCGCCGCGATCGACCTGCCCGAGGCGGACCCCGCCGCCTGGCGGCAGCAGGCCGTCAGCGTCTGTGCCCAGCTGCGGGACCAGTACCTGCGCTACCCCGGCATCTCCCGGGCGGCCTTCGCCGTCGCCCCGTCGAACCTGGACACGATGCGCGTCAGCGAGGGAATGCTCGCCATCCTGCTCGCCGGGGGCATCGCTCCGCAGACCGCCGCCTGGGCGATCGACTCGCTGTTCCTCTACGTCAACGCCTACAGCCTCGAAGTATCGCTGGTGAACGAGCAGGCCACGCAGCGACGAGAACAGCTGGGTGGTCAGCCGGGCGGAACTCATGCGCCGGTTCGCCGCGTTGCCCGACACCTACCCGCAGAGCAAGCGCTACGCCGCCGAGCTGACGGCCGGCACCGGCCACGACCGCTTCGACTTCACCATCGGCCTGATGATCGACGGTCTCGCCCGCCCTAAGGGAAAACCTCTTACCGGACCTTGGCCGCCAGGGCTTGATAGGCGGGCAGGAGCTCGCCCCACCGTGCCTCGACATCGCAGCGCTCCCGCCCGGCGATGTGGGCGGCGAGGTCTTCGACGTGGACCTGGATCCCGGCACCGTATTCAGCGAGCAGGTTCACGGGCATGCCCCGTTCCTCCAGCGACCAGGATGGTCTGGTCGCCGTCGGCGGTCAGCGTGGCCTCCACGGTCCTTCATCGGCCTGGCGGTCGTGCCTGGTCAGCACCAGCAGGTGCCGCGGCGGCTCGCACGCCTCGATCCGCCCGGTGCCTTCCCAGCCGTCGAAATAGCGGGCCCGGAACTCGCCGCCCAGGCGCAGGTCGCCCTCGAATTCGCCGATCCAGCGGGCCAGGCGGCCGGGATCGGTGAGCGCCGACCACAGGTCGTCGATGCCGGTGTCGAACCGGTCCTCCATCCGCACGATGCCCGTGCCATCGGCTGTGCGCAGGGTGCCGACGATGCGGTTGCCCGCGGCTTCGCTGCCGATCATGTGGTGCTCCTTCGTTCCCGTTGGCCCCGGGCTACCTCGGTGTGCAGGGCATCGAACCGGTGCTCCCACAAGGCCCGGTACCGGCCCAGCCACTGATCGACTTCGGCGAGCGGCTCCGGGGCTCAGGCTGTAGACCCGCCGTTGCGCGTCCTGGCGCACCTCCACCAGCCCCGCCTCGCGCAGCACCCGCAGGTGCCGTGACACCCCCGGCCGGGCGATCGGCAGCAACGCCGCCAGCTCGCCCGCCGTGGCCGGGCCGCCGGCCAGGGTCTCGACCACCGTCCGCCGGCTCTCATCCGCCAGTGCCCGCAGCACAGCTTCCATGAATCAAATGTACCTCAACGGTTACGTAACCGTCAAGGTACATAGAGCAGGCCCAGGCCGCCGGCTGCCCGGGACTACTCGTTTGCTAGGCGAAGCCGCCGTTGCTCATCAGGAGCTGGCCGTTGATCCACTGCCCTCGCGGTGAGCACAGGAAATCAACCAGCTGCGCGGTGTCCTGCGGCGTGCCGAGACGGCCGAGCGGCGTCTGGCGGATGCCGCTTTCCCTGATCTCGTCGGTCATCCAGCCGGTGTCCACCGGGCCCGGGTTGACGACGTTGGCGCTGATGCCGAGGTGAGCCAGTTCGTGCGCGGCCGCCAGGGTGATCCGGTCCGCGGCCCCCTTGCTGGCCCCGTACGGCAGGTTGCCGACGGTGTGGTCGCTGGTGAGGCTGATGACCCGCCCGGTTCCCGGGCGTCCCGCGGAAGCGCTGCCCGAATTCGCGGATCAGCAGCCAGGTGGCGCGGGTGTTGACGGCGAAGTGCCGGTCGAAGCTCTCGATCGTGGTGTCCAGCAGCCCGGAGGCGACGGATTCGCAATGACAGATCACCAGGGCGGTGACCGGGCCGAGCCGCTCCTCGGTCTCGTCGAAGATGCGCGCCGGGACACTAGTGTCCGTGAGGTCGGCCTCGATGGCCACCACGGCGGCGCCGTGCCCGGTGAGGATGCTCTCGATGGCGTCGGTCGCGCCGGCCTCGGCGCCCCAGGTCATCCGGGTGTCGTAAGCGGTCCAGTAGGTGAAGGCGATATCCCAGCCGGACGCGGCCAGCTGGACGGCGATGCCCGCACCGATGCCGGCCGTGCGCCCGACGCCAGTGATCAGGGCGACGGGGCGACCCGGCATCGGTGCTCCTCCCTAGCTGCCGATAGCGGCGACGGCGGCGAGGATGGCGTCGATCGTGGCCTGCGGATGGGACACCATCGACACGTGCGATCCCGCGACTTCGGTGATCGTCGAGCCGGCCCGCTCCGCCATGCTGCGCTGCGTGGCCGGGGGGATGACGCGGTCCTCGGTCCCGATCACGGCCCAGCTCGGGATGGTCTTCCAGGCCGTGGCCTCCGTTCCCGCGGTGTTCGCGCCGAGGGTGATCGGACGCTGGCTGGCGGCGATCAGCCACCGGTCCGCCTCGGGCAGGTCCGGCGCGAACGACTCGTGGACGGTCGCCGGCTTGAGGAACGCCTCGGCGTCCCCTTCTGGAGCCCCGGGGTAGCCGACGATGTCCAGGACGGCGGTCGGGTCGGGAACGTCCAACGCGGAACCCGAGCCGCCCAGGATCTGGAACACGGTCTCGCCCACTTCGGGGATGAACGCGTCGATGTAGACCAGCGCCTTGACGTCACCGCCGGCCGCGCCGGCGTTCGTGATGACCACGCCGCCGTAGGAGTGGCCGACCAGGACCACGGGACCGGTGGTGCGCTGGGTGAGGAACGATGCGACGTAGGCGGCGTCTCCCGCCACCCCGTGCAGGAGGTTGGGCGGGGTGAGGACGGTAAAGCCCTGGCCCTGGAGTTCGGTCGATACGGCATTCCAGCTCGATCCATCCGCCCAGGCCCCGTGGACGAGAACGATCGTCGGCTTTGGCATGCGTCTCCCTGTTTTGTCGGCTGGCTGCCAGCATCTCACGCGCAGCGCGCCCGGCCCGGTGGCGGGTATCAGGGTAAAATGCGCAGGTGACGAGCAGACCCGCGGAGGCGGAGCACCTGCGCGACCTCGCGCGGCTGCGCCGCGTCCGGGACCGGATCGACCGGGAGTACGCCCAGCCGCTGGACGTGGAGGCGCTCGCCCGCGGCGTGCACATGTCGGCCGGGCACCTCAGCCGCGAGTTCAAGGCGGCCTACGGCGAGTCGCCGTACTCGTACCTGATGACGCGGCGGATCGAGCGCGCGATGGCGCTGCTGCGCCGCGGCGACCTCAGCGTCACCGAGGTCTGCTTCGAGGTCGGCTGCTCGTCGCTGGGCACCTTCAGCACCCGCTTCACCGAACTAGTCGGCGTTCCCCCCAGCGTCTACCGGCGCGACGGGGCGGCCCTGACGGCGGGCATGCCGGCCTGCGTGGCGAAGCAGGTGACCCGACCGGTCAGGAATCGAGAAGCTTCCGCCGGGTGATCGTCGGCATACTCGTGGAAGAAGCAAATCGATAGCCAGAGCGATCCGGCCGTCGACCTGACCACGACTTGAGGAGTGACCATGAGCGACTCTTCCACCCAGGGCATCAAGACCGTCCTGCATCCCGTGACCGACCTGGACAAGGCCAAGGCGGTCTACGCCGCCCTGCTCGGCCTGCAGCCGCAGCACGACGCGCCCTACTACGTCGGCTTCGACACCGAGGGCCAGCACATCGGCCTGGTGCCGAACGGCGCCCAGCAGGGCATGACCTCCCCGGTGGCCTACTGGCACGTCGCGGACATCGAGGCGAAGCTGGCCGAGGTGACCGCCGCCGGTGCCGTCGTGAAGGAGGCCCCGCACGACGTCGGCAACGGCCGCCTGGTCGCCACCGTCACCGACCCTGACGGCAACGTCCTCGGGCTGCTCCAGGACCGATGACGGCCGCCCCTCGCTCCCGCGCCCAGCGCCGCCGCGACACCGAGCACCGGCTCACCCAGGACACGAGTCTGGGTGGCTGGACCTGACATCCCGGACGGGCGCGCCGGGGATCTGGCAGGCCGGGACACGACGATGGAGACACGATGAGCAAGGCCACGGGGACGAACACGCAGCACGCGGCCGACAGCCACGACCTGATCCGGGTCCATGGCGCGCGCGTGAACAACCTCAAGGACGTCAGCCTCGAGATCCCCAAGCGCCGGCTGTCGGTGTTCACCGGCGTTTCCGGCTCGGGCAAGAGCTCCCTGGTCTTCGGCACGATCGCGGCCGAGTCGCAGCGGCTGATCAACGAGACCTACAGCACCTTCGTGCAGGGCTTCATGCCCACGCAAGCCCGGCCCGACGTCGACGTCCTCGACGGCCTGACGACCGCGATCCTGGTCGACCAGCAGCCGATGGGCGCCGACCCGCGTTCCACGGTCGGCACCGCCACCGACGCCAACGCGATGCTGCGCATCCTGTTCAGCCGCCTCGGGCAGCCGCACATCGGCTCGCCCCAGGCGTTCTCGTTCAACGTCGCCTCGATCAGCGGAGCGGGCGCGGTCAAGCTGGAACGGGCCGGGAAGACCGTGAAGGAGCGGCGCAGCTTCAGCATCACCGGCGGCATGTGCCCGCGCTGCGAGGGCCGCGGCTCCGTCACCGACATCGACCTGACCCAGCTCTACGACGACAGCAAGTCGCTCAAGGAGGGCGCGCATCACCGCCCCGGGCTACACGGCGGGCGGCTGGAACTCCCGGCTCTACATCGAGTCGGGCTTCTACGACCCGGACAAGCCGATCCGCACGTTCACCAAGAAGGAACTGCACGACTTCCTGCACCACGAGCCGGTCCGGATGAAGATCGCCGGCATCAACATGACCTACGAGGGGCTGGTCCTGCGCATCCAGCGGTCGATGCTCTCCAAGGACAAGGAGGGGATGCAGCCGCACATCCGGGAGTTCGTGGACCGGGCGGTCACCTTCACCACGTGCCCGGACTGCGGCGGCACCCGGCTGGCCGAGCACGCCCGGTCCTCGAAGATCAAGGGGATCAGCATCGCCGACGCGTGCGCGATGCAGATCAGCGACCTGGCCGGCTGGGTCCGCGGCCTGGACGAGCCGTCGGTCGCGCCGCTGCTCGAGGCGCTGCGGCAGACCCTCGACTCGTTCACCGAGATCGGGCTGGGCTACCTCAGCCTCGACCGGCCGGCGGGCACGCTCTCCGGCGGCGAGGCGCAGCGCACCAAGATGATCCGCCACCTCGGCTCATCGCTCACCGACGTCACCTACGTCTTCGACGAGCCCACCATCGGCCTGCACCCGCACGACATCCAGCGGATGAACGACCTGCTGCTCCAGTTGCGCGACAAGGGCAACACGGTGCTCGTCGTGGAGCACAAGCCGGAGGTGATCGCGATCGCCGATCACGTCGTCGACCTCGGCCCCGGCGCCGGCACCAAGGGCGGCGAGGTGATGTTCGAGGGCGGCGTCGACGGGCTGCGGGCCAGCGGCACCATCACCGGGCAGCACCTCGGCGACCGCGCCGCGCTGAAGGAGACGGTGCGGACGCCTGGCGGCCAGCTGGAGGTACGCGGGGCCAGCACCCACAACCTGCAGGACGTCGACGTCGACATCCCGCTCGGCGTGCTGGTCGTCGTCACCGGGGTCGCGGGCTCGGGCAAGAGCTCGCTGATCCGCGGTTCGGTGTCCGGCCGGGACGGGGTGGTGTCGGTCGACCAAGGCGCGATCCGCGGCTCGCGGCGGAGCAACCCGGCGACCTACACCGGCCTGCTCGACCCGATCCGCAAGGCGTTCGCGAAGGCCAACGACGTGAAGCCGGCCCTGTTCAGCGCCAACTCCGAGGGCGCCTGCCCCAACTGCAACGGCGCCGGCGTCATCTACACCGACCTGGGGATCATGGCCGGCGTCGCCACCACCTGCGAGGTGTGCGAGGGCAAGCGGTTCGCGGCGGAGGTGCTCGACTACCACCTCGGCGGCCGGGACATCAGCGAGGTGCTCGCGATGCCGGTGACCGAGGCGCTGGAGTTCTTCGGCGACGGCGAGGCCCGCACCCCGGCCGCGCACGCCATCCTCGAGCGGCTCGCCGACGTCGGGCTCGGCTACCTCAGCCTCGGCCAGCCGCTCACCACGCTGTCCGGCGGCGAGCGGCAGCGGCTCAAGCTGGCCACTCACATGGGGGAGAAGGGCGGCGTCTACGTCCTCGACGAGCCGACCGCCGGCCTGCACCTGGCCGACGTGGAGCAGCTCCTCGGCCTGCTGGACCGGCTCGTCGACTCCGGCAAGTCGGTCATCGTCATCGAGCACCACCAGGCGGTCATGGCCCACGCCGACTGGATCATCGACCTCGGTCCCGGCGCCGGCCACGACGGCGGCCGGATCGTCTTCGAGGGCACGCCGACAGAGCTCGTTACCGCCCGCTCCACCCTCACCGGCGAGCACCTCGCGGCCTACGTCCGCTCCTGACCGGGGCCTGTGATCGGCGTGGATACCTGCGCCGCCTGACGCTGGCGGGCACAATGGGGCATGGTCCGAGGGCTGGAGGAACCGTGGGTGAGCTGACCTGTCTGGAGATCTGCGCCGGCGCTGGCGGTGCGTCCCTGGGTCTCGAGCAGGCCGGGTTCACCCACGCGGCGGCGGTCGAGCTGGACCCGGACGCCTGCGAGACGCTCCGCCTCAACCGCGGATCCGAGTGGAAGATCATCGAAGATGACATCCACAACGTGGACGGGCGCCCGTTCTCCGGGATCGACCTGCTGTCCGGCGGCGTGCCGTGCCCGCCCTTTTCCATCGCCGGCAAGCAGCTCGGCCAGGAAGACGACCGGGACCTGTTTCCCCAGGCGCTCCGGCTGGTCGCGGAGATCCGCCCGCGGGCCGTCCTGCTGGAGAACGTGCGCGGGCTGGCCGCCCGCCGTTTCGATACCTACCGGGCCCAGGTGCTCGAGCAGCTCCACGGCCTGGGCTACCAGACCTGGTGGGACATCGTGCACGCCAGCGAGCACGGGGTACCGCAGCTGCGGCCGAGGTTCGTGCTGGTGGCCATCGCCGAGCCCTGGGCCGCCCACTTCCACTGGCCCGCGCCGTCCGCGGTCCCGCCGCCCACCGTCGGCCAGGTCCTGCGCGACCTGATCGCCGAACGCGGCTGGCCGGGAGCGGACGCCTGGTGCGAGCGGGCCCACGGGATCGCCCCGACCATCGTGGGCGGCAGCAAGAAGCACGGCGGACCCGACCTGGGGCCCACCCGGGCCCGGGAGGCGTGGAAGCTGCTCGGCGTCAACGGGCTCGGGGTCGCCTACGACCCGCCCGCACCCGACTTCCCGCTGGACCAGATGCCCAAGCTGACCACGCGGATGGTGGCCCGCATTCAGGGTTTCCCCGACAGCTGGGAGTTCTCCGGCCGCAAGACCGCGGCCTACCGCCAGGTGGGGAACGCCTTCCCGCCGCCGGTGGCCCGGGCCCTGGGCGACGCGATCCGCCGCGCCCTGGAAACCGCCAGCCCGGTCCCGGGCGCCACCGACCTGGGCCACCACGCGAGCCTGGCCGCGGCTGCCGACTAAGCCGCCGCCGACCGGCTCAGCGCCCGGTAGAGCAGCCGCGGGTCACCGAGGCGGCGGCGCAGCTCACGTTCCAGACCGGAGATCGGGTACAGGTTCTGCGGGGCGCGGGGGTCCTTGTACCGGGTGGAGGCGAACCGCACCAGGCAGGTCTGGCTGAGGCCGGCCAGCCGGATCACGTCGGCGATGGCCAGGTCGGCGGAGCACTCGACCCGGACCACGCCGGCCCACGGCGGCCCGGCCGCCCGGGGCAGCCGCAGGTACCAGCTGTGCCGGTCCCAGCTGGTCCCCATCAGGAACACCGGTGTCCGCTGCCCGGTCGCGAGCGTGCCCACCAGCGCGTTCAGCTCCGGTGGCAGGTAGCTGCTGCGGTGCGACTTGATGTAACCGAGCGCGCGGGGCAGGTGCTCGCGCTGGCGCAGCGGCCCGTCCACGATGAGCAGGTCGTCTCCGGGCGGAATCCCGTGGCTGGCCAGGGTGGACCGGGCATCGGCCGCGACCGTCACCTCGAGCTCGGTCAGGCGCCGCTGAAGCAGCTGGGACAGCGTCTGGGCCAGCGGCTTGCCGGACGCCGGCTTGGTCCGCTCCGCCGTGTAGGTCCCGGCCCAGGTGGCGATGTCGGCCGCGTGCGCGGCGACGGTGAACAGGCCGCGTCGCGGCTCGGCCTGCACCAGGTGGGCCTGCCCGCGGCAGCAGCACACGACCCCGGCGGCGTAGGAAGCGCACAGCGCGGCGCTCGCATCGAGCGCCGGGCCGCCGTCCGGGGTCTCGTCGTCGATCCAGACCCGGGCCTCGATACGGCGCACTCCGTCGACGAACAGCAGCGCGGCCGGCGGGACCAGGCCCGGCGGCGGATCGACCGCCCGCCACCGCGCGGCGGGAATCTCCACGGTCACGTCCACGGTGGCGGTGGATTCGCCGAGATCCTCTTCCGGGTCGCTGCTGGTGCCGTAACCCGGGTCCCAGCCATCCACGCTGAACCGCATAGCCGGGCCGGTCACAGTGCCGCCCCCTCACGCACGACGCTGGAGGTCCTGGCGTCCCGGGACACCTGGAACCGGACCGGTACCCGCTCGGCCAGCGCCGCCACGTGGGTGATCACCCCCACCATCCGGTCGTCCTGGGCCAGGGTTTCCAGGGTGGAGGCGACCACGTCCAGGGTTTCCGGGTCGAGCGTCCCGAAGCCCTCGTCCAGGAAGATCGAATCCAGCCGGGCGACGCCGGCCGCCGACAGGCTGGACATCTGCGACGACAGCGCCAGCGCGAGGGCCAGCGACGCCTGGAAGGTCTCCCCGCCGGACAAGGTCCGGACGGATCGCTGGGAGTCGGCGTCCGCGTGGTCGATGACGTAGAACTCGCCGTCCTCATGGGTGAGGTCGAACTGGCCGCCGGACAGGCCCGCCAGGTTGGCGGACGCGAATTCCACCAGGGTGTCCACGGCCGCGGTGACCAGCCAGCGCGGGAACCGGTCCGAGCGGAGCAGGTCGCCGAGCATCTTGGCCACGTTCTGCTCCTCGCGCGCGGCGTCCCGCCTGGCCGCCAGGTCAGCCGCCTGGGCGCAGCGCTCGGCGATGCGCAGGGTCGCCGCGCGGGCCCGCTCGAGGGCCGCCGTGACCGCGCGCGACGCGGCCGCCGGGACGGCGTCCGGCGCCAGGTCGACCCCGGCGTCGGCCAGGTCCGCGCGCAGCCGGCCGGTCAGGTCCTTGACCACCGAACGGGTGGCCTCCACCTTCTCCCGGCCGGGCCCGATGCCCGCGTCCCTGACGGCGGCCGCCTCGGCCGCCCAGCTCGCCAGCCCCTGCCACGCCGCCAGCAGGCCGCCGTCGCCCAGGGCGGGTGCCCCCAGCGCGACCAGCGGATCCCGGGCCGCGGAGAGCCGGGCACGCGCCGCCGACTCGTCCCGCTCCAGGTCAGCCAGGGCCTTTTCGGCGTCGCCGCGGCCCGACCGGGCCGTGAGCAGGCGCTGCTCGGCATCGGCGGCGGCGGCCTCGAGCTCGTCCCGCCGGGCCAGCTGAGCCGTGATCTCGGCTTCGTCCGGGGCGTCACCGAGCAGCCGGTCGAGCTCGCCGATCCGGCCGGTCAGCTCGGTCAGCCGGGTCCGGGCCTCCTGCTGCGCCCGCGCCGCCTCGGCCGCCTCCTTGCGCAGCCGGGCCAGGTACCCTTCGGTCTCCGCGAACCGCTCCTGAGCCGCCCGCTGCTGTTCCGCGGCCGCCTGCGCGGCCGGGCGGGCCGCGGCCAGCTCGGCGGCCCGGTCCTTGGCCTGCGCGGCGGCCCAGGAGGACAAAGCGGCCCAGGCGGCGGCCAGGCCGGCGTCATCGGCGGCCGGGGCGCCCAGACCGACCAGCCGGTCCCGAGCCGCGTGCAGGTCACGGCGGGCCTGCGCCCCCTCCGCCTGCACGGCGCCGAGCGCGTCCCGGGCCGACTGGGCCCGCCGGCGCGCGGCGTCGAGCCCCGCGGCCGCCGTCCGGGCAGCGACATCCAGCTCCCGGCGTGCCTGCAACGCCGCCATGACCGCTGGCAGCGCTTCCTCCACCGGTGATCCATCCGTGGGGAGAAGCTCGCCCATGGGCCCGGATGCCATGGCGGCGAGCGCGGTCACGTGCCGGGTTCGCTGGCCGGCCAGCGCTTCGGTGCCAGAGGCGGCCTTTGCCTCCGCTGTCGCGGCGACCGCGGCTCGCTTGCTGGGCAGCGGTGACCGCCGCGACGGCCTGGTCGAGGCTCCGCTGGGCGGTCTCGATGGCCGCCGCGTCCAGGGGAGCGGGCAGGGTCGCCACGGACTGGTCGCAGACCGGGCAGGGCTCCCCGGCCACCAGGTGCGTGCGCAGGTCGGCCGCGAGGTGCGTCCGGCGGGCCGCGTCGAGCTCATCCTGGCGCGCACGGCGAGCCGACTCGGCCGACGGTCAGCGCTGCGTCCGCGGCTTCTCGCTCCTGCGCTGGCCTGCGTTAGCTTCGCCTGCGCGGCGGCCTGGGCCGGGGCGAGCTCGCGGAGCTCGCCGAGGTCGCGCTCGGCGCGCTCGAGCAGGCCGAGCCCGACGGCCGTGTCGACGGCGGCCCGGGCATCGCGATCGGCCTGCTCGGCGGCGTCGAAGTGCTCGCGAGCCTCCTGCACTGGCCGTCATGGCCAGCTGCTCGCGCTCGTCGAGCTGGCTGACGCCGTCCGGGATGGTGACGGCGGCCAGGGTGGCGTGCGCGGTATCCAGGTCGCGGACCGCCTGCCCGGCGGCTTCGGCCGCCCGGGCGGCCTGGTCCCGGTCCGTGCGCAGCTGCTCGAGGCCGCCCTCGGTCGCAGCCACCGCCTCGTCGGCCCGGCGGGATACGCCGACCAGCCGTTCCGCGTCCTGCTCCAGCGACGGCCGCCGCGCCGCGCACCTGGTGCGCTCCTGCCGGTGCTGGCGGGCAAGCTCCAGCGGGGCCCGCTGCGGGCCGCCAGCCAGCGCCTGCCGGGCTCGCGGCGTCCGCTTCGGCAGCATGACTTTCGGCGCTGCGGGCCTGCTCCACGCCGGACCCGGGCGCCGGCCAGGCGGCTGTCCAGGGCGGCCGCATCCTCCGGCACCCGCACCGCGGCCAGCGTGGCCCGTTCCCGCTCCAGCCGCTCGAGTCCGGCCGTCGCGGCGCTCAGGTCATGATCCGCCGCCTCGATCTCGGGCAGCGCCTGCTTGACCCGTTCGTTCAGGACGTCCAGGGCCTTTTCCGCTCTGCCTGGGCCGCGTCCTGGGCGTCCGGGGTGGCGTCGGCGAAGGTGGCCACGGTCTCGCTGAGGGCGTCGGCGCGCTGCCCGGCCGCGCCGGCCCGGTGGTTGGCCCGCGTCATCATCTGCTGGTAGTGCTCGGCGCCGAGCAGGCGCAGCAGGATCTTCTGCCGGTCGCCCGGAGTGGCGTGCAGGAACGCGGCGAACTGGCCCTGCGGCAGCACGACGCACTGGCAGAAGTCGTCGTAGGACAGGCCGAGCAGGCGCTCGACCGCCTCCGCGACCCCGCGCTCCTTGGCCATCACCTCCGTCGGCTCACCCGGTCCGGCCAGGCCGTCCGGGTCGGTGATCCGCTCCAGGGTCGCGGCCCGCTGGCTGACCTGGCTGCCGATCCGGCGCAGCTCCCGGGCGACCACGTACCGCTGGCCCGCGGCCTCGAACACCAGCCGGACCGTGGCCCGGCCGGTGGTCGGCGCGAGCGCGAGCGAGACCATGCCGCGCCGGCCCCAGCGGGGCACCGACCCGTACAGGGCGAAGGTCATCGCGTCGATGACGGTCGACTTGCCGGAGCCGGTGGGCCCGACCAGGGCGAAGAAGCTGGCGTCGGTGAAGTCGACCCGGGCCGGCTCGCGGAAGGCGGCGAACCCGTTCATGTCCAGCACGACCGGACGCATCGTGGTGCCCCTTTCCTTAGCTGGCCGTCTCGGCGCTGATGACCTCGTCGTGCAGGTCGGCGAACAGCTTCGCCACCCGCGGGTCGGCCACGCTGACGGCGGCGCAGTAGTCGGCGAACAGCTGCCCGGGTGTCCGCATCACGTCGGCCGCCTCCGCCCGCCCGGCCTTGACCGGGGCGGCGAACTCGGGGTCGATGCGGACCTCGAGGGCGTTCGGCAAGATGCCGGCCACCGCCTCCCGCAGCCCCGCGCGGGCCGCCTCACGCACCCAGACCCGCAGGTAGTCATCACCGAACGAGCTGGCGAGACCCTCCAGTTCTTCCACCGTCCCCCGGACCGTGCGCAGTCGCCGTCCGGCGGTCACCGGGATGTCGGTCACCCGGGCCGGGGTCGACGGGGTCGCCTCGACCAGGCACACCACGCTCGTGTTGTCCTGCTCGCCGAAATCCACCGCGAGCGGGGATCCGCTGTAGTGGACCGGGCAGTGCGCCGGGAGCGCCTGGCGGCGGTGCAGGTGCCCGAGCGCGACGTAGTGGGCCGAGACCGGGAAGATGCTGGCCGCCACGCTGTACTCGAAGATCGACTGGGCGGCTCGCTCGCCGCCCCCGAACAGGCCGCCGACGCAGGTCAGGTGAGACATGGCCAGGTTGACCGTATCCGCGCCGAAGTCGCCGGTCAGGGTGTCGACGAGACGGCGGATCTGGTCGTCGTAGGCGCGCACGTTCTCCGACGGGGTATTGGTCATGATCTCGGCCGCCTTGACGGCGTAGCGCGGCGTGAGGAAGGGCAGCACGGCCAGCTGGACGTCCTCCCCGTTCGTGCGGGCCCGGAACCGGATCACCCCGCCCTTGTCCGGCGGCCGGGCCCCGCCGACCAGGGTGATGCCCGCGACGCCCATCAGCGGCCGGTAGGCGTCGAAGGTCGGCGCGTGATCGTGGTTGCCCGGCGATGGCGATGACCTCCGTGCCGCCTTGCCGGAGCCGCAGCAGCGTCTGGACCACGCGCTGCTGGGCCGGCGCCGACGGGGCCACCGAGTCGTACAGGTCGCCGGCGATCAGGACCGCGTTGACCTGCTGCTCTTCCGCGATCCGGACGATCTCGCCGAGGACGGCGCGCTGCTCCTCGAGCCGGTCGCGGCCCTTGAGGGTCTTGCCGACGTGCCAGTCGGCGGTGTGCAGGAATTTCACGGAACCCCCTTAGCGAAGCACGGGCTCTAGAAGGGCGGGATATCGTCGTCGTCCACGGTGGGCAGGCGGCTGAATGCGTCGGCGTGCTGGCCACCCGTTCGGTCCGGGTCTTGCTCCGTTGGCCGCCGGGACCGGTGCGCGCACCGGCGCGGCGCACTCGGCCAGCCTGGTCGCCCAGGCCGGGAACGGGAACTCGATCGCGAGCGGCACCGGGATCTCGGGCTGCGAGACGAACATGGCCCCCGGCTTGGCCAGCGTGGCCCGGGTCCGCTGCGAGGCGGGCAGGAACCCGTACTCGGTGCGCCCCGCCTCGGCCGGGTCGAGACGGCCGACCACGCGGATCGCCGAGTTGGACACGATGCGCCGTTCGACCTCGCTGGCCGTCTGCTGCGCGCCGATGAGGATGATGCCGAGGGACCGGCCGCGTTCGGCGATGTCGAGCAGGACTTCCTTGATCGGCGAGCTGCCCTCGCGGGGGGCGTACTTGTTCAGCTCGTCGATCATGGTGAACAGCAGGCCGCCCGGGCCGGCCGCTTCCTTGCGGGCGGTCTCGGCCGCCAGGACCACGCCGACGACGAACCGCTGCGCCCGTTCCTGCAGGTTGTGCAGGTCGACGACGGTCAGCTGCTGGTCCTGGGTGGAGACCCGCTTGCGCGAGGCACCGCCGAGGTCGCCGCGGATCAGCGAGCGCAGCGGCCGCACCGACGAGCGCATCCGCCGGACGAACGCGTTGATCGTCCCTACCCCGGTCACCGGCCCGGCCCAGTCCTGGCGGGTGCCGTCGTCGGTCAGCCGGTCCGTGATGACGTCGACGAGCCCCTCGTAGGTCGAGATCACCTCGTCGTCGAGCCGGACCCCGCCGTTCTCGCCGAACGGGACCGCGTCCAGCCGCAGCCGCGCGGCGACCTGGTGGATCACGATCGTGTACTGGTTCCGCTCGTCCTCGGCGTCGGCGAACACGTAGGGCAGCAGGACCTGGGCGCAGAACTCGGCGATCGTCCACCAGAAGGCCTCGACACCGCTGGTCCGGCCGGTCACGTTCGGCCGCCCGGTGAGGTCGTCGGGCATCGGCGGGGCGTAGAACGCGGCCGACTCGAACGGCCCGGCGGGCAGGCCGAGCTGGGCGTACTCGGCCCGCAGGTCGTCGTCCAGGCGGACGTTGGGCTGGTCGAGGAACAGCAGGTCCTCGCCCTTCACGCTGAACACCAGGGCCTTGGCGTTGACCGCCCGGGGGCCGAGCGCCCCGGACCGGAAGATCGAGTGCAGCAGGAACAGCGCGAAGCTGGTCTTGGTGGCCACGCCCGAGATCCCGCTGATCGACACGTGCGCGCCCCGGGTCCCGTCGAGGAAGTCCAGGTTGATGTAGATCGGGGCGCCGTCCCGGCCCCGGCCGACCGGCACCTTGGCGTCCATCCGGTCGAAGTACAGGGCCTGGGCGCGCTCGGTGCCCCGGGCGCGGCGCACGACCTCCCCCGGACGGGGCGGCACGTAGACCTCCGGCTCGACCCGGGTGGTGTTCACCTCGGCGATCTCCTGCACCTGGGCGGGCAGCACGCCGTCGGAGATGAGGAAGACGTCGGAGCCGAAGCTCGCCCCCTCGTGCCGGGCCCGGACCTGCGTCACGACCCCGCTGGTCATGACCGGGCCGATCCCCGGCACCACCCGGATCGTGACCACGACGTCGTCCAGCTGCAGATACGCGCCCTCGCGGAGCGCGACGTTGAACTGCAGCGGGGTGGAATCCTCGGTCCCCACCACCTGACCCACGAGATCCTCGGTCACGGCATCTCCTCCCACCGCGCTATCCTCCCGCACGATAGGTACTCTGGCCGCCATGACCGCGCCGTTTGCCCGTTCCCTGCTGGGCTGGAAGGCGAGCGGGAAGAACAAGCTCGGCTGGCCGCTGGTCCCCAACTTCGCCGACGTCGACAACGCCGAGTCGATGCGGCTCGCCGCGGGCGCGCTCGACGCGCTGAGCGTACCCAGGGACGAGGTGTCCGACGTCCCGAAGGATCCCGGCGTCCCGCTGGAACTCGAGGTCCGTGACGACCTGGCCGGCGCGCTGGCCGCGCTCGACCCCGGCCGCGGCTGGGTCGTCGCCTGCGGCCAGATCATCACCAAGTTCGACCAGTACGCTCATCTCAGTGAAGTATACGAACTGGTGCACGGCCATCCCGAGCTGCGCATCACCATCGGCACGGATTACCTGATCAAGCCGGACGTCACCGTCGCCACCGGCCGCCTGTCCAGCGCGTCCTGGCTGCCGCTGCTGCACGCGGCGATCTCGTGCAAGTGGACCATCCGCTCCGACCGGGTGCAGAACATCAGGCACGAATGCCTGCAGATGATCCGGCACCGTCGCGGCCGGCAGCCCCACCTGGTGACGGTGACCGCCGAGCCGCTGCCGACCCGGCTCGCCTCGATCGCCCGGGGGACCGGCGAGGTGGACGCGGTGTACCACGTGGCCTACGACGCGCTGGCCATCAGCGTGGCCAAGTACGCCAACGCCGACCAGAAGGACGCCTGGACCGAAGTCACCGGCCAGCGCCGGCTGCTCAGCTACCAGGCCCTGGCCGACACCCTGGCGTCCTGGTGACGTTCCGCGACGGACCTCGGCGAGATCACCCGGCGCCTGACGCGCCGGTTCGAGCCCGGCATCGCGGACTGGTGCGCGGGGATCCCGGCCCTGGCTGGTGCCTTGGCCGGACGATGGGACCTCGCGCTCGGCGAAGCATTCCCGGCCGGGAACAGTTCGGTGGCCATCCGCTGCACGCGGTCCGGCGGCGCGGCCGCGCCTGCACGACTGGTGCCGCGCCGTCGCCCCCATCGTCGCGATCACCCACCTCAGGCGCCCCGACGCCCTCAAGCGTCCCGACTGGCAGGAAGCCGGCGCGGAACTACTCGCCCTGGCCCGGTGAATGAGACCGCCCGCTGCCCCCGCACCGCCGCGATGTGACATTGGCCTGCATACAACCGGCGTGCTGCCATATCGCGCCGTCCCGGATCCGGATCGTCCCCCACCGGCCTGGGCGGGGCTCGACTGATAGACACGTGGCATGGCCATATCGCCCATCCCGGAGCTCGCCGACGTGCTCGCGGCCCGCCAGCGCATCGAGCCCTACCTGAGGCCGACCCCGCTCTACCGCTATCCCGCCCTGGACACGCTGACCGGGGCCCGGGTGCGGGTCAAGCACGAGAACCACCAGCCGGTGGGGGCGTTCAAGGTCCGCGGCGGGGTGAACCTGATCAGCCAGCTGACCGCGGACGAGCGGGAGCGGGGGGTGATCGCGGCCTCGACCGGCAACCACGGCCAGTCGGTGGCGTACGCGGCGGAGGAGTTCGGCGTGCGCGCGGTGATCTGCATGCCGGAGCAGGCCAACCCGGTGAAGGTCGAGTCGATGCAGGCGCTCGGGGCCGAGGTGGTCTTCCACGGCCGCGACTTCGACGAGGCCCGCGAGCACTGCGAGAAGCTGGCGACCGAGCACGGGTACCGGTACATCCACTCCGGGAACGAGCCGGCCCTCATCGCCGGCGTCGCCACCTGCACCCTGGAGATCCTCGAGGCCTGGCCGCAGGCCGAGATGATCGTGGTCCCGGTCGGCGGCGGCAGCGGGGCGTCCGCCGCCTGCGTGGTGGCCAAGGCCGTCCGGCCGTCGATCGAGGTCATCGCCGTGCAGTCCGAGGCGGCCCCGGCTGCGTATCGCTCCTGGCGGGCTGGATCCCTGGTGACGGACACCACCAGCACGTTCGCCGAAGGGCTGGCCACCCGGTCGGCGTTCGAACTTCCTCAGCAGATCATGCGGGACCAGCTGGACGACTTCGTGCTGGTCACCGAGGACGCGCTGCGGGACGCCACCCGCCTGATGATCGAGAAGACCCGCAACCTGGTCGAGCCGTCCGGCGCGGCCCCGCTCGCGGCCGTGCTGACCGAGCCCGGCCGGTTCGCCGGCCGCAACGTGGCCCTGATCTGCACCGGCGGCAACATCAGCCCGGCCCAGCTCACCAGTTTGTGGGAGAAGCCATGACCGAGCAGGCCGTCCGGGTGGAGCGGTCCGGACCCGTCACCACCGTCCTGCTGCACCGCCCGGCCCGCCGCAACGCCGTCGACGGTCCTACCGCCGCCGCGCTCGCCGCGGCTTTCCGGGCGTTCGACGCCGACCCGGACGCCGCCGTGGCGGTGCTGCACGGACAGGGCGGCGTCTTCTGCTCCGGCGCCGACCTGACCGCGCTCGGAACCGAGCGCGGCAACCAGGTAACACCTGACGGGGACGCCCCGATGGGCGTGAGCCGGCTGCGGCTGTCCAAGCCGGTCATCGCGGCGGTGTCCGGGTACGCCGTGGCCGGCGGCCTGGAGCTGGCCCTGTGGTGCGACCTGCGGGTCGCGGACGAGACCGCCGTCTTCGGCGTCTTCTGCCGGCGGTGGGGCGTGCCGCTGATCGACGGCGGGACGGTGCGCCTGCCCCGCCTCATCGGCACCAGCCGGGCGATGGACATGATCCTCACCGGACGCGCCGTCGACGCCCGGAGGCCCACGCGATCGGGCTGGCCAACCGGGTCGTGCCGGCCGGCCAGGCGCTGGCGGCCGCGCAGGAGCTCGCGGCCCAGCTGGCCGCGTTCCCGCAGGTCTGCCTGCGCAGCGACCGCGCGTCGGTGCTGGCCGCCGAAGGCCTGGACGAGCCCGAAGCACTGGCCGTCGAGTTCAGCCACGGGCAGCGTGCGCTCACCGCCGAGGCCGCCGCCGGCGCCGCCCGGTTCACCGCCGGCGCGGGCCGCCACGGCACCCCTGCTAGCTGACCGGGCCAGCTGAGGGCTGTCACGCGGTGGCGGGCAGCGGCGTCTTAACTCGCGTCGCTACCCAAAGGAGAACGAAATGCCACCGCTTGCCTTCGCCCGTTCGGGCACCGGAGCCCCGCTCGTGCTGCTGCACGGGCTCGGGGCATCGCGCCGGTCCTTCGACCCGGTCCTGCCCGCCCTCGTTTCCCGCTTCGACGTCATCGCGGTCGACCTGCCGGGCTTCGGCGACTCCGCGCCGCTGCCGGGGCCGGGCGAGGTGCCGCCCGCCGTGCTGGCGCAGCACGTCGCGGACCTGCTCGACGAGCTCGGCGTCAGCACCCCGCACGTGGTCGGGAACTCCCTCGGCGGCTGGGTCGCGCTCGAACTGGCCTCGCGCCGCCCGGTCGCCTCGCTCACCCTGCTCTCCCCGGCGGGCCTGTGGCCCCGGAACACCCCGCTGTACGACCGGATCAGCCTGGGGGCCTCCCGCTGGCTCGCCCGGCACGCGACCGGTCTGCTCTGCCGCCTGGTGGCCTCCCGGCTGGGGCGGACTCTCGTCCTCGGCCAGACCCACGGCCATCCGATGCGGCTCAGCGCCGAGTACGCCCGGGCGGCCGTGACCGAGCTGGGCCGCTGCCCCGGCTTCGAGGCGGCCCTGGCGGGCACGGCGAAGCGCCACTTCGTGGCCAGCCGTGCCTATCACCGCGCCGGTGACCGTGGCCTTCGGGTCGCGCGACCTGCTGTTGCGCCCGGGCTCCCGCCAGCTCGGCCAGCTTCCGCCGCAGACCCGGTCCGCGGCGCTCCCCGGCTGCGGCCACCTCCCGATGGCCGACGACCCCGCCGCCGTCGCCGCCCTCATCACCCAGGCCGCCGGCTCAGGCCGAGCGGACCGCTGCGCCCGCCGACCGGGACGCCGTGGCCTGACCGACCGCGTGCCCCGCGAGATCCGCTGACTATAGGTGACAGGGAAGTTACAGTGTGTGTAAGAGAAAACCCTGATATCCCTGAGGAGAACGGCCGCGGATGGCAGGTGAAGCCGAGGACCTGGCCGGGAGGCTGCGCGCCGAATTCCCGCACGCGCTGCGGAGCGGGCAGCTGGTGGCCTACTACCAGCCCGAGGTCGAGCTGGCCACCGGCCGGGTGGTGGGCGTGGAGTCGCTCGCCCGGTGGGAGCATCCCGAGCTCGGTACCCTGCCGCCGGCCCTGTTCACCCCGGTAGCCGAACGACTGGGGCTGATGGGGGAACTTACCCGGCTGATGCTGGGCCTGTCGCTGGCCCAGCACCGGACCTGGGCCGCGGCCGGGATGATCGTCCCGGTCGCGGTCAACGTCGGTCCCGACTGCGTCACCGACCCCGGCTTCCCCGCGGTCGTCACCGAGCTCCTGCGGCGCGAGCAGGTCCCCGGCCCGATGCTCGCCCTCGAGGTGAGCGAGCAGACCGGGACCGCCGTGGTCAGCCCCAGCTTCTTCGCCCAGCTGGCCGAGGCCGGCGTGCGGATCGCCCTGGACGACTTCGGCACCGGCTTCGCCTCGCTGGAGAGCCTCGGCGGCTGGCCGGTGGACGAGCTCAAGCTCGACATGTCCCTGGTCCGCCCGATCGCCAGCCGGTCGAGCTTCCGCACCATCGTCCGCACCACCGTGGACCTCGCTCACCAGCTCGGGGTCAAGGTGGTGGCCGAGGGCGTCGAGTCCGAGGCGATCCGGTCCGAGCTGCGGTCCCTCGGCTGCGACATCGGCCAGGGGTACTTCCTGGGGCGGCCGATGCCGCCCGCTGCCTTCGGCGACTGGATGCGCGAGCGGGGGCAGTACCGGCGGGGCGTTCCGTCCGCGGCGGCCGGGGCGGCGGCTGAGGCGGCCGCCGCGACCGCGGCGGCCGGGGACCGCGGCCCGGCCCGCAAGTGGCTGCACTGGGTCATCGACCCGATCGGCGGCCGGACGCTGGCCGCGGCCGTGGCCATCATGGTCGCCTACGGGCTGTGGCAGATCTTCCGCTGGGGCGGCCACCAGCACCAGGCCCTGATCGGAGACCTCGCCTTCTTCCCGCCGAACGCCGCGGGCGGCTACTGCGCCTGGCGGGTGTCACGGCGCACCGACCTCGGCCGGGCCACCATCCGGGCGTGGCGGCTGCTGTCGGTCGCGATCTGGCTCTATCTCCTCGGGGACGCGATCCAGCTCCTCTACGAGGTGGTCCTGCACGAGAAGCCGTATCCGACCTGGGCTGACGCCGCCTACCTGAGCTTCTACCCGGTGGCGTGCGCTGGCTTCTTCGCCTTCCCGTCCCGCCGCCGGACCAAGCCGGAGCGGCTGCGGACCCTGCTCGACGTCGGCACCGTGTTCGTCGGCGGGGCGACGCTCCTGTGGTACGTGGCGCTCGGCCCCGCGGTGGCCTCGGACCCCGGGTTCGACCTGCCCGACCTGGTGATCTTCGCCTACCCGATCGGTGACCTGCTGCTGCTGTTCGGCGTGCTCTCGCTGCTGTGGCGGGGCGTCCCGCGGTCGAGTGTCCTGCCGCTGCGGATCTTCGCGGCCGGCATGGGCATGTTCATCGCGGCCGACGCCAGCTACGACTACACCACCATCCACGCGACCTACACCGGCGGGGACCCGGTGGACACGCTGTGGATGGTGGCGCTGACCCTGCTGTACATCGCGGCGGCGTGCCAGCTGCGGGTCGGCCCGGCGGCCGGCTACGCGGCGCCGCTGCGGCCGGTCACCGCCCGGCCCAGCGCGCTGCCCTACGCTGGCGGTCGCGGCCAGCTACCTGCTCCTCGCCGTCGTCGGCCTGCGCCACCTGGACTTCGACTCCCTCGGCGGCGTGCTGCTCGGCGCGGTGATGCTGACCTGCCTGGTCACCGCGCGCCAGTTCGCCGCGCTGCGGGACTACGGCCGGCTCGCGGTCCGGTACCAGGAGCTGGCCTCGATCGACGGGATGACCGGCCTGTACAACCGGCGGCACTTCATGGAGACGGCCGAGGCCGCCTTCGCGCACGCGCAGCGGCTCGGCCAGCCGCTGTTCGTGCTGATGCTCGACGTGGACCACTTCAAGCAGATCAACGACGTGCACGGGCACGCCGCGGGCGACCGGGTGCTGGCCGACCTGGCCCAGACCTGCCGCGAGCACGTGCGGCCGGACGACGTCGCGGGCCGCTACGGCGGCGACGAGTTCATCATCGTGATCCCGGAGATCAGCAGCCTGCGCGCGATCCAGATCGCGGCCCGGCTGACCGGGCCGCCGGCCCGGACCTCGGGCGCGGACGGCCAGCCGGTCGCGTTCACCGTCAGCGTCGGCATCGCCGAGCTCGGAGCCTGCCTGGACCTGCCGACCCTGCTCGCGCACGCCGACGCGGCCATGTACGAGGCCAAGCGGGCCGGCGGCGGCTGCTGGCGCCTCTACGAGGACACGGAGCAGGCCGCGGCCCTTTCGCGCTGACCCGTGTGATGAATCGGCCGGTCCGGCCACCGTGGACCGGCTGAGGTCGCGACGGCCCTGACCGCCGGCACCGGGAGCAAAACAGGTACCGAACGAGTGGGTGCTACGCTGCCCTGCCGTGCGCGCACCATAGGCCCGGACGTTTCCTCGGTCATGGCGTGCTGGCACTGGAACCGGCAGCCGACGCAGCCGCCGGACGCCGCCCGGTGGCGGCGGGTGGCCATGAAGATCGTGAAGGCGAGCACGGCCGCCACGGCCGTGCCGACGGTCGCGGCGATGATCGCGACCACGGTGGCCATATCGCCGAACAGATGACTGCCGGGCCCGGCGAACACCAGCCAGGCGACGGCCACGATAGCCGCGAAGCATCCGGCGGGGCGGGCATAACAGACCATGGTCGGCCTCTCATCGTGTCGCGCTCTGTATTCGAGGTGACCTGGCGCCGTTGCCGTCTACTACTTAAATCGCTCAACCGGGCGGAAAAGTCAAGACCCTGAGTCGACCCTTGGTGAGCGCAGCGTGATGAGAGCGAGCAGCCCGGCCGCCAGCGCGAGCCCGGCCGACAGGTAGAGCGCGGCGTGCAGGCCGTCGTGGAAGGCCTGGTAGGCGGCGCCGATGACCTCCTGGACGAGCTTGCCGAACCCGGCGTAGGCGTTGGTGTTCTTGGGGATCTGGCCGGTCTCGATGGCCGTGGTGACCAGCCCCTGGAACGCCTTCGGCACGCCCAGGTGGTTCATCTGCGCGGCCAGGCTGACGTGCAGCTGCGAGTAGACCAGCGAGCCGAGGATCGCGACCCCGGTGACGGCGCCGATCTCCCGGCTGGTGTTGGTGGCCGACGCGGCCATCCCGGAGCGCTCGGCCGGCACCGCGGACAGCACCGCGGTGGTGATCGGCACCACGGTCGTGCCGATGCCGATCCCCGCCACGCACAGCGCCACCGTCAGCAGCGCGTAATCCGGGTGCGGGGACAGGTAGCCGTCGGTCAGGAACAGCCCGACGGCCAGCAGCAGGCAGCCGATCGTGATCGACCAGCGCGGGCCGGCCAGCACCGTCCAGCGCCCGGCCAGCACCGACGCCCCGATCATCAGCACCGTCATCGGCGCGAAGACCGCGGCCAGCCGGAAGCCGGACGCGGCGGGCACCTCCGTCAGGTACAGCGCGGTGAAGAAGAAGATGGCGAAGGTGGCGAAGTAGGTGCAGAACGCGGCGATGTTGGCCACGGTGAACTGCGGCACGCGCAGGAAGCGCAGGTCGAGCAGCGGGTTCGGGGACCGGCGTTCCCACCAGCCGAACGCCGCGAACATGACCGCGCTCAGGCACAGCAAGATGATCACCAGGGCCGAGCCGAAGCCGGCCGACTCCGCGTCGATGATCGCGAAGATGAACGTGGCCAGTGCCCCGGCGCCCAGGATCGTGCCGCCCGTGTCGACCCGCGCCGCGGTGGGGTCGGAGCTCTCCGGCAGGGTGACCGCCGCCACGATCAGCGCGGCCAGCCCGAAGGCCAGGTTGAACCAGAAGATGCCGCGCCAGCTCCATACGCCGATCAGGATCCCGCCGACCACGGGACCCGCCGCCAGCGCGAACCCGGAGGTCGCGGCCCACACGCCGATCGCCCGGCTCCGGGCCCGGTCGTCCGGGTAGAGCTGGCGCAGCATGGACAGCGTGCCCGGCTCGCTGGCGGCCGCGCCCAGGCCCATCACGGCGCGGCCCGCGATGAGGGTCTGCACGTTCGGGGCGAGCGCGCACAGCACCGAGCCGGCGCAGAAGACGCCGGCCCCGGCCAGCATGACCTTCTTGCGGCCGAGTTCGTCCCCGATCATCCCGCAGGCCAGCATGATGCTGGCGAAGGTGAGCGCGTAGGCGCCGACGACCCACTGCAGGTCGGCCACGTTCGCCTTGAGGGCGACCTGGATGTCGCCCAGCGCCACGCTGACCACGGTGTTGTCGAGGAACGTCAGGAACAGCAGCGTGCACAGGGTAGCCAGGGCGAGCGCCTGGCCGCCCCGCGGCACGATCCCGGCGCCGTGCCGGTCACCGGAAACGGCCTCCGCCTGGCTGGCCATCGACGTGGCCCGGCCTCAGCCGTTGCAGACGGACGGCGCGGTGCCGTTGTTCTCCAGCTTGAGCAGCTGGCAGAAGCTGATGTCGCCGACCTTCCAGATGCCGTCCTCGTAGATCGCGGTGCCGGTCTGGTTGGCCAGCGCGGTGGCCCCGCCCAGCGTGATGTCGTAGCTCACGGTGGCCGAGGTGGCGGAGTTCACCACCACCGCGGTGACCTTGGCCCCGGCCGAGCTGGCCAGCCCCGACCCGGTCTGGGCCTTGATGATGGCGGAGAACTTGTCCCCGTTCTGCAGCACCGAGATCTTCTTCGCGGCGTTGGTCTTGCCGTTGAAGAACGCCTCCCAGTTGGCGGTGATCAGCGCCTTGGCGTTGCCGCCGGCAGCGGCCGGGGCCGAGCTGCCCGGGGCGGAGGCGCTGGCGGGCGCGGAGGACGACGGGGGCGCGGAGGCGGCGGCCGACGAAGAACCGGCGGCGCTGGCCGAGGGAGCGCCCGCGGCGGACGTCGAGCTGCTGCTGCAGGCGGCGGCCGTCGTCGGTCAGGGCCAAGCCGAGCAACGGGACCGCAATCCGGTGAGCCAGGAGCTGGAACCGCATCACACGCCTCCTAGGAGCACTGTCTTTGGTGCTTGCTCAGTCTGCCCCGAATGTTTCCCGCAAGTTGGCTGATTACGCGTGCGTCCCCGACGCAGCCGTCAGGGTCGGCGGACCCGGCTTTCCGGTCCTGGGGCTCCTACCAGCGGAAATGCACGAAAACACGGCCGAAGTTCTTCGAATCCTTCTCTAGCCGGTGGTATTTCGCTTTGATCTCTTTTTGCTCGAGGAACCGCAGCACGTGCTTCTTGAGCTGCCCGGAGCCCTTGCCGGGGATGATCTCGACCAGCGGCGCCTTCTTGGCCACCGCCTCGTCGATGATCGCGTTCAGGGCCCGGTCGATGTCCTGGCCCCGGTTGTAGATGTCGTGCAGGTCAAGCTTGAGCTTCATGGTCACCGCCCTGGGGAAACAGTACAGCGACGATGGCGCCGGCCGTCGTCTCCGGGTCGGCCGCGGGCACCACGGTCAGCACCCGCTCGTCCGGCTGGGGCGGCTCCAGGTCGGCGAACTGGCTGCCGAGCAGCTGCCCGGGGAAGAAGTGGCCGTGCCGGGCGGCCAGCCGCCGGGCCAGCTCCTCGCGGTCCGGGGACAGGAACACCATCCGCGCCCCGGGCCGGCCGTCGAGCAGCAGGTCCCGGTAGGAGCGCTTGAGCGCCGAGCAGGTGATCACGGCCGGGTCATTCCCCGCGATGCGCTCGTCCATCCACGCCGCGATGGTGCGCAGCCAGGGCCAGCGGTCCTCGTCGGTGAGCGGGACGCCGGCCGCGCATCTTGGCGACGTTCGCGGCCGGGTGGAAGTCGTCGGCGTCGGCGAACCGCCAGCCCAGCCGCCCGGCCAGCAGCGCGCCGACGGTCGTCTTGCCGCTGCCGGACACCCCGGCCACGATCACGATCATCGGGAGCAGAGTCTAGGAGACCTCGTAGCCGACGATGACCTCGCCCGCGTCCAGCCGCTTGACCGAGATCACCCCGGTGCCCTTCGGGTTCGGGAACGGGAGCACGGTCTGGCCCTTGGTGGAGTCCACCGTGACGCTGTTGTGAATGTGCCACTGGGTGTCGTAGATCGCCACCCGGAGCACCGCGGGGGCCATCCCCTGCAGGCCGTTGTCGCAGCCGAACGCGATGCTGGACCCGCTGCCGTGCGGCACCGTGATCACCGTGACGGCGCTGGCGCCGGTATTGAGCTGACCTGACTGCACTTCGACCTCCACCTGCGGCTGGAACGAGCCGATCCATGCGGTCAGCTCGGCCGGGGTTCCGTTGAACACGTCGTTGTCATGGCTGCTGGCCGCGCCTGACTGCCAGAACCTCCAGGCGCTCCACGGGGCGGGAGCGGACGGCGTCGCCGACTGGAAGATGGCCAGCCACAGCGGGTACGAGCCGCAGGCCCGCGCAGTTGCCCGCGGTGATGAAGCTGAAGAAGGAGTACACCCCGCGGGGGTTGTGCGGGCGCAGCGCGCTCAGCCGGGTCATGAAGTCGCGGGCGCAGGCGGCCACGGCAGCCGGCGACGCGCCGGGCGTCTCGTTGTCCAGCCAGAGCATGTCGGTGGTGTCCAGGCCGACCTTGCCGAGCTGCTCGACGAAGTAGCTGGCCTGTGCGGCCCCGTCCAGCCGCGGGTCGAGGAAGTGGTAGGCCCCGCGGGCCAGCCCCTTAGCCTTGATCCGGGGCCAGTTCCAGGTCAGGAACGGGTCCGGGGAGTTGGTGCCGGCCGCCCCCAGGCCCTGGCTGGCCCGGCAGATGCCGAACGACAGGCCCGACGTGCCGTCCCAGTTGAACTCGCCGGCGAAATTGGACACGTCGATGCCCCTGGCGTTCCCCGCCACCGCGTTCACCCCCACCAGACCCGGCCGACCCCTCGGCTCCGCTGTGATCGTAGCGTGATGCTTACCATGAGGAGTGGCGATTTCCGCGGGAGTAGTGCTGGCCGGCGGCCAGTCATCCCGGATGGGCAGGCCCAAATCGGGACTTGAGTGGCACGGGTCCACGCTGCTGCGCCGGACGGTCCAGATCGTGGCGCGGGCCACGAGCGGTCCGGTCGTGGTGGTCCGCGCCCCCAGGCAGGACCTCCCGGAGCTGCCGGACGGCGTCCTGGTCGCCGATGACCCGCGGGAGGGCAAAGGCCCGCTGCAGGGCATCGCCGCCGGGCTGGCGGCGCTGAGCGGGCGGGCCGAGGTCGCTTTCGTCTGCTCCACCGACATGCCGTTCCTGCACCCGGCCTTCATCCGGCGGGTGCTGGGCGTCCTGGCGGAGGATGCCGGCACCGACGTCGCCCTGCCGGTGGCCCGCGGGTACAAGCAGCCGCTGGCGGCCGGGTACCGCGTCTCGCTCGCGGAAGCGGCCGAGCGCCTGGTCAAGGAGGACCGGCTACGGCCCGCGTTCCTCTTCGAGGAGTGCCGGGTGCGAACCCTGGACGATGCCGCGCTGAAGCAAGACCCGGTACTCGCCGCGCTCGACCCGGACCTGGACTCGGTGCTGAACGTCAACACGCCCGATGACTACGCCGCGGCCCGCGCCCGGCCGGCGCCCGAGGTGACCGTCCAGCTCTTCGGAACGGTCGCGAAAGGCGGCGCTAGCGGCGGGCCGCACCTGGTCCGCGCGGCCACGGTGGGCGCCGCCGCCGACGCGGTGGCCGTGGTATTCGACCGCCACGTGACGGCCGCGCTGAACGGCGACCAGATCACCCGCGACCGGACGGCACCGCTCGCCGCGGGCGACACCGTCTTCTTCCTGTCCGCCGACGCGGGCGGGTGACGGCGATGCCAGCCGGCGGCTATTTCGGGCGGGCGCTCGTCGTCGACGTCACCAGCGGCACCAGCCGGACCCAGCCGCTGCCGGACGGCGTGCTGCGCGGCTACATCGGCGGCTCCGGGCTCGGCACCTGGCTGCTGTACCGGCTGGGAACGCCGGGCGCCGATCCGCTCGGGCCCGCGGCGCCGCTCGCGTTCGTGTTCTCGCCGCTGGTCGGCACGCCGCTGACGACCAGCGCGAAGTTCGCGGTGGTGGCGAAGTCCCCGCTGACCGGGATGCTGACCGACGCGCTGGCCTCCAGCCAGTTCGCGATCGCGGGCAAGCTCACCGGCCACGACGCGATCGTGATCGACGGCCGCGCGCCGGAACTGTCCGTCCTGCTGGTGGACGGCGACGGGACCCGCCTCATCAGCGCCGCCGCACCTCGCCGGCCTGACCGCGGCCGACACGGACCGCCAGCTGCGCGGCGAGCTGGGCCGTGGCTGGCGGGTGGCGGCGATCGGGCCGGCCGGCGAGCGCGGCGTCCGGTACGCCACGATCTCGCACGACGGGCGGCACGCGGGCCGCGGCGGCCTGGGCGCGGTCATGGGCGCGAAGAACCTGAAGGCGATCGCGGTCCGGGCGGCGGCGAAGGTGGCCACGGCCGACCCGGCGGCGGTCCTGGCGGCAGCCCGCGACCTGCGGGAACGGTCGTTCGGGCCGGCCACCGCGAAGTACCGCGAGCTGGGCACGCTGGCCAACCTGCTCGCGTTCAACGCCATCAGTGCCCTGCCGTCCCGCAATTTCCAGTCCGCGACCTTCGACGGCACGCCGGAACTGGCCGGGCAGCTGGCCGGGGGTGCGGCCGAAAATGCCGGGAGCGCGGCTGACGATATCGACGGCATGCGCCGCGTGGCGCGCAGCAGCTGCGCGTCCTGCACGATCGGCTGCGAGCACATCTACCGGGTCGGCAAGGGCAGGAAGGTCCGCGCGGAGTACGAGAACGTGTTCGCGCTCGGCCCGATGTGCGGGGTCAGCGATCCCGGCGCGGTGCTGGCCGCGAGCGGCCGCTGCGACGACCTCGGCATCGACACGATCTCGGCGGGCGGCACCATCGCGTGGGCGATGGAGTGCGCGCAGCGCGGGCTGATCGACGCGCCGTGGCTCCGGTTCGGCGACGCCGGCGCGCTGCTCCGCGCCCTGGACGAGATCGGGGCCCGGTCGACGCCGCTGGGATCGCTGCTGGCCGGGGGATCCCGGCGGGCAGCGGTGACGGTCGGGGGCGGATCCGGATCCTTCGCCCCGCACGTCAAGGGCCTGGAGATGCCCGGATACGAGCCGCGCACCCTGCACGCCATGGCGCTGGGCCTGGCCGTGAACGCCCGGGGAGCGGACCACAACCGTTCCGGCGCCTACGAGGCGGACCTGTCCGGCGACCTGGACCGGCTGGACGGCGGCGACGCGCACGTGACGGCGGCGGTCGAGACCGAGGACCGGGCCGCGGTGATGGACTCGCTGATCTTGTGCAAGTTCCTGCGCGGCGTGTTCACCGACCCGTTCACCGAGTGGGCGGCGCTGCTGTCCGGGGTGACCGGCTGGGACGTGACGGGCGGGGAACTGCGCGAGACCGCCCGCCGGATCGTCATGGCCAAGCGGGTCTACAACATCCGCGAGGGCTGGCAGCCCGCGGACGACTGGCTGCCGGACCGGCTGCTGAACGAGCCGCTCAGCCTCCCGTCCGGCCGGGTCGCCACCCTCACCGCCGACCGCCTGCGGGCGATGATCGGTTCCTACTACGAAATGCGCGGTCTCGACCCCGAGGGACGCCCGGACCGGGCGGCCGTGGACGACCTCGGCTTGGCGTGACGTCGCGGGCGGGCGGATACTGCGAATATGGCCATTACTGCCCCGGAGAGCACAGGGACGGTGACGCTCACGATCGACGGACGTGAGGTCACGGCCCCGGAAGGCGCGACGATCTGGCAGGCCGCGAAGGCCGCAGGTATCGACATCCCCGTGCTGTGCCACAACGAGCGCTTCGATCCGGTCGGCGTCTGCCGGATGTGCGTGGTCGACGTGGGCGCGCCCGCGTTCGCCGCGTCCTGCGTCCGCGCCTGCGAGAACGACATGCAGGTCAAGACCGCCACCCCGGAGCTCGAGCGCAACCGCGCGATGCTGACCAGGCTGCTGGTCTCCGACCAGCCGCCGCGTGAGCGCGACCCCAAGCAGACCACGACCGGCGACAACGAGCTGCTCGCGCTGGCCGACCGGTACGGGGTGAGCCGGTGACAACGCCGGCCTGCCGTGCGGTTCGGGCCGCGGCGTCGATCTGTCCAGCCCGGTCATCGCGGTCGACCACGACGCCTGCATCCTGTGCGACCGGTGCACCCGGGCGTGCGACGACATCCAGGGCAACGACGTCATCGGGCGCAGCGGCAAGGGCTACACCACGCTGATCGCGTTCGACCTCAGCGACCCGATGGGCGCCTCGTCCTGCGTATCGTGCGGCGAGTGCGTGGCGGCCTGCCCGACCGGCGCGCTCACGAACAAGCCGATCCACGACATCGCGATCCGGCCGCGCACCGAGCTCGACGCGGTGGACACCGTCTGCCCGTACTGCGGCGTGGGCTGCGCGCTGACCTACTACGTGGACCGCGAACACGGCGCGATCGCCTACGCCGACGGCCGGGAGCAACCCGGATCGCAGGGCCGGCTGTGCGTCAAGGGCCGGTACGGCTGGGACTACGCCGCCTCACCGCAGCGCCTGACGATGCCGCTGATCCGCCGCGAGGAGTCCTACCCCAAGGGCGCCCTGTCCGCCGACGTGCGCGGTGACATGGCCAAGGGCGGCGAGAACAACGACCACGGCCAGGCTCCCGGAGCCGGGCCCGGGGCCAAGCGCAAGGGCGGCAAGCGCGGCCGCAAGCCCGGCGGCCTGGTCGACTACGCCGAGGTGCTGCCGCACTTCCGGGAGGCCACCTGGGAAGAGGCGCTGGACCTGGTGGCGCGCCGGCTGAGCGAGATCTACGCCGAGAGCGGCCCGGCCGCGATCGCCGGGTTCGGCAGCGCGAAGTGCTCCAACGAGGAGGCCTACCTCTTCCAGAAGCTCATCCGCACCGGCTTCCACACCAACAACGTGGACCACTGCACCCGGCTGTGCCACGCCTCGAGCGTGGCGGCGCTGTTCGAGGGGATCGGCTCCGGCGCGGTCTCGACTACCTACGGCGACGTAATCAACGCCGAGGTCGCGATCGTCACCGGCAGCAACTCGACCGCGAACCACCCGGTCGCCTCCAGCTTCTTCAAGCAGGCCCGGCGCAACGGCACGACGATCATCTACGTGGACCCGCGGGCCGACAAGATGGCCGACCACGCGGACATCTACTGCCAGCTCAAGCCGGGCACCGACGTCGCCTTCTACAACGGCGTCATGCACGAGGTCATCAGGCTCGGCCTGACCGACGACGCCTACATCGCGACCGGACCTCGAACTACGAGGCGCTCGCGCGCACCGTGGCCGACTACCCGCCGGAGCGGGCCGAGCAGATCACCGGCGTCCCCGCCGAGCTGATCCGGCGGGTGGCCCGGGCCTGGGGCGAGGCCAGCGCGGGCGTCATCTTCTGGGGCATGGGGATCTCCCAGCACACCACCGGCACCGACAACGCCCGCTGCCTGATCGCGCTGTGCGCGATCACCGGGAACATCGGCAAGCCGGGCGCGGGCCTGCACCCGCTGCGCGGGCAGAACAACGTGCAGGGCGCCTCGGACATGGGCCTGATCCCGATGTTCTACCCGGACTACGCCAAGGCCGACGACCCCGGCGTGAAGGCCCGGTTCGAGCAGGCCTGGGGCGCCGCCGACCTGGATCCGGTGAAGGGCCTGACCGTCACCGAGATCATCGGCTCCGCCCTCAAGGGCGGCGTCCGCGGCATGTACATGCTGGGCGAGAACCCGTTCCTGTCCGACCCGAACATCAACAAGGTGCGCAAGGCCCTGTCCAAGCTGGACTTCCTCGTCGTGCAGGACATCTTCCTCACCGAGACCGCCGAGTTCGCCGACGTGATCCTGCCCGCCTCCTCCTACCTGGAGAAGAACGGCACCTACACCAACACCGACCGCCGCGTGCAGCTCGGCCGCAAGGTGCTGGACACCCCGGGCCAGGCCCGGGTCGACTGGGAGGTCGTGCAGGACATCGCCAACCGGATCGGCCTCGACTGGCACTACGAGACGTCACGGGACATCTTCGAGGAGATGGTCTCGGTCATCCCGAGCTACAGAACCTCAGCTACGACAACCTCGGCCTGACCGGCAAGCTGTACCCGAACCCGGACCCGGCCCACAGCGACGGCACCGTGGTGATGTTCACCGAGAAGTTCAAGACCGACGACGGGCTCGCGCACCTGGTGCCCGCCGAGTGGCTGCCCGCCAGGGAACTCCCGGACGCGGAGTACCCGTTCGTGCTGAACACCGGCCGGATGCTCGAGCACTGGCACACTGGGTCGATGACCCGCCGGTCCTACGCGCTGGACGCGATCGCGCCGAAGGCGCTGGTGTTCATCCACCCCGAGGACGCCGCCGAGCTCGGCCTGGAAGACGGCGACATGGCCCGGGTCAGCTCCCGCCGCGGCGTCATCGAGCTCGAGACGAAGGTCTCGCACCGGGAGGCCAGGGGCAACTGCTTCATCCCCTTCCACTTCCGGGAGGCGGCGGCGAACCTGCTGACGATCGACGAGATCGACCCGTTCGGCAAGATCCCCGAGTTCAAGTTCTGCGCGGTACGGATCGAGCCAGCGCGGGGCGGCCAGGCCGATGGCTGAGGCCCGGCCCCGCGCCCCCGGCGTCGAGGCCCGCGCGGGCAAGTTCCCCGGCCCGAGCCTGATCCCGGCGCTGAACGCCATCCAGGAGCGGGTCGGCTGGCTGCCCCGCGAGGAACTGGTGGCGCTCTCTCGCGACGTGCGCCGGCCGCTGTACGAGATCGAGGGGCTGATCTCGTTCTACCCGCACTTCCGCACCGATCCGCGGGTCAAGGCCGAGCTTCGCGTCTGCCACGACCTGTCCTGCTGGCTGCGCGGCGCCGACGAGCGGATCGCGGCCATCAAGGAGCGCTACGGCGCCGACGCCGAGGTCGAGCTCGTCGAGGGATCGTGCCTGGGCCGCTGCGACATCGCCCCCGCGTGCACCGTGAACGAGGCCCCGGCCTCGATGGACGCGATCCTGGAAACCGGCGCTGGACCATCCCGCTCCACCACGGGCCCGCTCCGCCGTCCGCTGGCCGAACGATCCGTATAGCGCCCCGGAGGACCGGTACGCGGTGCTCCGCGACGTGCTGGCTGGCCGCCTGGACACGGCGGGCATCATCGCCGCGCTGAAGGACACCGGGCTGCGCGGCATGGGCGGGGCCGGGTTCCCCACCGGCCGCAAATGGGACCTGGTCGCGGCGCAGGAAGCCACGCCCGCAGTACGTGATCTGCAACGCCGACGAGTCCGAGCCGGGCACGTTCAAGGACCGGGAGATCCTCGCCACCCAGCCGCACCTGGTGCTCGAGGGCATGCTGCTCGGCATGGTGGCGGTCGGCGCCGAGGAGGGCTGGGTCTTCATCCGGCACGAGTACGGCCCGGAAGAGCAGGTCATCCGCGAACGAGATCGAGCACCTGCGAGAGACCGGCCTGATCGGCCCCGATGCGGGCGGCTCCGGCCGGCGGCTGTCGGTCGAGGTGTTCACCTCACCGGGCGGGTACATCCTCGGCGAGGAGTCGGCCCTCATCGAGTGCATGGAAGGACACCGCGGCGAGCCGCGGAACAAGCCGCCGTTCCCCGGCACCTACGGCCTGCACGGCAAGCCGACGCTGATGAACTCGGTCGAGACGTTCGCCCACATCCCGGTCATCGCCGTCCGGGGCGCGCCGTGGTGGCAGGCGCAGGGCCGGGGCGAGCACGCGGGCCTGAAGTTCTTCGCCGTCTCCGGCCACGTCGAACGGCCCGGCGTGTACTGCGTCCCGATGGGCACCACCGTCCGTGAGCTGCTCGACCTGGCCGGCGGGGTCGCGGGCGGCCGGCGCCTGGGCGCCATCCAGCCGGGCGGCGCGTCCTCCAACTTCATCGGGCCGGATCAGCTGGATACCGAACTGGACTTCGGCACGCTGCAGGCGGCGGGTTCCATGCTGGGGTCCGGCGCCATGGTCGTCATGGCCGAAGGCACCGACCTGCTCGCCGCCGCCGTCAACGTCTTGCGGTTCTTCCGCGACGAGTCGTGCGGCAAGTGCGTGCCGTGCCGGGTCGGGTCGGCCAAGGCGCACGTCATCCTGACCGGGGTGCTCGGCGCGGGCGGCGGTCCCGCCCAGGTGGACGGCGACGTCCGTGACCTCGCCGAGGTCATGCGCCGCACCTCGATCTGCGGGCTCGGCCAGGTCGCCCTCGGCCCGGTGATGAGCGTGCTGCGGCTCGCGGAGGAACGGGGGTCTCGCGGAGGACCATGGCTGACGCGACCTCGCGGGAGTTCTTCACCACCCGGACCGTCGCGCAGGCCCTGGCCGGCTTCCGTCCGGGGCGGCGCACCCGGACCGAGAGCGTGCCGCTGCCCCTGGCGCTGCGCCGGGTGCCGGGCGCGCCGGTCACCGCGCCGCACCCGCTGCCCGGGTTCCCGCGTTCCACTGTCGACGGGTACGCCGTCCGCGCCGCCGACACCTATGGCGTCTCCGAGGGCCTGCCGGGCTATCTCACCGTCACCGGCGCCGTCAGCATGGGCGCGGAGCCCGAGTCGGCGGTGACTCCCGGCGGCGCGATCGCCATGCCGACCGGCGGCGTCATCCCGGCCGGCGCGGACGCGGTTGTGATGATCGAGTACACCGCCGAAGTGATGCCCGGCACGATCGAGGTGGTCCGGCCGGTCGCGCCCGGTGAGGGCATCGTCCGGGCCGACGAGGACGCCAGGATCGGCGACGAGATCGCCGGCCGCGGGCGGCCGCTTCGCCCCCAGGACCTGGGGATGCTCGCCGCCGCGGGCGTGACGTCCGTGACAGTGCACGCTAAGCCGGTGGTGACGATCTTCTCCACCGGCGACGAGGTGGTCCCGGCGGGCACCCCGGAGCTGAAACCGGGACAGGTCCGCGACGCGACCGCCGCCGCGCTGGCCGCGCTGGTCGCGGACGCGGGCGGCGAGCCGGTCTTCGGCGGCATCATGCCCGACGACCCGGGCCCGCTAGAGCAAGCACTGCGCGACGCCCTGCCGGCCAGCGACGTGATCGTGATCTCGGCCGGGTCGTCGGTCGGCACCCGGGACGAGACCGCGAACGCCGTCGCCCGGCTCGGCGAGCCCGGCATCTGGTGCCACGGCCTGGCCATCAAGCCGGGCAAGCCCACCTTGCTGGCCGAATGCGCGGGGGTGCCCGTCATCGGGCTGCCCGGCAACCCGCGTTCGGCGCTCGTGGTGTTCCGGCTGATCGGGATGCCGGTCGTCCGGCTGGTCGGCGGCTGCACGGTGCCGCCGCCGGAACCTTCGGCCCGGGCCCGGCTGTCCCGCGATCTCGCGTCGGCGACCGGGCGGCTCGACGTCGTCCAGGTGACGGTCAGCGACGGCGTGGCGGTGCCGGTGTTCGGCGTCGTCGGCGCTGCTGTCGGTCCTGACGACGGCCGACGGCTACATCGTGATCCCGGAAGAGGCCACCGGGCTCGACGCGGGCAGCGAGGTTAACGTGGTCCTGTATGCATGACAGCCCGTTCGTCAAGGACGTGCCGGCCGCGCAGGCCCTGGCCGCCTGGCGCGCCGCCCGCGAGGCCGCCGGGCTGCCCGGACCGGCTGCCCGTCGTCACCGTGCCCCTCGCCGAGGCCGCCGGGCTCGTCACGGCCGTCCCGGTGTGGGCCGTCCGGTCCTCGCCGCCGTTCGACGCCGCCGCCATGGACGGTATCGCCGTCCGCTCCGCCGACACGCTCGGCGCCAGCGAGACCACGCCGGCCTGGCTCGTGCCGGGCGCCTACGACGTCGTGGACACCGGCGACCCGATGCCCGACGGACGCGACGCGGTGGTCATGCGCGAGCACGTCCACTACGACGACGCCGGCCAGGCCGAGCTGCGCGCCGCCGTTCCCCCGTACCAGCATGTCCGGTCGATCGGCGAAGACGTCAGCGCGAGTGAGCTGCTGCTGCCCGAAGGGCACCGGCTGCGGGCCGTCGACCTGGCGGCCGCGGCCGCGGCCGGGCAGACGCGGCTGACGGTCCGGCGCAAGCCCCTCGTCTTCGTCCTGCCCACCGGGGACGAGGTGCGGCCGATCGGCGCCGAGCTCGGCCCGGGCGAGATCCTCGACACGAACTCGCTGATGCTCGCGGAGCAGGCCCGGGAGATCGGCTGCGAGGCGCGGGTCCTGCCGATCGAGCCGGACGACCCGGCCCGGATCGCGGCGGCCGTGAAGGCGGCCGCCGCCGGGTGCGACCTGCTGATCGTGATCGCCGGGTCCAGCGCCGGGCGGGACGACTACACGGCGCGGGTGGTGGCGTCGCAGGGCACGCTGGCCGTGCACGGGGTGGCCGTCCGGCCCGGGCACCCGGTCGTGCTGGGAGTGGTCGAGCGCACGCCGGTCCTCGGAGCCCCCGGCTACCCGGTGTCGGCGGCGCTGACGTTCGACATCTTCGCGGTGCCGCTGCTGGCGGAACTCTCCGGCGCCCCGCCCCGCCAGCGGCCGCGGGTGACGGCCCGGCTGGCCCGTAAGCTCGCGTCGCCGCTCGGCATGGACGACTGGGTGCGGGTCCGCCTCGGGTCCGTCGGCGGGTCGCTGGTGGCGACGCCGCTGCCGCGCGGGGCCGGCGTGCTGACGTCGCTGGTCCGCGCGGACGGGCTGCTCGTCGTGCCGACCGGAGTGGAGGGACATCACGCGGGTTCGTCCGTCGCGGTCGAGTTGCTGCGCGGACCCGACGAGATCGCGCGCACCATCGTGGCGATCGGGTCGCACGACCTGGTGCTCGACCTCGCGTCCTCCGCGCTGCGCGCCGACGACCCGCTGGTCACGCTCGCGTCGTCGAACGTCGGGTCGCTCGGCGGCCTGGTCGCCCTGCGCGACGGGCTGTGCCACATCGCCGGGTCGCACCTGCTCGACCCGGAAACCGGCGAGTACACGCTGCCGTACGTGGACCGGGTATTCGGCGCGGCCAGCCCCGACGTGGCCGTGGTGCGGCTGGTAGAGCGGTCGCAGGGGCTGATCGTGGCGACCGGGAACCCGCTGGGGATCGCAGGGCTGGCTGACGTCGGCCGTCCCGGCGTCCGGTACGTGAACCGGCAGCGCGGCGCCGGGACCCGGGTGCTGCTGGACGTCATGCTCGGGCAGCTGTCGATCGCGCCGTCCTCGGTCGAGGGATACGCCCGGGAAGAGCCGACGCACCTGGCGGTGGCCGCCGCGATCGCCTCCGGCCGGGCCGACGCGGGAATGGGGATCATGGCCGCCGCGCGCGCCTTCGGTCTGGATTTCGTGCCGCTCGCCACCGAGCCGTACGACCTGGTCGTCGCGCCCGGGGCGATGGATTCCCCGCAGCTCGCACCCCTGTGGTCGCTGCTGCAGTCAGACCGGTTCAAGGCGTCGGTCGAGGAGCTCGGCGGTTACTCGACCAAGGAAACGGGACGCCGCCTGCGTTTAGGCTGACCCGGCATCGGTAGTGTGGCGCCCTGGGATCCAGGCGGCGGATCGGTGGGCTGCGGCCAGAACGTTTTCGTGAAGGACGAGAAAGTTGTCCAGATCGAGGGCGATCCTGACTCGCCAGTCAGCCGCGGTCGCCTGTGCCCGAAGGGGTCCGCCAGTCTGCAGCTCACCACCGGGGGCTCGCGCGAGTACAAGTGAAGTACCGCCGCCCGTTCGGTACCGAATTTGAGGACCTGGACCTGGATACGGCGATGGACATGATCGCCGACCGGTGCTGGCCGCCCGCCGTCATGGCTGGCAGTGGGAGGTGGACGGGAACCGGACCCGGCGGACCCTCGGGTTCGCCGGCGCCGCCGTGTCGTCTCCGCGCTGGCGGGCGCGTCGCTGCTGGCGGCCTCGGCGCTGACCAGGTACGGCGTCTTCGAAGCGGGCCTGGCCTCGGCCCGGGACCCCAAGTACACGATCGTGCCGCAGCGCGCCCGCCGCTGACTCGGGTACCTGCGGCCCGCCGCTGAGCCTGCGTACGCGCGCGTCCACCGCTGGTCCCACTGACGCAATTGCCTCGCAACCCGGTCATAACTGACCATTTCTTCTATCTCGCCCGACACAACTGACCCTGGCGGCTCGGTCGCTTCACTCGTGATACTGGGACATGACGGCCAGTCTGGACAGGGGAGGGCCAGCTGCCGATGGCGACAGCATTAAGGGAGCGGGATCGCGCTCTCCGGCGGGAGGCGCGATGAGGTTCTTCCGCGCGCGCTCACCCGGGAATGCGGCCGGGGAGTCAGGCGATCGCGCCTCCGGCCCTCCGGTCACTTCCCCGGATCCCCAGGTCACTGACCCCGGCTCTCGAGTCACTGACCCCGGCCCTCCGGTTACCGAGCCTGGTCTGCCGGTCACCGACCCAGCCGTGCCCGGCCAGCTCATCGCGGCCTTCACCGAGCCGCCAGAGCAGCCGCGACCGGCTGCGGTCGATACGCTGACCCTGCGCGACGTGACCGCCTTCTTCGCCGGCCAGCGTCCCGGGGACCCGCGTGTCAAGGCGGGCGCGCTGCTGTCCGCCCCGCACCCCGACGGACGCCAGGTCGTCCAGGTCTTCCTGGACGCGGCGGACCGGGTGTTCGCCGACGCGTCCGGCGCGCCGTACGGCCGGCGGGTCATCGCCCGCCGCCTCGACGACGACCTCCTCGATTACCTCGGCGGCGGCAACCTGCTGATCTTCCGGTAGCGTGCGGAATTAACTGGCGAATTTACTTGTTACCGGCTACAGTCACTTATTGACTGATGCTCGTTCATGCGGGCCCACGGCTTTCAGCGGCCGTAATCTTCAGCTCCGTCGCATCGCTGACGTCGAGCAGAAAAGATCTCTCACCGGAGTCAGTTCCGGCCTCCTAGCTGGCCTTCTTACCCGGCTAGATGGTTCTTTCCGCATGCATGAATTCAGCATCCCATCTCTTCGCTTTCCATCAGAAGGAGTTTTACCCATGACAGCGATATTGCAAGAATCAGCACCTCCCGACGCCTCGGCGGTCGCGGTATCCGGCCTCGTCGAGCTGGCCGACGGCCATGCGTTCGTACGCACCGCCGGCTACCGGCGCAGCGCCGGTGACGTCTACGTCTCGGCCGGGCAGATCCGGCAGTACGGGCTCAGGACGGGGGACTGGGTCGAGGGCGCGGCGCGCCCCGAAGCCGTCCCCGGCAAAAACCGGGCCAAGTACCGCCCGCTAGCCCGGGTGGACACGGTCAACGGGCGGCCGCCCGGTCAGTCCCGCCCGCACTTCGACGAGCTGACCCCGACTTACCCCGACGAACGGCTGCGGCTGGAGGAGGGGAACCCGTCGGCCACGGCCCGGATCATCGACCTGGTCGCCCCGATCGGCAAGGGCCAGCGCGGGCTCATCGTGGCCCCGCCCAAGGCCGGCAAGACCATGATCCTGCAGGCGATCGCTACCGCGATCGCGAACAGCCACCCCGAGATCAAGCTCATGGTGGTGCTCGTCGGCGAGCGGCCCGAGGAGGTCACCGAGCTGCGCCGCTCGATCCGCGGCGAGGTCGTCTACTCCACCTTCGACCAGGACTCCGAGGATCACATCCGGGTCGCCGAGCTGGCCATCGAGCGCGCCAAGCGCATGGTCGAAGCCGGCGCCGACGTGGTGGTCCTGCTCGATTCCCTCACCCGCCTGGGCCGCGCCTACAACCTGGCCGCCCCGGCCAGCAGCCGGACCCTCGCGGGCGGGGTCGCGGCCTCCGCCCTGCAGCCGCCGCGCCGGTTCCTCGGCGCCGCCCGCAACCTCGAGGAGGGCGGCTCCCTCACCATCATCTCCACCGCGCTGGTGGACAACGGCTCCCGCCTCGACGACGTGCTGTTCGAGGAGTTCAAGGGCACCGGGAACATGGAACTGCGGCTCCGCCGCGAGCTGGCCGAGAAGCGCATTTTCCCGGCTATCGACGCCATGCCCTCCGGCACCCGCCGCGACGAGCTGCTGATGCACCCGGACGAGTACCGGGCCGTCGGCACGCTGCGCCGCGCCCTCGGTGCCCTGGATTCCCAGCAGGCCCTCGAACTGCTCCTGGACAAGACCAGGGACACCGCGTCCAACCCGGAGTTCCTCAGCCAGGTCCAGCGGGCCAGCTGAGATCCGTAGCCTTCGCGCCGCGGGGCTCCCGCCCCTAGTCTTTGCGCCGGGCGACCTGCAGGACGGCACCCCAGTGCCGCCGCACCGAGTGGTCCCGGCGCAGCGACAGCCGCCGCCTGATCTCGCCGTACAGCCGCTGGCGCTTCCACTCCGCCATGGCGATGTGCCCGGAGAACGTGCTGAGCAGCCCGATGTACTCCTCGGCGGAATAGGCCCGCTCCCAGTCGTACTGGCGGACCCCGGTCACCTCGAACAGCCCGCTGGCCTCGATCCCGGCCCGGTCGTCAGGCAGCTCGCCGGCCCGCGGCGACACCCAGCCGGCCGGCATCCCCTCGCCGATCTCGTCGTAGATGTCCTGGATCTCGTCGAAGAACGGGTCGCCCCCGTCCGCGAACACGTGCGTGGCCTCCCAGAAGGCCAGGTGACCGCCGGGGCGCAGCGCCCGCCAGGCCCGCTCGTAGCGGACGGCGGGATCGATCCAGTGCCAGGCGGTGGCCGCGTACACCAGGCTGGCCGGCTCGTCCGGCTGCCACTGCTCGAACTGGCCCTGCACGATCTCCACCTCGAACCCGGCCAGGTTCTGCCGGGCGACCGCGGCCAGCTCGCCGCCGAGCTCGACGCAGGTGATCCGGAACCCGCGCCGGGCCAGCGGCCGGGTCGCCTTGCCGGTCGCGCACCCGACCTCGACCAGGTGATCGCCGGGCTTCAGGCCGGCCAGCGTGACGAGATCGTCGAACAGCGCCTCGGGATAATCCGGCCGCACCCGGTCGTACTGTCCGGCGGCCTGGTCGAACGTCCGCCGCAACTGCTCGCGCTCTTCCTCCGTATGCACCGGGCCAGTATCGCACCGATGATCCCGGGCCGGACCGGACGTCATAATCGGGCGGAACGCCCCGCCGGAAGGAGACCCATGCCCAGTCAGGAAATCGCGGCCGGCCACTACCTCGAGCCCGGCGTCATGACGGCGCCGGGAGCATACGGCCCGCTGCTGGCCGGCCTCCCCCGGGGCATCGCGGGCCTGGCCGGGGTCGGTCACGGGCTGCTGATCCACGAGCACATCGCGGGCGCGTACGGGGTCACGCTGACCGACGAGCGCCGGGCCAGCGTGCACCTGCGCCCGGTGGCCGCGCTGCTCGGCCAGCTGATGGCCATGGACGGCAGGCCGCTCACCACCGCCCGTGAGCCGGCCGCCCGGCTGGCGGGCAACTGCCGTCACTTCACCGTGCTCGCCGTCGCCATGCTGCGCGCGCAGGGCATACCCGCCCGGGCCCGGTGCGGGTTCGGCGGCTACTTCGGCACCGGCACCTTCGAGGACCACTGGGTCTGCGAATACTGGGACGAGGCCGCCGGAGCCTGGAAGCTGGCCGACACCCAGATCGACGACGTCCAGCTCAAGCTGTTCGACGTCGACTTCGACCTGACCGACGTGCCGCGCGACAAGTTCCTGGTGGCGGGTGACGCGTGGCGGCTGTGCCGTGACGGCGGCGCGGACCCGGACCGGTTCGGGCTGAGCTTCATGAACGAGGGCGGCTACTGGTGGATCGCCGCCAACCTGCTGCGTGACGTGGCCGCGCTCGCCAGCATGGAGATGCTGCCCTGGGACGTGTGGGGTGCCATGCCCGCCCCGGACGAGACCATCGGCGACGGCCTCATCGCGCTGTTCGACCGGCTGGCCGGGCTCACCGGCGACCCCGACGCTGCGTTCACCGGGCTGGCGGCGGCCTACGCGGACGATCCCCGGCTGCACGTCCCCGCCACCGTCTACAACGCCGTCCGCAACCGCCAGGAACCGGTTCTGCCCTAATGTTGTGGTGCTATGAGGACCTGGCGGACCGTGGTCATCCGGCGGGCCGAGCATCCCGGCCGGGGGTTCACCCAGGGGCTGATCGAACAGGACGGGACGGTCTGGGAGTCCACCGGGCTGTACGGGGCCTCCGCGCTGTCCCGGTACCGGCTCGGTGACGGCCAGGCCGAGCGGCGCACGGCCCTGCCCGCGGCGCTGTTCGGCGAGGGCATCTGCCGGCTGGGCGATGTCATCTGGCAGCTGACCTGGCAGGAACGGGTCGCGCTGCGCTGGGACGCCCGCACTCTCGAGCCGACCGGCCAGGTGCGGTACAACCGCCAGGGCTGGGGCATCTGCGCCGCCGACGGCTCGGTCGACGGCTCGGTCGTGACCAGCGACGGGAGCAGCGAGCTGGTCTGGCGCGACCCGGAGACCCTGGCGCCGCGCGCGGTGATCCACGTCCGCTGCGACGGCCAGCGGGTGTCCGGCCTGAACGACCTGGCCTGGTCGGCGGGGACGATCTGGGCCAACGTCGCGGGCACGCACTACCTGGCCGGCATCGACCCGGCCAGCGGCGAGGTCACCGATATCGTCAACGCCCGCCCGGCCGCCGAACGGTACGCGGATCCGCAGGCCATGATGAACGGGATCGCGGCGCTGCCCGCGGCCGGGGAATTCCTGCTCACCGGGAAGGGCTGGCGGTCGATCCGGCAGGTCAGGCTAAAGCCAGCCCGGGAGGGGGCCGCCCGCCGCGGCCTGCTAGCCGGGCTCAGCCACTGACGAGGCCGCGTCACTGGCATGAGGCTGCGTCATCGATGAGGCGGCGTCACCGATGAGGCCGCGGGCCGGCGCAAGGCCGCCCGCCGCATCAGGGGCCGCAGCGGCTTGTCGGTGTAGCCGCCGTCGGCTAGGCCAGCCCGCCGCTCGAACACGTTCTTCGCGCCGGTGTCCCCGGTCAGCACCCAGGACGCAGCCGCCGCCACCAGGTACAACGGCACCATCAGCACCCCGCCGCAGCAGGCGTACTGGGTGGCGTGCCGCGCCTCGTGCCGCAGCAGTTCAGGCGTCAGCCCGGCCATCCGGGTGATGACGACGTTGCCCAGGCAGAACGCGGGCGCGGGCGGCACCGGGAGCCGGTACCCGGTGCCGACGAACAGCCGGTCCGGGCCCCGGGTCACCCGGGCGCCGCCCACGGCGGCGACGCCCAGCCCGGCCAGCGTCGATCCGTTGGCCAGGTTGACCCGGGCCCGCAGATCGGCGTGGATCAGGACGACTCCGGGTTGTGCCCGTTCTCCGGGTTATATCCGTTCTCCGCGTTGTAGCCGTTCTCCGTGTGCCCGTTCAGCCCGGGCGGGTCATCGGCCAGGATCACTCCGGACGCCCACGGTGAGACCGACGCGGCCACCGGCTCCGACTTCGGCAGGTTCAGCCCCTCCTGGCTGTGCTCGCGGTGGGCGCGGGCAGCCGCCAGGTGATAGTCGCTGAGCGAGGCCAGGAAGCTCTCGTCACCGTACGGGGTGCCGTCCACCAGCGGGCCGCGGGTGTGCTCCATGACCGCGACGATGTCCTCGCCGCTCAGCGTCTTGTGCGTCTCCAGCGCGTGGGCCAGGGCCAGGACGTGGTTCCGGTCCTCCTTGAGGATCTCCTCGACCCGGCTGAGCAGCGTATTCAGCTTGTCCTCGATCCGGTCCGCCAGCGCGCGCCTGACCTGCAGCTCGGGATTCTCACCCTTCTTCAGCGCGCCGCCGCCCCGGCCGCCACCCGGCGAGCCGACCTCGAGCCGCCGGGCCGTGGAGTACGAGGACACCGTGGTGCCCATGCCCCAGAAGCCCTCCATGAACGAGGCGACCGCGGTCGCGGACTCCAGGTCCCCGGACACGCCCGAGGAGCTGTCCTGGTCGAAGAACATCCGCTCGCCCGCCAGCGACGCCAGCGACACCAGGATGTCGGTCTCGTACTCGCTGCGCCACCGGGTGAACTGGTCCTCGGGCGGGATGCTGGCCACCATGCCGAGGTAGTCGCTGCCCTTCTCGATGGTGGCGATGTCGATCTCCATGTGCTGCCTGGTCCGGAACGCGACCAGCGCGTGGCAGGCCTCGTGCACGGCGACGGCGTGCCGCTCGCGCTCGATGTACTCGACATCCTCGGGCGGCCCGAGTTCCTTGAGCTGCTTGGCCTTGATCACGTCCGGCCAGGTGATGACGTCCCGGCCGTTCCTGATCGCGGTGATGAGGGACTCGTTGACCAGGTCCTTGATGGTCGCGCCGGTCGCGTACGGCGTGATCGTGGCCAGCTTGTCCAGGTTCTCCTCGGTCAGCTCATGCTGCACCTTGGAGAAGTAGCCCTCGTAGGTGCGGATCCGGCCGGCCTTGGACGGGTAGCCCACCTTGTAGATCCGGTCGATGCGGCCCGGGCGCAGCAGCGCCTCGTCCAGCGCCGACGGCATGTTGGTGGCCATCATGACCAGGATCCGGTACTTGGGCGGCGGCTTCGGCCGCATGCCGAAGATCCGCCGCACGTAGCGGTTGACGAAGCCACGCGGCTTCTTGAGACCGGAAAGCTCGGTGAGCAGGGCCTGCAGCGTGCCCATGCCGCCCCCGCCGCCGCCGCCCATCATCCCTCCGACCATCTGCCGGTTCCTCCGGCTGCCCGGCTCCTCGCTGATCTGGGAGGCCATCGCCTCCTGGGTCAGCATGCGGCGGGTGTCCTCGGACAGGTAGGAGAATCCGTGGCAGCCCGCGACCGCGAACGGCGCGGGGGTTGCGGTACCGGGCCCGCCGCCCACGCCGCCGCCCTGGCTCAGCTGGCCGCGGTTGCCCAGCGAGTCGGCCTCGTCGAAGAACACGATCACGCCGCCGTACCGCAGCGCGAGCTTCCGCAGCTTGCGGAACAGGGACTTCACCTTGAGGATGCCGACGCCCATGAACATGTTGATGAAGGCGCCCGGGTCGACGAACACGTACGGCCGGCCGGTCTCGCCGGCCACCGCCTCGGCCATCAGCGTCTTGCCGGTTCCCGGCGGCCCCCACAGCAGCAGGCCGCCCGGCACGTAGCCACCGCGGTCCTCGACCAGCTCGGGATTCTCCAGGAAGATGATGTTCTCCTTGACCCGCTGGAGCACGTGATCCTGACCCCAGACGTCGGAGAACCTGGTCTTGATGTCGTCGGGGTAGTAGACGTCCACGCCGCCCCGGGACATGAACCAGAACAGGGCGACGAACTGGAGCACGACGAACAGGAGCGTGAAGGCGATCTGGATCACGAACGGCAGCACGTGCCAGATCAGCTGAGGGCCGCGGAGCAGCGCCAGGATCGGCGTGGTGTGGATGATCTTGCCGGTCACGGTGGCGATGATCGCGATCCACAGCACCCAGGTCACGACGCGCCGGATGCGGAACCGGGACCAGTCGGAGACGCGTCGCTGGCTGGACCGCTCGAAGCCGCCGAAGAAGGTATCGGCCCAGAACCTGTGGTAACCCGCCGAGCGCTCGCTGATAAAGAAGTGAACCTGCCGGATGACCTCCAGGCCGAGCAGGATGAACACCCACCAGCCCGTGCGCAGCTGGAGCTTCGCCGCGTCCGAGAACCCGGTGAGCGGGTTGTTGGCCATGGACGACCAGACCAGGATGAACCACAGCAGGGTAAGCAGGAGCAGGAACTTGATCCTGTCCCATATCGCCAGCGGCTTCCGGGTCAGCCGGTCATCGTCTCTCGGCCGCCCGCTGGGTGGTGGCGGCGGCGGAGGTGGCGGGGCCCCCGGTGGTCCTGCGGCGATAATGTCCGGGGGCTGGGACTTATCCATCACGAGCTCCTGATGGTGAACGACGACATCACGTCGTTGATCTCTGACTGGTCGCTGCTATAGCAACTGGTTGTGCAGTGCAGCACGAGTAGGTAGACGACGGTCTGGTCGGCGTTGGTCAGGGCGACCTCATCGAACGTGTCGGTGACGTTGCCGGTGAAGGTGTAATCGAAGGTTTCCCGGACCCCGTGCACGCCCTGGCTGAGCGACAGCGTCTGGTCCCGGATCTGCTTGAAGCCGGTGAGCGGGAACCCCTGGGTGGCCGCGCTCGTCCGTGCGGTCGAGGTGACCGGGAGGAAGAAGTCGCGCAGGGTGTCGTAGGACAGCGAGTTGCTCGCCGTCGAGTTGAGCTGGCCGACCTCGGCGAACACGAACGGGTGGGCGGTCCCGAAGGCCAGGAAATCATTGGCCGTGGGCTTGTGTCCGGCCTCGTAGGCGGCCGTCCAGCCGGCACCGGAGCCCCCAGTGGCGGTCTTCAGCTCGCTGCTCAGCGCGGAATCACTGATCTTGTGCCAGCCGTACGGAACCTTGAAGTACGTGCTGGTGCCGGCGGTCCCGGAGTTGGCTACATAGGTGAACTGCGGCGCCGCGCATCCGGTCAGCGTGACCCCGAGGAGTAGCGCACAACCCCCGACGAGGCCCTGTACGACGCGGTGGGCCTTGCTCGCCAAGAGGTGCGACCTCCACGTAGGGGCATACATTGTGTCAAGTATGACGCCTTCATCCGTAATGGTACAGGTCCGGGGCGGCACGAGAGCCACCCGCGGCCGGTGCCAGGTGAATGCGGCGCTGTTCCCGGAACGTACCCGCATTGCCCGCGGTTCACCCCCGCCGGATAGAAGTTGTCAGACCGCAAATAACCAGCTGACGGCGTGGTGGCTGTCTGTGACGATGGCAGCCGGCTAGCGTGCGCGATCATCGCTAGCAGCGGCGATGCGACTGCCTGGCTGGCCCGCGCCGATCCATGGTGCGGTCAGCCGATGCTGAGAGAATTTGCAGAAAACCTAAGGAAAGGGTGCATCGATGACGGCACCGGAAATAGAAATTCAGCAGGAGATCGAGCGGACCCGGGAGCACCTCGGCGACACCGTGGAAGAGCTGACCGCCCGGGCGGACGTGCGGGCCAGGGCCCGCGCTAAGGCCACCGAGATGAAGGACCGGGCCACCGAGGCGGCCGCGCAGCTGCGCGAGCGCCGCCTGGCCGAGGGCCGCCCGGCCCGCGGTGGCCGCCACGCCCAGCGTCGCTGGCCGGTCGCGGCCGCCGCCGCGGGCGCCATCGTCGTCGGCTCGGCCCTGGTCCGCCGGCGCCGCCGCAAGGCTTAACCGGCTGAGCTCCCCTGGCCGGGCTCGTCCCGGCCAGGGGGAGCGCACCACCCGCCCGAGAACCGCCATCCGCCCGAGACCTCACCCGTCGAGAAGCGATCTTCGACACAGCGCGTTTCCGACGCGGATAACCGCCGGTCACGGCGCCGCTGTCCCAGGGCACGGCGCCTGGGGATCCGCCGCCGCGGAGCGCAGGCTGCCCCGGCGGTGCCCGGGCGCGCGGCTGCGCTGGGGCCGGCGCGCGGCGCGGCTGGTCCTGCCTGACACTAGACAGGTGATCAAGAGCACTCCTGAGCCGAACGATCCGCGCGACCCGCTCGGCCTGGCCGCCGACGCCCCGCTGCTGGCCGCCTGGCTGGACTGGATGGGCCTGGTCGAGGCCGGGCGGGTGGCCCCGATGACCACGCCGGGCCACAAGCAGCGCCAGGATCTGACCGGCGCGGTGAACGCGGGGGACGCGCCGCTTTACGGCGCGCTCGCGCCCATCAAGCACGCCGACCGGCTGCGGGTCGACGCCGAGGAGCGGGCGGCCGCGCTGTGGGGCGCCGACTGGTGCCGGTTCTCGGTGGCCGGGTCGACCCACGGCAACCAGACGTTCTGCCTGGCTCTCGGGCAGCCGGGCCAGGAAGTGATCATCACCAGGACGCTGCACCGGTCGCTGCTGCTCGGCCTGGTGATGGCGGGGCTGCGGCCGGTCTGGGTGCGGCCCGAGGTCGACCCCGGCACCGGGCTGCCGGCCGCGGTGGCGGTGCAGACGGTACGGGACGCGCTGGCCGCGCATCCGGACGCCTGCGGCGTGATCCTCGGTGACCCGTCTTACGTCGGCACTACCGGCGACCTGGCCGGGCACGCCCGGGCGGCGCACGAGGCGGGGGTGCCGCTGATCGTCGACCAGGCCTGGGCGGCCTATCTCGGCTTCCACCCGGACCTTCCGGCCCACGCGATCGCGGCGGGCGCGGACGGCCTGGTGACCAGCGCGCACAAGACGCTGCCGGCCTACACTCAGGGCGCGCTGGTGCTGGCCAGGACCGAGCGGCTGGACCGGGCCCGGCTGGAGCGCGCCTTCGACGCCACCCACACCACCAGCCCGGCCGGGTCGATCTACGCCAGCATCGACGCGTCCCGGGCGCTGCTGGCCCGGGACGGGGAGCGGCTCTGCGGACGGCTGCTGCGCGGCGTGGCCGCGGCCCGCAAGCGGCTCCGCGAGGTGCCGGGGGTGGACGTGCTCGACGGGCCCGGGGTCGACCCGGCCAAGCTGGTCGTGCTGCTGGCCGGGACCGGAGCGCACGGCGGCCTGGTGGAGGCGGGCCTGATCGCCGCGGGCATGCCGGTCGAGATGGGCGACCGGGACACCATCGTGCCCATCGTGACGATGGCCGACGACGAGGAGCAGGTCGCGGTGTTCACCGAGGAGCTGATCGCCGTGATCGAGCGGCACCGCGGCGAGCCGCGCCGCCCGGCCGCGACCGCCGCCTGGACAGTGCGGCCGCAGACGGTGCTGGCTCCCCGCGAGGCGTTCTTCGCGCCGAACGAGACCGTCCCGGCCGACGCCGCCGTCGGCCGGATCAGCGCCGAGCTGGTGGCGCCGTACCCGCCCGGCGTGCCGGTGCTGGCGCCGGGCGAGCTCATCACGGCCGAGGCGCTAGCGGCGCTGCGCGAGGTGGCCGCGGACGGGGGCCGGATCGCCTACGCGGAGGACCCCACCCTCGCCACCTTCCAGGTCGTCACCTGAGGCAGTGATCTCGGCCTCGGCCTCGGCATCGGCCTCCGCCGAAGCGGAAGCGGAAGCGGAACCGTGCTCCTCGTGCACGTACCGGCGGCCGCGCAGTAGCGACGCCAGCGCCGCGACCAGGCAGGCCGCGATCGCGAAGTCGAACGCGATGTCCAGGCCCTGCTGGAACGGCGCCGAGATCAGCGACGGGAAGAAGGAGTGCCCGGTGAGGTAGGCGGCGTGGCTGGCGGGCAGCTTGGCCAGGGCCGGGCCGAGCAGGGTGCCGATCGGGTTGTAACCGAGCAGGGCGGCGAACATGATCGACACCGGCGGCAGCGCGGCCAGCCGGGCCGCGTCGGCGGCCGAGACGCCCTGAGCGGTCAGGCCGTGGTTGAGGGCGGCCGGCAGGGACGAGGACAGGCCCAGGATGATCAGCGTGAAGAAGATGCCGATCGACAGGACCATGGCGGAGTTCTGGAACGTCGCGCTCATGCCGGCGCCGACGCCGCGCTGGTCCGGCGGCAGGCTGTTCATGATGCCGGCCCGGTTGGGCGAGGCGAACAGGCCCATGCCGATCCCGTTCATCAGCAGGATCAGCGCGAACTGCCAGTACTCGAAGTTGACCGGCAAGAGCTCGAGCAGGACGAACGAGATGGCTGCCACGACCATCCCGCCGGTGGCGAAGGGCCGCGCGCCGAACCGGTCGGACAGCCAGCCCGAAGCCGGGCCGGCGATGAGGAAGCCGACGGTCAGCGGGAGCATGGCGATCCCGGCCCACAACGGGGTGCGCTCGAAGCTGTAGCCGTGGATCGGCAGGTAGATGCCCTGCAGCCAGATGATCAGGATGAACATCAGGCCGCCGCGGCCCAGGCCGGACAGCAGCGAGGCCAGGTTCCCGGCGGTGAACGGCCGGATCCGGAACAGCGACAGCCGGAACATCGGCTCGGCGACCCGCGTCTCGATCACGCAGAAGGCGATCAGCACGGCCAGGCCGCCGAAGATCAGCGTCAGCACCAGCGGGCTGGTCCAGCCCATGGTGTGACCCCCGTAGGGCTGGATGCCGTAGGTGATGCCGACCAGGATCGCGATCAGGCCCGCGGCGAAGGTCACGTTGCCCCACCAGTCGAGCGAGGCGGGCTTCCTGATGCCGCGTTCCTGCAGCTTCAGGTACGACCAGATGGTGCCGAGCACGCCGAACGGCACCGAGACCAGGAACACCAGCCGCCAGTCGACCGGGCCGAGCAGGCCGCCGAGCACCAGGCCGATGAACGAGCCGGCGATGCCGGCCACCTGGTTGAGCCCGAGCGCGAGCCCGCGCTCGTTGGCCGGGAACGCGTCGGTCAGGATCGCGCTGGAGTTGGCCATCAGCATCGCGCCGCCGACGGCCTGCAGGATCCGCATCCCGATCAGCCACCAGGCGGCGGCGGTGCCGTGCAGCCAGGTCACCGAGAGCAGGATGGAGAACACGGCGAAGATCGCGAAGCCGAGGTTGAACATCCGCACCCGGCCGAACATGTCGCCCAGCCGCCCGAAGCTGACCACCAGCACCGCCGTGACCACCAGATAGCCCATCAGCAGCCAGAGCAGCAGGGTGGTGTTCCCCGGCTGGAGCGGGTTGACGCCGATGCCGCGGAAGATGTCCGGCAGCGCGATCAGCATGATGGAGGAGTTGATCGTGGCCATCAGCATGCCGAGCGTGGTGTTGGACAGCGCGACCCACTTATAGCGGGGTCCCGCCCGCAGCGGAGCCTCGTGGGCGGTGGCGAGGGGCGGACGTGAAACGGACGGCACGAGCATTCCTCCGTAGCGAAACCTGGGGTGCGGTCCCGGCTCGACGGCCACGCTGCCCTAAGTCCGGCGCCGCGATAATTTAGTTGCTTGCTAACAACTAAATTATCCGCCCGGTTGTTCCCGGCCGTACCCGGGGTGCCCGCCTGACCCTCGGGACCAGCCGGGATGAGCCCCGGAAACGACTCAGGCCGGCCCCGCAGGACCGGCCTGAATCAAAGCGTTTTGCTTATGCGGCCCGCCGGGCTCCGCCGGACCGGCCGCGCCGGGGGCTTCCGCCCTGACCCGTGCCCCTGGGGTGGTCGGGGTTCGCGGACCGGCTGGTGTTCCCGGCCTGGTTCGCGTTCCCGCCCCGCCGGGCGTCACTGGACCGGCTCCCCGTCTCCATCCGGGCGGCGTTCCCGCGGCCCTCGTAGGGCCGGTTGCCGCTGGACCGGCCAGACCGGCCGTTCCGGCGGCTGCCGGAGGGGCGGGCGGCGGGGTCCGCGGCCACGGAGGCCGGCGGGGGCGGCACGGGCGTACCCGATTCGGCGATCTGCCGGACCACGTCGTGGCCGACCGCGACCTCGTGCTGGTCGGCGGTGACGCCCGCCGCGGCGTGCAGCCGCTGGAGCTCGCGCACCTGCCCGTGCTCGGCCAGCGCGACGACCATGCCGGTGGCGCCGGCCCGGGCGGTGCGGCCCGCGCGGTGCAGGTAGTCCTTGTGGTCGTTGGGCGGGTCGAACTGCACGACCAGGTTGACGTCGTCCACGTGGATGCCGCGGGCGGCGACGTCGGTGGCGACCAGGACCCGGGGATGGCCGGCGGTGAACCCGTCCAGGGCCCGCTGGCGCTGGTTCTGGTTGCGGTCGCCGTGGATGGCCGCGGCTTCGACCCCGGCCCGGGAGAACTGCTTGGCCAGGCGGTCGGCGCCGTGCTTGGTGCGGACGAAGAACAGCGTCCGTCCCGGCCGGCCGGCGATCGCGGTCGCCACCGGCACCTTGTCCTGCGCGGTCAGCACCAGCAGCCGGTGATCGGCGGGCACGGACTCGGCCGAGGACGCCACCGCGTGCAGGGCGGGCTCGCTGGCGTAACGCGTCACCAGCTGGCCGACCTCACGGTCCAGGGTCGCGGAGAAGAACATCCGCTGGCCGCCGGCCGGCGTCTCGTCCATGATCCGGGTAACGGCGGGCATGAAGCCGAGGTCGGCCATGTGGTCGGCCTCGTCGAGCACGCTGACCCGGACGTCGCCGAGCGTGCAGGCGCGCCGTTCCAGCAGGTCGATGAGGCGGCCCGGGGTGGCCACCACGATGTCGGCGGTACGGACGTGGGTAATCTGCCGGCCGATGGACACGCCGCCGTAGACGGTGGCGATGGTCACGCCGATGCTGCGGCCGAGCGGCGTGAGGACGTCGGCGACCTGCTGGGCGAGTTCGCGGGTGGGCACCAGGATCAGGCCGCGGGGGGCCTTCTCGCGGGGCCGGTCGGTCATCTCGGCCAGCCGGGTCAGCAGCGGCAGGCCGAAGGCCAGCGTCTTGCCCGACCCGGTCTGGGCGCGGCCGAGCACGTCCCGGCCGGCCAGCGCGTCGGGCAGCGCCCGGGCCTGGATCGCGAACGGCTCGTGAATGTCACTGGCGGCCAGGGCCCGGACCAGCCGGGAGTCCAGGCCGAGGGAGGCGAAGGTGGCCGCCGGGGGCGGCGGTGCCGCGGCGGCGGCGTCGAGGGCGACCTCGAGTTCGGAACGCGGCTTGACGCGCGGCGGCTGCGGGGCCCGGGTGGCTCCGTATTGTCCGCCCGATCGTCGCCGGGAAGAGCGCTGGCCGGGTGCACCGCGGCGGTCGGAAGACACGCGCGGACGCCTGGAACTATGCGGCATGCAGGAAACTCCATCGGTAGTTCGGGGGTCGCATGCTCGACAGACGTCAACGGTAAACGGTTGGTCTCTAACCGGACGGTTCAAACGGCGACCGGCGGGCTGCTCGCCCGCGGAGCGACGGCGAAGATCGCCGCCTCACGTGCAAGGCTATCAGCCGGGGGTCTATTCCCTTGCCTGGATGGCGGCCGGCTCCGCCGCGGCCCGGATGGCGGCCAGCTCGGCGGTCAGGTGCGCGCCGGTGACGCCGTAATCCGCGACGCAGCTGGCCGACGCGCGGACCGCGTACTTCAGCGCCTCCCGTTCCGGCAGCCCGCCGGCCCGCAGCGCGAGGAAGACGCCGGCCAGCACCTCGCCGCCGCCGGTGGGGTCGATCACCTGCGGGGCGGTCGTCTCCACCTCCTGCGGGTGGCCGTCCACGATCAGCCGGGCGGCGGCCGGGCCGCGCTTGACCACCAGCGGCGCCTTGGGCACCGGCAGCTGCGCGTCCCCGTACAGGCCGTCGTACTCGGCCTGGTTCATGAAGATCAGGTCGACGCCGTCGCAGACTTCCCGGGACGCGGTCGGGTAGCTGCTCACGTAGTGCTCGAACATGTCGGCCGAAAGCTGCGCCCCGCACCCGCGCTCGTGCAGGTACTCCAGCCAGACCAGCTGCTGCTCGGGCGGCGCGGTGCCGAGGTGGATCCGGCCCGCCGCCAGGTAGTGCGCCGGGAACGTCTCGGTCCGGACGGCGGCGGCCACGCCCAGGTCGGCGCTGAACGAGCGGGCGCCGTCGGTGAACTCGCGGACCCGCAGCTTGGGCGACGAGCCGGCCTGCTCGGTGACGCCGGCCAGGTCGACCTCGAGGTCCCGGAGCGTGGCGAGGTCGGCGTCCCGGCCGACCGCGGCGACCAGGCCCACCCGGTGGCCGATGAGCGCGGCGGCGCTGGCCGCGACGGCGTAACCCGAGCCTCCCGCCGTCGTCCAGGCGGCGGACCCGGCGTGCACGATCGAGACGCCCACGTGGCCGATCACGACCAGGTCCGGCGAGACGGGCGAGCCCTCGCCGGGAACTTCCGCACCCCGCATATCGCTCTCCCTGTTCAAGACAGCAGCGTTCAGGCAGCCAGCGGACGCGTCCAAATGAGGCTTCCTACCATAGTGCGAGGTTTGCCCGCTGACCAGCGTCTGCGAGACGTTAAGTTAACGATTCGAAACGGAAAGTCAGCCCCACGCGTCACATGGCGCACAGCTCGCCGAGGAGGCGGACGGCCCCGGCGGCGTCGTCGGAGAGCACGCTGACCAGCCGGGTGTGCTCATCCACGCGCTGGGCGACGGCCAGCGGCGAGCCGACGACGGTCCGCACCGGGACGGCCGGGTCGCTGATCAGCGCGCAGGCCAGCACCCGGTTACCCGCGGTCAGGCCGCGCAGGCCCGGATCGAGGTCGGCGTACTGGCGCAGGACCGGTTCGCCGCCGCGGGTCACGTCCCAGCGCAGGGTGACCCGGCCGGGCGGCTCACCGGTCCGCCCGAGCACGATCAGCTCCCGCCAGTCGACCCGGGCGCCCGCGCCGAGCAGGATCTCGACCCGCACGTCGACCTGGCTCCCGGCGCAGGCCACCAGCGTCCCCGGCTCGGCGCTCAGGTCGGCCCCGTCGCCCAGCTCGGCCCGGATGGCCAGGGTCCGGCCGCCGCCTCCGCCCTGGGCCACGCTGGCCCCGGCCGCCCGCAGCGTCGCCCGCGCCCCCGCCCGCAGCACCAGCGACAGCGCGAGGTCGTCCCCCGCCAGCGGCCCCGCCGCCGTCCCCACCAGCCGCAGCTCACACCGTGTCCCCGCCCTGAACCTGCCGCAGGGTCAGCGGCGGCGCGCACCGCACCGCACCGAGAACACCCCCCGGCTCGACCACCGCCGTGGTCCGCGCGATCACGCGGGCGAGACCGCTGCCCGGACCGCCCGGACCCAGACCGCGACCTCGGTGGCCCGGGGGTCGGTCACCAGCGAGGTGAACAGCACCGGCCGCCCGTCGCGGACCGCGGCCGCGTCCCGCGCCATCACCGACAGGTCCGCCCCGACCAGCGGGGCGAGGTCGGTCTTGTTGATCACGAGCAGGTCGGAGCGGGTGACGCCGGGGCCGCCCTTGCGCGGCACCTTGTCCCCGCCGGCCACGTCGATGACGAAGATCTGGCGGTGCACCAGGCCGTAGGAGAACGTCGCGGTCAGGTTGTCCCCGCCGCTCTCGACCAGGACCAGCTCGAGCCCCGGGTGCTCGGCCTCGAGCTGCTCGACCGCGTCCAGGTTGGCGCTGATGTCGTCGCGGATGGCGGTGTGCGGGCAGGCGCCGGTCTGCACCGCGCGGATCCGGTCGTCCGGCAGCACCCCGGCCCGGCGCAGGAAGTCGGCGTCCTCGGTGGTGTAGATGTCGTTGGTCACCACGCCGATCTCGAGCTCACCCGCCAGCGCCCGGCACAGCGCGGCGACCAGCGCCGTCTTGCCGCTGCCGACCGGCCCGCCGATGCCGATCCTCGGCACTAGTTCAGGACGCAAACAGACGCACCTCCGCAGTCAGATGGTAATCAGCGAGCAGGTCGAGCGCCGGGGCCCCGTGGGCCGGCAGCGCGGACGGCGGCCAGCCGGCACACCCCGCGGCGAAGGCCGCGCACTCGTCCACCCCCGGGGCCAGCCGGGCCAGCATGGCGTGGACGGCGAAGGGGTCGAGCCCGAGCAGCCGCACCGCCGCGCTGGCCGGCCCGGCGCACGCCCCGAGCGCCGCCGCCCGCCCCGCGAGCTCCGGGTCCCCGCCCGCCAGGGCCACGCCCGCCCCCAGGACCAGGGGATGATGCGGTACCGGTCCCGCGCACCGCGAGAACGCCGTCACCAGATCCGTCTCCCTGAGCACCGAACGGAGTAGCCTCCACAGCCCGCGACCGAGCTCACGCGAGGCCCGGCGGGTCGCCTCGGAGGGGACACGCGCCTCGTATTCGGCGTCGAGCACGGCCAGCTCGGCGGGGAGGGATGAGGGGAGGGCAGCTCGTTCGGCGGAAAAAAGGCGGCATGACGCGGCGGCGAACGATGCCGCGACCCGGGCCGAAGTCCGGAGCCTGGTCTGGCAGAAGTCCTCCGTGCCGGCCAGGTCGGTGACCAGGCCCGCCATGATCGCGGCTTCCATCCCGGCCGAGTGATGGTGCGCGCCGGCCGGCGCCCGCGAGTCCAGCAGGAGCAGCAGCAGGGCGTTGTTCATCGCGTGACTCAGAAGAGGAAGTAGCGCTGGGCCATCGGCAGCTCGGCGGCCGGCTCCGGTTCGATGAGCTCGCCGTCGACGCGCACCGCGAACGTCTCGCTGTCCACGTCGATCCGGGGCAGCGCGCCGTTCTCCGGCAGGCTGGCCTTGGACAGGCCGCGACACGTCCTTGGTGGCGACCAGCCGCCGGTCGCTGTTCCACCGGTCGCCCAGGCCGTCCTCGAGCGCGGCGGGGGAGACGAAGTGCACGCCCAGCCGGGCCGGCATCGCGCCGAACGCGCCGAACATCGGCCGTGGCAGCTGCGGCTGCGGCGTCGGGATGGAGGCGTTCGCGTCGCCCATGTTCGCCCAGGCGATCACCCCGGCCTTCAGCACGACGTGCGGCCGGACGCCGAAGAAGGCCGGCTCCCACAGCACCAGGTCGGCCAGCTTGCCCGGCTCGACCGAGCCGATCTCGCCGTCGAGTCCGTGCGTGACGGCCGGGCCGATCGTGTACTTGGCCACGTAGCGGCGGGCGCGGTGGTTATCCGCGGCGCCGTCGCCGGGCAGCGGGCCGCGCCGCTGTCTTCATCACGTGGGCGGTCTGCCAGGTCCTGATGATGGTCTCGCCGATCCGCCCCATCGCCTGGGAGTCCGAGCCGATCATCGAGATCGCGCCCAGGTCGTGCAGGACGTCCTCGGCCGCCATGGTCGACGGCCGGATCCGCGACTCGGCGAAGGCCAGGTCCTCCGGGATCGAGGGGTTCAGGTGGTGGCAGACCATCAGCATGTCGAGATGCTCGTCGAGCGTGTTGCGGGTGTACGGGCGGGTGGGGTTGGTCGAGGACGGCAGGACGTTCGGGTGGGAGGCCACCTTGATGATGTCCGGGGCGTGCCCGCCGCCGGCGCCCTCGGTGTGGTACGTGTGGATCGGCCGGCCGCCGATCGCCGCCAGCGTCGACTCCAGGTAGCCGGCCTCGTTGAGGGTGTCGGTGTGGATCGCCACCTGAACCCCGGCCGCCTGGGCCACGGTCAGGCAGGCGTCGATGGCGGCCGGGGTGGTGCCCCAGTCCTCGTGCAGCTTGAAGCCGGACGCGCCCGCCCGCAGCTGCTCCCACAGGCCCTCGGCGCTGACCGTGTTGCCCTTGCCGAGCAGCACCACGTTGACCGGCCAGTGCGTGGTCGCGGCCAGCATCATGTCCAGCCAGAAGGCGCCGGGGGTGACCGTGGTCGCCTTGGTCCCCTCGGCCGGCCCGGTGCCGCCGCCGATGAGCGTGGTCATCCCGGCCGCCAGCGCCACCGGGATCTGCTGCGGCGCGATCAGGTGCACGTGGCTGTCGATGCCGCCCGCGGTCAGGATCAGCCCGTTGCCCGCCAGCACCTCGGTGGACGGCCCGATGACCAGCCCGGGCGTGACCCCGTCCATGGTGTCCGGGTTGCCGGCCTTGCCCAGCGCGACGATCCGGCCGTCCCTGATGCCGATATCGGCCTTGATCACGCCCCAGTGGTCGAGCACCACGGCACCGGTGATGACCAGGTCGGGGGTGCCCTCGGCGCGGGTGGCGGTGCCCTGGCCCATCGACTCGCGGATCACCTTGCCGCCGCCGAAGATCGCTTCCTCGCCCGCCAGCGGCCCGGGCCCGCCGCAGCGGTCCTCGGTCACCTCGATCAGCAGGTCGGTGTCGGCCAGCCGGACCCGGTCCCCGGTCGTCGGCCCGTACAGCGCGGCGTACCGGGCGCGGGAGATATCAGCCATCGAGCGGCCCCGCCTGCTCGGAGCGCAGGCCCGGGACCACGCGCCGTCCGGCCAGCGCGACCAGGGTGACCTCGCGGGACACGCCCGGCTCGAACCGGACCGAGGTGCCGGCCGGGATGTCCAGCCGGTAGCCGCGGGCCGCCGCCCGGTCGAAGGACAGCGCCGGGTTGGCCGGCGGCGAAGTGGTAGTGCGAGCCGACCTGGATGGGCCGGTCCCCGGCGTTCTCCACGGTCAGCGTGACCCGGGCGCGGCCCGGAGCCAGCTCGATCGTTCCGTCCGGGGTGAAGATCTCGCCGGGGATCACCGGATCGGCCCCCTCACCTGATCGGCCGGTGCAGTGTCACGAGCTTGGTGCCGTCGGGGAACGTGGCCTCGACCTGGACCGAGTCGATCATCTCGGGGATTCCCGGGCAGGACGTCGTCGGCCCGCAGCACCTCGCGGCCGGCGGACATCAGGTCGGCCACGGTGCGGCCGTCGCGGGCGCCCTCGAGCACGAACGAGGTCAAGATGGCGACCGCCTCGGGGTGGTTCAGCTTCAGGCCGCGGCCGCGGCGGCGCTCGGCCACGTCGGCGGCCAGCGTGATGAGCAGCCGCTCCCGCTCGTGTTCGGTCAACCGCATGTGTTGACCATATGGCAGCGGTGTTTCCTAGGGATGAACTGCCTTATCCGGGTCCCAGCCGCCGCATCCGTCCGGGCAGCCCCGCCGGCTACCGGCCGTGGAGTCCGATAACAACATGAAGGCCACATTGAGCCCCGTCGTCGAGGGTTCTTAGGTGCGCCGGTGTTCCAGGAAGTCGAGCAGGTGCCTGGTGAACGCCTCGGGCCTCTCCAGCCAAGGGATATGGCCGGCATCGGGGAGAACGACCCGGGTCACCCGGGGCAGCGCCCGTTCCAGGGAGTCGACCGCCCAGCGCGGCCGCAGGTCCCGCGCGCCGTCGATGATCAGGACCGGGACTTCGAGTCCGCGGCACTGTTCGATCAGCTCGTCCTCGTGCCAGGTCCGCTGGACCTCGGTCCAGATCTGCGTGTAGCAGTCCTGGTTGACGCCGAACCAGGGTGTCGCCATCTCCTCGGCGTGTTCCCGCTCCCGGCCGTCGCCGAAGTCCGCGGACCATTGCAGGATGGTGGCCTCGCGCTCCCTGCCCTGGGCCCGCAGTTCCTCCATGCGGGTCCGGTGCGGGGCCAGCCGGGCCGAGATGGCGCGATTGAACGGCTCGCGCCAGTCCCAGCCGAGCCCGGTGCCGCAGGCGTAGACCAGGGCGCTGACCCGGTCCGGGTGGTCCAGCGCGTACCGCAGCGCCAGCGTCGCCCCCCAGGAATGGCCGAACAGGGCTGCTTTCCCCGGAGCTGCTTTCCCGGAGGGGCCTCCGGCCCGCTGGCGCAGGACCGCGTCCAGGTCGGCGGCCGAGCGGGCCACCGAGTACGGTCCGCGGCGTTCGGACCGGCCGCAGCCGCGCTGATCCCAGCGGATCACCGTCCGGCGCGGCGCCAGCCGGGCGGCGAGAGAACCGGACATATCCCACAGCCCGGGCCCGCCGTGGCACATGACCAGGGGCTCGCCGCGGCCGGTTTCCGCAGTCCACAGGCGGGTGTTGTCATCGGTGCGCACGTGCATGATTATGAAATATCAAGGCCCTCCGCGGGGTTCTACTGAAGGCGTCACTGCGCGCCCGCAACCAGCGGGCGGCACCGTCCGAGAAGGAGCGACGTGACTTACCACAAGAACCCCGAGGCGATCGCCAAGCTGACCCCCGAGCAGTACAAGGTCACCCAGGAGGCCGCGACCGAGGCTCCGTTCACCGGTGAACTGTGCGACAACAAGGAACCGGGCATCTACGTCGACATCGTGTCGGGCGAGCCCCTGTTCGCCTCGATCAACAAGTACGACAGCGGCTCCGGCTGGCCGAGCTTCACCCAGCCGATCGAGAAGGCCAACGTGGTCGAGCACTCCGACCGCAGCTGGGGCATGACCCGGACCGAGGTCCGCTCGGCTCACGGCGACAGCCACCTCGGCCACGTGTTCCCCGACGGCCCGCCCGCCGAAGGCGGCCTGCGTTACTGCATCAACTCGGCGGCGCTGCGCTTCGTCCCGCTCGATGACCTCGAGAAGGAAGGCTACGGCGACTTCCGCCAGCTCTTCGACACCACCGGGAGTACCTCATGAGCACCGAAAAGGCGATCCTGGCGGGCGGCTGCTTCTGGGGCGTGCAGGAACTCGTCCGCAAGCTCCCCGGGGTTATCTCGACCCGGACCGGTTACACCGGCGGCGACGTACCCAACGCCACCTACCGGAACCACCGCGGCCACGCCGAGGCCCTGGAGATCGTCTTCGACCCGGAGAAGATCTCCTACCGGGACCTGCTGGAGTTCTTCTTCCAGATCCACGACCCGTCGACGAAGAACCGGCAGGGCAACGACATCGGCGACAGCTACCGGTCGGCCATCTTCTACACGAGCGACGAGCAGAAGAAGGTCGCCGAGGACACCATCGCCGACGTCGACGCGTCCGGCCTGTGGCCGGGCAAGGTCGTCACCGAGGTGACCGCGGCCGGCCCGTTCTGGGAGGCCGAGCCCGAGCACCAGGACTACCTGCAGCACTACCCGAACGGGTACACCTGCCACTTCGTCCGCCCGGGCTGGAAGCTCCCGCACCGCGCGGACGCGAGCTGAGCACGGCAGCTAGCTGAAGAACGCGGCTAGCTGAAGAACTCTGCTAGCCGAGTCACCAGCAGCTCCGGCGCCTGATTGATCGCGTCATGACCCTGGCCGTCCAGTACGGCCAGGGTCTTGTGCGTGAGCGCCCCGGCTACCTCGGTGGTGAGATCCTGTGCCCAGGCCGGGCTGGCCGAGCCGAGGAGCAGCAGCACCGGGATCTCGACCTTGGCGGCCAGCGCCTTCAGGTCCACGGTGCTCAGCGCTTCGCTTTCCCGGGGCATGGTGGCGGACACGATCGGCATCACGTCGTAGCCGCGCGGGACGTCCCGCATCGCGGCGACCTCCTCGGCCGACAGGCCGATGATCTCGGTCAGGAAGGTCATCATGGCCCGCCCGGGCTGGCCCGCCGCGATCATGGGCAGCACGCGTTCCCGCCACTCGGCCGGGACGGTCGGCGGTCCCGGCGGCTCGTACAGGGCCAGCCGCCGTACCGGTGCGCCCGTGCGGCCGCCGCGCCCAGCGCGCAGACCGCGCCGTAGCTGTGCCCGAACACGTCGACCGGGTCTCCGTCGGCCATGCTGGCCGCTACCGCCGCGACGTCCTCGAACTCCCGGCTGAGGTCATAGGGCCCCGTGTCGCTGGGCCCCGCATCGATGCTGGTGCCGCGCCCGCGCCGGTCCATGGCGGTCACCCGCCAGCGGCTGGTCAGCGGTTCCCACAGTGCCTCCCAGCTCTCGATGCAGCCCATGCCGCCGTGGACCAGCAGCAGCGGCGGGCCGTCCCCGGCCGTCAGCAGGCCGATCCCGGTGCCGTCGCCGCTGGTTATCGCGTGCCGGTGGCCGTCCACTGCTGTTCCTCCAGGGATTTGCGGTCGCCGTCCTTGAGGGCACCGTCGACGTAGGTCACGGAATTGGTCCGCAACGCGGGGACGCGCGAGCCGGGGAGCACGATCCCGGCCAGGTTCAGCGGGTCGGCCCCGGACAGCGTAACCGTCTCCCCGGTCATCGGTCGCTTCCTTATTTCGCGCAGCGGGCCGACCGCGTCGGGGTGGGCGAACTGCTCGCCGCTGAACCCGTGCACGAACCGGCCGCCGCTGACCGTGCCGCGGGCCTCCATCCGGCGCAGCGCCCAGAGCACCTCGCGCCAGGGCACGGCGAGGTTCTCCCGGGCCATCAGGTCACGGAACACCACGCCCCAGCGCGCGGTCAGCTGCTCGGCGACCGCCTCGGCCAGGTCGTCCGGGTCGCAGTCGGCGGCGGGCTCGGGCAGCAGCGACCAGCGCCCGGCCGCCCGCGCCGTGAGGGCGCCGCGCTGAGCGACGCGCTGGCTGGCGCGACGGAGCCGGGGGCTGGTGAACGTGGACCCGGTGGTGGCCTGCGCCGCCACCCGGCGGGCGAACAGCGACCGGACCGCGCGGAAGCCGTCCGCCGTGATCAGGCCGCGGGCGACGCCGTCCCACAGCGCCTCCTCGACCTGGGACGGCAGCCGTCCGGTCAGGCTCCCCAGGTCGTGCGGGAACAGCGCGCCGCGCTGGCGCAGCGCGTCCAGCACGTCGGCGGTGGCGCCCGGACCGGGGTCGGCGGGACGGCGGTCGCCCCGGGCCGCGCACAGCAGCCAGGGGAGATCGTCCCTGATCGTCATGGTGATCGGCGTGGCCCGGGACGGCGTGCCGCTGCGCCGGGGCTCGTCGGGATCGTCTTTCGCCGCGTCGTCCCTGATCGACAGGCGGCCCCAGGCGACGCCGCCGTCCAGGCACACCTCGTCCAGCCACTCCCGGCGGTACCCGGTCACCCGGGCCGGGAAGATCTCCTTCTCCCACGCCCCGGCGGCCAGCTCGAACCCCTGCAGCTGCTCCACCACGGCGAGCACGCCGCGGCTGCCCTCCCGCTGGGTGTCCGGGGTGACGTGCTGCCAGCGCAGCAGGAACCGGATGAAGTCCCGGGCGGTGACCGGCTCGACCTCGCGCCGCTTGCGCTGCCGGGTGTAGGCATGGATCCGGGTCAGCACCCGCCGGGCGCAGAACTCTTCCGCCGTCCCGGTGAACCGGCCGCGCAGCGCGAACCCCTCGTTCTCCAGCTGGAGCAGGGCCATGTTCACGGCGGAGACCGTGAGCGCGGTCGCCCCGGCCAGCTGCTCCGCGGTGCGCGGCCCCGATACGTCCAGGTGCCCGCGCATCATCTCGGCCGCCACCGCTTCCGGTTCCATCGGCTTGACCCGTACTGGCCGCGCGGTCGCTATCGTCTTGGCGGCGGGATACAGGTCGACGAGGAGCGGCACCCGTTCGGCCGCACACCATTCGCCGCCCGGCAGCCGGGCCGCCCGCCCGGCCGCCGCCAGCTCGTCGAACCACCCGGCCCACGCGTCTGTCGGCCTGGTCACGTACAACGTCATCAGCAGGTCGTGCAGCTCGTCCGCGTCCCGTGGCCGCGGCCGGAGCTCGTCACTGACCCGGTCGATCGCGCCGGGGTCGAGCCGGGCCAGGTCGCGGGCCTCCACCGGCAGGCCGCGGGGCACCTTCACCTGGCGGCTGCGCCGGTTCCCGGCCTCGTCCTCGTCGTCCAGGTAGGTGAACGGCGGGCCGTTCAGGATCTCGTGAGCCAGCACCGAGGGCTCGACGGTGTCCCGGGTGATGACGGTGATCCGGCCCGCCTCGATGCCGGCCACTAGCTCCCGCAGCCCGTCGATGTCCATCGCCTCGTGCAGGCAGTCCTCCAGCGTCTGCCGGACCAGCGGGTGGTCGGGGATCTCCATCGGCCCGGGCGCCACGTTCTCCTGGCACGCGGCCAGCACCGGGAAGATCGCCGCCATCAGGTCGTCGGCCTCCATCCGCTGGATGGCGGGCGGGTTCTTCCGGCCGCCGCGCATCCGCAGGATGGTCAGCGAGGTGTTCAGGTTCCAGCGCCAGCGCGCGGCGAACAGCGGCGCGGTCAGCACCGCCTGGCGGACCACCTGCTCGACGGTCTTGGACACCAGGAACTTCGGCACCTGCTCGAGCGGGAAGCTGTGCTGCGGCCCGAGCGACAGCAAGATGGCGTTGTCGCTGGCCGCCGCCTGCAGCTCGAAGTCGAAGGTGACACAGAACCGCTTGCGCAGGGCCAGCCCGAACGCGCGGTTCACCCGGGCGCCGAAGGGCGCGTGCCCGACCAGCTGCATCCCGCCCGCCTCGTCGAAGAAGCGCTCCAGGATGATCTGGTTCATGGTCGGCAGCGCCCCGAGCGCGGCCAGCCCGGCCCGCAGGTAGGCCACGATGATCTCGGCCGCGGCCCGGCCGATCCCGCATTCCTGCTCGAGCCAGGCCCGGGCCTGCGCCGGCTCCCGGTCGGCGACCGCCTGCCGCAGCGCCGAGACCTCCTCGGACAGCTCCCGGGTGCGCCCGGGCGCCTCGCCCTGCCAGTGCGGCACCGAGGGCGGCGCGCCGTGCGCGTCGGTCACCCGGACCGTGCCCGGCTCCACCCGGCTGATCCGCCAGGAGTGGGTACCGAGCAGGAAGACGTCGCCCGGCCAGGCTCTCCACCGCCCACTCCTCGTGGACGGTGCCGATCTGGACCTCGTCCGGCTCGGCCACGACCCGGAAGTCGCCGAGCTCGGGGATGGCCCCGCCCGAGGTCAGCGCGGCCAGCCGGGCGCCCCGGCGGCCCTTGACGGTGCCGTTCACCTGGTCGCGGTGCAGGTAGTAGGCGCGGCGGCCGCGGCCGGTGCGGATGCCCTCGGCCAGCAGGTCGGTGATGTCCTCGAAGTCCGCGCCGGACAGGTCGCGGAACGGCGCCGCCTGCCGGGCCAGGCCGAGCAGCTCGTCCTCGGCCCACGGCTCGGCGGCCGACTCGGCCACCATCTGCTGCGCCAGGATGTCCAGCGGCTGTTCCGGCACGACCAGGGCGTCCAGCTGGCCGCGGCGCACGCCGCGCAGCAGCGCGGCGCATTCCACCAGCTCGTCCCGGGTGGTCGGGTAGATCCGGCCGGACGGCGTCCCGGTCCTGGTGTGGTTGGACCGGCCGACCCGCTGCAGGAAGGTGGCGAAGCTGCGCGGCGAGCCGATCTGGCAGACCAGCTCGACCGGCCCGATGTCGATGCCGAGCTCGAGCGAGGCCGTGGCCACCAGGGCCCGCAGGTCCCCGGCCCGCAGCCGGGCCTCGACCCGCTGCCGGCGGCCCCGCGACAGCGACCCGTGGTGCGCGGCGACGTTTTCCCCGAGTTCCTCGCCGAGCCGTTCGCCGAGCTGGTGGGCGACCCGCTCGGCCATGCTCCTGGTGTTGACGAAGACCAGGGTGGTCCGGTGGCTGGTGACGTGGGCCGCGATCAGGTCCAGGATCTGCGCCATCTGATCCGTGGTGGGGACCGCGCCGAGTTCGTCGTCGGGCATCTCCAGGGCCAGGTCCAGCCGCCGGCGGTGCCCGGAGTCCACGATCGCGCAGCGCGGCGTCCCGTCCGGGTGGTCGCGGTCCGGTCCGGCCCCGACCAGCAGCCGGGCCACCGTCTCGATCGGCCGCTGGGTGGCGGACAGGCCGACCCGCTGGACCGGCTGCTCCGCCACGTGGGCCAGTCGTTCCAGGGTCAGGGCCAGGTGGGAGCCTCGCTTGTTCGACGCGACCGCGTGGATCTCGTCCACGATGACGGTGCGCACGCTGCGCAGCATGGACCGGCTCCGCTCGGCCGTCACCATGAGGTAGAGCGACTCCGGCGTGGTGATCAGGATGTCCGGCGGCCGCTTGAGCATGGCGGCCCGCTCGGCCGCGACCGTGTCACCGGTCCGGACCGCGACCCGGATGTCCGGCGCGGCCAGCCCGAGCTGGGCGGCGGCCGCGGCGATCCCGGCCAGCGGCGCCTCCAGGTTCTGCTGGATGTCGGTGGCCAGCGCCTTCAGCGGCGACACGTACACGACCTGCGGCCCGCTCGCACCGGCTGCGGCCGCTTCTCGTTCCGCTGGCGCTGTCCGCCTGCGTTCGGCGGCCTCGGCATCGGCCTGGACATCGTGCCCGCAGAACAGGTCGTGGGCGCAGCTCTGGTCCCGGTCACGGTAGAAGCGGTCGATGCAGACCAGGAAGGCCGCCAGCGTCTTGCCCGAGCCGGTCGGCGCCGCGATCAGCGTGTGGCGCCCGGCTGCGATCTCCCGCCACCCGCCGGCCTGCGGCTCGGTCGGCCCATCGGGAAAGCGGCCCTCGAACCAGCGGCGCACGGCGGGATGGAACGACTCGAGCACGCGCCCCACGCTACCTGGGGGTTCCGACATTCCGCCCGTAGACGAGAACGTGCCGGTGCGTCACCCGGCTCGGGCGGGTGGGCTGTGGCTGGGGAGGATCTTGGTTCTGTCCTTGTTCCAGGCGGTGGTGGTGCCGTCGGGGTTGAGGATGACGGTCCAGCCCCAGCGGTGGATGACGACCTGGTGGTGGAAGGTGCAGAACAGTATGCAGTCCTGCACTGATGTCTTGCCGCCGTCGGCCTTGTGGGTGAGGTGGTGGACTTCGCACCCGGAGGCGGGCTGGTCGCAGCCGCCGGGGAACCGGCAGTACTGGTCCCGCTCGATCACGGCCCGGCGGATCGCGGCCGGGATGTCGGTGCTGACGCCGACGTCGAGGGGCAGGCTGGGGCCGGCCAGGCGGGCGCCGAGCTGCCGGCGGCGCAGGAACCCCGCCAGGCCGCCGGGGCCGGATAGCAGGGCCACGGCCGAGCCGATGACCTGCTGCTCCAGTACCTCCCGCAGGCTCGGCCCCGGTTCGGCCGGGGTGCCGGGAGCGCCGTCGCGGCGGAGCCGGTCCAGGTGCACGCACAGCCGGACCAGCTCCTCCAGGACGCCCGGGTCGACGTCGCCGGTCACGACCGGGGTCAGGGACGCGTCGCAGGCGGCTGCCTCGGCGGCTTTCCCGTCCAGCCAGGCGCCGCCGTCGCTGCCGGTCTCGGACGCGGCCGCCCGGTGCGCGGCCCACCGGGCCCGCACCTCGGCGATCCACTCCTGCGCCAGCGCCGGAGAGCCGTCCAGCCGGACCAGGTCAGCCAGCGAGATGTGAACCAGCGCCTTGACCGGCTGCCCGGCCCGCTCCGGCAGCAGCCCCCCGGCCACCAGCCGCCGCATCGCCTCGGCAAGCGCGTCGTGGTACCGCTGCTCCTTAGTCCGCTCATCCCCGGCTCCGGCCGGGGCCGCCAGCGCGTCGAGCACCGCGCCGACGATGCTGGCGCACTCGGGGGTGAGGTCCCCGTGGATGACCCCGGCACCCTGGAACGTCGTCTGGACCTTGACGGACCGGTCATCGAAATCCTGACCCGGGTCCTGGTCCGGCTCGTCCGGACGGCACCGGGCCAAGATCTCCGCGGCCAGCCCGGCCAGGTCCCGCAGCCCCATCCCCGCCTTCGCCTCGGCCGCCAGGATCTTGTCAGCTTCGTGCCGCTCGTCCGGCGGGAGCTTGTCCGTCCACGTGGCCATGGTCCGGGCGCAGGACTCGGAGAGGTCTTCTGCGGCCATCGCCGCGTAGAGCTCCTGGTGCCGGGTGGCCCGCTTCACCCACGCGGTGTAGGCGACGGCGGCCCCCCTGGTGATGCCGGTCTGGTGCATCAGCCACGCCCGCGGACTGTAGTCCGCATCCGCGGCATAGCCCTTCCCGGTGGTGAACGCCCCGAGTACCGAGGTCCGCGCCGCCGTGACCGCCGAGTTCGCCCGCTCCAGTGATCGCAGGGTTTCCGCCTGCTCCTCCGCCGTCAGCTCGGTCGCGTCGGCGGCGGCGACGAAGGCCAGCCCGGCCCGCACCATCTCCATCGCCTCGCTGACGCTGGCGAATGCCGGAACGGTACCCATCGGGGTCACCTCCTTCCGGGGTGCGGCGGGGATCTGTCCTGGCGGCCGTCCTTTACTCACTGGTTCTTTCAGCCCCGGAGCAGCAACCCCAGAGCCGTCTGTAGATTCTTAGTTCGACCTTACAGGGCCCCTATGACAATTCGCAGACGTCCGTGCCCATGTCGCCGAAATGGTGCATGTGTTTGAAAAGAGGTTGATGATGCCGGAGGTCAGGTGGGGAACGGGTTGCGGCCCCAGGGGCTGTAAGGGTCGCGGCCGGGAGCGAAGCCTGCCGCCTCGGCCAGGTGCGCGGCGTCGGTGAAGCCGGCCGCCAGGGCGGCTGGGTCGTGGGCGTCACTGGCGAAGGTAATGGCCTGGCCGCCTTCTTGCCGCCACCAGGTGAGTATCTGCGGATGCAGCGGCACCCTGGTATTGACTTCGAGGATTTTCCCGGCGCTGGCCAGAATCCGCAGCACGTGCCGGTACTCATCCTGGAACTCGCGCGGGTCGAAGGGCCTGGCGTCTCGCGGCCAGTAGCGGACCGGGTAGTCGATGTGGGCGAGGACCTCGAAAGCGTCGAATCCGCTGATCAGCGCGGCGGCTTCGGCCAGGTAGTCGCGCAGGACCTGGGCCGGGACCTGATCGCGCAGGCGGCCTGAGATCTCGGTGAAGCCGCTACCCGACGGCGCGGAGTGCACGGAGGCCAGGACCCGGTCGAAGCCGCCGTCGCGCAGCAGGGCCGCGGCCCGGCCGCGGTGCCAGTGGGGTTCGCTCAGCTCGACGCCGGACAAGATGCGCAGGCCCAGGAAGCGTTCCCGGCAGTGACGCAGGCAGTCCTGGTAGCCGCCCAGGTCGAGCGCGGGCGGGGTCAGCACGTCGTCGCTGACCAGGTGGCGCCACTCAGCAGGGATCCTGTCGCTGGGCGACAGCGACCACGCGGTGAAGTCGGCGTGCTCGGTGAACGCGATCGCGGGCAGCCCGATCTCCACCGCGCGCTGGCAGGTGCCTTCCATCGATCCGGCCAGCGCGTCCCACGACCACTCGCTGTGCACATGGCTGTCGGGCGGCAGCGCGCCGGGCTCGGTATCCGTCACCAGATCATGATCGGCCCCGGCCGAGGGGGAAGGTCAACACCGCGTCGCGGTGGGGGGAGCGGGGCGGGGACGGAACCCGTTCGGGGTCAATGTCTTCTGGTGAGACGGCAGTGGGGCAGTGGAATGGGTAGGTCTGGAGGGTGACCACCGCCATCGCCCAGTTCATGCGGGACCTGGAGGGGGCGTGGGACGCGCACCGGGAGGCGCTGCTGGCGCGGCGCGACCTGGCGGCGGCGCTCGCGCCGATGGCCGCCGAGCCGTCGGTCGTGCACCGGCCGGCCATGACCGGTGCGTCGGGGCGGGCCGCCGTCGAGCACTTCTACGCCGGACAGGTCCTGCCGCACCTGCCCGCCGACCTGACCCTGAACCGGATCTCCCGGACGGTGGACCGGTGGCGGCTGGTGGAGGAGACGACGGTGTCGTTCACCCACGACCGGGAGCTGCCCTGGCTGCTCCCCGGAGCCGAGCCGACCTGCCGGCGGGCCGAGGTGCTGGCCATCGCCGTGGTCGACTTCCACCGGATGAAGATCAGCTCCGTGCGCGTGCTCTGGGATCACGCCACCCTGACGGCGCAGCTCGGCATCACTGTCCCAGTAGCCACCGCCCCGGTGCGATGAGCTCGCGGGCCTCGGCCGGGCCCCACGAACCGGGGGCGTAGGGAGCGACCTTCGGCCGGTTCTCCAGCAGCGGGCCGACCGACTTCCACACCGCGGCCAGCCCGTCCGGGCGGGTGAACAAGGAGCGATCGCCGGTCAGGACGTCGTGGATCAGCCGTACGTACGGCGGCAGCGGGTTGGCGCCGGCCAGGCCGGACAGCGGCAGCGCGGCGGTGCCGCGGTCCAGGTCCAGGCCCGGGCCGGGCTTCTTGGCGACCAGCGACAGGTCGATCTCGCCGTCGCCGGCCAGGGAGAACGACAGCACGTTCGACTCGGCGGGCAGCTTCCCGGCCAGCGGGCCCGGCGGTTCGCGCAGGATCAGGCTGACCCGCTGCTTGCTCTGCGCCAGCCGCTTGCCGGTGCGCAGGTAGAACGGCACGTCGCGCCAGCGGGGGGTGTCGATCCACAGCCGGGCCGCCACGTAGGTGTCCATGGTCGACTTCGCCGCCACCCCGGGTACGTCGTGGTAACCCGTGAACTGGCCGAGCACGACTTCGGCCGGGTCGAGCGCGCGGAAGCAGGAGATCACCTTCTCCCGGGCGGCCTGCAGGTCCATCGCGTCCAGGGAGGCCGGCGGTTCCATCGCGACCTCGGCGGCCACCTGGAACAGGTGCGTGACCACCATGTCCAGGACCGCGCCGGTGGCGTCGTAGAAGACCGACCGATCGGTGATGCCGAGCTTTTCCGGCACGTCGATCTGCACCGACTCCACGTGCTCGCGGTCCCACATCGCGGCGAACAGGCCGTTCGCGAAGCGGAGCGTGTGCAGGTCCTGGGTCGCCTCCTTGCCCAGGAAGTGGTCGATCCGGTAGACCTGCTGCTCGTCCAGGACCGAGTGGACCACCTTGTCCAGCGCCCGGAACGCCTGCGGTGAGGTGCCGAACGGCTTCTCGTAGACCACCCGGGCGTCCTTGACCAGCCCGTGCTGGCCGAGCGCCTTGGTCGTCTCCTCGAACGCCACCGGCGGGATCGCGAGGTAATGGACGAGCTGCGGGTCCCCGCCCAGCGCCGTGCGCGCCTTGGCCAGATCGTCGAGCAGGCTGCCGGGGCTGTCGGTGGTGAAGCCGCCGCCGGCGAACCAGAGCCGTTCGGCGAACGGCTTCCACTGGGCCGGCTCCGGCTTCGGCCCGAACTCGGTGAGCACGTCGTGCACGTGCTTGCGGAAGTCCTCGTGGGCCACGTCACCGCGGCCGTTGCCGACCAGCAGCCACTGCCGCGGCAGCAGGCCCTCCAGGCTCAGCCGGTAGAAGGCCGGCAGGACCATCCGCTTGGCCAGGTCCCCGGTCGCCCCGAACAGGACGAAGATCGTGGGTGCCAGGTTGCGGTCGTACTTATTCTCCGCCGTCATGCAAGCCAACCTATGTGACCGCTCCGGCCGGCGGCGGTCTAGGGTTGGGACGACGCTGAATCGAAGACGAAATGAGGAGTACCGATGCCAACTCGTACCGCACGCACCGGCTGGACCGGCACCCTGCAGGATGGTGGGGGCAAGGTCGAGCTGACCAGTTCCAAGCTCGCCACCTTCGAGGTGTCCTTCCCGCGGCGGGCCGCCGATGACGCCGGGGGCTTCACCAGCCCCGAGGAGCTCATCGCCGCCGCCCACTCCGCCTGCTTCGCCATGGCCCTGTCCAACGAGGTCGCCCAGGCCGGCGGCACCCCGCAGGCGCTCGACGTGCAGGCCGACGTGTCGCTCGGCCCGGACCCGGCGGGCGGCTTCAAGCTCACCGGCATCAAGCTCACCGTGCGCGGCGAGGTGGACGGCATCAGCGCCGAGAAGTTCGCCGCGGCCGCCCAGGCGGCGAAGGCGGGCTGCCCGGTCAGCAAGGCGCTCACCGGCGTGGACATCACGCTGGACGCCGCGCTCGAGGAGTAGTTACAGGGCCAGGCCCCCGTCGACCGGGATGACGGCGCCGGTCATGGCGCTGGCGCCGTCCCCGGCCAGGAACGCGAGGACCGCGGCCACCTCGGCCGGGTCGAGCAGCCGCCCGAGGGGCTGCTGGGCGGCGAACGCGGTCGCCGCGGGCAGGTCGTACAGGCGCGCGCTCTCGTCCAGGATGGGGGTCGCGGTCGAGCCGGGGCTGACGGCGTTGGCGGTCACGCCGGTGCCGCCGAGTTCGGCCGCCAGGGCCCGGATGAAGCCGGCCACGCCCGCCTTGGCGGCGCAGTAGGCGGCGAGCATGGGCAGGCCGCGGGTGGCGGCGGCCGAGGCGACGGCCAGGAAGCGGCCGTGGCGCGGCTCCGGGCGGCGCAGCAGGGCCGGCACCGCCACCCGGGCCAGCATCAGCACGCCGCCGAGGTCGATGTCGAGCACCGCCTGCTCCTGCTCGGCCGGTACCTCCCAGGCCGGTACGCCGCCGGCGATCACGCCCGCGGCCGCGATGGCCGCGTCCAGGCCGCCCCAGCGCTCCTCGGCCAGCCGCACCGCGGCGGCCAGCGCGTCCGGGTCCCTGGTGTCGGCCTCGGCCGCGACTGCTCCTTTACCGGCCGCCTTCACTACGTGGTCGAGCTCGGCCCGGGTGCCCATCGGGTACGGCAGGGCCGGGTCGTCGGCGCACCGGTCGGTCGCGACGACCCGCCAGCCGCCCGCCGCCAGCGCCGCGACCGTGGCCGCGCCGATGCCCCGGGCCGCGCCGGTGACCAGCGCGACCCGGGGGGCATCGGTCACAGCTGGCCTTTGGCCTGGTCCCCGGCCGGCACCGCGTGCAGCACGACGACATCGGCCGGCCGGTGGTCTTGCCCGCGATCTTGGGACCCATGGCGGCCAGCGCCGCACCCTTGCTGTGCGTGCGCAGCGCCTCGCCGCTGGCCCACTTCTCCACCATGATCAGCCGGTCCTTGTTCTGGTGCAGGGCGTAGAGCTCGCAGCCGTCCTCGGCGTGCACCGCGGGGATGGTCTCGGTGAAGGCGGCGATGACCGCGTCGCGGTGCTCGGGCAGCGGGATGATCGTGGCGACGACGACGACGGACACGTGAGGTGCTCCTTTAGTTGGTGAAGATCGCGCCCAGGGCGGGCGCGACGTCGGTGTAGGCGCCGATCCGGCGCAGCCGGCCGCGGCCGAGCCGGGCCAGGTCGCGGGCGAGGTCGGCGTCCTGCTCGCCCGAGGTGTCGAACAGCACGTCGAGCCGCGGCAGCCGGGCCGCGAACGGGCGCGGGTCGGGGCCCGCGTTGTGCACGCAGTCCGAGAGCAGCACGGCCCGGGCGTCCTGGGCGGGCACCCGGGCCAGCTCGCGCGCCGCGACCTGAAGCGGAAAGGCGATGTTCGTCAGCCCCTTAGCCGGGATGCGCAGCATCGTATCGAGCAGCACCGAGGGCGGGACATGCTGCCCCAGGCGGCCCAGGATCGCCGCGTCGGACCAGAACGCCACCACCGCCGAGGTCGTCACGGCTCAGCTCGGCGGCCAGTGCGCCGACGGTGGCGGCGGCGGTGCGGATCCGCTCGCCGCGCATCGAGCCGGACACGTCGACCAGCAGCAGCACGCTGCGCCGGGTCCTGACCCGTTCCCGCACGAAGATGTCGTCCTCGTCCGGCAGCGGGTGCTCGACCAGCTGGGCCACGGTCCGGTCCAGGTCGATGTCGTCCGAGCCGTCCCGGAAGCGCAGGCTGGCCAGCTCGCCGGCGCCGCGCCGGGCGCTGGGGTCGCGCCGCGGCCGGGGCATGGCCAGCCGGGTGGCGATCTGCCGGGCCCGCCGGACGGTCTCCGGGTCCGCGGTGAGCTCGCCGTCGGCGATGGTGGCCAGCGTGCCCTGATCGTCGGTCACCGTGGGCGCGGCACTGCCCGGGCGGGGGCGTGCGCCGGGGCCCGCGGCCGCTGCGGCCCGGTACGATCAGGCCGCCCGCGCCACCGGCGCCGGCCGGCGCGGCCTCGAGCAGCCGGGGTTCGGTGTCGAGCTGCTTGGGCCGGCGCTTGAGCGGAGCCTGGGGCCGTGCTGGCCTTCGCAGCGGCGAGTCCGCCTCAACTGTCCTTCAACCGGGGGCCGCCGTGGCGGGCGTCAGGATGAACTGGTCCTCCCAGATCTGCCGCAGCACCGCCTCCGGCGTGGTGTCGACGGTCTCGTCCAGGAAGATCCGCCCGGACAGCGCGACCACCATGGCGTCGTACACCAGCTCGGGATACTCCTCGGCGACCGTCGTCCCGCGCAGGGCGAACAGCTGGCCGGCCACCAGGGTGAGGTCGATGGCGCCGCGCACGCTGCTGCCCTGCCGGATGTCCGGGTGCTCACGGGTGGCCCGGGTGACCGCCACGGCGTCTTTGACCAGGCGCTCGTAGAGTTCGCCCGCCAGCCCCGGCAGCGGCGCACGCAGCGCCACGATGCCCCGCTCGGCCGCCGCGTCCTGGTAGCCGACGGCCAGGCGGCAGATCCGGTCATGCACCGATGTAGACAAACGGGTGGTTCCCACGTTGTCGTACGGGTTCATCGAGGCGATGACGCGGAACGTCGCGGCCGCGGTCACGGTTCCGGCGGTGGGCACCGTGACCTGGCGTTCGGCCATCGCGGTGAGCAGTGTGTTGATGGTGTCCTCGGGAGCCCGGTTGAACTCCTCGATGTACAGGAAGCCGCCCTCGCGCATGGCCCGCAGCAGCGGCCCGTCCACGAAGTTGTCCGGGCTGTAGTCCTCGCGCAGCACCCGGGCCGGGTTGTGGTGCCCGACCAGCTTGGCCGGGGTCAGGTCGGCGTTGCCCTCGACGAAGACCAGCGGGATGCCCCACTCGGCCGTGATGGCCCGCAGCAGGGTGCTCTTGCTGGTCCCCGGCGGTCCCTCCAGGACGATGTCCCGGCCCGCGGCCACCGCCGCGAGCACCAGCGTCAGCTCGCGCTCGCGGCCGACCAGGTGGGTGGCCACCCGGTCGTAGGTAGCCGCGAGGTCAGGACCTTCGCTCATTTGACGAGCGAGCCCGCGTCGATGGGCAGCGTGACGCCGGTGACGTACCGGGCCTCGTCCGAGGCCAGCCAGAGCACCGCGTTGGAGATGTCGACCGCCTCGACCCACGGGATGGGCAGCGCGTTGAGCTCGGCGAACCGGGCGCCCACGACGTCCCGGGTCCGTTCGGCCTCGGGCAGGTCGGCCGCGAACAGCTCGTAGGTGGCCGAGTTCTGGATCATGTCGGTGTCGACCGCGGTGGGGTGCACGCTGTTCACCCGGATCATGTCCGGCGCCAGCTCCAGGGCCAGCGTCCGCATCAGCCCGACCACGCCGTGCTTGGCCGAGGTGTAGTGCCCGATGTGGGGGATGGCCATCAGCCCGGCGGTGGAGCTGGTCAAGATGATCGAGCCGCCCGCCCGCCGCCCGCAGGTGCGGGATGGCCGCCTTGACCGCGTGCCAGACGCCGGTCAGGTTGACGTCGATCATGTCCTGCCAGGTCGTGTCGTCGAGCTCCGCCAGCGAGCCGAAGCTGAAGATGCCGGCGTTGGCCGCGACGATGTCCAGCCGTCCGAGCTGGGCGACGCCGTCGTCCACGGCCGCCTTGACCGCGCCGTAGTCGCGCACGTCGGCCTGGGTGGCGACGATGCGCCGGTCCAGCGCCTCGATCTCCTTGACCGTCTCGGCCAGGTCCTCCGGGGTCGACATCGCGTACGGCACGCTCGCCACCTGGCCGCACAGGTCGACCGCGATGATGTCCGCGCCCTCCTGGGCCAGCCGCAGCGCGTGGCTGCGTCCCTGCCCCCGCGCGGCGCCGGTGATGAAGGCGACCTTGCCCGCCACCCGTCCTGCCACTACTTCTTCACCGTGAAGCCGGCGTCGACCGGGAGCGTGACGCCGGTGATGTAGCGGGCGTCGTCGGAGACCAGCCAGACGATCGCGTTGGAGACGTCCACCGCCTCGATCATGTCGACCGGGAGGGCGTTGGCCATGGCGTCGGACAGGCTCGGGTCCTCCGTCAGCCAGGCCTGCATGATCTCGTTGACCACCATCGGGGTGTTCACGCCGGTGGGATGGACCGAGTTGACCCGGATGCGGTGCGGGGCCAGCGCGTTGGCGTAGGAGCGCATCAGGCCGACCACGCCGTGCTTGGAGGCGGTGTAGCCCAGGCCGCCGCGGGTGGGGCCGCCGATGCCGGTGATCCCGGCGGTGGAGCTGGTCAGGACGATGGCGCCGCCCGCGCCGCGCTCGATCATCGACGGCTTCGCGATCTCCACCGTGTTGAACACGCCGGTGAGGTTGACGTCGATCACGTCCTGCCAGGCCTCGTGCCGCTCCTCGCCCAGCGACATCGGCGCGATGCCCGCGTTGGCCAGCACGATGTCGACCGGGCCGAGCTCGGCCACGCCCGCCTCGAACGCCGCCCGCAGGCCGGCCTCGTCCCGCACGTCGGCCTGGCGGGCCACGATCCGCCGGTCGAGCGCCTCGACCTCCTTGACGGTCTCGGCCAGGTCCTCCGGAGTGGCCATCGGGTACGCGACGCTGGCGATCTGGCCGCAGATGTCGACCGCGATGATGTCGGCGCCCTCCTGGGCCAGCCGGATCGCGTGGCTGCGCCCCTGCCCCCGCGCGGCGCCGGTGATGAAGGCGACCTTGCCCTCAAGCTTGCCTGCCACTGCTTTAGGCTCCTTTCACTTTCGTCACGGTCAGTGGCGCTTTGTCGGCAGTTTTGGTTGCTACAACGACCAAAACTGCAGACAAAGCGGCTGGCCGGGCTTAGCCGCCGGGTCTGAAGCCGGCCAGCGGGCTCTCGTTGCAGGCCGAATCCGGCGGACGCCGCCCGTCGGCGGGCCGCTGGCCGATCGTCACCGGTACCGGGCCCGATTTGACCGACGACTCGGTGCGAGTGGTCACCGGAGGGCTTGGGCGCCGTGGCGCCGCCCACGGCGGCCAGGGCCTGCTCGCCGTGGCCCTTGACGCACTCCGGGTCGGGGCCGTCCAGGGGCAGCCCGGTGAAGAACTTGGCCGCCATGCAGCCGCCGCGGCAGGAATCGTAGGCCGAGCACGCCTGGCAGGCGCCCCCGGTCTGCGGCCGGCGCAGGTCGGTGAACAGCTCTGATTCCCGCCACACGGTGGCGAAGCCGCCGGGGTCGCGGACGCTGCCGGCCAGGAAGCTGTCGTGGATGGCGAACGGGCAGGCGTACACGTCGCCCACCGGGTCGATCAGGCAGACCACCCGGCCCGCGCCGCACAGGTTGAGGCCGGGCAGCGGGTCCCCGTAGGCGGCCAGGTGGAAGAACGAGTCGCCGGTCAGCACCTGCTCGCCCCGGGCGACCAGCCAGTCGTAGAGCTGACGCTGCTGGGCGGCGGTGGGATGCAGTTCGTCCCATACGTCGGCGCCGCGGCCCGAGGGGCGCAGCCGGGTCAGCCGCAGCTGGGCGCCGAACCGGTCGGCGATCGCCTTGAATTCATCGAGCTGGCCCATGTTCTGCCGGGTGATCACCACGGAGATCTTGAAGCCGCGGAACCCGGCCGCGGCCAGGTTTTCCATCGCCCGCAGCGCGGTGGCGTAGGAACCCGGGCCGCGCACCGCGTCGTTGACCTCGGCGGTGGCGCCGTCCAGGGAGATCTGCACGTCGACGTAGTCGCTGCCCGCCAGCTGGCGGGCCCGGTCGGGGGTGATCTTCACCCCGTTGGTGGAGAACTTCACGCCGACGTGGTGGGCGGTGGCGTAGTCGACCAGCTCCCAGAAATCGGGCCGGACGGTCGGCTCGCCGCCGCCGATGTTCACGTAGAAGACCTGCATCCGCTCCAGCTCGTCGATCACCGCCTTGCACTCGGCGGTGCTCAGCTCGCGCGGATCGCGGCGGCCCGAGCTGGACAGGCAGTGAACGCAGGACAGGTTGCAGGCGTAGGTCAGCTCCCAGGTCAGGCAGATGGGCGCGTCCAGGCCGTACTGGAACTGCTCGACCAGGGCCGGTACTGTCACGAGGCCTCCCGGGCACGGATCATCTGGGAGGCGGCCAGCGTCCCCAGGGCGGTGGCGTACGTGGGCAGCTCGGCCTCGGTCACGCCCGCGTCCCGGCAGGCGGTCCGCGCACTGGGGGAGTCGCCGAGCGAGCTGACCACGGTGAGCAGGGCCGGGCTCTTCAGGAACGACAGGCGCCTGGTGCCGAAGTGATAGAGCAGCGCCCCGAACCGTTCCGGGCGCACCGACACCTGCGGGTGCAGCTGCCAGGGACGGTCGAGGTCGAACCCGGCCTGGGTGCCTGGCATCAGTACCTCAGTAGACACCGCACATGCCGTCGATGGATACCTCTTCCACCAGCAGGTCGGCGTCCGCCAGCTCGGGTTCTTCCACGGGGGCTTCGGTGATGTCAGCGGTCGCGGTACGTTCGCTCATGACACTCTCCCACCTCAAACACGGGCCTACCTGCGCAGATACGGCCCCAGCGGCGCGGCGTTACGATTTCCGTCACGCAGTGACGAATATATTCGGATGTTAACGTCACCTTGTGACATAAGCAAGGCTTGTCCAGTGAACTCTGTCCAGGAGGCAGTGTTGCTGACCGGTAAGGAGGCAGTCGCCCGGCGCGGACGGCCGCCTGGCACCAGCCGGCGTGAGCTCGAGCTCATCGCGCTGCGCCTGTTCACCGACCAGGGCTTCGACAACACCACCATCGAGCAGATCGCGGCCGAGGCCGGGGTCAGCAAGCGGACGTTCTTCCGCTACTTCAGCTCCAAGGCCAGCGTGCTGTGGAGCGAGTTCGACCACGAGGTGGAGGTCATCCGGGTCGCGCTGGCCGAGGTGCCGGACGAGGTGCCGATGATGGAGGCCATCCGCCGCGCGGTGGTCGCGGCCAATCACTACGGGCCGCAGGACGTCCCCGAACTGCGGCTGCGGATGAACCTGATCGGCCTGGTACCCGGCCTGCAGTTCAGCGCCGCCCTGCACTACGACGCGTGGGAGCGGGCCATCAGCGAGTTCGCCGCGACCCGCATCGGCCAGCCCGCCGACTCGCTCTATCCGCTCACCGTCGGCCGCGCCACCCTGGCCGCCTGCCGCGCGGCGTACGATCGCTGGTCCGCGCGGGCCGACGCCGACCTGACCTTCTACCTCAACGCGGCGCTGGTCGCGCTGGCGGCCGGGTTCGATCCGGGCGCGATCGCGCGGAACGCTAGCGAAAGCGATGCACAATGAGAGCATGACGAGTGACACCGGGGGACGTAAGCGCGGCACCATCAGGACCGCCGAGATCGACCTGGCCGAGGCCAGGAAGGCGTTCTTCCTCATGGTCGGGTTCATCGGCCTGATCTGGCTGCTCCAGGTGTTCAACTGGGCCGACCATTACCGGCTCGACCAGGACTACGGCATCCTGCCGCGTCAACATCGGGCGGCTGCCGGAGATCTTCACCTCGCCGTTCCTGCACTTCAACTGGGAGCACATCGAGGGGAACTCGGGGCCGCTGTTCGTCTTCGGCCTGCTCGCCGCGTACCGGGGCGTGTACCGGTTCCTGGGCGTGACGCTCGTCGTCGCGATCACCAGCGGGCTGGCGGTGTGGCTGTTCCAGAGCGGCACCGAGCTCACCGTGGGCGCCAGCGGGCTCATCTTCGGCTACTTCGGCTACGTGCTGGCCCGGGGCCTGATCGACCGGAACCTCATCGACTCGCTGGCCGCCGTGGTCATGGCGCTGTCCTACGCCTACATCCTGACCGTGGCCATCCCCGGCACGCCCGGCGTGAGCTGGATCGGCCACCTGGGCGGGCTGGTCGGCGGGATCGCCGCGGGCTGGATCTTCCGCAGCACCAAGCGCGGGCTCAACGTGGCCCGGACGGGGCCGGCGGTCAAGGGGCCGGACAGCACGACCCGGGCCGGCGCGACTGCGGGCACGGTGGCCGTGCCGGTCAGCAAGGACAACCCGCGGGCCGACCTGCACAAGGAGCTAGGCGACCTGGGACTGTAGGCCGAGGCTGGCCAGCGCGCCGGCCGAGGTGCGCAGCGACTGGTCGAGCACGGCCTGCCGACGGCTGCCGTCCATCAGGTTGGCGCCCATCACGGCCAGGTCGCTGGGGCCCGGTGTCATGATCGTGACGCGCTTGCCCTCCGCGCGGAGCATCTTCGCCTGGCGGACCAGGGCCCGGGTGAGCAGCTGCCGGAACCGGCGCTCGATCCGCAGGTCGGGCCGGAGCGGGCGGTCGGGCTCGGTGCTGGCCATCGGGGCGAGGACGTAGACCTCGTCCACGTCGGTTCCGCGCAGCACGCCGAGCGAGGTGGCGGAGCGGATACCGCCGTCCACGTAGCGGCGGCCGCCGATCACCGCCGGTGTATACCAGCCGGGGATCGAGCAGGAAGCGACCACGGCGTCGGTCAGCGCCGCGGGCGGCGCGCCCGGCTGGCCGAACAGCACCCGGCGCCCGGTGTCGTAATCCATGGCCGCGATCCAGGTGCGGCCGTCTACCCAGGGCGACGCGGCGGCCCGCCCGGCCGCGTGCCCGTGGCCGTGCTGGTAGCGCTCGTGCAGGTCGCCGACCAAAGAGCGCAGGGCCGTGTGCTGGCCCCGGCCGTGCGGCAGCCAGCCGCTGGCGCCCACCCACGGCGGCACCTGCAGGGTCAGCGCCGCGTACGCCAGCGGCAGCGAGCCCGGCCGGGGGTACGGCAGCGGCGGCAGCGGCCCTTCCTGGGCCGCGAGCGCGGCCGACTCGCTCAGCTTCCCGGTGACGTTCCCGTGCTGCCAGGCGGTGATCTCGGCCAGCGAGGCCCGGCAGCGCAGCGCGGCGGCCAGCACGCTGCCCGCGCTCGTGCCGACGATGAGGTCCACCTCGGCGACCGGTCCCGGCAGCCGCTCCTGCAGCCGGACCAGCGCTCCGGTCATCCAGGCCGCGCCGAGCACGCCGCCCGCGCCGAGCACGAGCCCGATCCGGGGGTTCGCGGGCCGGGAGCCCGGCCGGTAGCGCTGCGCCGTCCGATCGGGCGCAAAGACCACAGCAGGCACATCTGCCTCCGCAATCAACCCATGCGAGCGATGGGGTTACTTGATGGTAACTCCAAGTTCACCGGGCAGGCGAGATGATGGGGGCCGTGGAGGCCTACAACTACATCGTGGTGGGAGCGGGCACGGCCGGCTGCGTGCTGGCGGGCCGGCCAGCCAGGCCGAGGCCCGCTGCCGAACCCGCGGGGCCGGGGTCTCGGCGGGTCCGATGCTACTGGCTATATCGCCGCTGGTCAGCCACACTATTCGGATGAGTGATCGGGGACTTGGGGTAGAGGCTGACCGGATCCTGGTGGCGCAACTGGCCGGCGAGGCACGGTTTCACGCACGGTGGCGGCGGCTCAGCGCGGAGGAGGAAGCGGCCGCGCTGGCCGGGCTGCGCGCGCTGGCGGGCGGCCGGGCTGACTTGCTGGCCGAGGTGGCCGGGATCTTCGAGGGGACGTCGGAGGGCGAACTGGAAGAGCCGCTGGCCCTGTGCGCCGCGTGGCTCTGCCGCCAGGCCGGGGCGGACCCGGCCGCCATCCCGGCCTGGATCGAGGAAGGGCGCCGCCGCTCGGCGAACGCCCGGCAGCCTCCGTTCTCCGGTGGTCCGCGTGCTTCACTATGAGCCAGAGGAGGACCATGATGCACCCGTCCCGGCTGCCCTTGAGCGGCGCGCACTGGGCCGACCACGTCGCCCGGCATGCCTTTGCCCGCCCGGATTCGGTCGCGATCCGGTACGAGGGCGAGTCGATCACCTGGGCGCGGCTGCACGACCGGGTACGCCGGGCGGCGGCCGCGTTCGCCAGGCAGGGCGTCGGCCGGGGTGACCGGGTCGCGGTCCTGATGACGAACCGGCCCGAGTTCGTCGAGTCGGTGCTCGCCGCCAACGCCATCGGGGCCATCGCCGTCCCGGTCAACTTCCGCCTGGCCCCGGCCGAGGCCGCCTACATCCTGCAGGACAGCGGCGCCTCGCTCGTCGTCACCGACCCGCTGCTCGCCCCGCTCGCCGCGGCGGCGGTCGGCGAGACGGCCCAGGCGGCAGCGCCCGTCCTTACGACCGGAGTCGACGGATCCTACGAGGCTCTGCTCGAGGAGGCACAGCCAGGAGAGGACGAGGGCGAGGCCGCGATCGATGAGCGCGACGTCGCCCTGATCATGTACACCTCGGGTACCACGGGCCGGCCCAAGGGCGCCATGCTCACCCACCTGAACCTGCTCATGCAGGCCATCACCGGGATCCGCACCTCGCGGCTGCACGACGACGGCAACGTGGGGCTGGTCAACGTGCCGCTGTTCCACATCGCCGGCATCGGGGGCCTGGTGCCGGCGCTGATGCTCGGCACCACGTCGGTGATCATGCCCACCGCGCCGTTCGACGCGCAGACCACGCTCGACGTCATCGAGGCCGAGGGCGTCACCTCGCTGTTCCTGGTGCCGGCCCAGTGGCAGGTGCTGTGCGCCCACCCCGATGCCACCCGCCGCACCCGGTCGCTGCGCACCATCTCCTGGGGTGCGGCGCCGGCCACGGTGCCGCTGCTGGAGACCATGGCCACGACGTTCCCGGCGGCGGAGATCGTCTCGGTGTTCGGCCAGACCGAGATGTCACCGGTGACGACGGCGCTGCCCAGCGCCGACGCGGTCCGCAAGATCGGCTCGGTGGGCAAGCCGATCCCGACCATCGCCGCGCGGGTGGTCGACGAATGGATGAACGACGTGCCGCGAGGCGAGGTCGGCGAGATCGTCTACCGCGGGCCCAGCCTGATGGCGGGCTACTGGAACAACCCGGCGGCCACCGAGGAGGCGTTCGCCGGCGGCTGGTTCCACTCCGGCGACCTGGTCCGGGAGGACGACGAGGGCTTCCTGTACGTCGTCGACCGGAAGAAGGACATGATCATCTCCGGCGGGGAGAACATCTACTGCGCCGAGGTCGAGAACGTCCTGTCCGGCCACCCGGCGGTCGCCGATGTCGCGGTGATCGGAACCCGGCACGAGAAGTGGGGCGAGACCCCGATCGCGATCGTCGTCCCGGCCGACCCGGCCGCGCCGCCCACTCTCGAGGACCTCACCGGCTGGACGGCGAGCAGGTTGGCCTCCTATAAGAAGCCGACCGGCCTCGTCGTCCTGGGCGAACTACCCCGCAACGCCTCGGGCAAGGTCCTCAAGCACGAACTGCGCGCCCGGTACGGCGACTCCTAGATCCGGCCAGGCTCTTAGAAGGGCGGCTCGTCGCTGAAGCTGCCGCCGCCGTCGGACGCCCACGGGTCGGTGTCGCCGCCCCCGCCGCCTCCCTGGGATCCCTGACCGCCGGAGGGCCGCCCGCCGCCCCCGCCCGAACCGCCCGAGCCGTTCCTGGCGATCCGGTTGACCTTGGCGGAGGCGTTCCGCAGGGACGGGCCGACGTCGTCGACCTCGACCTCGTACACGGTCCGCTTCTCGCCTTCCTTGGTCTCGTACGACCGCTGCCGCAGCCGGCCGGACACGATCACCCGCGTCCCGCGGGTCAGCGACTCGGCTACGTTCTCCGCCGCCTGCCGCCACACGTTGCAGGTCAGGAACAGGCTGTCGCCGTCCTTCCACTCGTTCGTGTTCTTGTCGAGGAACCGGGGGGTGGACGCCACCCGGAACTTCGCGACCGGCTGCCCCGAGGGGGTGAACCGCAGTTCCGGGTCGTCTACGAGGTTGCCCGCGATCGTGATCTGGGTGTCGCCTGCTGCCATCGCTCTGCTCTCCGTACCTTGTGAATCTCACACTCTGACTGACTCTTCGTGACAACCCCATCCTCCTGCCGGCCACTGACATTTCTGGCCGCGAAGGCGCAGGTGAAGTAGCGTCGGGAAAATGGTGCTCACCGCCGAAGGCGCCGCCCTGCTGCTGATCGACCTGCAGGAGCGGCTGATGCCCGTCATCGCCGATCACGAGGCCGTCGTGGCCCGGGCCGTGCGGCTCGCGGAGGCGGCGACGCTGCTGGACGTGCCGGTCCTGGCGACCGAGCAGCACCCCAAGGGGCTCGGGCCCACGGTGCCGCCGCTGGCCGGCTACCCGCAAAAAGTCATGGCCAAGACGGCGTTCTCCGCTGCGGGCGACCCCGGCTTCGCGGAGTTGCTGCCCGCCGGAACCGGGCAGGTCGTGGTGGCTGGCGTCGAGGCTCATGTGTGCGTCCTGCAGACGGTGCTCGACCTGCTGGCGGCGGGCCGCCGGGTGGCCTGGGCGGCGGACGCCACCGGCTCGCGTGACCCGGCCGACCGGGCGGTAGCCATCGAGCGAGCCCGCCAGCACGGCGCGGAAATCGTGACGTCGGAGATGGTCCTGTTCGAATGGCTACGTGACGCCAAGCATCCGTACTTTAAATCAGTGCATTCCCTCCTGACCAGGGGAAACTAGCAGGATCACAGACTCGCCAGCCGTCGTTTGGCGGTTCTTGTCACGTCCAGCCCGGAACGCCTCTCGCGCTGGCTGACCTTGCCCTCGGTTCGGACGCATCGAGAGGGGAGCTGGCCACGTGAACGAAGCGACAGTGACACAGATAGCTGTTTGTGCTGAACCGAGGTTTGACGGTTCGGACGGCACCAGCAGCCATCGGCTACACGTGCGAGATCAGCGGTGGCATGACAGTCATCACGGGTGCGGCCGGATCACCTGTGGAGGCGATGTGGGATGGTTACGGCTCTTTTCAGGTGAGGGCGGCGGCCGTCGCGAGCCGGGTCTCTAGGTCTTCTCGTCAGCCCCGCCGGGCACGCTAGTCCCGGATATCTCGCCTGTCGCCTGGTCCTTGGCCGTGGGCAAGCCACCGCGATGTGACGCTGCGGTGGCCAGAACCACCGTAATGCCGCATGGGTGTGGCTCTTCCGCGCCGACCGCCAGGGTGAAGGCGTGCGGTACGGACAGCCCGGAGCGGCTGCCTCCACGGGCGGCTGCCTCTCAGCGGAGCCTGCGATGGTTCCGGCTGCCGCGTCTGCCCCGCAGCCCTCCTCCTGCCACGAGCACCTATGGAGATGCCAAGAACTCGAAGTTCGGCCGCGACACCTGAGGTGCGCGAGCTGCTCGGCGAGCGCTAGCGTGAGGCCATGCAGGCGCAGGGATCAGGTGAGCGCTAGCGTGAGGCCATGCAGGCGCAGGGATCGGGGCAGGCACAGGGACCGGGCCCGGGGCCCCTGGCGCTGGTGGGCAGCGGTGAGTACCTGTCGGTCATGGCGGACGTCGAGGGCGCGCTGATCGAGGGCCGCCCGCCTCGTTACGTGCAGATCCCGACGGCAGCCGCGCCCGAGGGAAAACGGCGCCTGCAGTACTGGATCGACCTGGGCGTGGCGCAGGCCGAACGCCTCGGCGTGGAGCCGGTGCCGGTGGTGGTCAGGGACCGCGACGAAGCCGGCTCGCCGGACCTGGCGGCCCTGATCGCCGGGGCCGGCCTGATCTACCTGTCCGGCGGCAGCCCGCTGTTCCTGGCCCGGACCCTGCGCGGGACGCGGGTGTGGGCCGCCATCGAGGCGGCCTGGCGGGCCGGGGCGGCGCTGGCCGGGTGCTCGGCGGGAGCGATCGCGCTCACCGACTGGGTGCCCGCGGTCCGTGACCCGGCCAGCGAGCCGGAACCCGGTCTCGGCGTGCTGCCGCACCTGCGCGTCCTGCCGCACTTCGACACGATGACCTCCTGGGCGCCGGACCTGGTCGCGCGGGCCGCGGCGGGCGCGCCGCCGGAGACGACGGTGCTCGGGATCGACGAGGACACCGCGATCGTCGACCTGTCCGGCCATGGCCGCCAGTGGCAGGTGCACGGCCGCCAGCAGGCCTGGATCCTGGACGGCGACGGGTCGCGCCGGCCGTTCCCGGCCGGGGCCACCGTCAAGGCCTAGGCCGGCTGGCCGATGATCTCGTCGGCGACCCAGCGGGCGACGTTCTGGGGATACGGGGCAGGCAGTCCCAGGACGATGTGCCCGAAGCCGGCGCCGGTCGCCTCGGCGATCGCGTCCCGGGTGGTACCGGGGTGGTCGTAGGAGACCGGCAGGTGGATGGAGCGGGTGATCGAGGCGGGGTCGCGTCCGATCTCGGCGCACAGGCGGTCCAGGAGAGCGCTGCGGGCGATGACGTCCTCGATGTCGCCGCCGGGGATGTTCCACACGTCGGCGTGCTCGGCGACCACCCGCAGCGTCGCGGTGGCACGTCCGCCGATCAGGATCGGCGGATGCGGCCGCTGGACGGGCTTGGGGTTGCCGAACGCCCCGGTGAGGTGGACGTAGCTGCCGTCGAAGTCGAACGGCTTGTCCTCGGTCCACAGCCGCCGGATGACCGTGCATGCTTCGGCCAGGTCCCCGACCGAGTGAGTGAAGTCGTTATAAGGCAGGCCGTGGGCCTCGTACTCGCGCCGGGCCCAGGGAACGCTCGGGCGTGAGCCGGCGCCGATGCCGAAGTCGAGCCGTCCGCCGGAGACGATGTCGACCGTGGTGGCGATCTTGGCCAGCATCGCGGGCGGCCGGAAGCGGTTGCTGGTCACGAGCAGCCCGAGGCGCAGCCGCCTGGTCTGCGCGGCCAGGGCCGACAGCAGGGTCCAGCCTTCGAAGATCGGCCCGTCCGGGTCCCCGCCGATCGGCAAGAGGTGGTCGAACAGCCACGCGTGCTCGAACTGCGGGATCGTGTCCGCCTCCCGCCAGACCCGCAGCACGTCGTCATAACTGACCTGCTGCGGGGCCGTCGCGATCCCGAAACTCGGCTCGCTGATCTGCACGTTAGTGCGACCCAAGGTGCGGTGCGGCATGATGTTTCCCCTATCATGACAAGCGGAACGCTGCTCCGCTCAACATACGGAGCACTGTTCCGGTTGTCAAACCTGAGCGAGGAAGCCTGAGTGAAGAAGGGAGCGATCCCGGTGGCCGGTGCCGACGGGCGGGCAGGGCTGGCGTCTCCGCGGAAACGCGCCGACGCCCGGCGCAACGAGCAGACCCTGCTCGAGGCCGCCGCCGCCGTGTTCGTCACGTCCGGCGTGGACGCGCCGGTCCGCGACATCGCGGCCCGGGCCGGGGTCGGGATGGGCACGATCTACCGTCACTTCCCGACCCGGGCCGACCTGATCATCGCCGTCTACCGGCACCAGGTCGACGCCTGCGCCGAAGCCGGGCCGGCCCTGCTGGCCAGCAGCAGCACGCCGCACGCGGCGCTGACCCGGTGGATCGAGCTGTTCGTCGACTTCCTGGTCACCAAGCACGGACTCGCCGCGGCGCTGCGGTCCGACCAGGCCGGCTTCAAGACGCTGCACGCCTACTTCCTGGACCGCCTGGTGCCGGTGTGCGCTCAGCTGCTCGACGCCGCGGTCGACGCCGGCGAGATCCGCCCGGACGTGGAGGCCTTCGGGCTCCTGTACGGCGTCGGCAACCTATGCGCCGGCGTCAACGGCGACCCGCGCTACGACGCGCGCCGCATGGTCGCGCTGCTCATCGCCGGGCTGCGTAAGGACTAGCTTGCGGCGATAACGGCCTTCAGCAGGCTGCGGGTCCTTTCCCGGTCCTCGGCCCGGCCGATCTCGACGGCGACGAAGTCGGTGACCCCCGCGTCCGCGAGCGCCTGGATCTGGGCCGCGACCGCGTCCTCGTCTCCGGCGATGGCCACGTCGCCGGGGCCTGCCGCGCCTTCCTTGTCCAGCATGGCGCGGTAGGACGGGAGCTGCGCGTAGATGGCGAGTTCTTTCTCCGCGCTGGCCCGGGCGGCGTCCGGGTCACTGGTCACGCAGATAGGCAGGCTGCACACGACCCTGGGGCTGGGCCGTCCCGCGGCGCTGGCCGCGGCCGTGATGGCCGGGACCACGTAGTCGCGGACGGTGGCGGGCCCGGTCATCCACAGCACCGTCCCGTCGGCCTGTTCCCCCGCCAGGGCCAGCATGCGCGGTGCCATCGCGGCCAGCAGCACCGGCACCCGGCCCGCCCGGGGCACCGACAGGCCGATGTGCGCGCTCAGCGTGTCGCCGTCGACGCTGACCGGGTTGCCGTCCAGCAGCGGCAGCAGGACCGACAGGTACTCGCGCATGTGCCGGGCCGGCTTGTCGAAGCTGTACCCGTACATGTCCTCGATGACGATCTTGTGCGACAACCCGATGCCCAGGTTCAGCCGCCCCGGGCCGACCGCCAGCGCCGCGGTCAGCGCCTGCTGCGCCATCACCGCCGGATGCCGCGGGTAGGTGGGCACGACGGCCGTGCCGAGCTCGATGCCCGGCACCTGGCTGCCGGCCACCGCCAGCGAGGTCAGGGCCTCGAGACCGAAGATGTTCGACATCCAGGCCGACGCCAGCCCGTCGTCGGCCGCCCGGCGGAGCTGATCAGCCAGTTTGACCAGGGCCTGGTCCCCGCCCGTCTCCGCCACCGTGATGCCGATCCGCATGCGCTGTCTCCGTCCGCCCGCCGCCAGCTCCGGTGCTGCCGGCCCGAGACCTGATCCTCGCGGCCGCCTGCCGCCTAGCGCAAGATCGTCAGGCCTGGCGGCCCTTCCGGTAACTGACGATCACCGCTCCGCTGCTGGTTGTCGCCGACACCGATGCTGCCGCCCGGCTGCTCGCGCAGCCCGGTGACGAAATCGGTGAGCGGTCCCTTGATCAGGGTGCTCCTCGACCAGCCGACGGATGCCAGCGTGCGCGACGCGACGTACTTCTCCCCTCCTACTGGCCGTCGCCGGCGACGGGCTGGCCGGCCGCGAACCGGCGCAGGACCGGGGCCAGCACGTCGGCGGCCACGCTGTGCTGCTCGCCCTCCACCGCCGCCAGCGTCGCGGTGGGCAGCAGGCCGGCCAGCGCGCGGGCGCCCGCGATCAGCCAGGGCGCGGTGCCGCGCCCGTACGTCACCAGGACCGGCACCCCGATGGCGGCCCACCGGTCCGCGGGCAGCGCCGCGCCGGACATCGTGGTCCCGACGATCCGGCCGTCGTAGGCGATGGTGGGGGCGACCGCCTCGAGCGCCGGCCAGAACGGGGTCTCCCGCATCCCGGCCACGGCCTCGGACGGCATCCCGATCGCCTCGGTCATGAACAGCTCGACCGCGTTGCCCGGCCGCCCGGCCGCCGTGGAGGCGTCGAGCCGCGCGACGTAGTCAGCCGGCAGCGGCGGATGGCCGTCGTCCACCACGAATGACGGCTCGAACACCGCCAGCCTGCTGATCGGCAGCCCGGCCGCGGTAGCGTCCAGGGCCAGGATGGCGCCCGAGGAGAAGCCGCAGACGAGCGCGGGCGCGCCGGCGTCCTCGATCAGGGCGGCCAGGTCCTCGATCTCCCGCTGCACCGCGTACGGGGCGGTATCGCCGCTCTCGCCACGTCCCCGGCGGTCGTAGGCATAGACCCGGAACTGATCGCCCAGCAGCTTCCCGACCTCGGTGTTCAGCTGGTTGACGGCCCGGTGGCTCGTCGCCCCGTCGACCAGGATCAGCGGCTGCCCCTCGCCCTGCGCGTCGAACGCGATAACGGTGCCGTCCGCGGAGTGAACCGTGCTCATGTCATTCCTCCCGTTGTTTGCGGTGCTGTTCCGGCCAGGTCCCTTCCGGCCAGTGCGTCCTGTTTGAGTACTGAACGGTACCGTACTAGAAAGAGTACGGTACCGTCTAGTACTATTCGGGAAACGGGCGTGGCGGCGGGGACGCCAGGAAGGGAGCCGTCGTGGATCTTCAACTGGACAGCACCGGTAAGGCAGGCGCCGTGGCAGGACCAGCCACCGGCTCGCCGACGGTGGCAGAGCCAGCGGCAGGCACGGAGACGGGGCGATCTGCGCGGCGGCGGCAGGTGATCCTCGCGGCGGCGACCGAGGTGTTCGTGCGGAACGGCTATCTCGGCGCCACCACGGACCAGGTGGCCACGGCCGCCTCGGTGTCCAAGCAGACGGTGTACAAGCAGTTCGGCGACAAGCAGCACCTGTTTGCCGAGGTCATCGGGGTAACCACCACCGGGGTGGTGGACCGGCTGGCCGCCGTGGTCGCGAGCACCCTCGGCGACGCGCGGGACGTGCACGCCGCGCTGCGCGACCTGGCCGGCGGCTTCCTGCGCGGCCTGCTCCAGCCGGACGTGCTGCGGCTGCGCCGGCTCGTGATCGCCGAGGCGGACCGCTTCCCCGAGATCGGGCGGGCCTGGTTCGAGCAGGGCTTTGACCGTGCCCTGGTGATCCTGGGGGAGGCGCTGCAGGGCCTGGCGGACCGCGGCCTGCTGCACGACCTCGGCGACCCCACGCTGGCCGCCTATCAGTTCGCCGGGCTGGTCATGTACCAGCCGATGAACCAGCTCATGTTCGCCGGGACCGGCGACCCGCCGCCCGGCGACCAGCTCGACCGGGTCGCCGACTCCGCCGTGGAGGTCTTCCTCGCCCGCTACGGGTGAGCCCCCACGGCCCCGGTAGCGCCGGTGGTCCCAGGAGCGCCGGCGGCGTCGGCGACCAGGCGGAGCACCAGGGCCAGCGGCGGCCAGGCGTCGTGACCGCGGCGCGTCACCGCGTAGGGCCGCATGATCACCTCGGGGCGCCGCAGCCGCCGCAGGGTCACCCCGCGGAAGGAGCGCCCCGACGGGAGCAGCCCCACCCCCAGGCCCGCCACGATCATCTCCTGCACCAGGTCGAGGCTGTCCGCGCGCTGCGCGACGCGCGGCTCGAAGCCGGCCAGCGAGGCCACGATGCGGAGCACCTCCTCGTCGGCGGTGTTGCGCGAGTTGACGATCCAGTCGTGGTCCCGGTACCGGCCGAATATCTCGGCCGCGGTGCCCGCTGACCGGTCACCGACCGATGGCGTGCCCAGGCTCCACGGCACCGAGCCCAGCGGCACGGCGTGCAGCTGGCGGCCGTGCGGTTCCCGCCCGAACCGGGCCGGGGCGAGGTTGTAGTCGTACGTCAGCGCGAGGTCGATCTCGTCCGCGGCGAGCATGCCGAGCGCCTCGGCTGGCTCGTGCTCCAGCAGCTGCAGCCGGACCTGCGGCTGGCGGTCGGCCAGGATCCGGGCTACCGGCAGCAGCACCTGGCCGAACGCCGAGGCGTAGGCGGCCACCCGGACCGTCCCGGTCGGCGGGGCCGCCGGGTCCAGGTCACGCCGGGCGGCCTCGATCGCGGCCAGGATGGTGACCGCGTGATCGGCCAGCCGCCGCCCGGCCGGGGTCAGCCGCACCCGCCGCCCGTCCGGCTCGGTCAGCGGGGTGCCGGCCTCCCGGGCCAGCGCCGCGAGCTGCTGCGAGACGGTGGACGTGGTGACGTGCATCGCCTCGCCGACCTCCCGCATCGAGCCCAGCCGGGACAGCTCGAGCAGCAGCTCCAGGCGGCGCGGATCCATGTCAGCATCATTCATGATCAGTGAACGGTATGTCCATCAATCTCACGTGGACACGGACGATCCGGCTCGGCTGTACTGAGGATCATGATCCGCACCGCGAACCCGGCCTGGTCCACCGCCCGCGCCGGGACCTTGATGGCCGTGGGCTCGATGACCCTGGTCCAGCTCGGCCTGGCGCTATCCGTCCCGCTGTTCAGCCAGGTCGGGGCGCTGGGAGCGGTCTGGATGCGGCTCGCCTGGGCGGCCGTGATCCTGGTCGTCGTCGTGCGGCCCCGGCCCTGGCGGTTCCGGCGGCCGGTCCTGCTGGCCACGGTCGCCCTCGGCACGGTGACCGCGGGGGTGACGATGCTGTTCATGGCGTCGATAGCCCGGCTCCCGCTAGGCACGGCCAGCGCGCTGGAGTTCCTCGGCCCGCTCGGGGTGGCCGTCGCCCGCGGCCAGGGCGCCCGGCGGCTGCTGTGGCCGGGCCTGGCCGCGATCGGCGTGCTGCTGCTGACCCACCCGTGGGAAGGCGGCGGCAGCCTGCTTGGCGTGATCTTCGCCCTCGGCGCGGCGATCTGCTGGGCCGCTTACATCCTGCTCACCCAGGCGGTCGGGGACGAGGTCGCGGGCCTGCAGGGGCTGGCGATCTCCATTCCGGTGGCCGCCCTGGTGTCGACCCCGTTCGCGGCCGGCGACATCGGGCGGGCGGTGGCGCCGCACTTCCTGCTGGTCGGGTTTGGCCTGGCCCTGCTGCTGCCGGTGATCCCGTTCAGCCTGGAGATGTACGCGCTGCGGCGGCTGACCACCGCGGCCTTCGGCACGCTGATGTGCCTGGAACCCGCGCTCGCCGTGCTGGCCGGGCTGGCGCTGCTCGGGCAGGTGCCCCAGGTCCTGTCCCTGGCCGGGGTGGCGTTCGTGGTGACGGCCGGCCTCGGCGCCGAGCGGAGCGGCTCGCGCGCAGGTAAAACAGATGTTCGATTCGAGCCAAACGGGGTAGAGGTTCCGCCGATCGACATCGGAGGAGCAATCATGAGTGAACAGATGACCCCGCAGGACAACCCGGAAAAGGACCCGGAGGAGTGGGTCACCGGCGACGAGCCGATGACCGGGCCGCAGAAGTCGTACCTGCAGACCCTGGCCCGTGAAGCGGGCCGGGACGTCGACTTCGACGCCCTCACCAAGGCCGACGCGTCGAAGCTGATCGACGAGCTCCAGGTCGTCTCCGGCCGCGGCGCTTAACGCTAGAGCAGGCGGAGCTGGCGGTCCGCGGGCCGGCGGGGCTTGCGGGCCGCGGACAGGCTCGGCGGCGCCGGGGTGAGCGCGGCCAGGAACGGTGACCGGCCGGATGCGGCCTCGGTACCGTTCCTGGCCCGGCGGGCGGCGTAGCTGAGCAGCAGCCGCTCGCGGGCCCGGGTCAGGCCGACGAAGAGCAGCCGCCGTTCTTCCGCGGCGTCCTCGTCGGACAGCGGCCCCGAGCCGGGTAGGCGCAGCGGCAGCAGGCCGCGTTCGCAGCCGGCCAGGAACACCACGTCGTACTCCAGGCCCTTGGCGCCGTGCAGGGTCAGCAGCGTGACCGCCTCGGCCCGCGGGTCCAGCGCGTCGGTCTCCGCGCCGACGGCGATCTCGGCCAGGAACCGCTCCCGGTCGGTGCCGCACCGGCGCGCCAGCGGCAGCAGCAGTTCGCCCGCGGCGCGGACGTCGGTGACGGTCGCGTCCCGCTCACCCCGGGCGGTGGCCAGCGACCGTACCGCCGCCGTCACCAGCCCGGCCACCTCGCCCGAGCCGTCGTCAACGAGGCGCAGCTCGCGGACAACGTCGGCCACGCCGGGGCGGCGGGCGAGCCGGTCGTGCGAGCGCTTCTGGTAGGGCAGCCCGGCCCGGGTCAGCGCCTGGGCGAGCGGCCCGGCCTGCGCGTCGGTGCGGTAGAGCACGGCGATGTCGGCCAGCCCGATCTTGCCGTGCTCGTGCCCGTCGGCCCGGCCGCTGTCGAGGCTGTTGAACGACGTCCCGCCGAGGAGCTGGTCGATGGTGGCCGCGATCCAGCCCGCCTCGGCGTGCTCGTCGGCCGCCTCGTCTAGGGTGACGACCCCCGCCGGACCGGTGCGGGCGGCGATCGTGCTCCGCCCGGGCACCAGCGTGGACGGCGCGATAGCCTGCCCGGCGGCGGTCACGATGGCCGGGTTCGAGCGGTAGTTCGTGGTCAGCTCCACCGTGGTGGCGCCCGGGAAGTCCGCCGCGAACCGGCCGAAGATGCCCACGTCGGCGCCGCGGAAGCCGTAGATGGCCTGGTCCGGGTCACCGATCGCGGTCAGCCCGGCGCCGTCGCCGGTGATCAGCCGGAGCAGCTCGTACTGGACCGGGTCGATGTCCTGGTACTCGTCCACGCTGACCTGGGGCCAGCGGGCGTGCAGCCCGGCCGCGAGCTCCGGCTGCTCGCGCAGCAGCGCGGCGGTGAGCTCGATCAGGCCGTCGAAGTCGACGAGTTCCCGGGCCGCCAGGTGACGGCGCAGGTCCGGACGCCGGGCGGGGTCGGCGATCAGCTTGCGGGCGTCCCGGTCGGACCCGGTGAGCTCGGTCGCGACCTGGAGCAGGACGGCTTCGTCGGCGACCCGGAACTGCGGCGGCAGCCCGGCCGCCTCGGGGTGCTCACGCAGGATCCGCAGGCCCAGGCCGTGGAACGTGGTCACGGTGGGCTGGGCGCCATCGCCGGGACAGAGCACGGCCAGCCGGTCCTGCACCTCCTGGGCCGCCCGCCGGGTGAACGTGATGGCCAGGAAGCCGGGCGCGGGCAGGCCGCGCTCCGCGATCTGGTGCGCGATCCGGTAGGTGAGCGTGCGGGTCTTGCCGCTGCCAGGACCTGCGATGATCAGCAGCGGCCCGTCGGCAGTGGCGGCGGCCCGCTGATCCGGGTCCAGGCCATCAAGCAGAGAGTCGGGGCCGGAAGAAGGAGCCGTGGCGTCCTGATCCGGTCGCGCGGAGGTAGCCGCGGGGCGAGGAAGCCTGCCCCGTTCGGCATCATTGGTCTTCTGGGCGGGGGCCGGGCGGTCCATCGCGAACAGGGCGGCACCGTCCAGCTCGTCCGGCCGGAACAGGCGGATCGTGCCGTACTCGCCGTCGTAGCCCGAGTCCCTGATGACCTCGCCGCGGCGGAGCCGGGCGATGCCCTCGCTGAGCAGCGACCCGCCGGCCCGGCGCAGGTCGTCGAGCGGGACATCGCGCAGGATGCTCAGCTCCGGCCCGAGCGCGGCCACCAGCTTGCCGACCGCGCTGGCCACCTTCTTGCTCTTGGGGCCGGTGCCCACCAGCTCACCCATGATCTCGGGTAGCTGGACCAGGTTGGTGAACCCGGCGGCGTTCGGCGGGCGGTAGCCGAGAGGCCGGTCGGCCAGCTCGGCCACCCGGTGCAGGACGCCGACGGTGAGCGGCTTGCCGCACCTGGGGCAGATGGTGTCGACGCCCCGGGTCTGCTCGGGCTCCAGCCGGACGTCGCACTTGCGGTGCCCGTCCAGGTGGTACTTGCCCTCCTCGGGGAAGAACTCGATGGTGCCGGCCAGGCCGTTACCGGTCTGCAGCGCCGCCATCATCGAGAAGTAGTCCAGCTCGGTGTCGAAGACGGTGGCCTCGCGGCCGAGCATCGGCGGGGAGTGCGCATCGGAGTTGCTGACCAGGCGGTACCCGTCCAGCGAGGAGCACATCCAGTTCATCGCCGGGTCCGAGGACAGGCCGGTCTCGGCCGCGAAGATGTGGTCGGCCAGGTCGGCGTAGCAGTCCCGGATGGCGTCGAAGCCGGACTTGGAGCCGAGCACCGCGAACCACGGCGTCCAGACGTGGGCCGGGATGAGGTAGCAGCCCGGGCCGCCGGACAGCGTGATGTCCAGCAGGTCGCGCGAGTCGAGCCCGAGGATCGGCCGTCCGTCCGAGGCCAGGTTGCCGATCTTGGCCAGCGCGGCGGTGATCCGGTCCGCCGACTCGAAGTCCGGCGCGTACAGCAGGTGGTGCACCTTGCGGGTGCGGTCGTCGCGCTTGTAGATGGTGGAGATTTCCACGCTGAGCATGAACCTGACCGTGCCCGCGCAGCTGGCCGGGGTATCGCGGTGGAGTCGCTGCTCCAGGTCCGGGCGGATCCGGAACAGGCCGGGCTCGGCCGGGACCAGGGTTTCCTTCAGTTCCGCCGACCAGGCCGGATGGGTGAAGTCGCCGGTGCCGAGCACCCGCAGGCCCTTGCGCAGCGCCCACCAGGACAGGTGCTCGATATCGCAGTCCTTGCTGCAGGCGCGCGAGAACTTCGAGTGGATATGGAGGTCGGCGTGGAACATCGCGGGTCCGATCCTGCCACGCCGGAGGGGATGCTTGGTGCGTAACGGCCGACGGCCCGGTACCTGAGGGCGAATCGGGAGCGGTTCCCCAGTTTTGGTTCCGGGGTCCCCTAGTTTTCGCCGGGGTGATCACTCATCTCCAAGCACCGACGAGGGGAGCCACCATGCCTTCAATCCCCGACACCCTGGCGACCGAGGCTGCTCTCGCTGCCCCATCTCGCCGGGCTCGCCGCCGGGGAGCATCCCGCCGTGACGCACGTCCCGGCCGAGGCCGATGACGCCCTGCTGCTCTATACCTCGGGCACCACCGGCGCGGCCAAGGGCGCGCTGTTCGACCATCACCGCTCGCTGTGGGTCGCCGTCAACATCATCGGGGCGGCCGGCTACCGCGAGGGCGACCGCACCATGCACGTCGCGCCGCTCTACCATTCCGCGCAGCTGACGCTGGTCCTCATGGCCGGCACCATGCTGGCCATGACGCACGTGGTGGTGCCGGCGTTCGACCCGGCCGAGGTGGCGGCGCTGATCGAGCGGGAGCGGATCTCGGTGTTCTTCGGCGTGCCGACGATGTACCAGTTCATGCTGCGCCTGCCGGACTTCGCCAGCCGCGACTTCTCCGCCCGGCGGGTGGGGATGTTCGGCGCCGCGCCGATGCCGGCCGAGGCGGTCCGCGCGCTGGGCGCGGCGCTGCCCGGGGTGGAGCTCTACCAGCTGTGCGGCCAGACCGAGGCGGGTCCCGGTGGCATCTACTCCGGGCCGGAGGACCGTCATGAAGTGCTACTGGAACCGGCCCGAGGCGACCGCGGACACCCTCCGGGACGGCTGGCTGCACACCGGTGACCTGGCTGTGATGGACGCCGACGGCTACATCACCCTGGTCGACCGGCTCAAGGACATGATCATCACAGGTGGCCGCAACGTCTACTCGGTCGAGATCGAGAACGCGCTCGCCGGTCATCCCGGCGTCCTCGACGTCGCGGTCATCGGCGTCCCGCACCCCGACTACGGCGAGAGCATCCTCGCGGTGATCGTCCCGGCGGACGGGGCCGAGCCGACGACGGAGGAACTGCGGGCGTGGGCCCGGAGCCGGATCGCGGACTACAAGGCCCCGCACGCGGTCGCGGTGCACGCGATCCCGCGGAATCCTTCCGGGAAGATCCAGAAGCACCTGCTCCGGGCGGAACTCGGCGTCCAGGCGGCCCGCCGCTGACTGGCCAGAGCGAACCGCTCTGGCCAGACCAGGGTTCTTAGCGGAGCTTCATGGTCCGGTTGACCAGCTTGAGCATGGACGCGGTCGATACCGCGTTGTTCGTGCCGCTGAAGTTGGTGATGATGAAGACGTCGGTGCCTTCCACGGTGACCAGGGTGTTCAGGTACAGCGAAAAGCCGGGGAGGTCGGAAAAGTTAACACCCTGGTTGAGCTGGAACGCCTGGAATTTGCCGACCGTGGTCTTGGACAAGGTCATCAGCGTGGTGTCCAGGGTGCCGCCCTCGGAGTCGCCGGCGATTTTCTCGCTGAACGCCGTGCACTTGGCGTACTTCGCGCGCGCCTGGTTATAGAAGGTGGCCGCCGCCTTGGCGCTGGCGAACTGGTAGGACGTCTGCTCGTCGAGGAGGTCGATGTTGGGGAAGTTGGCGTCGGCGCTGGCGTCCTGGTTTTCGCTGTCCGAGCCCGCCCCGGCGGTCTCCCCGAACAGGGCGATCCCCCCGTTCTCGAAGTTCGCGCAGCTCATCGTGGGTACGTGGTTGAAGGCCTTCAGGTGCCACAGCGACTTGCCGGTGCTGAAGGACCCGCCGGTCTTGAAACCGGAGCCGAACGTCGAGGCGGGCAGCAGCGCCGACCTCAGCTTGTTCCCGTTGACCTGAACCGGGTGGGTGGCCGCCTGCGCGGCCGGGACGAGCAGGAAAGCCGAGGTAGCAATAGCAATGGAGGCGATGACTTTAGCGCGCAACGACATTGTGGTCCCCTGTTTCTGCGGCGCGTGGCCAGGCTCTCTGGCCGGTCCCCGCCGCGATGCCAGAGCATCATATTGAGGAACATATCCGGGTTGCTATGCATGTCGCTAAGTTGAGATGCGTGTCGCTAAGTTGCGACAAGTCAAATTGCCGAGAATTTGATCTTGAAATGTATTCGTGTCATCCGGCAAAAGCCAAGCTCAGCGGCGTGAAACGCCAGCATGGGCTTTTCCGCCGCCGAGGTCCGTGACCGGAGCGCGAGGGGACCGGGACCCGTGCGTGCCTCGCGGGCACCATGGTGGATGCTGGTACCGGTAAAAGCCCTGACCGAGGAGGAGGCTGACCCGTGCCACTCGCCTGGGTGCCCTACGCCGACCGCGCCGAAGCCGAACGACGCCTGGGAGATCTTCCGGCCGGGCTGGAACTCGACTTCTACCGGGCCGACGGCGACGACTTCCCCGGCACGATCGACGAGGTCGCCTTTTACGTGCTGCCCTACATGCGGGGCCCGGCCGTCCTCGAGCGGGCCGCAGACATGCCCAAGCTGCAGGTGGTGCAGACCCTGACGGCCGGCTACGAGGAGTTCCTGCCGCTGGTGCCGCCCGGGGTGACGCTGTGCAACGCGGCGGGCCTGCACGACACCAGCACCGCCGAGCTGGCCATCGCCCTGGCCCTGGCCAGCGGCCGCCAGCTGGACGTGTTCGCCCGGAACCAGGCCGACCGGGCCTGGAAGTTCGCCTTGGGCCGGGCGCTGGCCGACCAGCGGGCGCTGATCGTCGGGTACGGGCACATCGGGCAGGCCATCGAGCGCCGGCTGGACGGCTTCGAGGTCGCCTCGGTCACCCGGGTGGCACGCAGCGCCCGCCCCGGCGTGCACGCGGTCGACGAACTGCACCAGCTGCTGCCCGAGGCCGACGTCGTCTTCCTCATCGCCCCGCACACCCCGCAGACCGAGGGCCTGATCGGCGCGCGGGAACTCGCGCTCCTGCCGGACGGCGCGCTGCTGGTCAACGTGGCCCGCGGCAAGCTGGTCGATACCGACGCGCTCGTCGCCGAGCTGGCCACCGGCCGGATCCGGGCGGCGCTGGACGTGACCGACCCGGAGCCGCTGCCCGCCGATCACCCGCTCTGGGAGCAGCCCGGGGTGCTGATCTCGCCCCACGTGGGCGGCGCGAGCTCGGCCTTCTTCCCGCGCGCGGACCGGCTGATGGCCGCGCAGCTGGCCCGCTTCACGGCCGGCCAGCCGCTGGAGAACGTGGTAAAGCCAGCCCGCCTAGGCGGCCAGGGCGGCGTAGCGGCCCTGGCCCTCGAGCAGGCTGTCGTGGGTGCCGGCCTCGGCGACGCGGCCGTGGTCCAGCACGACGATCTGGTCGGCGTCCCTGACGGTGGAGAGCCGGTGCGCGATCGTGATCGTGGTGCGGCCCCGGGCCAGGGCGTCGAACGCCTGCTGGACGGCGCGCTCGGTCTCGGTGTCCAGGGCGCTGGTGGCCTCGTCGAGCACGAGTACGCGCGGATCGCGCAGCAGCGTGCGGGCGATGGCGATGCGCTGCTTCTCGCCGCCGGAGAAGCGGTGCCCGCGGGAGCCCACCATGGTGTCGTAGCCGTCGGGCAGGCTGGCGATCAGCTCGTGGATCTGGGCGGCGCGGGCGGCCTGCTCGATCTCGGCGTCGGTGGCGCCGGGCTTGGCGTAGCGCAGGTTCTCGCGCACCGTGGTGTGCAGCAGGTAGGTCTCCTGGCTGACCACGCCCACGATGGCGGCCAGGTCGGCCAGCCGCATGTCCTTGATGTCGGTGCCGTCGATGCGGATGGTGCCCTGGGTCGGGTCGTAGAGCCGCGCGACCAGCGAGCCGAGGGTGGTCTTGCCCGAGCCGGTCTCGCCGACCAGGGCCAGCGTGCTCCCGGCCGGGACGTCCAGGTCGATGCCGTCCAGGGCGGCGCGGTCGGCGCCCGGGTAGGTAAAGCTCACGGCGTCGAAGGTGACGTGCCCGGTGACCGCGGCCGGGTCGACCGGCACCGGATGGGCGGGGTCGTCGACTTCCACCGGCAGGTCGAGGTACTCGAAGATCCGGGCGAACAGCGCCAGCGAGCTGATCACCGAGACGCTGGTGCCGAGCAGCCCGGTGATGGGCCGGAACAGCCCGCTCTGCAGCGTGGTGAAGGCGATCAGGGTGCCGATGCTGATCGCGCCGGCCGTGACCGGCAGTCCGGCCGCGAGGTAGATGATGGCCGGGATGGTGGCGAAAATGATGCTCAGCGAGGCCATCCGCCAGCGCCCGGCTAGCTGGGAGCGGAGCTCCAGGTCGATCAGCAGCGGCCGAGGAGGCGGTGAACCGCTGGACCAGGGCGGGGCTGGTGCCCATCGTCTTGGCCAGCTGGATGCCGTTGATCGACAGGCCTTCCTCGATGGTGACGTTGAGGTCGGCGAGCTCGCGCTGCTGCTGGCTGGTGATGGCGCGGCGCATCCTGGCGACCTTGCGGGTCAGGTAGATGGCGGGCGGCATGACCACCAGCGAGATCAGGGAGAGCCGCCAGGACAGGGCGACCATGGCCACGCTGGTGCCGACGGCGGTGGTGAGGTTCGAGGCGATCGAGGTCGCGGTCGAGGTCACGACCGCTTCCATGCCGCCGATGTCGTTCTGGATGCGGGACTGCACTTCGCCGGTGCGGGTGCGGGTGAAGAAGGCGATCGACTGCCGCTGCAGGTGGGTGAAGACGCTGGTGCGCAGCCCGTGCATGACGTGCTGGCCGACCTTGGTGGAAATCCAGGTCTGGATGACGCCCAGGCCCGAGCTGACGGCGGCGACCGCGACCATGGCGATCACCAGCCAGGCCAGCAGCTGCAGGTTCCGCTCCGGCAGGGCCTTGTCGATGACCGCGCGGAGCAGGAACGGCGAGGCCAGCCCGACCAGCGAGGAGGCCACGATGATGGCGGTGACGACGGTCAGCTGCCATTTGTAGGGGGTGAAGAGCCGCCCGATGCGGCGCAGCGACACCTCGTGGGCCTGCGCCTTTTCCGCCGCGGTGACGGTCTTGGAGCCACGGCCGCGGCCGTGGGTATCTCGGTTCGTGGGGGGTGTCGCCAAGGGTTTCTCCGTTCTGAGGACATTGCTGAGGTTACCTCACTATGAGGCTACAGCAATAAAAGCTGATACGCTATTCCCGTGAGCCAGGACCGCCTCGCGGATCACGATCGCTCCGCGGATCAAGACAGCGGTGAGCCGCTGTCCGAGATCTTCTGGGCGGTGGCCCGCCAGCTCCGCGGGGCGTCCCAGGAGACGCTGGCACCCTGGGACATCACCCCCGCGCACCTGCGTGCGCTGCGCACGCTCGGGCACCACGGGACCATGCGGCTCTCGGACCTGTCCGGCCGCCTGCACATCGCACCCCGTTCGGCCACCGAAGTGGTGGACGCCCTGGAGTCCCGCGGCCTGGTCGGGCGGCGGCCCGATCCCGGTGACCGGCGGGCCACCCTGGTCGAGATGACCGAGCACGGCGCCGAGGTCATGAACGCGATCCGCGCCGCCCGGGGCAACGACGCCGAGCGCGCCTTCGGCCGCCTCAGCCCGGCCGACCGCGCCGAGCTCGCCCGCATCCTCGGCCAGCTCCGGGATCCGGCGTGACCCGCGGCGAGGTCGTCCGGCTCAGTACCTCACGGGGAGCGCGGTGACCAGGACGTCCGCCACCGGGGCGTCCGGATCGGACTCGGACCGGGCCCGCGCCACCTTGCGCCAGCCCCAGGTCCGGAACGCGTTCTGCGCCGGGGCGGCCGCGGGCAGCACGGTGAGCGTGGCGCGTTCCTCGGGCCGGCTGTCCAGGACGAGGTCGTGCAGCTCCGCCCCGATGCCCTGGCGCCGCCAGGACGCCCGGACCAGCAGGTCGACCAGGGCGAAGGTCCTGCCCGGGTGCTCTTCGGTGACCTTCGCGGGCAGCGGGGTAGTCAGCTCCCGCCACCAGGACGTGGACGGCCGCAGCGGCATCCCGGCCGCGTAGCCGACCAGGTAGCCGCCGTGCCGGGCCTCGGCCAGGACGAACCCGGGCTGGCGGCGCTGGACCCGGAACCGTCCCGGGTACACCTCGGCGTCATCGGCCCGCCGGTACGGCGGGTCGCCGTAGACCTCGGCGTGCAGCCCGGCGTAGTCATCCGCGTGCTCGGCCGCCTGCCCGCCGTCGAGCACCCGGAACACCAGCCCCGGATCGTTCATGCCAGTACCGTAACGGCAGTCCGGTTAGGCCAGCACCGCGATGTCGAGCCCGGCCAGCCGCTCGGGGTCGGCGATGACGTCGATCCCGGTGATCCGGTCCTCGCTGTAGGTGAAGGCCAGCGCGACGACCAGCCGCCCGCCGGGCGCCATCACCAGGCCAGGGGCCCCGTTGACGAGGGCGACCCGGCCGTACCGCGAGCGTTCGGCGGCGACGCGCGCGCCGCGGGCCACGGCCTGCGCGCCGCGGATGGTTCTCGCCACGCCGCCCGGCACGGCCGCGGCGTCCGAGGTCAGCACCACGTCCGGGTCCAGCACGGCGATCAGCCCGGCCAGGTCGCCGCCGCGGGACGCGGCCAGGAACGCCTCGGCCACCCGTCGCTGCCGCGCCAGCTGGGCGCTGGCCGGCGCGTCCGGCTCGCCGCCGGAGATCCGGCGCCGGGCCCGGCTGGCCAGCTGGCGGGCCGCCGCCGGGGTCCGCCCGGTGATCGCGGCGATCTCGCCGAACGGCAGGCCGAACGTGTCGTGCAGCACGAACGCCACCCGTTCGGCCGGCGGCAGCGTGTCCAGCACCACCAGCAGCGCGAGCCCGACCGAGTCGGCCAGCACCGCCTCGGACTCCGGCCCGTCCGCCGCGTCGCCCGCCCCGGCCACGGCGGCCACCGCCTCGTCCGGGTCCAGCGGCTCCTCGCGCCGGGACTTGCGCGAGCGCAGCATGTCCAGGCACACCCGGGCCACGATGGTGGTGAACCATCCTTCCAGGTTGGCCACGCCCTCGGCCCCGGCGGCGGACGCGTGCATCCAGCCTTCCTGGACCGCGTCCTCGGCGTCGCCGAGCGAGCCGAGCATCCGGTAGGCCATCGCCCGCAGCCGCGGGCGGCTCGCCTCGTACCGCCGGGCCAGCTGGTCGTTGTCGTCCATCGGTCACATTCTCCCCGTCGCGTTCCGTCTTAGTGGTGACGGATCACGTCGGTCCGATTGTGACGGGAGGAATCATGACATCGCTGATCCTGGTCACCGGGGGCACCGGGACGCTCGGCCGGCTGGTCGTGCCGCGGCTGCGGGAGGCCGGCGCCAAGGTGCGGGTGCTCAGCCGGCAGGCCCGGGAAGCCGACGGGGACGTGGAGTTCGTCCGCGGCGACCTGGACAGCGGCGCGGGGATCGAGGCCGCGGTGGCCGGAGCGGAGGTCATCGTGCACTGCGCGGGTGCCCAGAAAGGCGACGGGGACAAGGCCCGCGCCCTGGTCCGGGCGGCGTCCGGGGCCGGCCCGCCGCACCTGGTGAACATCTCCGTGGTCGGCGCCGACCGGGTCCCGCAGGACAGCGGGGTGGACCGGGCCATGTTCGGCTACTTCGGGTCGAAGCTGGCCGCCGAGCAGGTCATCGCCGAGTCCGGCCTGCCCTGGACCACGCTGCGGGCGACCCAGTTCCACGAGCTGTGGCTGACGGTGGCGCGGGCCATGGCCAAGCTGCCGGTGATCCCGGTGGCGACCGGGACCCGGTTCCAGCCGGTCGACGGAGGCGAGGTGGCGGCCCGGCTGGCCGAGCTGGCCCTCGGGCCGCCGACGGGGCTGGCGCCCGACATGGCCGGGCCGCGGATCTACCCGATGGCCGACCTGGTCCGCGCCTACCTGCGGGCCGCGGGCAAGCGCCGCCCGCTGCTGCCCATGCGGCTCCCGGGAAAGGCCGCCGCCGCCGTCCGGGCCGGGGCCAACCTTTCTCCCGAACGAGCGGTCGGGTCTCATCACCTGGGAAGAATTCCTGGCCGCCCGCGTGGGCGCCTAGTTCCCCGGGCCGTACAGGCCGAAGATGAGGCGCTGGTCGCCGGGCCGGAACGTGCCGCCGGACTGTGAGCTGTCGCCGATCTCGCGGCACCGGGCGAGCAGCGCCTGGCCGAGGGCGAGCTGGCTGCGTTCCCAGTTCGCCAGCGCGGCCGGCACCTCCCCGCCGCCGCGGTCAGCGCTTCGGCCAGCGCCCAGCCGTCGGCGGCGGCCTTGGCCGTGCCCGCCGCCGCGTGCGGGCGGACCGCGAACGCGGCGTCGCCGAGCAGGCAGGCCCGGCCGAACGCCATCCGGGGCACGGCGATGTCATAGACCACCTGGACGAACGGCTCGGCCACGCCGGTCACGACCTCGGCGATGGGCGGGGCGAACGCGGCCGCGGCGGCCTGCCGCATGGCGCCGACGGCGCCGTCGGTGGCCGCGCCGGGCGGCAGCGACACCGCCCGGCGGACGCCGTCCCGGCCGGTCATCAGCGCCTCGAGCGGCTCGCCGGCCGCGACGTTGACGTACCAGACGAAGTTGACCAGCCGCTCGCCCGGGGTCACCGCGCCGTCCAGGCCGGGGATCGGGTAGACGAGGATGTGGCTGCCGGGCAGCACCTGGTAGGTGATCGCGTCGCCGAGCCGCTCCCGGACGCCGGGCGGCAGGTCCCGCTCGGGCCGGGTGCCGCGCCAGGCCACGTAGCCCGCGTAGGCCGGGGTGACCCCGGGCAGCAACTGCGCCCGGGCCAGCGAGCTCACCCCGTCCGCGCACACCAGCAGGTCGGCCTCGGTACCGGTGCCGTCGTCCAGCGTCACCCGGACCGAGTCCGCGTCCTGGCTGAACCCGGTGACCTCGCGGCCGAGCAGGTAGCGATCCGGGTCGAACAGCTCGAGCAGGGACCGGTAGATCGTGTTCCACGAGGAGAACAGGTACCGGTGCCGCTGCTCGTGCTCGGTGCTGCCGTCCGCCCGCAGGAACCGGATCCACCCGGTCGAGGAGCACACGTCGGTCACCGGCCGACCGCCCCGCTCGGTCAGGTAGCGCAGGGTGGTCTCCAGCGCGGCGATGCCCGCGCCGCGGGCCTGCAGCGCGGCCGCCGACCGCTCGTAGACCCGCACGTCGCAGCCGGCGTCGCGGAGCACCAGGGCGGCGGTGAGGCCGCCCACCGAGCCGCCCATCACGATGACCCGCGGCATCCCCGGCCCGGGCACCAGCCTAGGGCTGCCCGAACGTGGCCACCCTGCACCACCGCGAGCTCGAACAGGACCCGGCGCTCGTTGATGGAGGGGTCGCGCAGGCCGTAGGGCGGCTGGTTGCCGGTGTACTTCACCCAGATCCGGTCGAGCTGGTCGGTGACCCGCTGGCCCTCGGCCGGGTCGTCCTCGGAGATCTCCCGCGTGACCACCGTCTTGATGCTGAGCCAGTGGTAGGTGTTCTCCGGGTTCATCAGCAGGAACGTGGCGTGCGGGGCCTTGCGCAGCCAGTCCACCTTCTTGCGGTGGGTGGCCAGGTTCAGCAGCACGGTGTCGCCGTCGTAGTCGAACCAGACCGGGGTCAGGTTGGGCTGGCCGTCCGCGCCGAGCACGGCCACGATCGCGGTCACCGGCTCGTCGAGCAGCCGCTTGTACTTCGGGTCCAGGTCGGCCAGGCTGCTCACCGGCTCCCGGTCGCCGATCGTGAACTGGCCGGGCTGGAGGCCCCCGGCGACGTCCTTGAACTTCGCCACGGTAATGCTCACTGCGCGTGCTCCTCTAATCGTGAGTAACTGCGTGGTCAGCCCGGCTGGCGCCGGGCACGGATCTGCGTCCGGCCTGCCCGCGGGTCAGGTCCAGGACCGCGGGGTAGCAGGCCGGGTCGACGGCTGCGTCGATGACGGTGGGGCCGGGGCGGCGCAGCGCCGCCGCCAGCGCCGCGGCCAGGTCCGGTTCGCTGCTCACGGCCGCGCCCGCCGCGCCCAGCGCGGTGGCGGCGGCCGCGAACGAGACCGGCTGGTACCTGACGGCCTCGGCGCCGCCCTGCCCGGACGGCTGCTGCTTGATCTCGATCAGGCTGAGCGCGGCGTCGTTGAACACGACCACGATGACCGGGAGCGACAGCCGCACCGCGGTCTCGAGCTCGGCCAGCGTCATGCCCAGGCCGCCGTCGCCGGTGAAGGCCACCACCGGCACCCCCGGCGTGCACAGCGCGGCCGCGATCGCGGCGGGCAGCGCGTAACCCATGGTGGCCAGCCCGCTGGAGATGAGCAGCCGTCCCGGCGCGTCCACCTCCCACAGCGGCATCGCCACCAGCATGTGCGCACCCGCGTCGACCGTGGCGATCGTCTCAGCGGGGGTGCCGTACCGCACCGTCCGCACCACTTGCTGCGGGGTGAGCCGCCCGGGGACGGCAGGAGGGGGCGCCGCGACTTGTTCTGTCGCGCCCGCGGTGAGGAGCCGCCGGATGGCATCGGTCTTGACCGCCCGCCCCGCCCCGTCCGGCCAGCCATGCCCGTGCCCGGCGGCCAGCGCGGTCGCCAGCACCTCGAGGGCCCGGTCGAGCGGCAGCCGCAGCATGGCCGCGCCGGTGAAATAGCCGCGGCCGGGCGCCTCGTCCGTAGTGACCAGGATGGTCTGCGCGGCGTAGTCCCACGGCGCCGGGATCATCTCGGCCTCGTCCACGCCCAGTCCGATGATGAGATCAGCCGCACTGAGCAGCGGCCACTCCATCGTCCCGCCGGTCACCAGTCCGGCCGCCTCCGCCGACGAATCCGGCATCACGCCCCGGGCCCGGTACGTGTGCAGGACTGGGATCCCGCTCCCGGCCAGCGCTCTCCTGACCGCGGCGGTCCTGGGGCGCGCGCCCGTCCCCAGCAGCACCAGCGGTCGGCGGGCCGCGCTCAGTGCCGCTGTCAGCACCAGCGTGCCGGCCTCGGTCATCGCCCGAGTATCACCAGTCGTCGGCGCCGCGGGTGACTCCGGCGTTTCGAGGTCAGGGGTGCTCTCGTCGATGTTGGCGACGACGGGCCCGCGGGGCGCGGCCAGCGCGATCCTGGCCGCCTGCGCGGCTGCGCGGGGGCCGCCGACCGTGATCGCGGTCTTGGCGACGGACCGGCCCAGGGCGTCCTGGTCGATCAGCTGGTGGGTGATCCGGGGGGTGGCGGACGGGACGGTGTCCGCGATCACGACCAGGGGAAGCCGGTCCAGGGCGGCGTGCGCGATGCCGTTGACCGCGCTGGCCAGGCCGGGGCCGCGGGTGACGACGACCGCGCCCGGGGTGCCGGTGAGGTCGGCATAGGTGGCCGCCATGATCGTCGCGGCGGTCTCGCCGCGGGCCAGGACGAAGCGCAGCCCGGCCGCCGCGGCGGCGCCGACCACGTCCAGGTTGGGGCCGCCGCCGGGAACGCCGAACACGAGTCGCGTCCCCGCGGTGGCCAGCGCCGCGACGATCGCGCTCGCCGGGTCAGCGCTGGTACTCAATGAGGTTCCTCTTTAATGGGGTCATTCTGTGGTGCCAGTGGTGCGTCGTCAAGGCAAGTACCCAGCTCGTTCGGTAGATGATGGACGGATACCACGGCGGAGGTGAGGCGATGCCGGGACGGGTGCGGACCTTCGGGTTCCTGGGGGGCTTCGGGTCCTGGCCGGTGCTGCGGGGGGTGCTGCCGATCCGGCGGGACCGGGTGCCGGCCGAGGTGCTGGCCGGGCTCACGCTGGCCGCGGTCGGCGTCCCCGAGGTGCTCGGCTACGCCAAGATCGCCGGGATGCCGCTGGTCACCGGGCTGTACACGATGCTGCTGCCGATGGCGGCGTTCGCCGTCCTCGGCTCCTCCCGGCACCTGGTGGTGGCCGCGGACTCGGCGACCGCGGCCATCTTGGCGGCGGCGGTGACCGGGCTGGCGGCGGTGGGCTCGGCCCAGTACGCGCGGCTGGCCGGCCTGGCGGCGCTGCTGACCGGGGCGATGCTGCTGGCCGCCCGGCTGGCCCGGCTCGGCTTCCTGGCCAACTTCCTGTCCCGCACCGTGCTGGTCGGGTTCCTGACCGGGGTCGGCCTCCAGGTCGCGGCCGGGCAGCTGCCCGACATGCTGGGGGTGACCGCGGCCGGGCGGCAGACGGTGCCCAAGCTGGTGAATACGCTGCGCGCGCTCCCGCACGCGCACGGGGCCGACGTGGCGGTGGCGGCCGGGGTGGTGCTGATCGTGCTGGTGGCCCGCCGGTTCGCCCGCCGGATCCCGGGCCCGCTGGTCGCGGTGGCCGCCGCGATCGTGGTGAGCCGGGCTCGCGGACCTGGCCCGGCACGGCGCGGCCGTCGTCGGGACGGTGCCGCGCGGGCTGCCCAGCCTGGGCCTGCCCGCCTTTAGCGGCCACGCCATCACCGCGCTGGCCGGCGCGGCGGCGTCGATGTTCGTCGTCATCCTGGCGCAGAGCGCCGCCACCTCGCGCGCCTACGCGGCCAAGTACGACGAGGAGGACAGCGAGGACACCGACCTGACCGGGCTGGCCGCCGCCAACGTGGCCGCCGCGTTCTCCGGCACGTTCCCGGTCAACGGCAGCCCGACCAAGGCGCAGATCGTGGACGGCGCCGGCGGCCGCAGCCAGCTGTCCTGCCTCGCCGCCGCGGTCGTCGTGCTGGTCGTCCTGGTGCTGCTCACCGGCCCGCTGGCCTACCTGCCGGCGGCCGCGCTGGCGGCGGTGGTATTCCTGATCGCCGCCGAGCTCGTCGATATCGCCGGGCTGCGGCGCATCCTGGCCACCCGGCGGCACGAGTTCGCGGTCGCCCTGCTCGCCGCGGCCGCGGTGGTCGGGCTGGGCGTGGAGCAGGGCATCGTGCTCGCCATCGTCGCCTCGGTCGTAGACCACCTGCGGCACAGCTACAACCCGCTCAACAGCATCCTGGTCAAGTCGCCGGAGGGGCACTGGCGGGCCACCCCGGTCATGGCCGGGGCCCGGACCGAGCCGGGGCTGGCCGTCTACCGGTTCGGCACCAGCCTGTACTACGCCAACGCGGCCCGGCTCGCCGCCGACATCATCGCCGTGGCCGGTCATGACTCGGTGACCGGGCCCGTGGTCGATAGCGCGCCGCTGCGCTGGCTGGTCATCGACTGGACCGCCATCGGCGACGTCGACTACACCGCGGCCGGGGTCCTGGCCAAGGTGGTGGAGCGCCTGCACGAGGGGCACGTGCGGCTGGTGTTCACCTCGGTCCTCGGCCCGGTGCGGCACGAGCTCAGCCGGTACGGCATCAGCCCGGACGCCTGGTACGACACCCCCGGCGAAGCCCTCGAGGCCTTCAACGCCCCTCAGTAGGTGGCGCGACCGCCGCTGATGTCGTAGACGGCGCCGGTGGAGAAGCTGACCCGGTCCGAGGCGAGGAAGGCGACGAGCTCGGCGACCTCCTCGGGGCGGCCGACCCGCTTCATCGGGATCAGGCTGGTCATGTAGGCGAGCACGTCGGGAGCGGTGCCGTCGTTCATCGGGGTGGCGATGACGGCCGGGGCGATGGCGTTGATCAGCACGCCGGTGGTGGCCAGTTCCTTGCCCGCGGATTTGGTCAGGGCGATCACGGCGGCCTTGGACGCCGAGTAGATCGACAGGTTGGGGTTGCCGTCCTTGCCCGGCCATGCTGGCCAGGTTGACCACCCGGCCCCAGCCGCGATCGCGCATGCCGGGCACGAAGACCCGGATGGCGTTCACGATGCCCAGGACGTTGACGTCGAGGACGCGCTGCCACTCCTGCGTCGTCGTCTCCAGCAGCGGCTTGTTCGCGCCGACGATGCCGGCCGAGTTGACCAGCACGTCGACCGGGCCGATCCGGTCGGCGACCGCGCGCAGCGCCGCCTCGTCGGTCACGTCGGCGGTGACGTCGGCCGGGCCGGACAGGTCCAGGGTGGTCACGGTGAGGCCGTCGGCACGCAGCCGGGCGGCGCTGGCCGCGCCGAGCCCGCTGGCGCCGCCGGTCACCAGGGCGGTACGGGGCATCACAGGCACCTCCTGCGACTACGCTATCGCCATGTCCGTCCGGGTCGCGGTGTTCACCCTCGGCGGCACCATCGCGATGGCGCCCGGCCCGGCTTCCGGGGGCCCCGGCGCGGTGCCCACGCTGACCGGGCGGCAGCTGCTCGACGCGGTCCCCGGGCTGGACGGGATCGACGCCGAGGTGCACGAGTTCCGCCAGCTGCCCAGCGCCTCGCTCACCATCGCCGACGTCGGCGAGCTGGCCGCCGCGATCGGCGAGCGGATCGCCGCCGGGGCGGCGGGCGCGGTGGTGATCCAGGGCACGGACACGATCGAGGAGACCGCGTTCCTGCTCGACCTGCTGCATACCGGGCCCGAGCCGGTCGTGGTGACCGGGGCGATGCGCACCGCGGCCGCGGCCGGGGCCGACGGCCCGGCCAACATCCTCGCCGCGGTGCAGGCGGCGGCCAGCCCGGTCCTGCGCGACCTCGGTGCCCTGGTGGTGTTTGGCGAGGAGATCCACGCCGCCCGGTTCGTCCGCAAGGCCGACACCACCAGCGTCACCGCGTTCGCCTCGCCGACGGCCGGGCCGCTCGGCCGGGTCGTGGAGGGCGAGCCGCGCCTGCTCACCCGCCCGGCCACGCGGTTCACCGTGCCGGTGACCACCCCGCTCCGGCCGGTGCGCACCGGCCTGGTCGCCCTGGCCCTGGGCGACGACGGCGAGCTGCTGCGGGCGGCGGCGGGGCGCTTCGACGGGCTGGTGGTGGCGGCGCTCGGCGCCGGGCACGTGCCCGCCGCCACCATGCCGGCGCTGGCCGCCCTGGCCCGGCAGATCCCGGTGGTGTTCGGCTCCCGGACCGGGCGGGGCTGGGTGCTGTCCGGTGTCTACGGCTTCGCCGGATCCGAGCGCGACCTGCTCGGGGCCGGCCTGATCAGCGCCGGGGTCCTCGACCCGGTCAAGGCCCGGCTGCTGCTGCACGTGCTGCTGGCCACCGGGGCCAGCCGGGCGGAGATCGACGCCGCGTTCCGCGCGGCCGCCGGTTAAGCCTGGTCCAGGAGGGCGCGGCGCCGGGGGCCGAGGTCGTAGTGCGCCTGCACCTCGGCCAGCACGGTCGCCAGCGCCTGGGCCGGGTTGGCCGGGTCGAGGCGCAAGCCGTCCCGGCGGCCCCGCAGGCCCGTCAGCGACCGGCGGATCCGCTCGACCGCCGCGACCGCCTCCCAGCGCTGTTCGCGGGCCAGCGCTTTCTGCGCGTAGAGAGCGTCCCGGACGATCGTGTCCAGCCGCCGCGGCTCGTCGGGGGTGCCCCGGCTGGCCGCCCCGGCCGCGATCAGGTCGGCAGCGGACAGGCGGCCGGCGACGACCCGGACGGTGGCGCCGATGTTCGGGCTGGTGGTGCGCAGCGGGTGCCAGCGGACCGAGAGTTCCTCGCGGGAGCCGAGCACCACATCGGCCGAATCCGCCCCGGTCAGCACGATCACCGCCCGCGAGCCGAACAGCGCCGCGATCTCCGCGCCGGGGTCCAGCCGCACGCCGTCCTCGGTCACCACGTCGAGGTCGACGTCGGACAGCTCGTGCCAGGTGCCGCGCGCCGACCGAGCCGAACACCGCGACCGCCCGGATCCGCTCATCCCCGGCGTAGTGTGCCACCACGTGCGCGATGAGTGCCTGGTGCGATGGGCTGCCGAGAGCCTCGTTCACGTCCATGCACTGAATTGTCGTCAGCGGCCGATGTGCGTGTTCGTGACCGAGGTGAACTGGCAGATCAGCGCGGCGGTGAGGAACACCAGCCCGAGCGCGATCTCGTTGAAGCGGCGCAGCTCGCGGCCGCTGGCGGCGAACACGAACATGATCATGGCCGCGACGGTCAGGACAAGGGCGAGGACATCCATGGTGACTCCGGTCAGCCCCACAGGTCGGGGCGGTAGCGTGCGGTCGTCTCTAGCTCGTCGAGGTAGGCGGCCGCGCGCTCGCGCGGCATCGCCCCGTGGTCCGCGATGACGTCGGTGAAGGCGGTCCGGACCCCGGCGCGCATCGGCGCCGAGCCGCAGACGTAGACGTACCCGCCCGCCTGGAGCAGCCGCCAGACCAGCGCGCCCTGCGCGCGGATCCGGTCCTGCACGTACTCGCGGCGGTCCGGCTCGCGCGACGTCGCGACGTGCACGTGGTTGAGCACGCCCTCGGCCGCGAACTGGCCGATCTCGTCGCGGTAGATGTAGTCGTGCCGGGCCGATCCGATGCCGTTGAACAGCGCCGCCTCGGCCAGCGAGGTGCCCGCGCGCCGCATCGCCAGCCGCTCCCACAGGAAGGCCCGCATCGGGGCCAGGCCGGTGCCGGCCGACACGAAGATCATCGGCTTGGCCGTGTCCTGCTGCAGCCGGAACCCGTCGGCGCTGTCCCGAAGACGTTCAGCCGGTCGCCCGGGCGCAGCCCGTGCAGGTAGCGCGAGCCGGTCGCCGGCGAACTCCCGGCCAGGCCGGCCGGGCACCGGCGTGACCGTCAGCCCGACGGTCAGCTGGACGATGCCGTCGCCGTGCACCCGCGGGCTCGAGCTCGCCGAGTAGTAGCGCGGTCGCAGTGGCTGCGCCACCCGGAGGAACTCGAAGATGTTCAGCGAGCACGACGGGAACTTCTCCAGCAGCCGGAGCACGTCGAAGCCGCCCGCGTCGATCACCGCGCGCAGCGGCGACGCCGGGCCGTCCGGCTGGGCCAGGACGTCCCTGATCGCGGCCAGGCGCGACCGCTCGCCGGGATCGGCCGCCTTCTCGAGCAGCAGGTCGAGCAGCGGCAGGCCCGGCCGGCCGCCGATATCGACGAGGCTGGTGAGCACGTTGCGGACCTGGAGCACGACGCCCTTGGGCACGGCCCGGACGTCCATGCCCTTCGGCGCCATGAACAGGCCGTCCAGGGCGGCGCCGAGATGCCGGGCGAGCCGCTCCACCCGTTCGTCGTCATTCTTCGGGCACACGCCGAGGTGGTCCCCGGCCCGGTAGGTGACGCCGGGCGGCAGGCTGATGTCCAGCTGCCGCGTCCGCTTCCGCGCGCCGGTGCCCTCCGGGCTTTGGGGTTCCTGGAGATCCTGGAGGTCCTGGCAGGCCAGCACGCGCGCCTCGGCCGTGCGCACCCCGACCGCGTTGGTGAGGATGGACGGCGCCAGCAGCACCCGTGACGGCGACCCGGCCGGGTCCGCGGCCAGCGGCGCCAGCCGCCGCATGATCGACGTGACGGTCACCGGGCGCGGCACGGGCTGGGTCACGTCGTCGTCGCCGAAGAGCGACTTGTGCATCGCGGTGTTGGAGTCGGTGCCGGTCAGCGCGCCCGCCGTCGCGTTCACGGCGGCGACCCGCTCGGCCGCGCCCGCCGTCGGCCGTGGCCCCCGACAGCTCGAGCAGCACCGGCCACACCTGGCTGTTCCAGGTGGCGTGCAGGCGTTCCCAGGCTGGCGTGCCCACGTCCCCGTAGCCGAGCCCGGCGAGCGGGGTCGCGCCCAGCTCGGCCAGCTTGGCGTGCACGTAGCGGGGGAAGGCGAGGAACGCGTTCCACTGGGTGTTGCCGAGCCCCCAGACCAGGTAGCGGCAGTTCCGCCAGCTGCCCGTGCCCGGCGCGGTCCGCTCCAGCCAGGCCTTGAAGGCGGCCGCGTTGGACGGCGGGTTCGAGGTGTAGGTGGAGGTCATGACCACGAGCAGCCAGGGCTGGGTGCGCGGCGGCATGTCGGCGAGCTCGTTCAGCGTGATCACGTCGCTGGTGTAGCCGTGGAAGTCGCTCCGCTCGGCGAACCGCTCGGCCAGTTCCTTGTTCGCGCCGAAGTTGCTGCCGTACGCGACGACCAGGTGCCGGTAGGCGCTCGCCTGCGGGATCTCCGTCGGCTGGCCCCAGTCGGCCGCCGGCCGCAGGGTCGCCGGCGGGGCCGGCCGCGGGCGCGCCAGGAGGCCGAACGGCGCTTTGTCTGCAGTTTCGGGTGTTATAGCCCCCGAAACTGCAGACAAAGCCGGTGCCTTAGGCGGCGCGATGGCGCGGTCAGCCGCTGGGCGGGCGGCCGGGACCAGACCGGCCGGACTGCCTCGCGCGGTATCCGGATGACCGGCACCGCGGCCGGCTTGGTGGTGACCACCGTGTTCTTCGCCACCGTCGCGCCGGGCGCGAGCCGGAGCCGGTAGCGGCGGCAGACCTCGAACAGGACGACGCGGAGCATCATGAACGTGACCTCCTGCGCCATGCACTGCCGCTTCCCGATCGAGAACGGGATGAAGGCGTGCCGCGGCCGCGCGGCGATCTTGTCCATGGTGAACTGCTCCGGGTCGAACCGGTCAGGCTCCGGTCCCCAGTAGCGCGGGTCGCGCTGCGCGGCGAGCGTCCCGACCAAGATGATGTCGCCCTTCCGGATCCGGTACCGGCCGAGCGTCCCGTCCTGGAGGCTGCGCCGGATGGTGACCGGCATCGGCGGGTAGATCCGCATCGTCTCCTTGATCACCTGGGTGGTGTAGGGCAGCGCGGCCAGGTCGTCGTACCGCAGGTCGTAGTCCGGGTCGCCGCCGGTGATCGCGTCGACCTCGGCGATCAGCTTCTCCTCCACCTCCGGGTTCGTGGCCAGCACGTAGGCGAGCCACGCGGCCGTGATCGACGGGCCGTTGAAGCCGTTGGACAGGTGCATGAGGATCTGGTCGCGGATGGTCGCGGCGTCCAGGAACTCGCCGGTTTCCGGGTCCGGCGTGCTGACGAGCCGGCTGAGCAGGTCGGTCTGCGGGCCGAGCGGGCAGGTGTGCATCCGGCCGCGGACCAGCGCGTCGGCCGTCTGGAACAGCTCCGCGTTATGCCGGCGGTACGCCTTGCGCCGCGCCCGGCGCGCGCGCCCGGAGAACGCGGTGAAGTCGGGCCGGGGGTCGGCGACGCGCAGGATGCTCTCCTTGGTGCTCGCCGGGACGGCCGCCGCGAACGGGTGCGGGCGGTCGGCGGCCCCCTCCCCGGAGCCGTTACCGAGGAGGCCGAAGTCGTAGGCGCATGCCCCGCGGCCGGACACCTCGAGGGTGTAGCGCTCCATCCAGCCGCGCGCGTCCAGCGGTTCGTCGTCCGGCCTGCGCGGCCCACGCGGCGACCAGGTTGCGCGCCTGGTCCTTCATCCGCTCCAGCTGGGTGCGCTGGTGGGCGGGGGAGTACCAGGGCAGCATCACCCGGCGGATCCGCTCGTAGTGGTCGCCGTCGCCGATCACCGAGAGACCGCCGCCGCGGGAGTTGGCGAGCTGGTCGAAGAAGTTGATGTCTTCCACCCGCTTGCCGAACCGCTCCTCGTCGGCCGCCACCTCGTCGAGCAGTTCGGGGTCGGAGACGACGACCAGCCGCCATTTCTTGGTCGGGATCCCGACCGCGTAGATGTGACCGAACCGGCGGTAGTACTCGAGCTGGGTGTCGTTGTCGTTCAGGATGGGAAAGTTCGCGAACCGCTCGCCCCGCGGCACCAGCCAGCGGACGGCGTACGGGATCTCCAGCGGCCCGCCCGGACCGGAACCGGAAGCGTCCGCCCCGGCCGGCCCGGGCTCGCCGGCCGGCGGCATCTGCGCCGGGGCGGCCGGGGCGAGCTCGGTCAGCTCGTGGCCGGTCAGCTGGAACGTGATGTCGCCGAAGCCGATCGTGTCCCCGTCAGCCAGCGGCACCGCCGTGATCCGCTGCTCGTTGACGAAGGTGCCGTTGGTGCTGCCGTTGTCGGCCAGCACCCAGCGGCCGCCGTCGCGCCGGAGTACCGCGTGCTGCCAGGACACGCAGGCATCGGGGACCACGATGTCGGCCTCCGGATCCCGGCCGATCAGGTAGGCCGGGCCGGGGGTCAGGTTTCGCTGGCCGGCCCTGGTCCGCACCTCCAGGGGCGGCGCGGCCGCTTCCGGTCCCGCGCTCGCCTGGTTCCACCACTCCATGAACAGCCTCCCCGCTGGCCGGCCGCGTTCTGGCGTCGCGGCCGACACCGGATGGAGGGGGAAGAGCTGCGCTGATACATCAGGATCGGCTGATCTTCAGGCGACTTGCGGGTACAGGCCGCGGACGCCGGACGAGAGCCCGGCCAGGACCCGCTTGCTGATCTCGTCGGCCACGATCTCGGTCTCGCCCGCCGCGATGCCGTCCAGCGCGATCCGGGCGATGTCGGCCGGGTCGGACTTCGGGTCGGTGACGTGCCGGGCCAGGTCGGTGTCCATGTACCCGACGTGCAGCGACGATACCCGGGTGCCCTGGGCCGCCAGCTCCACCCGCAGCGCGTTGGTCAGCGACCACTCCGCCGCCTTGGCCGCGCAGTAGGCGCCGATGGCCGGGAAGCTCACCCAGGAGAGCACGGACAAGACGTTCAGCACGGCGCTGCTCTCGTGCTCGGCCAGCTGCGGGGCGAAGGCCCGGGTCACCGCCAGGGTGCCGAGGAAGTGGGTGTCCAGCTCGAGCCGGATGTCGGCCAGGTCCCCGGTGAGCAGCGAGGCTCCGGTGCCGGATCCGGCGTTGTTGATGAGGATCGAGACGTCGCGGGTGGCGGCGGCCGCGGCGGCCACCGACGCGGGATCGGTGACGTCCAGGGCGATCGGGGTGACGCCCTCCTCCTCGACCGAGACGGGGTTGCGGGCGGCGGCGTACACGACGGCGCCGCGGTCCCGCAGCTGAGCGGCCAGCTGCCGGCCGAAGCCGCGGTTGGCCCCGGTGACCAGCGCTGTCTTTCCGGTGATGTCCATCGAGCGGATCCTCTCCTGAGTAGGTTTTCCCAACTTAGCATGGCTGAGTATGGAAATCCAACTCAGTTAGATATACTGGCACCATGGCGAAGCTGCCCGAGGACCCCTGCTCGATCGCGCGCACCCTGAGCGTCGTCGGCGAGCGCTGGACGATCCTGATCCTGCGCGAGGCGTTCTTCGGCGCGAGCCGGTTCGCCGAGTTCCGCGACCGCCTCGGCGTGGCACCCGACGTGCTGTCGGACCGGCTGGCCACCCTGGTCGAGTTTGACGTGATGGCCCGTGAGCCGTACCGCGAGCCCGGGGCCAGGTCCCGGTTCGCCTACCGGCTGACCCCGGCCGGCCGGGAGCTGCAGGTGGTCCTTAGCGCGCTGCAGCAGTGGGGCGACGAGCACCTGCCCCGCCCCGAGGGCCCCACCATGCTCCGCCGGGTCCGCGGCACCGACTGCCCGGTGCGGGTCGGCTACCTGGACGAGCAGGGCCAGGAGGTCCCGCTGGCCGACGTCGCCGTCATCCCGACGGGCGCCTAGGCCTGGCCGGGGCGCAGCTCCACGAACAGGCCCTCGGCGTCGGCGCCCGGCCCAGGGGCGTGACGCTGCGGTCGTTGACGTGCAGGTAGGCCGTACGCGAGGGCGGCGCTCGGTGTTGGCTGAGTCGAACCCGTCCGGGGTGCCGCGGTACTCCCTGGTCGCCAATGCTCCGCCACGATCAGCTCGGAGTAGCACAGGCTATGCGGGCAGGCGGCGCCTCCGCTCAGTGCCCCTTCGCCGGGCCCCGTCTCAGCGGGTCCGGGATGCTACGGCGAGGCGGCGGTTGTGCACCCGCAGCGTGAGCGCGCTGAGCGCGATGAGCGGCGTATCGGCGCCGGCCGCGGCCGCCCGCGCGGCGAAGTCGGCCAGCACCGTCTCCACCTCGGTCGGGCGCCCCGCCATCAGGTCCCGGGACAGCGACGACGTGGTGGGAGCGTCCGGGGCCGTCAGGATCCGCTCGGTCGCGGCCAGCTGGGCAGCCGGGACCGGGTACCCCGCCGCCGCGGCCGCCCCCGCCGCCTCAGCCAGCACCGAACGAGCGAAGTCGTCACCCCCGGCAACCGCGACGATGTCTCCCACCGGGGCGCGCATCAGCGACGTGACCGCCCCGATGCTGGCGATGAAGACCCACTTGGCCCACATGGCCCGGACGATGTCGGCGCGGACGGCTACCTCGGCGCCGGCGTCACGGAAGGCCGCCGCCAGCTGCCCGGCCCGGGCGCTCCGGGAGCCGTCCAGCTCGCCCAGCTCCACCTCGAACAGCGGCGTCAGCACCCGGATCGTCCCGTCACCGTCCAGGTCGGTCATGACCCGCAGCACTCCGCCGAGCGCCGCCGTCCCGAACGTGCCGGCCAGCGCATCCAGGTGGGCCATCCCGTTGAGGAACGGGACGATCGCGGTGCCCGGCCCGACCGCGGGCGCGATGTCCTTCATCACCTGGTCCAGGGCATCCGCCTTCACCGCGATCAGCACGGCGTCGTACCCCGGGGCCAGCTCCCCGGCAGTCAGCACCGGCACGCGTATCACCTGTGCCCCGCTTGTCACGCCGACCCCGGCCAGCCGCAGTCCGTCTTCGCGCAGCCGCGCCGCCCGGCCGGCCCGGGCCAGCACGGTCACGTCCTGGCCGGCCTCGGCCAGCCGGGCCGCCACGAAGCCGCCGACCGCCCCGGCCCCGGCGACCAGAATCCTCATCTTCGCCATGCTCCGAGCATAGGCATCTTGACTTTCGATATGCAAGTCAGCCAGGCCGGTGCGAGTGGCTGGCGTGGCGTCAGAGGTGGTGCGCGGTCAGGTGGGCGCCGAGGACGTCGTAGCCGAAGTCGGCGGCCGGGTCCCGCCACACCGAGTGGGCGTGGTTGGCCTGGCGCTGCGTGTTGTCGTACTCGATGAGCAGCCGCGGGCCCTGCAGCCGGTAGTAGTGCGGCGCGCCCGCCTCGGTCGGGCCGGCCCAGGCCAGGTGGACGGCGTCCAGCGCGGCGTCATCGGCGTAGTCAGGCGACAGGCCGTCGGGGACCCGGCCCAGGTAGGTGGCCAGCAGCGCGCGCAGCAGGTGCCGCTGCCCGGCGTCGAGACCGGTGGCCGGCAGGCCCTTGGGCGTGCTGCTCAGCGCGACCCGCTGGTGGTCGGCGGCGTCGTAACCGGAGACCCGTTCGGCGCTGTCGCCCGTCCGGGTGATCAGGTCGAGCAGCCCGGGGTCGGCGAAGAGGCCGCGCCAGATGTCGCGCAGGTGGACCAGCTCGTCGCCCTCGGACAGCTGCGACCGGTTGGCGCCGACGATGTCGGACGGTGCCCGGTCCAGCAGGACGGCCCCGGCCCCCTGGTCCGGCTCCAGCGAGCGGACCAGCTCGCGGGCCAGGTCCTCGGCCCCGGCCAGCGGACGCAGCGGCGGCCCGCCCAGCAGCGGGGACGACGCCGGGTCGGCGCCGAAGAAGCACGGGGTGGTCGAGCGGACCGCCCCGTCCACGATCAGGTTGTTGAGCGAGATGTGGTGGCCGCCGAACCGCCAGCCCCACGCCCCGGTGCTGCCCGGCTCGCCGAACACCCGCAGGTAGTACATCCCCGGGTCGCGCCCTCGCTCGCGCCCCCAGTCGATGGACCAGCCCTCGGCCCGGTCGAGCACGTTGTCCAGGCCGAGGATGGTGGCGGCGGTGACGTACCCGGCCTCGGACAGGCCGGCCGCGACGAGCCGCAGGGCCAGCCGCTGCTGGGCCGGGCGCTGGGCGCCGAGGGTCAGGCCGCCGTGGTCGGTCGGGGTGTAGAACCAGCGCCTGCGCTCGGCGTCGGACTCCGCGTCGGCGCTGGGCGCGACGCCAGTGGCCACGGTCCGCTGCGCGGGATCGAGCGCGTCCAGCCACGCCGCCGCGGCGACCGCCATGGCGTCGGCGACCTCCGTGCTGGCGATCCCCGTCCCGGCGACCTCTCTGGTTGTATCCACAAGCCCAAGGCTAACCTTTCGGTCAGGACCGGATAAGAGGAGCAGCATGCCAGAGGCGACGACTGAGCAGCGGGTCACGGTAACGGTCACGGACGGGATCGCGGACGTCAGGCTGAACCGGCCGGAGAAGCGCAACGCCCTGGACACCGCGATGTTCGCCGGGCTGATCAGGGCCGGCGAGCAGCTGGCGTCCGAGCCGGGCGTCCGGGTCGTGGTCCTGTCCGGCGAGGGGCCGGACTTCTGCGCGGGCCTGGATTTCGGCTCGTTCGCCGCGATGCGGGACGGCGAGCGGCTCAGCCTGCTGGCCGATGTGCCTCCGGCCGGGGACAGTCCGGCCCAGGCCACCGGGCAGCGCGCCGCCTACGTCTGGGCCGAGCTGCCGGTCCCGGTCATCGCCGCGGTGACCGGTAACGCCCTGGGCGGCGGCCTGCAGATCGCGCTCGGAGCCGACATCCGCATCGTCGCGCCGGACGCGCGGCTGTCCGTCCTGGAGATCAAGTGGGGGCTGATCCCGGACATGACCGGCAGCCAGCTGCTGCCCGAACTGGTCGGCCGGGACGTCGCCAAGGAGCTGACCTTCACCGGCCGCGTGGTCAGCGGCACCGAAGCGGCCGCCCTGGGCCTGGCCACCCGGACCGACCCCGACCCGCGCAGCGCCGCGTTCGAGCTGGCCCGCAGCATCGCCGCGCGCAGCCCGCACGCCATCCGGGCCGCCAAGCGGCTGCTCGACCAGGCCGGCCGGACGGACCTGACGGCCGGCTTCGCGGCCGAGCAGACGGAGATCCGCGCCCTGATCGGCAGCCCGAACCAGGTCGAGGCGGTAGCCGCCGAGTTCGGCAAGCGGCCGCCCCAGTTCGCCAACCCGAGCTGACCGTACGGATTGTTCGCCGCCGGTTTACGCCTTCGAGGTATGCAGACAAAACTCTTCAGCAACCTGGCCGGCGACCTCACCGGCGCACCCGACCGCAGGCCGCCGCTGGTCCTGCTCCACGGACTCACTTTCGACCGAACGATGTGGCGTCCCGCCCTCGCCCACCTCGCCGAGCTCGACCCGGGCCGCCAGGTCCTGGCGCTCGACCTGCCCGGCCACGGCGGCTCGCCCGGGTGGGCCAGTTACGACATGGAAGCCCTGGCCGAGGGCGTGCACCAGGCCGTGGACGAGGCGGGACTCCAGCCGCCCGTGCTGGCCGGGCACTCGGTCTCCGGGGGGATCGTCAGCGTCTACGCCGCCAGGTACCCGGCTCGCGGGGTGGTCAACGTGGACTCGCCGCTCCAGATAGAACCGGTCGCCCGGCTGGTCTCCTCGCTGGCCGGGCCGGTGCGCGGCCCCGGGTTCGCACAGGTCTGGGAGCAGTTCGAGGCCAGCATGGGCATCGGACTGCTGCCTCAGGCCGCCCAGGACCTGCTCATGTCGGCCCGTTACGTGCGCCAGGACCTGGTCACTGCCTACTGGCGGGAGCTGCTCGACCGGCCCGCCGAGGAGCTGGCCGGGCAGGTCACCGAGGGGCTGGGCGTGCTGCGGGAGGCCAAGGTGCCTTACCGGCAGATATTGGGCCACGAGCTCGGCCCGGAGTACCTGGAGTGGCTGAACCGCGAGCTGCCTCAGGCCGAGGTCACGGTGTGGCCTGGCAGTGGCCACTTCCCGCACCTGGCCCATCCGGAGCGTTTCGCCGGGGTGCTAGCGGCTACCGCTGAATGGTAGCCAGCGCCTAGACGTGCCAGCGGCTCGGGCCGCCGGGGGCGGGCTCGTAGCGGCAGGATGCGCCGGTCTTGACGGAGGCGCGCAGGTGCGCGGCGGCACTCGGGGCGGCCGGGGCGATCCGCTCGATAACCGCGCGCAGGGTGCGCGTGACGTTGACACGAGCTCGTTCGGCCTCGAGGGAGGCGAGCCGGTTACGGCCGGCCAGTCCGGCCGCCCGGCTCAGCTCCTCCACCAGCGCCTGCCGCTCGGCCTCCAGCTTGGCCGCGGCCGCGCCGTCGCCGGCCCGGTCGGCGGCGTCGAGTTCGGCGGCCAGGGCGCCCAGCCGGCGGCGGTAGGCGTCCCGGGCGGCGGCGTCGAGGACCGGCCCCGTCCCGGCCGCCGCCAGCCCAGTCCCGCCGGCCGCCAGGTCCAGCGCGGCGAGGTCGCGGCCGGGCGCGGCCAGCAGGGCACGCAGGTAGTGCAGGCCGCGGCCGTCGCGCAGCCGGGCGCGCTCGTCGCCCGCCTCGAGCACCCAGTCGTCGCCGTCCCGGCCCAGCGTCCACTCACCGGCCGCGGGTACCAGGCGCTCGAGCAGGCGGGTGAGCCCGAGCGTCCCGGCGAGCTCGCGGGTCCGGCGACGGGCCTGCGCCGCCCGCTCGGCGTCGCCCGGGCCGCCCCGGGCGGTCAGGGCACTGGCCAGCTCGTCGAGGCTGTGCGCCAGGTAGGGCAGCGCGCCGATCTTTTCCTCGAGTTCGATGGCTTCCGCGAAATGCCGGATCGCGTCCTCGGTCTCGCCGGTCGCGGCGGCGAGCAACCCGAGATAATGCGACACCGGTCCCCACGTGCTGTTGGCCCCGCCCCACACCACGAGCCTGCCCCGGTACGGGGCCAGCGCCTGGGCGAGCCGGGTGGCGGCGTCGGCCTGACCGGTGCGGGCGGCGACCAGGGCCAGGTCGGCCAGCACACCCACCCACCGCGGGCCCGAGGCGGCCAGCGCGCGGGAGAGCAGCCGGTCCAGCTCGGCGGCGGCCTCGGCGAGGCGGCCGATCTCCGCCATGATCCGGGCCGCCGTCGCCTCGTACAGGTGCCCGGGCTGCCGCACGGCCGCGCCGAGCATGAGCGTGACGGCCGCCTCGGCGTCGGCGTCGGTGCCGCGCTCCGCCAGCACCAGGCCGCCCAGCGTCCCGGTGATCGCCGCGGCGTCGGCCATCCCGGCCTTCCGTGATGCCTCGGCCACCTCCTGGGTCAGCCGGGTGGCCTCGTCGAGACGACCGCGCAGGGCGGCCAGCATGGCGTGCCGCGCGGTCACCATGACGGCCGCCTCGGCGTCGCCCGCCGCGGCGGCCTCCCGGGCGTAGCTGGCCAGCGCCGATTCGGCCTCGGTCACCCGGCCCAGTTCCATCAGCGCCACGAACCGCCAGAACTGGCCCTGGCGTTCACGCTGGTCGTCGCCGGCGGCCCGGGCCAGGGCGATGATCTCGGACCCGGCCGCTAGCCGGTCCTCGGCGCCGGCCGGATCCCACAGGGCGTACAGCCGGGCGTCGAGGGCCACGGCCAGCGGGCCAGGATCGTCAGCGCGGCGGGCCAGCCGAGCGCTTCGTCGGCCAGCGCTCGCCGTCGTTCACCGGCCGAGGCGTCCCCGAGCAGTTCGCGGGCCAGCCGGGCCAGGATCCGGGACCGGGTGGCGTCATCGCGGGCTCGTTCGGTCGCCATTTCCAGCAGCCGGATCAGGCTGGTGTCCAGGTCGAGGAAGGCGGCGGCCGACGCGGCACGCAGCGCCAGGTACACGACCGGGTCCTTGGCCCCGGTGAGTTCCCGCGCGAGCGGCAGGGCCACGCCGGGCAGGCCGCGTGACGCCACCCACAGCGCGTGCGCCGTCTCGGTGTCGGCGATGCGGACCGCCTCGGCGAGGTCGGCCTGGTTCAGCCCGGCCAGGCGCAGCTCACCGCGCAGCCCCAGGGGCGTGGTCGTAGTGACGATCATCGCGGTGGCGGAGGCGGTGCAGCGGGCGGCCACGACCGCGAGCATCGCGGCGGCGTCCGGGCCGCCCCGGTCCACGTCGTCGACCACGATCAGCCGCGGCGGCAGTGGACTGTGCGGGCTGTGGGGGCTCTGTGGATTCGGTGCGCCTGGTGGATGCGGAGGGGCGAGCTGGCGGGCGGCGGCGTCGAGGTCCAGCGGCCCCGCGCTGGTGTCGGACAGCCCGGTCACCAGGTCTTCCGGCGCTCCAAGATCACGCAGCAGCTGGGCCCAGACCAGCCGGCCCGGCTGATGCTCGGCCGGAGAGGCGCGCAGGATCTCGAAGCCGCGGCTGGCCGCCTCGGCCGCGGCGGCTTCGGCCAGTGCCGTCTTGCCCGCCCCCCGGGCACCGGTGATCGCGAGCAGGCCGCCCGCGCCGCCCGCGGCGCGCTCCAGCAGGCGGCCGACCTCCTGCAGCTCACGACGCCGCCCGGCGAAAGGCACATCCCTGGTATACCGCCTGGTACGCGTCTTCGCATCCGGCCCAGGCGGCGTCCTGGTCAGCCCGGCCCGGCCGGCGCCTTGTCAGCCTGAGTTGACAAGCCCCAGTATTGTCAGTTTAGGCTGACAGCATGACGACGATGACGGAACTGGCCGCGGCGGTGGACAGCCGGGACCCGGCCACCGGGCTGGCCGCGGTGGCCGCGCTGCGCCGGCTGCTCGATGAGCTGGAGGCCGTGCAGGTGAGCAGCGCCCGCGCGCAGGGCTGGACGTGGCAGGCGATCGCCGCGGCGCTCGGCGTCCGCCGCCAGTCGGTGCACAAGAAGCACGCCGGGAGGATGTGACCATGCTGGATGGCTTCGCCCCGTCGGCCCGCCGGGCCGTCATCCGCGCCGGGATGGCCGCCGCCGACCTCGGGCAGCCCCGGCTGAACGACCGGTTCCTGCTGCTCGCCCTGGCCGAGGGCGAGCCGTTGGCCCGCCCGGTGGAGCTGGGCGTGACCGCGGCGAGCATCCGCGCCGCGGTCGAGGCCCGGGCCCCGCGCCGGCGCGACCGCGAACTGCTCGCAACGTTCGGCATCGACCTGGACGAGGTACGTCGGCGTGCCGTGGTGACCACTCTTTCTGATGACCCGGCCCGGTGGCGGCTGCGGCGCTCCCCGGTCCGCCCGCTGCGCGTCACCCTGAGCGGACCCGCCACCGAGATCGTGCTCGACGAGGGCGGCCGCAAGGTCATCGAGGTCGCCCGGTGGGTCAGCCGCCGTGGCCACCGGACGATGGTCGAACGCGAGGACCTGCTCTGGGGCGTGCTCGCTGACGGATCCAGCGAGTCGGTTCGCATCTGCTCCGCGGTGGCGCCAATATCGGCCGTATCTGGAACGACCTGCGCCGCTGCCATCACACCTGAACGGGGCGGTCAGTCCTCGCCGGTGTCGTGGTCGGGGTGATCGGCCGCGCCGATCTTCCAGTAGCCCCGGGTGTACAGCTGGTCCCGGTCCAGGCCGCGCTCGCCGAGCAGGTGGCGGCGGACCGTGCGCATCGCGGCGGCCTCGAGGCCGATCCAGGCGGCGCCGCGCCCCGCGGGCAGGTCGAGCTCCTGGACGGCCTGCGCGGCCGCCGTCCCGGGCCCGGCGTGATCGGTGCCGCGGTGGCACCACACCGTGCTCAGGTCGGCGGCGGTGTCGAACTTCAGCTCCTCGGCCTCGTCTGCCACCTCGGCGACGAGCAGCACCCGGGCACCAGCCGGGGCGTCGTCCAGGATCGTGCCCACGGCGGGCAGCGCGGTCTCGTCCGCTACCAGCAGCGTCCAGGCGGCGTCGGGGTCGATCCGGTAGGACCCGCGCGCGCTGCTCACCGCCCTGGCCGGCGGCGATCGCTCGATGCGGGAGATCAGCCAGGTCCTGCACGTGTCCCCGCGCACGGTCACCGACATGATCGACACCCTGGAAGGCCGCGGCCTGGTCGCCCGGTGCGCGCACGCCACCGACCGCCGGATCACCCTGCTGCGCCTCACCGAGGCCGGCGCCGCGAGCGGGCTACCGCCAGCACCGCGTCCGAGCGCGTCGCGGCCAGCGCGATCAGCGCCCTGGACGAGGACGAGCAGCGGACCCTGCAGTGTCTCCTGGAGCGGGTCTGCGTCCGCGACGGCCAGCGGGCGCGCTGACGGTCCTTAGCTCCGGCCTGATCCGGCGCCCTGGTCGCGGGGGATGAGCTCACCCGTTCGGCCCCCGGGTTCGGCGAACCACTCCGTCCCGAAGACCAGGCGGAACACCGGCGAGGGCGCCCTGAGCAGATGCGGAACAACCTGGCCCCTCGCCCCGGCTGGACAGCAGCGTCGGTGCGCCGCGAGTGCCGCCCGTTTCTGCGCCGCGTACCAGCGGACGTCGACCCGGTGCGTGATCGCCGACCGCGGCAGGCCGTACCCGCGCATGTCGCCGGCGCGATAACCGGTCAGCAGGCGGAGCAGGAGCAGCGGCCGGGCGAGCCGGGCGAACAGCTCACGCGGTACCGTCGCCTCCGCGACCCGCACTCCGGCCACTCAGCTGCCCGCGCCCCGACCTGGTCACCCGGCCGTGTCACGGTGGCGTTGACGCCGTGCGGGTCGTAGCTCAGCAACAGGTCCGCGTGCTCTCCGCCAGCAGGGCGGTCACTTTCCGCCGCTTCCTGATGCGGCCCACGCGAACCGGTCCGGCCCGGCGGGTCATCGAACAGGAGCGGCCCGTGCCCGCTGTCCGCGTAGCCGAGATGCCCGGCGTGGTCCGCGCCGAGGATCTCGGCGCTCGCTCGCAACTGGTCCAGCCGCCAGTCACGGTCCGGGCCGTCCCACATGGCGCCGTCGCGGCCACCGCGATCAGCGCCCTGGACGAGGACGAGCAGCGCACCCTGCAGCGCCTCATCGTACGGGTCAGCGTCAAACGTGACGGCCAGGCGGAGCGCTAACGATCCTCAGCTCCGGCGTACCGTATCGGCGTGAGGTGGCTAGCTGAGGGCTCCGTCGCGGCGCTCGCTGCGGCACTGCGGAAGGTCGCGCCGGAGCTGGCATCCGGACGGCTCAGCCGACTTCGTGGGGATATCGAGGCAGACGTCATGAAGGACTACGACAAGATCTGCCCGGTCTGCCTCTGAGCCGTCACGCCTTGGCCGTCAGGCCTGGACAATCGAGTTCCCCTGGACCTTGATGTTGACCGGGGCCAGCGGGGACGCGGCCGGGCCGTTGACGACCGCGCCGTTGGCGATGCTGAACCGGCTGCCGTGGCACGGGCAGTTGATGGTGCCGCCGGACACGCTGCCGACGGTGCACCCAGCGTGCGTGCACACCGCGGTGAAGGCCTTGTACGTGCCCGACTGCGGCTGGGTGATGACGATTTTCTTCGCGGCCAGGATGGTGCCGCCGCCCACCGGGACCTGGGAGGTGGAGGCGAGCGCGGCGGGCGCGTTACCGCCCGCCGCGCCGGACGCCGAAGCGGCGGGCGCGGAACTCGAATCGGCGGACTGGCTCCCCTGGGGGGCGTTGACCCCGCCGCTGTTGGAGTTGTAGGTGCTGCACCCGGTCAGCGCGGCGGCACACGCCGCGCCGGCACAGGCCAGGACGGTACGGCGGCTTGATTCAGCCATCAAGGGCTCCTCAGCGGTGGACGCCGAACGTGGAAAAGAACCAGTACGCCGAGGTTAGCCAGATAAGGACCAGGGCGGTGAAGACGACGGCACCCCAGAATGGCAGCACCCAGCCAGGCAGGCCCTTCTTCGGCAGGATCAGCATCTTGACCGTGAACGCGCCGAAGAACAGGCAGCCGAAGATCGAGTGCAGCAGGACCCGGGTGCTGTAGTTCTGGAAGCCCAGTGCGTAGAGGCAGTGGATCGCGACCGGTACCGCCGCCAGGAACGCGATCCGGCCGGACCAGCGGTGCAGGGTGCCGATCCACGAGGGCGCGGTGACCCCGGGGACCTTCCCGTACATCACCAGGGCCGAGACGACCTGGACGATCGCCAGGACCGTGGCGACGGTGGCGAGCCACGACTTGACGTAGCCGGGGCTGGAGAAGCCGGCGATGTTGACGGCGATGCCGGTCGGGCTGTGCAGCCGCCCGTAGAGGCCCAGGGTCAGCGCGACCAGGCCGCCGATCACGCAGGGGATCACGAGCATGGCCGTGCTCGACGCGGCGCGTTGCGGCGGCAGGGGCTGTCGTGCGGTCGGTGCGGTCATGGGGTTTCTCCTCAGAATCCGCTGCCGGTGACACCGTTCACCGGGACGGCGTGCAAGACAGTGCCTTTGTAGGTCGCGGTGCGGCTGGCCAGGTCGAGGGACGGCGCGGCGACCGCCGCCGGCGTGGCCGAGGTGGAGTCGGGCTCGAGCGAGCCGATCTTCGTGCCGTCGCCCAGCACGATCCAGCCGGCCTTGACGGTGGTGCCACCCACGTCCGCGGTGGCCCGGTACAGGCCGGCCCCGGACGACTTCGACACCGCGCCCGCCGAGAAGTTGAAGTTGGTGCCGTGCGCGATGGCGCTGCCGGTCATTTCCCCGACGCCGTAGGACGCGTCCAGAGTGGCGTTGTTCTTGCCGGTCAGCGTGATCTTGCCGTGGCTGCTGATCGGGCCCGAGAACCACTCGTCGAGGGTCGAGCCGTTGCAGATGTAGACGACCACCTGGCCGTCGTGGACGCTGATCGCGATCGTCGCGCCGCCGCCCTTCACCTTGCTCGCGTAGTTGGCCCGGGCCGGCCCGGCCGCGTACGGCGTGGCGGTCGGTGAAGCCGACGCCGACGCGGGGGCCGGCGAGGAGGCGGGTGCGGCGGGTGCCGACGTGGAGGCAGCAGCGGACGGCGAGGCGGTCGAACTGTAGCTGGCCGGCGCCTTGACTGGCGTCTGCAGCATGCTGGCGATCAGCAGCGCGACGCCGAGGGCGGCACCGGTCAGCAAGGTGATGAGCGGGGTGTTGCGCTTCATATGAAGTCCTACGCAGAGGAGGTCGGAGCGGGTTCAATGCCGCCCGGCCGAGCCCCGGGCATCTTTCAATAAGGAGAGGAGAACACAGGTCCAGATACACCGGAGCGGTACAAGATCCGAAATACGCGTAGTGGTTACCCAGGCGTTACGCGGACCCCGAACTCAGCCGTCAGGGAGCTGGGCCACGATCTGCTCGGCAATGGCCAGGGCGGCCGTCGCGGCCGGGGAGGGCGCGTTGCGGATGGCCGTGACCGGGCCCAGCTGATGAATGCGGAAGTCGTCGACCAGCGATCCGTCCGGGTCCACCGCCTGGGCGCGCACCCCGGCCGGCGCCGCGGTCACGTGCCCGGGCTCGAGCCAGGGCAGGTAGCTGCGGGCTTCGGCCAGGAAGACGCGGCGGGACACCGAGCCGCGCATCTCCCGCAGGCCGGCCCGCCAGTTCTGCTCGGCCAGCCGCCGGAACGCCGCCGAACGGGCCAGCCGGGATAGTTGCTCGGCCGACACGTCGCGCCACCGGTAGCCCTCCCGGGCGAGCGCCAGCACGGCGTTCGGCCCGAGGTCGGACTCGCCGTCGATACGCGGGGTCAGGTGGACGCCGAGGAACGGGTAGGCCGGGTCGGGCACCGGGTAGATCAGGTGGTGCACCTTGTCTTTCACCTCGGGCCGCAGCCGCAGGTACTCACCGCGGAACGGGATGATCTCCGGCCCGGTCTCGTCGCCCGCCGACCGGGCCAGCAGGTCGGTCTGCAGGCCGGCGCAGATCACCAGCCGGGAAACCGTGCGGATCCCGTCCGGGACGCGGACCTGGACGCCGTCGCCGTGACGGCGCACCGCCATCACGGGGGTGCCGGTCAGCAGCTCGCCGCCTGCCTCCACGAGGTCGGCGGCGAAGGCCCGGGCGATACCGGGATAGTCGGTGATGGCGGTGGTGGGAGACAGCAGCGCGGCCACGCCCGCCACGTCCGGCTCGAGGGCGCGGATGTCCGGGCCGTCCAGCCAGCGCACCCCGGGCACGCCGTTGGCCTCGGACCGGCGCTCGATCTCGCGCAGCCGCTGGGTCTCGAGCTCGTCCCGGGCCACCACGAGCTTGCCGCGCTCATCCCACGGCAGGTCACGTTGGGCGCAGTAGGCGCGGAGCAGTTCCACGCCGCGCCGGGTCATCGTGGCCTTGGCCGAGCCGGGCTGGTAATAGATCCCCGCGTGCACCACGCCGGAGTTGCGGCCGGTCTGGTGCCGTGCCACCGCGGGCTCTTTCTCCCACACCGTCACCGGCACGCCCGCCAGGGCCAGCTGCCGGGCCGTGGCCAGCCCGACGATCCCCGCTCCGACTATTCCCACTGGTTGGCTCACCGTGCGTACATTACCGCTGCCCCCTGCGGGAACCCGCTGGCAGGTTGCAGCCGGCCTTGGTGTCGCGGCCGCTCCTGAGCACTCAACGGAATCTCGCCAGGCATCGTCTATGTGGGTGAAGGCGACAAACCCGAGAGGACCATGTGGACAGAAAGCAGGCGCGTGAATTCGAGGGCTTCGTCACCGAGTCCGGTGACACGTTGCTGCGCATGGCGACGCTGCTCACCGCGGATCCGGACCAGGCCGAGGATGTCTATCAGGAGACGCTGCACCGGGTGGCCATGAAGTGGTCACGGGTTGACAACCCGAGAGCGTTCTGCCGCCGCGTGATGCACAACATCGTCATCGACCAGGCGCGGGCGCGCAAACGCCGTCCCCGTGAGCTCTTCGCCGTCTACGACCGCAGCGACCCGAGGTCAGGAGATCCGGTCACGGCGGCCGAGCTCCGCCCCTCATTGCTCGCCGCCCTCAGCACCCTCACCGTTCAGCAGCGCACGATCGTCGTCTTGCGCTACTTCGACGACCTCAGCGAAAACGAGGTGGCCGAACTGCTCGGCGTCTCACCCGGAACCGTCAAGAGCACCGCCTCCCGCGCGGTGGCGCAGTTGCGCACTCAGCCCGGGCTCATCGCCCTGTTCGCCACCGGCACCGCCGACACCACGAGCTAAGAAGAAGGAGCACCATGCCCGGGATCGACGAGGACATCATGCGCGAGCTGATGCACCGCTGCACCGATGACCTGCACGCATCACCGCACGTCGCGGTGGCCATCGTCCGCCGCCAGCGGCACCGGCGGCTGCGTCACCGCGCGCTCGGCGTCGCCGTGGCCGGGGCCGCGGCCGGGACGGCCTTCGCCGTCGTCGCCTCCGCGCCCGGTACGGCCCGTCCGGGGGCGAACACCGGCCCGGCGACCGCGACCGGCCCGACCGCGATCAGGCTGACCGCCGCGCAGACCGCGCTGTACAAGCTCAGCTCGGCTGCGGCCAGCGCTGCGCCGCCCGGGGGCCGCTACGTCATCCTGGCCGAGAAGCAGGACAACTACGAGCGGACCAGCGTCGTGGACAGCCTCACCGGCGACGTCTGGACCTACCAGCACGGCGCCGGAGTCCCCAGCGAGCTGCCGGTGGCCCGGCACGACTCGCCGACCGCGGCCCAGTTCGCCGCGATGCCGACCGATGTCGCTACCCTGCGCGCCCTGCTGATCAAGCAGGGCAAGGAGCAGCAGGCCCAGGGGATCGCGCGGGAGCGGAAGGAGATGGCCAAGGCGGGGAAGAAGGGCACCGTCAGCCAGCCCCAGCTGACCGACGATGACTGGGCTTTCGAGCAGGCCACCACGCTGCTGTGGAACCCGCTGGTCGGCCCGCAGCTGCGGGCGGCGCTGTACAAGGTGCTGGCGGACACGCCCGGGGTGCGGGTGGACAACCACGCCCGGGACGGCCTCGGCCGGGCCGCGGTGGAGATCAGCCGGACGGCCACCTCGACCGGCATCCAGGATCAGACCTTCGAGAACCCGGAGACGGGCGCCGTGCTCGAGACGGCCTTCGTCTACCAGGACGGCACGACCGGGACCGACCTGTACCAGCCGGTGACCAGCAGCAACCACGTCCCGCCGAACCCGTACCAGTCCTGAGCTGACGACGCCGGCACCCGCCCGCCCTCGGGGGGACGGGCCGTCGCCGGCCACAATGGGTGCAATGCGCTACATCGTCATCGGAGCCGGCGGCGTCGGCGGGACCATCGGCGGCCGGCTGGCCCAGGCCGGGCACGAGGTGGTGCTGGTGGCCCGCGGCCCGCACCTCGACGCGCTCCGCGCCCAGGGCGGCCTGCGGCTGGCCACCCCGGAAGGCACGTCCGTCATCGACGTCCCCGCGGTGAGCGGACCGGACGAGGTCGAGCTCACTGGCGACGACGTCCTTCTCCTGACCGCCAAGACCCAGGACGCCGAGGCGGCGCTGGCCGGGTGGGCGTGGAAGCCGGTGCCGGGCGGCACCGTAGCCGCCGAGGACCTGCCCGTGCTCTGCGCGCAGAACGGGGTGGCGAGCGAGCGGCTCGCGCTGCGCCGCTTCCGTCAGGTGTACGGGGTGTGCGTCTGGCTGCCGGCCACCCACCTGGAGCCCGGCCTGGTCGAGGCGCAGGGCGCCCCGCTGTCCGGGCTGCTGCACATCGGCCGGTACCCCTCCGGCACCGACAAGACCATCGAGCGGATCGGCGCCGACCTGGCCGCCAGCCGCTTCCTCGCCCCGGTGGTCCCGGACATCATGCGCTGGAAGCACGGCAAGCTGCTGGCCAACCTGGGCAACGCGATCGAGGCGGTGTGCGGTCTCGGTGATCATTCCGAACTGCGCCGCCGCGTGCGGGCCGAGGGCAAGGCGGTGCTGGCCGCGGCCGGCATCGCCTACGCCCGCAACGAAGAGAGCGCCGCTCTCCGTGGCGACCAGGTGCAGATCGTCAAGATCAATGGGACCGAACGGGGTGGCGGCTCGTCCTGGCAGAGCCTGACTCGCGGCACTGGCTCGATCGAGGCCGACTACCTCAACGGGGAGATCGTCCTGCTCGGCCGCGAGCTCGGCGTGCCCGCGCCGGTCAACGAGGTGCTGCAGCGGCTGGCCAACCAGGCGGCCCGGGAGCGCCGGGCTCCGGGCAGCCTCACCGCCGACGAGGTCCTGGCCCTGGTCTGAAACTAGTAGCTGGCCAGCAGCCCGCGGGGCAGCGGCGCCGTGCCCGGCACGTCCGGCACGGCGCCGGCCAGGAAGCTGCGGACCGACGCGGCGAACAGTTCCTCGGCCGTCCGGCGGTTGCCCGCCAGTTCCTGCGCGAGCATCGGCTCGGTGTCCGGGTTGGCGCTGGCGAAGACCTGCCCGGCCTGGGCCGGGCTCTTGGCCGCCGCGGCCAGCGAGGCTCCCAGCGTCAGGGTGTCGAGCCCGTCGATGACCAGGATCCGCTGCCCGGGCGGGACGCCGATCTCGGCCAGGATCCGGACACCGGTCTCGTAGTTGCGGACGAGCAGGTCGCGCGGCATGAACTGGAGCAGGATCGGCGCCGCGTTGCGGTGGCTGAGCACCGCCCGGCGGAACGCCAGGCTGACCTCCACGAACCAGTCCACCCAGGTCGGGCACGCGGCCGGGTCGGGCAGCCGGGTCGCCAGCACGATCGCCCGCGCCACCGTGCGCAAGATATCGGCCCGGTCGGCGAAGTGGTGGTACAGCGACGGCGCCGCCACGTTCAGCTCGCGCGCCAGCCGGGGCAGGCTGAACGCGTCCAGGCCCTCACGGTCGATGATCAGCAGCGACGCCTCGACCACGGCGTCGTGACTGATCAGCGGACTCGCCGGGCGGGGCATGGATTCCATTATGCGGCCGGGATTCCTGTGAGCCGGGTCACTGCCGGAATTTACCTATGGCCGTTAGGATTTATACCGAACGAGTGCGGTGACAGCCCTGGTCTCCGCCGGAGGGAGAAACATGCGGGACGCGGTCATCGTCGAAGCGGTCCGGACGCCGGTCGGCAAGCGCAATGGCGGGCTGTCCGGAGTTCATCCGGTCGAGCTTTCCGCGCACATCCTCAAGTCGCTGGCGCAGCGCAGCGGGATCGACCCCACCGCCGTCGACGACGTGGTTCTGGGGCTGCGTATCGCAGGTCGGCGAGCAGACGCTGGACATCGCCCGCACCGCGGTGCTGGCGGCCGGCTGGCCGGAGACGGTCACCGGGGTCACGGTGGACCGCCAGTGCGGATCGAGCCAGCAGGCAGTGCACTTCGCCGCCGCCGGGCTCATCGCCGGGCAGTACGACGTGGTGGTAGCGGGCGGCGTGGAGTCGATGAGCCGGGTGCCGATGGGCAGCTCGATCAACGGCCAGAACCCGCTCGGCACCTCGTTCCTCGAGCGCTACCACGGAGTCTTCCCCAACCAGGGCGTCGGCGCCGAGATGATCGCCGAGCAGTGGGGCTTCTCCCGCACCCAGCTCGACGAGTTCTCGCTGTCCAGCCACGAGCGGGCGGCGGCGGCCCAGGACGAGGGCCGGTTCGACGCGCAGATCGCCCCGGTCACGCTGGACGACGGCACGGTGATCTCCAAGGACGAGGGCATCAGGCGCGGCGGCACGGTGGAGAGCCTCGGCGCGCTCAAGACGGTGTTCAAGCCCGAGGGCGGCGTGATCACCGCGGGCAACTCCTCGCAGATCTCCGACGGCTCGGCCGCGCTGCTGATGATGACCAGCGAGAAGGCCGCCGAGCTCGGCCTCACCCCGATCGCCCGGATCCACACCGCGGTGCTGGCCGGCGCCGACCCGATCATCATGCTGACCGCGCCGATCCCGGCCACCAAGAAGGCGCTCCAGCGCTCGGGCCTGTCGGTCAACGAGATCGGGGCGTTCGAGGTCAACGAGGCTTTCGCCCCGGTGCCGCTGGCCTGGCAGGCCGACATCGGCGCCGACGGCAAGGCGCTCAACCCGAACGGCGGCGCGATCGCCCTCGGTCACCCGCTGGGCGGCTCCGGCGCGCGCATCATGACCACGCTGGTGCACCACATGAAGGACAACGGCATCCGCTACGGGCTGCAGACCATGTGCGAGGGCGGCGGCCAGGCCAACGCCACCATCCTCGAGCTGCTCTAGGTTCTAGCGAGCACATCGCGCACGGCGGCGGCCACTACCTCCGGTGTCTCGTACACCGGGGTGTGGCCGGCCGCCGTTTCGTACTCCCGGCGGAGCGGGAAGATCCCGTCCGCGTCACCAGCCGCATCACCCGCGCCTGGCGCGACCTCGTGCTGCGGGTCAGCCGCCCCGGGGCGGCGGGTGGTCCTGGCTCCACCACTCCAGGGTGGACCTAGGCGCCGTCGAGGAGGCCGGTTAGCCGTATATCCGGGCGGACCGGCCGGTCCCTAGCGTTGAGGCGTCCCCGTTGACCGCACGCCAGGAGATTCCGATGCCCCGCCTTCCACGCTGTTCACCGCGAGGCCGCTTGGCGCTGGCCGCCACGCTGGCCGCCGCCATGACGTTCGCGCTGACCGCCGGTCCCACCGCCGCCTCGGCCGCCCCGGCGGCGCCCCCGTCTCGTCGTCCCTGAGGTCCCTGTACGTCCGGATGCCGGACGGGGTGCGGCTGGCCGTCGACGTGTGGCGGCCGGCCGCGTACCCCCCGGGAAACGGCTGCCGACCGTGCTGGAGGCCGATCGTTACTGGCGGGCGCACGCCTACACCGGAGGCATCAAGAACGACCCCAACTACTCCATCGCGACACCCTGGAACCAACGCGGGTACGCCTACGTATTCGCCGATCTCCGCGGAACCGGCGCCTCGTTCGGGACCGTGACCGCCGAACTGGGCAGCACGATGATCGCCGACGTCGGCGCGCTCGCCGACTGGATCGCCGCCCAGCCCTGGTCGAACGGCCGGGTGGGAACCACCGGCGTCTCTTACGCCGGCGACACCGCCATGCTTTCTCTCGCCCTGCGCGACCACCACATCACCGCGGCCGCGCCCATCTCCTATGACTTCGACCCCTACGAGGACCTGCTGCGACCCGGCGGAATCCTGATCCAGCCGCGCCTCGCCCCGTTCTCCACCTTGCTGTCGATCCTCGACGAGGCTCACGGCACCACCTGCGCCACCAGCGCCCAGACCCGGCAGGTCTGCGCTCAGCACGGCCTGACCGGAGCCTCGCCCAAGCCGGTCGACGGGCCGGACGGTCCCGCGCTGCTCACCGCCGCCCGCGCCCAGCACTATGACAACGCCAACCTGATCGACTTCGCCCTGGCCGCCCCCTACCGCGATGACGTCATCGGCCCGCAGAGCTGGCAGGTGGCCGGCGCTGCCGGTAACCGCACGGCGATCCAGGCGGGCGGTGTCCCGATCCTGACCCTGGCCGGATGGCTGGACGCCGGCACCGCCAACGGCGTCCTCTCGCAGTTCACCAGCCTGTCCAACACCCAGGACGACTGGATCGGGCCGTGGAGCCACGGACAGGGCTACCTCGCCGATCCGTTCCAGCCCAGCCGCCCGCTCACCAGGGCCGAGCGCCAGCAGCTCGCCGACGTGGTGTACGCCTTCTTCGACCAGTACGTGAAGAACGGCCAGCGTCCCGACGGCGGCCACCGGCTGCACTACTACACCCTGAACGAGGGCCGGTGGCGCACCACCACCCGCTGGCCGCTGCCCGGAACCCGCACGCGGACCCTCTACCTCGCCGCCGGGCACACGCTCAGCGGGCAGCGGCCGGGCGCCGGCGCCGACCGGCTCGCGCTGAACCCGAAGGCCGGCACCGGGGCGCTCGACCGCTGGAACACCAACCTCACCGGCGAGCCGGTCGTCTACCCCGACCGGGCCGCCGTCGACCGTGACCTTCTTTCCTACACGGGCCAGCCGCTGCGCCAGGCCACCCGCGTCTCCGGCCTCGGCCGCGTGACCCTCGACGTGACTGGAGTCCATGGCACCGCCGACGGCGCCCTCTACGCCTACCTCGAAGACGTCCAGCCCAGCGGCCGGGTCACCTATGTGACCGAGGGCGAGCTGGCGCTGGCCGACCGCGCGGTCATCCCCGTACGCGACAATCCCGCCTGGCGCAAGCTCCGTACTCCCCGCACCTACACCCGCGCCGACGCGTCGCCGTTCCCGCCGGGCCAGCCTCAGCAGGTGACGTTCGACCTGCTGCCGACATCGGTGCTCTTCCGTCCCGGTGACCGGATCAGGATCACGATCGCCGCGGCCGACCCCGACTCCTTCCAGCTCCTTCCAGCGGACGGCGATGCCACGTACACGATCAGCCGCGGCGGCCTGGCGCCGTCCTCGGTGAAGCTGCCCGTCGTCGGAAGCAGCTGAGCCCGGCGACGATGTCAGGCCGGGGTGATGCTGGCGGTGGAGGCCAGCTTGACGGCGGCGGTGCGGTCCGGAGCGCTGGCGGTGCCGCCGGGGGCAGCGGTGGACAGGGCGCCGGCGGCGCAGCCGAGGGCGGCGGCCCGGGGCAGGTCCATGCCGTCGAGGAGCCCGGCGATCAGGCCGGCGTTGAAGCAGTCGCCCGCGCCGGTGGTGTCGGCCGGGATGACCGGCGGCAGGCTGACCTGGTAGTCGAAGCGGCCCGTCGACGCACAGCGCGCCGCGCTCGCCCAGCTTGATGACGAGCCGGGTCCCGGACGCGGTGAGCTTCGCGACGGCCTCGTTCAGGGCGAGCGCGCTGCTCAGCCGCAGTGCTTCGGCCTCGTTGGGCAGCAGCAGGTCAGCGGCGGCGATCGCGGCGGCTAGGTGCTCGCTGGTCCAGCGTTCGGCCGGATCCCAGTTGGTGTCCAGCGACGTCGTGGTACCCGAAGAACGGGCGGCCGCGAACAGCCCGGCCAGGCCGGGGCCGAGTGAGTCCTCGAGCAGGAACCAGGAGCTGGCGTGCACGTGCCGCGCCTCGGCGAGCAACGACACCGGCACATCCGCCGCGGTCAGCGAGGCCACCGCGCCGAGCGCGGTCAAGATGGCGCGGTCGCCGCCCCGGGACAGCGCCACCGTCATCCCGGTCGGCACGTCGTCCCGGACCACGACCGCCTCGACGTCCACGCCTTCGCGCGGACAGCTGGTCCAGCATGAAGCGCCCGGCCGGATCGGCGCCGACCGCGGCGGCCAGCGCGACGCGCAGCCCGAGCCGGGCCGCGGCCACCGCGGTGATGGCGGCCGACCCGCCGATGACCAGCGAGATGCCGCCGACCAGCTTCTCCTGCTGGCCGAACGACGGGGTGACATCGTCGCCCGTCACCAGCACGTCCGGGTTGCAGTCGCCCAGGACAACCAGGTCATGCCGTGACAACGTCGACCCCGGCGGCTTCGAGCAGGGCGGCGTCCTCGGGGTGATGCCCCCGTCGGTGACCAGGACGTCGATCTCGGCCGGGGTGCAGATCCGGGCGAACGCGCGCTGGCCGACCTTGGAGCTGTCCGCGACGATGACGACCTTGCGGGCCTGCCGGCCCATCAGCCGGTTGATGCTCGCCTCGCCCTCGTGGTGCGCGGTCGCCCCGGCCACGGCGTCGATCGCGTCCACCCCCAGGAAGGCGATGTCCAGCGTGACCTGCTCCAGCACGCCGGTGGCGAGCGGCCCGGTGAGCTCGTAGGACTGCGGCCGGGCCACCCCGCCGGTGGTCACGATCTTGATGTGCGGCCGGATGGCCAGCTCGGTCGCGATGTTGAGCGCGTTGGTGACCACGGTGAGCGAGGGCGACGGGCCGGCCTCGCCCAGGTCCGAGCGGGTAGCCAGCGCGCGGGCCACCTCGGTGGTGGTGGTGCCGCCGTTCAGGCCGACGGCCTGGCCGGTCCGGACCATGCCGGCCGCCAGCGCCCCGATGCGGTGCTTCTCGGACGGATGCCGTTCGGTCTTGTAGCGCAGCGGCAGGTCGTAGTTGACCCCCTCGGCGACGGCGCCGCCCCGGATCCGGGTGAGCATCTGCTGGCCGGCCAGCTCGTCGAAGTCACGGCGGATGGTGGCCGCGGACACGTTCAGCGCCTTGGCGGCGTCCTCCACCTGGAGCTGGCCCGCCGTGGCCAGCAGTTCCAGCAGCTCGTTCCACCGGCGGTAACGACTCACCGGCGCCTCCTCCCCACACGCCCGCGGCCGCGGCGCCGATGACGCCGAGCAGCCGGGCTACCTCGGGCGCGATCGCGTCGCGTCCCGCCGAACCGTACCTCCTGGGATCAACCACCGCAGAGTCGGCGGCCAGGTAATCCCGGACGGCGGCGGTGAAGACCTTGTTCAGCTGGGTCGCGATGTTGATCTTCGTCATCCCGGCCCGCGACCGCGGCGGCCAGGTCCTGGTCCGGGACCCCGGACGAGCCGTGCAGGACGAGCGGGACGCCGACGGCCTGACGCAGCCGGCCCACCAGGTCGAGGTCCAAGACCGCGTCCCGGGTCAGCATGGCGTGCGAGCTGCCGACCGCCACCGCCAGCGCGTCCACGCCGGTGGCGGCGACGTAGCCGGCCGCCTCGTCCGGGTCGGTGCGGGCCCGCGGCGAGTGCACGCCGTTCTTGCCGCCGATCTCGCCGAGCTCGGCTTCGACCCAGACGCCCCGGTCCCGGCACCACCGGGTCAGCTCGGCGGTGGCCCGGACGTTCTTGTCGTACGGCAGGCCGGACGCGTCGAACATGACCGAGCCCAGCCCGAGCCGGACCGCCGCCCGGACCAGGTCCGGGCGGGAGGCGTGGTCCAGGTGCACCGCGACGGGCACCGCGGCCGCGGCCGCGACGGCCAGGCAGGCGCGCGCGATGGGGTCCAGCGCGCCGTGCCAGGCGGCGCAGTTCTCGCTGATCTGGAGCACGACCGGGGCGCGGGCCGATCTCGGCCCCGGTCACGATGGCCTCGGCGTGCTCGATGCCGATGACGTTGAACGCGCCGACCCCGCGGCCCGCGTCCCGCGCGGCACCGACGATCTCGCCCATGGCGGCCAGCGGCATCAGCGCACCCCTTCCGCCGGAGTCTCCGCCGGGAGCTGCTCCACCGTCACCGCGCCCAGCGTGCCGAGGTAGTCCTCGCCGCGGAACTCCCCGGCCACCGGGGCGGCGGCGGTGGCGGCGCCGAGGGCCACCGCGTGCCGCAGCCGCTCGTCCCACGGGCGGCCCAGGACCAGCCCGTGCGCCAGGGCCGCGGCCACCGCGTCGCCCGCGCCGGTCGCGTTCCCGGCCACCGCGGCCGGCGGCCGCGCCCGCCAGCAGCCGTCCGCGGTCACCGCCAGCAGCCCTTCCGGGCCGAGCGTCACCACCACGGCCTCGGCGCCGGCGCCGCGCAGCTCACCCGCGGCCTCCGCTACCGCCGCCAGGTCGGCGCCGACGCCAGCCGCCCGGCCTCCGCCCGCCCGGCCTGCGCCCGGCGGGTCGGACAGCGGGCGCCCGGTCAGCGACTCGAGCTCGGTCAGGTTCGGCTTCACGATGGCGGGCCCGGCGGCGGCGCCGAGGCGCAGCGCCTGCCCGTGCGCGTCCAGCACGGCGGGCACGCCGGCCGCGCGCGGCCGCCTCGATCAGCCTCGGCGTAGGTCCCGGGCGGCAGTCCCAGCGGCAGGCTGCCGGACAGCACCACCGCCTCCGCCCCGGCCAGCACCTCCTGGTACCGGTCCCGGAAACCCGCGAACTCGGCCGCGCTGACGACGGGACCGGCCTCGTGGAACGAGGTGATGCTCCGGTCGGCCCGGCTGGCGTCCACGACGGTGAAGGTGCGCCGCGTCTCCCCGCTGACCGGCGCGAAGGCGGCCGTCACCCCGAGCGCCTCGAGCGCCGCCGCCACCACGGCGCCGGTGATCCCGCCCGCCAGCCCCGTCACCAGCACGTCCGCCCCCAGGGCGGGCAGCGTGCGGGCCACGTTCAGGCCCTTGCCGCCGGGCCGGTCGTGCACCGCGCCGGGCCGGTTGATCCCGCCCCACTCCACCGCGGCCACGTCGTGGGTGATGTCGAGGGCCGGGTTGAGGCAGACGACGACGATCACGCGAGGATGACGGACCGGGTCAGGTTGCGCGGCCGGTCCGGGTCGAGCCCGCGGGCCCGGGCCAGCCCGACCGCCAGCATCTGCACCCGGACCAGCTCGGCCAGCGGGTCCTCCTCGCCCAGCCAGACGGTGCCGCCGGCCGCGGCGATCTCCTCGGCCAGCCCGTCCGGCGCGGCGCCGAACACCCAGACCACGCTGTCCTCGCTGGTGACCGAGACCGGCCCGTGCCGGTACTCCATGGCCGGGTAGGCCTCGGTCCACATCCCGGCCGCCTCGCGCAGCTTGAGCGCGGCCTCGTTGGCCAGCCCGTAGGTCCAGCCGGTGCCGAGGAAGGTGAACTGGCGGGCGGCCAGCAGTTCCGGCGGCACCGGCGTGGCCAGCACCCGCTCGGCCGCGTCGGCGGCGGGGCGGGGGTCGTGTCCCAGGTGCGCGCGGAGCAGGGCCAGCTCGGTGGTGGCGAACCGGGTCTGCACCACCGATTCCTCGTCCGCGAAGCTCAGCTCGATGACCGCGTCGGCGGCCTCCGCCACCGGGGTGCCGGCCACGGCGGTGATCGCGACCGTGGGCACGGTCCCGGCCAGCCGGGCGAGCAGCTGGACGATCTCGGTGGTGGTCCCGGACCGGGAGAGCAGCAGCACCCGGTCGTAGCGCCGCCCGATCGGCATCTCCGAGGCGGCGAACGCGTCGGTCTCCCCGTGCCCGGCCTCCTCCCGGGCCGCCGCGTAGGACTGCGCCATGAACCAGGAGGTCCCGCAGCCCGCGACCGCGACCCGCTCCCCGGGCGCCGGCAGCAGTCCGTCCAGGCCGTCGGCCAGCAGGCCCGCCTCGCGCCAGCAGGCCGGCTGCGAGGCCACCTCCTGCTCGGTACGAGAGCCCGCGGTCATGTCCTCCGTCACTGTTTTCCCTTCGGTAGTGCGGTCACGTCCCGGCCAGCCCGGTCGCGGCGACCGAACGGATGAAGTAGCGCTGGGCCAGGAAGAAGATCGCCATCATGGGCACCAGGCTCATCGTGGTCGCCGCCATCAGCAGCGGCCACTGGGTCTGGTGGGAGCCCTGGAAGGTGGCCAGGCCGAGCGGCAGCGTCATCTGGTTGGTGGAGGTGACCGCGATCAGCGGCCACAGGAAGTTGTTCCACGAGTCCAGGAACGTCAGCGCGGCCAGCGTGGCCAGGGCCGGGGTGGCCAGCGGGAGCACGATCCTGATCAGCACCCGGAGCCGGCTGGCCCCGTCGACCCGGGCGGATTCCTCGTACTCGATCGGCAGCGTACGGAAGAACTGGCGCAGGAAGAAGATGCCGAACGCGGTGGCCGCGTTCGGCAGGATGAGCGCGCCGATGTGGTCGATTCCCACCCCGGCCAGCACGTGCACGCCCAGCCATTTGACGATGATGAACTGCGGGATCATCGTGACCTGGAACGGCACCATCAGCGTGGCCATGATCACCGCGAACAGCACGGTCCGGCCGAGGAAGCGGAACCGGGCGAAGGCGTACCCGGCCAGCGAGCACAGCACCAGGTTGCACACCACGGTCGTCACCGCGACGATCGCGCTGTTGGCGAAGAAGTGGCCGAACGGCGCGCTGTTGAAGGCGTCGGGGTAGTTGGCCAGCCGGATCTGGTGCGGGATGAGCACCGGCGGGAAGTGCAGCGCCTCGTTCTGGGTCTCCACCGAGGTGATCAGCAGCCAGGCGAACGGGAACAGCAGCGCCAGGGTGGCCGGGAGCAGCACCAGGTGCCACGGGCTGAACGGCAGCCGCCACCGCCGCGGTGGCCGGGACGCCGCCGCGGCTGGAAGAGCGCACCCCGTCCCGGGCGGGCGCCGAGGTCGCCGTCATGACCGGTAGTACGTGTACCGCCGGCCCACCCGGAACTGGATGACGGTGACCACGATGATGACGAGGAACAGGAAGTAGGCGATGGCCGAGGCGTAGCCGAAGTTGAACTCGGTGAAGGCCTGTTTGTACAGGTAGTAGACGAGGACGGTGGTGGCGTTGAGCGGGCCGCCCTGGGTGGACAGGTACACCTCGTCGAACAGCTGCAGCGCGTTGATCGTGAGCCAGACGGCCAGGAACAGCGAGGCCGGGCTGAGCAGCGGCAGCGTGACCCGGCGAAACGACTGCCAGGGACTGGCCCCGTCGATCGCGGCCGCCTCGGTCAGGTGCTGCGGCACCCCCTGCAGGGCGGCCAGGTAGATCACCACCGAGAACCCGGTCCAGCCCCAGATCGTCATGATCACGATCACGTAGAGCGCCTCGGACGGGGAGTTGATGAACTGCTGCTGCGGGATGCCGAACGCGCCGAGGAAGTAGTTCACCACCCCGTAGGACGGGTCGAACAGCCAGATGAAGACGATCGCCTCGCTGATCGTGGAGATCGCCATCGTGGCGTAGGCGGCCGTCCGGTAGAACGAGATGAACCGGATCTGCCGGTTCATCGCCACCGCCAGGAACAGCCCGACCAGCATGGTGCCGGGCACGAACAGCACGGTGTAGATCAGCGTGTGCTGGATGGCCTGCGCCACCACCGGGTCGTGGATCAGCTGCCGGTAGTTCGCGGTGCCCACGAACGGCGTGTTCGGCGAGAGCAGGTTGTTCTGCTGGAACGACATCACCGCCGACCAGACGATCGGCACCGCGCCGAACAGCAAGATGATCACGACGCCGGGCGTGACGAACGCCCACCCGGTGAAGTGCTCCGAGCCGATCACCTTGCGGACGGAAGGCCTCCGGGCCGGAGGCCGCCGAGGGAAAGCCCCTGAGAAAGCCGCTGGGCGGATACCGCCATCAGCCCGCGGCCAGAGCCTGGTTGACCTGCTGGGCCGCGGCCGCCAGGGCCGCCTGCGGCTGGCTCTTGCCGAGCAGCACCGACACGAGCATGGTGCCGAGGATGGTGGAGACCTTCGGGTACTGCGCGATCTGCGGCCGGGCCTGCTTCACGTTGTCCAGGTTGGAGATGAACGTGGCCATCCCGGGCACCGCGGTGTTCATCTGCTGGACCACCGAGCTGTCCTGGCCCACCGACTGCCGGATCGGCAGGTCCCCGGTCTGCACCGCGAAGTACTTGTCCTGGGCGGCGGAGGTGAGCCAGATCAGGAACTGCTCGGCCGCGGCGGTCTTCGCCGTGCCGTTGTTGAAGACGACCCAGTTGTCCGGCCCGGAGATGGTCTGGTGGCCGCCGCTGGTGCCCGGGTAGGACGGCATGACCTGCACGCCGTACTTCACGTTGGGGAAGACCGCCAGGTCCCACGGGCCGGTGACCAGCATCCCGATCTTGCCCGAGTTGAACAGGTTGCCGTAGGCCGAGTCGCTCGGGTCCAAGTACATGGACTTGTCCGTGACGGCCATCGTCCGCAGCGTGTTCAGCGAGGCCAGCCCGGCGGGCGAGTCGAACGCCGCCTTGGTGTTGTCCGGCGACAGCAGCTGGCCGCCGGCCTCCCAGAGCAGCGCCTCCCAGTGCCACACGGTGTCCTCCGTGCCCGGAGTGACGTAGGCGGTGCCGAACTGCTTGACCGCCGGGTTGGTCAGCTTCTTCGCGTCGGCCACGAAGTCCTGCCAGGTCCAGCCGGGGCCGGGCGGCTGCAGGCCGGCCTTGGCGAACAGCGTCTTGTTGTAGACCACGGCCAGGTTGTCCACCAGCGCCGGGATGCCGATGACCTTGCCGTTGACGGTGGCCACGGCGCGCTCGCCGGTATAGAAGTCGTTCCAGTTCACCCCGGCCCGCTTGACCACCTGGCTGAGGTTCACCACCTGCGGGATCTGGGCCACGTTGGGCGCCCAGGAACCGTACAGGTAGGCGATGTCGGGCGGGCTGCCGCCGCGCACCGCGGTCAGCACCTTCTGCAGCGTGTTGTCGCTGTTGACGTACAGCGTGTTCACCTTCTGGCCCGGGTGCGTCGCCTCGTACTGCGAGACCAGGTGGGCGAAGGCCTTGGCCTCGACCTGGGTGTAGCCCTCCCAGATCTGGATCGTGGTACCGCTGCCTTTGCCGCTGCTCGACGACGTGCTGTCCGTGCCGCAGGCAGACAGCACCGCTGCCCCGGCGACCACGGCCAGCAACCCTGCCACGCCTCCCGCTCGAAGATGCGTCCGTCATATGTTGCGCAGTATTGTGCAGCCCGATTCCGTGTATTTGCAATATCTTGCAAGAAAATGACCTCGATGGAACACTAACGAGCGTGACGATCACGGTGGCGTTCATCGGAGCAGGCAGCGTCGAGTTCACCAGGAACGTGGTGACGGACCTGTGCGGCTATCCCGAGTTCCGCGGCGAGCTGCACGTCGCGCTGTACGACATCAGCGCGGAGCGGCTGGCCCACGCCGAGCGGCTGGCCCGCCGGATCTCCGAGCAGTCCGGGGCCGGGGCGACCGTGACCGCGACCACGGACCGGCGCACGGTGCTGGCCGGAGCCCGTTATGTCATCAACGAGGTGCAGGTCGGCGGGTACGCCGCCACCCGGGCCGACTTCGACATCCCGGCCCGGTACGGGGTGCGCCAGACGATCGGGGACACGCTCGGCATCGGCGGGATCTTCCGCGGCCTGCGCACCATCCCGGTGACGGTCGCGCTGGCCAACGACATGGCCGAGGTCTGCCCGGACGCCTACCTGCTCAGCTACAGCAACCCGATGGCCATGCTGCCCTGGGCGGTGTACGAGGGCAGCGCGTTCAGCCGGGTGTACGGCCTGTGCCACTCGGTCCGTGACACCCAGGCGTTCCTGACCGAGCTGACCGGCGCCGACCCCGAGCGGGTCCGCTTCACCACCGCGGGCTTCAACCACCAGGCCTTCGTGCTCCGCTTCGAGCAGGACGGCGAGTCCCTGTACCCGAAGCTGGCCGAGGTGATCGAGTCCTCGCCCGAGCTGCAGCGGCGGGTCCGGGTCGAGCTCTACCGCCGGTTCGGCTACTTCCCCACCGAGTCCAGCGAGCACTCGGCCGAGTACGTGCCCTGGTTCATGCGCCACGACGACCAGGTCGAGCGGTTCCGCATCTTCGTCGGCGACTACCTGGAGCGGTCCGAGGAGAACCTGCGCGAGCTCGAGTCGCTGCAGGCCCAGCTGGCCTCGGACGAGCCCGCTCGACCTCGAGCCCACCAGCGAGCTGGCCTCGGAGTTCATCCACGCGCTGGAGACCGGGACCGAGCGCGAGCTGCACGTGAACATCCGCAACGGCGGCCTGATCACCAGCCTGCCGGACGCGTGCTGCGTCGAGGTGCCCTGCCTGGTCGGGGCGGGCGGCCCCAAGCCGGTGCCGGTCGGCGCGCTGCCGCCGCAGCTGGCCGCGCTGAACCGGACCTTCCTCAACGTGGTCGAGCTGACCGTGCGGGCGTCCCTCGACCGGTCCCGTGACCACGTCTACCAGGCCGCCCTCCTCGACCCGAACACCGCCGCCACCCTGACCACCGACCAGACGGTGGCGATGTGCGACGAGCTCTTCGAGGCGCACCGGGACCTGCTCCCCGCGGCCCTGCTCCGCTCATGAAGGTCATCGCGGCGGCGCTCATCACGCTCGCTTCCCTCGTCACCGGCGTCTCCGTACAGCACCGCCGTCGCCCGCCGCCAGCGCCGCGCCGCTCCCGGCCCCGGTGCACCACGGCACGCTGCGCGTCTCCGGCACCCCCCGGGACGGCGCGACGGTCACCGCGACCGGCCTGAGCTGGCACGCCGCCCCGGCTGCCGCGCGGGATGAGCCTGCTCAGCTTCGCGGTCGCCTACTCCTGGCAGAGCTGCGACGCGGCCGGCCGGCACTGCCGGGCCGGCGCGGACACCACGGCCGCGCCGTTCGCCGCCCGCGCGCTACGTCCCCGGCCAGGCTGAGGTCGGCCGGCGGCTGCGCGTCACCGAGACCGCCGCCGAAGTCATCGAGACCAAACGGGTGCCTTTCACCTTCCAGGTCATCCGCCGCTCGGTCGCCGCGCTCGCCGCCCCGGTCCGCGCCTACCCCCGGCACCGGGCCCCCGTGACCGCGTTCGTCAACGGCACCCCCGAGCGGCACACCGCCTCGACCACGGAGAACTTCCAGGTCGCCGCGCCGCACGCCAACGCGGCCGACGGCCCGGTGACCCAGCGGTACCGGGTCGACGCCGGCCCGTGGCGGGCCCTGCCGAAGAACCGCGTGTTCAATACCGGCACGCTGGCCCCCGGGCCGCACCGGGTGGCCGTCCGCACCGCCAGCCGGGCCGGCGCCACCCAGATCAGCTACGGCTGGCAGGTCGACCCGCCGACCGCGCCGCTGCCCTGTCAAGGTGACTGCTGGTCCCCGCCGCACCTGGACAAGACCGGGCACCCGATGCGCTGGGACTGGCAGATCGGCCGGACCACCCCGCTGCAGCGCACCGGCGCGCAGCGCCGTGGACATCTACGACATCGACGGCTTCCTCACCACCGCGGCCCAGGTGAAAACCATCACGACCAGCTGGCAGGCGGCCACCCTGCCGCACCCCAAGGCGGTCTGCTACCTGGACCTGGCCTGGGAGGACTACCGCCCGGACGGCACCCCGGGGACGGCCTTCCCGGCGGCCACGCTCGGCAACATCTACTTCGGCTACCCCGAGGAACGCTGGGTCGACCTGCGCCAGCTCGACGCGCTGAAGCCGATGCTGCGACGAGCGCATCGGCATGTGCGCGCGGAAGGGCTTCGACGCGGTCGAGCTGGACGACATCGACAGCTTCGACCCGCCGTCCACCACCGGCTTCAACCTCACCCCCGGGGACCTGCAGAACTTCCTGGCCTACGCGTTCAACCTGATCCACGCCGACGGGATGGCCGGGCTGTGGAAGAACTCGCCGCTGCTGTCCTGGTGGGGACGCCAGTACGCGGACGGCGCGGTGGTCGAGGAGTGCTACTCCAGCCAGCAGTGCTTCGCCCGCCAGTTCAAGGGCAGCCAAGCAGTACGGGATCACCTGCACCGCCCTGTCCGGTCCGACGCCGTGCGGCTGGGACGACTTCACGGCGGCGGGGAAATGGGTCGGTGAGGCCGAGTACGCCGAAGACGGCTACGTCTGCAATCCGGGTCAGGTGTGCAAGGGGCCCCACTCGTTCGGTGCCTTCTGTCGCGCGGTGTATGCGGTGCCGCACGGTTTCGCGGCCGTCAAGTTCGATGTCGACCTCGACGGCGCGCTGTTCCATCCCTGCCCTACGGGATAGTCAGGACGGGGTAGGGGGAGTGGTGCAGTAGCCGGACCGGCACCGAGCCGAGGATCTGGTGCGCGGTGTGCCCGGACCGGCCGACCACGATGACCGGGGCGCCGCCGAGCGCGTCGGCCTGGGCGCTGGCCTCGGCCACGATCGCGTCGGCGGCCGGCTCCGGGCGCCGCTCGAACGTGTACGGCTGGCCCGCGCGGTCATGATCTCCGCGGCCGCGGCGGCCACCGTGGCCGCTTGGGCGTCGCGGTCTTCCTCCATCTCGGCGTGGCCGAACCCGGACAGGTCGCTGTCGATGACCCGGTGGTCGGAGTAGACGACGTGCAGGGTGGCGGGCGGGGCGGGCGAGCGTCTAGCGGGGCGAGTTGCCGCGCGGCCCAGCCGAGCGCGCGCCGGGACGGCTCGGAGTTGTCGAAGCCGACCACCAGGCCGCCCGCGGCCGTGGCGGCGGCGTCCATCACGGGGCCGAGCGGGACCCGGGCGGGCGGCGCCTGCCGCCGTCGCCACGCCGTGACCAGGGCGAGGGCCGCGACGCCGGCCACCGCCCAGGCGGCCAGCACCCACAGCGGCCCGGCCGCGCCGTAGCCGCCGAAGTAGACGGCGGCGCGCACCGCGCTGACCGCCGTCCCGAGCGGCAGCGCCGGATGCAGGACCCGCAGGAAGCCCGGGCCGAACGGGGCCAGCCCGGCCGGGCCGCCGCTGACCGGGAGGCCCAGCACCAGGAACACCAGCACCGCCGCCGCCACCAGGGGCGGCCAGCGGCGGCCGAGGGCCGCCGTGGGCGCGGCGACGGCCAGCGAGAACAGCGCGGCGATGGCCGCGATCGCGGGGTAGTGGCCCAGGCCGGCGATGCCGTCCGCGAGGCCGCCCGCGACCGCGCCGACGACGACGGCCACGACGACCGGCGCGGCCACGCACCAGGCGGGCCGGGACCGCCGGAACACCAGGGCCGAGGCCGACCCGGCGGCCAGGCTCGGGACCAGCACGCCCAGCAGCATGAAGAACGACGACAGCGCCTGGGTGTCATCGGCCAGCGGCGGGACCACGTCGGTCACCGTCAGCGGCTCGCCGGACCGGGCCGCGACGGTACCGAACGCGGTCGTCAGGGCCTGGGCCGGGGCGGTGCCGCCGCCCTCGGCCACCAGCAGGTGGAGGTGGCCCGGCGAGGCGATCAGCGCGCCGTCCACCTGGGCGTGCGTGACACCGGCCCGCGCGGCCGCCGCGCTGGGATAGACCCGCAGGTCGAAGCCGCCCGGGAGGTGAGTGCCGAGCGCGTCCTCGACCTTCCCGGTCACGGCCGGGGACGCGACGATGCCGACCGGGAGGCCGTGCGGGGAGGGGGCGTGGAACGCGCTGAGCGCCAGCGCCACGAAGATCGCCGCGAACAGCGTGTTGGCCAGGACGAAGCCGGCGTGCGGCCGGAACCTGGCCTGATAGCTGCGGGCGTGCTCGGCGCGCTTGGCCACGACGGATCCTCTCAATTACCAACGCTTGTTGGCATCACAGTATGCGGGATCGCGGATTATGTCAACGATCGTTGGCCAACGACTGTTGTCATATAGCACGCAGGTGCCGGTAGGGTGAGCCGCATGGCAGCCGACGCCGCGCCAGACGAGGGAGCGACCGCGCCGGGCCACGGAGGGCCGCGGTCGGCGGGGACCCGGCGGGCCATCCTGGACGCGGCCCGGTCGGCGTTCGCGGCCCGCGGGTACGAGCAGACCACCATCCGCGCCGTCGCGGCGGCGGCCGGGATCGACGCCTCGATGGTCATGCGCTACTACGGGTCCAAGGCGGGCCTGTTCGCCGCGGCCGCCACCGCCGACCTCCAGGTCCCCGACCTGCGCGCCGTCCCGGCCGAACGCTGGGGCGAGGTGCTGGTCAGGTACCTCGTCGAGCGCTGGGAGGACAACTCGCGCGACGACGAGCTGATCCTGCTGCTGCGGACGGCGGTCACCAGCGAGGCGGTCGCGGCCCAGCTGCAGGAGGTGCTCACCCGGCTGCTCACCGAGCCGATCGCCGAGCTGTACGGCGCGGCACCGGTGAGGTGACGGGCGGTGCCGGGCGCCGGCCGAGCGGGCCGCGTTCATCGCCGCCCAGCTGCTCGGCCTGGCGCTGTGCCGCTACATCCTGCGGCAGGAGCCGCTGGCCTCGCTGCCGGCCGCCGAGGTGGTGGCCGCCGTCGCCCCGTCCGTCCAGCGCTACCTGGGTGTCAGTCCGGCGGGTAGGTGAACCGGGTCAGCAGGTCCTGAAGCTGCCCGGCCTCGCCCGGGCCCAGGTGCGCTACGAGCTGGGCGGAGATCTCGGCGGCGGGCACATGGACGGCGTCGAACGTCCGTTCCCCCGGCCAAGCGCCGGATGTTCGGCGGCAGTCCCGTGACCGGTACCGGATTATGGTCGGGGGCATGACTGTCGGTCCCCTGTCCCTACTTGGCCGATATTGCCTAGTGACAGCGGCTGATTAGATAGTAGTGTCGAGTATGAGGTGATGACATGCTCTCTAACGGGAACAGCTTCGGCAGCAGCGCCGCGTCGACCAGCGACGGGGAAGGAAACGAGAAGTCCATCCTCAGCAGCAAGTGGATGTTCCCCGGCGGCAGCGGCGGCGGCACCCAGCAGCTGGGTAACGCCATGTAGGAAGGGCCGGAGCCGGGCGGGTAGCATCCCTCGCAGGCGAGGGGTGAAGGAGACACGCTGATGGTGGTGGTGCTCGTCGGCTTCATGGGAGCCGGCAAGACCACGGTGGGGCACATCATGGCCCAGCGGCTCGGCCTGCCGTTCGTCGACAGCGACGTGCTGATCGAGCAGCGCGAAGGCCGTGCCATCAGGGACATCTTCACCACCGAGGGCGAGCCCTGGTTCCGCCAGCTCGAGTACGACACGGTGGCCGGCCTGGTCCGCGGGCCCGAGGCAGTCGTCGCCGTGGGCGGCGGCGCGGTGGAGCACCCGCGGACCCAGGCCGCGCTGCGTGACGCCCGGGTCGTGTACCTGCGGGTCAGCTATGACGAGGCCATGGCGCGGGTCCAGACCGACGAGTTCCGGCCCATGCTGGCCCGGCCCGACCTGGCCGAGGTGTACCAGCGGCGGCTGCCCGTCTACGAGGACGTGTCCGTGCTCACGGTCGATACCGACGGCCTGCCGTTCGACGCCATCGCCCGGGACGCGCTCGCCGGGCTCAGCCGGCTGCCCGTGGGGAGTGCCGATGGCCGGTAACCGGGTGGCGGCCTCACTCGCCTCGCCTGACACCGACGCCTGCCTGCGCGAGCTGGA
>CAWIUF010000017.1:0-24245 GCA_963839095.1 uncultured Actinomycetota bacterium | reverse complement strand
GGTGATGCCCTTGTCCTTCAGGTCGGCGGCGATCATGTCGCGCAGGATGGCCTTCTTGATCTTGGTGCCGGACATCGGCCACTCGGTGATGAACCGGACGTAGCGCGGCACCCGGAAGGTCGCGATCTTCCCGACGCAGAAGTCGATGATCTCTTCCTCGGTGGCGGTGGCACCGGGCTTGAGCTGGATGAAGGCGGCGGGCACCTCGACGTAGTAGTCGTCGGGGGCGGAGACGACCTGGACGATGCCGATCGCGGGGTGGCGGAGCAGGTAGCTCTCCACCTCGGCGGCCGACACGTTCTCGCCGCCGACCTTGAGCATGTCCTTGAGGCGGCTGACGAACGTGACGCGCCCGTCCGGGTCCATGGTCGCGACGTCCATGGTGTGGAACCAGCCCTCGTCGTCGAAGACCTGGGCCGTCAGCTCGGGGTCGTTCAGGTAGCCGGAGAAGCAGTTCGAGCCGCGGAACAGCAGCTCGCCCTCGGTGTCCGGCGGCAGGTCGGCGCCGGTGACCGGGTCGACGACCCGGCATTCCATCCCGGGCATGGGGTGGCCGCCGGTGGTGACCCGCTGTTCCAGGGTGTCGGTCAGGTAGCTCAGCGACAGGAACGAGGACGCCTCGGTCATCCCGAAGCACGACACCTGGATGGCATCCGGCAGCCGGCTGGCCATGTCCCGCAGCCGCTCGGCGACGCCGACCGTCATCACGATCCGGATGCTGGACAGGTCCCGGTCCTTGAAGTCCGGCTGGTTGACCACGGGCAGCCAGATCGTCTCGAACGCGGCCAGCACGATCGTGCAGCGCATCGAGGCGATCTGCTCCAGCGCCAGCTCGGGCCGGTAGAACCCGGTGTGGACCAGGGTCGCGCCGGCGTAGATGGTGGCCACGGAGAACGCGATGCCGCCGATGTGGAACATGGGCAGCGCGGTCCAGATCCGGTCCTCGGAGGTGAGGAAGAAGCGGGTCTGCTTGGTGCCGTCGGCGAACCGGATCAGGGCCTCGTGGCTGAGCAGCGCGCCCTTGGGCTCGGCCGCGGTCCCCGAGGTGTACATGACGACGGCGGGGTCGCGGACCTTGACCAGCTGGCGGCGGCGCAGCAGGTCGCCGTCGGGCACGCCGGCTCCGGCGGCGGCGAAGTCGGCCTCGGTGGCGAAGCCGGGCGGGGCGCTGTCGCCCAGGACGACGATCTGGCGCAGGTCCGGCGCGTCGTCCAGGGCCAGCGCGGTGCGGTCCTGGGTGGCCAGGGCCGGGAACGCCTCGGCCAGCAGGGCCGGGAAGTCCGGTGCCCCGGGGCTGGCCGGGTCGGGCGGGCTGATGAACAGGGCCGGCATCCGGGAGTGGCGGATCAGGTCGGCCAGTTCCAGGCTCTTGTAGCGGGCGTTGACCGGGACGGGATACAGCCCGGCCTTGGCCGCGCCGAACAGGGTCGCGATGGCGTCGACGCAGTTCGGCAGCAGGATCCCGACGGTCTGCCCGGGCTTGAGCCCGGCGGCCAGCAGCCCGCGCGCGAAGAAGTCGGCGCGCTCGGCCAGGCCGGCGTAGGTGACCTGATGGTCGGGGAACACCAGGGCCAGGTGCTCGCCCAGCTCGGCGGCGCGGAGATCGAGCAGGTCCCCGAGCGTGGTGACCTCGATCCGGTGAATCCCTGGTTCGGCGACCATGGCCAGCGCTCCCTTACGTGTTACCGTCCGCCGCGGGCAAGACGAGCACGGCCTCGCCCTCGAGGACCCGGCCGCGGCCGGGGACCTCCAGATATACCTGGCACCGGACCCGTTCCTGCCCGTCCACGATCTCACGGCCGGTGACGTCTCCGCCCCCCTCCACGCTGTCCTCGGCCAGCACCAGGCCGAGCAGCCGGGTGCGCAGGCTCGTCAGGCGGGCGCCGGGGAACGCGGCCAGCACCATGTTCGCGGCCAGGGCCATCGTCGAGGGGCCCTGGTTCACCGGGCGGTCCGCCACGCCGAGCCGCCGGGCCGCGGCCGCGTCCAGGTGAATCGGGTTGGGGTCGGCCAGCAGCAGGGCCAGGACCTTCATGTGGCCTGGGTCGACCCGGTCGAGCTTCCCTGCTATCCCGCTCGCCGCCGGGGCGCTCGGAGGCGATGCCTTCCCTCGTCGCTCGTTCCTCGCTCCTCGGTCCAGGCATCGCCGCGCCCCTTCGGCTCGCGGGGGATCGCGAAGACGTTGGTCACCGTGGCGGCCAGGTCGCCGGCCTCGAACAGGTCGAAGCGGCAGGTGATCCGGTCGAAGGGACCGATCCGGCGCGACCGGCGGGACTCCACCGACTCGATCGTGCCGCGGACCTCGTAATCGGCGTCCTCGGCCAGCGGGCGGTGCAGCTCGATGGCCGACTCGGCCAGCAGCGGGCCGTCGTTGATGTCCGAGCCGAACAGCGCGAACAGGTCCTTCAGCGAGATGCCGATACCGCGGTTGGCCAGCACGAACGCGGCCACCGGGTGCGGCTCGGACCGGGGCTCGGCGTAGAACGCGTCGTGCAGCAGCCAGTTCTGGTAGGGCTCGAGCCGGACCGAGCCGGACGGCAGCTGGTGCCCGGCGAGGTCCATCAGAAGGACCTCGGCAGGCCCAGACCCTCGGCGATGGAGTTCCTGGCCATCTCGTTGGTGATCGGGCCGATCCGGAACAGCCGCGAATCCCGCCAGTAGCGCTGCATGTCGGTCTCGGCCGAGTAGCCCATCCCGCCCAGGATCTGGATGCCCAGGTCGGCCGCCTGGTTGGCCAGCTCGGAGGCGATCACCTTGGCCATGGTGGCCTCGCGCTGGCAGGGCAGGCCGCGGGCCTGCATCCAGGCCGCCTTGGTCACGATCAGGTCGGCCTGCTCCTTCCACATCGCGATGTTGGCGATGTGATGCTGCAGGGCCTGGAACTCGCCGATCTTGTGGCCGAACGCCTCCCGCTCGCTGACGTACTTCAGGGCGTCCTCCAGCACGCCGTCCAGGATCCCGGTGCAGAACGAGGCGAGCATGATCCGCTCGTTGTTCAGGGTGGGGAGGAGCATCTTCCAGGCGCGGTCCGGCTCCCCCAGCAGGTTGCCGTCGGCGACGAACACGTCGTCGAGGAAGACGTCGCACGAGCCGAGGGCGCGCATGCCCAGCTTGGGGATCTCCCGGATCGTCACGCCTTCCGAGGCGGTGGGCAGCATGAACAGGGACACGCCCTGGTACTGCTTCTCCACCTCCTTGGTCGTGCGGACCAGCAGCAGGATGTAGTCGGCGACGTGGGCCATGGAGCTCCACGTCTTCTGGCCGTTGAGGACCCAGCCGCCGTCGGCGCGGGTCGCGGTCGTGCGCAGCGCGCCCAGGACGTCGGTGCCGCCGCCCGGCTCGGTGAACCCGATGGCCCACTTCTCCCGCCCGGCCGCGATGGCGGGCAGGTGCTGCTGCTTCTGCTCGGGCGTGCCGTAGATGCCGACCGACTTGCCGCCGGCGAACGAGGTGATGCCCCACACCCAGGTCAGGCCGGCCAGCGAGCGGGCCAGCTCGCGCGCCAGGATCATCTGGGTCATGATGTCGCCGCCCTGGCCGCCGTACTCCTCGTCGATGCCGATGGCGTGGAAGCCGGCGTCGCCGAGCTTGCGGAACAGCTCGTGCGGGAAGGCGTGCTCGTCCTTCTCCAGCTCCCGCGCCCACGACTTGGGCAGCTCCCGGTTGACGAAGTCACGGACGCTCTTGCGGAAGAGCTCCTGCTCCTCGCTGAACCGGAAATCCATCGCGCTCCCGTGATCGAGGCAATCTACCAAACGAACGTTATAATCTCATTCAGCGCTTGCCACCGTCAAGGCGCTGACCGGGCAGGACGTTACTGGACGGGCATGCGGATAATCATACGCCGGGCTCGGGTACAGCGTCGTCAGGCCGCTTCCGCGAGCCGTTCGGGCGCGCTCCAGATGAGTTGACCCTGACACTGTGTCAGGGGGTACAACGGGATCCATCATGTTCAGCATCGGGGAGTTCGCACGTCATGGCCGGGTGTCGGTCCGGATGCTCCGGCACTACGACGCGATCGGCCTGCTGCGCCCGGCCACCGTGGACCCGGCCAGCGGATACCGCTTCTACCAGGCCAGGCCAGCTCGCCGACCTGAACCGCCTCATCGCGCTGAAGGACCTCGGCTTCAGCCTCCAGCAGGTGCAGGCGATCCTGGCCGAGCAGGTGAGCGTGGCCGAGCTGCGCGGGATGCTCCGGCTGCGCCGGGCCGAGATCCACGCGCAGATCGAGGCCGAGACGGCCCGGCTGGCCCGGGTCGAGGCGCGGCTGCTGACGATCGAGGACGAGGCCCGCGTGCCGGTCGACGGCGTCGTCGTCAAGCGCCTCGCGCCGGTCCGGGTGGGCGAGCTGACCGGCACGGCCGCGAGCTTCGAGCCGGAGGACATCACGCCGGTCATCCAGCCGCTGTACGGGAGCCTGTGGCCGCTGCTGGCCGGCGCCGGGGTCTGCGCGGCGGGCCCGGCCATCGCGTACTACGAGGACGCCCCGGCGGGCGACGGCGCCGTCGTCGTCCACGCCGCCGTGCCGGTCGTCGCCGAACCCGGCGGCGATCACGGTTTCAGCGTCGTGGACCTGGCCGCGGTGGACCAGGCGGCGGCCATCATCCACCACGGGTCCATGAACGACGTGCTGTCCACCGGCCAGGCCCTGGCGCGCTGGATCGACGCGAGCGGGTACCGGACGGCGGGCTACCTCCGCGAGGTCACCCTGGAATGGTCCGCAGACCCCGATCAGTGGGTCACCGAATTGCAGCAGCCCATCGAGATAACCGGAGGTTGACCAGATGTCATCAGCACCCGAGATCGTGACCCGCGCCGAGCAGCCCTACGTGGCGATCAGGGGGCGGGTGAGCATGGCCGGGCTCGGCCCGTTCGCCGTCCGCACCGGCGAGGTGTTCGCCTGGCTGGGGGCGCGCGGCCTGGCGCCCGCGGGGGCGCCGATCCTCAAGTACAACGTGATCGACATGGCCCGCCAGCTCGAGGTGGAAGCGGGCGTGCCGGTCGCGGCGGCCGTGGACGGCGACGGCGAGATCATCGCCGGCGTCCTGCCCGCCGGGCGCTACGCGACGCTCACCCATGTGGGTCATCCCAGCGAGCTCGTGGGAGCCACCGGGGCGCTGCTGGACTGGGCGGCCGGCCAGGGCCTGACCTGGGACATGTCGCGGGACGGCGACGTGGAGCGGTGGGGCAGCCGGCTGGAGTTCTACCTGACCGACCCGGCCGAGGAGCCGGACATGAGCAAGTGGGAGACCCAGCTCGCGTTCCGGCTGGCCGATTAGGGCGCGGACCGCCGGCGCCGGCTCAGACGATGCCCAGGTCGGGGCCGCCGCCGTCGACGACCACGCGCTGGCCGGTGACGTAGCCGGAGTCGGCGGAGACCAGGAAGGCGACCACCCCGGCGACGTCCTCGGGCAGGCAGACCCGGCCGAACGGGAAATGCTCGTCCAGGTCGTGCAGGGCCCGTCCGTCCACGGCGCGGACCAGGCGCTCCCCCATGTCGGTGGCGACCAGGCCGGGCGCGACGATGTTGACCCGGATGCCGTGGGAGCGTTCCTCCCGGGCCAGCGTGCGGGCGGCCGCTTCCATCGCGGCCTTGGCCATCGTGTAGGGCGCGGAGTTGGGCGGCGCGTGCCCGGTGATCGCGCTGGAGACCATGACGATGTCGGCGCGGGGCCGGGTCCGCATGGCCGGCAGCAGCGAGCGGATCAGCGCGAGCGGGCCGAGGGCGTGCACGGTCATCAGGCGCAGGTACTCGTCCGGCTCGGTGTCGGCCACCGTGCGGCCCCGGCTGGCGGTCCCGGCGTTGCTGGCCAGAATGTCGACCTCGCCCAGATCGGACCGGATCGCCTCGGTCATCGCGGTCACGGCCTGGTCGTCGCCGATGGCCGCCTGGTAGGCGACGGCCTTGCCGCCGGCCGCCTCGATCGCGGCGACCACCGCGCGGGCGGCCGCGTCGTCGCGGCGGTAGTTGACGGCCACGGCGGCGCCGTCGGCGGCCAGCCGCAGGGCGATGGCGCGGCCGACGCCCCGGGACCCGCCGGTGACCAGCGCGACCCGGCCGTCCAGCCCGCTCACGCGGTCCTGGCCCGGTTGCGGCCGGCCGGGCCGCCGTGCCGGATTTGGCGGGCTTGACCGCGGGACCGGCCTTGGCGGGGCCGCCCTTGGCGGGCTTGGCCGCGGGCGGCGGGGGCTGGAGCCGGGCGAGCGCCTCGGGGGTGGCGATGCCGCGCAGGGCCAGGTCGGCGAACTGCTCGCCGATCTGGCGGGCGGTGAACTCACCGCCCGGGCGGAACCAGCGGTAGACCCAGTTGACCGAGCCGAGGATGCTCAGCGCGGCCAGCTTGGAGTTCACCTCGGGCCGGATCACCCCGTCCTGCTGGCCTGCCTCGATCAGGGCGACGAACACGCGCCGGTAGGCGTGCTCGTCGCCGATGATCTCGGCCTGCCGCTCGGGGGACAGCGCCTGGAGCTCGTGCAGGAACACGGCGGTCTTGGTCATGTTCCGGCACTCGTGGTCGATGTGGCCGATGATGACGCCGCGCAGCCGCTCCAGGGCGTCGCCCTCCCCCGCGGCCAGCGACTCGATGTTGGCCAGGCCCTCCTCGTGGACGGTCTTGATCACGTCGTAGAGCAGGTCTTCCTTGGACTGGATGTAGTAGTACAGGCTGCCCTTGAGCATCCCCAGCCGGTCCGCGATGTCCTGCAGCGAGGCCGCGTCATACCCCTTGGCGTAGAACACGTCGGTGGCGACCTCGATGAGCTCGGACCAGCGCTCCTCGCGGGGCTTGCGCTCGCCGCCGCCCCGCCGCTGCGCCCGCCCTGGTGGTTGCCGCATGGGACCGTTCCTTCCGTTCGTCTTCTCCGCGGTCACAGCTGTGTCTCCGGCGTGTGCACGACGATGCCGTCGAGCGCCTCCGACGCGACGAGCTGGCAGGACAGCCGGCTGCTGGGCCGGCGCTCGCAGGCCGTGGTGTCCAGCATGGCGTCCTCGTCGTCGCTGCGCGGGGCGAGCCGGCCGAGGAACTCCGGCTCGACGTAGACGTGGCAGGTGGCGCACATCATCTGGCCGCCGCACTCGCCGACGATACCCTCGAGCTGGCGGCTGACCGCCGCGGCCATGAGGCTGGTCCCGTCGGGAACGTCCAGCGTCCGGCGCTCGCCGTCGTCCCGGACGTAGGTCACCTTAGCCATGGCCGACCTTCAGTCCGGTGACCGCGCGGGACGCGATGTTCGGCCGCCAGGTCACCTCGCCGGTGACCCGGATGTCACCGAGCCGGCCGAGGATCTTCGGCAGGGCGACCCGGGTCTCGATCCGGGCCAGCTGCGCGCCCAGGCAGGCGTGGATCCCGCGGCCGAAGCCGACGTGCAGCGGCTGGGTCGGGCGGGTGATGTCGAAGCGATCCGGGTCGGTGAACGTGCCGCCGTCGCGGTTGGCCGACTGCTGGACCAGGTACACCCGGTCCCCCGCCTTGACCGGCCGGCCGTCGCGGTCGTGGTCCTCCAGTACCCAGCGGATGATGATCTTGATCGGGCCCTCGAACCGGAGCACTTCCTCGACCGCCCGGTTGACCATGGACGGGTCCTCCCGCAGCCGGGCCAGCTCGGCCGGGTGCCGGTCCAGCGCGACGAGCGCGTTGCACAGCAGGTTGGTGGTCGTCTCGTGCCCGGCGAACAGGATCAGCGAGCACAGCGCCATCAGCTCGGCGTCATCGAGGTGGTCGCCGTCCTCGGCGACCCCGCTCAGCAGCAGGCTGATCATGTCCTCGCCCGGCTCGCGGCGGCGCCGCTCGATCAGCTCGGCCAGGTATTCCTGGAGCTCGCGGACCCCGGCCAGGGCGCGGGTGTAGCGGCTGGCCCGGTCCTCGCCGCCGGCGCCGAACGCGACCAGGGCGAGCTCGTCGGACCAGTGCTGGAACTTGCCGCGGTCCTGCTGCGGCGCGCCCATCATCCGGGCGATGACCGCGGCGGGCAGCGGGTAGGCGATGTCGTTGAGGAAGTCGTCGCTGCCGGAGGCGGTGAAGTCGTCGAGCAGGGCGTCGATCAGCTCGCCGATCCAGTCGCCCATCGCGTTGACCCGCTGCTGCCGGAACGCGTGGTTGGCGAGCTTGCGCAGCCGGGTGTGGGCGGGCGGGTCGGTGACCACCATCCAGTGACCGATGGTCTCCAGCATCGGCCCGTACTCGGCCCGCCGCTGCTCGGGCAGCACGCCGAGCAGCGGGCGGACCCGGTCCGAGGACAGCCGGGGGTCGGCGTAGGCGGCCACCACGTCGTCGTAGCGGGTCAGCAGCCAGGCCTTGTTGGCCTCGGCCCAGTGCACGGGGTCGCTGGCGCGCAGCCCGGCGAAGTAGGCGTAGGGGTCCTCGGTGAGCTCCGGGGAGAGCAGGTCCTGGTCCGGGACGGTGCGCGTCACCGTTCTCCTTCCTCGGCCAGCAGGGGGGCTAGCTCACGGGTGGCGAGCTCGGTGTGCCGGTCGACCAGACCGTCGTCGAGGCCGCCGATGTCGGCGAAGCAGAACACGTCGGTGACCGGCAGCCCGGCGCACAGCCCGGTGATGTACTCGGCAGCCGTGGCCGGGGTGCAGACCTGCAGCCGGGGGAAGGCGGACTCCCGGTCCTTGGCACCGCCCGCGTCCTCGTAGCTGGCCCGGTTGCGGCGCCCGTTCTCCCGGACCGCGGCCCGGGCCCGGTCCGGGTCGTCGGCCAGGAAGACGTTGACCAGGCCGCCCACCCGCGGCAGGGCGGGCGGGTCGGCGGCGGCCAGGCCAGCCAGGTAGGGCGCCATCAGCTCCGGGTCGATCCACAGCAGTCCCGCGCCGGTGCGCCCGGCCAGGCGGGCGCCGCGCGGGCCGCGCGCGCCGACCCAGACCGGCAGCGGCCGCTGCAGCGGGCCCGGCGTGGCCCGGCCGCTGTCCCACAGCCCGGGCAGCGCCCGCGATGGTGTCCTCGAGGGCCTGGTAGCGGCGGGAGTAGTCGGCGCCGAAGGCACCGAACTCGGCGGCCCGCCAGCCGGCCCCGAGCCCGAGCTCCAGCCGCCCGCCGCTGAGGATGTCGACCACCGCGGCCTGCTCGGCCAGGGCGGTGGCGGCCATCAGCGGGCTGATGGCGACCGCGGTGCCGATGCGGGCGTTGCGGGTCCGGGCGGCGATGGCGGCGCAGAAGGTCAGCGGGGCGGGCAGGTAGCCGTCGGCGAACCCGTGGTGCTCGGTCACCCAGATCGCGCCGATACCCGCCTCGTCGGCCCAGGCGATCCGGTCGAGCGCGGTCGCGTAGACCCGGTCCCACGGCCGGGCCGCGCCGGGGTTGCGCAGGTCGTAGTACAGCCCGAGGCGCATCTAGGGCCGGGCCTCGCCGGCGGTACCGGAATCGGCGGGCTCACGCGAGGCCAGCCGCCGCAGCAGCCCGAGCCGGTCCCGGATCACGCGTCCCCCGGTGACCTGGCCGCCGTCGACCGCGACCACCCCGGCAAGGTGCAGCATCGCCTCGCCGTCACCGGCGAACCGGGGGTCCTCGCCGGCCAGCGGGCCGTGCTGCACGGCGTGGAAGGCGACCCGCGGCCCGGCCGAGAACAGCACGTCGATGTCGGTCCGCACCGGCGCGATCAGCCGGTGCGGCGGGCGGCCGTCGTCGACCGTCACCCCGGCCAGGTCCCCGGCGGCCAGCCAGGCCCGCACGACCGCCTCGGCCGCCGGGTCGGCCGGAACCGGACGGGTGTCCCACGGGGCCACGGCCGGCGCCTCGACCGGGTCCGGGCTGGCCGTCGGCGAGCTGACGGCGGCGGGCGAGGTAGTCCTGCTCGACGTGGTTCTCCAGCAGCCGCTGCCCGTCCCAGCGATACAGCCCGATGCCGCCCCAGGAAGCCTGGGCGCTGTCGTGCCGGGCCGACGCGCCGTGCTCGGTGAACCGCAGGGCCAGCCGGTCACCCGAGCAGATGATCTCGTTGACGGTCAGGCACAGCCCGGGGAACTGGCGGAACTGGGCGGCGGCGGCGGGCTTGTAGAACTCGTCGCGTCCGGCCAGGTCGTGCGCGCCCATGTGGAGCGTGTAGCCCGGGACCATGATGTCGTCGCAGACGCTGAGGTCGTGCCGGGCGGTGTAGTCGATGCAGTACCGGCGCATCAGCGCGACGAACGGCTCCGCCATCAGCTCAGCGCCCTTCGAAGCGCGGCTCGCGCCGCTCGGTGAAGGCCGCGATGCCCTCGGCCGCGTCCCGGGTCGCGTACAGCATGGCGACGGCCTCGACGCCGTAGCCGGTCTCGCCGCGGTCCACGCCCCGGTTGACCATGCGCTTGCCGACCTCGACCGCGAGCGGCGCCCGCTCGGCGATCCGCTCGCCGAGCTTCAGCGCGGCGGGCAGCAGCTCGGCGGCGGGCAGCACCTGCTGGACCAGGCCGAGCTCGCAGGCCCGCTGGGCGCCGAGCCGCTCGCCGGCCAGCACCATGAGCTTGGTCGCCTGCCGCCCGACGACGGAGGGTGCCCGCAGGATCCCGAAGCCGGGGACCAGCCCGACCGACGCCTCGGGCAGGCCGAAGGATGCGTGCTCCGCGGCCAGCACGATGTCGCAGGCCAGGGCCAGCTCGCAGCCGCCGCCGAGGGCCCAGCCGTTCACCGCGGCGATGACCGGGAGCCGGCATTCCTCGATCGCGGTGAAGGCCCGCAGGCAGCTGTCCAGGAAATCACGGCGGGCCGCGGCGGTGTCGAGCCCGGCGAACGCCTCGATGTCGCCGCCGGCGGAGAAGGAGCGGTCCCCGCTCCCGGTCAGCACGATGGCGCGGATGGCGGGGTCCGCCGCGGCCGCGTCGAGCAGCGTGCGCAGCTGCGGCCAGAACGCGGCGGTGAGCGCGTTGAGCTTGCCCGGGCGGCTGATGCGGAGCACGGCGACCGGCCCGTGCACCTCGGTCTCGAAGTGATCGCAGGCCGGCAGCGGCGGCGGCGCGTGCTCACTGGTTCCATGACCGCACGACCCGCCTCTCCCGGCTGCCCCACGCCACCTCCAGGGCGCGGGCGATGACGTCGCGGGTGGCGGCCGGGTCGATGATGTCGTCCAGCGACAGGTGCGCGGCGGCCTCCCACGGCTCGGAATCGGCCATCCAGTCCGCCATCAGCTCGGCGACCAGGGCGTCCCGCGCGGCCGGTCCCTGCTCGGCCAGGACGGCCTCCATCCGGCGCCGGTACACGGTGCGGATCCCCGCCTCCGGCGCCATGAAGCCCAGCTCGGCCGACGGCCACGCGAACAGGAAGTCCGGGTGGGTGGGGCGGCCGCCCATGGCGAAGTGGCCGCCGCCGTACGCCTTGCGCAGCACGACCCCGACCTTGGGCACCAGCGCGGCGGCGATCCGCGAGACCACCGCCTCGTAGGCGTGCAGGATGCCGCCCCGCTCGGCCTGGGTGCCGATCATCAGGCCGGGCACGTCGTGCAGGAACACCAGCGGCAGGTTGAAGGTGTCGCACAGGTCGACGAACTTGGTCTCCTTGGCCAGCGCGGCCGGGTCCAGGGCGCCCGCCCCGGTGAGCGGCTGGCTGGCCACGATGCCGGCCGGCTGGCCCTCGATCCGGGCCAGCGCCGTGATCAGGCTCGGGCCCCAGCCGCGTGCCCCAGGGGAAGATCGAGTCCCGGTCCGCGACCGCCTCGAGCACCCGGAACATGTCATAAGCCGAACGGGTGGAGGAAGGCACGATCGATGACAGCTCGGCCGGATCGGTGGCGGGCGCGGCGGACGGCGCGACCGGAGCCGGGCCGGCGGCGCTGGACGGCAGGTAGGACAGGAACGCGGCGATGGCGTCGAACGCGTCCGCCTCGGCCTCGACGGCCATGTGCGCGTTCCCGCACCGCTGCGCCCCGTCGGGGCCGCCCAGCTCGGCGTCGGTGAGCTGCTCGCCGATGGCCGCCTCGACCACCGACGGGCCGGACAGCGCGATCGCCGCCGACCCCACCATCACCACGAAGTGCGCGGTGGACGCGTGCAGGGCCGAGTCGCCGTAGGACGGGCCGAGCACCGCGGCGGCGCGCGGCACCGGCGGCTCGCCGGGGCGCGGCTTGAGGAACGTCTTGAAGTCCAGCGGCAGCCCGCTGAACCGCCAGCCCATCACGTCGGGGATGCGCCCGCCGTCGGCGTCGCACAGCAGCACCAGCGGGTAGCCGAACCGCTGCGCCTGCTCGATCAGCCGTCCCTGCTTGCGCATGCTGACCGGGGCGGTCGTGCCGGCCAGGACGGTGGCGTCGATGCCGATGAGGCCGACGGTGCGCCCGTCGACGCGGCCGAAGCCGGTGACGACCCCGTCCCCCGGCACCTTCTTCCCGGTCCGCCGCTCGGGCAGGGCCAGCGCGGCGGTCTCGAACCAGGAGCCCTCGTCCAGGAGCAGCGCGATCCGCTCGCGGACCGGCAGCCGGCCGGACGCGCGGTGCCTGTCCACCGCCTGCGGGCCGCCCATCTCCAGCGCCTCGGCGTGCCGCCGCTGTGACTCGGCGATGCGCTCGCCCATGGCGGGCCCCGTGGTGGGCAGGGTCATGGCCCATAAACTACCATACGATCGGTAGGTTAGCCGGTGACGGAGGGCGGCAGATGAGCGGGTCAGCGCTGATCGGAGCCGGTGCTGGTCGCGAACCGCGGCGAGATCGCGGTCCGGCTCATCCGCACGTACCGTGAGCTCGGCGTCCGCACGATCGCGGTCTACAGCGACGCCGACGCGGCCGCCCTGCATGTCCGGCTGGCCGACGAGGCCCGTCACCTCGGCCCCGCCCCGGTCACCGCCTCCTACCTTAACCAGGCGGCGGTCATCGACGCCGCCCGCGCGGCCGGGGCGGCGGCGGTGGACCCCGGCTACGGCCTGCTCAGCGAGAACGCCGAGTTCGCGGCGGCCGTCACCGCGGCCGGGCTGGTCTTCATCGGGCCGCCGGCCGAGGTGATCGCGGCGATGGGCGACAAGCTGGCCGCGCGGGCCATCGCGCTGCGGGCCGGGGTGCCGGCGGTCCCGGGCTCCGGCGCGATCACCGCACCGGAACAGGGACGGCGCGAGGCCGCCCGGCTCGGCTACCCGGTGCTGGTCAAGGCGTCCGCCGGCGGCGGCGGCCGGGGCCTGCGGGTGGCACCGGACGACGCCGCGCTGCCCGGCGCGCTGGCGGCCGCGGCGGCCGAGGCGCAGGCGGCCTTCGGGCGGCCCGAGGTCTACCTCGAGCGGCACGTGCCGGACGCCCGCCACGTCGAGGTCCAGGTCCTCGCCGACGATCACGGCACGGTGCTGTGCCTGGGCGACCGCGACTGCTCGGTGCAGCGGCGGCACCAGAAGCTGATCGAGGAGGCGCCGGCGCCGTTCCTGCCGGACGCGGTACGCACCGCGATGCGCGAGGCGGCCGCCCGGCTCGCCGCCGAGGCGGGCTACCGCAGCACCGGGACGGTGGAGTTCCTCTACTCCCCCGCTAGCGGCGAGTTCTTCTTCCTCGAGATGAACACCCGGCTGCAGGTCGAGCACGGGGTGACCGAGCTCGTCACCGGCCTGGACCTGGTCGAGCTCAGGCTCGCGGTGGCCTCCGGCGCGCCGCTGGGCCTGACCCAGGACGACGTGCGGATCCGCGGCCACGCGATCGAGGCCCGGGTGGCGGCCGAGGACCCGTGGCGGCAGTTCCTGCCCGTCCCCGGCCGGGTCACCGGGCTGCACGTCCCGTCCGGGCCGTGGCTGCGCGCGGACTTCGGCGTGGCCGCCGGCGACCGGGTGCCCGCGGAGTACGACTCGCTGTTCGGCAAGCTGATGGCGTGGGGCCCGGACCGGGAGAGCGCCCGGCGGCGGCTGGCCGCGGCGCTGGGCGAGCTGCGGGTCACCGGGCCGCCCAGCACGGCGCCCTACCTGCGCGACATCCTGACCCGGCCGGAGTTCGCCGCGGGGACGTATTCCACCACCACGCTGGAAGAGCGCTGGCTGCCGCAGCCGGACCAGCGGCCGGCCGCGGACCAGGGCCAGGATCAGGCACGGCCGGGTTCCGGCCCGCCAGGCGCCGCACCAGCGACCGCACGCACGGTTCAGGTCCGGACGAGCGCGGGCCCGTTCCGTATCGTGATCCACGGCCAGCCTGGCACGGCCTCAGCTGCGGGCCGGGCGGGGCGCGGCGCGGGACCCCGGTCCGGCCCGCGGACCCCGGCCGCCGCGGGACAGCCGGCCGCCCCGATGGACGGCGTGGTCGTCAAGGTCGGGGCGGCGTGCGGCGACGAGGTGGAGCGGCACGCGGTCCTGGTCGTCCTGGAGGCGATGAAGATGCAGATCCCGGTGACCGCGCCGTGGCCGGGGCGGGTGACGGCGCTGCTGGTCGCCGAGGGCGACAGCGTCACCGCCGGGCAGCCGCTGGCCGAGGTCAGCCAGCCGCCGGAGCCCTAGCTGTGCATTCAGTGCCAGCTGATGGCGATGTGGATGTGGGGCATGATGTCCACCAGGAGCCAGACAACGAGCCCGCCGATGACGGCGTACAGGATGGCACCTGGGGGCGCGCTGGCCTCGGGCCAGGTCAGGGCGCGCCTGCCTCGATGAGGCGGCTGGGAAACCCGCGTCCTGGTACCGGGGACGGGCGCGGTCATGATCCGGCCCTCGTGGCGGACGCGCCCGCCGTGACCTTTCCGGGTCGGCTCTTGGGCGGTGCGGGGTTGACGATCGCCTCGATCACGTCGTCGTTGCCGATGTCGTCGATGGTGAGCTGGCCGAACGGCTCGTGCAGCAGGTATCTGTTGACCCTGGTGAGCCCGGTGGGGCTCAGCGGCGCTTTCTTCAACCGGGTGATGTGGGTGAGCAGGCCGAGCTGTTCCAGGGTGGCCAGGCCGCGCTCGGCGGTGTCAGCGGACCAGCCGTACCATTCCGGGACCCGCTCAGCGGGCAGCTCGAAGTTGGCTTTCTCATGCAGGGCGACCAGGAGCATGGCGGTCGCAGGCAGGTCGAGCCGTTCGTACCAGCCGTCACGCCAGAAGGCGTGCTGGAGACGGAGGAACCGGTCGCGGTTGCCCTTGCCGGGACGCGTGTAGGGCTGGCCGGAACCATCCTCGCGCAGCAGGGTGATCCGGATCTTGCGCTCGCGGCCGTGGCGCTGCCGGCAGATGAGACTGCGCTGTTCCAGCCGCGTGAGGACTTTTGAGACCGCGCTGGCGGCGGAGGCCGGGGTGGTGCCCCGGGTGGTGCCGAAGGCCCGGGCCCAGACCCCGATCGGCAGCGTGGTGCTCCAGCCATCCTGGCTATCGCCACTGCTGGTAATGCCGAGCAGAATGAGATAGGCCTGCAGGCCGCGCAAGTCGCGGTTGTGCACGAAGGTGGCCAGCGGGCCTGGGTCGGCTGGCGCTTCCTGGTGCCGCCTGGACGAATAGCTTGTTGACGGGCGCGAAGTTGCGCTTGGACCTGTCCAGCAGGGCGGCGCGTGTCTCGTCCTCGTTGGCGGCAGGCTCGTCGCCTTCGGTCTCGTTCACGGGATCAGTATGATCCGGTCTGTCTGCGGCAAGCAAACGGCACAGCTGTCAGGTAATTGACGTGTCCAGCGGGTGTAATGAGAGATCCGTGTGATAGCCCATGCGATAACCCGCTGAGAGACCAAATGACAGGTCAACGGCCAGATGCTGGTCGGCGCTACCCAGATCCGGCGGCTGGTCCTGGCCTCGCGTCCGGAAGCGGCCTCATTTTCCAGCAATTGATCGTCCGCGCCACCGGCTGGGACACATCCACCCAGACCTCGTGCTGGCCGGGCATGGTCACCGGTTCCCCGCTGGTGCTGGCCGGGTCAGTAGTTATTCCGGAGCGGGGGCCTATCCCCCGCGAAAGACGGGGGAAAACCGCACTTGCAAGCGTTATATCTTGATGTACGCTGGCCGTAGTGGCAGTGCACCACCTGCCCGCTTCCGAGCCAGCGACCGGCCCGCGCCGTCGGCGGCAACGAGGACAAGGGTCTAAGACTCGGGTGCCCTCGCTAGTCATGGCCAGTGCTTCTCACAGCAGAGCCGTTCACCATGGCGAGCAGACGCGGGCCGCCTCGCCAGGGAAGAAACGATCATGACTGCGGACAAAGCCCGGAAGATCGCCACCCGCCAGCGCATGGCTGAGACCGGCGAACCGTACAGCGTGGCTCGGCACGCGGTGCAGGACGAGCATGACGCCGACGACGGCCTCCGTGACAGACGAGGGCAACGGCACGGCCGACACGACCTGGCCGCCGCCTGGACGCTGACCGCCGAGGCGGATGACGGCGACGCCGCGGCCCGCGCCCAGGAGCACAGCCGACGAGGCGCGCCAGCTGGCCGAGCACGCACGCGACCTGGCCGAGCAAGCGCGCGAGCGGGCCGAGCGCGCCGAGGAGACGGCCGAGCGGGCGGAGGAAGCCGCCGACCTGACCCAGGAAGCGGCCGAGCTGACCAACGAATGGGGCGACGACGAGACCATCATTGCTGCCGAGCGGCGGGCCGAGGAGGCTCGCGCCGCCGCCGGGCAGGCCCGCCGCCGCGCTGAACTAGCCGAGCAGCAAGCCGACCAGGCCGAGGAGGCCGCCGACCGAGCCGAGGAGGCCGCCAACTGCAGAGCCGAGGACCTGGCCGGCGACTTCACCGACGGCGAGTCCGGCCGCTACCGGCGACACCACCAGCCGCCCCGCTCAGCCCGCCCGCCGCGTCCGCCGCTGCCTCCCCGGCCTCCGCTGCCTCCTCGCGGGCACCGGCACGGTCCCTCCGGCCCGTACCGGGCGGAGCAGCGGGACCCGGCCGACCGGCTGCAGGACCGGTTCGAGCAGGTCCTGCAGCGGTTCGAGCAGGCGCGAGAGCGGGCCGACCAGCTGATCAGCGTGGCCGAGCGTATCTTCGTCCGCACCGAACGGGTCCATGCTGAGCCTGCTCCCGAAGAGCCGGTTCACCCCGAGCCAGCTCACGGCGAACCTGAAACCACCGACCCAGCCTGACCCGACTGCGCCGAAGCCGGCCGGGGAAGGACGCCACCCGCCCTTCCCCGGCCGGATCGCGACTATTCCGTCAGCATCCTAGCGTCTAATCCTTCAGCCAATATGCGTCCATTCCTTCAGCACGCATGCGTCTGATCATTCATCTGATGCCGCTGACCTGGCATCATGTGCGGGCTAGCGGGTCCAGGCGGTTCGTTCGAGCTCGAGGGGGTTCTCGCGGACTTCGGAGGGCTCGGCGAAGATCATGACCGGGCTGCGGTGGTCAGCCGAAGGGCTCCCAGCCGGGGTCGCCGTCGGTGACGAAGCGGACCAGGGCGCCGTGCATGCGGGTGGCCAGGTCCTGGGGCGGTGCTGTACCCATGGCTTCGGTCACGCCGGGCTCGGCGAGCGCGTCGAAGAAGAACGGGACGTCGAGGCAGTGAAAGGCCAGGCCGGGCAGGGGGCCGGCCGGGGCGGTCCAGCGGAAGTCGTAGGCGAAGGCGGAACCGCCCGCCGCGGCCTTGGCCGCGGTCAGCTGCTGGGCGGGGGCGCGGAAGACCCGGTCGGTGACGGCCTGGCCGACCGCCTGGCTCGGGGGTGATCCGGCCTGGTCAACGTAGGCGGCGACGGCCGGCGCCGGGACGCCGGCCTTGGCCAGCGCGTCGGCGGCGATGGCCGCGGTGATCCAGTCCGCCGCCAGCCAGACCATGTTGAACTCGTGCGCCGTGGCGCCGGCGAGCAGCGAGACCTCCCGGTTCCGGGGCGCGGCCGCGGCCGCCAGGGGCTCCTCGGTGACGACCTCGCCGTCGGCATAGGGCGCCCAGGGCAGCGAAATGCCGCCGGCGAGCAAGGTGGCGATGGCCTCGACGTCCCGCCGCCCGGCCGCCGCGCCGAGGCTGGCGGTCACCGCCTCCTGGGCCGCCAGGATGGCTTCGGCCGGCATGTCCTCCAGGGCCTCCCGGGTCAGGGTGCCCAGGTGCCCGGCCATCTGGGCGGCCACGGAACGGACGCCCTCAGGGGTCTGCATCAGCGCCTGGCCGCCGCTCATGCAGGCGGCGGCGCGGAACAGACCCCGGGCCGCGGGCACGGCGAGCAGCGTAGCGCAGGCGGCGCCGCCCGCCGACTGGCCGCCGATCGTCACCCGTTCCGGATCCCCGCCGAACGCGGCGATGTTCTCCTGCACCCACTCCAGCGCGCGGACCCAGTCCCGGACGGCCCGGTTGGCAGGCGCGCCGGGAACATCGAGGAACCCCTCGGCGCCGAGGCGGTAGTTGATGCTGACCAGGACGACGCCGTCCCGCGCGAACGGGCCGCCGCGATACCAGGGCGAGGCGCTGCAGCCGCCGGTGAACCCGCCGCCGTGGATCCACACCAGCACCGGGAGGCCGGCCGCGCCGAGGTCGGGCGTGAACACATTCAGGTTCAGCTCGTTGTCGCCGGCGATGACCGGCTCGGGGATCAGGGTGATCCCGCGGTCGGGCTGCGGTGAGGTCGCGCCGTAGGCGAGCGCGTCCCGGACTCCGTCCCAGCGTTCGGGCGGCACCGGCACGGCGAAACGACCCGCCGTGACCGGGGACTCGGCGTACGGGATGCCGAGGAACCGCAGCGCCCGGCCGTCACGCTGACCGCGCAGGCGGCCCTGCGCGGTCAGCGCGATGACGTCAGTCACGCTTCGATCTTACGAGGCGGTCTGCTGGCCAGTCAGAACGGGAAGCACCAGGCCGCGCTCCGCGTTCGAGCCAAGGTGTGTTCTGCCTGCGGAGTCCCCACCCACGTGCTCGAGCTCGACCAGGTCGCCCCGTCCGATGAGATAAGCGCCCAGGCCGCCCAGGTCACCGCGCCGCCCGCCAAGTTCGCAGCGCTGCGGAACCGCGACTGCCGGCCCTACCTGTTCGGGGCGGCGCTGGCGATGATGGCGGACAACGTCGAGCACGTCATCACGTACTGGGTGCTGTGGCAGAAGTTCCACTCCCCGGCCCTGGCCGGCTTCGAGGTCATCAGCCACTGGGTGCCGTTCCTGCTCTTCTCGGTGTACTTCGGGTCGCTGGCCGACCGGTACGACTGCCGTCGCCTGATCCAGGGCGCGCAGGCCCTGTTCATGCTGGTCTCCGCGCTGTGGGGGGTGCTGTTCCTCACCCACTCGCTGCGGGTCTGGGAAGCATGCCTGCTGCTGGTCCTGCACGGCTGCGCGGGTGCGCTGTGGGGCCCGGGCGAGCAGCTGATGCTGCATGACTTCGTCGGCCGGGACGAACTGCCGAGCGCGGTCCGGCTCAACGCCACGTTCCGGAGCCTGGGCGTCCTGTTCGGCCCGGTCGTGGGCTCGGCGCTGCTGCTCGGGCTGGGCCCGGTCCGGGGCATCTTCGTCAACATCGCGATCTACCTGCCGCTCACGCTGTTCCTGTTCCGCACCAAGTTCACCGGGCACCTGCGCGACCACGGGCCGCGGCCGCCCCGGGTCGGGATGCTGGGCTCGCTGCGGGTGCTGAAGGACGTCAGGTCGGACCACACCCTGGTCTCCATGATCGTGCTCGGCGGCCTCGGCTCGTTCTTCATCGGCACGTCGCTGCAGACGGCGATGCCGCTGTTCGCCCAGGACCTCGGGGCCGGCAGCGCCGGCCTCGCCTACGGGGTGCTGCTGTTCGCCAATGGCGCGGGCGGGGTGATCGGCGGCATCTTGCTCGAGGCCACCGGCAGCATCAAGCCGAACACCAAGGCGGCCGTGGTCAGCACCGCGGTCTACGGCGTGACCACCTTGTTCTTCGCGCTGACCGGCAGTTACCTGATCGCGCTGGCGCTGCTGTTCCTGGGCGGGATCGCGAACCTGGCCTCGATGTCGATCGGGCAGACCATCGTCCAGCTGCGGGCCGCGCCCGCCGACCGCGGCCGGGTCGTCGGCCTGTACGGCGTGTCCGCCAACGGGCTGCGCGCCGGGAGCGGGTTCACCGTGGGCATCCTCGGCGTGGCCATCGGCATCCACGCCTCGCTGGGGCTCAGCGCCGCGGCCCTGTGCCTCGGCACGGTGGCCGCCGGGATTTACGCCCTGCGCGGCCGAGGGGCCGGCCGCGCCGCGGATCGCGGTGGCGCGGCCGGCCCCGGCGGGTTAGCCGACCTAGTGGCCGAAGAACTCGTTCATGGTGGTGACCTGGGCGTGGTCGCTGGTGAAGGCGAGCTCGGGCAGGCCCCAGGCGTCCTCGATGGTGCGGAGCAGCGAGTAGTGGTTGTAGGCGGTGTTGCTGACGAAGTGGCGCGGCCCGCTCGGGTCGATCACCACTGCGGGCACCAGGGCGCCGCCGTACAGGCCGCCGGGCCAGCTGGCGCTGATGTCCGGGTCCCCCTTGGGCAGAACCGGGGAGTCGCAGCAGCCGGCCGGGGAGTCCCAGCCGCCGTTGACAGCGTTGCCGGTGAAGTCGCCCTCGTCGGCCACGATGAAGATGGCGCTATGCCGCGTCCAGGCCCGGCTGGACATGATCGTGGTCACCGCGCCCTTGACGAAGGCGTCCGCGTTGTGCTTGAGCCGGATGTCGTTCGCGTCATCGTTGGTGCTGTTGAACGGGCACGGAGTCTCCGGATGGCCGCCGATCGCGTCGTTCACCCCGCCATGCATGTCGTTGCACTGGTCCGGCGTGATGAATACGAACCGCGGGGCGCGCGGGCTGTTCAGGTCACCCGCCAGGGCGGTGTACGGCTTGATGTCCGCCACCCGGGCCGGGTTGGCGCGGATGTCGGTGAACAGCGCGAACGGGTTGTGCTTGGACGCGTACAGCGGATCGGCGCTTGACGGCCAGAAGTCGGTGAGCGGATCCGAGGCCGGCATCGCCTCCATATAGGCACCCCAGCTGACGTGAGCCGCGTCTAGCTCGTCGACCAGGTTGGTGTGGTCGAACCGGTTCGCCGGGTTGTCGTTGTTGATGTACCAGTTCGATCCGCTGATCATCGCGACATAGTTCGGCTCGCTCGGATGGGTCACGCCGAAGTAGTTCGCGGCCTCGCCGTACTGCTGTGCCAGCGACGTGATGTACGGCGAGTTGGGGTCGCCGATCACGCTGTGCTCCGAGTGGTTCTCCAGCACGATGATGAACGCGCGGTCCAGTCGTGCCTGGTCACCACCGCGGCCCTGGCTGGCCGCCGGCGTCGCGCCGCTCGGCGCGGACAGCCCCACGGTCAGCGCCGCGGCGACACCCGCGACCGCGCCGACGGCGAGGACCTTCGCTCGTTTCGTTCGCAGGGGCATGCCCCACCTCCCAGGTAGCGGCCGGGCCTGACCCTGTTCCGCTAGCCCGGCAACTTACCTTTCCTAGCCTTTTCGCCCATATCAGCGCAAGATCCCTCGCTGAATGGTTTAAGTTCGTTACCGGTTGCGTTGGCCCCGAGTCTCTTCGGCGCAGCTGAGGATTCCGTCCGCGGCCAGGCCGAGGAAAGCGGCGGCCTGGGTGAAAATCTCGCCGACCGCGCGGTTCGCGAGCCGGTCCTGGTAGGCCTGGTACCTGGTCAGCTCCCAGGCCCGGCCGCGTGGCGTGAGCGCGCCGAGCGAAGGTTCGGGAACCAGCTTCCAGGTCCAGGCGGCGATGCCTGCGCCGGAGTCCAGCGGCTGGATGAAATCAGCGGGATGAGCGTCGTAGCCCATCCGGTTGCGGACGAACCGCAACCCGGCGAAGGTCTCCTCGACGATCCGCCGCCGGGCCGCGTCCTGGCGGGCCAGGGTATGGGCATACGTTTCCGGGTGATACCGCACCAGGGCGGCGTCGACGATGGTCACCCGCCATACGGCCTCGCTGATCACGGCGAAGCCGTCGGCCCGGTCCCAGCCTCCGGCCCGGCAGAGCCGCTCGATCGTTTCGCGCATCGCGGTGATGGACCAGTCCAGCGCGCCGGTATCGGCCGGGGTGCCCCCCGCGTAGCGGCGGTTCCACCGCGCCCGGCAGCGGGCCGAGCAGAATCGCGCGTGCTCGCGCCGCGGCGTGAACGACATGCCGCACTGGTCGCACTTCCGGATATCCGCCATCACCGGACATGCTACGTCCGGCGGCAGGCATCACCGCAGAGCGGCCGACAGATCATTATTCGGCTGTCAGACACTTTTCGTTCATCTTCTGTTCATTTATGCGTCGGCTGAGCGTTGCCGGAGATAGGTACGTTCCGCGGCAAGAACAGGAATAAAGGCGGCCGCGGCGGTGCCGGGCGGCGTGACCTGCGGGGTGATGCGGTGGCGGACATCCAGCCCGGCGATCTGGTCACGGCGCTGGATGAGGCGTCGCTGAACCGTTCCCACCTGCGGGCGGTGGTGGCCTCGGGGGTGGGGTTCTTCACCGACGCCTACGACCTGTTCGTCATCGGGATCGCCTCGGCGCTGATCACCAAGGACTGGCACCTGGGCTCGGGTCAGCTGGCCTTGCTGAACAGCACCATGCTGGCGGCCGCGTTCCTCGGCGCGCTGGTGTTCGGCCGATACGCGGATATCGTCGGCCGCAAGCGGGTGTACTGGCTGGTCGCCGTCGATCATGATCGCGGGGGCGCTGGGCTCGGCGCTGTCCGGGTCGTTCTGGGTGCTGATCGGGTTCCGGTTCCTGCTGGGGGTCGGCGTCGGCGGCGACTACCCGGTCAGCGCGGTCATGGTCAGCGAGTACGCCAACCGCAAGGACCGCGGCAAGCTGGTCGGGATGGTGTTCGGCACCCAGGCGCTCGGGCTGATCATCGGGCCGCTGATCGCGCTGGCCCTGCTCGGCTCGGGCGCCAGCGACGACACGGCCTGGCGGGTCCTGCTCGCGCTCGGCGCGGTTCCCGCCGCCGCGGTCATCTACCTGCGCTGCCGGATGCCGGAGTCGCCGCGCTACCGGGCCCAGGTCCAGGAGCGGGCCCTGCGGGCGGTCCACGGCGAGACCCGCAGGTCCCCGGCCCGAGGCGGGGCTGCGGGCGTTCCTGACCAGCCGCCGCTGGCTGATCACGCTGGCGGGCACGGCCGGCTGCTGGTTCCTGCTCGACTACGCCTACTACGGCAACACCATCTCCACCCCGCAGATCCTCGGCCTGATCTCCCCGCACGCCAGCACCATGACCAAGATCGCGCTGCAGCTGGCGATCTTCTCGGTGGCGGCGGTACCCGGGTACGCGCTGGCGATCGCCCGGCTGGACCGGATCGGGCACCGGCGGCTGCAGCTGGCCGGGTTCGCGGTCATGGCGGCTGTGCTTCGCGGTCATCGCGGTGGTACCCGGCCTGACCACCGCCGTGGTCCCGTTCCTGCTGGTCTACGGGGTGAGCTACTTCTTCACCGAGTTCGGCCCGAACATGACCACGTTCGTGCTGCCCAGCGAGCTGTATCCGGTCTCCATGCGGACCACCGGGCACGGGATCTCCGCCGGGATCGGCAAGCTCGGCGCCTTCATCGGCGTCTTCCTGTTCCCCGTGCTGCAATCCTCGCTGGGCCTGCGCGGCACGCTGCTGCTCACCGCCGCGGTCTCCGGCCTCGGATTCGCGCTCACCCTGGTGCTCCCCGAACCCGCCGGGCGCAGCCTGGACGACATCGCCGCCGGGACGCAGGACCCGGCCACCCGGCCACGGCGGATGGCCGGGCAGGCCCCGGCGGCATGGCCGGGCAGGCCCGGCGGCCGGACCGCTCAGGCGTCCCTGATGCCGATGGCGCGGGCCCAGGCGGTGGTCAGAGACTCCACGACGGCGGCCGAGTCGAACTCCTTGCCCAGGAAGAACCACATGTAGCAGGTCTGGTCCACCATGGCGCCGAGGATCTCGGCCATCATCACCGGGTCGACCTGCGGGTCGGCGATCCCGTCCGCCTGCATCCGGCGGATGCCGCGGGCCGACCGGTCGACGAAGGACTGGCGCAGCGCGAGGCGGAGCCGGCGCATCTCCGGCGTGAACGTGCCGACCTGCTCGATCAGGCCGATCATGACCGCGTTCGGCCGGAAGGCCTCGACGAACCGGACCATGGCCCGCCGGATCCGCTCCACCGGGTCGATGTCCCGGACGAAGTCGGTGTGCAGCCCGTCCATCATGGTCTCGACGACCTGCTGGGCGACCTCGGCGAAGACGGCTTCCTTGGAATCGAAGTAGCTGTAGAAGGTGCCCTGGGCAACGCCGGCCGCCGCGACGATGTCGGCGACCCGGGTGTCGAGGAACCCGCGCTCCTCGAAGACCTTGCGCGCGGCGCGCAGGATCTCGCTGCGCCGCTCGCGACCCTTGGGGGTGAGCGGGCCGGCCCCGCGCCGTTCCCGCTGGGACGCCGAGACGCCGGCCACGACCCGGCCGGCCGTGCTTCCCCCGCGTGGGCTCATCGCTCGCCTCCTTCGTCAGTCCCGGGTCCGCAGCTCGCGCTTGAGTATCTTGCCACTGGCGTTGACCGGCAGCG
>CAWIUF010000016.1:0-87026 GCA_963839095.1 uncultured Actinomycetota bacterium | reverse complement strand
GAGGTGGGCTTGGGTGGCGACGGCGGGGGCGACTCGGGGGTCGAACTGGGCGGGGATGATACTCGGCGGCCAGCTCGGGCTCGTCCGCGATGGCGGTGCAGACCCGGGCCACGCCGGGCGTGTAGGCCATGGCCAGGCCGTACCGGTCGGTCACGTCGACGGTCGGCTGGACGCCGATCTTGCCGCCGCGGTGCATGGCGAACACGGGATCTTCGGTACCGGCGGGCGCGGTTGATTCAGACACGGGTGATTCGAACATGGGTTACCCCCTGTGCTTAAGAATTGCTCACGGTGATCGATGGGCGCGGAGATGGCGCGCACGTGAGAGAGACGGGGGTGTCCCGTGTAGCCAGTGTGCCACAGAACGCCGGCCTGCTGCTGGCATCTGCCTAGCCGATGGTGTAATACTCAATACCGGCAACAGACCATTACACCGATCAACCTCCCTGCGGCTTGGGACAGAAAGCTGGGAGCACGGGAGTGGACCTCAACTCCTACGCTGAACTCGCGGTACGGCTGGCGAACACGGCCGGTTCCGGGGGCGAGGACCGTGACAGGCTCACCAACCTGGACGGGCTGCGCGCGCTGGTCGCCGACCGCGAGCACCTCAACACCGGCGTGACCCGCAACGACCTCGACTCGCTGCGGGCCCTGCGGGCCGAGTTCCGCGCCTTCTTCGTGGCCTGCGGCGACGGCGACGGCGAGGACGCCGCCGCGCGGCTGAACGCGCTGCTGATCCAGCATCCCGTTCACCCGCAGCTGTCCGGCCACGACGGCCAGCCCTGGCACGTGCACTACACCGAGAGCGGCTCGGTCGCGGACAAGTACGCGGCGGGGGCCGTGATGGGACTCGCCGTCCGGGTCACCGACCTGGGGATCGACCGGTTCGGCGTCTGCCAGGCGGCCGGCTGCCCGGGCGTCTTCGTCGACACCAGCACCAGCAACACGCGGCGGTACTGCTCCGAGCGCTGCATGAACCGCGCCAACGTGTCCGCGTTCCGGGCCAGGAAACGCGGCGAGGACGACGGCGGCGAGGCAAAGGCTCCTGGTACCAGGGCGGAACGCGCCTCGGACTAGCGCGCCCGGGCCCGGGCGGCCGGAGTTTCGGGTCGTTCCATTCGGGGCATCTTGGCTGGTGATAGGCATCACATACCGATGGCGAAACGTAACGTCGCGTTATTCACCTGACATACAAGTGATGTCAGGTAACCGGCCTACGACATCTTTAGTCCCGACATATGGGCCGTGACCTGCGTTATCAAAACGAATCCGGGTGAACACTTCTCAGTTATGTCGATGATCCCTACGATGATCTCACTCGACGCATACGCGAAGCTCATCCGGTTGGGGCGGGGATCTCGCACCGCGGGTGGCTAGCCCTGCGGGGCACGATCGGAAAAAGGGATCACATGGCAGCTGAAACTTCAGGGGTCGCCGTATCTACGCCGGCAGATGTCGGCTTCAAGCGTGAGCTTGGCCTGATCGGAGCCACCTGGGCGTCTGAAACATCGATCATCGGTTCCGGCTGGTTGTTCGGTGCGCTCTTCGCCGCGCAGGCGGTGGGCGGTGCCGCCGTGCTGGCCTGGATCATCGCCGGGATCGTCGTCATCGTCCTGGCCCTGTGCCACGCCGAGCTCGGCGCGATGTTCCCGGTCTCCGGTGGTACGGCCAGGTTCCCGCACTTCGCGTTTGGCAGCGTGGCTGGCATCGGATTCGGGTTCTTCTCCTACATGCAGGCCGTGACGATCGCGCCGATCGAGTGCTTCGCGTTCATGCAGTACGCCTCGTACTACTGGCCGAGCATCTACGACCCGGTCAAGAAGAACGTGACCGGGACCGGCTTCATCCTGACGATCATCTTGATGGCGGTCTTCGTCGGCGTGAACTTCCTGGCCATGCGGATCTTCGCCCGGGTCAACAACGTCATCACGTGGTGGAAGGTCGCGGTCCCGGTCCTCGCCATCATCGTGCTGCTGACCCAGTTCCACGGCGGCAACTTCACCGCGGGCGGTGTCGGCTTCATGCCGGGCGGCATAAAAGCCCTGCTGGGCTCGCTGCCCGCGGCGGGCATCATCTTCGCCTACTCGGGCTTCGAGCAGGCCGACCAGCTGGCCGGGGAGATCAAGAACCCGGGCCGCAACCTGCCGCTGGCGATCATCATCTCGGTCCTCATCGGCACCGTGATCTACTGCCTGCTGCAGGTCGCGTTTATCGCCGCGCTGGAGCCGAGCCTGCTGACCGTCCACGGCGGCCTGACCGCCCTGTCCTGCCCCGCTACGGGTACGTGCAACAAGTCCATCGCGCAGCTGAACGCCGGGCCGTTCGCGGCCGTCTCGGCCCTGGCCGGGCTGGGCTGGCTGGCGCACATCCTGCGGGTCGACGCCTTCATCTCCCCGTCCGGCACCGGCCTGATCTACACCACCGGCACCTCGCGGGTCAGCTACGGCCTGGCCCGTAACCGGTACGCCCCGCAGGCCTTCGCCCGGGTCGACAAGAACGGCGTTCCGTGGGTCGGCCTCATCGGCGCGTTCCTCATCGGGCTGCTCTTCCTGCTGCCGTTCCCGAGCTGGCACTCGCTGGTCGGCCTGATCACCGGCGCGAGCGTGCTGATGTACGCGGGCGCACCGCTGTCCCTGGGTGCGTTCCGGGGCCAGATCCCCGAGATCGAGCGGCCGTACCGGCTGCCGGCCGCCAACATCCTCGCCCCGCTGGCGTTCGTCGTCGCCGACCTGCTGATCTACTGGTCGGGCTTCGAGGTCGTCTGGAAGCTCGGCATCGTCCTGGTGATCGGGTACGTGGTCATCGGCATCCTGATGGCGTTCGACAGGCAGCGCCCGCCGCTGGACTGGAAGTCGGCGGTCTGGCTGCCGGTCTGGCTGATCGGCCTGGGCATCATCTCCTGGCAGGGCCAGTACGCCGGGACCAGCGACAAGCACCCGCTGCCGCCGACCAACACCTTCCGCCTCGGCTTCTGGTGGGACATGCTGGTCGTGGCCATCTTCAGCGTCGTCATCTACCTCTGGGCGATGCGCACCAAGCTGCCGCGTGAGGAGACGCTCCTCCTGGTCAACAAGCAGGCCGGGGAGCAGGAGCTGCCCGACACCGGCATTCACCACTAGGGTTCACGCAGTACCGGAGAACGGCCCCGCCGATTGGCGGGGCCGTTCTTTTCGTGGGATGGGGCGTGGACAGGTGCCCCGTTCGGGCTCAAGGTTTTGATCTTGGTCGCCAGTAGCGGCCCAGCACGCGGCCCTCGATGAGCGGGACCGGCACCGGGCCGAACCGGGCGCTGTCGACCGCGCCGGCCGCCGGGTTGTCCGAGGCCAGCCACCAGCCGCCGTCCACCCGGCCCGCGGCCCGCTTGACCAGGAGCAGGTCCGGCCGGCCGGGGTGCCGGGCCAGCACGACCTGGCCGGGACGGATCCTACGGGTGCGCAGGGCCAGCAGCCAGTCGCCGGGACGCAGGGCAGGCTCCATGGAACGTTCGGTCACCATGACCCGCCAGATCGGCCAGTGCACGGTCCCTCCACGTGTCAGCGCAGGCGACGGGGGTAGTGTCGGGTCTGCAAGTTCACAAGCCGGAGAAAGGGAATCGATGAGGCTGCTCACCCGCCTGCTCGAGCCGAAGACCATTGTCCACGCCCACTGCGACCTGCCGTGCGGAGTCTACGACCCGGCGCAGGCCCGGATCGAGGCGGAATCGGTCAAGGCCATCGCGGAAAAGTACGCGCAGAACACGGACCCCGAGTTCCGGGCCCGCGCCATCTTCATCAAGGAGCAGCGCTCGGAGCTGGTCAAGCACCACCTGTGGGTGCTGTGGACGGACTACTTCAAGCCGCCGCACTTCGAGAAGTACCCGCAGCTGCACCAGCTGTTCAACGAGGCCACCAAGCTCGCCGGGGCCTCGGGCACCAAGGGCAGCGTGGACGTCGGCAAGGCGGACGAGCTGCTGGCCAAGATCGCGGAGATCGACAAGATCTTCTGGGAGACCAAGCAGGCCTAAGCAGTACCGCGCGTTCAGCGCCCAACGTCGTGAAACCCGGGTCTCCAGGCTCTCCGGACGCCATGAGACCCGGGTTTCATGGCGTCCGGGGGGGTTTACGGGGCTGGAGGTGCTAAGGGTAAGCGGGTGGGTGCGGGGGGTGAGGTTACCCGGCGGCGCGCCGCGTTTCTCGTCCTGGCCTGCGGGCGGTAGGTTGCTTCCGTGAGTGTTATCCAGGACCGGCGGCGAAGCCGGGCGGCGACGGGACACCTGCCCGGAGGAGGAACGTGACGGAAGACACCGCCGCGACGACAGCCGTGCCGGGTCAGCGCGATCCGGCCCTAGCGAGTCGCGAGACGACGCAAGACCACGTGACGGTCTCGCATGCCGGCCGAGGGGGCCTACCTGTCCGTGCTGCGCACGGCGACGGCGGGCCTGGCGGCCAGGCTCGACTTCACGCTGGACGAGATCGAGGACCTGCGCATCGCCGTGGACGAAGCCTGCGCGATGCTGCTCTCCCAGGCGATCCCGGGCACCAACCTGGAATGCGCCTTCGACCTCGGCGCCGAGGACATGACGATCACGGTCTCGGTGACCGCGGCCGAGCCGCAGCTGCCGGCCCGGGACACCTTCGCCTGGACCGTGCTCTCCGCCCTGGCCGGGACCGTCGACTCCCGGCTCGGGGACGACGACCAGGTGGCCATCGTGCTGTGCAAGCAGCGGGAGAACCTGGCGCCCGGGCACTCGGGTTCGAGGTCCGGGTGAGCAGCGAGTTCGAGGTCCAGGTGACCGACGAACCGGACGTCCAGGTGACTGACGATCCCGAGGTCGCCCAGGCCACCGCGGAGACCGTGCGCATCGAGCGCGGGTCACCGGACCGGGCGCGGGCGCGGGAACTGTTCCTGCGCCTGTCCCAGCTTCCGGCCGATGATCCCGAACGGGTCCGGATCAGGGGCATTCTCGTCGAACTGCACCTGCCGCTGGTCGAGTACCTGGCCCGCCGGTTCCGCAATCGCGGCGAATGGCTCGACGACCTGACCCAGGTCGCCACGATCGGGCTGATCAAGTCCATCGACCGGTTCGACCTCGAGCGCGGGGTGGAGTTCTCCACCTACGCCACGCCCACCATCGTGGGCGAGATCAAGCGCCACTTCCGGGACAAGGGCTGGGCGGTCCGGGTGCCGCGCCGCCTGCAGGAGCTCAAGCTCTCGCTGACCAAGGCCGTCGGCGACCTGGCCCAGCGCGAGGGACGCGCGCCGACGGTGTCCGAGCTCGCGGCCCACCTCCAGATGACCGAGGAAGAGGTGCTGGAGGGCCTGGAGTCGGCCAACGCCTACTCCACCGTCTCGCTGGACGCGCCGGACTCGGGCGACGAGGACGCGCCCGCCGTCTCCGACTCGCTCGGCATGGTGGACGACGCCCTGGAGGGCGTGGAGTACCGCGAATCGCTCAAGCCGCTGCTCGAGCAGCTGCCGCCGCGCGAGAAGAAGATCCTGCTGCTGCGCTTCTTCGGCAACATGACCCAGTCGCAGATCGCGGCCGAGCTCGGCATCTCCCAGATGCACGTGTCCCGGCTGCTGGCCCGGACCCTGGCCCAGCTCCGCGACGGGCTGACCACCGACGACTGACGAACGGACCCCTGGCCTGGCGTGGCCGGGGGTCCGTTTTCCTGTCAGGGCTGGCGGGTTCTCAGGGCTGGCGGGTTCTCAGGGCTGGCGGGGCGGGCGGTTGAGGGCACGCAGGGCGCCCGGGGTGAAGACGGCGACCACGATGGCGGCCGCGAGCAGCAGCATGGGCACGCCCCACGCGTACCGGTGACCGGTCAGCAGGAAGACGCCCCAGAAACCGATGGCCAGCTGGAACATGACCACCGGGGTCCGGGTCCACGGGCGGCCCCGGGCCAGGCCGACGGCGAACGCCGCGAACAGGCCGGCGGTGGCCACCGCGATCAGCGTCAGCGCGATGCCGCTCGACAGCTCGTAGGATTTCCCGCCCGCGGTGGCGACGGCGGCGAACCCCGCCGCGACCAGCATGCCGACGGCCTCGGCGCCCTGGAGGACCGCGGCCACGCGGAGCGCGCGCGGGAGGGCGGCAGCGGACCCGGCGGGCTGCGTGTTCGCGGGCTGCGTCTTGGCGGGCTGGGCTTGGCGGCCTGGGCTGTGGCTGACTGCGCTGTTGCCGACTGTGCGGTGGCTGACCGGGCCTTGGCGGCCTGGGCCGTGGCTGACCGCGCTTTGACGGCTTGTGTCTTGGCCGACTGGGCGTTGGCCGACTGAGCCTGGGCTCGCGTCTTGGCCGGTCGCGTCGCCATGTCGTCTCACCCGTCCGTGATCGTGGGGGTCGCGCAGGATTCCAGCTTAGGCGGCCGTTACCCTAGGCGTGGTGCGGGGACTGCTGATTGTCAACCGGCACGCGACCTCGATGACGGGGGCCGTTGCCGACCTGGCGGTCCGCTCGCTGGCCAGCCTGGTGGACCTAGATATCGAGCGGACCCAGTACCGCGGCCATGCGCGTGACCTGGCCGCGGCGACCGACGCCGACCTCATCATCGTGCACGGCGGCGACGGCTCCGTCAACGAGGTGGTCAACGGCGTCATGAGCCGGACCAGTGGTGACGGGCCCAGTGGTGATGGGCCCGGTGGTGACCGGCAGGGTCAGCCGGTGATCGCGATCATTCCCGGCGGCGGGGCCAACGTGCTGGCCCGGGGCCTCGGGCTGCCGGTCGACGCGGCCGCGGCGATCCAGCGGCTGCGGGACGCCCTGGAGGCGGATCGCTACCGGACGATCGGGCTCGGGCTGGCCGGGGACCGCTACTTCACGTTCAGCGCCGGCCTGGGCTGGGACGCCGAGGTGGTGGGGGAAGTCGACCGGCTGCGCGGCGAAGGACACCGGGAGAGCCCGGCCCTGTTCCTGCGGGCGATGGTGCGCACCTACTTCCGCGGCACCGAGCGGCGGCGGCCGGCCCTGACACTGGAGCGCGACGGCGAGCCGCCGGTCAGCGACCTGTTCATGACGATCATTACCAACCGCTCGCCGTGGACCTACCTGAACAGCCGGGCGGTACTGCCCGTTCCCCGGCCGGATTTCAGCTCGGGGCTGGACGTGCTGGCGCTGCGCCGGCTCCGGCTGCTGCGGATCGTCGCCTTGGTCGGCCAGATGCTGTACATCAGGAGCCGTCCGCCGCGTGGCCGGGACCTACTCGCTGTCCTAGGTTCCGAGACCCTCACGGTACGGTCGGCCCGGCCGATCGCCCTTCAGGTCGACGGGGAATACCTGGGCGAGACCGAGGCCGTGAAATTCCAGTTCGCGCCGCACTCGCTTCGTGTCATGACGTGATCCGGGAAGGCGTTCCGTGGCCTTCCGGAAGCTGGTTGACACGGCGAGAGCAAAATGTGATCGATCTGACATTAAATTCGGCTGAAGGGGCGCCGTGGCCTCTTGCGCTCGCCAACTGGCGTTGAGAGGCTTGACGCGATGCCTGGTGCGGGGGCGTTTCGCACGTGTCATCAGCTCGGATGAACTCTGCAGCTAGATGACGGCGGCGATGCCTTCGGGGGCACGGCCGGATCGTTCGCGGACCGGCCGGGTTAACACTTGGTGTCAAAAGTAGCCCCACCTAAAACTCGGGGCCACGAAAAAACGGCAAAGCTCGTGAAAAGCTTCACAAGCTGCAGATAGACGTGCATACCGGGCACATCCGCTAGCGCCCGGCCGCCGAGAAGGAGTGGACATCATGGACTGGCGCCACGAAGCCGCCTGCCGTGAAGTGGACCCCGAGCTGTTCTTCCCCATCGGGAACAGCGGTCCGGCACTGCTCCAGATCGATGAAGCGAAACAGGTATGCCGCCGCTGCTCGGTAGTGGAGGAGTGCCTGCGCTGGGCGATCGAGTCCGGGCAGGACGCCGGTGTCTGGGGCGGCCTGAGCGAGGACGAGCGACGCGCCGTCAAGCGCCGGACGATCAGGCTGCGGGCCCGCGCGCACGTGTGACAAAGGTCGGACGACCTGGCCGCGCGCCGGTACGGCGAACGGCCGGCACCCGGCCGCGGGATGACGCGCCCGCGTTCACCGGCCGTTTAACCTGGATTAAGAAAGCGCCTCGCGGCCCCGGTCGGCGGATTCGCCGTCGGCGGACTCATGACCGGCCGGTTCGTGGCTGACCGGGATATCCACGACCGCTTCGGTGCCGCCACCCGGCCTCGGGCTGATCCGCAGCCGCCCGCCGAGTTCCCCGACCACCAGCGTGCGGACGATCTGCAAGCCGAGGCTGGTCGAGGTTTCCAGGTCGAATTCCGCGGGCAGGCCCACGCCGCTGTCCGCCACCGTCACCGTCAGCCGGTCGGGCTCGCGTACCACCACGACCTCGAGCAGTCCCCGCTCGCGGGCGGCCTGCGGATCGGTGAAGCCGTGCTGGAGGGCGTTCTGGAGGAGTTCGGTCAGGACCATGGCGACGGGCGTGGCCACGGCCGCGGGGAGCCGGCCGAACGACCCGATGATCTTCGGGACCACCCGGACCTCGGCCGTCGACACCTCCCCCGCCATCATGGCGACCCGGTCGGCGATGTCGTCGAAGTCGACGACCTCTTCCGGCGCGTGGGACAGCGTCTCGTGCACGACCGCGATCGACCCGACCCGGCGGACCGCCTCGTCGAGCGCGGCCCGCGCCTCCGGGGCGTGGAGCCGCCGGGACTGCAGCCGCAGCAGGGCCGCCACCGTCTGCAGGTTGTTCTTCACCCGGTGGTGGATTTCCCTGATGGTGGCGTCCTTGGTCATCAGCTCGCGCTCGCGGCGGCGGAGCTCGGTGACGTCCCGGACCAGGATCAGGGCGCCGGTCCGGCTGCCGCCCACGACCAGCGGGATCGAGCGCAGCTGGACCACCGAGCCGTTCCCGTCCACCTCGGCCTCACGCGGCGCCCGGCCCGCCGCCACCACCATCAGCGACTCGTCCAGCGGCTCGTCGGAGGCGCACAGGCCGGCCGTGACCACGCTGAGCTCGGCGCCGATCAGGTCGGCGGCCAGGCCGAGGCGGCGGTAGGCCGACTGCGCGTTCGGGCTGGCGTAGGTGACCTTGCCTGACTTGCCCAGCCGCAGCAGGCCGTCGCCGACCCGGGGCGACCGGACCAGCATCGCGTCGGCGCCGGGGACCGGGAACGTCCCCTCGGCCACCATCCGGGCCAGGTCGTCGGCCCCTTGCAGGTAGGTGAGCTCGAGCCGGCTCGGGGTGCGGGCCGAGTTCAGGTTGGTGCACCGCTCGATGACCGCGATCACCCGGTGCGCCCTGGTCACCGGGATGCCTTCGGTCCGCACCGGGACGCCGTTGGTCCAGTCCGGGTCGCTCTCCCGCCAGATCCGCCGCTCGTCCCTGGCCACGTCGAGCAGGCGCTGGTCCTCCGGGCCGGCGAAAGTGCCGACCACGTCGTCGTGCAGCGAGGTGGGGCCGGTGGTGGGACGCATCTGGGCGACCGCCAGCCAGCCGGTACCGTCCTGGGCCGGTGCCCACAAGATCAGGTCGGCGAAGGACAGGTCGGCGAGCAGCTGCCAGTCCGACACCAGCGAGTGCAGGTGCTCGACGTCGGCGTCGGCCAGGCTGGTATGACTCCTGGCCAGGTCGTTCAGGGTGGGCACAGCACCATCATCGCATCCGGAGCTGAGATCATTCCCCGATGCGCGATCGATCACATCCACTGGAGCTCCTGCGTCAGGCGGCGGACGGGCGGTCCCGGGCCGGAGTCCGGCGCGGCCTGGTGCCCCGCCAGGCCGGCCATGACGGGCTCGTCGACCTGGCCTCGAACGACTACCTCGGGCTGTGCGGGGACAAGCGGCTCGCCGCCGCCGCCGTCGAGGCGACCTGGGAGTGGGGCACCGGGTCGACCGGCTCCCGCCTGGTTACCGGGACGACCGCGCTGCACGCCCGGCTGGAGGCGCGGCTGGCCGAGTTCGCCGGCGCGCCGGCCGCGCTCGTGTTCTCGTCGGGCTACCTGGCCAACCTGACCGTGCTCACCGCGCTGGCCGCGGCCCTGGACGGCGCGGGCGGGGGCGGGGTGCTGATCGTCTCGGACGCGGGCAACCACGCCTCGCTGATCGACGCGTGCCGGCTCGCCCGCGGGGGCGGGGTCCGGGTCGCCGTGACGCCGCATCGCGACCTGGACGCGGTGCGGCGGGCGCTGGCCGGCCGGGGCGAGGCGGCGGCCATCGTGGTCAGCGACGCGGTGTTCTCCGTCGACGGCGATCAGGCGCCGGTGGCCGAGCTGCACGCCGTGGCCCGGGATTACGGGGGGCTGCTGGTGCTGGATGAGGCCCACTCGTTCGGTGTGATTGGTCCGGGCGGGCGCGGTGCGGCGGCCGCGGCCGGGATCGGCGCCGAACCGGACCTGATCCGTACTGTCACCTTGTCCAAGGCGCTGGCCGGCCAGGGGGGCGCGGTGCTGGCGGCGCCGGAGGTTCTCGGCACGCTGGTGGACACCGGGCGCGGGTTCATCTTCGACACCGGCCTGGCGCCGCCCTGTGCGGGCGCGGCCCTGGCCGCCCTGGAGGTGGTCGCGGCCGAGCCGGAGCTCGGCGCCCGCGCCCGGGCCGCCGCGACCCGGCTGGCCGGTATCGCCGCGGGCCTGGGGCTGTCCGTGCGGCCGCCGGACGCCGCCGTGCTCGCGGTCGTGGTGGGCGACGCGGCCCGGGCCACCGAGGCCAAGCGGATCTGCGCCGGTCACGGCGTGCGAGTCGGCTGCTTCCGGCCGCCCGCGGTCCCGGTCGGCCAGGCGTGCCTGCGGCTGGCGGCCCGGGCCAGCCTGACGGAAAGCGACTTCGCGGCAGCAGTGCGCGCGCTGGCCGCGGTGCGGGACCATGGAGATAGTTGACGTTCACCTCCAAAAGGCGTTCGGAGTTAGCAATTGGGCCGATCAGGTGAATTCCTGGTCGGTCCTTTGCTTTGCGCGAGATGCATAGCGGAATAGCAGGGATAAAGGCGAATAGGACCGGCCGCGGGCATCATTGCCGTTCATGTCCTGGAGGCAGGCTGAATCCGAGGCAACCATCCTGCGCTACTGGTCACCGATCGTGGTACCGGGGATAGCGCAGACTCCGGCGTATCGCTGTACGTTCTGCCCGAGGGGGTAAACATGGGCGTATGGGGAGCGCTGGATATCGCGACTCGGGATGGCTCAACCACGGTGCGCCTTGAGACAGTAGAGGACGTGACGAGCACCGCGCCCGGTCTGATAGGCAAGGTGACGGTGGCGTTTGAGCGGATACTCGGCGCGGCCTACCCGCGCTCCGAATCACTAGCCCTCGTACGGACGGCAGAGGAAAAATGGAAGACACAGACCTGAAGTGGCGTAAGTCGAGTTATAGCAGCAACGGTGGCGGCAACTGCATTGAAGTCGCGGCCGACCCTCACCGCCTGGTGGTCCGCGACACCCAGGACCGTACGGCCCGGTGCTCAACTTCGGCGCCGATGCCTGGCAAGCTTTCACCAGCGGGCTGAAGACCCGCTAGCCAACCCCCTAGGCCCCGCGTGCAGCTCCGTCGTGCGCGGGGTCTGGCGTGTCCGGGGGGACACTCCCCCGTTGACAATCGCAATTGTTGCTGACCTGCCTGTTTTCGCTGGTCAGAGGGGGCGTGTTGACTGCCCCGTTGACACGATCCGTTGACATGTACAGTGAACCTGTGGTCGGACAGGTTGCCTGCCAGGGAACACAAGGCTAACTTGACCCAAGCCTCTTATTAAGGCGAAGATTCCGGATGACCGCTTCTCTGTTGCCGGCCGGTGACCCGCCCGGAATCCCCGGTGCGGGCGCGCCGCCCCGGCTGCCCAAGTACTACCAGGTGAAGCGCCAGCTGCTCGAGCTCACGGCCGCGCTGGACGCGGGCAGCCCGGTCCCGCCGGAGCGAGAGCTCGCGCGGTCATACGGAACCTCGCGGACCACGGTCAGGCAGGCGCTCGCCGAGCTCGTCATCGAGGGCCGGCTCCTGCGCATGCAGGGCAAGGGCACCTTCGTGGCCAAGCCCAAGGTGGCCCAGCCGCTCGAGCTGGCCAGCTATACCGAGGGCATGCGCGCGCACGGCCTGCACCCGCAGACCAAGATCCTCGACATCGGCTATGTCGCCTCGGACGAGCCGCTCGCCGAACTGCTCGGCATCCGCCCCGGCGGCCGCGCGCTGCGCATCCACCGGCTGCGGCTGGCCGACGGCGAGCCGATGTCGATCGACACCTCGCACCTGCCCGCCCGGCGCTTCCCCGGCCTGCGCAAGCAGCTGGAACGGCACCGGTCGCTGTACGAGACGCTGCACGTGGCCTACGGCATCGAGCTGGCCGAGGCAGAAGAGACGATCGAGACGGTGCTCGCCGACCCGCACGACGCCCAGCTGCTCGAGGTCGATCCCGGGCTGCCGCTGCTGCTGCTGTCGCGGCACGCTTATGACGTCACCGGGGAACCGGTCGAGTGGGCGCAGTCGTGGTACCGGGGGGACCGGTACAAGTTCGTCACCAGGTTGCGCCGGTGACGGGCCTTCCGGCGGTGCTGGTCGTCAGCGGCACCGGCACCGAGGTCGGCAAGACGGTGGTGACCGCGGCGGTCGCGGCCCTGGCCGCCAGCCGCGGCGAGCGGGTGGCGGTGGTCAAGCCCGTGCAGACCGGCGAGCCGCCCGGCGCCGCCGGTGACCTGGAGGTCGTCCGGCGCCTGGCCGGCGTGACGCGAACCCGCGAGCTGGCCCGGTTCCCCGACCCGCTGTCCCCCGAGGCGGCTGCCCGGGCGGCCGGGCGGCCGCCGCTGGACCTGGCCGAGGCCGCCGTCGTGATCAAGCAGCTGCAGGCCGAGGCGGACCTGATCCTGGTCGAGGGCGCGGGCGGCCTGCTCGTCCGCTACGACCCGGCGGGGGCCACGATCGCGGACCTGGCCGCCATGCTGGGGGCGCCGGTCCTGGTGGTCACCACGCCCGGGCTCGGTACCCTCAACCACACCGCCCTGACGGTGGAGGCGCTGAACGCGCGGCGGCTGGCGCTGGCTGGCGTGGTCATCGGCTCCTGGCCGGCCTCGCCGGGGCTGGCCGAGCGGGCCAACCTTACGGACCTGGCCGTCATCGCGGGACGGCCGCTGGCCGGGGCGATGCCGGCCGGTTCCGGGCGGCTGGACCGGGAGGCCTTCCTGGCCGCGGCGCGGGCCGGGCTCGGCCCGGAACTCGGCGGCACGTTTCGCGGGGCTGGCTGACTGACTCGGGCGGCCGACCCGGGTGGGCGGCTGAACCGGCCTGCACCTGCCCGGCCTCGGCAACGACATCAATGTGGCGTCGATGTCGTTATCGCGACATCGATGTGGCACCGGTGTCGTTAACTGCGCTCCCCGGGATACGGCCGGGGTGATGCCAGGCGCACCACAGACACCCCTCGACACTTCCGCCTCCCAAGGCGCTCGCCGGGAAGAGTCCTGCTCATGGGGATCAAATAGCTGGGATTGTCATTGGGCGAGAGCATAAGGGGGTAGCCTGGGGCTGCGCTTAGGTGAGCTGGGCAATGACTAGCGACGGCGATCTGGTGATTTGGCAACAAGTTCCTATCGTTGGCGTCAGGGCATTGCCGATTCCCGGTCACGGGCGGACCATATATGCAACCAGTGTGATGCCAGTCACTATGAGAGGTTGCCTCCCCCGGACGAGAGGGAAAGTATGACCCAGCCACCTGCTGCACCGACCCCCGCTGGCTCCCGGTCCCCGTACGCCGCCCATCCCGTCATCACGGCCGTCATCGCCATCCTGATCATCGCCGCGGTCTTCTTCTCGCTGTACGTGCCGCTGTACGCCAGCGCCACGCCGATGGTCGGCGACTTCCCGTTCTTCTACTTCTTCCTGCTCATCTACATGCCGGTGGTGGGCATCGTGCTCGGGATCGTCCTGTTCTTGCAGAACCGGCTGCGAGCACCCGCCGACGCGGGCAGACCGGGCGCGGACGGGCCGGGCGCTGGGCGACCGGGCGCGGGCGGACCGGGTGAGGTGGCCAGGTGAGCAACGTCAACGCCGTCACCTTCACCATCGTCATCGTCCTGTTCCTCCTGGTCACGCTGATCGGCTTCGCGGCGGCGCGGTGGCGCCGGGCCGAGGACATGATGCACCTGAACGAGTGGGGGCTTGGGGGCCGCGGGTTCGGTACGTTCGTGGGCTGGTTCCTGCTCGGCGGTGACCTCTATACCGCGTACACCTTTATCGCGGTGCCCGCGGCGGTGTTCGGGGCCGGCGCGGTGACCGGCTTCTTCGCGGTGTCCTACACGATCATCGTGTTCCCGATCGCGCTCATCTTCCTGCCCCGGCTGTGGTCGATCGCGCGGACGCACAACTACGTCACGCCGGCTGACTTCATCCGCGGCCGCTACGGGTCGCGCGGCCTGGCGCTGGCCATCGCCTTCACCGGCATCCTCGCGCTGATGCCCTACATCGCGCTGCAGCTGGTGGGCATCCAGGCCGTGCTCACCGTGATGGGCGTCGGCGCCTCCTCGGGCAACACGTTCGTCAAGGACCTGCCGCTGTTCATCGCGTTCCTGGTCCTGGCCATCTTCACCTTCATCTCGGGGCTGCGGGCGCCCGCGCTGATCGCGTTCGTCAAGGACACCCTGGTCTACCTGATGATCATCGTGGCGGTGCTCTACCTGCCCGGCGAAGGTCGGCGGCTGGGGGCACATCTTCGCGGCCGGCGAGGCGCACCTGAAGGCGGTCAGCCCGGTCACGCACAAGCCGACCGGCGTGTTCATCCCCACCACGGGCAACAGCCAGCTCGCGTTCTCCACCCTGGCGCTGGGCTCGGCGCTGGCCCTGATGGTCTACCCGCACTCGGTCACCGCGGTGCTGTCCACCAAGCGGCGCGACATCATCAAGCGCAACATGGCGCTGCTGCCGATCTACTCGATCATGCTCGGCTTCATCGCCCTGCTCGGCTACGTGGCGCTGGCCGACAAGACCACGGCGGCGAACGTCAAGAAGGCGAACAACGCCCAGCTCGCGGTGCCGTACCTGTTCCAGCACCTGTTCCCGAGCTGGTTCACCGGGATCGCCTTCGCGGCCATCGTCATCGGCGCGCTGGTGCCCGCCGCGATCATGGCCATCGCCGCCGCCAACCTGTTCACCCGCAACATCTTCAAGGAGTTCTTCCGGCCGGACGCCGGTCCCCGGCTCGAGACCAAGGTCTCGCAGTGGGTCTCGCTCGTGGTCAAGCTGGGCGCGCTGCTGTTCGCGGTCGAGCTGCCCAAGACCTTCTCCATCAACCTGCAGCTGCTCGGCGGCATCTGGATCCTGCAGACCTTCCCGGCCATAGTCGGCGGCCTGTTCACCCGCTGGTTCCACCGCTACGCCCTGCTGGCGGGCTGGGCCACGGGCATGATCTTCGGCACGGTCGCCGCGTACAACGTGGCGACGCCGACTACCTCGCACTGGGCGGGGTCGGTGGACACCATCTGGGGTCATACCTACTACATCGGGCTGTCCGCGATCGTCCTCAACCTGGTGGTCTCGGTGGTCCTCACCCTGGTCTTCCGGGCCGTGCGGGTGCCCGAGGGGACGGACGAGACCAGCCCGCAGGAGTACCGGGCCGACCCGGTCGAGGCGCCGGCCAGCGCTCCGGCCGGGGCCGACGGCGTGGGAGTGGCCGGAGCGGCCGGCGACTGACCGGAGCTACCGGCTGACTGGCGGCGCGGGTCCCCGGACCTGCGCCGGGCGGCTCAGCGGCGCCGGGCGGCTCAGCGGCGCCGGGCGGCTCAGCGGCGGCGGTCGGCGACGGCGGCCTCGGCGACGGCCAGCTCAGCCGCGGCGGCCAGGGCCGACGACGCGAAGAGCGGGCTGGCGAGGATATCGGCCGCCTCGATGCGCATGAGGTCGTCCTTGCTGCGGCCGACCTCCAGGTCGGCGGCCAGCCGGTGCGCGTGCCGGAGCCGGGCCCGCTCCAGCTCGTTGCGGACGCTGCGGGCGTTGGCGAACCGCGGCTGTTCCATGCGGAGGGTCAGGTAGTCGCGGAAGGCCAGCTCGGCGTCGTCGGCCAGGTAGTACGACGAGCCGTCGAGCATGACCCGCCCGATGGCGAGCAGCTCGTCCAGCGTGTACGGGACGAAGTCGAGGTGGTGCGCGATCCGCGAGCTCATGCCGGGGTTGCTCTCGAAGAACTGGTCCATGCGGTCCCGGTAGCCCGCCAGGATCACCACCAGCTTGTCCCGGTCGTTCTCCATGACCTGGAGCAGGATGTCGATGCATTCCTGACCGTAGTCCTTCGAATCGCCCGGCCGGTACAGGTAATAGGCCTCGTCAATAAAGAGAACCCCGCCCATCGCCTTTTCGAGGACGCGTTTCGTCTTCGGCGCGGTATGCCCGATGTATTCCCCGACCAGGTCATCGCGCATGACGTGGACGAGATGCCCCTTTTCCAGGTAGCCCAGCCGGTGCAGCAGGGCGGCCATCTGCAGGGCCACCGTGGTCTTCCCGGTGCCCGGATCCCCGGTAAAGCACATGTGCAGGCTGGGCCGGGGCGCCTGCAGGCCGAACCGCTGCCGGACCCGGTCGACCAGCAGCAGCGAGGCGACCTCCTCGACCTTTTTCTTGACCGGGACCAGTCCGACGAGCTGCCGGTCCAGGGTGGTGAAAACGTCCTCGACGTCGGCCGCCCGGCGCTCGTCGGCGAGGCTGACGGTCGCGTCCGGAGCTAGCACCTCGGAGCGTTTGCGACGGCCCGTGACGGCCGAGAGTTTCCCGCCGCGCGGTGGGGCCGTCATGGCCGCCCGGGCATTAACGGCATGTGCCTGCGTCATTGCGTTGCGGGCAAACGCGCCCGCGATGCCCAGAAAAATGAGGGTACCAGCAATAAGTACAAACACCCCGTGCGAAAGATCGGAATAGCCAACCGAAAGGACGACCAAAAGCACGATGAGCAGCAGTACTGGCTTAATGTTTTTCAGCCTGAATCCATACATGACGAATTCGAGGGTAACCAGTCACATCACCGCAGGTCAAGGTAATACGCCACCCGGTGTCAGGGGGCCTGGTCCTGGCCGTCGCGGTTGAGCGCCGCGCGCCCCTGGCTGGTGCCGTGCTGGAAGCCGGAGAGCCGGTCCCGGAGCGCGGACGCCGACCGGGGGATCGGGGGCTTGTCCGGCTGGGCGCCGCCGATCGTGCCGGGCACCAGGTTCGCCCGCGGCACCCGCACCGGCAGGCCGGCCGTCGTCGTCCCGCTCGAGGCCGGGCGTGACGGCCGCCTGCGCGGCGCCCCAGCCGGGGTCGGCGGGTGAGGTCCAGCCGTGTTCGGCGCCCGCGGAGCCGCTCGGCAGCTTGCGGCGGTTCCCGAACCAGTCGGACTCGACCGCGTCGTAGATGGGCAGGCGGCGTTCGGCGGCATCGGCTTCGATGCGGTCGGCTTCGGTGGCGGAGGGTTCGTCCGGGCTGATCGCGGACGAGGCTTCGCTGGCCGCCGACGACGGGGCCGGGGCGGGGCTGGGCGGGCGGCGGGCTGGCGACGAGCCGGTGGAAAGGAGCGGGCGACGGGGTGCGGGCGGGCGCGGGGTGGGGGTGGAAGGTGGGCTGCGGGCGGCCGGCCGGCCAGGTGTGGCGGCCCGGGCGGGCGTCCGCGGTGGAGGCAGGGTCCGGCCGCGGCCGGGTCCGGACGTCCTCCAGGACCGGCGCGGACCACATCGACTGGGTCGCGGCTTCCGGCCGGGCGGGCCGGCGGTCGAGAGCGGGGTCGTCGCCGGGGCCGGTTCCGGCGGGCAGGCCGGACCGGGGGCCCGCGTGCGCGCCCCATCCTGGCCCGGTGTCTTCGGGGGCGTCGGGCCCGTTGGCGACGGCGTCCGGCAGCCAGACCAGCGCGGTCAGGCCGCCGGCCGCGGCCGGCTGGAGCCGGACCTTGATGCCGTGCCGGGCGGCGAGCCTGCCCACCACGAACAGGCCCATGTTCGGTGAGACCGCGAAGTCCATGGCCGGCGGGCTGTCCAGCCGCCGGTTGGCCTCGGTCAGGACCTCCGGGCTCATCCCGACGCCCTGGTCGGTGACGTCGATCAGGACCCCGCCGCTGGCCAGCGCGCGGCCGGAGACATCGACGGGGGTGCCGGCCGAGGACAGCGACGTCGCGTTCTCGGCCAGCTCGGCGAGCAGGTGCACGACGTCCTTGACGGCGGACCCGGCGACCGTGATGCCCGGCTGCGCGCTGAGCGAGATGCGCCCGTACTCCTCGAGCTCGGACACCGCGGCCCTGATCACGTCGGCCAGCGCCACCGGCTGGCTCCACTGTCCGGGCAGCTCATGACCCGCCAGGACGAGCAGGTTCTGCGAGTGGCGGCGCATCCGGGTCGCGATGTGGTCCATCTGGAACAGGCTGGCTAGCCGCCCGGCGTCCTGTTCGCCCTGCTCGAGCTCGTCGATCAGCCTGATCTGGCGCTCGACCAGGGTCTGGCTGCGGCTGGACAGCTCCACGAACATCTCGCCGAGCTTGCCCCGCAGTCCGGCCTCGTCGCTGGTCACGCCGAGCACCTCGGTCTGGACCCGGTCGAAGGCGCGGGCGATCTGGCCGATCTCGTCGGAGGAGGAGATGCCGACTGACCGGACGGCGAGCGGTTCGCGTCCGCCGCCGCGGAGCGCGTCGGGCAGCCGGACCTCGGCGAGCTCGACCGCGCCGGTCCGCAGCTGGCGCAGCGGCCGCAGCACCGACCTGATCAAGATGACCGCGGCCCACCCGCCGACGGCGAGCGCGACGACCGCGATGACCCAGGCGGAGATGACCGACGCGGCCGCTCCGTCCCGGATCGAGCTGATACCGGAGTGGTAGGAGGGTCCCTTGGCGATGTCGATCGCCCGGATCGTGCTGGCCGTCGCGACCGCGGCGGCGAGGGCCGAGGCGGCCGCGAGCAGCGACAGGCGGGTGCGGACGAGCCAGCTGCCCGTCGCGGGCGCGTCCGGCCTCGCCGCCGCTCCTCCGAGGCCCAGCGGCGGGCGGGACGGGCCGGCGCTCGGCCGGCTGGCACTGCGCTGACTGGCACCGGGCTGGCTGGCACCGGGCTGGCTGGCACCGGGCTGCCTGGCACCGGGCTGGCTGGCACTGGGGCGGCCGGTCCGGGCGGGCTGGAAGGCGGTTACGGCGGGCGCGCCCCGGGCGGACCGGGGCGGCGCGAGGGATTCCCGTCCGGCGTCGTAGGCCGGCCGTTCGGCGTGCTCGTGCGGTCCCTCGCTCGCGCGGCGGAAGAAGTCCGCGGCCACCAGGAGGGCCACCGCGAGCACCATGATGGCTAGGAAAATCTCAGCATGCATCGCAACTCACACCAGTTCAATGGCCGGATTCACCTTGGCGGCGGAAACCGACACGGCGACCCATCGACAGTTATTTGGTTGTACGAAGCGCACGGCATGCCGGGTTCCACTCTAGCTCTTAGCCGGTCAATTTACGCAGAATCCGATTTGCCGGAAAAATACAGTCCGTTGTAACTATGCAGGGTGGTTCATGACTGGCGCCGGGGCGCTATTCAGGTCGCATCATGCGCGGTGAGCGGCACATTGCCGCATTGCTCACCGCAGTAACACAGGTAACAGGTGAATGAGACGGAACAGCAGCCTCGTTAGGTGATCAGGGAAAACGCCGGCCTGGACGGGACGCCGGCTGGCACTACGGCCTTTACCTCAAAGCGGCCGGGCTATGATTTTCCGGAAATTCACCGTCTTTCTGACATGCCGCCAGATTTAATCGTATGGTTTGAAACGCCAGCCAATGCCTTGTTCGCCGGGGAACATGCCGCGCGGTGGCAACAGGCATGAGCACACGCTGCGGGCCATGCGCCGATGACGCGCGCCCGCATGACGGGAGAACAGATGACGGAACGACTGGCAACGGCTATCCCGGAAGCCAATCAGGTGTTGCCCGCGCGGCTGGAACCCGACGCGATCGGGGCCGCCCAGGACACGATCATCGGGATGGCCAACTCGGCGCCGACGGTGGCCATCGGGCTGTCGCTGGCCGGGCTGGCCGCGGCCTCGGCTTACGGCAGCGGGCCGGTCATCATCTTGTGCGGCGTCCCGATGCTGGTCATCGCCAACGCCTACCGGCGGCTGAACCTGTGGAACGCCAACTGCGGCGCCTCGTTCGAGTGGGTGGGCCGCGCGATCAACCCGTACCTCGGGTTCCTGACCGGCTGGCTGATGATCGCGGCCAGCCTGGTCGGGGCGATCGCCGGCGTGGTCGTCCTTGGCCCGTCGGTGCTGGCCATCTTTGGCGCCAACGCGACGGGCACCTGGTCGAACATCTTCATCAGCACGCTGGTCATCGGGCTGATGCTCATCATCGCGATCGTCGGCATCCGGCTCACCGCGCGCACCCAGGTCGGGATGGGGCTGGTCGAGTACCTGATCCTGATCGCGTTCTCGGTCGCCGGGCTGTGGGCGGTACTGCGCCACCACCACGGCACCTTCCCCATCACCAGCGACTGGCTGAGCCTGAGCGGCATCGGCGGGCACGGCAGCCTGGCGTCCGGGCTGCTCATCTCGGTGTTCATGTTCGCGGGCTGGGACGCCACCGTCTACGTCAACGAGGAGGTCAAGCACCGGCGGCACAACCCGGGCAAGGCCGCGGTCATCGCGGTCGCCCTGCTCATCGTCATCTACACCTTCTGCCAGGTGGGCCTGCAAGGCGTGGTCTCCCCGGCCAAGCTGCAGAAGAACTCCTCCTCGGTGCTCGTCTACATCGCGCAGGCGCTGGGCGGCGGCACCGCGGCCAAGGTGATGGCGCTGGCGCTGGCCCTGTCGGTGATCGCGTCCACCGGCGTCAGCATCGTCATCATCGCCCGGATGCTCTACGGGATGGCGGGCCACCGGGTGCTGCCGATGGCCCTGGGCAACGTCAGCCGCCGCTACTCCACCCCGGTGGTCGCCAGCGTCGTCGTCGGCGTGGTCCTCATCGCGGTCACCTGGGTGTACCTGCTCTCCAGCTCGATCGCGAACGCCTTCACCCAGCTGATCGACGTGACCGGGGTGCTGTACGCCAGCTTCTACATCCTCACCGCGCTGTCCGCCATCGTGTACTACCGGCGGCACGTGTTCAGCAACGTCTGGGACGCCGTGCTGATCGGCATCCTGCCGCTCGCCGCGGCCGGCTTCCTGGTCTGGATCGTGGCCAAGTCGACGATGAGCGCGCCCGCGTCCCAGCGCTGGTCGCTGCTCGGCATCCTCGCGGCCGGCGTGATCTTGATGCTCATCGCGCGCCTGGGCCTGCGGTCCTCGTTCTTCCAGATCCCGCGCGAGAGCGCGCCGTCCCTGCCGGAGATGCGACGTGACTGAGATCAACGCGGCTGAGCCGGGCTTCGATCCCGGCTTCGAGACCACTGCCAGCGCGCTGCGGGAGCGGCGTAAGCTGCGGCGCCACTTCCGGCGCTTCGACATGTACTTCTACCTGATCTGCACGGTGGTGACGATCGACACCATCGGCGCGGTCGCCAGCAACGGCGCCCAGGGCTTCACCTGGCTGATCTTCCTCGGGATCTTCTTCTTCCTCCCGTACGCGCTGTCCGTGTCCGAACTGGGCTCCGCCTTCCCGCAGGAAGGCGGGCCCTACGTCTGGACCCGGCTGGCCTTCGGGCGGCCGCTGGCCGCGGTGAACTCCGTCATCTACTGGATCTCCAACCCGATCTGGGTCGGCGGGTCGCTCACGATCGTCTCGTTCGCCGCGATCGAGGAGTTCTTCGGCACCGTCGGCGGCCCGTGGAAGTACGTGTACGCGGTGGCCTTCATCTGGTTCACCATCGGGGCCGCCATCGTGTCGCTGCGGTACGGCAAGTGGGTGCCGACCCTGGGCGCCTGGGCGCGCGGGGCGATCCTGGCGTTCTTCGTGATCTCGGTGATCGTGTACGCGGCCAGGCACGGGGTGCACGGCTTCGGCGGACACGCCTTCTCGCCCACCTACGCGGTGTTCATCGCCGTGGTGCCGGTGCTGTTCTTCAACTACGCCGGCCTGGAGGTGCCCTCCGCGGCGGGCGAGGAGATGACCAACCCCAAGCGCGACGTGCCGTTCGCGGTCCTGTCGTCGGGCATCACGACCGTGCTCGCGTACGGGATCCCGATCCTGGCCATCCTGATCGTGCTGCCGGCCAGCCAGGTATCGGGGCTGACCGGGTTCCTGGACGCGGTCAAGGCCACCTTCACCGTCTACGGCGGCCACGTGGCTCACGACGGGACGGTGACGCTCACCGGGACGGGCTTGCTGCTCGGCCGGGTGGCGGCCGTCGTGTTCATCTTCGCGCTGGCCAGCGCGGGCACGACCTGGATCATGGGCGCGGACCGGGCCGAGGCGGTGGCCTCGTTCGACGGCGGCGGGCCGCGGGTGCTGGGGCGGTTCTCGGCCCGGTTCGGCACGCCGGTCGCGATGAACCTGCTCTCGGGCGTGGTCTCGACCGTGCTGATGATCGCGGCGTTCCAGATCACCGGGGGCGATTCGAGCCGGTACTTCTCCGCCGTGCTGGGGCTGACCATCTCCACCACCACGATCTCGTACCTGTTCATCTTCCCGGCGCTGATCAAGCTCAGGTACTCGCGGCCTGATGTGCCGCGCCCGTACCGGGTGCCGGGCGGGACGGCGGGGGCGTGGATCTGCTCGGTCGTGCCGACGTTCTGGGCGCTGCTGGCGACGGTCGCGCTGATCTGGCCCGGGTTCGGGGTCAACTGGTTCGGCGCCGGGGGCAACCCCAACGACGACCTGGCCGCGCTCAGCTTCTCCCACCAGCGGCTGCAGTACGAGCTCAGCCAGCTCGTGCCGCTGGCCGTCATCATCGCGGTCGGGCTGGCCTTCTACCTGCTGGGCGGCAAGACGCGTTCGGAGCCCGCGGCCGCCGTCGCGCCCGTCGCCCCGGTTAACCATCCCGAGCCGGCCCCGTGAGCCGCCCGGCGCCCTTCGGTTTCTCCCGGGTGGTGTTCCTCAGTCATGTCCTCGCGGCGGGCACGCCGGTATTTCCCGGTGACCCGCCGGTCGAGGTCCGCCCGGCCGCCACGGTCGAGCGGGACGGCTTTCACCTGCAGGCCGCTGCTGACCGGCGAGCAGTCGGGAACGCACTGGGCCGCGCCCGCGCATTTCCATCCCGGCACCGCGGCCGCGGACGAGCTCGATCCCGGCGACTTCTTCTTCCCCGCGGTCCTGCTCGACGTGCGGGCCGAGGTGACCGAGGACGCCGATTTCACCCTCGGGCGGACCGAGATCGAGAAGTGGGAGGCCAACTTCGGCCTGATCCCGCCGGGCAGCGCCGTCCTCATGCGGACCGGTTTCGAGGACCGCTGGGACGAGCCGGCGGCGTACCTGAACGCGGACCCGGCGGGCGGACTGCATTATCCGGGGTTCGGGGCCGAGGTCACCCGGTGGCTCATCGAGCACCGTTCCATCGGGGCGCTCGGGATCGACACGATGGGAATCGACCCGGGCACCGATACCTCGTTCCGCAGCAATCAGCTGCTGCTTCACGAGCACCGTATGCACCTGGAAAACCTGGCCGGGCTGGGCGAGATGCCCGCGGCGGGCGGCTGGGTCATCGTCGGCGGAATACGGGTCAGGGGCGGCTCGGGGTCGCCGGCGACGGTGTTCGGGCTCATTCCGTAGCCGATTCTTTCCTCAGCCGATTCCGCCGCTAGTTCCGCGGCAATTTCCATTGCTTCTGCCACGGCTGGGTACGGCCCGCGGATCATGGCCATCCGCGGGCCGCGGGAGCGTCGAGGTGCTTCCGGGGTGCCGTGGCGTTTTCCCTGGTCATGAATTAACTCTGGTCACAGGGGATTACCTGCGTTTACCGATGTGACTATGCGTGCTCAACTGGGCACATAGTGCGAAATTCTGCGGCGTAATCTATTCACAATATGCATGTGAAAGATTACTCTAAGTACTAGTTGCCCCGGAATGCGCAGGATTACGGGGCGCCCCAGCGAGAGGGATCGGGGATGCCTGGGACGCGGCATGAACCGGCGGAAGCGGCCTCCGCGCAGATCATCATCGGGCAGGGCTGGTCAGCCCTGCACCCCCTCGAACCCGCCCTGGAAAAGCTCCACGAGATCGCCGCGATCCCGGTGACGGCCCGGCTGGCCTGGTGGCGTTCGGCCGTCAGGTCCGACCGCGACGCGACCCCGGTGCTGCTGACGCTGCCCGGGCCGGACGGCGCCATCAGCGCCGCCGCCCTGATCGCGATGCGCGAGACCGACGCGGGCTGGCAGCTGACGTCGGGCCGCCCGCACAGCGACGACGCGTGGGAGGTCGCCGCCGTCTCCGATGCCGCCCGGCGGACCATGCTGACGGGACTGGCCGGATTCGCTCAGAGGCTGGGCGGCCCCTGGCAGCTCACCCTGACGGGACTGCGCGACGACAACGATGCCCGGTGGCTCGCCGACCGGCTGCCGGACGCCCGCGTGGCCCCGGCGGCACCGGTCCCGGGCATCGGCTTCACCGGCGGCGAGGTGAGCTTCGCGCCCGGCATCCGCAGCGGCCTCGACCGGTCCGGCCAGCGCATCAGGCAGCACGCGCTGAGCGAGCAGATCCAGTTCGAGCGCGACCCGGGCCGGCTGGCGAAGCTGCGGGACGAGATCGAGGCCGTGCACCTGGCCCGGGACCACGACGCCGGGCGGCCGAGCGACCTGGACGACACCGCCGGCGTCGCGTTCTGGCGCTCGGTCTATGACCTGCACGCCGCCCGCGGCGAGCTCGAGGTGGGCACGCTGCGCCTGGACGGGCACCTGGCGGCGTACGTGATCGCGCTCGTCGACCGGCCCGCCTACCGGGTCTTCGACGGGCGGTTCGCGCCGCCGTGGCGGCGGTACTCCCCCGGGCGGCGGCTGGAAGCGGCGGTGGTGGAGCACGCCCGGCACGAGGGCTACGCGGTGCTCGACTGGATGAGCAGCGTCGCCCCGGAAAAACTGGTCGCCAGCACCGGGGCGGAGCCGCGGTGGGCCGTCACCGCGGCCAGTGACCAGCGGTCCGCCGCGGTCCGCGGCCCGCGGCCCGGCCACCCCGCGGTCCCCCGGCCGCGGCGCGCGTGCGGCGGCGGTACGGGCGGTCTCGGCGCGGGCGGCGTCATGGGCGGCGTCATGGGCGGCGGGGCCCTGAGCATGACGGCAGCCGCGCCGTGAAGCCCACGCTGACCGTCATCAGCAGCGCGCTGACCGCGTTCGCGGCCCTGCCGTACATCATCGACATCGTGCGCGGCCGGGCCAAGCCCCGGATCGCGTCGTGGGGGATCTGGCTGGTGGTCCAGGCGGTGGGGACCGTGTCCTCGTTCGCGGCGGGACAGCTGCCGACGGCGTGCTACACCGGGCTGTGCGCGGCGGGCTGCGCGGCGGTGGTGGTCCTGGGCTGGCGGCACGGGAGCCGGGAGTTCGGCCCGCTGGACGCCGTGTGCGTGACCCTGGCGGCGGAGGGGGTGGCGCTGCTCGCGGTGGCGGAACTGGTACCCGGTCTCATCCCGATGACGTGGGCGGTGGCGGTGTCCGTGGGCACCGACCTGCTCGCCTACCTGCCGACGTTCCACCACGCGTGGGTCAATCCGGACGAGGAACCCTGGCTGCCTTACGCGCTGTTCGGCGTGGCGGCGGGGCTGGTTCTGTACGTGACCGATTTCAGCGTGCTGACCGGGGTGATCTACCCGGCGTACCTGTTCGCCGCGGACTCCGCCATGGTGGTCATGATCGTGGCCAGCCCGCACTACGGGAACGCGCGTTCTGGCGGCGGTGCGCGCGGGTTCCAGCCGCTGCCCATGATGAGCCTGTCGGCCGCGTCGGCGCAGTGGCGCCCGGTGACCGGGAAGGACTGGCGGCAGACCCAGCTCCGGGGCTGAGGCGGCTCTTAACAACACTGGGCCTTGGTTTTACTGGCTGGTAACGTCGCCCAGGTGGAACGCTTCTCTGGTCATGGCGGGGCGCACGCGCTGGCGGCCGCCCGGCAGCACGGCGTCTCGGTCATGTTCACGCTGTCCGGCGGGCACGTGTTCCCGCTGTACGACGCGGCGGTCAAAACGGACACGCCCGTGCGCCTGCTGGACGTGCGGCACGAGCAGACCGCCGTCTTCGCCGCGGAGGCGACCGCGCGGCTGACCCGGGCACCCGGCCTGGCCGTGGTCACCGCCGGGCCGGGGGTGACCAACTCGGTCAGCGCGGTGACGACCGCGTGGTTCAACGGCGCACCGGTCGTGGTGCTGGCCGGGCGCGCCCCCGACTACCGCTGGGGCGCGGGCAGCCTGCAGGAGATGGACCACCCGCCGCTGCTCGCCCCGGTCACCAAGCGCGCCTGGACCGAGCATCTGACGGCGGGCGTGGCTGGTTCGGTGGACGAGGCGTTCCGGCTGGCGATGAGCGCGCACCGCGGGCCGGTGTTCCTCGACATCTCGCTCGAGGCGCTGTACGGGCAGGCCGAGGCGGACCTGCCGTCCGGGCCTGCTAACCGGCCGCTGCCTTCGGTTTCTCCTGACGCCGCCGACGTCGAGCGGATCGCCGGGCTGCTCCGGGAGGCCCGCCGGCCGGTACTGGTCCTGGGCTCGGATGTGTGGCTGGGGGGCGCCGAGGAGGCGGCCCGGTCCTGTGCGGAGGCGTTGCGGCTGCCGGTGATCGCCAACGGGCAGGCCCGCGGCGTGCTCCCCCGCGGCCACGAGCTGCTGGTGACCCGGGCCCGGTCGGCGGCGCTGCGTCAGGCCGACCTGGTCATCGTGGCGGGGACGCCGCTGGACTTCCGGCTCGGGTACGGCTCGTTCGGTCCTTCCGAAGCCCCGGCCAAGGTCGTGCACGTGGCCGACTCCCCCGGCGGGATCGCGACGCACGTCCCGCTGGCGGCGTCCGCCGCGGGTGACCTGGCGGCGTTCTTCACCGCGCTGGCGGAAGCGGGGCCGGCGGCATCCGGGGCGATCGCGGCCGGGGCGGCCGGCGTCGGGGCGGCCGGGGCCGACCGGGATTGGGTTCCGGGTCTGGCCTCGGCGGTGCGCAGTGCGCTGGCGGCGGACGGGCCGCTGCTGGCCAGCGAGGCTGATCCGGTGCACCCGGCCCGCATCTACGGCGAGCTGCTCAAGGTCCTGGACGACGACGCGGTGGTGATCGGGGACGGCGGCGACTTCGTTCTCGTTCGCGGGCAAGTACGTCGAGCCGGCCCGGCCGGGGGGATGGCTCGACCCCGGGCCGTTCGGCTGCCTGGGGACCGGGCTGGGGTACGCGATCGCGGCCCGGCTGGCGCGGCCCTCGGCTCAGGTGGTCCTGCTGCTCGGCGACGGCGCGGCCGGCTTCTCGCTGATGGACGCCGACACCTTGGTCCGGCACGGGCTGCCCGTGGTCATGGTCTGCGGGAACAACGCCGGCTGGGGGCTGGAACGGCACCCCATGCGCTCCCTGTACGGCTATGACGTCGCCGCCGACCTGCAGCCGGGCTGCCGCTATGACGAGGTGGTGCGGGCCCTCGGCGGAGCCGGGGAGCTCGTGACCGCGCCCGGGGACATCGGGCCCGCGCTGCGCCGCGCCTTCGACTCCGGGGTGCCGTACCTGGTCAACGTGGTCACCGATCCGGAGATCGCCTACCCGCGCTCGACCACGGGGGTATGAGCGGCTATCCGATGGTGGCGATCAGGTCGCCTTCCTGGATCACGTCGCCTTCGGCGACGTGCAGCTTGGTGATCACGCCAGAGTCCTCGGCCAGGACCGGGATCTCCATCTTCATCGACTCGAGGATGACCAGGGTGTCGCCGTCGTCGACGTGATCGCCTTCGGCCGCGACCACCTTCCAGACGTTCGCGACCATCTCAGCGCGGACCTCAGCCACCGGTGACTCCTCTTGTCGTTACCTGGGACGCAGCTTGCTCACCAGTGACGTATCGTAGTCCCCGCTGACGAATTCCGTGCTGGTGAGCAGGTCGGCGTGGAACGGCAGATTGGTCTTCGGGCCGGTGATGCGGAAGGCCGCCACCGCCGCCCGGGCCCGCTCCAGAGCCTGCTCGCGGTCGGCGCCGTGGACGCAGAGCTTGGCCATGAGCGGGTCGTAGAACGGGGTAACCGTGTTGCCTCTCTGGTACCCGGCGTCGACGCGCACGCCGTCGCCGGCGGGCTCCTCCCACTCGGTGATGGTGCCGGGGCCGGGCAGGAACCGGACCGGGTCCTCGGCGTAGATCCGCAGCTCGATGGCGTGCCCGGTCGGCCGCACGGCGGCCGGGTCGAAGGACGGCGGCTCACCCGCGGCGACCAGGAACTGCTGCTCGACCAGGTCGAGGCCGGTGACCAGTTCGGTGACGGGGTGCTCGACCTGCAGGCGGGTGTTCATCTCGAGGAAGACGAACTCGCCCGCGTCGGCGTCCACCAGGCACTCGACGGTGCCGGCCCCGCGGTAGCCGACCGCCTCCCCGGCCTGGACGGCGGCGGCCAGCATGCGCTCGCGCAGCGCGGCGTCGACGCCGGGTGAGGGGGTCTCCTCGGCCACCTTCTGGTGCCGCCGCTGGACCGAGCAGTCGCGCTCGCCGAGGGCGAGGACCCGCCCGTCGGCCAGGCCGAGGATCTGTACCTCGACGTGCCGGGCGCGCTCCACGTACCGTTCGAGCAAGATCTCGGGCGAGCCGAAGAACCGCTCGGCGCGCGAGCGGGCGGTCTCGAACGCCTGGCGGAGCGCGGCCTCATCGGCAGCGGCGCCCATCCCGATCCCGCCACCGCCCGCGGCGGCCTTGACCATGACGGGATAGCCGACTCGTTCGGCCGCTAGGACCGCGGTGGCTACCTCGGTCACCGGCTCGCGGGTGCCCGGCGAGACCGGGACCCCCGCCTGTTCCATCAGGTTCCGGGCCCGGATCTTGTCGCCCATCTGCTCGATGGCCTCCGGGGAGGGGCCGATCCAGGTCAGTCCGGCCGCGATGACCTGGCGGGCGAAGCCGGCGTTCTCGGCGAGGAAACCGTAACCGGGATGCACGGCCTGGGCGCTGGTCTTCGCGGCCGCGGCGATGAGCGCGGCGGCGTCCAGGTAGCTGCGGGCGGGCTGAGGTCCCTGGCCCGGGCCGATGTGCACCGCCTCGTCCGCCTCGGCCACGTAGGGCAGGTCCGCGTCGGCGTCGGAGTACACCGCGATCGCCCGGATCCCCATCCGGCGCGCCGTCCGTATCACCCGCCTGGCGATCTCACCCCGGTTCGCCACCAGCACCGATTCAAGCATCCGCCCAGCCTAGTGGGGGCGCGCTGACGATCACTAATGTGGCCAACCCGGGACGCCCCGCCTCCGGCGGGAGCCCTTTAGGAGTCTGTGTGCGCCCAGACCACGCTCTTGCGTGGGCTGTGCGCCACAGACCTCTATGGCAGGGCGGGCGGGACTCCCTTCGAGGGAGCAGGCGGCTCCCCGCGAGCCAAAGGGGCGCGTTCCGCGGCTGGACTGAGCGAGTGAGGAGCCTGCGACGAACGACGAGGGAAGACGGGAACTCAAAGCGCCCCGGAGGCGAGCGGGGCTTAAAGGAGGAGCGAGCGGCGGTTTACGACGCGGCTGAGGGCTTCTACGGTGGCGGGGTCGTATTCGCTGGCGGTGTCGAGGCGGAGGCGCTGGACGGCGGCGGCGGCGCGGCCGGGGTCGAGGGAGCTGCCGACCAGGTCGTCGAAGGCGTTGGCGGCCTTGATGATGCGGCTGCTCAGTGGTGGTCCGGGCGGGGGTGGTCCGGGCGGGGGCGGGCCGGGCGGGGGCGGGCCGGGCGGGGGCGGGCCGAGGGACGGCGACCCGGCCCGGGGGCGGGGGGCGGTGTGGCCGGGGGTGGTGTGGCCGGGGGCGGTGTGGCCGTTGACGGCGCCCTCGACGTCGCGGTAGGGCTCGTTCTGGCGGCGGACGATCTCGGCCACCGAACCGAGCACCTGGGCCTGCTGGATCACGTCGGCGCCGAGCTCGGCGATGCGCTGCTGGTCCTGCCGGGAGACCAGGACGGTGGCCCCGCCGGGGATCGGGTCACGCAGTGAGAGCTGGCCGATGTCGTGCATGAGGGCGGCATATTCGAGCTCGAGCAACTGCGGCTCGTGAATGCCCAGCTCGCGGCCGATGGCGACGGCGAGACGGCTCACTCGTTCGGAATGTCCGGCTTCGACGTAGCCGCCGATCTCGGTCACCTTGGCCAGGGCCCGCACGGTTTGCAGGTAGGTGGCGCGGATCCCGGCGTACCGGCGGAAGGCGACCTGGGTGACGAGCAGCGGGGCGGTGAAGACGGCCAGCGAGTACAGCCCCATCACCTCGGCCGCGAACGCGATGAGCAGCGCCGAGGCTCCCACCGCCGCCCCCAGCGGCAGCTGGACGCGCATTTCGTCCACCAGCGCGACCCGGAACCGGGCCCGCTGCTCGTCCACCCGGAGCAGCGCGGTGAGCACCGCCTCGAGCAGCAGCGCGAGCACGGCCAGCGAGGCCATCAGCGTGAAGGCCAGGCCCCAGTGCCGGTCCACGGTGCTGATCCCGGCCAGCGGCCGGAAGATGTAGGCGACGCAGGCGACGCAGAGCAGGCGGGCGGCCATGCCGCTCACCCGGGCTGGCCGGCCCACGGCCAGGTGCGGCAGCGCGCCGATGATCATGCCGATGGTGGCGACCGTCACCACCTGCTCGGGGCTGTGCTGGACGACATGGGTGCCGACCCGGATGAGCAGGGCGTAGGCGAGCGCGCCGGCGAACCCGATCGGGGCGGTCTCCCGGTCGCCGGGCAGGTTGAGCCGCAGCAACTCGCCGAACGCGATCAGCGCGCCGAACGCGACCGCGATCCGCGGATCCTGCAAGCCCTCGGCCGCGGTCTGCGCCACCGCGGCCACCAGCCACACCCCGGCCGCGGCGACCAGCAGCAGCTGGCCGGAATCCCGTACCTGCCAGGGATACCGTCGTAGTTCGTGTCGTCTGGAGGTCATCAGGTCTACAGGCTGTCGATCACCCGGAGGGGGGCGCCGGGGTCGTCGTGGTCCTGGGCGGTGACGGTGGCCAGGTCGTCGGAGGCGGGGACCGGCGGCTCGGGGCGCGGCCAGCCTTCGCGCTTGAGCGCGGCCACGAAGGCGTCCACGAAGGCCGGGTCGAACTGGGTACCCGACCACTTCCTGAGCTCCTCGATCGCCTCGGCGACCGGGCGGGCACCGCGGTAGGACCGGTTGGAGGTCATCGAGTCGAAGGCGTCGGCGACCGCGAGCACCCGGGCGAACTCGGGGATCTCGTCCCCGGCCAGGCCCATCGGGTAGCCGCGCCCGTCGATCCGCTCGTGGTGGTGCATGATCCCGGCCAGCGCCTCGTCCAGGAACCCGATCTCCCGCACGATGTCGAGCCCGCGCATCGGGTGCAGCTGGATGGCCGCGTACTCCTCCTCGGTCAGCTTCCCGGTCTTCTGCAGGACCTTGGTCGGCACGCCGAGCTTGCCCACGTCGTGCAGCATGCCCGCGTACCTGATCGCCTCGACCCGCTCGCCGCGCATGCCGATCTCCTGCGCGATCATGACCGAGCCCCGGGACACCCGGTCGCTGTGCCCGCGGGTGTAGAAGTCCTTGGTCTCCACCGCCTGGCACAGCGCGCCCACCGTGGCCTCGTACGATTTCTGCTGCTCGGCGAACTGGGTGATGGCCCAGCGGGCGACGAACAGCGGGATCAGCACCAGCAGCGGGGCGAAGAAGCTGACCACGCTCCACAGCGCCGCCATCAGCAGCCCGTAGGCCGCGTAGCCGAGGTCGGAGAGCAGCAGCCGGGCGCTGAGGCCGACTCCGAGGGTGCTGGCGGGGGTCCGGTCCTTGCTCCTGGTCAGCCAGAGCACGCCGCTGAGGAGCCCGTGGTTGGCCGCGACGAGGACCAGGGCCGCAGCGGCGAACGGCGCGATGATGTCAGGAAAGGAATTCTCGTTCGGCAGGCCGACGTGGCCGCCGAGGGCGATGAAAACGCGGCCGGCCAGGTACGCGCTGAGCGCGTACATCGAGGTATTGAAAACGCGCTGCAGGATGTGCGGGCCGCGGCGCAGGCCCATTGCGGTGCAAGCACCCACAATGGCGGCGCCCACCGGGCCGACCAGGACTACCGAGGCAAGCATCGCGGCCGAACTGGAAGACCAGCTCAGCTGCCCTTTGCGGAGTTGCGTCGCCCTCGATTCGGTGACAATGACGAGGATTCCGAGGAAAACGACATACTGCCACTTCAGGCCGGCGAACGGCCCCCTGGCTACGAGTACGGCGGCGGTGACGGCCACCGCACTGATGTAGAGCAGTGCGACCCGCGAGAGCTTGCCCAAACTTCCCCCTCGCAGTCAGGAGTAGGTACGCCGCGGACCTGGACTGGTGACGTCAGCCCCAAGCCACGCCGCGGGCGCCCAACTCGTCGTACGCGACCGTGAAGGACGCGTGCCGACTAGCTTTGACGTCACCGCCTGTATGCATGAGGCGGACCTCCCTCAGGGGCGAATTGCGTTCGCCGCACCCGTGTTGTAATCGTTCAACCACAGGATAACGCGAGCGCAGACGTTCGCGCAGGCCTAAATCTCATCGTAAACAAACAGTGAGCGCTTTCGTCACGATGAGCAATCACGATGGGCGCGGCCTGCGCATTTGCCATAAGTCATGGCAAATCGGAATCGCCAGGGAGCGAGAGTAGTTACTCTGCGAACTCGATAGTCGCGCGGACTTCCCTGATCCGGACGAGGACCTTGGCCCGCAGCTCGGCTGGCGCCGGGTCACAGCCGCAGTGCTTCTGCACCAGCTCGCTTGACCGCTTCCTCCAGCCCGTACTCGCGCAGGCAGGGCCCGCATTCGTCGAGGTGCTGCTTGATCTTGGCGCAGTCCAGGTCGCTTATCTCGCCGTCGATGTAGCCGTAGACCCGGTCGAGTACCTCGGTACACGGGGTTTCGTGGGGCTTCCCGCAGCTCATCGCCCTTCCTCCCCGTTCGCGGAGGCCTCGGCCCGCGCCATCCCGCGGCCGGACGCGTAATCGGAGAGCAGGTCCCGCAGCTGGCGGCGGCCGCGATGCAGGCGGGACATGACGGTCCCGATCGGCGTCTCCATGATGTCCGCGATCTCCTTGTACGCGAAGCCTTCCACGTCGGCCAGGTAGACCGCGATCCTGAACTCCTCGGGCAGCGCCTGCAGCGCTTCCTTGATGTCGGAGTCGGGCAGGCGCTCCAGCGCCTCGGCCTCGGCCGACTTCAGGCCGCCCGAGGTGTGCGAGGCCGCCCGGGCCAGCTGCCAGTCCTCCACCTCTTCGGCACCCGACCGCTGCGGCTCACGCTGCCGCTTGCGGTAGGTGTTGATGAAGGTGTTCGTCAGGATCCGGAACAGCCAGGCCTTCAGGTTGGTGCCCTGCTGGAACTGGTGGAACGACGCGTAAGCCTTGGCGAAGGTCTCCTGCACCAGGTCTTCCGCGTCCGCCGGGTTGCGGGTCATCCGAAGCGCAGCGGAGTACAGCTGATCCAGGAAGGGCAGCACCTCCTGCTCGAAGCGCTCGCCGCGCTCTTCGAGGGTCTCCGGAACGGGACCCACCTCCTTGAGGAAATACGGCACCGGCCCGCCGGAGTGCGAACCGTATGTGCGGGAGGATACCGTGCCGGAGTCCGGAGGTTCCGTCAGCATGCCACGAGGTGGCGCAGTGACTGCCATGCCGCGTTCAACACGATGGCGCACCCGGTCATTCCGTGACGCCCGCACGAACGATGCAACTCGCCGGCTTAAGGTCGCGCCAAGCCGGGAATGATCAGATCCCAGGCGCCCGCGACAGCGCCCTCAGGCAGTGACCTGGGACCAACGGCGCCGAGTCAGGAGTTCGGCCCGTGCAGCATGCGGCCAGCGCAATCCTCGCGCCGGATACCGACCAGTCCCCCGCTTACTGGCAGTTCTACGACGCGGTGGCCAGAGCCCAGCTGAAACAGTGGCTGCCCTCCGGCCGTCACCTGCTCGTCGACGTGTCCGGTCCCCGCACGCATGCGGCCGAGGTGGCCGCTCAGGCCGGGCACACCGTCATCCGCGTGGTCGACGCGCCGGAGCCGCGGTCTCCCGCTCGGGGAGCTACCGGGAAAGATCACGCCGGTGGTGGCCGACGCGTCGCAGCTGGCCTTCCTGGCGGACGGCTGCGCGGACGGCGTCCTGGCGGACGACCGGGCGCTGTCGGTGCACCTGGCCGCCGAGGCGATGGTCGCCGAGATCGCCCGCGTGCTGCGCCCGGCCGGGCGGGTGCTCGCCTGCGTCGACTCGCTGGTGCTGGGCATGGCCGTGCTGGCCGACCAGCATCACTGGGCGCACCTGGTCGACCTGCCGCACGCCGAGGTGGTGCTGGTGCCGTGGCCGGATGGCACGATCACCAGGTGCTTCGGCCCGGACCAGGCGCGTGAGCTGTTCGCCGGGGCGGGCCTGCGGGTCAACTGGATCCGCTCGCGGACGGTGCTGGCCGAGTCGGTGGTGACGCACTGGCTGCGCCGCGACCCCGGCGGCCTGCCCAAGCTGCTGCGGGCCGAACTGGCCGCCAAGTCCGACGGCTCCCTCGGCGCCCAGCTGGTGATCTCGGCCAGCAAGCCGCGCTGGCCGTCTACCTAACGGTGCTTCTTGGCCCACTTGGCCTGGCAGGCGACGCAGCGGGCGGCGTCGGGGCGGGCGTCGAGCCTGCCCTCGGGGATCTCGTGCCCGCAGTCGGTGCACTGGCCGTAGGTGTTCTCGTCGATGCGGGTGAGCGCGGCCAGCACCTCGTCGCGCTGGCTCCGGGCGGAGTGGAGGATCGCCTCGGAGCGGTCGGCCTCGGAGAGCATGGCCCCGGCGTCGGCCGCGTCCTGCGGGTATCCCGGGGCTGCCACGGGCCCGGAGCCTTCTCCCTGCAGGACCGCTATCGACCGGTCCAGGTCAGCGCGCATCTCCTCTAGACGCTTGCGGGCGACAATAGTCTCCACTGATGTCTCGCCTTCCGTCCGCGTGCGGTCGGCAGCGACAGGCTCACCTCAGAGCCATAGCTGCGGGCCGCGCGGACTCAGAACAACTCGCCGGGCGGCCCCTCGTTGCCGGCGGAGGACTGCTGCGGGCCGGACGGATCGTCGCCGTTCTCTGGAGGGGCTTGATGAGGTCCGGTCCGTTGTTCCGCACGGAATTAACGGCCATGGATACGGGACGCGACGTCAGGCCGCCCGCCATCGCGGGCTGCATCGCCGCCTGAAGCTGGCCGAGCTCGGTGTTGCCCGGGTCGAGCCAGTCTGCCCAGTGCTCAGGGGTGATCACCATGGGCATGCGATCGTGGATCTGGCCGACATCGTCGGTTGCCTGGGTCGTGATAATCGCGGCCGTCCACAGCCAGGCACGTTCGTGGTCATCGGGCAGGGACCCGTCTCGCCATAGTTCGTAGATGCCGGCGAAGGCGAGGGAACCCCCATCCGTTCGGTGGATAAAATATGGTTGCTTCCGCTTTTTCCCGCCGTCAGAAATGGCTATCCACTCGTAGTAGCCGTCGGCCGGGACGATGCAGCGGCGCTTGGCGAAGGCGCGGCGGTAAGACGGCTTTTCCGCCACCGTCTCGGCCCTGGCGTTGATCATGCGGCTGCCGATGGAGGCCTCCTTGGCCCAGGAGGGAACCAGGCCCCAGCGCACGATGCGCAGCTCACGGGCCTGCGGTTCCTCCTCGCGAGCGGGCCGGTCCATGACCGCGAAGATCCTCTTGGTGGGCGCCACGTTGTAGTCGGCATCAGGCTCATGGTCGGGCGAGGCTGCCACCTTGTCGCGCTCCACGCCGAACTCCTCGAGGAGTTCGAGGCGCTTACGCGCTGACACAAAACGACCGCACATGCAATCTTCCTCATCATGATGGAGTCTGGACACGTCCCGTTAAGCCTGGATTGGCAGTTAATAACCGCAATCCGGGTAAGTCAAACACGCCGGAGGCCGCCCCGCGGAGGGCAGCCCAGTAGGCTCGAGGGTATGCACCAGGACAACAACCAGGACCCGACCTGGGCTTCCCCGGCGGCCAGCGGCCCGGTCAGCGCCCGCGTCCAGCTGCCCGCCTCCAAGTCGATCACCAACCGGGCCCTGGTCCTGGCCGCGCTCAGCGACGGCCCGTCCGTCATCGCCAACCCGCTGCGCGCCCGGGACACCGCGCTGGCCTGCGGAGCGCTGCGGGCCCTGGGCGCCGAGATCACTGAGGACCAAACGGGCTGGCGGGTCACGCCCGGCCACCCTGCCCCGGATTCTGCCGTTCGCGTGGACCTGGGGAACGCGGGCACGGTCATGCGGTTCGTGCCCGGGGTGGCCGCGCTGACCTCGGCGACCGTCACTTTTCGACGGGGACGAGCGGATCAGGCTGCGGCCGATCGGCCCGATCCTGTCAGCGCTGCGTGATCTCGGCGTCTCGATCGACGACGAGCGGGCGGGGGGCGGCCCCGTTCACGGTGCACGGCCGGGGTGCGGTCCGCGGCGGGCGCGTGGTGGTGGATGCTTCGGGCTCGTCGCAGCTGGTCTCGGGCCTGCTGCTGGCGGCGCCGCGGTTCGACGAGGGCATCGAGGTCAGGCACGAAGGGCCGCCGGTGCCCTCGGCGCCGCACATCGCGATGACCGTGCGGATGCTCCGCGCGGCCGGGGCTTCGGTGGAGGTTCTTCCGGGTGCTTCTGGCCGGCCCGAATCGTGGCTGGTGCGACCGGGGCGGCTCGACCTGGGATCGGTCACGGTGGAGCCTGACCTGTCCAACGCGGGCCCGTTCCTGGCCGCCGCGCTGGTCACCGGGGGCACGCTCACCATCGCCGACTGGCCGCGGGACAGCTTGCAGGCGGCCGGCCCGATCCTGGAGGTGCTGGGGCAGATGGGGGCCCGGTCCTCGGTGGGCCCCGACGGTCTGGTGGTGTCGGGCAGCGGACGGGTCCGGGGCATCACCGCGGACCTGCGCGACGTCAACGAGCTGGCGCCGGTGCTCACGGCGGCCGCGACGATGGCCGACTCCCCCTCGGTGTTCACCGGCCTGGCGCACACCCGCACGCACGAGACGGACCGGCTGGCCGCGATGGCCAAGGAGATCAACGCGCTCGGCGGCGACATCACCGAACTGCCGGACGGGCTGGAGATCAGGCCTCGGCCGCTGCATGCCGGGGAGCCGTTCGGCACCTACGACGACCACCGCCTGGTGATGGCCGCGGCCGTGCTCGGCCTGGCCGTGCCCGGCCTGCGGGTGGCCGGGGCCGGCACGGTGGCCAAGACCTTCCCGGACTTCACCGATGTCTGGGCCGCGATGCTGGAACAGCGGCCCTGATCCCGGCATGAGCCCGCGATCCAGCTACGAGCGGCTCGACGAGGACGACGTCCGGGTCCGGCCCGGCCGCAGCTCGCGGCCGCGGACCAGGAAGCGCCCGGCGCACGCCAGCGCCGTGCAGGGCTTCGTGACCAGCGTGGACCGGGGCCGCTACGGCTGCGTGACCGACGACGGGCTGGTCGTGGCCATGAAGGCGCGCGAGCTCGGCAAGGGCTCGGTGGTGGTCGGCGACCGGGTTGCGCTGGCCGGCGACGCATCGGGCGACGAAGGGATCGCTGGCCCGGATCGTCCGGGTCGAGCCGCGGACCAGCACGCTGCGGCGATCCGCCGACGACACCGATCCCGCACGAGCGGATCATCGTGGCCAACGCCGACCAGCTGGTGATCGTCTGCGCGCTGGCCTCGCCGCCGCCCCGGCTCCGGTTCATCGACCGCTGCCTGGTCGCCGCGTACGACGGCGGGCTCGACCCGCTGCTGGTGCTGACCAAGGCGGATCTCGCCTCGCCGCGGCGCGTGCGGGCCTTCTACACGCCGCTCGGCCTGCCGATGCTGACCACCCGGCGCCCGCTGGCACCGCGCACCCTGTCCCAGGTGCGGAAGGCGCTCGACGGCCGGATCAGCGTGCTCATCGGGCAGTCCGGCGTGGGCAAGTCCACGCTGGTGAACACGCTGGTGCCGGAGGCGTTGCGGGCGGTGGGCATCGTGAACCCGGTGACCGGCCGGGGCCGCCACACGTCGTCCTCGGCGGTGGCGCTGCCGCTGGGTTCTGGCTGGCTGATCGATACGCCGGGGCTGCGCGGGTTCGGGCTGGGGCACGTGAGCGCGGAGCGCGTCGTGGAGGCGTTCGGCGATCTGGCCGAGGGGGCTGCCTTGTGTCCTCCTGGCTGCGATCACCTCTCGGCTGACTGCGCGCTGGACGCGTGGGCGCGCGAGCACCACGCCGAGGCGCGCCTGGACTCGCTGCGCCGGCTCCTGCGCAGCCGCGACGGCACCGCCGAGGACCCCAACCCGGACTAGATGAGGCCGGGCTAGTTAGAGAAGTCCTGGGTGAGCCAGACGGTGCCGGAGGAGTCACGGAAGACGGCGATGCCGATGTGGGTGAAGGAAGTGCTGAGAATGTTCTGGCGGTGACCGTCGTTCGGAGGCCGCTCGTTCAGCATGCTCTGGGTGAGGCCCACCGCCATCTGGGCGATGGCCGACGTGCTGTCCGCGACCGGGCCGCCCTCGCCGATGTTCTCGCCGGCGGCCGTCCAGTGCACTCCGGCGGCGGTCTCGCGGGCACCGAGGTCGGGCTCGCCGGAGCACTGGTGGGAGAGCCCGCAGCCGCCCGCCATCGTCGCGTTGTGAGCCGAGGCGCTGCTGTCCAGGCCCGCGGTGACCGTCAGGGGGGCCAGCCCCGCGGACGCACGGGCCTGGTTGATGAGCGCGAGCACCTGGCCGGCCGCGTCGCTGGAGGTGGTGCCCGCCGGGCTGGACGCCGGCGCGGACGGCGAGGAGGAGGCCGCGGACGGCGCCGAGGCCGGGCTGGAGGAACGAGCGGGGCTGGACGGAGAGGACGAGGACGGCGATGACGGAGAGGACGAGGACGGCGCCGATGAGGAGGGCGCCGACGAAGACGCTGACGAGGACGGAGAGGACGAGGAGCCGCCGGCACCGGGGTGCCGGGAACGGGCGCGCGATGGCGTCGGGCGCGCCCAGCGCGGGACCGACGGGCTCGCCGTGACGGCGCCGAGGGGCTGGCCGGCGCACGGGGCGGCGCTCGCGGCCGCCTGCGCGGCCGATCCCATGACCCCCGACACCGCGCCGGACACGGCCGATCCCCCGGTTCCCGCGGCCGCCTGGGCCGGGGCGCAGGAGGCGGGCGCCGGGCGGTTGGCCAGGGTGCCCGCCGCGGTGGGCGCGGCCGGGGAGTTCTTGCTGACCAGGTAATAGCCGCCCGCCCCGAGCAGCGGCAGGAGCAGCAGGAGGGCGAGCAGGTAGCGGGCGCGGCCCGGGCGCCGGGGCGGCCGGGCACCGTCACCCCCCGGCGGGCTCGGGGGCAGGTCACCGCCGCGGCGCGGCCGGCGGGCAGCGACGCGGTCGCGACGGCGCGGTCGCGCGGGCAGGTCGGCGATCCGCACCGTCAGTCCGCGCGTCAGGTCACTGTTCCGCGCCGCGCTGTTCCGTGGTGCCGGTCGCTGTTCCGTGCCGCCGGCCCGCGATCCGGGTCGCCGGTCCGCGCCGCCGATCCGTGGTTCAGGTCGCGGGCGAGCAGGGTCGAGCCGGAATCGGTGGCGTACTCGGCCCAGGGAGGCGGAGCCTCGGCCGGGTGGGCGGGCTGCGGGTCACCGGCGGGTGAGTAGCGGTCCAGGTCACCGGAAGGGTCCGAGGACCGGGGGTCCGGGCCGCGGTGGCGCGCGGAGGTCCGGGTCGACATGTCAGGGGCCCGTCCTGACGTCCATGTGAAACCTCCCGTGGCGTTCCCCGGTGCACGCGGCCTGCCCGCCGGGATCACGCACGCCAAAGTAGCCCCGTTCTCACCAGCTGACAGGCGAGACACTAGATCATCCGCATGCGACCCGGGCTGGATTGCCGAATGTACGCGTCGTGGCGGCCGCAATACAGTCAGGAAAGCTGGCTGGTAGCGGTCGTGAGGACGCGCGCTGGGTCAGCGAGTGACGCCGATCAGGTAAGAGATCCGTAAGGAATCAGCCGGCCAGGAAGGCCTGGAGATCTTCCATGGCCGAGGCTACGGTCCGGCGCCGCGTTCGCGCGAGTCCCGTCCGCCGCTGGCGTCCCCGCCGGCCGGTACCCGGCGCCCCCGGTACCCGGCGCCCCCGGTACCGGCGCGTCCCCCGGTACTCCGTGTGCCCCCGGGTACCGTCTTGCGTACCTGGGGGCACCCACACTACTTTCCTCGCCGCCCCGGAGGGCGATCTCGCGTACCAGCGGCCTCCGCCGTCACATCGTTAGCTGCCGGGAAGGCCTAGCTGACCGTGCCGCCGGCGCGCCAGTACAGGCCGTCCGCGGTCCGGGACATGAACTCCTCGTCGATCAGGTACCGGCGCAGGGCGCAGTGGTCGTCGAAGACCGCCTTGAGGATCTGGTCGACCTCGGCCTCCGGATACGTACGGCCGGGCTCGAAGGCCTGCGCCACCTGGTCAAGCAGCAGGCGGCGGCGGATTCGCTTGGCCGGGAGCGTGGTGATCCGGCCGTCGCGGATGAAGGCCCGCAACTGCTCTGGGGGGTCGGCGAGGAAGCCGACGGCACTAGTACCCATCACAGGCCAGTATGGCGCGGGCGCGGCGGATCTGGCCAGCGAGATATGGTACGCGGTACCGTTTCGCGGGTGACACGCCATGACGATGACCTGCGGTTCGCGCATGTCCTCGCGGATAACGCGGACGACATCACGACCCGGCGGTTCCGGGCTCTCGACCTGCGGGTCGACACCAAGCCCGACCTCACGCCGGTCTCCGATGCCGATCACGCGGCCGAGGACTCGCTGCGCAACGTCCTGCGCCGGTCGCGTCCGCGCGACGCGGTGCTCGGCGAGGAGAGCGGCCGGACCGGCTCGGGCCCGCGGTGCTGGGTCATCGACCCGATCGACGGGACCAAGAACTACGTGCGCGGCGTCCCGGTCTGGGCCACGCTGATCGGGCTGATGGACGGCCCGGACGTGGTGGTCGGGGTGGTGTCCGCGCCCGCGCTGAACCGCCGCTGGTGGGCTGGCCTGGACGGCGGGGCCTGGACCGGGCGCAGCCTGACCAAGGCGTCGCCGCTGCGGGTGTCCTCGGTGACCAAGCTGAGCGACGCGTCGATGTCCTACTCCGGGCTCGGCGGCTGGTCCGATCGCGGGCTGATGGACAACTTCCTCGGGCTGACCAGGTTGGTGTGGCGGACCCGGGCGTTCGGGGACTTCTGGTCGCACATGCTGGTCGCCGAGGGTGCCTGCGACATCTCGGCCGAACCGGAGGTGAACCTGTGGGACCTGGCGGCGCTCCAGATCATCGTCACCGAAGCCGGCGGCCGGTTCACCTCGCTCGAGGGCGAGGCCACGCCGGGCGGCGGCAGCGTGGTGTGCACCAACGGCCACCTGCACGACGAGGTGCTGGACCGGCTGCGCGATTCTCAGCCGTGAAGAACCGGGCCGGCTAAGTAGTTCGCAGGGTTGCCCTCGGGGGGTTCTTCCCCGATGCTGGGGGGATCTCACAACTGCACAAGCGTCCGGAACAGGGGTGTAACTCGTGAAGATACGAGACGGCATGTCCCACCTTGTCCTGACCATCGGGCCTGCCCACACGCTGCGGCAGGCGGCCAAGATGATGTCGGCCCGGCATATCGGCGCCGCCGTCGTGATCGACCCGGAGCACGCCGGCATCGGCATCCTGACCGAACGTGACATCCTCAACTCGGTCGCGGCGGGCGAGGACCCGGACGCCGAGCTCGCCGCGCAGCACCGCACCGAAGAGCTCACCTACGCCTCGCCCGACTGGACTCTCGAGCAGGCCGCCACGGCGATGGTCAAGGGCGGGTTCCGGCACCTGGTGGTGGTCGAAGGCCACGACGTGGCCGGGCTGCTCTCGATGCGTGACATCGTCCGCTGCTGGACCGGCACCGGGGTGCCCGGGGCGGCCGGGCCAGAGTCGGTCACGACCCCGGCCTGACCGCCGGGGTACCGGCGGTCAGGACCGTCGGTACGGCCCGCTCCCGGGGATGGCCGACACTGGGGACATGAACCGCGAGCGCGCGGAAACCTACCTGCGGCTGCTGGCCGAGGCCACGATGCGCCGCTCGCTCGAAGCTGCCCGGGAACAGCCCGGGGCGCCGGACCCGGGCGGCTACCGGGCCGGGCTGCTGACGGTCGGGCAGGCCCTGGCCGCCGTCGAGGCCATGGACCTCGCCACCCTCGAGGAGATCCTGGTCGACTTCAACCTGGCCATGAGCGTGCGGCAGCTAGCCGACCCGGACGACCAGGAAGCCGGCCAGGCACGGGCCATGCGGGTGGCTCGCCTGGTCGCCCATGGCCAGTCCATCCATCAGCTGCCGGTGGCCTGGGCGGTCAGGATGAGGCTCGGCCAGCTGCCCGGTGGCGCCGTGACGGCGGATCCCGGCGCGGGGCCGGGCGGCCCGGCGGCGGGGACCGGCCCGGCGGCGGGGACCGGGACGGCCGCGCGGACCGGGGCGACGGCAGGGTATGGGGCGGCTGAGGCTAGCGCCGATCAGTTCGTCCCGGTCGGGGTGACGGTGCCGTTCCACGACGGGGCCGTCAGCGGGGCGCTGTACCTGATGGCGTTCGTGCGGACCGGCGCGGGCTCGCGTTTCTTCGCGGTGTGGAACATCCGCACGCCGGCCATACAGGACGCTTCCCTGATCCCGCTCGGCGCGTTCACGGTGACCGACGACCAGGGCGCCCGGTACGGCCTGACGTTCAGCTGGGGGGCGACTCCGGGTGGACCAGCGAGGTCGGCCTGCGGCCCGCCCCGCCGCCCGGCACGCGCTGGCTCGACATCGCCGGCCCCGGGAGCACGCCGGCGCGGGTCGCCCTGGAGCCCGCCTGCCCCGCCGTACCCGAGCCGTCGCCCGACCGGGAGGCGAAGCTCAGCCCCGGTGAGCTCCTGCTCGTCCTGCTGGCCGAGCGGCTGCTCACGGCGGTCAGCGATTACCCGCAGAGCCGCTGGCGGCCGCAGCCCGGGATGATCTCGCCCGCGCTGCGGGGCATGGCAGCCGGGCTCGGCGCAATCGTCGCCGCGCTCGAGGCGGCCGACGTGCTGTCCCCGCTCAGCCCCGTTCCCGCCCGGCTCGCCACGCTGTGCGCCAGCCTGGGCATCCCCGGGCACGGGATCACGGCGCCGCCAGCCCGCCGGCTGCCGGAGCCCTGGCTCAGCGTGCTCGCCCATTACCAGCGCCGGAAACCAGACCTGGTGCCGCTGCTCGAGGGCTATGCGGCCATGACGGCCGCCCTGCCGGAGCTGGACGGCATCCGGCTGACCGTGCTCGGGCTCCATCACAACGACGGCGGCTCGGCCCTGCACGTGCTGGTCCGGGGCCAGCCGCCCGGGGCACGGGCCGGGACGCAGCTCGGGCCGCTGGGGGTCGACCTGGCCCTGCCGCTGTCGATCTGGCTCCGGGACAGCGGCGGCCGGTGGCACGTCGCGCGCCCGGCCGACCGGCACCGGGGCGAGCCCCGGGGCGGCGAGGGCACGCTGCGGCTGCAGCTGGTGCCGTCACTGACCCGCGCCACGCCCTGGGCCGAGCTGCTGGCCGGCGGCCAGTCCGCTGAGATCCGTACCACCGTGCCGCTCCGCTGGGGGTTCCCGCTATGACCACACTGCCGAACGAGGACTGGTTCACCTGCCTGCCGAGCTGCTCCGCGGAAATTCCGTGCGGCTCGGGCCGGCACGTCGTCCGGTGGGAAGCCGGGGTGCTGCGGCTGGACAGCCACGCCGACCCCGAGGCCGAGCTGGTGCTGGCCGCCCTGGGCGGGGAGAAGGCCCGGTGCGTCGAGGTGGCCGAGGCCTGGTCGCGGCACGCGGCCGACCCGACCGTGCTGCGGATCGGCCCGCGCGGCGCGGACAGCATCGTGGTCAGCTGGGAGGACGTCGACGTAGCCAGCCAGGTAGACCGGGGCGGCATCGCCGGCAGCTGGGTCGGCCAGGTCTCCGGCGCGCCCGGACCGGGGACGATGCGGCGGCCCAGCGTGCGGCTGTCGGCGGCGATAGCCCAGGCGAGCGCCCGGCGCTCCCAGGCCCAGCAGGAGCACGACGAGGCCAGGCAGCGCCGGATCGGCCTGCTGTCGCTGCTCGCGCTGGGCCCCGCGTTCCAGGCCCGGCTGAGCGGCCAGGTGGTCGCGGCGTACGCGGCCCGGCCGGACGAGCCGGACGAGCACGGCCGCAGCCGCCGGCCGGTGCTGACCGCCGCCCTGGACGGGCGGCTGGCGCCGGTCGCCGGGCAGTGGCTCGGCATCGATCCGGACCAGGTGGAGGTGTCCCTGCACACCGGGCCCGGCTGGGGCTCGGCCGAGCTGACCGGGCCGGGCGAGCAGCGGCGGCTGCGGATCAGCCTGCCCGCGGACTGGCTGGCCCGGGTGTGGGCCTGCGGGCTGGCGCTGACCGGGCGGCACCTGGTGGTGGCGGTCGACCGGGCCGGCTGGCCGGACGCGCGGGTGCTGGCCCTGCGCGCCCCCGGCACCGAGCCGGTCCTGCTCGACGTGCACGGCCGGGTGGGCCAGCCGGGCGGGCAGGGCGAGGCGGGCGGGGGAAACGCTGCCGGGGATGGGCCACACTGGGAGGTATGAGCACGGGCAACCCGGCGGTCGAGGCGCTCGGGGTCGCGGTCGCGGCCCGGGTGCCGGTCCTGCTGTGGGGCGCGCCCGGCACCGGCAAGACGTCCGCCATCCGCGCGATGGCCGCGGTCATGGGCCTGCCCTGCGAGACGGTGATCGCGTCGATCCGGGAGCCGTCGGATTTCGCCGGGCTGCCCATCGTGGTGGGCGACGAGGTCCGGTTCGCGCCCCCGGCCTGGGCCCGGCGGCTGGCCGAGGCCGGTCACGGGCTGCTGTTCCTCGACGAGCTGTCCACCGCCCCGCCCGCGGTCCAGGCCGCCCTGCTCCGGGTGGTGCTGGAGCGGGCGGTCGGCGACCTCACGCTGCCCGCGGAGGTAGCCGTGGTGGCCGCCGCCAACCCGCCGGAGCAGGCCGCTGACGGCTGGGACCTGTCGGCGCCGCTGGCCAACCGGCTCTGTCACCTGGCCTGGCAGACCGACCCGCGGGCGGTCGCGGACGGGCTGGCGGGCGGCTGGTCGGCTCCGGTGGTGCCGGCCCTGCCCGACGGCTGGCAGGCCGAGGAACTGCTGGCACGCGGGCTGGTCGCCGCCTTCCTGCACGTCCGGCCGGGGCTGGCGTGCGCGCCGCCGTCCGACGCGGCCGCCGCCGGGCGGGGCTGGCCGTCCCCGCGGACCTGGGAGATGGCGGCCCGGCTGATGGCCGCCGCGGGCGCCTGCGGGGCCGGCGACGAGGCCCGGTCCGCGCTGATCAGGGGAGCCGTCGGCGACGGGGCGGGAGTGGAGTTCCTGGCCTGGCTGACGGAGATGGACCTGCCCGACCCGGAGCAGGTGCTGGCCGACCCGGCCTCGTTCCGGCTGCCGGACCGGGGTGACCGGGCCTACGCCGCCCTGGCCGCGGTGGCCGCCGCCGTCGCCGCCAACCCGACGCCGGAACGCTGGACGGCGGGCTGGCGGGTGCTGGGCCTGGCCGCCGACGGCGCGCCCGACGTGGCCGCGGTGGCCGCCCGGGTGCTGGCCCGGTGCCGCCCGGCCGACCTGAAGGAGATGCCGCCGGAGATCCACCTCTTCATCCCGGTGCTGCGGGACGCGGGCCTGCTGCCGACGTGACCAGAGCGAGGTCGAGGGCCTGGCGGCGGCGCGGCTGTGGGCGGCCAGCAAGTTCCCTTATCTGGCGACCGGGCTGTTCGGTGCGCAGGTGAGCGCCGATCCCGGCAGCGGCACGGTGTCGGTGGACGAGGGCTGGCGGATGCGGGCCGACCCGGAGCTGACCGCGGGCTGGTCGGCGGCGCAGCTGGGCAGCGTCCTGATCCACCACGTCTGCCACCTGCTGCGGGTCCACGGCGAGCGGGCCCAGGGGGCCGGCGTCCGGCCGGACGAGTCGCCGCGGTGGATCCGCGCCGCCGACGCCGAGATCAACGACGACCTGATACCGGCCGGACTCGACCTGCCGGGGCAGCCGGTACTCCCCCGCGACCTCGGGGCCGACGACGGGCTGCTGGCCGAGCAGTACTTCGCGGGGATACGCCGGGCCGCGAGGGCGGAGGGGGGAAGCGGGGCGGGGACGGGAACTCGTTCGGTATCAAAGGGCTTGGGGGACGCGGAGGGGGCCTGGCTCGACTGCGGAAGCGGCGCGGACGGGGTGCCCCGGCCCGGCCAGGGGCAGGACGGGCTGCCGCGCTGGCAGGCGGACCTGCTGCGGCGGCAGGTGGCGCAGGACGTCATCGCGCACGGGAAGCGGCCCGGCGCCGTGCCCGCCGGCCTGCTGCGCTGGGCGCAGGAGGTCCTGCAGCCCAAGGTCGACTGGCGCACCGTGCTCGCGGCCGAGCTGCGCCGGGCCGTGGCCGAGGTCTCCGGCGCGGTCGACTACTCCTACCGGCGGCCGTCGCGGCGCTCCTCGGTGACCGCCCCGGTCGTGCTGCCGGCCCTGCGGCGGCCGGTGCCGCAGGTGGCCGTGGTCTGCGACACCTCGGGCAGCATGACGGACGACCTGCTGGCCATGGTGCTGGCCGAGGTCGAGGGCCTGCTCCGGGCGCTCGGCCTGGCCCGGCAGGTACGCGTGCTGGCCTGCGACACCGCGGTCGGGCCGGCCCAGCGGGTCAGCTCGGCCCGCCAGGTGCAGCTGGTCGGCGGCGGCGGGACCGACATGGGGGCGGGCATCGCCGCGGCGGCCGCGCTGCGGCCCCGGCCGGGCGTCACGGTCGTGCTCACCGACGGGTACACGCCGTGGCCGTCCGGCCCGCCGAAGGGCATGCGGGTCGTGGTCGGACTGCTGGGCGAGCAGGCGCCGGAGGCGCCGTCGTGGGCCCGCGCGGTGCGTGTAGAACCTTAGATGTGAAATCAAGGGACCAGCTCCTGACGCTGATCGCGATCGCGCTCACCTTCGGGTCGGGCGCGACCGACGTGGGCGCCTTCACCCGGCTCGGCGGCGTCTTCACCAGCGTCATGACCGGCAACATCGTGTTCTTCGGGCTGGCCGCGGCCGAGCGTTCGGTGTCGCTGGCGACGCACACGACGGTCGCGATCGGCGGGTACATCGCCGGGGTGGCGGTGGCGACCTGGGTGCTGCACGGCGTCAAGGCGCGGTCTTCGCCGGCGTCGGCTTCGTCGTCGGCCGCGGTGCTGCCGGGGTACGTGAGCTGGGCGCTGTTCGCCGAGTTCGTCGTGCTGGCCGGGGCCGCGATCGGGTGGGAGGTCACCGGGGCCCGGCCGCTCGGGTGGGCGCAGTTCGTCCTGCTCGCGGTGACGGCGGCGGCCATGGGCATGCAGTCGGCGACGGTCAACGAGATGGGGTTCAGCAACTTCTCCACCACGTTCCTCACCGGGACCCTGACCTGGCTGGTCAGCCAGGTGGCGAGGCCCGACGGGGACCCCTCGGGGGCGATGCGGCGGCTCAGCGCGCTGATCGCGCTGGCGGTCGGCGCGGCGCTGAGCGGGCTGCTGGTGGCGAACGCGGCGCGGGTGGTGCCGGTGCTGGCGCTGGTCGCGATGCTCACCGCGGTGGTGCTGTCCCGGTGCCCGGGTGCGCAGCGACGACTAAATGTCACAGGCTGGTGTCAGCATGTGGATGTGAGGCCAGCCTTGAAAGCGGGACTGCTGCCGGTGTGGCGGGATCGTGACACGCTCCAGTTCGGGGTGGATCCGCGGCGGGCGGTGGCGGTGGCCGGGCTGGAGCAGACGGCGGCCGTGCTCGGCCTGCTCGACGGGAGCCGGGACCGGGAGGCGGTGATCGCGGCCGCGGCCGGGCCACGGCGTGCCGGCCGCGGCGGCTGAGCGGGTGCTCGCGGTGCTGGCCGCGGCCGGGGTCCTCGACGACTTCCCGGCCCGGACGCACGCCGCGCTGCCCGCGCCGCTGCGGGCCCGGCTGGCGCCGGAGCTGGCCACCGCCGCGCTGGCCTACGCGGACGGGGACGGCGGGGCGCGGATGCTGGCCCGGCGGCGGGCCGCCTACGTCCGGGTGCACGGCGCGGGCCGGGCCGGCGCGTGCGTGGCCAGCTTCCTGGCGGCCTCCGGCGTCGGCCACGTCAGCTGCACCGACCCGGAGCCGGCGTCGCCGGCCGATCTGGCGCCGGCCGGGCTGATCCTGGCCGACCTGGGCTCGCCCCGGGAGTCGGGCGCCGCCCGGGCGGTCGCGCGGGCCGCCCCGGAGGTGTCTACCGTGGACGACGGCACTGTTCCGGACCTGGTGATCCTCACCGGGATGACGCTGCCCGGGCTGACCGGCGAGCTGATCCGGGACCGGGTGCCGCACCTGGCGCTGCGGACCGGCGAGGCGATCGGCGTGGTGGGACCGCTGGTGCGGCCGGGTCACTCGGCCTGCCTGCACTGCGTGGACCTGCGCAAGGCCGAGGCCGACCCGCTGTGGCCGAAGATCTTGGCCCAGGCCACCTTTGCCCGGCCCGGGCCGCAGGCCTGCGACACCGTGCTCGCCGCGATGACGGCGACCCTGGCCGCCGCGCAGGCGCTGGCGTTTTTGGATCGGCCGGGGGCGGTGCCGGCGACCGCGGACGGCACGCTCGAGCTGGTCCTGCCGGACTGGCAGTGGCGCCGGCGGACCTGGCGGCCGCACCCCGCGTGCGGCTGCGGGGCGGCGTCTCGGTGAGCTGGCCCTGGGCTTGTTCGTCAGTTTTGGTCGTGATAACGACCAAAACTGACGAAGGATAGGCGCGGTTGAGGCGTCTGGGTCAGTCCTGGAGCTGGGCGGCGAAGCGCTCGGCGACGGACAGGTAGTCGGTGACCATCTGCTCGACGACCTGGCGGGCCGGGCGGACCCGGTCCATCAGCCCGACGCCCTGGCCGACGAAGTAGGTGGCGAGCTCGCGGGCGCCGCTGCCCGCGGCGGCCGCGTTGCGGTTGATGCGCTGCTGGGCCGGGGCGGTGAGCATGGTCTGCAGCGGCATCGGCAGCGCGGCCGGGGCCTGGTCGCCTTCCCATTCGTCGGTCCACGCGCTGCGCAGCATCCGGGCGGGCTTGCCGGTCAGCGACCGGGACCGGACCGTGTCGGCCGCCGAGGCGGCGAGCATCTTCTGCTTGACCGACGGGTCGGTTTCCGCTTCCTCGGTGGTGAGCCAGACCGAGCCGCACCACACGCCCTGGGCGCCCAGCGCCATCGCCGCCGCCATCTGGGCGCCGGTCACGATCCCGCCCGCGGCCAGCACCGGGGTCGGCGCGACGGCCCGGACGACCTCGGGCACGAGCACCATGGTGGAGATGGTGCCGGTGTGGCCGCCGGCTTCGGTGCCCTGGGCGACGATGAGATCGACCCCGGCGGCTTGCTGGCGGCGGGCGTGCTCGGCCGTGCCGACCAGGGCGGCGACGGTCACGTCGCGGTCGTGGGCGCGGCTGACCAGCTCGGCCGGCGGCGGGCCGAGGGCGCTGGCCACCAGGCGGATCGGGTGGCTGAAGGCCACGTCGAGCAGGCTCTCGGCGGCTTGCGGGGAGACGCTGATCGAGCCCGAGGTGGCGGTGATGCCCTCGGGAAGCTCGGGGACGCCGTAGCGGGCCAGGAGGTCGTCCAGGAAGGCCTGGTACCCGGCCGGGAAGCGGTCGGCTGCGCCTGGCTCTCGGTTTCGCGCCTGGCTCTGGTTCCGCGCCTGGCTCTGGTTTCCCGAGCTGGGCGGCGGTCGCGTCGTACTTCGCCGGGAGGAGCAGGTCCACGCCGTAGGGCTTGCCCCTGACCTGCTCGTCGATCCAGGCGAGGTCGATTTCGAGCGTGCGCGGGCTATGGCCGGTCGCGCCCAGGACCCCGAAGCCGCCGGCGTTGGTGACGGCCGCCACCACGTCGCGGCAGTGGCTGAAGGCGAAGATCGGGAACTCCATCCCGAGCCGGTCGCAGACTTCGGTGTGCATGACTTATCCGCCTTTGCTGACGTGAGCGGCCCGGCGCCGGTATGGCCGGTAATAAACCTACGCCGGCGCCGGCCGGGCCGGCCCGATCGCCTGGGCGCAGAGATCGATCGCGGCGCGCACGCCGTCGGCGGCCGGCCCGGCGAGCACGCCGGCCAGCAGGAAATCCTGGAGCGGGGCGATGACGGACGTCAGGGTGGCCGCGCGGTCCAGGGGGTCGACCAGCTCGATGGCCGAGCGCAGCTCGGCCAGGCCCTCGTCGGTGCGCCCGGTCAGCAGCAGCGTGTCGGCGAGGTCGAATCCCTTCCACGGATCGCGGCGTTCCGGGGCGTCCGGGTAGGCCTCGTACCGGGCCAGGTGCTCGAGCTTGGCCAGCCGGGCCAGGATCGCCGGGCGGCCGGCCGGTTCCTGCGCCGACAGCAGCAGGTCCACCCGCGCCTCGTTGACGAGCGCGTACGTATCGTGGTCGAGGAGCTTGCCCGCATGATGGTAGGCGACCCGCGCTTCGCGCAGCATGGCCCAGTCGAACGGCGGGTCCGCGCCCGCGCCCGGGGAACGGGCCATCCGCCGCCGGAGACCGCCGAGGTTGGACCAGGTCTCGGCCTGGCCGTCGTCCAGTTCCAGGGACCGGCGGAAGGCGTCTTCGGCCGGGGCGAGCTGGCCCGATCGGCTGAGCGCCACGCCAAGCTCCCGCCAGCCTTCGGGAAGATCCGGCTCCAGCGCGAGCGCGGTACGCAGTTCCGCGATCGCCGCCTCGTAGTCGGCGGCCTGGCTGAGCGCGACCCCCAGCTGGTAGCGGGCCTGGACGTTGCCCGGATCACGGTCGACGGCCCGCTTGAGGAGCTCGATGACCTGGCCGGAGCCGGGTGCCTGGCCCGCGGCGGAGAGCAGTTCGTCCGCCTGGGCCTCGAGGAGCTGGGCGATCTTGTCGGCCAGCGTGCCCTGGGGGCCCGGCGCGGCCAGTTCCTGCCCGGTCTCGAGGAACGTCTTGAGGCCCGAGAGGATGACCGGCCAGCTGCCGTAGAGCTCGGGCCGGGCGTCACCGGCTAGGTCGTCGTGGGTGACGGTGAGCCGGCAGGCGCCGGCGGCCGGCTCAGCTCCCAGGTCACCCGGGATGTCCCCGCGGCCCGGACCGCGTCGTCCCAGCGCGCGCGGAAGCTCTGGACCAGCCGCCGGGGCGGATCGACCTCGAGGTTCTCCCCTTCCACCAGGGGATCCGGCGACAGCGGGTGGAACGACCGGTAGGACGAGCCCGGCGACCAGTCGGAGGTGACGCCCACCCCGAAGTTGTACTTCGCCCGCAGCTGGCTGTCGGTCATCGCCTCCCACAGCCGCTCCGGCGTCGCCTTGATGTAGATCTCGAACACCTTGCGCATCGCGCTCTCCTCCAGGCTGGGCATAACCGGGTTCATCATCGAGGTCCAGGGCTGGGCGTACTTGCCGACCCAGCGGTCGTGGATCAGGCGGATCGGGACCGGGTTGAGGTAGTGCAGCTTCTCCCGGCCCTGGCGGCGGGTGGTGATCAGCCCGGCTTCCGCCAGCACCTTGAGGTGCTTCATCACGCCGAAACGGCTCATGGTCAGCCGCCGTTCCAGGGCTGACAGGGTTTGCCCGTCCTCCCGGAAGAGCTCGTCCAGCAGCCCTCGGCGGGTCGGGTCGGCCAGCGCTCTGAATACCGGATCCATACCAGGAAAATAGGTGACCGATATGGTCACATGTCAAGAGCGTCAGGGACGACCCCCTGGGGCGGGCCGGCGGTGCCGCGGGATACGGGACAATAGAAGGGTGAGTGACGCGCCTGAGGACCCGGTGACCAGGGCAGCTAAGGACGTGCCACCAGAGCCGGCCGCCCGGGCGGCTCGCAATGTGCCGCAGAACCCGGTGGCCAGGGCGGCCAAGATCGCCAGGCTCCCGATCGGGCTGGCGGGCCGGACGGCCCTCGGGGTCGGCAAGCGGATCGGCGGCCGGCCGCCGAGATCGTCGCGCAGGAGATCCAGCAGCGCACCGCCGACCAGATCTTCCGTGTCCTGGGCGAGCTCAAGGGCGGCGCCATGAAGCTCGGCCAGGCGCTGTCGATCTTCGAGGCGGCGCTGCCGCCCGAGCTCGCGGGCCCCTACCGGGCCACGCTGACCAAGCTGCAGGAATCCGCGCCGCCGCTGCCCGCCCGCACGGTGCACCAGGTGCTGGCCAGGGAGCTGGGCGAGGACTGGCGGGACAACTTCACCGAGTTCAGCGACACCCCCGCGGCGGCGGCGTCCATCGGCCAGGTGCACGAGGCCGTCTGGAAGGACGGACGCCGGGTCGCGGTGAAGATCCAGTACCCGGGCGCGGGCCGCGCGCTGATCGGCGACTTCAACCAGCTGGCCCGGGCCGGGCGGCTGTTCGGCCTGCTGATGCCCGGGCTGGACGTCAAGCCGCTGCTCGAGGAGCTGAAGGACCGGGTAGCCGAGGAGCTCAACTACGAGCTCGAGGCGATGTCCCAGCAGATGTTCGCCGATGCCTACGCGGGCGACCCGGACATCTACGTGCCGAACGTGGTGCTGGGCACCGACCAGGTACTGGTCTCCGAGTGGATGGACGGGACCCCGCTGTCGAGGGTGATTAGCGACGGCAGCCAGGAGGAGCGCAACCGGGCCGGCATCCTGCTCGTTCGGTTCCTGTTTTCTGGTCCTTCGCGGGCCGGGCTGCTGCACGCGGACCCGCACCCGGGGAACTTCCGGCTGCTCGACGACGGCCGCCTGGGGGTGCTGGACTTCGGCGCGGTGGACCGGCTGCCGGGCGGGCTGCCGCCGTTGTTCGGCCGGCTGCTGCGGATCATGCATGACGACGACGGGGATATCGGAGCGGTCGAGGCCGAGCTGCGCGAGAACGGGTTCCTGCGGCCCGGGATCGCCGTCGACCTGGACGCGCTGCGCGCGTTCCTGGCGCCGCTGGCCGAGCCGTCCAAGGTGGACTGCTTCAAGTTCAGCCGCGAGTGGATGCGCGAGGAAGCCAGCCGGGTCACCGACATGCGGGCCACCAACATCACCCGGCAGTTCAACCTGCCGCCGTCCTACGTGCTCATCCACCGGGTGTCCACGGCCGGCATCGGGGTGCTGTGCCAGCTCGAGTGCGAGGGCCCGTTCCGGGCCGAGGTGCTCAGGTGGATGCCGGGCTACTTCGACGATCCCCCGGCTCCGGTTGCGGCTCCGGAAGCGGCTCCGGAGCCGTCTCTATAATTCAGTGGTTGTGGCACCCTAACGCCTCTATTCGGTAGGGCGTCACAACCACTGACTTGAAATGGTGCAGGAGGGGCGGGTGGGGTTGGATTTCGGGGTGACGGGGCGGCGGGGCGGCTGCTCGGGACAGCGGGCGGCTGCTCGGGGCGGCGGGGCGGCTGCTGGGGCGGCGGGCGGCTGCTGGGCAGCTGGGCGGCGGGGCGGCGGCGCGGTTGGACGGCGTGGCCGTGTGGGCGGGAATGGGCGGGCTAGGCGGGGTTTTCCGGGACTTCGCGGCCCATGGCCAGGCGCTGGGCGGCCTGTTCGGTGCGGATGACGTGCATGACGGCGTTGATCAGGGCCAGGTGGGTGAAGGCCTGCGGGAAGTTGCCGAGGTGGCGGCCGGATTTCGGGTCGATCTCCTCGCCGTAGAGGAGCAGCGGGCTGGCGTAGGACAGGACCTTCTCGCAGATGTCCCGGGCCCGCTGGTGCTCGCCGATCTCGGTCAGCGCCGAGACCAGCCAGAACGAGCAGATGGTGAACGTGCCCTCCTCCCCCGCCAGACCGTCGTCGGTTTCCTCGACCTGGTAGCGCAGCACCAGGCCGTCCCGGGTGAGCTCGTCCGCGATCGCCAGCACGGTGGCGCGGATCCGGGGATCGTCCGGCGGCAGGAACCGCAGCAGCGGCATCAGCAGCAGCGAGGCGTCCAGCGCGGTGGTGTCGTAGTGCTGGACGAACACGCCGCGGTCGTCGAGGGCGTTCGCGCAGATGTCGGCGTGGATCTCGTCGGCCGCCTTGCGCCAGTTGCGGGCCAGGTTCTTGTCCTCGCGGAGCAGTGGCCAGCCGCGCGCCGCGGTCGGCGGCGACCCAGCACATCATCTTGGACGAGGTGAAGTGCTTCGGCTCGCCGCGGACCTCCCAGATGCCCCGGTCCGGCTCGCGCCAGCGTTCCAGCGCCCGCTCCACCTGCTGGCGCGCCATCTTCCAGGTCCGGTCGTCGAGCCGGTCGCGCGACTTGGTGTGCAGGTAGATCGAGTCGAGGATCACGCCCCAGACGTCGTGCTGCGCCTGCTGGTACGCGCCGTTGCCGATGCGCACCGGCCGGGCGCCCTGGTAGCCGTTCAGGTGGTCGAGCACGTGCTCGTCGAGGTCGCGGCGGCCGTCGATGCCGTAGACGATCTGCAGGTCACCGTGGTCACGCTCGACCAGGTCGCGGAGGAACGCGACGTAGTCGTTGGCCTCCCACTCGAAGCCGAGGGTGTACAGGCCCCACAGCGCGAACGTGGCGTCGCGCATCCAGGTGTAGCGGTAGTCCCAGTTGCGCTCGCCGCCGGGCGTCTCGGGCAGCGAGGTGGTGGCCGCGGCGGCGATCGCGCCGGTGGGCGCGAACGTCAGGCCCTTGAGCGTCAGCGCGCTGCGGGCCAGGTGGCCGCGCCAGCGGTGGTCGGGGAAGCGGCCGCGGGCCAGCCAGTGCTGCCAGTGGTGCGCGGTCCACACCAGCCGCCGGTAGGCGTCAGGGTAGGTCACCGGCACGTCACGGTGCCCCCAGGACAGCACGCGAAGCGGGTATCGCCCTCCTTCAGCAGCGTCCGGCCCCTGGCCCCTGATCCCTCCAGGCCGAGGCGGATGTCGGAGGTCAGGGTGAGGGTCAGGTCCAGGCCCTCCGGCTCGACGACGGCCTGGGTGTAGCCACGATCGGTGTGCCGCCAGCGAGCGTGCTGCCGGCCGTAGTCGAAGGCGGGCACGCAGTCCAGGGTGAGCTGGGCCTGGCCGTCCACGCAGCGCACCGTGCGCAGCAGCATGTGCTCGGCGTCGTAGTCGGTGGGCGGCCTGATGTGGGTGCTGCCGTGGGGATGGTCGTGCTGCCAGGGCCCCATCACCAGGCAGTCCCGCACCACGAGCCAGCCTTCGCCGCAGTCCCAGCTGGTCTCGAGGACCATGGTGCCGGGCAGGTAGCGCCGGTCGCTCGGCACCGTCACGTCGTCCGGGCCGAACCGGAACCACCCGGCGTCCCGGTCCAGCATCGCGCCGAAGACGCTCGGGCCGTCCATTTGCGGCAGGCACATCCACTCGACCGAGCCGCTCGGCGCGACCAGCGCGGTGACCTCGCAGTCGGACAGGAAGGCGTAGTCCGCGATCGGCGGATAGGGCGAGAACTCGTCGAAGCTGCCCGGCGGCCGCTGGCGCGAGCCGTCCGACAACGCCTCGAGCGGCATGGCGTTCTCTGCTGCCACTGTGATCACCTCTCGTTTCACCCGGACCGGTGAACTGGGAGCGGCGGAGAAACGTCCGGGACCTACGCCACATGGTAGGGCGATGAAAAGCGTTCTAACCAGGGGTGACTTTCCGGGCAACACTCCGTGAACGAGCCCGGACCGGACGGAAGCTGAAGTGGCGGGCGGTCCCCAGGTGATCCGGGGGCGCCGGGGTGCCTCTGACAGAATGGGGCTCGATCATCGGGGCGGAGGGAGGCGGACCATGCGGAGCGGCGCGCTCCTCCCGCCGGCCCGGCCGCTGCCCGCCGCGACCGGGGAGCTGCGGGCGGAGGTCCGGGCTTTCCTGGCCGGGGAGCGGGCGGCGGGGCGCTTCGTTCCCGCCTGCGACGCCTGGCTGTCCGGCTGGGACGAGGCGTTCAGCCGCCGGCTGGCCGCCCGCGGCTGGGTCGGCATGACGGTACCGCCGGAATACGGCGGCCCGGGCCGCTCGGCGCTGGAACGCTACGTCGTGGTGGAGGAGGTGCTGGCGGCCGGGGCGCCGGTCGCGGCGCACTGGGTCTCCGACCGGCAGATCGTGCCGAACCTGCTGCGGTACGGCAACGAGACGCTCAAGCGCCGGTACCTGCCGGCCATCGCCCGGGGCGAGTGCTACTTCGCCATCGGGCTGTCCGAGCCGGACGCGGGCTCGGACCTGGCCGCGGTCAGGACCGCGGGCACCCGGGCCGACGGCGGCTGGCGGGTGTCAGGCACGAAGATCTGGACCAGCGGCGCCCACCGCGCGCGGGCGTTCATCGCGCTGCTGCGGACCGGGCCGGCCGACGGGCGGCAGCGGCACGTCGGCCTCAGCCAGCTGCTGATCGAGCTGGACCAGCCGGGGGTCACGATCCGGCCGATCGTCTCGATGACCGGGGAGCACCACTTCAACGAGGTGGTGCTGGACGAGGTGTTCGTGCCCGACGAGCAGGTGGTGGGCACGATCGGCGACGGCTGGGCCCAGGTGACCTCGGAGCTGGCCTACGAGCGGAGCGGCCCGGAGCGGCTGCTGTCCACGTTCGTGCTGCTGGACATGCTGGCCGGCGAGCTCGCGGCCCGGGCCAGCGGAGGGCAGCACAGCAGCGGGCAGTACGGCGGAGGGCGGTACGGCGATGCACGGGCGGCTGAGGCGCTCGGGCAGGTCACCTCGCGGTTGTGGGCGTGCCGCCAGATGTCGCTCGCGGTGGCCGGGGCGCTGTCCGGCGGCGAGACCCCGGAGATCGCGGCCGCGCTGGTCAAGGATGTCGGGACGCGGCTGGAGAGCGAGATCATCGACGTGGCCAGGATGCTGACGGCGGCCGAGCCCGATCCGGACGACGGCGGGATGGCCGGGATGCTGGCCCACGCGGTGCTGCACGCGCCCGGCTTCACGCTGCGCGGCGGGACCAACGAGATCCTGCGGGGCATCGTCGCGCGGGCGCTGGGGCTTCGATGACCGCCGAGCAGGAACTCCTGCGCACCACCATCGCGGACCTGCTCAACGAGCACTGCACGACCGAACGGGTGGCCGCCGCGTCCGGGGACAGCTGGGACGCGGCCTCGTGGCAGACGCTGTGGCAGGCGCTCGAGGACACCGGCCTGACGCTGGTCGGATCGCCCGAGGAGGCCGGCGGAAGCGGCGGTGACCTGGCCGCGGCGGCCGACATCGCGATCGCGGCGGGGGCCGCGGCCGCCCCGGTGCCGCTGGCCGAGACGCTCGCGGCCGCGATGGTGCTGGCGCGGGCGGGGCTGGATATCCCGGCCGGGCCGCTCACGCTGGCCGTCGCGGCCGACCCCGACGTCGCGCTGCGGCGGGTGCCGTACGGCCGCTGGGCCACGACGGTGGCCGTCGGCGCCGATCCGGGCGATACGGACCCGGACACCGGCGCGCCGGCCAGCGGTTACCCGAACAGCGGTGCCCTGGTCTCCGGCGCCCGGAGCGGCGGCGGATGGCTGGCGGTGGCCAGCCGGGCGGTCCGGGTCCAGGCCGGGCGGAACCTGGCCGGCGAGCCGCGGGACGAGGTGGAGCTGGGCGCGGAGGCCGAGTTCCATGTGGTCCCGGCGGGCACGGCGGACTATGCCCGGGACCTGCTGCGGCTGTTCCGGTCGCTGCTGATCGCGGGGGCGGCCCAGCGGGCGCTCGACCTCACCGTGGCGTACGTGAACGAGCGGGAGCAGTTCGGCCGGGCGCTGGCCCGGTTCCCGGTCGTCCAGCAGGAGATCGCCCGGATGGCCGGCGAGGTCGCGCTGATCACCGCGGCGACGCAGGCCGCCGTCGTGACCGGGCCGGGCGTGGGGGCAGGGGGCGCGGTCTCTGCCGTTCTCGCGGCCAAGGGCCAGGCCAGCCAGGGCGCGGGGATCGTGGCCGCGATCGCGCACCAGTTGCACGGGGCGATCGGCACGACCGAGGAGCACCGGCTGCGGCTGACGACGACCCGGCTGTGGTCCTGGCGGGACGAGGACGGGACGCCGTCCGAGTGCTTCGCCGAGCTCGGCCGGGCCGCGCTGAGCGCGGCGCACCGGGGCGGCGGCCTGTGGCCGTGGCTCACCGGCGCCCCCGGGGCGTGAGCCTGGGCGACTCAGGTCGCACGATGGCCCTGGTGGAGGTCAGGCTGGGGAGGGCGGGGGCAGGGTGGGCCGCGGCGGCGCCGGAAGAGGGTGACGCTGGCCGAGAGGGCGAACAGCACCGCCCCGTACGGGCCGGCCACCCAGAGCGGCCAGGGGTAGGACAGGTGACCGCCGGGGTCCCTGACCAGGATCCAGACGACCACGTTGACCGACACGGCGACGAGCCACAGGGTCCACAGGATCTTGAGTATCAGCGGCAATCCGGCCAGGTAGCCGACGCGGGAGGGGCCGGCCGGCGGCGTCACGGCCGTTGCCGGCCCGGCGGGCGCCGGACCTGGGGCCGGGTCCGGCAGATCGGCGTACAGCGGGGCCAGGTCACCGTAGGTCGCCGCCTGATAGGCGACTCCCATCCGGTCCACGTACTCGGCCATCGTCAGGCGGCCGTCTTCCAGCGCGCCGCGCAGCCGCTCCACCACCTGCTGCCGGTCGCGGTCCGAGGCCCGCAGCTCCAGCTGATCAACCATCTCGTCGCCTCCGCTGAGATCGGGATACTGACATGACCTCATCGTCGCGACCGCGCGGCGCCCGCGCATCAGCCGGCGGGTAGACCTGATCTCTTACCAGGGGTAGAGAAGGGCCTGCTGACTAAGCCGCCGGGTCAGGTGGTGGCGACGAGCAGGTCCTCGCCGCTCGACGGGCGCAGAGTGTCGGGGCGGCCGGCGAAATAGCGGTCGGCGAGGGACGAGCCGGGTACGTGGCGGGCGTCCCTGAACCCGGCTTCGCGGGCCCGGGCCAGCATTTCCGGTGGGGTGTAGAGGCTGATGAAGGGAGTTCCGGAGGCGCGGGCGCCGTCGCGGGAGGCCTGGAGCCCGGAGCGGTCGCGGTCGTCGAGAAGCTCGGGCGGGAGCATGAACGTCATCGCCAGCGTGGAACCCGGGGCGAGCCGGGCGACCTGGCGCAGGGTGGCCGCGGTGGCCTCCTTGGTGAGGTACATGGTGACGCCGGCGGAGGCGACGACCGCGGGCTGGCCCGGATCGAAGCCAGCCGCGGCCAGCTGCTCCCACCAGGACCCCTCCGCCTCGAAGTCGACCGGGACCAGCCGCAGCCAGCCGGGAACGCCGAGGCCCAGCTCGAGCAGCCGCTGCCGCTTCCAGGCCTGCGGGCCGGGCTGGTCGACCTCGAACACCCGCAGGCCGGCGGCGAGCTGCGGCCTGCGCTGGGCGAAGGTGTCCAGGCCGGCCCCGAGCAGGACGTACTGGGCGACGCCGCGGGCGGCTTGCTCGGCGACCAGGTCCTCGATGAACCGGGCGCGGGCCACGATGGCGGCCCGGAAGCCGCGGGTGCCGTCCGGGTGCATGTCCGGGCGGGCCCGCCAGTCGTCGCCGGGAGCCGCCAGCCGCAGGCCGAGCTCGTCCTCGAGCACGTGCGGGGGCGGGTCGACCAGGACGTGCATCGCCCGCCACAGGGCGGTCCGCACCGCGGTGCTGTCCGGCGCCCCGGCCTGCTCGGCGGCGCATGACGTTCTCCTTCATTTCGCGGCCGGGGCCTGGATGGTCCACTGGCGCCCGTCGGGGTCGCGGACGGTCATCTCCCGGGTGCCGTAGTGCGTGTCCGCGAGCGGGGTGATCACCTCGACGGCCGGGTCGGGACGCAGCGCGTCCGCGTCGGCCGCCGTCAGCACGAGCTGCATCCTCGGTTCCTCGCTCGCGGGAACCTCGGCGATGAACACGTAAGGGCCGCTGCCGTTGCGGAGCTGGCCGGAGCTGTGATCGGTCGCGAACTCCAGCTCGAAACCCAGGGCCTGGAAGAACTTGGCCGCCCGGCCCCAGTTGTGAGTCGTGAGGAACACGGCCTCGATGCCTTCGGTGGTCATGTCAGGATTCCTTTCCGTCGTCGAGATAGGCGCGCAGGGCGTCGGCGACGATCGCCGACAAAGACCGGCCCGACTCGATAGAGCGGTACTTGACCTGCTTGATCAGCTCGACCGGCAGGTACACGTTGAATTGCTTGACCTCTTCGTCGCCCACGAGTCGATGCTAGCATGCTAGCAACCTAGATTGCTAGTCATCGGCTGGGGCCACCGGGGCTCGGCGGGCGGGCGGGGGGATGAGCCGGCCCCGTTCGGTGAAAAAGGTTTTGAACTGGGGGTTAGCCGATGCGGCGGTAGCGGCGGACGGCGAGCGGCGCGAAGACGGCGGTGATGGCGACACTCCAGGCGACGGAATGCCAGGCCGGGGTGGCGACCGGGCCGCCCAGCATCAGGCCGCGGGCGGCGCCGGTGAGCTCGGTCACCGGGTTGACCCGGACCCAGGCCTGCAGCCAGCCGGGCAGGGTGCCGGTCTGGATGAACACGTTGCTGCCGAACGCGAGCGGGAACATCACGATGAACCCGAACCCCTGCAGGCTCTGCGGCGACTTCACGTACAGGCCGAGGAGCACCCAGATCCAGCCGACGGCGAAGCCGAAGACGAACATCAGCCCGGCCGCGGCGAGCGCCGACAGCGGGCTGGCGGCGATCCGGAACCCGAGCAGCGACCCGTAGGCGAAGACCATCGCGATCGAGATCAGGTAGCGGAAGAAATCGCCCATGATCGTCCCGGTCAGCGGGGCCGACCGGGCGATCGGCAGGCTCCGGAACCGGTCGAAGATCCCCTTGGTGACGTCGGTGTTCAGGCCGATGCCGGTGCCCATGCTGGCGAACAGCACCGTCATCGTCATGATGCCGGGCAGCACGTACTGCAGGTAGGTGTGCCTGCTCTCGCCCTTGATGGCGCCGCCGAACAGGAACACGAACAGGGTCACGAAGACGATCGGCTGGAGGGTGACGTCGAGGAGCTGCTCGGGGTTGCGCCTGATCCGGACGAGCGCGCGCCAGGCCAGCGTCATGGCGTGGCGCAGGGCGCGGGCCGGGGTCATGGTACGCGCGCGGCCGGTCGCGGCCGTCATTGGCTGCCTTCCTCAGTTGTGTGGCCGGTGAGGGCCATGAAGACCTCGTCCAGGCTGGCGAGGCGCAGCGCGAGCTCGGTGACCTCGATCCGCTCGGCGTGCAGGCCGCTGATCACGGCGGGCAGGACCTGGGCGTCGTCGACGGGGACGGACAGCAGGCCCGGATCCTCGTCCGCGCTGGCCGGCTCACGGCCCACGGCGGCGGTGACGATCGCGGCGGCCCGGGCCAGGTCGGCCGGATCGGCCGGGCGCACGTCGAGGGTCTGCTGCCCGACCTTGGCCTTCAGCTCGGCGGCGGTGCCGGTGGCGATCACCCGGCCGTGGTCGATGACGGCGATCTGGTTGGCCAGCCGGTCCGCCTCGTCCAGGTACTGCGTGGTCAGCAGCACCGTGGTGCCCTCGGCGACCAGCGCCCTGATCATCGCCCACACCTCGCCCCGGCTGCGCGGATCCAGGCCGGTGGTCGGCTCGTCCAGGAACAGCACCGCGGGCCGCTGGACCAGGCTGGCGGCCAGGTCGAGGCGGCGGCGCATGCCGCCGGAGTAGGTCTTGACCGAGCGCCCGCCCGCGTCGGCCAGGTCGAACCGCTCCAGCAGCTCGGCTGATCTTTGCTTCGCGGCCCGCCTGGGCATCTCGAGCAGGCGGCCGATCAGCAGCAGGTTCTCGAAGCCGGTCAGGTCCTCGTCGACCGCCGCGTACTGGCCGGTCAGGCCGATCAGCTCGCGGACCCGGTCGGCCTGGGTGATGATGTCGGCGCCGCATATGTGGGCGGAGCCGGCGTCGGGCCGCAGCAGCGTGGCCAGCATGCGGACGACGGTGGTTTTGCCAGCGCCGTTCGGGCCGAGGAGGCCGAGGACCATGCCGGACGGGACAGCCAGGTCCACGCCGTCGACCGCCAGCGTCTTACCGAACCGCTTGACCAGGCCCACTGCCTCCACCGCGAGCGTCATGGCATGGGTCCTCCGGGCCGGGATCACCGTCAGACCCGAACCTACCCGGCCGGCCCCGCTTGGTCAGCAGAGCGGAAGGCGGACCGTGAACGTGCTTCCGCGGCGCTCGTCGCTGTCGACGGTGATCGTGCCGTGGTGCGCTTCCACGATGGCCTTGGTGATGGTCAATCCCAGTCCGGTGCGGCTCGGCCCCGGCCATCGCACCCCCTGAAGGATCGGCGCGGCCGCGCTGCCGCGGGACGTGGAGGCCCGGCCTCGACACCTATGCCTTACGTTTGGTAGTTATATCATCACGCATAGTGCCAACCGGCGGCGGAGGTGCGGATGGCCACGGTCCTTCTGGCCGAGGATGACGCTGACATCCGGTTTCTCGTGACCTTCAAGCTTACCCAGGCCGGCTACCAGGTCAGGGCATTCGGGGACGGCCTTTCGGCCCTGACCGACGCCCGCGAGAACCCGCCTGACCTGGCCATCCTCGACGTCATGATGCCCGGCCGGTCCGGCCTGGAGATCTGCCGGGAACTCCGCCAGGATCCGGCCACGGCCAATATCCCCGTCATCATCTTGACGGCGCTGGCCCAGGAGACGGACATCACGGCCGCATTCGCCGCGGGCGCCGACGACTACATCGTCAAGCCGTTCAGCCCGCGCGAGTTCGCGACGCGCGTCACCGCGCTGCTGACCCGGGCCGAGTCGGGCGTCCCGCACCAGGGCGACGCCGCCCGGCCGGGCCTGCCCCCGCCGAGGACGGGGAGCACAGCCGCGGTTCCGGTCCGCAGACCGCCGGCGTGACGTCCGGCCCGGGTCAGGGCGTGTCGTAGCCGGCGGTCGCTCCGGGGTCGCTTTTGTTAACCCCAGACGTCGGCGGCGACGCTGACCACGAGCTCGAGTTTGGCCACCTGGTCGGCCTGGCTGAGCGTGTTGCCTTCCACCGAGGACGAGAAACCGCACTGCGGGGACAGGCAGAGCTGGTCGAGGGGGACGAACCGGCTGGCCTCGTCGATGCGCCGCTTGAGCGCGTCCGGGTCCTCAAGCGCGCCCGACTTGGTGGTGACCAGGCCGAGGACGACCAGCTTGCCCGGGGGGACGAAGCGGAGGGGCTCGAAGCCGCCGGAACGTTCGTCGTCGTACTCGAGGAAGAAGCCGTCGACGTCGAGCTGGCCGAACAGGGCTTCGGCCACGAAGTCGTAGCCGCCGGACGCGGCCCAGGAGGAGCGGAAGTTGCCGCGGCACAGGTGCGTGGTGATGGTCATGTCCGCGGGCTTGTCCTTGATGGCGTCGTTGACCTGCTTGATGTAGCGCAGGTGGAGGTGCTCGGCGTCGTCACCCCGTTCGGTAATTTCGGCCCTTTGGTCGGGATCGTTCAGGTAGGCCAGGGAGGTGTCGTCGAGCTGGAGGTAGGTGCAGCCGAGCGCGTGCAGCCTGGTGATCTCGTCGGCGTAGGCGGCGGCCAGGTCGTGCCAGAACTCCTCGGGGTCGGGGTACACCTTCTCGTCGATGGCGGCCGGGCCGCCGCGGTAGTGGACCATGTTCGGCGAGGGGATGGTGAGCTTGGGGGTTACCGTGTCGCCGGTCAGCGACTTCAGGTACTCGAAATGGTCGCCGAAGATCGTGTGGTCGATCTTCAGCTTGCTGTCGACGTGGATGGCGGCCGGGGTCCACTCGAGGTCGCCGCCGGCGTTGCGGAACCGGACCTTGATGTTCCCCGACGCCTGGCCGATGCCGCCGATCTGGTTGATGAAGTCCATGTGCCAGACCGCCCGGCGGAACTCGCCGTCGGTGGCGTCTTTGAGGCCGACGTCCCTTTGCATCTTCACTGCCGCCGCGATGGCCTCGTCCTCGGCCGCGCGCAGCTGGGCGGCGTCGATCCGGCCGGCCCCGAAGTCGTCGCGGGCGGCCAGCAGCGGGGCCGGGCGGAGCAGGCTGCCGACATGGTCGGCGCGGAACGGAGGGACCGAACGGCTCACGGCTGAAGCTCCTTCGCATGATCAGGACGTGCTCGCGGCCTCGGCGTGGCCGGCGGACCTGAGAAGTCCTCGCCTTTGTCTGCGGTTTTGGGCGTCATAGCAACCATAACGGCAGACAAAGCTCCGGTATCCGGCCTTCCCGGAGCGTCGGTGGTGGACGGTAACATCCGATACACGCGCGGGCACGAGCGGCGCGAACCGGTCGCTCTGGTCGGCCTGGTCCTCGGCCCCGATCGTTCTCGAATTCACCCCGCAGCGCTGCAGGGTGACCCGGCCCCCCTCATGGGCCGCGGCCGCGAGGCCGAGGCACAGGACCGACGCCATCCCCTTCGGGGTGAACTGGAACTCGCAGGCTTCGCGGCCGGCGAAGTTATTTAGCGCGCATTTCTCATTTACTGAGGGAGGCGAGCTGGATCTCGAAGAGCTGGCCGGGATCGAAGCCCATGGAGGCGAAGTTCCCGGCGATCTCGAGGCTGACGGTGCCGTGCAGACGGCTCCAGGCCACAATGGCGCGCTGGGCGGTGTCCGGATCGACGGCGAGCTGACGCGCCCAGGCGGACAGCTGGGACGCGAGTGGCTCAGGAAGCGGGCCTGAAGGGTTGTCCCCTAGCTCGCCGAGGACGTCGAGCAGGACGTTCATACTGGCCTGGGCCGCGTCGATGAGCGGCTGCGCGTGGGCGTCGTAGCCGGGCAGCGGCGGCCCGAACAGCAGCCGGTACCGGTGCGGCTGGGCCAGGGCCCAGGACCGGTAGGCGCGGGCGGCGGCCTCGAACCGGGTCGGTGAGGCCTGGCCCTCCGGGCGGCTGGCGCCGACGGAGACCTGGCGGCTGGCAGCGGTTAGGGCGTCGGCCAGGTCGTGGTAGGCGTCGATCGTCAGCTCGGTCAGCAGCTCGTCGCGGCTGGCGAAGTAACGGTATAGCGCGGGACCGGAGACGCCGAGCTGCTTGCCGATCGCCGAGATGGAGACGGCCGCGGGACCGGCCTGGGCGAGCTGAGCCAGCGCCGCCTGCTTGACCTCGTGGCGCACCTGGGTCCGGTAGCGCTCGCGCATGGTCGGCGGCGGGGACTCACCAGCGGCGGTCACAGATCCCTCCCGTCCGGGATTTGACGGAGTATTGGTTATATGTTCATACTCTAGTTAGAGGCTATAACTAAGTGAATGGATCGTCACGCTTGTGAGCCTATCGCTAGAGGGTGACCGCCGCCAGTACAGGCCGCGTCGATCGCGCCCGGCCGGAAGGGAACCGCGATGTCCAACGCCGACAGCCTGCTGTTCGTCCAGCAACTCGGCGTCCGCGAGCTACCCGCTCGGGGATGACCAGCTACGCGCTCAGGGATAACCAGCTACCTGCTTAGGGATGAGGAGGACGAGGACTATGACCGACCCGAACAGCCCCCGTCCTGGTAACCGGCGCGACCGAAACACCGGGCGGCCGCTGGTCGAGGCGCTGATCAGCCGGGGCACGCCGGTGCGGGCCATGGTGCGCGCGGACGGTGATCGCGGCAGGCTGCCCGACGGCGTCACGGCTTTCGCGGGCTGAGGCGGCGAGGCTGACGTTTCCGCGGAAGCGGCTCGTGCGGAAGTTCACAAGCCGCTTCCGTCCGTACCTGCCTGACGGGGATGGCGGTGAGCTGGATATCCTCCGGCTAGGAGGCATCCACCGGCGGCGATAGGTGCTCATCTGATGGCGAACGAACGCAGCGATGGCCCGGTCACGATCTTCGGCCCGGATTTCCCGTTCGCGTTCGACGACTGGCTCAACGCACCCGGCCGGCCTGGGCTCGATCCCGGCCGAACGGCACGGCGAGGAAGTGGCCGTCATCGGCGCCGGCATCTCCGGGCTGGTCGCCGCCTACGAGCTGATGAAGCTCGGGGTCAAGCCGGTGGTCTACGAGGCGTCGCAGATGGGCGGGCGGCTGCGGTCACAGCCGTTCGAGGGGGCCGACGGCGTGGTCGCCGAACTGGGCGGCATGCGCTTCCCGGTTTCGTCGACGACCTTCTACCACTACGTGGACAAGCTGGGATTGCAGACCCGGCCGTTCCCCAACCCGCTGACCGAGGCGGCCGGCAGCACGGTCGTCGACCTGGAGGGCGACACCTACTACGCCAGCGCCCTGGGCGACCTTCCCCCGCTGTTCCGCGAGGTCGCGGACGGGTGGGCGCAGGCCCTGGAGGAGGCGCGCTTCACCGAGATCCAGAACGCGATCCGGACCCGCGACGTGGGGACGCTGAAGGCGCTGTGGAACGACCTCGTGCCGCGCTGGGACGACCGCACGTTCTACGACTTCGTGGCCACCTCCCAGGCGTTCTCGAAGCTCTCGTTCCGGCATCGCGAGGTGTTCGGGCAGGTCGGGTTTGGTACCGGCGGCTGGGACTCGGACTACCCGAACTCCATGCTGGAGATCTTCCGGGTGGTGATGACCAACTGCGACTCCGACCAGCGCCTGGTCGTCGGCGGGGTGGAGCAGGTCCCGCGCGGGATCTGGCGCTGCCCCGCGCCGGTCTGCGCCCACTGGCCGGCCGGCACCTCGCTGGCCGCGCTGCACTCGGGCGCGCCCCGGCCCGGCGTCGCGCGGATCGCCCGCGCCGACGACGGCCGGCTCGCGGTCACCGACGCCTGGGGCGCCACCCGCCACTACGCCGCGGTCCTGGTGACCTGCCAGAGCTGGCTGCTCACCACGCAGATCGAGTGCGAGGAAAGCCTGTTCTCGCAGAAGCTGTGGACGGCCCTGGACCGGACCCGGTACATGCAGTCCTCCAAGACCTTCGTGATGGTCGACCGGCCGTTCTGGACGGACAAGGACCCGCGTACCGGCCGCGACGTGATGAGCATGACGCTGACCGACCGGCTGACGCGCGGCACCTACCTGTTCGACAACGGCGCCGGGACAGCCGGGCGTGATCTGCCTGACCTACTCCTGGATGAGCGACGCGCTGAAGATGCTGCCCGAGCCGGTCGACCGCCGGGTCAAGCTGGCGCTGGGCGCGCTGGCCAAGATCTACCCGGACGTGGACATCGCCAGCCACATCATCGGCGACCCGATCACCGTGTCCTGGGAGGCCGACCGGCACTTCCTGGGCGCGTTCAAGGGCGCGCTGCCCGGGCACTACCGGTACAACCAGCGGATGTACGCGCATTTCATGCAGGACGAGATGCCGGAGGAGCAGCGGGGCATCTTCATCGCCGGCGACGACGTGTCCTGGACCCCGGCCTGGGTGGAGGGCGCGGTGCAGACCTCGCTGAACGCCGTCTGGGGCATCATGCACCACCTGGGCGGCGCCACTCCCCCGGACAACCCGGGCCCGGGCGACGTGTTCCCCGAACTCCAGCCCATCGAGCTGCCGGACTGATCACTTTTACTCGTGCCCGAGGGTCCATGCGGCCGACATCTCCGGGCTCGCCCGCGTCACGATGGCGCACTAGCTCGCGGGCGGACGCGGCCTGCCCGCCGGAGTCAGTGTGCCCCCGGAGTACCTTCTGCCTACCCGATGGGCCACCGTCTCCACGGGATGCCGCCTGGCGTCCTCCACCGGATGCTGCCCAGCGTTGCATGATCATGCAGTGGTGTGCATATAATTGCAGGCATGTCTAAGGTGCTTACGTCACTGCCGGTCGGCGAGCGGGTCGGGATTGCTTTCTCGGGCGGGCTCGACACTTCGGTTGCGGTCGCGTGGATGCGCGAGAAGGGGGCGGTGCCATGCACCTACACCGCCGACATCGGCCAGTACGACGAGCCTGACATCGCCTCGGTGCCGGGGCGGGCGGCGGCGTACGGCGCGGAGACCGCGCGGCTGGTGGACTGCCGGGAGGCCCTGGTCGAGGAGGGACTGGCCGCGCTGGCGTGCGGGGCGTTCCATATCCGGTCCGGCGGGCGCGCCTACTTCAACACCACCCCGCTGGGGCGGGCGGTGGCCGGCACCCTGCTGGTCCGCGCGATGCTCGCGGACGACGTGCAGATCTGGGGGGACGGCTCCACCTACAAGGGCAACGACATCGAGCGGTTCTACCGGTACGGCCTGCTGGCCAACCCATCCTTGCGGATCTACAAGCCGTGGCTGGACGCCGACTTCGTCCGCGAGCTGGGCGGCCGCAAGGAGATGTCCGAGTGGCTGGTCACCCACGGGCTGCCCTACCGGGACAGCACGGAGAAGGCCTACTCCACCGACGCGAACATCTGGGGCGCGACGCACGAGGCCAAGTCGCTCGAGCACCTCGATACCGGCATCGAGATCGTCGACCCGATCATGGGCGTGCGGTTCTGGGACCCGGCGGTCGAGATCGCCGCCGAGGACGTCACGATCGGCTTCGAGCAGGGGCGGCCGGTCACGATCAACGGCAAGGAGTTCGCCTCCGCCGTCGACCTGGTGCTCGAGGCTAACGTCATCGGCGGCCGCCACGGCCTGGGCATGTCCGACCAGATCGAGAACCGGGTCATCGAGGCCAAGAGCCGGGGCATCTACGAGGCGCCGGGCATGGCGCTGCTGCACGCGGCCTACGAGCGGCTGGTCAACGCGATCCACAACGAGGACACCCTGGCCAGCTACCAGATCGAGGGCCGCCGGCTCGGCCGGCTGCTGTACGAGGGCCGCTGGCTCGACCCGCAGGCGCTGATGCTGCGCGAGTCGCTGCAGCGCTGGGTGGGGACGGCGGTCACCGGCGAGGTCACGCTGCGGCTGCGCCGGGGCGAGGACTACTCGATCATGGACTCCTCGGGGCCGGCCTTCAGCTACCACCCGGACAAGCTCTCGATGGAGCGGATCGAGGACTCCGCGTTCGGGCCGACCGACCGGATCGGCCAGCTGACCATGCGCAACCTCGACATCGCCGACTCCCGCGCCAAGCTGGAGCACTACGCGGGCCTGGGCATGATCGGCAGCGCGCACCCGGCGCTGACCCCGATCGCGCCCACGGCCCCGACCGGGCTGATCGGGGCGATGGCCGAGGGCGGCGCCGAGGCGATCGCCTCCCGGGGCGCGATCCCCGAGGGCGAGCTTCTCGACCAGGCCGCGATGGAAGCGGGTACGGACTAGGCGGGGACGGAACTCGTTTGGTCCGAATTGCCCCGGACGGCGGTGAAGCGGACGCGGTCGCCCGCCACGTCGATGCGGGCGCGGCCGAACCCGGCTGCTTCCAGCCGGGCCGGCAGCGTGCCGGGGTCGACGGGGACGAAAACGTCGTCTTGGTGCAGTGCGCGCCGGGCGGGGGTATCGAGCCCGTCCGAGCCGGCCAGCAGGCCGCCGGGACGCAGGACGCGGGCGAGCTCGGCCAGGGCGGCGTCCTGCCGGTCCGGGGACGGGATGTGGTGGAGCATGGTCAGGCAGGCCGCGGCGGAGAACCGGCTGTCGCCGAACGGCAGCCGGGTCACGTCCCCCTCGACGACCGTGACGTTGCTGCCCGCCAGCCGCGCGGCCAGCTGAGCGGCCAGGGCCGGGTCCAGTTCGACCGCGGTGACGCGGGCGGCGTGACGCCGCAGCACGTCGGTGGTCAGCCCCGGGCCGGGCCCGACCTCGAGCAGGTCGTCGCCGAGCTCGCAGCCGTCCAGGACCCAGGGCAGCAGCTCGTCTTCGACCAGGCGGGCCCAGGCCGGGCTCGAGCACAGTTCCAGGTGCGCCTTGTTCACGGCTCCGAGGTTATTACAGGCCCTTGGCGCGGCCGGACCGGACCATGGCGGCCCCGGACGCGCCGATGATGGCGCTCGACGATGAAGGCGAAGAAGGGGATCACGATGGGCACCGGGGACGGATCGGAGCCCGTGGCGCGCATCCCCATGAGGATGAACCCGGCGAAGCCGCCGAGCACCCCGAGGACGCCGATCCACTCCAGGACGTGCCCGATCCGCATCCGGGCACGGTCGGGGTTGAGCCGGCCCTCGCGCTCGAGCACGCCGAGGATGGCGTTGTCGAGCTGCTGCGCGGCGTAGTTCCGCTTGTGCTGGTCGTCGGAATTCGTGCTGGTCAGGGCGGCGATGTTGGTGAACTGGGTGCGCTGGAGCATGAACCGCAGCTCGTCCGGGAGGCGGACGTCCTGCAGGACCGCCGGGACGATCGGCACCCGCAGGTTGCGGGCCGCGACGATCTCGTCCAGGACCCACTCCTTGGCCACCGAGTTGGCCGTGATCAGCAGCACGACCACCGAGGACGCCTTCAGCGCCTGCTGGATGCTGGCGGCCCAGGAGGAGCCGCCGGTGATGCCGCTCTCGTCGATCCAGGGCTCCCAGCCCTGGCGGCGCAGGATTCCCGCGACCATGCGGGCCAGGCGCTTGTCTTCGGAGGCGTGGCTGATGAAGATGCGCTTGGCGGAGGGACGCGGCCCGGCGCGGCGCGGCGCGGGGGCGGATGGCTCGGCCGGCGGGGGCGGCCCGGGTGCGGGCGGCCCGGGTGCGGGCGGCCCGGGTGCGGGCGGCCCGGGTGCGGGCGGCCCGGCGGACGGCATGACCGCCGTCTGGCCCCACGACCAGGCGGAGCCGGGGACCGGGGCGAGGCAGCTGAGCCTGACGTCGGCGGTGACCGGGCCCCAGCGGATCCGGTCGCCGTCGCGCAGGACGGTCCACTCGGCCAGCTTGCGGCCGTTGACCTCGGTGCCGTTGGTCGAGGCGAGGTCGCGCATCGACAGCTGGGTGCCGTCCCAGTGCAGTTCCGCGTGGTGCCCGCTGATCTCGGGCAGCGGGAGGCGCAGGCCGGCGTCCCGGGCCCGGCCCACGTTCATCCGGCCCTCGCGCAGGTCCACCACGTGCTCGCTGCCGTCGGCGAGATGGATGACCAGCTGGGGTGTTGTCCGCTCCAAGCCGCTCCCCTCCCCCTGTCCTCCCTGCTCATTACCTCGGAGGCGGAGGGGGCGGGTTCAGATACCGTTTATTCCCGGGATTCGCGGGGCGCCGGGCATATTCCGGGCGCGGGCGGCTCTCCGGTCGCCCCGGCCCCGGTCCCGGCCTCGGCCCCGGCCCCGGCCTCGGTCTCGGTCTCGGCCGACTCGGCGAGGCGGGCGTGCAGGCGGTCCCTGACTTGCTCGGGGGTGTAGGCGCGGCGGCGCCGCTGATCGCGGATGATCACGGCCCCGGTGGCGGCGACGCCTGCGAAGGCCGCCACACCCAGCACTTTCTGCCAGCGCATCTGCTTAGGTTAGACCGTGGCGACGGCGAGCATCACCCTGGACGAGGCGGTGGACCTGGCGCGCACCGGGGACGTTTGGCTGTTCCGGGGGCATACCGTGGCAGACCGCGCGATCCAGGTGGCGACCAACAGCCCGGTGAACCACGTCGGCATGGCGGTGGCCATCGAGGACCTGCCGCCGCTGATGTGGCACGCCGAGCTCGGCCGCTCCCTGCCGGATGTGTGGACCGGGGCCCGCCATCGTGGCGTCCAGCTGCATGACCTGCGCGAGGCGGTTCTGGTCTGGGCCGGCCGGTACGGCCAGCGGGCCTGGCTGCGCCAGCTGGATCCTTCGGTGACCGGGGAGATGGAGCAGGCGGTACTGCGGACGATCGCGCGGCTGGACGGCACGCCATTCCCCTCCACCGCCCAGCTCGCCTCGCGCTGGCTGGGGGGCCGGGTGCCGGCGTTGCGGCCGGGTCGCCCGGCTGGTCCGGCTCGGCCGGGCCGCCCGGCTCGTCCGGGCGACCGGTCGCAGGCTCCCGGGGCCGATCCGGAGACGGCTTACTGTGCGCAGGTGCTGGCCGCGACGTACCAGGCCATGGGGCTGCTGCCGGACGGGCGGCGGCCGGGGTGGTACGACCCGGGGAGTTTCTGGAGCGGGGACAACCTCGGGCTGGCGGCCGGGTTCCGGCTCGGCGGCGAGATCGCCGTGGGTATCCCGCCCTCGACCTCGCCGGGCCCCCGGTAACGGCAGTGATGCTCCATGGGTGCGTTTCTTTTGGAGGGAGCATCGGGTGGCACGGTGGCCGGGGGATCGTGTACCCGGGTGCGGGGCGGGTGGTGTCCGTGGTACTCGTGGTGCGGGTGCAGGGCTGCCGGTACCACCGCGATGTGACAGTGCTGTGGTAGCAGCAACGGTGATGTCACATTGCGGTGGTTGCCCGTGACGGCGCCGGTCCGCCCGGCCGGGACCGACGGCAAGTCCCCGTAAAGAAAACGCACCCATGCCTCATCGATGCGGCATCCCAGCCATGCCGGAGTAAGCCCGTTATGTCGATGTTCGCCGAATACCTGAACAAGCCGGAGGCCACCGCCGACAGCTACGACGAGGACGGCTGGTTCCGCACCGGCGACCTGGTGACGGTGCACGCCGACGGCTGGATCACGTTCGCGGACCGGTCCAAGGACATGCTCAGGGTCGGCAGCGAGAACGTCGCCGCCAGCGAGATCGAGCGGGTCATCGCCGAGGTGCCTGGCGTGGCCGAGGCGGCGGTGGTGGCCCGGCCGAAGGTGAAGCTGGACGAGGTGCCGGTGACGTTCGTCGTCGCCGCCGAGGCGGGTGGGGAGCGGGCTCCCCGGGGACGTGATCGCGGCGTGCGCGGCCAAGCTGGCCGACTTCAAGGCGCCGCAGCAGGTCACGGTGGTCGCGGCGCTGCCGCAGTCCACGATCAGCAAGGTGAACAAGGCCGTCCTGCGCGCCTTCCTGGACTGCGGCGACCCGGTTGAGGTAGCGGAGCGGAACTGGGTGGCCGAGGCGGCCGCCGATCCGTCCGGCGATGCCCCGTAACGACTGAAACGTCACCGAGCGGGTGGTTCTCCACTGCGGGTGGACCGGGTGGTATCACCGGGTGCATCAGCGGTGCGGGATCAGGCGGGCGAAGGGTACCAGCCAGCCGACACCGCGACGCCACCAGCGCGGGGAATGCTCGTCTGATCCCTGAGGAGGCCGGCGTCGCCGGCCTGGACGCCGCGTTGCAGCACGATGCGGACGCCGGAGAGCAGCAGGAACCAGGTGATCACGTAGGCGGCCAGGATCTCGGCGTCCGGGGCATGTGCGTCGAGGAGGACGAAGATCACGATCCCGGCCACGGGGACGGTGAGAAACCCGAACGAGGGCTTGAGCTTGATCAGCAGCAACCCGAGCAGCAGCATGAGCACCCAGAGCACCGCGATGACGTGCCCGAACTGGATGAACCTGGCCGCGGCGAGCCCGACGGCGCTCGGCCCCAGGTAGCCGGCGAAGGCCGCGACGAGAAAGCCGGTGCCCGAATTCGGCAGCACCAGGGTCGCGCCTTCGGCGGTCGGCTTCAGCTCTACCCAGTGCACCGTGCGGGACAGCGACCCGACGACCCAGTGCGTTCGCCTCGTGCGCCATGACCTGGAAATGCTGGACCAGTTCCCAGGTCACCGACGGGATGACCATCGATGAACACGACCAGGCCGATGAGCACGGTCTCGGTCCCGGACAGCGGTACCTGCGTCCCTACCATGCCTCGAGCGTCCGCCGCCGGTACGGCCTGGCAATACCCCGGACTCGGTGAGACGCACGGCAGTAGGTACGGCTCGTTGTCCGGGCGCGTCGCGGACGATGAGTACCGGCGGCTTGCTTCGTTGTACTAGTGATGACCGCGATGACGAGCGTCACTGGAGAGGTGAGCAGGATGGGAATCAGTTCGCTGCGGGAACTCGCGGGCGAATGGGAACTCGCCGTCGACCTGCCGGGGGCCGAAGATGTCCGGGGGCACGTCCTGTTCGAGATGATGGGGGACGTTCTCGTGCAGCGGACGACGGTACCGGTCCCGGAGGCGCCCGACAGCTGCTGCCTGGTGGTCACGGCCGAGGACGGCGGTTACGTCCAGCACTACTTCGACTCGCGCGGTGTCGCCCGGCTCTACGCGATGACGTTCGACGGCCGCACCTGGACGCTGGAACGCACCAAGCCTGACTTCTCGCCGCTGGGCACCTGCCAGCGGTACACCGGCAGCATCAGCGACGACGGAACGATCATCGACGGGGAGTGGCAGAGCTCGGACGACGGCCAGGAGTGGACGCGGGACTTCCGCCTGACGCCACTGCTGCGCAGCTAGCCCGTGGCTAGAGGGTCAGGGTTCCTTCGGCGACGACCAGGCCGGAGCCGCCGACGCGGATGCGCGGGCCGGAGAGCTCGACCTGGATCCGGCTGGGCCGTCCGAGCGCGTGGCCTTGCTCGATCACGACGGTGGCCTCGCGGGGGATCTGGCCCGCGGCGGCGAGCCGGGCCGCGAGCGGGCCGCGCGGACCCGGTTCGCGGGGTCTTCGGCGATGCCCATCGTGGGATTGAAGAACCGGGCGTAGGCGACGGCGTCGGCGGCGGCCGGATCGCGGCTGTACAGATAGCAGCCCTCACCGCCGGCCTGGCGCAGCAAGACCTTGAGCCGCGCCGGGTCGGGGGCCGCCCGGTCGACCGCCGCCCGGTCGCGGGCCGGGACCATCAGGTGCGCGGCCCCGGTGGACACCACCTGGGCGGGCTCGTCCGCGGCCAGGTCCGGTTCGGCCAGGCCCAGGGCGGCCGCGAGCGCGGGCCGGTCGCCGGCGGTCGCGCCGAACCGGGGTGGCGACTGGTCCATCCAGATCACGGCGGGCTGCCCGGGCGGGCGGATGACCTCGACGGGCAGCACCCGGCCGCCGATCTCCTGGGCCAGATTGCCGTCGGGGGCGATGCGGCCGGCCGCCTCCAGCCACACCCAGGCGCCGAGGGCGTTGTGTCCGGCCCCGCCGACTTCGGCGCCGGCCGGGGTGAAGCTCCGTATCCGCACAGTCGCCCCGGGCAGCGACGGGCGCAGCAGGAACGTGGTCTCGGGCTGGCTGAACTCGCGGGCGATGGCGGCCAGCTGGGCCGGGTCCAGGTCGTCGGCGTCGGGCAGCACCGGCAGCGGGCTGCCGGACAGCGGCTGGCTCGCGAAGACGTCCACGACGTAAAACGGCACCCGGATGGTCATGAGGCGATCATGCCGGATCCGGTGCCGCCAGCGAACGGGCGACCTCGTTCAGCGCGCGGATGCGCGGGTTCTCGCGGCTCGTGCACCAGACCAGGCCGAGCGGGAGCGGAGGCAGCCCGTCGATGGCGACGAGGACCACGTTGGTGCGGTCGAAGATGGGGATGGTCGAGCTGGTGGGATGGACAATGCGCCCCCGGGCGACCAGCGACAGGACCTCGTTGACCGTCTGGGCGGGCTGGGTGCGGCGGATCGGGCGCCCTGACGGCGTGCGCGGAGGTATCAGCAGGTCGTAGACGGCGGGCGGGGTGGACGGCGGGAGCAGCGCGACCTCCTCGCCGGCCAGCTCCTCGACGGAGACCGTGGGCTGCGCGGCCAGGCGGTGGGTGGCGGCCACGGCGAGGGCCCGCTGGTAACGGGCGAACGTGGCGCCCGCGGTGAGGTCCGGCTCGTCGACGGCGAGCCAGTTGCACAGGACGTCGATGTCGCCCCGGCGCAGCGGCCGGTAGGCGTCGAAGGTCTCGACCTCGGTGAGCCGGACCTCGCAGGCCGGGTAGCGCTCCTGGAACACCGAGACGAGCCGGTTGAGGGCCGGGCCCTCGGTGGTCAGGACGAAGCCGACGCGCAGCAGCCCGCGCACGGTCCGGGACAGGTCGCTGGTCTGGGCCAGGGCCCGGTCCAGGGCCGCGAGCGCGGGCACCAGATCATCCCTGAGCGCCTCACCCGCGGGGGTGAGGCTGACCCGGCGGCTGGTCCGGTCGAAGACCTTGACGCCGAGCCGGGATTCCAGGACCCGCACGGCCTCGCTCACCCCGGGCTGGGAGATGCCCAGCCGCTCGGCCGTCCGGCCGAAGTGCAGCTCGTCGGCCAGCACGAGGAAGATCCGCAGCTCACGTAGTTCCAGGTCATGCCACATCGATTAACGATCCTAATCAATCCGATCAGCGATCGCCCCTTGATCGGCTTCAGCCCGGTACCCGAGGTTAGGACGCAGGCCGGATTCCGAACGGCACGGGGCGAACGCAGGAGGGGCATTGATTCTTGTCATCGGAGGGCGCAGCAAGATCGGCGCCGCGCTGATCACGGAGTTGCTGGGCCGGGGCGAGCAAGTCCGGGCACTGGTCCGCACGGGTGAGGCCACGGGCGGCCTGCCCGCGGACGGCCAGCCCGCGGCGGCCGAGGCCGTCACCGGTGACCTGGCCGACGAGGGCTCGCTGGTGACGGCGATGACGGGGGTCGACAAGGTGTTCTTGCTGTCCAGCCCGCACCCGGACGCGGTCGGCTGGCACCGCAACGCCATCGACGCCGCCCGCCGGACCCAGGTGCAGCTGCTGGTGCGCAGCTCGATCCTGGGCGCCGACCGGGAGACGCCGGCGGAGTTCATCAGCGCGCACACCACCTGCGACCGCTATCTCGAGGACTCCGGGCTCCCCTACGTGATCGTGCGGCCGAACCTGTTCCTCCAGAACGTCCCCGAATCGACGATTCCCACGATCGATGAGTCGGGGACCTTCTACGCCGACGCCGGGCAGGCGCGGATCAGCATGGTCGACACCCGCGACGTGGCGGCCGTGGCCGCCGTCGCCCTGACCGAGCCCGGGCAGGCGGGCGCGCATTACGACGTCACCGGGCCGGAGGCATTGTCCTATGCCGACGTCGCGGCCAAGCTGACCGGCGCGCTGGGCCGCCGCATCAGCTACGCCGACGTACCCGACGACGCGGTCCGCCAGGCGCTCCTCGGCGCCGGGCTGAGCGAGTGGTTCGCCGACGCGCTCACCGGGCTGTACCAGGACTACCGCCGGTCGGGGACCGACGGCTATGCCGCCCAGGTCAGCGACACCGTCCCTCGGCTCACGGGCCAGCCGCGCGGTCGCTGGACGATCTGCTCAAGGAGATCGCGCCGCTGTCACCATGACCGGGACACAGCCTAGACGAGCTGATGCGCGCCGGTCCGCCGTCGCCGGACCGGCGTCAGACCAGCCAGAAGTGCTCGAAGTCCCATCCGGATAGCGACTCGCCCACCTCGTCGTGGCTGTAGCCGGCGATCTTGTCGGTATAGGCGTCGAGCGTGTCCATGAACGTGGGAATGATGTAGGCGCCCTGGTCGAAGTCGATTTGCTGCATCTCGTTCAGGATCTCTTTACGAGTCGACGCATTATTCGTCGCGTTGGCCTGCTTGTAGAGATTGTTGTAATGAGCGCTATTCTCGTGCGTCTCATTGAAAGGCCCGGTGGGAAGGAAGGACTGGGCTACCTGATTGAGGTACGGAGCGTAGCTGTAATAGTCCTGGGAGAAGGTCCAGTTCAGGTAGTTGTCGCCGAAGAACGTGCCCGGGTCGACATTCTTGATCTTGACCGTAACGCCGGCCGCCGCCGCCTGTTCGGCGAGGACGGTCGCCATCGCCACCATGCCGGTCGCGATGGCCGACGTGGTGAGCGTCACCGTCAGGTTTTCCTTGCCTGCTTGCTTGAGCAGGGCCTTGGCCTTCGGGATGTCTTGCTGCCGGTGCAGCGAGCTGTTGAAGTCGGGGTCATACGGGGCGAAGAGGTCGTTGGCCACCACGCCGAAGCCGTCGAGCGCCGAGTCGATCAGCTGCTGCCGCCCGACCAGGAGCCGGAAGGCCTGGCGGACGTTGTTGTCGTTGAAGGGCGGCTGGTCGACGCGCATGGTGAACGGCTTGAACTGGCCGGTGTGCGAGGCGACGGCCTTGACCCCGGCGGTGTTGGCCAGCGACGCCATCTGCGGCGGGTCGAGCTGGCCGGCCGCCTGGATGACGTTGGTGGTCAGGGCGTCCTGGACCGCGGTGTTGTCGCTGAAGTCGGTGATCGTCAGGGTGTCGACGTAGGGGAGGCCGGGCTTCCAGTAATTCTTGTTGCGGACGAAGACGCTGCGCTGCCCGGGGGTGAAGCTCTGGTAGGCGAACGGCCCGGTCCCGTCGAAGGTTTTCCCGTTGAAGCCGGTCGGCACCACGTACAGGTAATACCAGCCGCCCGCGAGCTGGTCGACGAAGCTCCCGAAGGGAGACGTCATCGGCACCGTGACGGTGAGCTTGTCGACCGCTTTCACGCCCTTGATGTCGACCGGGCCGAAGAACAGCGTCCCGCTGTAGCTGTTCGAGACGATCCGGTTGATCGTGTACACCACATCGGCGGAGGTGAGGGTTTTCCCGCTGTGGAACGTGACGCCCGGGCGGAGCTTGATGGTCCATTGCGTCAGCGCCGAGTTCGGCGTAATGGACTCGGCCAGCACGTACTCGACCTTGGCGCTCTTGTTGAGCTTGACCAGGGGCTGGTAAAGCGCCTCGAAGCGGCCGGTGTCGAGATAGGTCAGGCCCTGGTGCGGGTCGAGCGTGTCCGAACTCGAACCGCCGGCCAGGCCTATCTTGAGGTCGCCTCCGCGCTTGGGCTTAGCGGCGGCGGCGGGATTGGTGGTCGTGCTCTTGGAATCGCTCGTGCAGGCGGCGAGCAGGCCGCTTGAGGTGGCGATGACGCCGGTAGCCGCGATCCCGCGAAGAAACTCGCGCCGACCGGGCAGCTCCCTCAGTGCGGGTGTCGAGCGCTCATCCGAACGGCTCACAGAAAACTACCTCCCCGTTCCAAGGTCCGGATCAAGATCGTTTACTGCCCGGCCTGCTGGCCGAGGTTCATTGCGCGTCAAGCACTCCCGGCCGCCGACGAGGGAGCCAACCGTTACAGCGGGGTACGAACCCGGTCAAGCATGACGTGGAGCCCAGGGCTCAGCCCGCCGGACTGTCCTGGTGTCGATCATGTAGTTATACCGACAGTGCCGGTCGTCACACCTGCGGAGCCGGTGCAGTCCGGACGGCGAGCACCCCTGGCCCGGGTTACCGGGCCTGATGACGGGCATGCCAGGATTGCCGGGCCTGCAGTGCCCCCGTACGGTAGAAATAGGCACAAATGAGCTCGCATTCACCGTCTGTGCCAGGTCCCGCTCGACGGAAGGAACCGACTACGTGATGCGCCGAGCCTCGAGGAGCCGGACATCCTCGTGTTCCGCTGGCTGAGCCGGCCGTGGCCGTCGTAGCGGATCCTCCCACAGTGGCGGCGGGCGTTCGCGAGGGGAATCCGATCGCCCGTTTGGTCCGCCGGAGGCTTGCCTTTGGGGTGCTCACCCTGTTCCTGGTCTCGGTGGTGGTGTTCGTGGCCACCGAGGTGCTGCCCGGTAACGCCGCCTTCGCGATCCTCGGGCGGAACGCCAACCCGGTGCGGGTGCGGGCGCTGGAGAACCAGCTGCACCTGAACCGCGGCCTCTTCGACCAGTACTGGACGTGGATCTCCGGCCTGTTCGAGGGCAGGCTCGGCAACTCCCTCGTCAACAGCCAGTCGGTGTGGAGCCTGGTGGAGCCGAGGCTGGTCAACTCCGCCATCCTGGTCCTGGTCACCGGGGTGATCGGCTCGTTCCTGGGCGTGGCGCTGGGCGCCTTCGCCGCCCTGCGCAAGGACGGCTGGTTCGATCGCATCTCGTCGGTCGTGCTGCTGGCCGCGACGTCGCTGCCCGAGTTCGTCGTGGCCATCGGCCTGATCATCTTGCTCGCCACCGTCGTCTTCCACGTCTTGCCGGGCGTCTCGCTGCTGGCCCCGGGCACCTACGCCTGGAGCGAGCCGCAGCTGCTCATCCTGCCGGTGGCCACGCTCGTGATCGTGATCGTGCCGTACACCATGCGCATGATGCGGGCGGCCATGATCGAGGCGCTCGAGTCCGACTACGTGGAGATGGCGCAGCTGAAGGGCGTGCCGGAGTGGCGCATCGTCGCTCGTCCACGCGCTGCCCAACGCGATCGCGCCCACCATCCAGGTCATCGGGCTCGGCTTCCTGTACCTGGCGGGCGGGATCGTCATCGTCGAGAACGTCTTCAACTTCCCGGGTATCGGCCAGGGGCTGGTGGAGGCGGTCAACGGCCGCGACATCCCGACGATCCAGTTCATCGTGGTCGTCCTGGCCGCGTTCTACGTGGTCATGAACATCGTGACCGATGTCATCGCGCTGCTGGCCACGCCGCGGCGCCGGATCGCCAGGTGACCGTGGAGGCTCCTGTCGTGCCGTCAGCCCGCCCGCCGTCCCGGCCACGGCACCGGGCCAGGCGCCGCGAGCGGGCGTCGGCGCTGCTGACGGCGGCGCGGACGCCGCGCGGCGCGATCGGGCTCACGATGGCGGCCGTGGTCGTGCTGGCCGCCGTCATCGGCCCGCTGGTAGCCCCGCAGCCCGCGACGGCGCTGGTCACCCTGGCGTTCGGCAAGCCCTCGGGGCAGTTCTGGCTGGGTGGCGACTACCTCGGGCGCGACGTGCTGTCGCGGGTGCTGGACGGCGGCTGGGTACTGCTGATCATGGCCGGGTTGCGCGACCGCGATCGGGATCGCGGGCGGGGCGCTGGCCGGCGTTTCCGCCGCCTACCTGCGCGGCGTCAGCGACGGGATCATCATGCGGTCGGCGGACGTGATCCTGTCGTTTCCCCAGGTGGTGTTTGCACTGCTGCTGCTGAGCCTGCTCGGGCCCAAGCTCTGGCTGATCACGCTCACGGTGGGCGTCTCGCACGCCCCGCAGGTGGCCCGGGTGCTGCGCTCGGCGACCCTCGATGTCTCCGAGCGGGACTTCGTCAAGGCGGCGGAGCTGCAGGGGATGCGGCCGGGCAAGGTCATGGTCAGGGAGATCCTGCCCAACCTGGTCAGCCCGCTCATGGTGGAGACCGGGCTGCGGCTGACCTACTCCATTACCATCTTCGCGGGCCTGGCCTTCCTCGGGTTCGGGCAGGCGCCGCCGGCCGCGACCTGGGGAACGATGATCTACGAGAACCGGATCGGGCTGTCGCAGAACCCGTGGGCGGTCATCGTCCCGGCCGCGCTGATCGCGCTGCTGACGATCGGGATCAACACCTACACCGACGCGTTCGCGCGGGTGGCGATCGGAGCCGACCGCCGGCCCGAGGAAGCGGCGCTGATCGACAACCTCGGCCAGGAGCTGGGCGGATGAGTGAGCTCGAGGGGCGCGCGGCCCAGCCGGTCGCCGGAGGCCCGGCTGGAGGTGAGCGGGCTGGAGGTCCGGGTGGGCCGGTCCGGGCCCGACGTGGTGCGCGACATCTCCTTCGCCGTCCAGGCCGGCGAGGTGCTCGGCCTGGTCGGCGAGTCCGGCTCGGGCAAGACCACCGTGGCCCTGGCCCTGCTCGGACACACCCGCCGGGGGCTGAGCATCACCGCGGGCCAGGTCCGGCTGGACGGAACCGACCTGCTGGCGCTGAGCCCGCGCGACCTGCGGGCGGCGCGCGGCGCCCGGGTCAGCTACGTGCCCCAGGACCCGTCCTCGGCGCTCAACCCCACGCTCCGGGTGGGAACCCAGGTCCGGGAGGCGCTTCAGGTCCACGCCGACGTGGTTGGCGCCGCCGGTAGCGCTAGTGACGCTGGTGACCGGGTGGCCGAGGTCATGCGGGAGGTCTCCCTGGACCCCACGCCGGAGCTGCTGCACCGGTATCCGCACCAGCTCTCCGGGGGCCAGCAGCAGCGGATCGCGCTGGCGATGGCGTTCGCGTGCCGGCCGTCGCTGATCGTGCTGGACGAGCCGACGACCGGCCTCGATGTCTCCACTCAGCGTCATGTCCTGGAGACCGTCCGCGGCCTGTGCCGTTCCTACGGGGTGGCGGCCGTCTACGTGAGCCACGACCTGGCGGTGGTCAGCGGCCTGGTGTCCGACGTCGCGGTCATGTACGCGGGACGCGTCGTGGAGATCGGGTCCACGGCGCGGCTCTTCGGCGAGCCGGTGCACCCGTACACCCGCGGCCTGCTCGGGGCCGTGCCGTCGCCCGAGCGCGCCGAGCGGCTGACCGGCATCGACGGCCAGCAGCCGCGGCCCGGCCGCCGGGGCGACGGCTGCTCGTTCGCCGCGCGCTGCGGGTACGCCATCGACGCCTGCCACACCGAGGCCCCGGAACTGCTGACCGTGGCCAGCCGCTCCGTGCGCTGCCTGCGGGCCCGGGACATCCCGGCCACCCGGCCCGAGCGCCTGCCGGTGACCGGCTTGCCGGTCCCGGCGGAAACGCCGGTCCTGTCCGTCCGGGGGGTGGCGGCCAGGTACGGCAGCACGCCGGTCCTGTCCGGCATCGATCTCGAGGTGCCGCCGCGCACCTGCGTCGCCGTCGTCGGCGAGTCCGGTTCGGGCAAGACCACGCTGGCCCGCTGCGTGGCCGGGCTGCACAGCAACTGGACCGGCGAGATCACCTTCGGCGGCACTCCCCTGGCCCACGGCGCCCGCCAGCGCGACAAGTCGGTGCTGCGCCGGGTCCAGTACATCTTCCAGAACCCGTACACCTCACTCAACCCCCGCAAGACCGTCAGCCAGATCATCGACCAGCAGCTGCAGCAGCTCACCGGCCTATCCCGCCGTGAGCGCTCGGAGCGCACGGCGGACGTGCTGCAAGACGTGTCGCTGGCCCCGGATGTCCTGTCCTGCTATCCGGATCAGCTCTCCGGCGGGGAGCGGCAGCGGGTCGCGATCGCCCGCGCCCTGGCGGTCGAGCCGGAGCTGCTGATCTGCGACGAGGTGACCTCGTCGCTGGACGTCTCGGTGCAGGCGGTCATCGTGGAGCTGCTGCGCCGGATCCAGTCCGAACGGCACCTGGCCCTGGTCTTCATCACCCACAACCTCGCCCTGGTGCGCAGCATCGCCCAGTCCGCGGTGGTCCTGCGCGAGGGGGTGGTGGCGGAGTCGGGTCCGGTCGAGCAGATCCTGGAGCACCCGGCCGATCCCTATACCCGGCGCCTGGTCGAGGACGTCCCCAAGCTCACGGTGATCAGCGGCTCACGGTGATCAGCGGCTCGCGGTGATCGCTGGCCCGCGGGCCAGGGTCGGCTTCCGGGGGACAGACGGCGGCGTGCGAAGATCACGAAGAAGCACCCGGCTCCCGGCCGGCCGGGAGCACGGGGAGGATCGTGGCGCTGGAACATCGCAAGCCCGTCAAGGGCGCGGCCGCGTTCTGGATCCTGGCCCTGCTGTTCCTGATGCTGTTCGTCGCATCGGCGGCCGCGTCGCCGCTGTACCCGGTGTACCAGGTGAGGTTTCACTTCTCGGCGGAGACGCTGACGGCCATATTCGCGGTCTACGTCCTCGTCCTGCTGGTCACGTTGCTGTTCTTCGGGTCGGTGTCGGACTACCTGGGCCGGCTACCGATGATCATCGCGGCGCTGGTGTTCAGCGTGGCGGGGTGCGTGGTGTTCCTGGCGGCGCACGGGGTCGGGGAACTGTACCTGGCGAGGTCGCTGCAGGGCGTGGCGACGGGGCTGGCCAGCGGGCCGACCGGGGCGGCGCTGATCGACCTGCAGCCCGCGGCAGCCAGCGGGCGCCGCTGGTGACCAGTACCTTCTCCAATCTGGGGCTGGCCCTGGGCGCGCTGATCACCAGCGTGCTGGTCCAGTACGCGCCGGCGCCGACTCACCTGATCTGGTGGGCGCTGCTGGCCGTGTCCGTGGCCGGCATCCCCGCTGTGCTGGCGATAGCAGAACCCGGGGTCAGGCGTCCCGGGGCCCTGGCCTCGCTGCGGCCCCAGATCGCCGTGCCGCGTCAGGCTCGTCGCACTTTCGCCGGAGCTGTTCCGTGCCTCGTCGCCACATGGTCACTCGGCGGGCTGTACCTGTCTTTGGGGCCGTCGCTGGCCGCTGAGACGACGGGCTCGCGGAACCTGGTGTGGGGCGGGCTGGTGATCTTCCTGCTCTGCGGGACGGGGGTGGCGACGGCGCTTATCTTCCGCGGCATCAAGCCGCCGACGGCGATGCTGGCGGGGTGCGTGCTCTTGCTGGCCGGGGTGGCGGTGACGTTCGGCGCGATCGCAACGACGACGGCGGCCGCGTTCCTGGTCGGTGCGGCGGTTACGGGTGCCGGTTTTGGGCTGGCGTTTCAGGGGGCGTTTTGGATGATTTCGGCGCTGGCTACGGCTGGTCAGCGGGCGGGGCTGGTGACGGCCATCTTTGCCGTGGGGTACCTCGCGTTCAGTGTTCCGGCGTTGATTGCCGGGGTGGCAGCTACGAAGTTCGGCCTGCATGCGACGGCGCTGGTGTACTCGGCTTCGGTCGCCGTGCTGGTCGTGGCCGCAGCCGTCATCCTGCTGGTCCGCCGTCGGCGACTTACGTGACGGTAGGACACCTGGGCGACCGTCGGTCAGCACATCCTCGAATTGCTTACGATCGCGCGCCGACCGGGTAGTCATTCCCACTTGCCGCACCGTGGCATAGTGTCGTTATACGGCAGTGTCAGGGAGCGGGGACCGGTGGATCCAGTCACGTTGATTGTGATGGCGCTGGCTGCGGGGGCGGCCGCGGGAGTGAAGGACACGGCATCAACGGCCGTGAAAGATGCCTACAACGGCCTGAAAGCGCTGGTGAAGAAACGGTTCGCTGGTCACCCAGACGCCGAAATGGTGCTGACTAAATACGAGACTGCCCCCGATACGTGGCAAGCGCCGCTGACGGCGGAACTGAAGCAGGCCGCCGCCGGCCAGGACGCTGACCTGGTGACGGCAGCACAGGCGCTCATGAATCTCGTGGACAAAGCGGGAACGCGAGCCGGGAAATACGCCGTCGACGTGCGCGGCGCGCAGGGCGTGCAGGTCGGGGACCAGAATTATCAGCGCAATGTCTTCAACACCCAACCGGGCGGCTAAGGCAGCCAACGCCACCCCCGGCGGGCAAGAAGGCCACGCGGGCGTCCCGCGCTGGCAAGGCGTTCAGTTCGGGGACCACAACGTTCAATACAACACGTTCAACTACGTTCAGAAACAAATCATCGAAGCCCCCGCGCCCCGGGTGACGTGGCCGGTCCGGGTCGGCGATGTTCCGCAGCGGCCCCCCGCGTTTCAGCCCCGGCGGGACCTGCTGGTGGCACTCCACCGTCCGAAGCCCGAGGGATCCGTCGTGCGGTCGGTTATCGGGATGCGGGGGGTTGGCAAGACGCAAGTGGCCGCTGCGTACGCACGGTCCCGGATGGCCGACGGGTGGCGGCTGGTGGCGTGGATCAACGCCCAGGACATGACGAACGCGCTGAACGGGCTGGGCGAGACGGCAGCCCGGCTGGGTATAGCCGAACCTGGCGCCTCACTGGAGAACGATGCGGCCGCAGTGCGCTCCTGGCTGGAAGCCGATGGCGCGGAATGCCTGGTCGTTTTCGACAACGCGGCTGATCTGGATGGGCTGCGGCAGTATCTGCCCGCCGCCGGAAGCGCTGAGGTTTTGATCACCAGCAATCTTCAGGCGGCGGCGAACCTCGGCCACGCTGTGCCGGTCGACGTGTTTACCGAGGAGGAGGCACTGGCATTTCTGGCTGACCGTACCGGCATCGCCGGTGCCGGTACGGGGCCGGAGCTGGCCGAGGTACTCGGGTGCCTTCCGCTCGCACTCGCGCAGGCGGCAGCGGTGATCGCGCGCCAGCGGCTCAGCTACCCGGCGTATGTCGAGCGATTGCGGAATTTGCCCGCGAGTGAATATCTGCAACCGGTCCAGGGCGATTCCTATCCGCGCGGCGTCGCGGCGGCGGTGCTGCTCTCGCTCGAGAGCGCGGGGGCACGTGACAGCTCGAGCGGGCCGGGCGCTGTCCTGGATCTCATCGCGGTTCTGTCGACGGCCAGAGTCAGCCGGGCGCTGCTGTACGCTGCCGGCGATAGCGGTGCCCCGGGAACGGTGAGCCAGGCTGGGCTGGTACCGATCGCAGTCGACGATGCCCTGGCCCAGCTAGCCGACGCATCGCTGCTGACCTTCAGCCTGGACGGTTCCGGTGGAGCGCGCACCGGCTCGTGACGCGTGTCGTCCGTGAACTGCGGGCGCATGAGGGGCGCCTGACCGCGGTCGGCGTCGCAGCGGCCAGCCTGCTACGGACGGCCTCGGATGCGCTGGCGCCCGTGTCGCGTAACAGCAGCGCGGCGAGAGAACTGATCCAGCACATCATGGCCCTGGACGAGCACCTCGCGCCCTTCCTCGCCGAAACTGACACGGCCTTGATGCGCGATCTCTTGCGGTTGCGTTATGTCGCTGTGTGGCTGCTGAACGAGCTGAGCGACAGCCCTGGCCGCGCTACCGAATACGGCCAGCGCCTAATCGTCGACTCCGCGCGGCTTCTCGGCCCCGAGGACTCGGGCACCATGAACGCGAGGAACGAACTCGCGGGCGCCTACCAGGCGGCGGGGCGCCTAGGCGAGGCGATCCCGCTGTTCGAGGCCACGCTGGCCGACCGGGAACGGGTCCTCGGCGCCGACCACCCCGACACCCTCACCTCCCGGAACAACCTCGCGAACCCTACCGGGAGGCGGGTGGCTGGGTGAGGCGATCCCGCTGTTCGAGGCCACGCTGGCCGACCGGGAACGGATCCTGGGCGCGGACGACCGCACACGCTGGTCACGCGGAACAATCTCGCCGCCGTCTACCGGGCGGCCGGACGACTAAGCGAGGCGATCCCGCTGTTCGAGGGCACCCTCGCGAATTCGAGCGTGCCCTTGGGCCCGACGACGCCATAACCTTGACCGTGCGGGCTAACCTCGCGTCGCCTATGGGAGGCGGGGCGGCTGGGTGAGGCGATCCCGCTGTTCGAGAGCCCCGCGCCGACCCGAGCGGGTCCTCGGCGCCGACCACCCCACACCCTGACTGCGAAAGCTACCTGGCCGGCGCCTACCAGGCGGCGGGGCGGCTGGCCGAGGCGATCCCGTTGTCGAGAGCCCCGCAGCCGACCGGGAACGGGTGCTGGGCGCCGACCACCCCGACACCCTGACCTCCCGGAACAACCTCGCCGGCGCCTACCAGGACGCGGGGCAGCTGGGTCGGGCGTACCGCTCCAGAGGACGCTGTCGCCGGTACCGAACGGGTCCTCGGCGCCGACCATCTCGACACGGCTGACCGCGCGGAACAACCTCGCCTGCGCCTACCAGGAGCGGGTGACCTGAGTCGGGCCATCCCGCTGTTCGAGCAGACCCTGGCCGACCGCGAACGGGTCTTCGGCGCCGACCACCCCGACACGCTGTCCTCGCGGGCAACCTCGCCGCCGCCTACCAGGCAGCGGGGCACCTGGGTCGGGCGATCCCGCTGTTCGAGCAGACCCTGGACGACTGGCGGCGGGTCTGGGCGCCGACCACCCCACCACGCTGACCGCCCGCGACAACCTTGCATCCGCCTACCAGGAGGCGGGTCGGCTAGGTGAGGCGATCCCGCTGTTCGAGGCCACGCTCGCCGAGCCGGGAACAGGTCCTCGGCGCCGACAACCCGGACACGCTCTTCCTCCCGGAACAACCTTGCATCCGCCTACCAGGAGGCGGGTCGGCTGGGGTGAGGCGATCCCGCTGTTCGAGGCCACGCTGGCCGAAGCCGGGAACGGATCCTCGGCACCGACCACCCCGACCTTTTCGCTTCCCGGAACAATCTCGCGGGCGCCTACCGGGCGGCGGGGCGGATAGGTGAGGCGATCGTGCTACTGGAGCGCGCCCGCGCCGATACCGAGCGGGTCCTCGGTGCCGACCACCCCACCACGCTGGCCGCGCGCGCCAACCTCGCCTACCTTTACCGGGTCGCGGGACGGCGGTCGAGGCGATCCCGCTGTTCGAGGC
>CAWIUF010000015.1:0-46628 GCA_963839095.1 uncultured Actinomycetota bacterium | reverse complement strand
GGCGGCCAGTTCACGATTACCGAACGGCTTGGTCAGATAGTCATCGGCCCCTCCGTGCAGGCCGCGGACCTTATCGCCCTTGTTCCCGTGCGCGGTCAGGATGAGGACGGGCACGTCACTCAGGTCGCGGATGCGCTCCAGCACGGCCCAGCCATCCATTGATGGCAGCCCGATATCGAGCACCACCAGGTCCGGCCGGTCGGAATGGAAGGCGCGCAGTCCCTGCCGGCCGTCGGCCGAGCTGGCCACGTCCAGGCCCTGCCTGCTCAGCACGGTGCGGATCCCCAGGGAGATGTCCTGGTCGTCCTCGATCACCAGGACCCGGCCCTTCATTGATCTTCCTCCGGAGCAGGTAGGTAGACGCTGAACGTGCTGCCCTGGCCCAGCGTGCTCGCCACTTCCACGCGCCCGCCGTGCATCTCGGTCAGCACCTTGACGATCGACAGGCCCAGGCCGGTCCCCGGCAGCCCGGCCGTGCGCGCGTTGGACGCGCGGACGAACCGGCTGAACAACTGCCCGGCCTCCGCCGCGGGGATGCCGATGCCGCGGTCGGCCACGTCGATCCGCCACTGGCGGCCGTCGTACTCGGCCGTGACGCGCACCCGCTGGTTCCGGTGCGAGAACTTGACCGCGTTCGCGATCAGGTTGTCCATCACCTGCATCAGCCGCCGCTGGTCGCCCGGCACCTCCGGGCCGGTCCCGGTCCTGAAGTCGATGGCGATGCCCTGCTTGGCCGCGGCGGCCGACGCCGACCTGACCGCCTCGGACGCGAGGTCCTCGACCGAGACCGGGGCCAGGTCCAGCGGCAGCGCGCCGGCCTCGAGCCGGTCCAGCATGAGCAGGTCGCCGACGAGCCGGTGCAGCCGGTCGGCGTTGCGCTCGATGATGTCCAGGAAGCGGACCCCCTCGGGGGTGAGCCCGTCGGCCTCGCCCCTGATCAGCTCGGTGAACGAGACGATCGACGTCAGCGGGGTGCGCAGCTCGTGCGACACGATGGCCAGGAACTGGTTCCTGGCCTCGTCGAGCTTGCGCAGCCGCTCGTTCTGCTCGGTGAGCCGCCGCTGGGTCTCCAGGCGCTGCTGCTCGAGCTCGCTGCGGTCCGACATGTCCCAGGCCAGCCAGATGTCGCCGCGGTGCACGCCGTCGACCAGCACCGGCCAGTAGTCGCCCTCGATGGTGCGCCCGTCGGCGGACCGGATCTGCTCCCCGGTCAGCGGCTGCCGGGCGCGGACCACCGCGGCGATCCGCCGGGTGCACGCGACCGGGTTGGCGAACACCGGCCCGATGTGGAGCAGGACCGAGACGGCGGGCGTCCCGGCCAGGCCGGACGGCTCGGCCAGCCCGAACATCTCCCCGAAGCTCTCGCTGACGTTGGTCACCATGCCCTGCTCGTCGGTGATCAGCACGCCGGGGATAGCCGAGGCGATCAGGCAGTTCAGCCGTTCGGTCTGGCCGGCCAGCGCCGCGTGCGAGCGCTCGAGCCCGGCGATGTCGTTGGCGTGCCGGATCTGGGTGGCCACGATGGCGGCCACCGCGTGCGCGGTCGCCCGCACCTCGTCGTCCCAGGCCGCCACGTCGCCGATCAGGGCCAGGGCACACAGGCACTGCCCGCCGACCGGCACCGAATGGACCAGCAGCACGCTGCCCGCGGAGCCGGTGGCGAGTGACCCGCTGCCCGCCGGTTCCGTCGTCGCGGTCACCGTGTCCCGGCGCGCCAGGGTCAGCGCGCCGATCCTGCCTAGCGTCGCCTCGTCCACCGAATCCGGCGGATACATCGCCAGCACGGCCGGCCGCTGGCTCCCGCTCGCCTGGCCCCCGACTGACTGGCCCGCCACTGACTGGCCCGCCGCCCGCCCGGCTGGCTGCCGCGGCGGCTGGAAGGCCAGCGCGGCTCGCAAGCCGAATGTGCTCACCAGCCGCTCCAGCACCGCCGGCAGCGCGCCGAGCGCGGTGTCGTCGCGCATGATCTGGCCCACGGCGAAGTCGAGCACGGTCGCTGCCGACCCGCCCTTGATCACCGGATCCGGTACCGCCCTCGCCCGAGGTGCCCCCATAGGATCATCTTAAATCACAAGTAGCAACGGTCGCGTAACCCACAGCAACCACAGGCGCGGCGGTATCCCGCGCGGCCGGGAGGAGTATCATCGGCCATGGTGGTTCCGGCCGCCCCTGGGTCCGCGGGCAGAGCTCTAAGCTCACCGGTTATGTTCAGCGTCATCAGCGGCACGTCTTTCCTGCCCGAGCCAGCGGACCCCCGGGCGTGAGGAAGGACGCCCATGCCCGATGAGGCACGGTCCGGGAAAGCACGGCGGCTACCCCCTCACCCCAGCCTGCGGCACCTCAAGATCGAGGCCAAGCGCCGCCAGGCGGCGGGGGAGTTCGGCACCCGGAACGACGCCCAGACGGCTATCGCCCGCGAGCACGGCCTGCCCGGCTGGGCCGCCCTCAAGCAGGCCTGTGACCTGCTCGCCAGCGGAGCCGACGCCGAGGACGGCCCGGCCCTGACCCACGTGCGGTGGATCATCGACCGGTTCCGCGACGCCGACCCCCCGGGCTGGACCGCGCCCGGCGACGACGAGCTCAGGCAGCATTTCGACGACCGCTTCCTGACTGCCCTTCCCGCCGACCGCCTGGCCGAGGCGCTCGCCCAGCGCCCCGCCGACCTGCGGGCCGAGCTGACCATCATCGGGCAGGCGCCGAACGAGGCGCAGGTCCAGCTGGCCGGCCTGCGCTACGTCGCGATCGTCACCCCCGAGCCGCCGCACCGGCTGATCGGGCTGCGCGGCTTCCCGCTCGCCGAGCGGATCGCCGATCCCCGGATCAAGGCCCCGCCTCCGGTCCGGGCGGCCGGCCGGCCGCCGCACGACATCGGCATCATCGCCGCCCGGGCCTGCACCGAACTAGGGCTGCCCGCCCTGCTGCTCGCCGGCGGCGACCCCTACTGGGCGGTCGCCGCCGGTCACGCCAACCTCGACCGGAACGAGGCCCTAGAGCCTGCGCACCTGTTCCCGGTGCCCGGCCTGACCACCCTGGTGACCGCGACCGCGGTGCTCCGGCTGGCCGCCGCGGGCCGCCTGGACCTGGACGACCCGGTCAACCAACGGCTGCGCGCGGTCCGCCTGGCCGACGACTCGGTCACCATCAGGGAACTGCTCACCCACTCCGGCGGCGTCGACAGCCCGGCCGAGCTCTACGCCGACGCCGTCCCCGCCCTGGCGGATCTCATGGGCCCGGTGGTCGCCTGCGGCGGCCCGCGCGGCACCCTCTGGCCCAGCAACGGCGGCTACGGCGTCCTCGGCCAGCTGATCGCCGACATTACCGGCATGCCGTACGCCCAGGCCGCCACCACCTTGGTCCTCGACCCCCTGGGCATGCGCGACTCCCGGTTCCCCGCCCGCGCCGCGGACATCCCACCGGCCGCCGTCACCGGCTACACGGTCACCCCCGACGGTGCCTTCGAGCCCTTCCCGCCCCAGGTCGCCACGATCCAGGCCGTGGCCGGCCTGTGGTCCACCGGCGCTGACCTGGTGCGCCTGGGTACCGGGTGGTCCGCACTGCTGCCCCCGGCGCTGGCCCGCGAGGCGGTAACCCCTCAGGTGGACGCGAGACCGGCCGGGCCCCAGATCGGCCTCGGGCTGCTCCTGGACGGCGGCACCACCGCGGACGGCGGGTCCGGGATCGAAGCCGTCGCCCTGCTCCGCAGCCGGATCCGCGATCACCGCACCTTCGTCGTCCTGACCACCCGCGCCGTCACCGTCGCGTCCCTCGACGAGCAGCTCCGCCAGGTGTGGCTCCGTCACTGAACCTCTGGAAGAAGGACCCTCATGTACCAGCCCTACCCCGGCAGCGACACCCAGCTGCCGGAGATCCAGCGCCCGCCCGCGCCCGCATCCGTGCGCACCGCCGTCAAGGCCATGTACGCCGGCGCCGCCACCAGCGTGCTCGGCATCGGGATCGATATCCTCACGATCAGCGACACCAAGTCCGCGATCGCCCGCCGCTCCCCGGACCTGACGGCCAGCCAGCTCACCTCCACCCAGCACGTGCTGATCGCCGGGTTCGTCGCCGGGGGAGTGATCGCCGCCGTGGTCTGGATCGTCCTGGCCCGGCTCTGCCAGCGCGGCCGCGGCTGGGCCCGGATCACCGGGACGGTCCTGTTCGCCCTGGCCACCGTCGATACCGCGGTCGGGCTCACCACGCCGATCGCCGCGCTGGCCCGGATCTGGGCGCTCGTGGTCTGGCTGGCCGGGCTGACCGCCGTCATCTTCCTCTGGCGCCGTGATTCCAGCGCCTACTTCCGGCCGCGGGCATGATCGAGGTCGAACAGCTCAGCAAGCGCTACGGCCCGGTGACCGCGGTCGACGACCTGAGCTTCACCGTCCGCCCCGGCCGGGTCACCGGCTTCCTCGGCCCGAACGGCGCGGGCAAGAGCACCACCATGCGCATCATCCTGGGCCTGGACACGGCCACCGCGGGCCGCGCCCTGGTCGGCGGCCGCCGCTACGACGGCCTGGTCCGGCCGCTGCGCGAGGTCGGCTCGCTGCTCGACGCGACCGCCCTGCACGCCGGCCGGACCGCCCGCGCCCACCTGCTGTCCCTCGCCCAGTCCAACGGGATACCGCCGGGGCGCGTCACCGAGGTGCTGCGGCTGACCGGCCTGGAGGGGATAGCCGGGCGCCGCGCGGGCGGCTTCTCGCTCGGCATGAAGCAGCGGCTCGGCATCGCCGCCGCCATGCTCGGCGACCCGCCGGTGCTGATGTTCGACGAGCCGGTGAACGGCCTGGACCCCGAGGGCATCCACTGGATCCGCGGGTTCTTCCGCGAACTGGCCGCCGACGGCCGCACCGTCCTGGTCTCCAGCCACCTGATGAGCGAGATGGCGCAGACCGCCGAGCACCTGATCATCATCGGCCGCGGCCGGCTCCTGGCCGACCTGCCCGCCGCCGAGCTGATCGAGTCCAGCGCCCGTCACGACGTGCTGCTGCGCTCGCCCCGGGCGGCCGAACTGGCCCCGCTGATCGCCGCCCGCGGCGGCGCGGCGACTCCGCAGGACGACGGCGCACTGGTGGTGACCGGCCTGGACGCGGCCGCCGTGGGCGAGCTGGCAGCCGGCCACGGCATCGCGCTGCACGCCCTGATACCCCGGCAGGCCTCCCTCGAGGACGTCTACCTGGACATCACCGGCGACAGCACCGACTACCGGGCGGGGCGGTCATGACCGCCCCCTCCCGGGCGACCAGGGCCCGCGACCTGCTGGCGTCGGAGTGGACCAAGTTCCGTTCGGTCCGCTCGACCTACTGGGCACTGCTGGTCGTGGTGGTCACCCCGGTCGCGGTCAGCGCCGTCGTCGCCTTCGCCTTCGCGAACAGCCCGAAGTCAGGATCCCTCCCCGACCCGCTGCTGCCCGGCGTCATCAGCCTGGAGTACGCGGTGATCGCGGTCAGCGCCCTGGGCGTGCTGATGTTCACCGGCGAGTACAGCACCGGCCTGATCCGGGTGACGTTCACCGCGGCTCCCCGCCGCCGGGCGGTGCTGGCCGCCAAGGCGACCGTGCTCGCCGCGGTGACGCTGGCCGTGGGCGAGGTGGTCGCCTTCGCCTCGTTCGGCCTGGTCCAGGCGATCCTGGCCGGTCACCACGAAGGCGTGTCCCTGGGCCAGCCGGGTGTCCCGGGGGCGGTGCTCTGCGCCGGCCTGCTGCTGTGCGTATGCGCCCTGCTCGGCCTGGCCCTCGGCGCGGTCACCCGGCACACCGCGGGCGGCATCGCCGCCGCCATCGCGGTGATCGCGGTGCCCGCCATCGCGGGCCTGCTGCCGTCGCCGTGGAGCGGCCGGATCGGCCGGTTCACCCTGCTGGAGGCGGCCGGGCAGGTCAGCACGCTGCACCCGTCGGCCAGCCTGTTCGCCCCCGCCTGGTCCCTGCTGGTCGTGCTGGCCTGGCCCGCCGCCGCGCTGGCCGTCGCCGCCGTCCTCATCACCCGGCGTGACGCGTGAATCCCCAGCCCCGCCTGAGCCCCGGGCCAGCATGACCCCGGCCAGGGCGACCGCCCCGCCGGCCAGCTCGACCGGCCCGGGGACCTGCCCGAGCCAGGCCAGCGAGATGACGATGGCCACCGCCGGAACCAGGTAGAGGGAAAGAGTGACCCGCCCCACGTCCATCCGCGCCATGGCGTACGCCCACAGCACGAACCCCGCCGCCGACGGCGCCAGCCCCAGGAAGACCGCCGCCCCGATAGCCGCCCCGCCCGCCGCAGGCAGAGCGCGCAGCAGCGACCCGGACCACGGCAAGACGAATACCGTCCCCGCCCCCATGGCATACGCGGTCACCTCGAAGCTGGTGTACCGCGCCAGCAACGGCTTCTGCGCGGTATGGAAAATCCCCTGCAGCACCGCCGCCGCCAGCACCACCAGCGCCGAAACCCCGAACCCGAGCCCGTGCGAGGCCGCGATGAGCGCGGTCCCCGCCAGCGCGATCGCACTTCCCGCCCACCGCCGCCGGCCCGGCCGCTCACCCAGGAACGCCACCGCGAGCAGGCTGGAGTACACCGGCGCGGTCGCCACCAGCAGCGAGGCCGTCCCCGCCGGAACCACCCGCTCCCCGGCGTTGAGCAGCAGCTGATACCCCGTCATCCCCGCCAGCCCGCACACCGCGATCAACGGCAAATCCCGCCCGGCCGGCCTGCGTATCCGCATGAACGGCGCCGCGAGGGCCAGTGCCGCCGAGGCCACCACCAGCCGCGCCACCGCCAGCCCGGCCGGCCCGAGCCCGCCCACCGCGACCGTGATAGCCGGGAACGCACTGGCCCACAGCACGACCGTTCCCGCCGCGGCCAGGTTAGCGAGCTTGCTCATGAACCCAGTCTCGTCCCGCCATCACTTAACGTCCAGTTACAGAATAATCGGCAACTGATAAGCTTCACTTCATGCTCGACGTCCGCCGCCTCCGGGTCCTGCACGCGGTCAGCGGGTACGGCTCGGTGACCGCGGCCGCCGCCGCCCTCGGCTACTCCGCCCCCGCCGTCAGCCAGCAGCTCGCCGCGCTGGAACGGGAGGTAGGAATGCGACTTACCGAACGGGTGGGCCGAGGCCTGGAACTTACCCCCGCCGCCATGATCCTGGTCGGCCACACCGATGCGCTGCTCGCCCGGCTGGCGGCGGCCGAAGCGGACCTGGCGGCGCTCCGCGACCAGGTTGCCGGTCACGTCTCGCTGGCCACGTTCGCGTCGGCCGCGCGGAGCTTCGTGCCCGCCGCGTGGGCGGCCCTGGCCGCCTCGGCCCCCCAGGTCGGGCTGGACGTGACCCAGATGGAGCCGGAGGAGGCGCTGCCCGCTCTGCTCCGCGGCGAGACCGATGTGGCCGTGGTGCACGAGTACGACCTGCTGCCCCGCCCGCTCGACCCGCTGTTCGAACGGCGCGAACTACGCGCGGACCCTGTCCTGCTGGCCGTCCCCTCGGGTCACCCATTGGCAACCGCCACTACCCCGGTATCACTCGAAGCGCTATCGGGTCTGCCGTTCCTCGCGCCGCGCGACACCACCAGCTGCGCCGAGATGATCCAGCGGGCCTGCGCCCGGGCCGGCTTCGTGCCCCGCATCGTCGCCCGTGCCACCGACTTCGGCGTCCTGCTCCGCCTGGTCGCGGCGGGCGCGGGTGTCACCCTGGTGCCGTCCCTGGCCGCCCGCGGCGAGGCCCAGGGCACCTGCCTGCTGTGGCCGGACCAGCCGGTGACCCGCCACGTCTTCGCCGTCAGCCGCCGCGGCGGCGACCGCCAGCCCGCGGTCCGCGTCGTCCTCGACGCCCTGGCCGCTGAGGCCGCCCGCCTCCCCGCCGATCCCGCCGTCCCGGCCCCGGCCCCGGCCTAAGCCACACACAGAATCTCGCCGTGCGGGATGAGGAACCAGGCGTCCTCGCTGTCCGCCCAGCGCCGCCAGGCCCCGGCCAGCCGCTCCAGGTCCTCCCGGGTGGCCAGCCCGTGCTCGACCGCCCGCTCCCCGAACGGGGAGTCGGTCAGCCGCTCGGCCCAGGAGTTGCCCCACCACACCCGGTCCTCGGCCCCGGTGTAGCACCAGGCGCTAGCCGTCGCCTCGATCGAGGCGAACCCGGCCTGCCGGGCCCAGGCGAGCATGTGCCGGCCCGCGTCCGGCTCGCCGCCGATCGCCCGGGCCACCGCCCGGTAGAGTGCCTGCCATTCGGTCAGCCCCGGCTCGGCCGGGAACCAGACGAACCCGCCGTAATCCGCGTCCCGCGCCGCCACCAGCCCGCCCGTCCGGCACACCCGGCGCATCTCCCGCAGCGCCGCGACCGGGTCGGACAGGTGCTGCATCACCTGGTGTGCGTGCACCACGTCGAACGTCTCGTTCGGGTAGCCCAGCCGGTACACATCCCCGGTCTCGAATCGGACGTTGTCCCGCCCGCGGCGCTCCGCTTCCTCCCGGGCCTGCGCCAGCACGCCCTCGGCCGCGTCGATCCCGGTCACCTCGCCGTCCGGGACCAGCCCCGCCAGGTCCGCCGTGATCGTGCCCGGCCCGCACCCCACGTCGAGGACCCGCGCGTCCCGCCGGAGCCGGGGCAGCAAGTACCCCGCCGAGTTCTCCGCCGTCCGCCACCGGTGCGACCGGAGAACGCTGTCGTGATGCCCGTGCAGGTAAGTGTCCGAGGTAGCTGCCATGCCCCCATCATCGTGCGTCCCACTAAGTGGAGCAAATGCGTTCACTATGTGAGACAGAACCCGAGACTGCCTGAACCCTTCAGATCGGGTAGCGAGTGGGTTCGGTGGTGTAGCTCCTCCCGGAGGGAGTCGTCCACCGGAACGTCCCGTCCGCGATCTGGTCCACTTTCCACCGCGGCTGCTGCTTGAGCCGGTGATCATGCCGGCACTTCGGACCCGCGTTACACAAACAGGTCCGGCCGCCCGCCTCGGACGGCACGTTATGCTCGAAGTCGCACTGGCTCGCGGGCCGACGGCAGACCGGGCTGGTACAGGTGGCGTGCCGGACCTGAGCCAGGTGCCGGAGCTTGACTCCGGGATCGTGTCCGCGGGCTTGGAACCGGTGATCACAGTGCTCAGTGCCAAGCGAATAGAGCTCGACGATCAGGTCCGGCCCGTCCCCGGGAGTGCGTAGCCGCCACGTCCCGTACCCGCCCGGCGGCCCTTCCCGCCCCTCGGCGGTGAAGCTGAACCCGGCCGGGCCGTCCCGCGTCCCTCCGCCGGCCCGCCCGGGTCCCTCCGGGCTTGCCGGTTCCGCGTCTCTGGCGTCCCTTGGGCGCGGGCCGGGCGCACCCGTGCGCTATCGCGTGCCCCTGCTCGTCGGTCACGGTGGCGCACCACGTGGTCCTGGGGTTCCGGGCGGCCGCGTCAGCGAGGTTCCGGGCCAGCCAGGGGTCGATGGGCCCGATCCCGCCCAGCTCCCCGGGCCGGTCCGCCAGCCCGGCCAGCGTCACCAGCGGGATCGTCAACGTGCCCCGCACCGCGAACCCCGTCGGCACCACCCCGGCCCCCGGACCGCCAGGCCCGGGCGGTCGCGGCCCGTCAGGGCCACTGCCTCCCGGGCTGCCCGTCCCGCCGGCACCGCCGTTCCCGTCGCTGTCGGCGCCGCTGCCGCTGTCACGCGGCGCCGCCGTCCCGGAGTCGTCACCCGGCAGCGGCCGGGAGTCCTTGCCCAGCAGCAGGTCCAGGTACGCCCGGGCCCGCAGCTCATCCATGCCGCCCTCAAGCCCCGCCCCGCGCAGCTCGTGCGCCCACGCGGTGATCCGCTGATCCGCCGCCAGCACCTCGGCCGGCGGCAGCTCCCGGCCCATCAGCGCCGCGTTCCCGGAATCCTCCGCCCACCGCTGCACCCGCGCGTCCTTTGCCGCGGCCTCCCGCCGCTGCACGGGCCTTCTCCGGAGCGACGTCCATCACCGCCCGGGCGATCGCGTGCCGCAGCCCGCCCGGGGTCAGCCGCCCCGCCCGGCCCAGCACCAGCTCCTCCGCCGCCCGCGCCTCATCCCGGTCCAGCGGCGCCGTCGCGAACACGATGATCTTCACCCGGGACTCCGCCAGCCGCCCGGCCCGGAACAGCGCCATCGTGCCCGGCAGCTTCACCGCCAGGTCATGCGCCCGGCTCATCAGGTCCTCCGCCGCGCCCCGCTGCTCGGCGAAGAGCATCCGCAGCTCATCAACCGCGAACTCATCCCACACCTGCGGCATCCCCGACCGCTCATCAGCCGCGGCGTCCGGGTCGGGACGCCGCCGGATGAACTCCGCCACCGCCGCGTGCTTCCGCGCACAGGCATACGCCTCCACCCGGCCCCACGCCGCGACCACCCCGTCCAGCTCGTCATCCGAGGCACCCGCGTACCGGTCGTCGTCCCCGGCCGCGAGCGTCAGCGAAGAACGCCAGCGTCCCGCCTCCCGCGCAGCGCATCCAGCGGGTTCCCCGCCGCGAACCCGGACACCGCGCCGACCCACGCCCCAGGCTCCGGGTCAGGCTCCTCCTCGTCCTCATCGCCGAAGGCAGGCGGCTCGTCATCCGGCGCGGTGGCATCACACCACGCCTCCCACTCCGCCGCCGACATCCAGTCAGAAGCGGGAAGAGGATCGCCGGGCTCGGAGGCGGGATCCGCGTGAGCCGGTCCTGGAGGCATGACACCTCCCTCGTTCGGGAGAATTGATCTATCGAACACTATAGTGAAAAATAGCCTAGAAGGCAATGAATTAGGCATGTTGGATGCGGCGTGTCGCGCCTGCTGCCAGCCGTACAGCGCGCCTCGCACCTCCCGTCCGGCGCGCCTCGCACGCGTCCCGTCCGGCACGCCTCGCACCTCCCGTCCGGCGCCCGGAGCGGTTGCCGCCCAGTGCGCCACGCGTTCCCCTCGAGCGCGTCGCGTGCGCCGCCTGAGGATGCCGGGCGCGTTGCCGGAGCACCCCGCGCGCGCCTCCGCCCCTATCCCCGCCGCCGCCCGGCTGCTAGCGTCGGCCTCAGTTGCCTCAAGACACCCAAAACACTCAAAAGAGCCCAGCTGACCTGCCCCTCAGCGGCGAGGAGGACCATCCATGGCCGACATCAACGGGACCTGTGACGAACGGTTCGAGGCGGTGCGCGATGCCCTAGCGAAGAACGTGGACTCCGGGGACGAACTCGGCGCGTCGATCGTCGTGGACCTCGACGGGGACATCGCGGTCGACTTGTGGGGCGGTTTCCGCGACCCGGCGAAGACGACGCCGTGGGACGAGCACACCATCACGAACGTCTGGTCCACCACCAAGACCATTACCAGCCTGGCTGCCCTCATGCTCGCCGAACGCGGTCAGCTCGACGTGGACGCACCCGTCTCGACGTACTGGCCCGAGTTCGCGGCCAACGGCAAGGAAGGCGTCCTGGTCCGGCACCTGATGTCGCACGCGTCCGGGGTTTCCGGGCTCGACCAGCCGGCCACCGTCGAGGACCTCTACGACTGGGAGGGGTCCACCTCCCGGATGGCCGCCCAGGCGCCGTGGTGGGAGCCGGGCACCGCGTCCGGGTACCACGCCCTCAACTTCGGGCACCTCATCGGCGAGGTGGTCCGGCGGATCAGCGGCAAGCCGCTGAAGCAGTTCGTCGCCGAGGAGATCGCCGGCCCGCTGGGGGCTGACTTCCAGATCGGCGCGGCGGAAAAGGACTGGGGCCGGATCGCCAACGTGATCCCGCCGCCGCCCCTTCCGATCGACCTGGCAGCCACTCGGCTGCGACAGCCCGGCCGTCAAGACGTTCACCGGGCCAGGTCCCAACGCCGAAGACGCCAACACCCCCGGCTGGCGGCAGGCCGACATCGGCGCCGCCAACGGGCACGCGAACGCTAGGTCGGTCGCCCGGATCATGTCCGTCATCCCCCGCGGCGGCGAGGTCGACGGTGTCAAGCTGCTCAGCCCGAAGACCATCGACTTGATCTTCCGCGAGCAGCAGAACGGCGTTGACCTGGTCCTAGGCGTGCCGCTGCGGTTCGGCATCGGTTACGGCCTGCCCCAGGCCGACACGGTGCCTTACATCCCGGACGGGAAGATCTGCTTCTGGGGTGGCTGGGGCGGTTCCCTCATCATCATGGACACCGACCGCCGGATGACCATCGCCTACATGATGAACCTGATGGGCCCGGGCGTGGTCGGCTCCGACCGCGGCGCCCAGTACGTGCAGGCGATCTACGACGCGGTCTCGACCTAAGGCAGTAAGCGCCCCAGGCCGGAAACGCCCAGCCAGGAAACGCAAAGCGGGCCCGGGGAAATCCCGGGCCCGCTTTGCCGTTCCGTCAGCTAGTTACGCGTGAAGAACGCGGGCCCCCGCGGGGTGCCCACGCCGGTCTCGTCGTCGTAACCGGGCAGGTCGTGCAGGGTCGTGGTCTGCACGTCGATGTGCTGCAGCTTGTACAGCTTGCCCTGGTCGTTGTTCACGCCGTTCACGTACTCGGTGCGGACCTGGAACAGCGGGGACTTCGGCGCCACGATGTCGTGCAGCGCCGAGGTGCCGATCATGCTGTAGTACAGCGGGTTGATGAAGCCGAGCGCCTTGTGGTGCGCCTGGTCGGCCACCGCCACCAGGCCGGCCAGCAGCGGGGAGGCGAGGCTGGTGCCGCCGATCCGGTACTGGTCCCAGAAGGTCCCGCTCGGGAACACCTGGGTCTCGCCGACCAGCATGCCGGTGTTGGGGTCGGCGTCCATCGCGATGTCGGGCACCGTCCGCATCGGGACCTTGCTCCAGTACTCCGACTCACTGGTCGGCACCTTGCCCTGCTGGTACCAGGGCTGGGTGAACAGCGTGCTGGTGCCGCCGCCGCCACCGGAGTTGTAGACCGGGGCGCCCCACTGGCCGTTCTTCAGCGCCGAGTACGAGGTCTGCCAGCCCTGCTCGCCGACCCACTGGCCCTTGTTGCCGATGAACACGCTGCTGCCGCCGACGCCGGTGACGTAGGGCAGGTCGGCCGGGAACTCGACCGTCTTGGCGGCCAGGTCGGTGCCGCCGACGCTGTCGTCGCCGGCGTCGCCGGTGGAGAAGTTGACCGTGATGCCGGTAATCGCGGCTTCGGTGGAGAACTGCTCGTAGAACGTCACCTCGGCGGCGCCCAGCAGCGAGACGTCATCGATGCCGGAGTTCCAGGAATTGGTGACCACGTCGGCGAAGTGGCTGTCGATGATGTTGGCCCAGGCGTCGTCCAGGGCGCCGAGGCAGTCGGCCGCCCCGACGTAGATGACCTTGGCGCCGGGCGCCATCGCGTGCACGGCCTCGACGTCCAGGCTCTCCTCGCCGTACCAGCCCTGCGCCCCGCACAGGTCGGTATTGTCGAAGCCGTCCGCTTCCGGGGTGATCTGGGAGTACTGGCCCGGCTTGAACAGCGGCTGGTGGTGGACCTGGTTGTACTTCTGCGCGTCCTCGAGCATCGTCGGCGCGGCGTAGGCGTCGGTGATGGCCACGGTGACCCCGTGCCCGTCGATGCCCTTCTTGATCAGCGAGCTCTCCCCGTACGCGGACTGAAGCTGCGACGGGGTGTAACCGCACACCGCGTAGGGCTGGTGCTTGCCGTTGGCAGTCGGCTTGTTGGTGGCGATCTTCTGCCCGTAGTACGCCGAGCACGGCTGGACCCCGAACCGGGCGCCTGGCGGCGGGCCGGGCTCGGTGTCGGAGACGGTCTTGATCTGGGAGCCCTGGTCGATGCCGACCACGCCGCTGACCGCGCCGGTCACCGCGGCCGGGGTACCGGCCGGCAGCGACAGCTGGCTGGTGTTGGCGTAGACCTGCTTGCCCAGGTACGAGTAGTTGTGGATCTTCGTCCCGAAGGTGCTCTGGACCTGGCCGACGGTGCCGGTGACCTGGACGTACATCCCGCTGGGGAGCGTCTTGTCGACCGTGAAGCCCTGGTCCTTCAGCCAGTTCCGCACCGCGGTCACCGAGGACTTGGCCGGGGCGTACGTAGCGTCGAACTGCTTGTTGGTCAGGTAGTGGCCGTAGCTGGGCGCTGGACGGGTCGGACACCGCCTTCAGCGTGGCGAGGGCGCCGGATTTGTCCCGCATGCCCAGCAGGATGCCGAAGTTCACCGGGTCGGTCGTCACGGTGGTCCCCATGTCGCGGGCGTGCGACAGCCACTTCGGCGTACTGCCGGTGAGCGGGTGCCGGGCCGACGGCGCGGCCGAGGCGGACCCGGCGGTCACCGAGAGGCCGAAGGCGGTCGCCCCGGCCAGCAGTCCGACGGCAACTCGACGCGCAAGACGAGACGAGCCCATACGCAGGCCCCCTTAATGAGAAGAAAGCTGACAAAAGCAAACGGACTCTAGCTAACACGGCAGGTCAGAGAGCCGTCAAGCGACAGGCTGAGAGTGATGCGCCATCGAGACGTCGAGACGTGACTCTCAGCTACCGCCTACGCCCAGACTACGCTTAGTTATCGAAGAAGCTCACGTAGCGTGGCCATGACATCGTGCACGGCGCTCGCGGCGGTGATGTCCGGGTCGCCCAGCGACAGCGGGATGCCCATCCCGTCGGCCGCGGCCACGGCGAGCACGGCGACCTTGCCGGCGTCGTACCGGCCGCTGAAAATGCCCCGCTCGATGCCGCGCCGGACCACGTCCGCCACCAGTCGCCGCCAGGCGGTGTTGTCGCGCAGCGCGTCGGCCCGCATCTCCGGGTCGCGGATGCCGAAGTGCCAGGACTCGATCCACAGCCGCCCGGCGTCGGGAGTCTCCGGCTCGTACCCGGTCAGCGACCGGGTCAGGATGGTCTCGAGCTGATCCCACGGGTCGTCGATGGCGCCGATTTCGGCCTCCAGCGCGGCGATCTCCTCGCTCGAGGCGTGCCGGAAGGCCGCCACCAGCAGGTCCTCCCGCGAGCCGAAGTAGTACTGCAGCGTGCTCACCGGCACGCCGCTCTCCGCGGCCACGTCGGCGAACCGGGTAGCGTCCGCCCCCCGCTCCGCGATCACCCGGCAGGCCGCCTCGAGCACCGCCGATCTTGCGCCGCCCCGCACGCCGGCCAGGGCCGCGCCCCTCCCCAGATTCGGGGCTCGGGGGTCAGGTTGGCCCCCCGGAGCCAGCAGAGGCGCGGCCCGGATCGGCATCAGCCTGACTAAGCGTCATCACGAATACCGTGGGCGAAAAACGACCGCTGGAACCTGGCGGTGATGAACATGACGACCACTCCGACGACGAGGGAACCGGCACCGATCAGGAAGATACCCCCTACTCCATCGAAGCTGGAGTAGCTGCTCGCGGCCGGCCAGTACGACTTGATCGACAGGACGAACGCTCCCAGCAGGCTCAGCCCGCCGAGCAGCGGCAGGATCCCCTTGGTGACCAGGTTGCGGACGCTGCGGAACAGGGAGCGGCGGAAGAACCACACGCAGGCGAACGCGGTGAGCCCGTAGTAGAAGGCGATCAGCAGCCCGACCGACGCGGCCGAGTCGGCCAGCACGTTCTTCGACACCGCGGTCAGCAGCACGTAGAACAGGGCCGAGATCCCGCCCATGACCAGGGTCGCCGTGGTGGGCGTGCGGAACCGCGGGTGCATCCGGGCGAACCACCTCGGGATCGCGCCGTGGGCCGACATGGCCAGCACGGCGCGGGCGGTCGGCATGATCGTGGTCTGGCAGGACGCGGCGGTCGAGGTCAGCACGCACAGCACCAGCAGCTTGCCCAGCGTGCTGCCCAGCACCGAGTTGGCCATGGCGCCGAGCACGTCGGTGCTGTGCGCGGCCAGGAACGCGGGCCCGGCGTAGGCCAGCGCGGCCACGCTGATCACGGCGAAGATGGCGACCAGCATGATCGTGGACATGACCGCCGCGCGGCCCGGGGTCCGCGCCGAGTCCTTGGTCTCCTCGTTCACCGACAGGGCGCAGTCCCAGCCCCAGTAGATGAACACGGCCAGCAGGAACGAGTCCGACAGCTTCCCGAACGAGCCGGTCCACGGGCTCAGCCACGCCGCGCTCGGGTGCGCCGCGCCGGGCAGCGCGTGCCCGGTGCCCGCCTTGACCAGCGCGACCACCGCGAAGATCGCGAGCGCGCCCACCTCGATGATCAGCAGCACCTGCTGCAGCCGGGCCGACACCTCGATCCCGCGGTAGCAGACCCCGGTGAGCAGCGCGATGAACACCACCCCGACCGCCGTCACCCAGCCCGTGCCCGCGTGTGAGGCCCCGATGAGCTGCAGGAAGTACCGTCCGGCGATCTGCGCCAGGCTGGCCATCACGATGACGTCGGCCGCGATGATGCCCCAGCCGCCCAGCCAGCCGGCCCGCGGCCCGAACGCCCGCGCCGTCCAGGTGAACGTGGTGCCGCAGTCCGGATCGGCCTTGTTGAGCTCGCGGAACGCGTACGCGATGCAGAGCATCGGCAGGAACGACACGATCAGCGTGCCCGGGGTGTGGATGCCGACCACGGCCACGATCAGGCCGAGCGTCGCGGCCATGCTGTAGGCGGGCGCGGTCGAGGAAACCGCGATCACCACGCTGGAGACCAGCCCGAGCGCCCCGGCCCGCAGGCCCTTGTCGCTGCTTGCTGGCATCGGGCCAGCTTGAACCGGGGGAGCCAAGGGCTCCGCATTGATGAGAGTTGCCATGGTGGTGAGCACCGCCTTCATCCGCCCGCGCCGGATGCTCGGGCCATGGCAGTACTGTATCGCGATACTGTATTGCTGTACAGGTTTTATATACAGGTATTTTCCAGTTCCCGTCCTCCTCTCCCTGACCGCCCGTAGCCTGCCTTTTTATGCCGAACGGGGCAGCTTGCACGCCCCGGGGCTCGTCACTCGCCGCCCTTAACCTTGGCCGTGCCGCTTGCCGAACCCGTGCCCGTGCCCGTTTCCGTGGCTGCTGCCGGTGCGCCCGCTGGCGTCCCCGCTGCCCCGGACCACGGCGATCACGCCGAGCAGCGCGGCCAGCGGGACGGCCACCGCGATGAAGTCGGACGAGGTGAAGTTGCCGAGCGCGTCCAGCGATCCGGAGAACCCCACGATCAGCACCGACACCACGACCAGGCCCCAGCCGTGCAGGAACAGCCGCAGCGCGAACGGCGGCGACGGATCCGGCACCTCGGGCACGGCGGTGATGGTCTTGGTGGCCCGCCGCTCGGTCAGGCCCTCGCGTATCCGCGCTATCAGGGTCAGTTCCCCGGGCTGATCGGCGATCAGCAGCAGGTCGCCGGGGTGCGCCTGGTCGGGCGCGTGCGATACCGCCCCGGCTCCGCCGACCGCCCACGTCACGACCTGGTGCGACCCCAGCGACTGGACCCGGAACCTGGCCTGCTCTCCGGTCACCACCTCGTCCGGCCCCTCGATCACCTCCGGCGGCGCCTTCTTGGCCCGCGCGGCGCCTTCCCGTCCGGCGCCCTCGCCCGCTGTCACGCTCTCGTCGGCCATGACACCAGGGAGCTCATCCCGGGCCCGGACGATGCCGCCGGAAATGACGAACTGCCGCTTGGCCAGCTGCTCGGCCAGCTGGAGCTGTCGCACGTTCACGCTCCACGCCATGGCCACCACCACCGCGGCGACCACCACCGTGCCCACCGCGAGCCACGCGGCTACGGCGGGATGACTGGCACCTTGAGCGAGAGCTTCGAACATGTCAGCTATTAAAACATGTAATCGAACGCGCTGGGAACCCGTTCGTTCTGCTCGAACGGAAACGCCAGTCGTGCACCTGGGCACTGCAGGCCACAAGAGCTACTGACCCGCCGCCAGCCTGCCCGTTAGCTCTTCTTGGGACTGACCGAGCTCAGCGCGTCGTCCAGCATCGCGGGGAACGTGTCCGGATGCTTGGCCAGCAGGTAGGTCACGACGGCGACGAGATCAGAGCCGTTGAGTGCCTGGACCCGGGAGAGCCGCAGCTCGGCCTCGGTCTCGTGGGTATCAGCATCATGGGTGTCAGAGTCGGTCATGCGTCCCCTACTACCCCCATTCACCAGGTCAATGCAGGCTACCGGGCGGCGGTCCCGGAAGCAGCCGGCGTGACCGGAGGTGGCCCGCTGGACCGCAGGCTGTTGAGCTTGACCAGCAGGCCGAACCAGAACTGGGCCCCGGGCGTGAGCGCGACGATCGTGACCAGGAAGCCGAGGAGGACCAGGAGGATCTGCCAGGGCGAGCCGCCCTTCGCATTGGTGATCCCGCGCTGCGCCAGCCAGCCGCAGTGCACGTCTTTCTCGGCACACGCCGGGACGGTACCCCAGCCGAGCGGCAACCCGGCCTGGGCCGCGCTCGACACCTCCGTCTCGAGCCGAGACAGGCAGTTCGCCTCGGTCTCGCTCGCCGGGCACCCGCGGTTATGCGTCGCCACGGTGCTCACCGCCGAGCGGACGGCGCTGTCGCCGTACAGCGCGCGCCCGATGGTGATCGTGTTGATGTTGAGCAGCAGGACGAGGATCGCTCCCGCCAGGGTGGTGATGAGGGCGGCGCGCCGCTTGTACCAGCCGGACACGCGGTCCATGTGGTTGTCGTACCACTGCTCGATGGAGGTGCGGAACCGGCCGACATCGTCGCCCGCGTTCGTGGCCAGGGACTGCAGCGAGCCTTGCAGCGGGCCCATCGAATCGGGCAGCTGACCGAGGTAGTGCTGGATCACGCCCATGTTGGTCTGGCCGGACTTGTCCGGGACCACCATGTCGATGATCGCCTCGGCGAACGACTGGGAGGGGATGTAGGACGGCAGGCTACGGCGCAGGCCCAGGCCGCCCGTGGGCAGGGGAGCCTTGCGGCTGCCGGGCTTGGCGGCCTTGAGCGTCAGCGACCGGCTGGCGATCTGGCCGGTCATGCCCTGGCTGCTCAGGATCGGGCTTCCCAGCAGGGCGCTGGTCGCCGACGTCGGCTGGGCCTCCAGGTCAGCCGACGCGCTCCCGGCCGTGCCGGTGCCCAGCCGGCTCGTACCGGTCGCACCCGTCACGGTCGTGCCCGTGGCCGGGCGCGCCACCTTGACCTCGGGCGGTTCCTGCACCGTGTTGACGATGTCCCGCATCTTGGTGAAGTCGTTCGTCGCCTGGTCGAGCACCACCGGCGTCGTGCTGCTGTCCAGGAGCTCGCGCAGGCCGAGCAGCAGGTACGCCCCGCGCAGGCCGAGGAAACGCGCGATCAGCTCGGTGATGACCGAGGAGAGAGCGGCGGTGACGCCGAAGATGAAGACCAGCCCGATGGCCAGGTCGATGATCCCGGAACTTAACACGATCCCCCCCTGTGACATAGCTGCCTCTTCTTTAGACCTGGAGCCGCTACCCCGTCAAGTGATCGGGCCCGTCAGGTAATCGCGGACGGCTGCCTCGTCGGCCGGGATGCCGCTGACGTACAGCGGCGGCGCCATCGTGTGCGAGTCGGCCGCGACGATCCTGACGTCGGGCAGTCCGATGGCCAGGTCGGCCGGCCCGTCGGCCAGCATGTCCCGGACGGCGGCGGCGGCCCGGTCCAGCGCGGCGGCGGGGGCGCCGGCGTGGTGGCCCACCACCATGTGCAGGTCGTTGTCGACGTCGCCGGGGTGAGCGTGATAGCGGTGCAGCAGGCCGGCCGCGTTCAGCTCGCGCCGCAAGTCGTCCAGCGGCCGGGCCGGCCCGCCGTCCAGCGACGCGGCCGGCCAGCCGACCAGCACGAACGCCCGGTCCTGGACCGAGAAGGACCGCTGCGCCGGATGCTGGCCCCGGCTGGTGAACGGGGGAGCCTGGTCCGGCCGGAAGCCGCCGATCCGCACCGGCAGCGGCGTGGCGAACCGGCGGGCGAGGATGTCCATCACCCGCGGCAGGTCCATCTCCCGCCGCTGCCCGGCCAGCTCGAGCATGTACTCGTTGACCACGGCGCCGCCGTCGCGCACGCCGTTGAGCGCGATCAGCGTGGCGTGCACCTGCTCGGGCGTGTACGGCCGGAAATCGCCGCCGACGTGCCCGGCGATCAGGTCCTGCACCCCGGCCACGAGCTCGCGCAGCTGGCCGGCCTTCGGCCCGTAGAAGGCCACGGCGGAGACGAAACGGCTTCCCACCGCCCCGATGGTACGGGCGCCAGCGGGACGGGGTCAGCGGGACGGGGATAGCGTACAGAAATGAAGTTCGGCCTCTCCTACAACACGGGTTTCCTCGGCAACGACCCCGACCTGCTGGTCGCGGCCGCCCGGCACGCGGAGGCCTGCGGCTTCGAGTCCTTCTACGTCCCCGAGCACATCGCGCTGTACCCCGGCGCGGCCATGGGCACGTTCACCATCCCGGCGACCACGCCGGTCGCCGACCCGCTCCAGTGCCTGAGCTTCGTCGCGGCGGTCACCACGCGCATCCTGCTCGGCACCGGCGTCCTGCTGCTGCCCTACCATCACCCGGTCGCCCTGGCCAAGCGGCTGGCCACGCTCGACGTGCTGTCCAAGGGCCGGATGCGGCTGCTCACCGTGGGCGTGGGCGCGCTGCCGGGGGAGGCGGCGGCGGGCGGCGTCGACTTCGCCACCCGGGGCCGCCGCGCGGACGAGGCCATCGACGTGCTGCGGCTGCTGTGGTCCGGGGGCGAGGACGGCGTCAGCTTCGACGGGGAGTTCTACTCCTTCACCAGCCTGTGCAGCTACCCCAAGCCGCTCGCCCGGCTGCCGATCCACGTCGGCGGGTCCAGCCCGGCCGCGGCCCGCCGGGCCGGCCTGCGCGGCGACGGCTACTTCCCGGGCGGCCGCCTCACCCCGGCCGAACGCGACGCCCAGCTCGAGCTGATGCGCGCTACCGCGCGCGCCGCGGGCCGGGACGCCAGCGCGCTGGAGTGCACCCGGTGGGGGTCGATCGACATGACCGCCGACGACGTGGCCGCCCACGCCGCGCAGGGCACCACCCGGCTCGTCGTGGCCCCGGCCGCGACCGGCGAAGCCGGCCAGCGCGACGAGCTCTCGGCCTTCGCAGCCCGCCTCGGCCTGAGCCGTTAGCTCAGCGTCAGGCCTCGACGGGCCAGGCCAGGCTGTCCCGGGCCAGCTGCCGCAGCTGGCTCAGGCTGTCGCCGGGGCGGCCGGTCAGCACCGGCAGCCCGGCCGCGACCGGGTGATCTCCGCCGCCGCGGCGGCGGCCGTCGAGGTCGCCTCCGCCGTGGCCGACGACAGCACGACGAGCCCGGCCCCGGCCTCGCGGGCCAGCCCGGCCACCTCGGCGGCCGGCAGGTCGGACGCCAGGTGGTGCACGAGCCAGCGGTCCTCGCGCAGGCACGCCGTCGCCATCAGGGCCGGGAGGCCGTGCCGTTCTCCGGGGGGCGTGGTCACCACGGCGATACCGCGCGGGCGCCCCTGCGGCTGGTGGGTGCGGGCCGCGATGAGCCGTTCGCAGATAGCGCTCGCCCGGTGCTCGGCCGCGATCGACGCCTCGCCCACGACCCATTCGTCGCCGACGCGGCGCAGCGCGGGCGCGATGACCCGCTCGCACAGCTCGACCAGCGGCACGCCGCGGGCCAGCCGGTCGAACAGGTGCCGGGCCTGGGTCTCGTCCCCGGCCATGACCGCCGCGTACAGCCGGTTCGCCTGGGCGTCCCAGTCACGCACCCGGATGTGCGGCCGCGGCGCGGTGCCCTCGGCCCGGCGCGCCGCCAGCGCGCTGACGTCGCTCTCGCTGACGTCGTAGCCGCGGCCGGTCTTCCGGGCCGGGAGGATTCCCTGCCGCACCCACGCGTAGGCGGTCTGGTAATGCACGCCGAGGACGTCGGCGGCGTCGCGTAGCTGCATGTACCTTCCCGTGATCAGCGATCCGGAGCTTTTCGGTCCGAAGCTTTAGTGTAATTTAGCATTTATTGGAGAGTGGCCTACGCGTCGAAGTAACGAGGGGGACAACGCTATGGGACTGACGTACTCCAGTGTGGTGGACGCGAGCATGGCCGACGTGTTCTCCTGGCATACCAGGCCAGGGGCGATCACGCGGCTGACTCCGCCGTGGCTGCCGGTCCGGGTGCTGCGCGAGGCGTCCTCGCTCCGGGACGGCGAGGCCGTGCTCGGCCTGCCCGGCGGGCTGCGCTGGACCGCCGTGCACCAGCCGGGTGACTACGACCCGCCGCACGCGTTCGCCGACGAGCTGACCTCCCCGCTGCTGTCCTGGCGGCACCTGCACCAGTTCAGCGTGGCGGGGGAGAAGTCCACGCTGGTGACCGACGTGGTCGAGACCCCGCTGCCCGCCCGGGCGCTGCGGTCCATGTTCGTCTACCGGCACCGCCAGCTCGCCGCCGACCTGGCCGCGCTGGCCCGCTCCCGCCAGCTCGGTACCGAGTCGCTGACCATCGCGGTCACCGGCTCCGGCGGCCTGATCGGCACCGCGCTGACCGCGCTGCTGACCACCAGCGGGCACCAGGTCATCCGGCTGGTCCGGCGGCTGCCGAAGCACGCGGGGGAGCGCTACTGGCGGCCCGAGGACCCGAGCCCCGGAACTGCTGGACGGCGTCGACGCGGTGATCCACCTGGCCGGCGCCTCGATCGGCGGCCGGTTCACCCCGGAGCACAAGGCCGAGATCCGCGACAGCCGGATCCTGCCCACCCGCCGCCTGGCCGAGCTGGCCGCGGGGCAGCGACACCGTCAAGGCCTTCGTGACCGCGTCGGCGATCGGCATCTACGGCCCGGACCGGGGCGACGAGGTCCTGACCGAGGACAGCGCCCGGGGCGAGGGTTTCCTGGCCGACGTGGTGGCGGACTGGGAGGACGCCGCCGCCGCGCGACGGGCGTCCGGACCGTCCACGTCCGCACCGGCATCGTGCAGACCCCCCGCGGCGGCATGCTGCGCCTGCTCAGCCCGCTGTTCGAGGCGGGCCTGGGCGGTCGTCTCGGTTCCGGCAAGCAGTGGCTGGCCTGGATCGCCCTGGACGACCTGCTCGACATCTACCTGCGGGCGGTCCTCGATCCTGACCTGTCCGGGCCGGTCAACGCGGTCGCCCCGGAACCGGTGCGGAACATCGACTACACCCGGACGCTGGCCGCCGTGCTGCACCGGCCCGCCCTGCTGCCCGTCCCGGGCTTCGGCCCGCGGCTGCTCCTCGGTGCGGAAGGGGCCCGGGAAATCGCCCAGGCCAGCCAGAACGTCCGCCCGGAGCGCCTGATCGAGGCCGGGCACCAGTTCCGCCAGCCGGAGCTGGAGGGCGCGCTGCGCCACCTGTTCGGCCGCGAGTGAGCCTGCCGCGCCGAGCAGTGTCAAGACTGGTCCAATCCGGGACGCGTCTGGCCGCGAATAGCCAGCCGTAATGAAGGAAGGAAGGCAGTCCCCGGAGGGAGGGCGCGTGAGCGGGCGAAAGATCGCGGTCATCGGCAGCGGCGTCAGCGGGATCACCGCCGGCTACGTTCTGTCACATACTGATTACGTGACGATCTTCGAGGCCGACGGGCGGCTCGGCGGCCACGCCGACACCCACCTGGTCGCAGCGCCTTCCGAAGCTGGGCCGTCCGGCCCCCCGGTCGGCGTGGACACCGGCTTCATCGTCTACAACGAGCACACCTACCCGCTGCTCACCCGGTTGTTCGCCGAGCTCGCGGTGGCCACCCAGCCCGCCGAGATGAGCATGTCGGTCCGCTGCGCCGGCTGCGGCCTGCAGTACGCGGGCCACCGCGGCCTGGCCGGCCTGACCCCCGGCTTCGCTCACCGTGGCCGGGCCCGCTACCTGCACATGCTCACCGAGATCCCCCGCTTCCACCGCGCCGCCCGGCGCCATCTAGCGGCTACCGACACGACAAACGACCAGACCCTCGGCGAATTCCTCCGCGCCCGCCGCTTCGGCGCGTACTTCACCGCGCACTTCGCCCTGCCGCTGGTCGCCGCGGTGTGGTCGTGCCCGCCCGGGACCGCGCTGCGCTACCCGGCCCGGTACCTGTTCGCCTTCCTGGCCAACCACGGCATGCTCGCGGTGCGCGGCGCTCCGCCCTGGCGGACCGTGACCGGCGGGTCCCGGGCTTACGTCGAAAAGGCGACCAAACGAGTCCACGATCTCCGGTTGTCCACCCCGGTCCGCGCGGTGCGCCGCTACCCGGACGGCGTGGACCTCACCGACGCGGCCGGCGAGACCAGCCGGTTCGACGCGGTGGTCATCGCCACCCACCCGGACCAGGCGCTGCGCCTGCTCGACGCGCCCACCCCGGCCGAACGCGACGTCCTCGGCGCCTTCGCCTACACCCCGAACCCGGCCCTGCTCCACACCGACGCCACCCTCCTGCCATCTCACCCCGGCGTCCGGGCAAGCTGGAACTACGAGCTCGGCGGCTGCCGCCCCGGTGACGGCCCTCCCCCGCGGATCAGCTACGACATGAACCGCCTGCAGAGCCTGCCCACCACCCAGGACTACATCGTGACCCTGGGCGGCGCGGGTGCGGCGGTGGGGGAGGTTGGGGGCGAACCGTCGATCCAGCGCAGGTCATCGACCGGATGGACTACGCCCACCCCGCCTACACCCCGGCCTCGGTCGCGGCCCAGCGCCGCCTGCCCGGGCTGAACACCGGCGTCACCGCGTTCGCCGGCGCCTACCACGGCTGGGGTTTCCACGAGGACGGCTGCCGCTCCGGCGCCCAGGCGGCCCAGTCCCTCGGCGGCACCTGGTGACCGTACCCCAGGCCGCGACCGCCCCCCGGCTGTACGAATGCCGGATCAGCCACGCCCGCACGGTCCCGCTGCGCAACGTCTTCACCTACCGCAGCTACCTGTGGCTGGTCGACCTCGACGGCTGCCCCGCCCGGGCCCGCTGAGCACGTTCAGCGCCAGGGACCACCTCGGCGACCCGCGGCGCGGCATCCGGGCGAACCTCGACCGCTTCCTGGCCGAACGCGACGTCAACCTGAACGGCGGCCAGGTGCTGATGCTGGCGCACGCGCGGGTGTTCGGGTACGTGTTCAACCCGCTGACCGTCTACTGGTGCCACCGGCCCGACGGGACGCTGGCCGCCGTGGTGGCCGAGGTGCACAACACCTACGGCGAGCGCCACGCTTACCTGCTGCACACCGACGAGCGCGGCCGGGCCGAGGTGCCGAAGCAGTTCTACGTCTCGCCCTTCTACCCGGTCGACGGCCGCTACCGGATGAGCCTGCCCGAGCCCGGCGACCGCCTCGCGCTGAGCATCGCGCTCGGCCGGCCCGGAGGCGACAAGTTCACCGCCGGCGTGCAGGGCCGGGCCGTCCCGGCCACCGCCCGGACGCTGGCCGCCGCCGCGCTCCGGCACCCGTGGTCCACCGTCGTCGTCTCCGCCCGGATCCGCTGGCAGGGAACCAAGCTCTACCTGCGCGGGCTGCGGCCAGCGCCGCGACCCGTTCACCAACCTCAGGAGGGGGTCCAGTGACCACCACCAGCATCAGAGCCACGCAGGCGGGCACCACCATCGACGCGGACCGGTGGCCCGACGTCGCCGTGGCGGCGGGCTCGCCCGTCCGCACGGCCGTGGCCAGGAACGTGTTCACCAGCGCGGTGGACCGGCTGCCGCTCAGGGTCAGGTTCCCCAGTGGCCAGACCATCGGCGGCGGGGGAGCGGACGCCCCGGTCATGGTTCTGCGCCGGCCCCGGGAGTTCTACCGCCGGTTCGGCGCCTCCGGCCTGATCGGGTTTGGCGAGGCCTACATGGCCGGCGACTGGGACAGTGCCAGCCAGAACGGGGAGGACCTGACCGCGCTGCTCACCGTCATGGCCGAGCACGCCGCCGAGCTCGTGCCGCCCTGGCTGCAGCGGCTGCGCCGGCTCGCCGTCCGCCGTCAGCCGGGCGACGACCTGCAGACCGTCACGGGCGCCCGGCGCAACATCGGCCGCCACTACGACCTCTCCAACGACCTGTTCGCCTTGTTCCTCGACGAGACCATGACCTATTCCTCGGCCCTCTTCACCGATCCCGGCTGGCCACCCGCACCGAGGACCAGCTCGCCGAGGCGCAGCGCCGCAAGATCGACCGGCTGCTCGACCGGGCCGGGGTGGGCCGCGGCAGCCGGGTGCTCGAGATCGGCACCGGCTGGGGCGAGCTGGCCATCCGGGCCGCCCGCCGGGGCGCGACGGTGCACACCGTCACCATCTCCACCGAGCAGGCCGAGCTCGCTACCCGCCGGATCGCCGAGGCCGGGCTGGCCGGCCAGGTCCGGGTCGAGCTGTGCGACTACCGCGACGTCGAGGGCCAGTTCGACGCGATCTGCTCGGTCGAGATGATCGAGGCGGTCGGCGACCGGTACTGGGACACCTTCTTCACCGCCCTCGACCAGCACCTGGCCCCGGGCGGCCGGATCGGCCTGCAGACGATCACCATGGCGCACGACCGGATGCTGGCCACCCGGCGCACCTACACCTGGATCCAGAAGTACATCTTTCCCGGCGGGCTGCTCCCGTCGGTCACCGCGATCGGCGACAGCCTGTCCCGTACCGGGCTGCGGATCGTCGCGCGGGAGGATTTCGGCGCGCACTACGCGGAGACGCTGAAGCTCTGGCGGGAACGGTTCGGCGCGCACGCCGGCGAGGTCGCCCGCCTCGGCTTCGACGAGGTGTTCCGCCGGATGTGGACCTTCTATCTCGCCTATACCGAAGCCGGCTTCCGGGCCGGCTACATCGACGTCAGCCAGCTCACCCTGGCCCGCACATGAGCAAGAACCAGCGCAAGCCCCAGCCGCAGGGCCAGGTCGCCCAGGTCCTCGCCGACCTGCTCAAGACCCAGGCCGGCCTGGACCTCCCGGTCCGCCTGCGCGCCTGGGACGGCAGCGAAGCCGGCCCGCACGACGGCCCGGTCCTGGTCGTCCGCTCGCCCCGCGCCCTGCAGCGGATCCTGTGGCGTCCGGGCGAGCTCGGCCTTGCCCGCGCCTACATCAGCGGCGACCTCGACGTCGAAGGCGACCTCACCGAAGGCCTGCGCCGGTTCTTCGCCGCCCGCCCCGCGCGACGGCCCGGCCCCATCGCGCTCGCCGACTACGCCGCGTACGCCCCGGCCGCCCTAGCCGCCCTCAGAGCCGCCGCCCAGCTCAACCTGCTCGTCCCGCCCCCCGCCCCGCCGGCCTGCGAGCTCCGCGTCCGCGGCCGCCTGCACAGCCGGGCCCGCGACCAGGCCGTGATCGCCGGCCACTACGACCTGCCCGCCGCGTTCTACCAGCTCATCCTGGACCCCAGCATGGCCTACTCCTGCGCCTGGTGGGACGGCCAGCAGGACCTGCCCGGAGCCCAGAAGGCCAAGCTCGACCTGATCATGGGCAAGCTCGCCCTCGAGCCCGGCCAGCGCCTGCTCGACGTCGGCTGCGGCTGGGGCTCGCTGACCCTGCACGCGGCCAAGGCCCGCGTCCAGGTGACCGGCATTACTCTCTCCCGCGAGCAGGGCGGCTTCGTCCGGCAGCGCGCCCGCGGCCTCGGCCTCACCGAACGAGCCGACGTCCGGATCCAGGACTACCGCGACCCCATCGACGAGACCTACGACGCGGCCGCGTCGATCGAGATGGGCGAGCACGTCGGCGACGCCCAGTACCCGCGCTTCTGCGCCGCCCTCTACCGCCGGCTCAAGCCCGGCGGCCGCCTGCTGATCCAGCAGATGTCGCGGAGCGGCAAAGCCCCCGGCGGCGGCCCGTTCATCGAGTCCTACATCACCCCCGACATGGACATGCGCCCGGTCGGCGAGACGATCAAGCTGATCGAGCAGGCCGGGTTCGAGGTCACCGGCGTCCAGGCCATGCGCGAGCACTACGTCCGCACCATCCGGGCCTGGGCCGAGAACTTCGAGCGCAACCTGCCCGCCATCGAAAGCCTCCTGTCGAAAGAACAGGTCCGCGTCTGGCGCCTCTACCTCGCGGGCGGCGCCCTCGCCTTCGAAGAAGGACGGATGGGCGTCGACCAGATCCTCGCCACGAGGCCCGCACGGTGACGGGGCTCGAACCGGGCTCGTTCGGGCTCACCCTGGCGGTCACCGCCGCGGCGCTGCTGGTCTTGCAGGGCCTGACCTTCGCGGTCGCCATCAAGATCAAAAAGAATTCCGTGGTGGACACGGCCTGGGGGATCGGCATCGCCCTGGCCGCCCTCACCGCCTTCCTGTCCTCCCTCGGCCACGGACAGCCCGAACGCCGCTACCTCCTCCTGGTCGCCTCCGTCCTGTGGGGCGCCCGGCTGGCCGGCTACGTGGGCTGGCGCAACCACGGCAAGCCCGACGACCCCCGCTACCAGGACATGCTGGCCAAGGCGAAAGGAAACAAGTACCTCTACGCGCTGCGGAAGATCTACCTGCTCCAGGCCGCGATCTTGTGGCTGGCCACCGTCCCGGTCCAGGCCGGGATGCTGGAGCGCGCCCCGGCCTGGCCCGCTCGCCGATCGGCGGCGCGGTCCTGTTCGCCGTCGGCTTCTTCTTCGAGTCCGTCGGCGACTGGCAGCTGTACCGGTTCAAGGCCGACCCGGCGAACAAGGGCCAGATCATGGACCGCGGCCTGTGGCACTACACCCGGCACCCGAACTACTTCGGCGACTTCTGCATGTGGTGGGGCCTGTTCGCCATCGCCTACGGCTCCTGGCAGGAACTGCCCGCCCTGGTCGCCCCGCTGCTGATGACGTTCATCCTCACCCGCGGCACCGGCGCCAGCATGACCGACCGCCGGATGAAGGCCGCCCGCCCCGGCTACGTCGACTACATCGAGCGGACCAGCGGCTTCTTCCCGCTCCCGCCTAAACGGCGACCGCGTGCCGCAGGCCCAGCCCAGCCGGAAAGGGGCTGAGGTAGGTCTGCTCCGCCAGCCACGGGAAGTCCCCGCCGCTCGCGTAGTGCGCCAGCAGCGCCACCGGGACGCTCAGCGGCTCCTCGCCCCGCCGGTACGCCTCGATCCGGGCCAGCAGGTCGGCCCGGCGCGGCCGGTCCAGCTCGCGCCCGATCCGGCTGTACGCGTGCTGCAGCGCGTTCGCGTTCCGCCCCGCCGTAGCCGGCCGGGCCAGGGCAGCGAGGAACAGGTCCCGGTACGCCAAAGATGCGACCGAACGGGTCGTCGTTCCCGCCCCCGCCACCACCCTCCCGGCCGCGCGGTACCGGGCCGGATCGTGGGCCAGCAGCTGCAGCTTGTGCCGCGCGTGGAAGCTCACCAGCTCGCCCGCGCTCCAGTCCCTCCAGACCCGGGGCCCCAGCAGCTCCCGCAGCCGCCCCGCCGCGAAGATCCGCTCCACGAACGCCTCGCGCAGCCCCGGGTCGTTCAGCCGCCCCTCGTCCTCCACCGCCAGCAGCGGGAACGCGTCCAGCACCCGGGCCGCGTAAAGCCCGCGCCCGCTGTGGTCGCCCGCCGTCCCGTCCTCGGCGTACTTCGGGATCGCCCGGATCCCGCAGCTGGGCGACTTGGCCTTGAACACGTACCCGTCGATATCCCGCGCGGGCAGCGGCAGTCCCGCCATCGCCGCCGTGTGATCGGCGGTGCCGTCCCGGTTGACCAGGCGGCCGTCCGCGGTCAGCCGGATCGGCTCGCGCGGCGTGCCCAGGCCGATCTCGACCTCCGGGCAGTACGGCACCCAGTCCACGTGCGGGCCGAGCTCGTCGGTCAGGAACCGGTAGCGCTTGTGCCCGCCGTTGAACCGCACCTCGTCGCCGAGCAGGCAGCTCGAGGCGCCGACCCGGGGCCGCTCCGTCATGTTTCCACCCTAAGCTGTGAGCGCAGCGTAACCGCGAAGGAGCTAGATGGATACCGCGATCGTGCTCTTCACCCGTGACCTCCGGCTGCACGACAACCCGGCGCTGCACCAGGCGCGCACCCGGGCCCGGCAGGTCGTGCCGCTGTTCGTGGCCGACCCGGCCCTCGACGCCACCAAGCGCAGCCCCAACCGGGCCCGCTTCCTGGCCGAGTCCCTGGCCGACCTGCGCGAGGCCCTGCGCGAACGCGGCGCCGACCTGATCACGCGGGAGGGCGATACGGTCGCCGAGGTGATCCGGCTGGCCGCCGAGGTCAAGGCGGAAGCGGTCTACCTGGCCGACGACGTGTCGCACGTCGCCGCCGCCCGCCGCGACAAGCTCACCCGCGAGTGCGGCCGGCACCGGATCGACCTGGTCCTCACCCCCGGCCTGACCGTCGTCCCGCCCGGCGACCTCGCCCCGGCCGGCGGCGGCTACTACCGGGTCTTCACCCCGTACTGGCGGGCCTGGCGCGCGGCCGCCTGGCGCCAGCACTGCCCGCTCCCGCAGCGCCTCGAGATGCCGGCCGTGGAGAAGATCGGCCGCCTGCCCGCGCTCGGCGCCAGCGCCTACCCCGGGGCCTCGCCGGACCCGGCCCCCGGCGGCGAGAAGGAGGGCCGGGCGCGCTTCGTCAGCTGGCGCCAGCGCCTGCTCGCCGACTACGACGAGAACCACGACGACCTGGCCGGCGACAAGACCTCCCGGCTCAGCGCCTACCTGCGGTTCGGCTGCGTGTCGCCGCTGGAGGTGGCGATCGGCGCGCTCGACCGCCCCGGCGGGGAGCCGTTCTGCCGCCAGCTCGCCTGGCGCGACTTCTACCACCAGGTCACCGCGGCGTTCCCTGACATGGCGCGAAAGAACTACCGTCCCGGCGCCGCCTGGCATCAGGACAACCATGCGCTCGACGTCTGGCGGGCGGGGGAGACCGGGATCCCGATCGTGGACGCCGGAATGCGCCAGCTGGCCGCCGAAGGCTTCATGCACAACCGGGCCCGCATGGTCACCGCCTCGTTCCTCACCCGCAACCTCGGCATCGACTGGCGGCACGGGTACCAGCACTTCGACTACTTCCTGGCCGACGGCGACGTGGCCAACAACGCGGGCAACTGGCAGTGGGTGGCCGGGACCGGCAACAACACCCGGCCCAACCGGGTGATGAACCCGCTGCGCCAGGCCCAGCGCTTCGACAAGTCCGGCGACTACGTCCGCCGCTACGTGCCCGAGCTGGCTCACCTGGCCGGGTCCGCGATCCAGACCCCCTGGAAGCTGCCGGACGCGCAACGCGAGCGCCTCGGCTACCCGGGCCCCATCGTGGAGCTCAGCTAGCCGAGGCGCTCGCTCGATCACTCTTACTTCGCCGGCGGCGTCAGCACGCTGTCGATGATGTAGACCGTCGCGTTGGCCGTCTGCACGTTGCCGCAGACCACGTTGGCCTTGTTGACGGTGTAGGTGCTGCCCGACAGGGCCGGGGTGACCATGCCGCCCTCGAGGGTCTTGAGTCCCGTGCCCATGGCCAGGTCCGCCGGGGTCTGGCGGCCGCTGGCCACGTGGTAGGTGAGGATCTGGGTCAGTTCCTTCTTGTTCGCCAGGATCTTGGCCAGGGTGGCCTTGGGCAGCTTGGCGAACGCGGCGTTGTCCGGCGCGAACACGGTGATGTTGGCCGCGGAGTTGAGCGTGTCCACCAGGCCGGCCTTCTTGACCGCGGTGACCAGCGTGGACAGCAGCGGGTTGGCGGAGGCGGCGGTGGCCACCGGCGCGGTCGCCATGCCGGTGAAGCTGCCCGCGCCCGACGCCGGCACCGACGCGCAGCCCGGCCCGAAGTCCTTGGCGGCGGTGGAGGACGACGCCATCGGCGACGAGGCGGACGCCACCGGCGAGGACGACGACGAGGCCGGGGCCGCGGCGGTGGAGGAGCGCGGACGAGCCGCACGCGGCGGTGGCCAGGCCGAGGCCGGCGACGAGGCCGGTGGCGGCGATATAACGAACCTTCATGGTGATCTCCTTGATTGATGTTCTGACTTGCTACGGGGTGATGTCATCCCGTGGATGCAGTGGCGCCGTCACGTAACGGTCACCACGGTGGAGTCCCAGCCGCTCGCGCCGTTGGGAACGGGGCCAGCGCGCTGGGCGGTCTGCGTCGCGCCGGTCTTGTCGGTGGCCCGCACGCGCAGCGTGTGCAGGCCGGGGGCGGCGTCCCAGTCCCAGCGCCACTGGCGCCAGGTGTCGAGCCCGTCGGCGGCGGCCAGCGTGGCCTGGTGCCAGGGCCCGTTGTCCGTGCTGACCTCGACCGCGGCGATGCCCTTGTGCGGCGCCCAGGCCACCCCCGCCACGGTCACCTGACCGGACTTGACCTGGGCTAGCGGCTTGGGCACGTCGATCCGGGACTCGGTCTTGATCGGCGCCTGGGCGGTATAGCCGCGCTGCGTCCAGTACGCCTTCTGCCGCGCGAACGTGGTCAGGGTCAGCTTGGTGACCCACTTGGTCGCGGACACGTAGCCGTACAGCCCGGGGACGATCATGCGGGCCGGGAAGCCGTGCGCGACCGGCAGCGGCTGGCCGTTCATCCCCACCGCCAGCAGCGCGTTGCGGCCGTCCATGATCGTCTCGACCGGGGTCGAGATGGTCATCCCGTCGGTGGCCGAGGACAGCACCTGGTCGGCGCCGGCCTGGACCCCGGCCCGGCGCAGCAGCCCGGCCAGCGGCACCCCCAGCCAGCGGGCGTTGCCGTTGTACGTGCCGCCGACCTGGTTCGACACGCACACCATGGTGATGTCGGCCTCGGTCAGCGGCATCCGGAGCAGGTCGGCGAAGCTGATCTCCAGCTCGCGGTCGACCATCCCGTCGATCTTCAGCGTCCAGGTCTGCGGCGACAGCTGCGGCAGCACCAGGTCGGTGTCCACCCGGTAGAAGCTGGCGTTTGGCGTGACGAAGGGCGTGAGCCCCGGTATCCGCAGGTCAACCCCGGCCGGCACGCTCGCCGCCCGGAGGGCGGGAGCGGGCAGCCGAACCTGCCCGGGCGCAGCCCCCCCGCGCCCCAGCAGGAGGCTCCCCAGCCCGCCCGCTCCCGCGGCTACCACCGCCGTCCCCGCCCCCGTGATCAGCAGGCGGCGGCGGTCCATCCCGGTGGGGAGCGCAACTACCCCACCGGATGACCCCCAAACCATGCGTATCGCTCGCATCAATAGCCACAGAGACACCATGGCCACCACGGCTCCCGCGAGCGTCGGCACGATATCGGCCGGGGTCGCGGCCGGCAGGCGGACCGCCGCGGCCACTCCCACCGCGGCGAACGCCGTCAGCCCGGCCAGCCCGAAGGCCAGCCGCCGCAGTGCCAGCAGCCCGATCACGGCGGCGAACCCGGCCAGCAGGACCAGGATCCCCACGATCAGGGCTTCCTTGTCGTGCGTCCCGAAGTGCGTGATCGCGAACTCTTTGACCGGTATGGGGGTCAGGTTGATCGCGGTCTCGCCGACCGCCACGACCGGGGCCCCCCGCGCCCCGGTGGCCGCCGCGGTGAGCTCGGACACACCGAGCGCCACCGCCCCGGCCAGCAGGCCAGCCAGCGCGCCGGCCGCCTCTCGCATGATGTTCATGGCTGCCATTCGCGCCTATCCCGGGATCGGATTGGTGCGCGTTTTCGCAGGCAGGAAATTTGTTGCCAATAGGTAGCAGATTTCTTACAAAGCGGCGCGGGACCAATCCGGACGGGGCCAGGGCCTCGAATAGGGGCCATGAGCAGGCCCGCAGCACGTCATGCATGGCAGCCGGATCCCGGTCTGTCGCCGGTTCCCGGCCCGGAGCCGGATCCCGGCGCGGAGCCCGATCTCGCCACCTTGCTGACCCAGGTGGCGCGCGGCGACCACCACGCGTTCGAGCTGGTGTACGGCGAACTGTCCGGACCGGTGTACGGGGTGGTGCGGCAGGTGCTGCGCGACCCGGCCCAGTCCGAGGAAGTCGCCCAGGAGGTCCTGCTCGAGATCTGGCGCACCGCGTCCCGGTTCGATCCGGCCCGGGGCAGCGGCGCCGCCTGGGCGCTGACGATCGCGCACCGCCGCGCGGTCGACCGGGTCCGGACCGAGAACGCCTCCTCGCGCCGCGAGCAGAAGGCCGCCCCGGACCTGATCGACGAGCAGGACGTGGCCGAAGAGGTGACGACCTCGCTGGAGTACCAGCGGGTGCGCCGCTGCATGGACGGCCTGACCGAGCTGCAACGCGACTCGATCAAGCTGGCCTATTACAACGGGTACAGCTATCCGGAGGTCGCGACGCTGCTCGGGGTAGCGCTCGGCACGGTGAAGACGAGAATCAGGGACGGAATGATCAGGATGCGCGACTGCATGGAGGTGACCTGGTGAAAAACCTGCGCGACGACCTGCACGTCCTCACCGGCAGCTACGTGCTCGATGCGGTCAGCCCGGAGGAGCGCGAGGAATTCGAGCGCCACCTGCAGACCTGCCCCACCTGCGACGCGGAGGTCCGCGGCCTGCGCGAGACCGCGGCCCGGCTGGCCATGGCCCGCGCCGTCGCCCCGCCCGCCCGGATGGAGCAGCGGGTGCTGGCCGCCACCTACCAGACCAGGCAGCTCCCGCCGCTTTCCGGTGACCCCCTGAGCGTGGCCAGGGAAAGGCGCCGCGTCCAGGCCGAGCGGGTCTTCGCCCCGCGGAAGTCTTCCCGGTCGCGCCGGGTGCCCGCCCCCGGGCAGGCGTCCTGGACGCGACGGCTGGCCGTCGCCGCCGCGGCCGCCAGCGTGGCCGCGGCCGCCGTCCTCGGCGTCGCCCAGGTGTCCACCCAGCACCAGCTCGACACGACCCGGGCCAGCGGCGCCGCGATCGCCCGGGTCGTCACGGCCACCGACGCCCAGGTCGAGAGCACCCGGAGCAAGGCGGGCGGCAGCGTCACCGTGGTCACCTCGGCTCAGCTGCGGGAATCCGTGGTCAGCGCGACCGGGATGGCCGCCCTGCCCGCCGGCCGCGTCTACCAGGTCTGGGTGATGGCGCCCGACGGCGCCCCGTTCAGCGCCCGCTCCGCCGGCTTGCTCCAGGACACCCAGCTCCTGGCCTCCGCCGTCCACCGCGGCGACCGCATCGGCATCACCGTCGAGCCCGCCGGCGGCACCAGACAGCCCACCACCACCCCCGTAGCCGTCATCCCCACCTAGCCTGCCCCCCTCTGGTCACGGCCCTCGAGCGCGACTGGGACATCACGGTCGGCCGCCCCTTCCCCGACGCCACCGAGGCGTTCGTCGCGGAGGTGGCCGCCCCCGGGCCCGCGGTGCTCAAGCTGATGATCCCGCGGCCCCGGTGACCCGGATGGCCTGCTCGCCGAGGCGGAATACGACCTGGGCGTGCTCATGCGCGAGGATCCCGTGGAACGCGGACTACGTCGCGGCTCTGCCGCCGGCCCCGGCCTAGGCGCGCTGGCCCTGCTCCGGTTCCTGTTCCCGCTCGACCACGGCCTTGATCCGCTCCAGCGTGGTCCGCATGCCATCCAGGTTGGTGCGCAGCCGCGCCGGTCCGCCCAGAGTCCAGTAGATCCGGTTCACCAGCGTGGCGGGCATCTCGAAGGATTCCGTCACGTCGGTGCCGTCCGCGGCTGGCTCGAGCCGGTACCGCCAGGTGTTAGCGGTGCTGCCGCCGAGCCCAGCGACACTGAAGCCGAACTCGCGCCCCGGATCGGCCCCGGTCACCGTGCAGGTCGTCCAGTACACCGGCCCGCGCCCGTTCCGCCGGACGTGGCCGCGGAAGCGCGCCCCGGCCCGCGGTCCGGTCGCGCCGTCCAGCCACTGCGCCTCGAACGTCTCGGGGCTGAACTCGCCGATCCGCGTCACGTCGCTGACCAGGTCCCAGACCCGGTCGGCCGGAGCCGCCATGTGCACGGTCACAGAGCCTTTCACCCGATGAGCATACGGTGCCTGTCATCGTCACGGGCCTGCCGATCGGGGTCTACCCCCGCTGGACCGTACGCCGTTCAACGCTATATCGTCTTGCGGTATAGAGGTCTACGCTATAGTGTGAGGCATCACAACCGCGACTCCGGGAGGCGACGTGACCGACAAGCTGGACCGATGGGCTGATCCGCCGCTGCTCGTGCTGGCCAGCCTGGCCGACGAGCCCAAGCACGGCTACGCCATCACGCAGGACGTAGCCGAGACCATGGGCGTGCGCATCAGCGCGGGAACCCTCTACGCGGTCATCGCCCGGCTGGAGTCGCGCGGCCTGATCGAGCCCCTCGAGTCGGACGACCGCCGCCGCCCGTACCGCATCACGATGGCCGGCGCCGAGGTGCTGGCCCAGGAGGCCGAGCGGATGAGCAAGGTCGCCGCGGTGGCCAGGGAGCGCCTGGGCACCCGCCTCGGCTGGGCCGGCGCATGACCGCCCCCGCATCCTCCCGTCGCCCAGGCCGCCGGGCACCCTTCCTGGCCCGCGCCGCGCTCGCGCTCTACCCCCCGTCCTGGCGAGCCCGCTACCAGGACGAGCTGCTGGCGCTCCTCGACGACTCCGGCGGCCGCCTGGGCGCGGTAGCCAGCGTCGCCTGGCGCGCGCTGCCCGCCTGGCTCTCCCCGCCCCGCCACCTGCACGACCGGCCCGCCCGGGTACGGGCCAGCCTGGCCACGGCGCTCCTGTCCGGCGCCCTGCTGACCGGCCTGGGCCTGGTCTTCGCCCAGCTCACCCAGTTGCAGGGCTTCACCGTGCCCGGTCACCCCGCGATTGGCTGGGCGTACGCCGTCTTCGACGTCGCGCTGGCCGTCTCGGGCCTGGTGGCCGGCCTCGGCGGCCTGCCGCTGTGGCTGGTGATGCTCCGCCGCGCCCGCCGTGAGCAGCGGTTCAGGGACCTGGTGTACCTGCTGTCCCCGGTGATCGCCCCGGTCACCTACCTGGCCGGCCTGATCGCGGTGACCCGCCTGGCCAGCGGTGGGCACGGGATCAGCGCCGGCTGGTTCGGCGCCGTCACCCTGGCCGGCTTCGCCGCGGCCGCCACCGCCGCGGCCGGCCCGGCCTGGCCCTGCGCAGGCTGCAGCCACGGGGGCCAGCCCTGCGCCTCGCCGCCACCGCGTTCGGGGTCTCGGCCGCGGTGATGGCGGCGGCCGCCGTGGCCATCGTCGTCGCCGTCACCGGCCTGTGCCTGTGGGCGCCCTCCTTCGCCGGCTACCACCACCCCCCGATCCCCGCCCTCTACCTGGCGCTGGTCGTCATAACAGCCACCGTCACCGCGGTCAGCGCCGCGCGCGGCAGCCGCGCCGCCCGGAGTCTCCATACTGGAGCGTGACCTACCCGCAGACCCGGACGGACGCCGCCGTCAAAGTCGCCGCCAGCCTGGACGTCCACTGCGACGACCCGGTCGTCCTGGCCGACGGCGCCAACGTGATCGTGCACCTACGCCCCGCCCCAGTGGTAGCCAAGGTGGCCGCCAGCACCACCGCCGTCCGCCCCGCCGCCGCCTGGCTCCAGCGCGAGCTCGACGTAGTCCAGTTCCTGGCCGCCCGGGGCGCTCCCGTGATGACAGCCGAGCCCCGAGGTCCCCGCCACCGTCCACCACGGCGACGGCCAGGCCATGTCCTTCTGGCACTACGTAAGCCCGCCCGATGATGCCCTGTCCAGTGGCGTCCTGGCCGATGAGGATGTCATCGGCCCGATGCTGCGCGACCTGCACGCCGAACTAGCCCACTATCCCGCCCAGCTCCCCGTCCTCACCCCCCTCCAGGACATCCCGTCCTACCTGGCCCGCCCGCAGACCACGCTCACGCCCGCCGAAGCGGCCGCCCTGGCCGCCGCCCACGCCCGCCTGACGACCGAACTCGGATCCTTTCCCGCCCGCCCCCTGCACGGCGACGCCGGCGCGGGCAACCTGATGGCCACCGATTCCGGCTGGATCTGGCACGACTTCGAGGACACCTGCACCGGCCCGGTGGCCTGGGACGTCGCCGCGTCGACCGCCAGCCAGTGGCTAGACGCCCGCCGCGTCCTGGCCGCCTACGGCGACCCGGTGGACCCCGCCCAGCTCAAAGCCTGCGAGCAGCTCAGGCGCCTGCACCTCACCGTCTGGTACAACCTGTACGCCGAACGCCTCCCGCACCTGCGCCCCCGCGCCGCCGAACTCCTCACCCTGTGGCCACCTCCCTGACCTGGTCCCGTAACCCGTGACCCCGCGACCCCGGTCAGCATCGCCTCCGCCGCCACCGCATCCTCCAGGCCATCCTGGTCCCTGCCGCGCACCGCATGATGCGCTACCACACCATGCACTACGAACTACTCCCGTCGTGACGTGAACCCCGGGCCCGCTACCCGGCCCGTGCGGGTGGTCCGTGGCTGTGGAGCACTTTGGTCTTGTCCTTGTTCCACGCGGTGGTGGTCCCGTCCGGGTTGACGATCAGGGTCCAGCCGAGCCGGTGGATCATCACCTGGTGGTGGTAGTGGCACAGCAGCACGCAGTCTTTGAGGCTGGTCTTGCCGCCGTTGGCTTTGTGCCTGGTGTGGTGGACCTGGCAGGCCGCCGGCGGGCTGGCCGCAGCCGCCGGCCCATTCGCAGTGGCCGCCGCGGAGCCGGACCGCGTTCCGGATCCCGGCCGGGACGGTGCCGCTGTAGCCGATGTCCAGCGGCAGGCTGTCGCCCGCCCAGCCGCGCCCCGAGCAGCCTGCGCCGCAGGAACGAGGCGAGCCCGCCGGGCCCGGACAGCAGCTCGACGGCCTTGCCGATGACGGCCTGCTCGAGGGCTTCCCGGGACCGGCCGCCGCCGAACCCGGCGGGCACCTCCGGGCCGCCGCCGTCCGTGCCGTCCCCGGTCCCGCTCGTCGCGGCGCGATGCCGTGCCGGCGGAGCCTGCCGAGCTGGACGCAGAGCCGGACCAGGTCATCGAACGCGGCCGGGTTCACGTCCCCGGTCACCACCGGGGTGATCACCGCGTCGCACGCGATCGCCTCCGCGGCGTCGCCATCCAGCCACAGCCCCTGATGCCCGCCCGCCTCGGCGGCCGCAGCGCGGTGCCCGGCCCACCGGCCCCGCAGGTTCCGGGTCCACTCCGCCAGCAGCGCGGAGCTGCCCTCGATGAGCATCAGGTCGGCCAGCGAGATGTGCGCCCAGGCCCTGACCGGCTGCCCGGACCGTTCCGGCAGCAGCCCGGCCGCCAGCAGCCGCCGCATCGCCTCCTGCAGCGCGTCGTGGTACCGCTGCTCATGGGTCCGGTCATCCTCCGCCCCGGCCGGGGCCGACAGCGCGTCCAGCACGGTCTGCACGAACTCGGCGCACTCCGGCGTCAGGTCGCCGTGGATGACCCCGGCGCCGCCGATAGTGGTAGCAAGATTGCACCGCCCGGTCATCGAACGCCGGGCCCGGGTCCCCGTCCCGTCCCGTCCCGTCGGGCTTGTCCTGGCGGGACTTCTCGTACATCTCCGCCGCCAGCCCGGCCAGGTCCGCCAGCTCCAGCCCGGCCGCCGCGGCGCCGAGCAGGATCTCATCCGCCGCCGCCCGCGCATCGGCCGGCATCCGGCCCGTCCACCGGCAGATCTCCCGCGCATAGGACTTGGTGACCGCCTCATCGGCCAGCGCGGCCTGCACCGCCGGGTGCTCCGCCGCCCGCCTCATCCAGCCGGCGTGCTCGGCGGCCGCACCCCGGGTGACCTGGGTCCGGTGCTCCAGCCACGACCGGGCACTGTAATCCCCGTCATCCGCGTAATCCTGCCCGGCCCCGAACGGGCCCAGCACCGAGATCCGCGCCGCCGTCGCCACCGCATCAGCCTTCTCCAGGCCCCGCAGGCACGCCGCCCGCTCCGCCCCCGTCATCGCGGTGGCATCCGCCATCGCCACGAACCGCAACCCGGCCCGCACCACCTCCAGCGCGTCGGTGACGCTGGCGAACGCAAGCAGCAGTGCCCATGCCGGGTCACCTCCGTTCCGGGGCTCACGGGATACAGCTGATCCTGACGGTCTATCTCCCTGTCCAGGACAGCTCTTTAGCTTCTGAATTCGACCCTATCGCCCACCTATGACATTTCGACTGGCCCACGTGCGAGCCAGCAGAAATAGGTACCCATGCTCACAAAAGAGGCTCATGAGGCCACGGAGAAACCACCTCAGCTTCAGTGAATGACCGAGCCGATGAGGCTCGAGGGAAACCGAGGCGTTAGCCAACCCGCGTCCACCCGCTGGTGCACGTGAGCTTCCTGTTGTCCGCGGTGCCGGTGCTAGCCGTCGCCGGCAACACCGCGACACCCGCCCTGGTGTTAACCGTCTCCGCATGCCTGGGCGCGCTGCCCCACGCCAGCCTGCGCTGGACCTCTACGGGCGGGCCGGGCGCGTCCTGATCAGCCCGGCCTGCCACCGGATCCACCACGCGGCGACCGGGCGGCTGGACATCAACCTCGGCACCGTCGTCGCCTGCTGGGCCGCACCATGCTGACCCAGCTGACCGAACCCTTCATGCGGTAAAGCCCCGCCCCGGGGGATAATCCACCACGTGAGCGAGGAACTGCACGACCACGGGCGTGCGATCCGGCAGGCGGCGCTCGCGGCGGGCTGGTCGCACCGGCACCGCGACGTCTCCGGCGGCTGGCTGCGGCCGACCGTGTTCGGCGCGGTGGACGGCCTGGTCACCAACACCTCGCTGATCGCCGGGCTGGGCGGCGGCGGGGTATCGGCCCACACGGTGATCCTCACCGGGGTCGCCGCGCTGGTCGCCGGGGCCTTCTCCATGGGCACCGGCGAGTACGTCTCGGTCACCAACCAGAACGAACTGGTCCACGCCGAAGTATCGACCGAACGCGCCATGCTCGCCCAGTTCCCCGCCGCCGAGCAAGCCGAACTGGCGGAATACTTCGCCGGCTACGGCGCCGACCCGGTGACGGCCGCCCGGATGGCCGCCGCGGTCTCGGCCGACCCGGACACCGCGCTGCGCGTGCACACCCGCGAGGAACTCGGCGTCGACCCCTTCGACCTGCCGTCCGCCCTGCTCGCGGGCGGCTCCTCGCTGATCGCGTTCTCCGTCGGGGCGGTCATCCCCCTGCTGCCCTACCTGATCGGCATCACCGGGATGGGCGCCGCGCTCGGCGCGGCCCTGGCGGTGGCCGCGGTGGCGCTGCTGACCGGCGGGATGGTGGTGGGCAAGCTCACCGGCCGCTCGCTGCTGCGCTCGGGCCTGCGCCAGCTCGCCCTGGGCGCGATCGCGGTCGCGGTGACGTTCGCGGTCGGCCACCTCATCGGCAGCGGTCCACGCGCCCTGAGCCAGCCGCGCCCTAATTCGCCAGCTCACTGAACCGCCTTCCCCTTCCCGGACGTGATCCCTAACGGGAGACCACGTGCATTGTGAAGGGGAGACATCCGAAATGCGAACGATACTGGGCGTGGCCGGACTGGCCGGCCTCGCGCTGACCATATCCGCCTGCGGCAGCTCGGGCAGCAGCTCGAGCACCGCCGCCAGCACCCCCACCCCCGCCGCCTCCGCGAGCAGCAGCGCGAGCGCGTCCTCGTCCGCCGCCGCGGGCGGCAGCACCGTCTCGGAGATCACCGTCGGCGGCCAGCAGGTGCTGACCGACTCCAAGGGCGCCGTCCTGTACTGGTTCGTCCCGGACACTAAGACCGCGTCGAAGTGCTCGGGCGCCTGCGCGAAATTCTGGCCGCCGGTCGCGGGCCCGATCACGGCCGGCTCCGGCATCACCGGCCAGGTGGGCACCATCACCCGGTCCGACGGCACCACGCAGGCCACCTACGACGGGCACCCGCTGTACACCTTCGTCGGCGACAAGGCCCCCGGCAAGAACACGGGCAACGGCCTCAACGTTTCCGGCGGCCTGTGGTGGGAGATGACCGTCTCCGGCTCGACCCCGCCGGCCAAGGCCGCCGCCGCGGCCGCCAAGGTCAGCAGCTCGCCCAAGGCCACCGCCACCGCCACCGCCGCCAGCGGCGGTTACGGCTACTGAAAGCTCGCGCTCTCCGTCCGGGCGCGCAGTGTCCGAAGCGGCGCGCGGCCTCGCCATCGTGCGGGGCCGCGCCCGCCAAGGGCACAAAACCTTTTCCACCGAACGAGTTGCCGTCCCCGCCCCGCCCCCGCCACCCGCCTCGCCCCGCAATGACGCGTAATTCCGGTTTGCGGCCATAATTGACTGCGACAGCAAGCTGCCGCGCGCAGGCGCATCCGGGGGTAGCGAGGCATGACGGCACCACCATCAGCGGAAGACGGCCAGGCCGCTCCGGCGGCGCGGGCCGTGGACCTGCACAAGACCTACGGCAGCGGCCAGGCGGCGGTGCACGCCCTGGACGGCATCAACGTGACCATCGACCGGGCCCGGTTCACCGCCGTGATGGGCCCGTCGGGCTCGGGCAAGTCGACGCTCATGCACTGCATGGCCGGCCTCGACCGGCCGACGTCGGGGCAGGCGTTCGTGGGCGGCCAGGACGTCGGCCGGCTGGACGACGCCGGGCTCACCCAATTGCGCCGGGACAAGATCGGCTTCGTCTTCCAGTCCTTCAACCTGGTCCCGACGCTGACCGCGGCCGAGAACATCACCCTGCCGGCCGACCTGGCCGGGACCAAGATCGACCGTGACTGGCTCGGCTACCTGGTCGGGCAGCTGGGCATCGCGGACCGGCTCACGCACCGCCCGGCCGAGCTCTCCGGCGGCCAGCAGCAGCGCGTGGCCTGCGCCCGGGCGCTGATCAACAAGCCCGATCTGGTCTTCGCCGACGAGCCCACCGGCAACCTCGACTCGAACTCCTCGGCCGACGTGCTGAACTTCCTGCGCACGTCGGTCAGCGAGCTCGGGCAGTCGATCGTGATGGTGACCCACGACCCGCGCGGCGCCGCCTACGCGGACCGGGTGGTCTTCCTGGCCGACGGGGCGGTGGTGGGGGAGCTCCACCAGCCGACCGCCGACTCGGTCCTCGAGCGCATGCGCGTCTCTCGGGCGGGATTAGATGCGCAACGTCACCCTCAAGGGCCTGCTGGCCCACAAGCTCCGGCTGGCGCTGACCGCGCTGGCCATCATCTTGGGCGTCACGTTCATCTCCGGGACGTTCATCCTGACCGACACCCTGCAGAGCACGTTCAACACGCTGTTCGGCACCATCTACTCCAAGGTGGACTTCCAGGTCCGCGGGGCGGCCCAGCTCGGCTCCGGCGCGAACGCGACCCGCAACCCGCTGCCCGAGTCGGTGCTGGCCACCGTGCGCACGGTGCCCGGCGTCGCGGTCGCCGACGGCCAGGTCCAGGGGTACGCCCAGTTCGTGGCGCGGGACGGCCAGGCCATCGCGACCGGCGGCGCGCCCACCCTGGGCGTCAGCTTCGACCCGTACCCGCAGCTGTCCGCGCTGCACCTGATCGCGGGCCGCCCGCCGTCCGGCTCCGGTGACGTGGTGATGGACGCCGGGACGGCGCAGAAGTACGGCTTCGCCGTCGGCCAGCGCGTCCGGGTGCTGTCGGTGACGGCCCCCCGGAGCTTCACCATCACCGGCATCGCCCAGTTCGGCTCGGCCAGCAACCTGGCCGGGGCCACCCTGGCCGCGTTCACCCTGCCGACCGCGCAGGCCCTCGCGCTGCGGCCGGGCCAGCTCGACGACATCAACGTGCTGACCACGCCCGGCGCCAGCAAGACCGCGGTGCAGCGGGCCATCGCCCGGGCCCTGCCGCCGGGGACCGAGGTGGTCACCGGGAAGACCGTGGCGGACGAGAACACCAGCTCGATCGACCGGGCGCTGGGCTTCTTCTCCACCGCGCTGCTCGTCTTCGCGTTCATCGCCCTGTTCGTCGGCGCGTTCACCATCTACAACACGTTCTCGATCATCGTCGGGCAGCGGACCCGGGAGCTGGCCCTGCTCCGGATCGTCGGGGCCAGCCGCCGCCAGGTCTTCGGGTCGGTCCTCGCCGAGGCCGCCATCACCGGCCTCGTCTCCGCGGTGATCGGCCTGGGCCTCGGGGTGCTGGCCGCGCTCGGGCTCGAGGCGCTGCTGCGCGGGTTCGGCATCACGCTGCCCCCGGAGTCGCTGGTGTTCGCGCCCCGGACCGTGGTGGTCGGCCTGCTCACCGGCACCGTGGTGACCGTCGTGTCCGCGATCGGCCCGGCCCGCGGGGCAGTGCGCATCCCCCCGGTGGTGGCGCTCGACGACCGCCAGCCCATCGCCGGCGCCTCGCTGCGCCGCCGGCTCCTCTGGGGCGCCGCCCTGGCCCTGGCCGGCGTGGTCCTGCTGGCGATCGGGCTGGCCCAGCCGGCCATCGGCCTGGTGGGCGCGGGCGCGGCCGGGCTGTTCCTCGGCGTGGCCATGCTGTCCCCGGGCATCGCCCGCCCGCTGGCCAGCGTGCTCGGCCGCCCGCTGGCCCGGACCCTCGGCGTGGCGGGCAAGCTCGGCCGGGAGAACTCCATGCGCAGCCCGCGGCGCACCGCCCAGACCGCCGCCGCCCTGATGATCGGCCTGGCCCTGGTCTCGGCCATGGCCACCTTCGGCGCCTCGCTGTCCCGGTCGGCCACCGCCAGCGCGGACCAGGCCATCAGCGCCGACCTGATCGTGACGCCCAGCGGCTCGGGCCAGGTCAGCAACGCCGCGGCGGGCGTCGCCGCCGTGCCCGGCGTCACCACCGCCACCGCCTTCTACCTGGGCCGGTTCGAATTCCGGCAGACGGTGACGACGCTCACCGCGGTCTCCACCGCGCACCTGGCCGACACGGTGATCCTGCGGATGACCGCCGGCACCCCGGCCGCCCTGGCCCGGGGCGAGCTGCTGATCGACACCACCACCGCCACCGCGGATCACCTCGCCGTCGGCGACACGGTCCGGGCCCGGTTCACCAAGACCGGTCCGGCCACCGTCCGGATCGGCGGCATCTACCAGGCCAACGCCCTGATCGGCAGCTACCTGGCCGGCGCCGCGTTCTTCCAGTCCCACTTCTCGTCGCGGCCGCCGGCCGGCCTGCTGCTGCGCACCACCGGCCCCAGCGCCAACCGCGCGGTCACCAAAGCCCTCGCCCCCTACCCGAACCTGCAGGTCCAGACCCGGTCCCAGTTCGAGCAGACCCAGGTCGCCAACGTCAACCAGCTCCTCGGCCTGGTGTACGCCCTGCTCGGCCTGGCGGTGCTCATCGCGCTCATCGGGATCGTGAACACGCTGATGCTGTCGGTCTTCGAGCGCACCCGTGAGATCGGCCTGCTGCGCGCGGTCGGCATGCGCCGCCGCCAGGTCCGCACGATGATCAGGTCCGAGGCGGTGATCCTGGCTGTCTTCGGCGCCATTGTCGGCATCGTGATCGGCACCGCGCTGGGCCTGGCCCTAGTCGCCTCGCTGCGCCCGCAGGGCATCACCGAGACCGTCGTGCCGGTATCCAACCTGGTGATCTTCCTGCTGCTGGCCGCCGTCCTCGGCCTGATCGCCGCCACCTGGCCGGCCCGCCGGGCCGCCCGCCTCGACATCCTGGCCGCCATCGCCACCGAGTAAACAGGTGCGCGTCACAGCTCCGCCAGGCGGCGTTCGATGTGGCTCCGCTCCGGGCGCGCCAGCGCCAGCCGCAACGCGGCCCGGTACGCGTCCCTGGCCTCCTCAGTCCGGTCCAGCTTCCGCAGCAGCTCGGCCCGGGCGATGTGAAACTGCGGCCAGCGCGCCAGCCGGACACCCTGCGCGTCCAGGATGCCCAGGCCCGCGGCGGGCTGCCCGGCCATCGCCACCGCCACCGCCCGGTTGGCCTCGGTCACCGCCCCCGGCTCGTATCGCGCCAGTTCCCCGTACAGGAGGGCGATCTGGCGCCAGTCCGTTTCCGCCGGGACCGAATGGCAGGCCGCGATGGCCGCGTGCAGCTGATACGGGCCCGGCCGCCTGGCCGCCAGCGCCCGGGTCAGCAGCGCGTCTCCCTCCCGGATCAGGTCCCGGTTCCACTGGCTCCGATCCTGGCCGGCCAGCGGCACCAGTTCCCCGGCCTGGTCCAGCCGCGCCCCCCGCCGCGCGTCGGTGAGCAGCAGCAGGGCCAGCAGCCCGGCCGCCTCCGGCTCCCCGGGCAGCAGCGCGGCCAGCGCGCGGGCCAGCCGGATGGCCTGGTCGCACAGCTCCGGCCGGATCAGCTCAGGACCGCCGGCCGCCCGGTGCCCCTGGGTGAAGACCAGGTAGACCACGCGGAGCACCGGGCCGAGCCGCCGGGTCAGTTCCTCGCCCCGCGGCACGCCGAACCCGATCCCGGCCTGCCGGATCTTCCGCTTGGCCCGCACCAGCCGCTGCGCCATCGTCGTCTCGGGCACCAGGAAGGCGGCCGCGATCTCCGCCGTGGCCAGCCCGCAGACGCAGCGCAGCGTCAGCGCGACCCGCGCCTGCGGATCCAGCGCCGGATGGCAGCACATGAAGATGAGCCCCAGCTCATCGGTGTCGCCCTCCGCGGCCACCGCCGTCTCCGCCCGCCGCGTCGCCTCGGCCTCCTTCGCCGGCCGCCTGCCCTCGCGCCGGAGCCGGTCCAGCGCCTTGTGCCGCGCCGTGCCGGTCAGCCAGGCACCGGGATTGGCCGGCACCCCGGTCACCGGCCAGCTCGTGACCGCGAGGACGCAGGCGTCCTGCACCGCGTCCTCCGCGGCCCCGAGATCGCCGAACATCTTGGTGAGCGTGGCCACGGCTCCCCACCAGCTGTCGCGGAGCAGGTCCGCGTAGTCCTCGCTCAGCGTCGGCTCCTAGCTACGGGGCACCTAGGCGCCGGGAACCTGCAGGAGAGGCCGGACCTCCACCTTGCCGTCCAGCGCGGTCGGCAGCCGCGCCGCCCACCGCAGCGCCTCGTCCAAGTCGGCGCACTCGACCAGGGTGAACCCGCCGAAGACCTCCTTGATCTCCGCCGCCGGGCCGTCGGTGAGCAGCGTCTCGCCGTCCCGCACCCGCACCGTGGTGGACGCGGCCACCGGGTGCAGCGGCGCGCAGTCGATCAGCACGCCCGCCTCCGCCATCGCCCGCTCGGCCCCGGTCCAGTCCTCGAGCAGCGTGCGCGCCTCCGGCGTACCGGGCTCCGGCATGGGCGCGTCCGCGTAGAGGAGAAACAGGTACTTCATCGCCTGCCACCTTTCACGTTGATGGTCTTTCCCCGTAGTCGAACGGCACCGTGCCCCATCGACAGCGCTGGCAGAAGTCCTTACCGCCCGGTTACAAGCCCTATGGAGCACTGGGAATG
>CAWIUF010000014.1:0-64037 GCA_963839095.1 uncultured Actinomycetota bacterium | reverse complement strand
GCCTGTTCTACAACAAGGCGATGTTCGCCGCGGCCCACCTCCAGCCGCCCACGACCTGGGCCGAGCTGCAGTCCGACGCTCAGAAGCTGACCAAGGCGCCGGTGTACGGGGTGGCCTTCGACGCGACCGGTGACGAGCAGTCGACCTGGCAGCTCGAGCCGTTCTTCTGGAGCGACGGGGCCAGCCTGACCAAGGTGGACACGCCCCCCTTCCAATCGGCCCTGCAGCTGTGGGTCAACATGGTCAAGGACGGCTCGGCCTCCAAGTCCGTGCTGCAGTGGGGGCAGGACCCCGACCTCACCCAGCAGTTCATGAACGGGCACGCCGCGATGATCGTCGACGGCCCGTGGATCTTCCCCGAGCTCAACACCAAGGGCTGGACGTACAACAAGGAGTACGGCATCGTACCCATCCCCACCGACAAGGCCGGCCAGACCGTGGTCGCGCCGCTCGGCGGAGAGACCATCGACCTGGGCGCCGGCGGCTCCACCCAGCAGCAGAAGCTCGCCTGGGAATGGGCGCAGGGCATGCAGCAGGCCTCGACCATGAAGCACGTCACGTCGCTCATGTACTACCTGCCGACCAAGCCCGCGGTGACCGACGCAGGTCCTCGCGGGCGGCCCGGAGTACACCGTCTTCGCCAAGGAGACCCAGACCGCCCGCTCGCGGACCACGGAATACGGCGCCAACTACCCGAAGGTGTCGCAGGCCATCTGGACCGCGATCCAGTCCGCCATCACCGGCACCTCGTCGGTGAGCAACGCCTTGCAGACCGCGCAGGGCACGATATCCGGAGTCCAGCCGGTCAGCGGCGGCTGACCAGCTAGCACCGTACGGCCCGGGACGACCTCCCCTGGGCCCGCTCTACGGCCCGGGCGCTACCAGCGCCCGGGCCGTCGTGGTCAGCTCGCCCCACGCGGCCGGGGTGAGCGAGTACGCCCCGGCGCTGCCGCCCACGAACCACCGCCAGGCCGGCGGCGAGACCAGCGTGGCCAGCGCCGCGACCGCGACGGGAACCGGAGCCAGCAGGTCGCCGCCGCCCGGCGTCAGCTCCTCCTGGCTGCCCCGGTAGGTCCCGCGTCGCCGCGCGGCGTCAGCCAGCTCGCGGGCCACGTCCCGGCGACGGCCTCCCTGCGCCGCCCCGAGCACCGCCAGCAGCAGCTGGTGGGTCCGCGCCCCGGGCACCCCGTCCGGCTGCGGCCGGACTGTGCCGACTCGCGCTGGCCCCGCCAGCGCCACCTCGACCAGCGCCCCGGTCAGGTCCACGCCGCAGGCCAGCGCGTTGGCCGGCTCGACCAGGCGCGGGTTGATGTCGATGAACACCGGGCCCTGCGGGCCGTCGATGACGTCGGCCGACAGCGCACCGTGCCAGCCCAGGGCGGCGCCCAGCCGGGCCAGGTGCTCACGCGCCTGCGGCCATTGCCGCCCGAGCTTGTGGCTGGCCCCGCCCGCGGAGCCCTCGCGGACCCGCTCGCAGGCACCGAACGCGACCAGCTCACCGCCGGCGAACACCGACTGGACCATGACCAGCGGCCCGGCCACCGGCTGCTGCACCAGCACGCCCCCCTGGCCGAACGCGCCCTGCCCGTTCCCAGTCCGCCGCCAGCCGCCGCAGTTCGTCCGGCGAGCTCACCCGCCGCACCCCGGCCGACGCGGTCCCGATCGGCGTCTTGGCGAACGCCGGCAGCCCGACGGTCCCTCGCCGCCCGCCTCCAGCCGGTCCGCCGCGTCCGCCAGTTCCGCCGCGCTGGCGGCGATCACCGCGGGCGGCTGCGGCACCCCGATCCTGGCCAGCGTGCGGTAGGCCGACACCTTGTCCTGGACCTGCGCCAGCGCCTCGAAGGACGGCACCGCGGTCGCCAGCCCGGCCGCGGTGATCCGGTCCCGGCCCAGCGCCATCACCGCGACCTGCTCCTGTACCGGCAGCAGCACGTCGGCGCCACGTCGCGCGGCGATACCGAGCGCCGCGTCCAGCCACCCGAACGGGTCCTGGCCCACCGGCGGGACGTCGTGCACCCGCTGCACGTGGCGGGTCATCCGGCCCAGGCACAGCCCGCGCGGGGACAGCGCCTCGACCCGGTGCCCGGCCCGCGCCAGCACGGTCGCGGCCTGCCGGGAGGTCAGCCCGGCCCCGTCGCTCATCAAGATCAGCATCCTGGCCTCCTCGGTTTTGTATATATCGTAAGCATACGTTATATACTTTGAATGGCAAGAGGTTACCGGGAGGATTGACCGTCGTGGGACGCGCAGCTCAGATCAGCCGGGAAGCGGTACTGGCGGCCGCGCTGCGGCTGGCCGACGCCGACGGCCTGGACGCGGTCACCATGCACGCCGTGGCCCGCCAGCTGCGGGTCACCCCGATGGCCCTGTACCGGCACGTGGACGACAAGAACGCCCTGCTCGACGGGCTGGTCGAGGTGCTGCTGGGGGAGTGTCCGCTGCCGCCGGACGGCCTGCCCTGGGACGAGCGCCTGACCGCGCTGGCCGCCGGCATCAGGGAGGTCGCGCGGCGGCACCCCGCGTCCTTCCCGCTGCTGCTGACCCGCCCGGCCGTTACCCCGGCCGCCCGCGCCGCCCGTGACACGATCCACGCCGCGCTGCGCGAGGGCGGCCTGCCCGAGGCCGGCATCGCCCGGGCCGAGCGCCTGATCAGCACCGCCGTCCTCGGCTTCGCGGTCAGCGAGGCGACCGGCCGGTTCCGCCAGCACGACCAGTCCGTCGTCGACGCCGACTTCGCCGAACTGCTCCGCTGGCTCCGCCTGGCCCTGGAGACGCCGGTCGGCCGTCAACCTCTCCCGGTCCGGCCCCGGTGGCCGGATACTGATCCTGTGCCGCAGGTGCTGTGCCCGGTCCTGGTCGGGCGGGACGAGGAGGCCCGCCGGCTGCGGGCTGCCCTGACGGCGGCCAGCGCCGGCCGCGGCAGCACGCTGTTCCTGGCCGGCGAGGCCGGGATCGGCAAGACCCGGCTGGTCCGCGAGGTCGCGCGCACGGCGGGGGAGCAGGGCCTGACGGTCCTGTCCGGCCGGGCCGTGGCCGGCGGCGCGCCCACGCCGTTCCGGCCCTTCGCCGAGGCGCTGACCCCGGCCGGGCGAGCGGGCCGCCTGCCCGCCGGCGCCGACCTCGGCCCGTTCCGGTCCGGTGCTGGGGCGGCTGATCCCCCAGTGGCGGTCCGGCGCAGCCGGTTCCGGGGGAGGAGTCGACGGTCTTCCTCGGCGAGGCGGTGCTGCGGCTGCTGCGCGCGCTGGCACCCCAGGCCGGCTGCCTGCTCGTGCTGGAGGATCTGCACTGGGCCGACCGGGAAACCCTGGCGCTGCTGGAGTACCTCGCCGACAACCTAGCCACCGAACGAGTGCTGTGCCTCGCCACCTTCCGCGAAGACAGCCGAGGCCGCCGCGCTGGCCCGCACGCTCGCGGCGCGCGGCTCCGCCACGGTGCTGGCCCTGGCCCGGCTCGACGCGGCGGCGACGGCCGCCATGACCCAGGCCTGCCTGACAGCCGCCGATGTGCCCGCTGCCGATGCGCCTGCCGCGGATGTGCCTGCCGCCGTGCACGCGTTCGTCGCCGACCGCACCGAAGGCATCCCGTTCCTGGTCGAGGAGGTGCTGGCCGGGCTGATGAGGGAGGGAGCCCTGACCGAGCGCGGACGGCCGCTGGCACGCCGCCGACCTGGGCGCCTCCGGGGTCCCGGCCACGTTCGCCGAGGCGGTCAGGCGGCGGCTCGACGGCCTGAGCGCGGACGCGCGCCAGGTCACCGGCGCGGCCGCGGTGCTCGGCCGCCGCTTCGACTGGGCGCTGCTCGGCCCGGTCACCGGCCTGGCCGGCGCGGCCGTGGTGGCGGCGCTGCGCGACGGCGTGGGCCTGCAGCTGATCGTGGCGGACCGGGACAGCTTCCGGTTCCGGCACGCGCTGACCCACGAGGCCGTGCTGGCCGGGCTGCTCCCGCCCGAGCGGGCCGTGCTGGCGGCCCGCGCCCTGGCCGCGGCCGAGGCGGCCCATCCGGGCCTGCCCGGCGCGTGGTGCACGCTGGCCGCCGACCTGGCCGGGCGGGCGGGCGACGCGCCCCGGGCCGGCGCGCTGCTGCTCGAAGCCGGGCGGCGGGACCTGGCCGCCGGCGCGCTGGCCAGCGCCGAACGCACCCTGACCCGGGCCGCCGGCCTGGTCGGACCCGGAGCTGCGTACTGGTGTCGACGAGGCCCTGACCGAGGTCTTCGCCATGTCCGGGCAGGTCGACCGGGCCATCGAGACCGGCCGGATGCTGCTGGCCCGGCTCGGACCGCCGTCGCCGCGCGCCGCGCACCTGCACCTGGGGATCGCCCGGGCGGCGATGGCCGGCGCCCGGTGGGCCGAGGCGGCCGCGAGCATCGAGGTCGCCCGCGAGTCGCGCCGGGGCCGATCCCGCCGCGGTCGACGCCTGCGCGGCGCAGGTCGCCGCGGGCCGGGGCCGCCTGGAGGAGGCGGAGCGGCTGGCCCGGGCCGCGCTGCACGCGGCCGAGGGCCGCCCCGGCGGCCAGGGAGTCCAAGGGGCCCAGCCGAGGTGGCGTGCGAGGCGCTCGAGGTGATCGGCCGGGTCGCCCGGCAGCGCGACCTGGAGGCGGCCGAGCGCGCGTTCGCCCGGGCCGCGGACCTGGCCGGCGCGCACGGCCTGCCGCTGTGGCGGCTGCGGGCGCTGCACGAGCTGGGCACCATCGACCAGCTCAGGACCGAGAGCGTGGACCGGCTGGAGCAGGCGCGCGAGCTGGCCGTGGCCCAGGGCGCGCTGGCCCTGACCGCCACCCTCGACCTGCAGATCGCCGCCGGGCTCAACAAGCAGTTCCGCGCCGACGAGGCGCTGGCCGCGGCCCGCCGGTCGGCGGACGCGTCCCGCCGCTTCCGCCTGGCCACGCTGCCGATGGCGCTGATCTTCCAGGCCACCGCGCACGCCGATCCGCGGCGAGGAAGGCCCGATGGAGGACCTGATCGCCGAGGCGGTCGCGCTCGCTCCCGGCGACCAGGACGTGCTCGGCTGCGCCTGGGGGCACTGCCGGGCCACGTTCAGCCTGCTGGCCGCCGACCTCGGCGCGGCCCACGAGCGGATGACGACCGGGGCCGGGCTGCTGCTCAGTTCCCCGGCGACGATCGCGCCGCCGTTCCTGGGACTGTGGCCGCTGCTCGGCGCGGTGCTCGGCCGCGACGCGGATCAGGCCGCGGCCCGGGTCCGCGCCGCCCACGGCCCCCGGCACCTGGTGTCGCGGCCCTGCTCGGTTACGCCGACGCCATCCGGGCCGGCCAGCAGGGCCATCCCGGCGACGCCGAGGACCGCGTTCGCCGCCGCCGACCGCCAGATGGGGCCGCTGGTGGCCTGGTACCGGCAGTACGCGCGCCGCCTGACGGCGGAGGCGGCGCTGGCCGGCGGCTGGGGCGAGCCGGTCGCGTGGCTGCGGGAGGCGGCCGGCTATTTCGCCGGCCGCGGCGACGAACGGGTGGCCGCTTCCTGCCGCGCGCTGCTGCGCCAGGCCGGGGCGATCGGTGCCGCGGAACCGGCCCGGCGACGGCGAGGTGCCCGGATCGCTGCGCGCCCTCGGCGTGACCGGGCGCGAGGCGGACGTGCTCCGGCTGGTCGTGCAGGGCCTGGGCAACCGCGAGATCGCCGAGCGGATGTTCCTGTCGCCGCGCACGGTGGAGAAGCACGTGGCGAGCCTGCTCGCCAAGACCGGCCTGCGCCGCGCCCAGCTGGCTGGGTATTCCGCCGCCCTAGATGGGTAGCCCGCCCCCGTCCTGATTGGGTACGCGCACCGATGCCCGCGGTCCCGGCCGCGCGTCACCATGACAGCCATGACCACCGAACAGCCACCTGACCAGCCTGGAACAGCCCGCCGCGGTCAGCGACCTGCTGGCCCAGTTCGTCCTGGACAATGTGTCATCGAGCGGTGCCTCATGGAGCCGGTGACGGTCGCGGCGGTCCAGGCCGCCCCCGTCCTGCTCGACCGCGACGCGACGATCGCCAAGGTCGTCGCGCTGGCCGAGAAGGCCGCCGCGGAAGGCGCCCGGCTGGTGGCGTTCCCCGAGGCGTTCGTGCCCGGCTACCCGGACTGGGTGTGGCGGACCCGGCCCTGGGACGCCGAGGCCACCGCCCTGTACGCCCGCCTGTTCGACCAGGCGGTCGTGGTCGGGTCCGCGGCCACCGACGTGCTCGCCGAAACCGCCCGGCGGCTCGGCATCTGGCTGTCGGTCGGCGTGGACGAGCGCGACGACAAGGACTCCACCGTCTACAACACCCTGCTGCACTTCGCCCCGGACGGATCGCTCGCCGCCCGGCACCGCAAGCTCATGCCCACCGGCGGCGAGCGGCTGGTGTGGGGGACCGGCGACGGATCGACCCTCACGTGTGTCGACACCGGCTTCGGCCGCCTCGGCGGCCTGATCTGCTGGGAGAACTACATGCCGCTGGCCCGGGCCGCCCTCTACGCCCAGGGCATCGACGTCTACCTGGCGCCCACCTGGGACAACTCGGAGACCTGGGTACCGACCCTGCGGCACATCGCCCGCGAGGGCCGCACCTACGTGATCGGCGTGACCTCCTGCCTCCGCGCCGCCGACCTGCCCGCCGACCTGCCCGGCCGGGCCGCCCTGTACGGCGAGGAGGATGACTGGCTGTCCCGCGGCAACAGCGCCATCATCGGCCCGGACGGCGACATCCTGGCCGGCCCGCTGATCGGCGAGGAAGGCATCCTCTACGCCGAGATCGACACCAGGCAGGCCCAGCTGGCCCGCCAGCAGTTCGACCCGGTCGGCCACTACAGCCGCCCCGACGTCTTCCGGCTCTCCGTCGACACCTGCCCGCGGGTAGCGGTATCGGCCGGGGATGAACCGGCCGTGCCTGCCCTGCGGTCACCGAGCTCAGTCGCTGAGGAGCCCATGATGAAAACCAGGAATGAGCCAGCCGTCGGCACCGGCGTTCTCGTGGACGCCGCGTGGCTGGACGCGCACCTGCACGACCCCGCCGTGCGGGTGGTGGAGGTCGACGTGAGCAGGCGCGCGCACGACGAGTGGCACATCGAGGGCGCCGTGCTGTGGGACGTCTACCGGGACCTGAAGGACGCCGACTACCAGCTGATCGGCACCGCGGCGACCGAACAGCTGCTGGCCAGGTCCGGCATCGGACCGCAGACCACGGTGGTGTTCCACGGCTACGCGCCCGCCCTCGGCTTCTGGCTCCTGAAGCTCTACGGCCACCAGGACGTGCGCATCCTCGACTGCTCGCGCGATGCCTGGCGGGACGAGGGACACCCGGTCAGCAGCCAGCCGGCCGAGCCCGCCGCGGCCGGCTACGCCCTGCCCGCGCCGGACCCGCGACTGCAGGCCGGTCACGCGGCCGTCCGGGACGCGATCGGCCGCCCCGGCCGCACGCTGCTGGACGTGCGTTCGGCGGAGGAGTACCGGGGCGAGCGGTTCTGGCCCTCCGGCGGCCTCGAGCCCGGCGGCCGGGCCGGCCACGTCCCCACCGCGGTCCACCAGCCCATCGACGGCCTGTACGACGAGCGGGGGGCGTTCCGGGATGCCGCCGCCCTGCGCGGCGTCTTCTCCGCTACCGACCTCGACGGCGGAGCCGAGCTGATCACGTACTGCACGATCGGCGGCCGTGCCTGCACCGCCTGGTTCGTCCTGACCTACCTGCTCGGCCGCGACCACGTCCGGGTCTACGACGGCTCCTGGGCCGAATGGGGCCGGATGGCGGAGGCTCCCGTGGAACAGCCCTGACCATGGAGTTGACATGAGCGTGCCGCATGGCAAGTTCATGCCGGCAGCAGGGGAGGGAAGCTCATGGGCACAGGCAAGGTCAGCACGGGCACGCCGACGCGGCTCCGGTCCTTCGATCCCGTCCGGCTCGCCGACCTCGAGTACCGCGCCTGGACCGGCTACTACCTGCGCAAGTGGCCGCAGGTCCTGCGCGCCTCGTTCGGCCTGGTCCGGCTGGGCTTCGGCATGGACTGGTTCCGCACCGTGCACGGCGCCTGGCTGGTGCTCCGCGCCAACCAGCTGTGGGCGCCGTACCCCGACAACCACCCCAAGCGCGCCCGGGCCTGCATGCGCCGGTTCTACGGCCTGGTCCGGCTCACCTACGGGGAGCCGTCCAACCCGGCCAAGGCCGCCGAGCTCGAGGTCGACTGGTGGCGCGTCCACCGCGAGCTCCAGCACGAGCCCGGCCGCTCCCAGGACGAACTGGTCGACGCGCTGGTCCGCCTCTACACCTACCTGTACGGCGACCCCGAGGAAACCCTGCGCCCAGCCGCCGTGCACCGGGCCAAGGCGATGGAACTATCCGACCAGTGGGTCGAAGAAGGCTGCCAGCCCGACAGCGAGCTGCTCCCTCTGGAGCACGCCGCCCTGGTCCGCGCCTACGCCGCCCTGCTCGTCGCCGTCCACCACTAGGTACGGGGCACGGAGCTGGGTGAGCTCGGCGGCGTCGATTTTCTCCCGCAGGTCCAGGGCCATGCGCAGATGCATGGCGTGTTCCAGGGGACCGCGTACCTCTTCGATATCCGGCCCGGCGCAGTCGCCGTGTACGGCGGGCGGACGCACCGGGCCTGGCCAGCGCCAGTCCGGCGACGAGGTCGCGGCGGGTGCGCTGGAGTTCGCCGTCCAGCGCTCAGGTTTAGCCCTGAGGCGTGGCAACGTTTTACCAGAGCCATCAAGCGTTCGTCAGCGGATCGTAGTCTGAGTACATGAGCGCGATGCGCGAGGAGTTCCACCAGTTGGTGGACCAGCTCCCCGAGGCTGACCTGCGGCCAGCCATGGAACTGATCCGTGGACGGGTGGCGGAGCATGGTAGCCAGGGGCGGGATCTGCCGTTCTTCGCTTCCTTCGAAGCCGATCCAGACCTGGCCGAGAGGGCCGAGGAGATTCTCAGCGCTGAACTCGGCCACTAAGCATGCTGCTATGTGACACCGGCGTCCTCCTGGCTTCAGGCAACGTCAAGGTTCCCGCTCACCAGGCATGCTTGAGCTTGCTACGGCAGGCCGACGGGCCGTTGCTAGTGCCGTCGCCAGTGCCATGCCATATCGGGTACCTGCTCCAGTTGATGGTGGGACCGCAAGCCGTTGTCACCTTCCTGAAGTCGTTCGCGTGCGACCGCTTCCACCTCGCCGAGCTCCAGGATCCTGACATCCGACCGATGGCCGAGCTAGTGCAAACTACATTTTTCTCCCGCTCGGCATCGTCGATCCCGCCGTGATCGCCATCGCAGAGCGCCTGAGGCTTCACGACATCGCGACCCTGGATCAAAGGCACTTCACGGTTTTCCGGCCAGGCCCACTCCGGCTTTCTCCCTCCTCCCAGCCGCGGCCACGTCGTAGGCACGCCTCAGCACGACGCCCGGCTCGTCAGCACCGGCCTCTACCCGCCGCACGACCTGGACCCGGGATCGGCGTCAGTTTCCAGCCCGAGGTTCCCTGGTTATTTCTTCCAGGATGCGCGGGTCGGCGAAGTCGCGGAAGAGCACGATCTGGCCATCCCGGATGCGGAGGATCTGGATGGACGTCGTCGCAAGCGACCGGCCCGTCGTGGTCAGGGTCGCCGTCGACCGCATCTCCACGATCGCCACCTCCGGGTCCTGGGTCTGATGAACCTCCACCACCTCGAAGTCCTCTAGCTTCAGCGGCGACGCCTTGAACTGGCGGGAGTACGCGCGAATCGCCTCCCGGCCCTCGATGCGCACGGGCGTGCCGGACGGTCCGTGGAAGGCGAACTCGATCACCCCGTCAGGCGCGAACAGGTCAGCGAAGCCGTCGATGTCCCCGCTCAGGAGCAGGTGACGGCGCTGGGCCAGGACATCGGCGGGCGTGGCGGATGGCATGAGGTTCCCTCTCGTCAGGAAGATTTCGTTCAACGGACGTTCATTGAACAAATGTAGAACCAAATGAGCCTTCGGTCAACACCCGTAGAATGAAACGATGACCACTCCCCGCCCCGGTTCACGCGCTGAGCAGCGCCAGCGCACCGAAGCGCGCATCCTCGACGCCGCCTCCCGGGTCTTCGTCGCCGACGGGTACGAGCGGGCCACCATCAGGGCGGTGGCCTCGGCTGCGGAGGTCGACGCGGGCCTGGTCATGCACTACTTCGGGTCCAAGCAGGAGCTGTACCGGCGGGTGATCGACGCCGCCCCCGTCCCCGAGGTCAGCGGGACGCCGGCGGAGGCGGCCGAGCAGATCCTCGCTGCGCTCGCCGACCGGCTCGCCAGCCCGAACGTGGCGTCGCTGGCCCTGCTGCGCTCGATGCTGACCAATCCCGAGGCCGCTACCGCCGCCCGCGCCGGCATCGCCCGCTACGAGGCGCAGATCGCCCAGGCCATCCCCGCCGCCGACGCGAACCTGCGGGCCGCGCTCATCAGCGCCATCACCCTCGGCGTCACGGTCTCCCGGCACCTCATCAAGTCCGACGAACTCGCCACCGCCGACCCGGCACAGGTCATCGGGCTGCTGCGCCCCTGCGTGCTGTCGCTCGCCGCCCGCCCCGGCGACAGCGGGCCACCGGCCGCGAAACCGGATCCCCGGTAGGCGCGTGGCAGCGAAACCTGAGCCGCGAGGACGTTTCCGCGGAAATGGCTTGTGAAGCAGTTCACGAAGCGTTTCCGCGGAAACGCCACCGTGCGGAGACCTCGTGGCCACCTTAGCGGCGACGAGGCGGGCGGACCTGGCTGACATGCAGTTGGCGGTCCTGGAGCCGCTGCTGCCGCCGGGCAAGAAGCCGGGGGCGCCGCCGAAGTGGACGAAACGGCAGCTCATTAACGGTATCCGGTGGCGGGTGCGGACCGGGCTGCAGGGCCGCGCGGACGCGGCCTAGCTGATCACCTGGCACGTGTCGGTGGATTCCACAGGGCGCGGTCGCACCAGCATGCGGCTGGTGCCCGCATTGGGGGATCTGCAGGCCGAGCCGCCGGGCGGCATCGACGCCGAACCCGCCGATCACGGCTTCGCCGCTCCCGCGGCGGGCTGACCACCTAGTGCATCTCGCCCGCGCGCAGGGCCGGACCGCCCGCACCCGTCCGGACCGCGTGCTGGCCCACAAGGCCTACGGCTCGCGCTAACCGCGGCTACCTGCGCAGGCGCGGCATCGCCTGCACCATCCCGGAGAAGCCACCAGGTCGCTAACCGCAAGAAAAAGGGCCGTGCTGGCAGCCAGGCCCCAGCATTCGACCCTATCAATGGCTCTGTCACGACTTTTAACACGCCCTAGGCTTGGCGGGGTGACGCCGAGCGAGCTTGCCGCGACCATCACCGACGCCGTGCGGGACGCCGTCGACACCGGCGACCTGGACGTGCCGTGCCCGAGAAGCTGCTGTTGTAGCGGCCGAGGAGCCGGGAGCACGGCGACTACGCGAGCACGTGGCACTCCAGCTTGCCCGGCCCGCCGGGCGGCCGCCGCGCGCGGTGGCCGAACTGCTCGCGCGGCGGCTGCGCGGCGTACCCGGCGTGGCGAAGGTGGAGGTGGCCGGGCCCGCTTCCTCAACATCACCCTGGAGCCCGCGGCGCAGGGCAAGCTGGCCCTGGTGATCACCAGCGCCGGGGACGGATACGGCGGTCCGCGACGCTCGCCGGGCAGCGGGTCAACCTGAGTTCGTCTCCGCCAATCCGACCGGCCCGCTGCACGTCGGGGAGCGCGTGGGCCGCGGTCGGTGACGCCCTCGCCCCGGTGCTGCGGGCTGCGGGCGCGACGTGGCGAGCGAGTACTACTTCACGACCCGGCCGCAGATTGACATGTTCGCCCGTCGCTGCTGGCGGCGGCCAGGGGCGAGGCGCCGCCGCCCAACGGCTACCAGGGCGGTCACCTGGCCGAGATCGCCGGTGAGGTGGTGTCCCGGCGGCCGTACGCCCGCCCTGCCGGAGGCGACGCGGTCGCGGTCTTCCGCGCACAGGCGTCGCGCTGATACTCACGAGATCAAGGCTCGCTGGCCCGGTTCGGGTGCACTTCGACGTGTACCGCAACAGAAAGACCTGCGCGAGCTGCGCGCTGACCGCCGCCCTGGACCGGCTTCGCGTGCTCGGCACACCTACCAGGCTGACGGGCGAAGTGGCTGCGTACCACCGACTTCGGCGACGACAAGGACCGGTGCTGGTCAGCGCGACGCCTGGACTACTTCACCGCACTGCGCCTACTACCTGGACAAGCGCCCTCGACCGTGTGATCATTCTCGCCGGACCACCACGCTATACCGGCCGATGAAGGCGATGGCGGCGTGCTTCGGCGACACCCGAGCAGACCATGAGATCCTGATCGGCAGCTGTGAACCTGTCAAAGACGCCAGCCCGTCCGCTGAGCAAGCGCCGACGTGTCGCGCTCGACACCTCATCCGGACGGCCCGGCGGCTAGTTACACGCTGGCCCGCGAGCACCGACTCGCCGATCGACCTGGACGTGGACCAGCTCACCTCGCAACCGCCGCCAACCCCGTGTTCTACGTGCAGTACGCCTACGCCAGCTGAGCGCGCTGCAGCGCAATGCGCCGAGATGCATCTCGCCACGCCGGACGGCTTCACGGCGGCTGCTCACTCACCAGCAGTCCGACCTGCTGGCATGCTCGGCGAGTTCCCCCGGTGTGGCCAGCACAGCGAACTGCGCGAGTGCACCGTGGCGCGCTACCTGAGCCTCGCCGGCGTACCACCGCTCGTACGACACCTGCCGGATCTTGCCCTACCACGGCGGCCACCGCGCAACATCGCCCGCTGTGGCTCGCCGAGCCACCCGATTGTGCTGCGCAAGCCTCGCCCTGCTTCTCCCAACAGAGCTATCAACCTCACCACCCCTCCCACCTAACTCAAAAAAACCTAGTTGCGTGTCCAGCTCCCGGCCGGATTTTCAGGCGCCCGCGCCGCCGTCGACTGGGACGATCGCGCCGGTCACCATCGACGCCCGGTCGCTGAGCAGCCAGGCGGCGACCTCGGCGACCTCGCGGGGCTCGGCCATGCGGCCGAGCGGGATCGCCGCGTTGATGCGCTCGATGACGCCGGGGGTTGCCGCCTCCCAGGCGTCGATCATCTCCGTCGCGGTGCCGCCCGGCGTGATGCCGTTCACCCGGATGCCCTGCGGAGCCCAGGTCACCGCGGCGGTCTCGGTGATGCTGTTGAGCGCGCGTTTCATGGCGCCGTAGGCGGGGAGCTCCGGGTTCGCCTTGCGGCTGCCGATGCTCGAGGTGTTGACGATCGCCCCGCCGCCGTCCCGCCGCATGAGCGCGGCCTCGGCCGTCATGGCGGTCCAGTGGGCCCGGAAGTTCACCGCGAACTGCTCGTCGATGTCCTCCTCGCTGGTGCGGTCGAGCGGGCCGGGCTGCTGGATCGCCGCGCCGTTGTTGAACGCGCCGTCCAGCCGGCCGTGCAGCTCCTCCACGCGATCGACCGCGGCCCGGATGCTCGCGCGGTCGGCGAGGTCCAGGGCAACCGCGTCGGCGACGCCGCCGTCGGCGCGGACCTCCGCGACGACCTTGTCGAGTGCGTCGGCGCTCCGGGAGGCGAGCACGACGGCGGCGCCCTCCCGGGCGAAGAGCCGGGCCGCCGCCGCCCCGATGCCGCGGCTGGCGCCGGTGATGAACACGACCTTGCCGGTGAGCAGGCCGATGGGGGTGGTGTCGATGTCGTTCGTCATGCCACCAGGCTCGCGGCGGCCGGGATCCGGATCCAGGCACAGGCGGTACCAGGATTCGCGGCCGCCCAGCGGGCAGACTGGAGGCATGGACAAGCACGAACTCGGGGCGTTCCTCCGCAGCCGCCGCGAGCGGCTCCGGCCGGAGGACGTCGGCCTGCCCTCCGGACCGCGGCGCCGGACCCCGGGGCTGCGCCGCGAGGAGATCGCGGTCCTCGCGCACATCTCCACCGAGTACTACGTCCGGCTCGAGCAGGGCCGGGCGCCGCGGCCGTCGGGCGAAGTCCTCGCCGGGATCGCGGGCGCGCTGCGGCTCACCGACGCCGAGTCCGATCACCTCCACGTCCTGGCGGGCACCGCGCCGGCCCGGACCGGGCTGCACCGCCGCGACGTCCGCCCGAGCATCCTCGCGCTCCTCGAGCGGCTCCCGCAGACGGCCGCGTTCGTCACGTCCGCGACGTTCGAGGTGCTCGCGTGGAACGACCTCGCGGCCGCGCTCATGGAGGACTTCGCCCGGCTCGCCCCGCGGGACCGCAACCTCGCCCGCCGGGCGTTCCTCGGACCGGCGCGACCCGACGCGCCGCTGTACGGGATCTCCGACGCCGCCGAGTTCCGGCACCACGTCGTCATGGAGCTCCGTGCCACCCTCGCCCGGTACCCGGCCGACCCCGCGGTGACCGGCCTCATCGAGGAACTCCGCGACGGCAGCCCCGCGTTCGCCCGGCTCTGGGAGCGGCATGACGTGCAGGCGGCGCCGACGCTCACCAAGACGTTCCGGCACCCGGTCGTCGGGGAAGTCACCGTCGACTGCGACTCCCTCACGCTCACCGACCGCGACCAGCACCTCGTGCTGTACAGCGCGCCGGCGGGATCCCGCAGCGCCGAAGCCCTGGCTCTGCTGAACGTACTCGGAACCGAGAGCCTCAACGCGAGCTGACCACCCGAAATGCTTTGTGAAGCCTTTCACAACGCGTATCCGCGGAAACTCGGGCTGCCCGGCCGCACGACCTGGGTGTAACTCGACAGTGATTCCTCGCTCGCGGGCCGGGCGATGCCCGTGGTGTACCTGGGATCACCCCCACCATCGCCCCGAACAGCCCAGCGAGCGCGTGAACGGTTTTGATGGAGCATCCATGCCGCTATAGAGGGCTCGAACAAGTCCACCATTAGTTCCGGCTGGTCCTGGTTTTGTTCGCTCGTGTCATCGTATCCGTCGTGGGCGGGGTTGTGGATCCCGGGGAGGGCGCGGAGGCTGGCGTCGGTGATCTACCGTGTCTGTCCAGAAGTCACTGTCCGTGGCGAGCTCTCGGATCATGCGCTTGAGCAGCGCCAGCGCGGCCTTCAACGCTTGTGGTAACCGGGCCGTTGCGGCAGGTGCGCGAACATGCCGGTGAGGTGCTTGTTCGCGTAGCGCAGCCACCGGGCCTCCGAGTAGTACCCGAGCAGGGCCCGGGCCACAGCCAGACAGACGAGTTCGGAGTCACTGAGCAGCGGCGGTCTGCCGAGGCACCGGGTTCCAATCTCGTCGTCAATCTTCACGTAGAGTGCGGTCAGGAGGGTGTTCAGGTCTGTCGTCATTCACGGATCTTGGACGCCCTCTGCCCGCTCCGGAGGCCAAACCACAGAGCCACGCGTCGTTGCGCTCGGCGGGACTGCGCAGCCACAGCAGAATCGAGTGCCCTGGCATGTCGCACGGTGCGCGTCTGACCGCCCATAGCGCCGTCTCCACATCCTTGGCCTTGTGCAGTGATCGCGCCCTGCGCGAGCTCGTGGCCACGGCCGTGCCGATCGGATCCAGCATCGGCGGGAAGTCGGCCCTGCTGGAGGTCGCCGGAACCCCGGTCTTCGTGAAGCCGGTGCCCCTCACCGATCTGGAGAGGCAACCTGAGCACGTCCGGTCCACGGCGAATCTGTTCGAGCTGCCCGTCTTCTGCCAGTACGGCATCGGCACCATCGGCGGGCCGGGCTTCGGGGCCTGGAGAGAACTCGCCGTGCACACTATGACGACGAACTGGGTGCTCGCGGCGGAACACGAGGGCTTCCCCCTGATGTACCACTGGCGGGTGCTGCCGGACTCGACGCCCCTGCCCGAAGAACTAGCCGACATCGAACGGGCCGTCGCCTACTGGGGCGGCGATCGCAGGTGCGCCGCCGGATCGAGGCTCTCCAGCAGTCCTCGGCGAGCGTCGCGCTGTTCCTGGAGTACATCCCTCAGAACCTGCACCAATGGCTGGGCACCCAGGTCGAAGCAGGAGACCAAACCGCCAACCGAGCCTGCGCCATGGTGGAGAGGGAACTGGCAGTCGGCACCTCCTTCATGAACAGCCACGGGCTCCTTCACTTCGACGCGCACTTCGAGAACATCCTGACCGACGGCCAGCGCCTCTACTTCGCGGACTACGGTCTCGCCATTTCCTCCGGGTTCGAGCTGTCGCAGGACAAGGCCGGCTTCTTCGACCGGCACCAGACCTACGATCGCTGTTACACCGCCTCGTATCTGGTGACTGGCTGGTCACCGCTCTGTACGGCTACCAGAGGGAGGACCGGGAGGGCCGCTACGCGCTGGTGCGCGCCTACGCAGAGGGCAAGCGGCCCACAGGAATCCCAGAGGAGGCCGCCACGATCCTCGCCCGGCACGCGTCGATCACCGCAGTGATGTCCGACTTCAACAGCAAGTTCCAGCGCCGGAGCAGGCAGACCCCCTACCCGCTAGAAGTGATCCGCCAGCTTGGCGGGATGTACAGCTCCTCCAGGTGCTGACGGACGCCTCAAGGCCAGCACTCGACATGGATCAGTCACCCTTCGCCGGCCTTCTGCACCACCGAAGGCACCACGCTGGCCCGACCACGAGCACATTCGACATCAAACCAGCGCAACAGCTCGGACAACGGAACTACTCGTCTAGGTTGGCGATACCCCGGTTTGCCGATACCCGGGCCGGGCGGCGTCACAGGGTGAACGTCGCTTCGATGATGCGCCGGCGTACTCAGTTGGCTGGGCTGGTGCATTTGGTCAAAGCCCCTATCGCGACATTGATGGAGCATCCATGTCGTCAACCGAGACCGGATCAGGGTCAGGCCAGTGACGGGCGTGAACTGTGGTGAGAATGCAACAGTCGAGGCGAAGAACCGGGGCCCTGTCCCAGCCACAAAAACCGCTTACCCTCAGGAGCCACATCCGGCAAAGGTCCACTCCGGCCAGGGAGCCACGTCCCGTCCAAGGAGCCACGCCCCGGCCAAGGAGCAACACCCCGTCCAAAGTGCCCCGCCACGGCCAAAAAGCCACGTGACGCCGACGCCGAGGCCCGCGCCGACACCAATACCAACACGCGTCAGCCCCGCCCGCCCCCTGACGCGACCAGGCGGCTCAAGGTCAGCCCGAGCCATTCCTGATACGCATCCAGCCCCCAGCCGAACATGCGCGTGACCAGCAAATAAGTCTCCGCCGCCAAGATCACGCTGGCGGTATCGATAAGCCAGGCCAGATCCGCCCCGTCAGGCAGCAGCCCATCCTCAGCCAAACGAGTCCAGAACACCTCCTGCCCATACCGCGACTGCGAACGCCCCTCCTGCCAGAACCCCGCGATCAGCGGCTCGACCGCCGCTGCCTGCTGCGCCACGCCGAACAGCGCCCCCGTCCGCTCCATGATCTGCCGCCCAGCCGCCGCCGAGGCCGCCACCCGCTCGGCCAGCGTGGCAGCGGTCAGGGCCTGCTGCATCCAGTCCCGCCCCAGCACGTCCACCGGCTGAGTGTCGCCCACGATGGCCACGTCCACGACCCGCTTGAGCAACGCCGCCTTGGTGCCGAACCGCACGTAGACGGTCCGCGCCGCCACCCGCGCCCGCCGGGCCACCGCCTCCAGCGTGGTGGCCACGTAGCCGTCGGCGAGGAACAACTCGGTCGCCGCAGCCACGATGCGCTGCTCGGTCAGCGCCGTCTGCGCTTCGCGCAGCGTGCCTCCCGAAGCCGGGGGATTGACGTCTGAAGTCATACGTTGCAGTATAACTGCAACGAGTACTTCAGCACTGTATTGGGGGAGACATGTCAGACCCGAATGCGCGGGCCCTCGCCGGCATCCACCACCTCAAGCTGCCGGTCACCGACCTGGCCCGGTCCCTGGAGTGGTACCGCAGCCGCCTGGGCTACGACGTCCAGGTCGAGTTCGTCGAGCACGGCACGCTGATGGGCCTCGCCCTGGCCCATCCCGCCGGCGGCCCCGACCTCGGCTTGCGGCTCGACCCGGACCGGGCCCGGGCGGCGGCCGGGTTCGACTACTTCGCCATCGGCGTGCCCGACAAGGCCGCCATGGACGCCCTCGCCCGCAAGCTGGACGGCCTCGGCCAGCCGCACCTCGGCGTGCACCGGGCCAGCCTGGGCTGGATCCTGCCTGAGGTCCTCGACCCGGACGGCCACGCCCTGCGCTTCTACACCATCGCGCACCACACCGACGTGGCCCCGGGGGAGACCGCCACCATCCACGATCCCCGCGAAACCGCCGAGCGGCTCGAACGCGAGGAACGCGAGGAACGCGAGGAACGCGAGAGCGCAAAAGTCGCGAGGAAGAGGCAGCATCCCGCCCGCTACCGTAGAGAAGATGATCTCTTCCGTCGCCGTGCTATCCGACATCCACGGCGTGCTCCCCGCGCTCGACGCGGTACTGGCCGAGCCCGCCGTCCAGGCCGCCGACCGGATCGTGCTCACCGGCGACATCGCCGCCGGACCCCAGCCCGTTCCGGTCCTCGACCGCCTGCTCGCCCTCGGCGACCGGGTCACCTGGGTGCGCGGCAATGCCGACCGCGAGCTGGTCGAGCTGGCCCGTGGCGAGACCGGCGACGTCGGCGACCCGATCGCGCCCTGGGCGGCCCGCCAGCTCAGCGCCGAACACCTGGACTGGCTAGCCCGGCTACCTCACCCCGTCACGCTGGAGATAGCCGGATTCGGTGACGTCGTGTTCTGCCACGGGACCCCGCGCGACGACGAGGAGGTCGTGGTCGTCGACTCGCGCCTGGACCGGTGGACCGAGATCCTCGCCGGGCTGCCCGAGCAGGCCATGACCGTGGTCTGCGGCCACACGCACATGCCGTTCACCCGGCTGGCGCACGGGCGCCTGATCGTCAACCCGGGCAGCGTCGGCATGCCCTACGGCCGGGCCGGGGCGCACTGGGCGCTGCTCGCCGACGGCGCGGTTACCCATAGGCGCACCGGCTACGACATCGAGGCCGCCCGCGCCGCCATCCACGCCCAGTCGGATTACCCGGACGTAGTCGAATGGACCGACTATTTCCTCTACTCCCGGGCCAGCGACGCCGAGGCCCTCGCCGCCTTCGCCCCCCGCGACGGTCGGCCCTGAAGGAGCCCGATAAAGCCAAGAGACACGCCAGAGCCCAGAAGCGCGCTGACTGCGATGTAGCCGTGGCATGCTAACCCTGGGAGTGCAAACCGTTGCAACGTGAGCCATCAGCAAGGAACAGCACGCCGGGGCCGCCCCTGGCGCAGTACGCGAGCGTCGCGCACGTCGCCCGGGTCTACGACTACCTGCTCGGCGGCAAGGATAATTTCGCCGCCGACCGGGAAGCGGCCGAGCAGGCGATGCGGATCAACCCGGCCGTGGTCCCGACCGCGCACGCCAACCGGGCGTTCCTGGCCCGCGCCACCCGCTACCTGACCGCCGAGGCCGGGCTGCGCCAGTTCCTCGACATCGGCACCGGCATGCCGGCCAGCAGCAACATCCACGAAATAGCCCAGTCGGTCGCGCCGGACTCCCGGGTCGTCTACGTCGACCATGACCCCATCGTGCTGTCCCACGCCCGCGCGCTGCTGATCAGCGCGCCCGAGGGACGGACCGACTTCGTCGAAGCCGACCTGCGCCAGCCGTTCGCGATCTTGAACGAGGCGTCGCGGACCCTGGACTTCCGCCGCCCGGTCGCGATCATCATGACCGCGATCCTGCACCTGATCCAGGACGCTGAACAGCCTTACCAGCTAGTCCGGCAGCTGGTTGGCGCGCTCGCCCCGGGGAGCTGCGTGATGATCAGCCACGCCGCCGCCGACATCGGCAACGGCGACATGGCGAGCATGGCCAGCCGGCTGAACGAGCTGATGGCGCAGCAGACGGTCCCGCGCTCTTACGATCAGGTGGCCGGCTTCTTCGCCGGCCTCGACCTGGTCGAGCCCGGCCTGGTCCGGGTGCCGGACTGGCGCCCCGCCCTGGCCATCGACACCGCCACCCCTGCCCAGATGTGGGCCGGCGTCGGGATGAAACCCCGGCCCGTCAGGCCGTCTCAGCGCTAGGCAGCCGGTAGCGGGGGAGCGCCGTGAACAGCAGCAGCACGGCTCCGGCCACGCCGCCGAGGGTCGCCACCCACAGCGCGGACCGCAGCCCCAGTGTCGACCCGAGCAGCCCGCCCAGCAGCGCGCCCACCGGCCGGACGCCGTAGTTGACCGCCTGGAACGCCCCGGTCACCCGGGCCCGGAGCGTGTCCGGGATCACCGCCGCGAAGATCGCCCCGATGCTGATGTCCAGCATCATCACGCCGAACCCGGAACCGAACTCCGCCGCGAACAGCATCCCCAGGATCAGCCACCGGCCGCCGTGCGCCATCGGCCACAGCACCAGCGGCACGGTGAACAGCAGGCAGCCGGCCGCATACGTCCAGCCGGCCCCGATCCGCGCCGCGATGCGCTTGGTGACCGCCGCGCCGAGCAGGCTGCCGAAGGCCGCCATGCCGAGCATCAGGCCGACCAGCCCGGCCCGCAGGTGCAGCTCCCGTACCGCGAACAGCAAGGCCAGCGCGAAGAACATGAGGTTGAAGAAGTTGATCGTGCCCGCCGAGATCAGCGACGCCCGCACCAGCGCCGAACGCGTGATGAACCTCGCCCCGGCCAGCACCGACCCGCCGGCCTCGTCGGCGGCCGGCTCGGCCGGCCGGATCCGGCTCAGGAAGAACGCCGACCCGAGGAACGACAGCGCGTCGGCCGCGATGGCGAACGGGGCCGACAGCACCTGCACCAGCACCCCGCCGACGCTCGGCCCGCCCACGAACGACAGCGCCCGGCTGCCGTAGATCAGCGACTGCCCGTCCACGTACTGGTCCTCGGGCACGATCGCGACGAACATCGTCCCGTCCGAGACGTTGAAGCCGGTGCTCAGCGTGCCCGCCGCGAACGTCACCACCAGCAGCTGGACCAGCGTCAGCCCGTGCAGCGCGTAGGCGACCGGGATGCTGCCGAACAGCACCGCCCGGCCCAGGTCGGCCGCGATCATCGTCTGCCGGCGCCGTCCCCGCCGGTCTACCCAGGCCCCCGCGTGCAGCCCGAACAGCAGGCTCGGCAGCCACTCCAGCGCGGTCAGGTAACCCATCTGGGCCGCCCCCGCGTGCAGCGCCAGCACCGCCGCCAGCGGCAGCGCCACGCCCGAGACCTGGTCGCCGAACATCGAGATCGTCGAAGCGCCCCAGTACCGCCGGAAGACCCGGTCCGCGCAGCAGCGGCGGGATCATGTCAGGACCGCCGGGCCCGGAAATCGTTCGGGAACGCGATGCTCAGCCAGCTGACCTGGCGCGCGCCCGCCGGCCGCAGCTCGGGCCGGACCATGCGCTCGAAGTACTCGTCGAGCATCGCGCCGACCCGGCCGCCCAGCTCCTCGAGCTCGGCCGGGGTGACGTACAGGATCCGGTCGCCGAGCTGGGCCGCCTGCCGCCACTGCGGCGGCTCGTCCGGGCTGGCTTCCAGCCAGCGCGCCAGCTGCTCGAAGTACTGCTCGGCGATGACCGAGGCCAGCAGCCCGGTCGCCGCCGCCCCTTCCGGCGTCCCGTCCGCGTCCCAGTCGGTCGAGGTCGTGGTCGCCCGCCACGGCTTCTCCCGCCCGGTCCCGCCGCCGGCCTCCTCGACCAGCCCGTACTTGGCCAGCTGGCGCAGGTGGAACGAGCAGTGTCCCGGACGACTCGCCCAGCAGCTCGGCCGCCCGCGTCGCCGTCAGCGGCCCCTCCGTGCGCAGCAGTCCCACCAGGGCCATCCGCACCGGATGCGCGTACGCCCGCAGCGCCCGCGGATCGGTCAGCCGGCTCACCGTCCGCCCGCGGGGCCCTTCTTCAGGACCCCGGGTCTCTTCTTCCGTCGCCATAGTGCCAAGATATCTTTGCAAAGACTCATTTGCAAAGCCTTCTTGTCAAAGATCTTTATACCGAACGGGTGCCGTCCCCGCCCCGGCCCCTCCACCTGCGCCGGCGGCCGGAAGAATGCGCCGCTTCGTGCTGTTCGGATTGGCGTGGACCTCACCTTCGGCCCCCGCGCCGTGCCCCTGTCCGTGCTCGACCTGGCCCCGGTACCGGACGGCGGATCCGCCGCCGAGGCGCTGCGCGCCACGACCGACCTGGCCCAGCGGACCGAACACCTGGGGTACCACCGGTTCTGGGTCGCCGAGCACCACAACATGCCCGGCATCGCCAGCTCCGCGCCGCCGGTCCTGATCGGGCACATCGCCGACGCGACCACGACCATGCGGGTCGGCTCCGGCGGCGTCATGCTGCCCAACCACGTGTCGCTGGTGGTCGCCGAGCAGTTCGGCATGCTGGAGGCCCTCCACCCCGGCCGGATCGACCTCGGCATCGGCCGCGCGCCCGGCACCGACCAGGTCACGGCGGCCGCGCTGCGCCGCTCGCCCGAGGCCCTGTCCGCCGACGACTTCCCCGACCAGCTGATGGACCTGCTCGGCTGGTTCACCGGCCGCTGGCCGGAGAACCACCCCTTCGCCCGGATCACCGCGGTGCCCGGCCACGGCAACCTGCCCGCCATGTGGCTGCTCGGCTCGAGCGGCTACAGCGCCCAGCTGGCCGGGATGCTGGGCCTGCCGTTCGCGTTCGCCCACCACTTCAGCGCGGCCAACACCTTGCCCGCGCTGGCCCTGTACCGCCAGCACTTCCGCCCCTCGGCGTCCCTCGAGCGCCCCTACGCCATGGTCGCCGCCGCGGTGATCTGCGCCGAGACCGACGAGCGGGCCCGCTTCCTGGCCGGCTCGGGCGCCCTGTCGTTCCTGCGGCTGCGGGCCGGCCGCCCCGGCCCGATGCCCTCACCGCAGGAGGCCGCCGACTATCCCTACAACGAGCTGGAGCGCGCCTTCATCGAGGACCGCCTGGCCACCCAGATCGTCGGCAACCCGGAGACCGTCCAGCGCGGCATCGCCGACCTCACCGAGGCCACCCAGGCCGACGAGCTCATGATCACCACGATGGTCTACGACTCCGCCGACCGCCTGTCCTCCTTCGAGCGCGTCGCCGCCCTGGCCCGTGCCCCCCAGGCCACCACCTCACCTAGCGCTCCCTAACCTGGTTCCAGGCGGCCGGCCAGGGCGGCGATGAGCTGGCGGCCGATCGCGTCCAGCCGGGCTGGGGTCGTCCCGGTCGGGAAGCTGAGGATGACGTGGTCGATGCCGTGCGCCGGCCAGCGCCGCGATCCGGTCCGCGCAGTGGGTGAGATCGCCGGCGATCACCAGCTGGTCGATCCACCGGTCGGGCAGCTCGGCCGCGAACCGCTCGACCGAGCCGGCCGCCGCGAGCAGCTGCTGTACCTCGCCGGCCAGGCCCAGCGGCTCGAGGCCAGCTGGTGCGGGCCGGTGCGGCCCGAGGCCAGCTGGCCCTGGCCGATCGCCTCGCGGGCCGCCGTGATGTACGGGCCCGTCAGCGGCCACGCGAGGATCGTGCCATCGGCCAGCCGCCCGGACAGCTCCAGCGAGCGTGGCCCGCGCACTCCGGCCAGAACCGGGGGAACAACCGCGGGCGGATGGTCGAGCCGGACGCAGTAGTCACCGGCGACGGACACCGATTCGCCGGCCAGCAGCGCCCGTATCGCCCCGATGTGCTCGGCGAGCGCGGCGGCCGAGCGGCGATGCCGCCGGCGAAGAAGCAGTCCTCGGCCAGCCAGAGCTCGTCGAAGCCGGCTGATTCGGCCTGCCGCGCGTAGGCCGGGATGCCCGCCGGCGGCAGCTGCGCCGGCCCGCTCAGGCCGATCCGGGTACGTGACATGACGGTGGCTAGCTGGCCGGCCGGTAGATCAGCAGGAGCACGTCCGGGCCCACCTTGCGGCAATCGGCCAGCGCCAGCCCGGTGCCGGCCGCCCCGTCCTTGAACAGGCGCTTGCCGCTGCCCAGCACGACCGGGTGGACGATGAGCCGGTACTCGTCCACCAGGTCGTGCTCGCGCAGCGTGTCCACCAGCGTGGCGCTGGCCGGGACCAGCACATCGCCCGCGTACCGGGCCTTCAGCCGGGCGACCTCGGCCGCGACGTCACCGGAGATGACGGTCGTGTTCTTCCACGCCGGGTCGGTGAGCGTGGTCGACACGACCACCTTCGGCATGCTGTTCATCCGCTTGCCGAACTCCCCGGTGGTCTCCTCCATGGCCGGCCAGGCGGCCGCGAAGCCCTCGTAGGTCACCCGTCCCATCAGCTGCACGTCGGCGGCGAGCAGCTCCTCGAACTTGAACTGCTCCGCGTCCGGGGCCGGGAACCGGAAGCTCCAGCCCCCGTTCGGGGTCCCCTCAGCGCCGCCCGGGTCCTCGATGATCCCGTCCAGCGTGATGAACTCGGTGACGACGAGCTTTCCCATCGTGATCTCCTTTTCCTGGCGGTCCCGGGGCGCTAGCGCGCCGCGGGCTTGACGTTGTGGTTGAGGTGGAACACGTTGTCCGGGTCGTAGGCGTCTTTCACCGCCGTCAGCCGGGTGAGTTTCTCCGCCGAGTAGGCGCGGAGCACCCCCTCGGCCCCTTCGTCGTTGACGAAGTTGACGTACGCCCCGCTGGCGTAGCGATCGAGCGCGGCGGCGCAGCGCCGGGCGGCGCCGATCCGGGCCCGGTCCTGGGCCGGGTCGTCCCAGCTCGTCCCGGCACCGTATTCGACCAGCGCGTCCCGGTGGCTGAACGCGGTGTCCTGGTCGGGCACGTCCGCGATCGCCCCGCCGTAGGCCTGGAGTCCGGCGTTCGGCAGGTAGCCGCCGCCATTGTCGCCGGGCGCTCCCCGGTTCAGGAATGCCTCCAGCGCCCCGTCGGGCAGCTCACGCAGGTAGTGCCCCTTGGAGTAGCGGCGGCGCAGGTGCTTCTGCACCGAGTCGGACCTCCGCTGGAGCTCCAGGTAGGACAGGTCGAGCACGCGCTCGGCGGCCGGGCGCCCGAGCGCGCGCAGCGCCGGGAGAAGCCGCCGGCCGCGCCCGGGGTCGCCGACCCACACGAAGCCGACGATCGCCATGGCATCGCTCCCGATGTCCGCGGTAAGGGTGGCCTGCCGCGGGGCGGAGCCGAGCAGGTCCCGCCAGCCCCGGAGCACGCCGGCCGCCTGGCCGGCCGGATACGAGAACTCGGCCAGCAGCGCCCTGGTCCCGACCGGGTGCAGCCGGAACTCGAACTCGGTGACCACGCCGAAGTTGCCGCCCCCGCCGCGCAGCCCCCAGAACAGGCCGGGATGCTCGTCCCGGCTCGCGCGGATGACGTCCCCGGTAGCGGTCACCACCTGGAACGAGAGGACGTTGTCGCAGGTAAGCCCGCACTGGCGGGCCAGCCAGCCCATCCCGCCGCCGAGGGTCAGGCCGCCGACCCCGGTATGCGAGACGTTGCCCGCCGTGGTGGCCAGCCCGTACCGCTGAGCGGCGGCGTCGAGCGCGCCGAGCAGCGCGCCGCCCTGCACCCGGGCGCGCCGCCGCTCCGGGTCGACCCGGACCCCGCCCATCGGGGAGAGGTCGATCATCAGGCCCCCGTCGGGCACGGCGAACCCGAGCGCGCTGTGGCCGCCGCACTTGATGCCGATCTCCAGGTCGAGCTCGCGGGCCGCGTGTACCGCCGTTACCACGTCGCCGACGCTCGCGCACCGGATGATCATGGCCGGACGCCGGTCCACCAGCGCGTTCCACACGCTGCGGGCGTCGTCATACCCGGCCGCGCCCGGCACCAGCAGCTGGCCGTCCAGTGCGGAGCTGATCCTGTCCCTCGTCATGACGCTGGCTGATGTGGTCATGGTGCTCATCTCGAACCCCCGAGGCTGAGTGTCCTGACTGCTGCCGACCGTGTGTCCTATGGAGATCTAGTGTCCATAGGACACATGATGTACACTAGACACATCGAGTCCAGGTTGACAAGAGGCTGGAAATGAAAAGTCTGTGGGACCTCTCCGAGCAGCGGGAGACGAAGAAGCCGCGGGTCGCGCTGACGCTGTCCGGGATCGCCAAGGCGGCCATCGACATCGCGGACACCGACGGCATCGAGGCGGTTTCCATGCAGCGCGTCGCCGCCGACCTGGGCTTCACCAAGATGTCGCTGTACCGCCACGTCCAGGGCAAGGACGAGTTGCTCAGCGTCATGATCGACCTGGCAGTGGCGGACCCGCCCGACCTGAGCGGCGTGCCCGGTGGCTGGCGGCCCCGGCTGGAGGCATTCACCGGGCAGCTCGCCGATGTGTGGCGGCAGCATCCCTGGATTCCCGTCGTCACCGTGGGCAACCGCGTCATGGGCCCGCGTGAGGCCGGCTGGGTCGAGAGCGCGGTGGCCGCGCTGGCCGGGACCGGCCTCACCGGCGACGAGCGGCTGGCGGCCGTGTTCCTCCTGTTCGGGCACGTCCGTAACACGCAGTCGATGGCCACCGCCGGCACCCAGCCATGGTCGGGGGACGGCGAGCTGGCCGGGCAGCTCCGCGGCCACGCCGAGCTGTTCCCCGCGCTGAACCAGGCACTGAACGGCCCCGCCCCGGCCCTGGCGGACAACGCGCGGAAGTTCGGGCTCGACCGCATCCTCGACGGCCTGGCCGTCCTCATCGCGGAACGCTCATGACCGCCCGCATGCTGGCCTCGGACTATCTCTCCGCGCTCGAGCGCGGCGACCTGGCGGCCATCCTCTCGCTGTTCCGTCCGGGTGCGATCGTCCGCTCCCCGCTGTACGGACCGCTGCCGGCGACCGAGTTCTACCCGCGACTGCTCGCCGACACGGGCCGGTCGGAACTTCGCCTGCGCGGTGTCATCCAGGACGGCCTCCTGGCCAGCATCTGGTTCCAATTCAACTGGACCCTGGCCTCCGGCGCGCCGGCCGACTTCGAATGCGTCGACATGCTCGAACTCGATGAGGAAGGCCTGATCACGGCGCTGCACATCTTCTACGACACCGCGCCCACGCGCCCGGCGTTCGAACGGGAGACGGGCACCTCCTGGCAGCCCGTCAATCCCTAGTCGACGTGGAGTACGGCCTTACCGCCGATGCGGCGGTTTAGCAGGGCGTCGATCGCGGGCCCCGGCTGGCGCCATGAGCATTCGAGTTCAACCTGGCCATCGAGCCGTCCGCCGGCCGCCAGCGTGCACAGGCGCGTGAGATCATCCGCTCCGCTGGCATGCGCCGTGAGCTCGTCCGGAAGGTTCAGCGTGTAGACCGTCGCGCCGCGGGCACGGTCGAAGCGCCCGGCCCGGAAGCTGACCATCTCCTCGTCGTCCGGCGTCGCGATGTTCACCACGACCCCGCGCGGGCGCAGGTGCTCGACGGCAAGCCCGAACGTGGCCCCGCCGACGCCGTCGATGATGACATCGAAGTCACCGCCGAGCTCCTCGGCGACCGCCGCGGCGCCGAGCCCGCTCATCAGCTCACCGGACGCGGCGGCCTCGCGGACCAGCGCGGTGACGTGAGCGCCGCTCGCATGGGCGAGCTGGACCGCCATCCGCCCCACTCCGCCCGTCGCGCCGGTGACCAGTACCCGCTTGCCGAGCACCAGGCCTCCGATCGCCAGCGCCCGCAGGGCGGTCAGCCCGGCGGTGGGAAGGGTCGCGGCCTGCACGTCGGAAACGCCAGCCGGGACCGCCGCCAGACGGCTGACCGGAACCGCGGCCAGCTGCGCCCACGCCCCCGCGCGGACCAGCCCCACCACCCGGGTACCCGCCGGCGGCCCGCTGCCGTCCCCGGCCGCTCGTTCGACCACGCCGGCGACATCCCAGCCGGCCACTGTCCCCGCGGGCATCGTCGGCAGGTCGAGGACCTCCCCCCGGTTGAGAGACGATGCCCGGACCCGGACCAGCGCCTGATCGGGCAGCGGCCGGGGATCGGGCACCTCGGTGAGCAGGACATGCGGAGCAGCCGGGACCGTGGTGAGCGCAAGCACGCCCCGACCCTAGCGGGCGCTCCAGCTTGCCCGCCATGACCGAGTTCGGACCTGCCACCTAGCCCGCCCTCACCCCCGATCAGGACCGAGAGGCTCGATGCTCCGCGAAGCAGGCGGTCAGTGGCGGTGCTACGCAGGCTGGCGATAATGGAGCCATGACAGGCGGAGTTGTCCGGTGCGGGCACTGCGGCACCGCGAACCGGGTCCCGGCCGCAGCGGCCGGGACACCCCGCTGCGGCAAGTGCCACCAGCCGCTGCCGTGGATCGCCGACGCCGACGACGCCACCTTCGCCGAGGTAGCCGAAGCCGCCAAGCTCCCGGTCGTCGTCGACCTGTGGGCACCCTGGTGCGGGCCCTGCCGCACGGTCAGCCCCGCGCTCGAGCAGCTCGCCCGCGACCTGGCCGGGAAGATCAAGCTGGTCAAGGTCAACGTCGACACCTCCCCGCAGATCTCCCAGCGCTTCGGGGTCCAGGCCATCCCGACCCTGCTGGTCCTGCGCCACGGGCAGGTAGCCGCCCGCCAGACCGGCGCCGTCCCCCTGGCCACCTTGCGGACCTGGGTCGACCAAGCACTCGCCGCCAGCTGAGCATCGACGCCCGGCGTTTGCGCCCCGCCACGTCGCCCCCGTACCTCTTTTCCTTGATCAAGGAAGAGACGTACGTTCCCGCGATGGCTGAATGGCGGTCGATTGAAGTACTGCACGGCGGGTCCTCGGCCTTCGTTGGCAGGAGCAGCATGACTCGGCGTTGATCGAGGCCGCGCTGACCAACGGCGCTGTCGACGGGGCCTGGCATGCGGACCGCTGGGGCGTGGCGTTCGAGGTCGCGGATCTGACCGAGATCTCGCTGCCGGACCCGGTAACTGATTCCGGCCGTCGCCACAGAATGGCGCCGACTCCGATCTGACCCACGGTGCCGCCTGCATCAGCGCCGTCCCGTGGCCACGGGCATATGAGCGCGTTTCCGCGGAGACGCCTTGTGAACGGATGCACAAGCCGTTTCCGCGGAAACGCCGTCTTTGTCGGCCCCGCCGGGTCGCGCCGCTAGGAGGGCGGCTGAATGCTTGTGATGAATGCCGGGCAGGCGGCGGCGGGGCGGTCGCCGGTAAGGCGGCAGAACTCGGCGGTGAGCGAGTCCGCCTCGGTGAGCAGGGCCGAGCCGAGTTCTGTACGTGGCTGCCGCAGGGCCGCGGCAATGTGCTGCCACGACCTGCCCGTCATCAGCTGCACCGGGATGAGGCCCGAGCCGGTCTGGGCGGCGTGGTTCCCGAAGTCCAGGAACGGGGTCGCCCGGGTCTTGTCGTACCGGGCGAAGAGGGCCTGCTGGGCCGCCGTGAGCGGTTGCAGCTTGCGGTAGCTTCCGCGGGCGTCTGGGTTGGCCTTGGCGTTTACCAGGACGTTGGAGTACTGCTCGACGGGGACGAAGGACAGGTAGGGGCTGGCTGTAGTGCGAGCCGTAGAAGGTCCAGCTGTCGATAGGCGCGATGTGCTCGAACTCCGGTGACCGGCTGGTGGTCAGGCCGGTGAACCGGCCGAACCGGCTGAGCGCGACGATCAGCGGCCAGTTCTCCATCGCGCAGTAGGGGCAGTACCCGTTGGCGACGTAGAGGACCTCGGGCTTGCCGCCGCGGGTGAGCGGCGGGCCGCTGACCGCGGTGAGGCCCGCCGGCCAGCAGCGTCGAGGAGTACGCGCTAGCGTCCGACGCGGACGCAGACAGGCCAGGCAGCCCGGGCACCGACTTACCTACGGGCACCGTGGTGACCTCGCGGACCAGCCCGGCCAGCGCCGGGTCTGTACGCGGGCCCGCAGCGACCCGGATAGTGACCAGAGTGGCGGCGGTGACGAGCAGCGCGCCCGCGGCCGCGATGACCACGAGCCAGCGGCGGCGGCTCCCGGCGATGCCGCGAAGGGCCGGCAGCCCGGGGATGGCGGGGAAACTGAACTGCCGCGATGCCTGCTCGATGACGTCCGCGTCGTCCTGCTCCGACATAGCGTGCTCCTAAGCCGTGCGTCGGGCGCCATCGTACTGTCTGCGCCCAGCCCTGCCAGGCAACTGGCGCGACGGGTCAGCAAGCTGCCAGGCTTCGTAGCCGCGCATGGAGCACCCGTAATCTGGCTCGCGTTCCAGGTAGGCGATGCTCTCAACGCATGAGCGGAAATGGTTCGACCGGTGAACCGTCCCGCCGCCAGACTGTGCCGTATGGCCACGGCGATCTGGCTTGACAGCTGGCAGATGCAGTGCTGCGGCGAGCCGTTCCGCCTCGGCTCGCGGGTCGCCTGGACCCTCCGCGCCGCTGACCCGGACTGGCTCGCCGCGACGCTGGGCGCGGATGCCCAGCAGGCCGTGGACGCGGCCGAAGAGCACCACGGCGCAGTCCCGGCCGATACCGTGCATCGCCACCGCCTACCCGGTCGCGGGCACCGGGGTCCTCACCGACGTCGGATCGGCGGACGGTTGGACCGAAGATCGGGGCGACGAGCACTTCATCGGCTACCTCGTACAGCTCGAACTCTGACAGCGGCAGAAGCGGAAGTTTCCTAAGGCGTTGCGTGCTGCCCGAAGCCGGGGAGACCCAGGTTGCCGCGATCATCGGCAGCTGGTTGCCTTGGAGCGTGATCGGTGGCGGCAGCGAGGGCGTCGGGCACGTCTGCCGCGCATTCGGGCTGACGGCAGAACCCGGGGCCTCGCTCATCCCGGTGTCGCGGGGTGCGGTGGGACGGATCTGGTGCCTGGATCTGGGCGCGGAGCGCTACGCCGTCAAAGAACTGTTCTGGGAAGCTGACGAGGAGTCGGTACGCCCGGAAGTAACCTTCACCGCACACCTGGAGTCTGCAGGTATCCGGCTGCCGGGCAGCCTGCCCGGCCGGGACGGGCGATTCCTCCAGGAGCTTGCCCCCGGTCAGGGTGGCGGCTGGCTGCGGCTGTACCGGTGGATTGATGGCGTGCCCGTGGATCTGGCCGACCCGGGGCTGGCCGTCCAGATCGGAGACCTGGCCGGACGGCTGCATGCTCTTGCCCGGCCGGCCCGGGGCGCGGTCGACCCCTGGTATGACACAGTTCCGGGACCTGCGACCTGGGACCAGCTCGCGGACGCTGCGCGCGGGCAGGGAGCCGGCTGGGGGGAGGCGATGGCCAGACACGCCGGCTTGCTATGCGACCTGGCAGATCTGGTGACCCCGATGGCCGGGGACCGGCTGGTCACCTGCCACCGGGACCTGCACCCCGACAACGTGCTCGTCGAGGCCTCTGGCGAGCTGGCCGTGCTCGACTGGGACGATGCCGGGCCGGCCCGGCCCGGCCGTGAGCTGGCCGGGCTCCTGATGTTCTGGCATGGCCATGACGACGGCACAGCCGATGATGCCGCAGTGCAGCGAACCCTCGCCGCCTACCGCGCTGGCGGAGGCCCCGGCCGGCTACGTGACGAGCAGTCGTTCGGCATGTACATCGCGGGCAGGCTCAACTTCCTGCAGGCCCAGGCCAGCGTGGCACTGGACACCGGACGCGGCCCCCGAACACCGGGCATACGCCTCCAGCGAGATCTCTGACACCCTCGCCCGGCTGCCTACGCCCAGCCTGATCAGCCATCTGACCAGCCTTGCCGCCGCAACCCTGGGCTGAGCCACCCGCAGACCCAGACCAGCCGAAACCATTAGGCACCAGATGGCCGGCGTAGCGAGCCGCCAGGCTGGCTGTCTCGTCACCAGGCCGGTTTCGTAGGCCGGGATGACGGCCTGGATCCGGTCGCGCAGCTGGAGCTTGGCCAGGAGCCGGCGACGTGGGTCTTGACAGTGGCGTCGCTGAGGGTGAGCTGCGCGGCGATCTCGGCATTGCTCAGGCCGCGGGCCAGCAGCCTCAGCACGTCAAGTTTGCGGGGGGTGAGGTGGGACAGCTCGCGGCGCGTCAGCGCCGGGGCCGAGGTCTGGAAGGCGAACCGTTCGACGAGCCGCCGGGTGATGGAGGGGCGAGCAGGGCGTCGTCGCCCTGGTGCCGCCTTGGAGGTGAGCGGGTGGCGGGCATCGTCGGGCCGGGGCTGCGGTTAATGCGTGGCCAGCGGCGTGGCGGCGGCTCTAGGCTCGGTGTGGATGTATCCCGCCGTGGCGTGCTGCTGTCGGTCAACCTCGCGGCCCAGACGCTGCCCACGCCGCATGACACCGGCCGGACCGGCATCGGCAAGCACCCGGTCAGCTGGCCGGTACCGGTCTCTGATCCTGGACCCAAGCGGCGGGGTCACCCGCGGCCGAACGGCCTGGCCGGTGACATCGTCTGCACGACCCAGCATCACGGCGGCACGGACCAGGCCGTGTACGCCTACGCCCGTGAGGACCTGGACTGGTGGGAGCGGGAACTGGGGTATGAGCTGCCCGCCGGCCAGTTCGGGGAGAACCTGACCACCCGCGGCCTGGACCTGACGGGCACGCTGGTGGGGGAACGCTGGCGGATCGGCGGCACCGTGGTCCTGCAGGCGACCTCGCCCCGCATCCCGTGCGCGACGTTCGCGCACCGGATGAAGGAGCCGAAGTGGGTGAAGAGGTTCACCGCCCGCGGCGCGACCGGAACCTACCTGCGAGTGGTCGTCCCGGGCGAGATCAGGGCCGGGGACCGCATCGAGGTTATCCGGCGTCCGCGGCACACCGTGACCATCGGCCGGTCCTTCCGCGCCCTCACCACCCAGGCCGAGCTGCTGCCCGGCCTGCTGGAAGCCGGTGATGACCTTCCCCCGGAGGAGCGCGCGGCCGTCCTGCGCCGCGTCGGCTGACTCCGGCCCGTCCCCCCGGCCCGCGGGCACCGCACCCTGCCCGCCGCTACGTCTCGACCGAACGGCTTCGGGACGGTTCGCCGGGGGTCCACAGCCGTACTGTCCCGTCCATGCTGCCGGTGGCCAGCGTGCGCCCGTCGGGGCTGAACGCCACCGAGGTGACGAACTCGGTATGTCCGAACAGGGTAGCGGCGGGCTGCCCGGTGGCCGGGTCCCACAGCCGGACGGTGCGGTCTGTGCCGGCGCTGGCCAGGGTGCGGCCATCCGGGCTGAAGGCCACCGAGACCACATAGCCGCCGTGGGGGGTCAAGATGCTGGTGGTCTGCCCGGTGGCCGGATCCCATAGCCGTATGGCGGTATCGACGCTGCCGGTGGCCAGGGTGCGGCCGTCCGGGCTGAACGCCGCCGCTTCGATGCCGTAAGCGTGGCCGGTAACGGTGGTGACCTGGCCGCTGTCCAGGTGCAGCAGCTGGACAGTCCCGTCCATGCCCGGGCTGTGGGCGAGAATGTGCCCGCTGGGGTGGAACGCCAGCGCCTTGCTCTGATAGCGGCCCGGCATGGACGACACCGTGGCGGCTTGCCCGGCAGCCAGGTCTCGTAGCCGGACGGTGGTGGTACTGCCCGCTGCCGGGCTGGCATGGGCGCGTTGCGGCGGCTCGGTCTCGCTGCTGGCCAGGGTGCGGCCGTCCGGGCTGAAGGCCAGCGCATGGATCTTGCCGACGGACCCGGCGAGGGGCGTGATCTGCCCGGTGGTGATGGCCCACAGCGTCACGGTCCCGTCCGCGGCTGCCACGGCAAGCGTGCCGCCATCGGGGCTGAGGGCTGCCGAGATCAGGTCGGCCTCACTCGTCAGGACGGTGGTGGCCTGCCTGGTAGCCAGGTCCCACAGGCGGGCGGTGACGTCGCCGCCACTGGCCAGAGTGCGTCCATCCGGGTGAAACGCCACGAAACTGACCGGGCCGGTGTGACCGATGAGGACCACGTCGGTGGTGAGGGTCGCGACCGGCCGGGTTACCCGGGTGGTCACCCGGCCTGCTCCGGCCGCGGCAACGCTCTCCCGGCAGGCTGACGGGGCGGGGCCGGAATGCTGACCGACCCGCTGCAGGGCCTCGGTGTAGGTGATCTGCTCGGCGGCGGCGAGTTCACGGGCTGCCTTCTTACGGGCATTGCTGCCGTCTTTGGTCACGGGATTCTCGTCTCTGGCGGTTTCCCACGCTCCGCCGGGTGCTAGCCGTGACTGGCCGGAGAACGGCGAGGCGGGCCCGGAGGGCCTTGGCCGACGATGCCCCCGGCGGCGTGGGCGCGGGGAGCGGCGGGGTGGCGTACGCAACTTGCCGGGCACCACTATAGGCGAACGTCGCGATAACCGGAATGGGACAGCGCACGAACCCGGATCAGGGACTTCGGAGCGTATTTACCGCACTTCCTGGCAACTGGCTCGCCGATCATGACGGCGACTCAGAAGCGGGTGTTCAGGCACCGGGCCGCGCATGGCGGCGAACAGGTTCACCAGTTCTGCGTCACACCAGCCGGACTTCCTGGTAGTTGCTCGCCGATCATGACGGCAGCTCGGCCCGCGGCCATCGCCAGGCTCTCGAATCGCCGGCTGACCGGCGCATTAAGCAGCCTCGCTAACAACTCGGGGCAGCGGAGGGGCTCCGCGGTGCGTCCTCCTGTGCCGCGGGTGCCTGGCCAGGAACCCGGGCCGCCGCCGAACCCGCCGGCGCCGAACTAGCCGGCGCCGGCGCCGCCACCCGCTGACGCGCCACTCGCGAGGCCCTAGCCGTCACGCGCGGCGCCGAGGACACCGGCACCGGCGAAGCCGGCGACGCGCCACTACCCGCGCCATACATCCGGATCCCGCGTGCCCTGGACAACCCCAGGCTCCAGTGCGACACCGCGCACCGTAACCCGATGGCCGGCCGTGTCGGTCAGCCGCACGGTGAACGGCCCGTCCCCGGCCCCCGACGACGCGATCCAGTAGTTGTAATCAGCGCGCACGAGATCCCGCCAGCCACCCGCCGCGCTCTCCACCTGAACCGAAGCCAGCGGGTTCCCCGTATTCATGGCCAGCAGCGCCAGCCAGTACCGCGACGAGCCCTCCTTGACCCGCAGCGCTACCGGTGCCGGAAGCGCCGGATCGGCGACGGCCCGGTAGGTGACGGAAACGAGCCCGGCGGACAGCGGAGCGATCCGGGCGAACGCCGCCTCGCTCAGGTCGATGTGCCCGGCCGCGCAGGGCGGGCACTGGTCGATCACCTCGGCCCGGACCGATCCCTTCGGGCCGCTGACCTCCACATAGCCGCCGCACGCCCCGGCGCCGTGGTATTCGGCCGGTGACAGGGCCACGAACAGCTCGTCGGCCGGCGGAGAAGGATAGGAGCAGTTGCCCGTGCCGGTGAGCACGTAGTGCGTAGCGGTCCCCGCGGTCCCCGCGGTCGCCGCGGCCGCCGGCACGACCGACGCGCAGGCCGGGCCGCCCGTCACCTGGCCGATGCCGAGCGCGACGACGATCACGGCGGCCACGGCCCCCAGGCCGCCCAGCCCGAGCAGCGGCCAGCGTGCGCCCCTGCGGCCGTGCCGCCCGTGAACCATGGCGGCAGTGTAGGGACGAACACGTCAGCGGCATGGAGAATCTGACGATTCATCAGGACATCGTCACTTCCGGCCCGGTGATCCGGGTCCGCACGGTCGCGAGAGCAACGACGGCGCCGACCGCGAAGAACACCGCCGCGACGACCAGGCCGGACGCGTACCCGTCGGTCAGCGCCGCCGCCACCGTGTGACCCGCGCGGTGATCCCGGGTGACGGTCGCTGCGATCGACGCGAGCGCGCTGAGCCCGAGCGCCGCTCCCACCTGCAGCCCGGTGTTGAGCAGGCCGGCCGCGGCGCCGCTGTCGTACGGGGCGACGCCGTGCACGGCGACCGCGGTCGCGGCCACGAAGACCAGCCCGCTGCCGATGCCCGCGACGAGCAGGGCGGGAAGGATCACGGCGAAGTAGTCCGAAGCCGGTGTCAGCTGCGACGCGCACCAGAGCATCGCCCCCGCGTAGAGGATCAGGCCGGCCGCGATGACCGCTCGCGCGGGCGCCTTCATGAGCAGGCGCGGGGCGGCGCCTACGGCGACCCCGGTACCCGCGATGACGGGCAGGTAGGCGAGTCCGGTGGGCAGTGCCGCGTAGCCGCGCACGATCTGCATGTAGAGCGTGAGCAGGTAGAACATAGCGAGCATGCCCGCGCCCAGGAGCAGCATGACGGTGTAGGCGCCGGCCCGGCTGCGGTCTCGCACGACCGCGACCGGCACCAGCGGCGTGCGGTAGCTGCGCTCCCGCACGACGAACGCGGCCAGCACTACGGCCCCTCCGGCGAGGCAGGTGAGGGTCACGGGGTCGCTCCAGCCGTTCGTGCCGCCGCTGGTGAGGCCGTAGACGATCGACCCGATGCCCACGGTGGCGGTCAGTGCGCCGATCAGGTCGAGCGGGCCGTGCTCGCGGTCCCCGGAGACCAGGATCCGGCTGGCGAGCAGGACGGCGACCGTGATGGGGACGTTGATGAACAGAACCCAGCGCCAGCTGACGTACTCGACCAGCGTCCCGCCGAGCAGCAGGCCCAGTACGGATCCCGGCCCGGCCATCCCGCCGTAGACGCCGAGCGCCTTGGTCCGCTCCGGGCCAGCCGGGAACGTGGTGGTCACCAAGGACAGCGCCGCGGGCGCGGCGATCGCCGCGCCGCAGCCCTGTACCGCACGGGCGACGAGGAGGACGGTGCTGTCGGGGGCGAGGCCGCCGGCCATCGAGGCCGCCGCGAAGACGATGAGCCCGCCGCGGAACATGCGCAGCCGGCCGAAGAGGTCGCCCGCGCGCCCGCCGGCGAGCAGCAGCCCGCCGAAGGTCAGGGCGTAGAAGCTCGCGACCCAGTTGAGGTGGGAGGCCGGCACATGGAGTGAGCGCTGGATAGTGGGCAGGGCGACATTGACGATGGTGTCGTCGAGCACCAGCATGAGCTGCGCCGTCGCGATCACCAGCAGGGCGAGGCCGAGCTTGCGGCCCGCGGCGGGCGCGGCGCCGGTCTCGGGCGCGCCGATCGTGTCAGGGAACGACATGGCTGTGCCTCCTCAGCTGCCGCTGGCGCCACTGGGCGCGTCCAGGGCGTCCCAGCGCTTCAAGGCGGCGTAATCGGACTCCCACTGCCCGCGGTACGCGGCCGCGAGCGCCGGGGGGACGTTGGCCAGGAACGCCGCCACGGCCCGGGGGTCGGCCCCGTCGAGCAGCCAGGGCATGTAGGTCGGGGCGTCGCCGACAAGCCGCTCGCCGTGCACCCGCCCGAAGCGCTGCCAGTCGGCCAGGCCCAGCGAGGCGTCGATCAGGTCCAGCCCGTCGGACTCTTCGTGGGCCAGATGGCCGCCGAGCTTGGTGACGAGCTCGTCGACAATGTCGCCGAAGGACCGTGATCCGGCGGCTTCGTCGACCGCCCGGAGCAGCGGGTCGATGACCGCGTGCTCCTGCTCCAGCGCGTCGACCAGCGCCAGCTGGTCGGGGGAGCCCGCCACCGTGGCGCGCAGCGCCGGCCACAGCGCGTCGTCTTCGACCTGGTGGTGGACGACCAGGAACTTCTTGAACTGCTGCCATCCCCGGGCCGCTCGCAGCCGGGTGCCGTCGGTGCTGTCGCGGCGGCCCGCGATCCGGGCCACCTGCTCGAGGTCACGGCGCAGGGCGGCATGAATGGTGAACATCGTGCTCATGTCGAGCCTGGAACTCATCGGTCTCTCCTCCGTCAAGCCGCCACCCCGATCTTGGCGGCACTCAGTCGAGATTGGCACTCAGTTTCATTTATTGTCAAGCCGAAAAAAAGACTGAGTGCCAAACAGTGCTGAGTCTTAACGGAGAGGTATACTGGCCTGCGTGAGCCAGGCCACCGCGGACAGATCGCTCCCGTTGCGCGAGCGGAAGAAGCTGCGAACCCACCGGGCGCTGGCCGACGCCGCGCTGCGGCTCTTCGCCGAGAAGGGCTTCGACGCCACGACCATCGACGAGCTAGCCGACGCGGCCGAGGTATCCAGGAGCACGTTCTTCCGCTTCTTCCCGGCCAAGGAAGCCGCGGGCATCGAGGCCGAGGCCGAACTGTGGACCGCCTACCTGGCCGCCCTCGCCGAGCGCTCCTTCTCCGGGGCCGTCCTCGCCGGACTGCACGACACGCTGGCCGCGGCGGCGGCCGGCCTCGACGACGGCTGGGACGAACGCTTCCTCGCCACCCGGCGCCTCATCGCCAGCGAGCCCGCCCTTCTCGCCTACGTCGAGCACTACCGGGCCACCATCAAAGCCCAGGTGGCCGACACTCTCGCCGGCAGGCTCGGCCTCGACCCCGATGACCTGCGGCTCTACGTCCTAGCCGAGCTCGCCGTCGCCGCCTGGAGCATCGCCGGGCGCCACTGGGTCCGCACCGGAGGCCGCGGCGGCCGTCAGGCGCTGCTCAAGCGATTCGACGATGCCATCGACGCCATCCCCGGCAGCCTCCACCTCGCTGAAGGCACGTGACGAGCCTGGCGGAGCCGGTCCGCCGGCCGCTGGCCACGAGTCAGCGGCTAGCCACGAGCTCGCGCGCGATGCCGGCGACGAACCCGGGGCGCTCGTGGTCGACGCAGTGCCCGCAGCCTTCGATGGTCCCGCCTGACGCGGGGGCGCGACCACCTCCACCGATCAGGCGTCAGCCCGCCTGCTCGCGGAGCCGGGCACCCGGCGGCGCCAGCGCTCGGCGCGCCGGTCGGCCAGGATCTGCCGGACCACGTTGCGACCCGGGATGCCGGTGACCCCGCCGCCCCCGTGGGTAGCCGAACCCGCCTGGTACAGCCCCCGGACCGGAGTCCGCAGGTCGGCGTAGCCGGCCGCGGGCCGGGCGTGGAACATCTGCCCCAGCGACAGCTCCCCGTGGAAGATGTTGCCGCCGACCAGCCCGTACTCCTCCTGCATGGTGTGCGGCCCGATCACCTGCCGGTGCAGCACCGAGCCGGTGAACCCGGGCGCCACCCGCTCCACCCGGGCCAGCACCCGGTCGGCGTAGGCCTCGAAGTTCCTCCTCGTGCGGCTTGTCGGCGTAGTCGCTGGGCACCCACTGGGTGAACATCGACATGACGTGCTTGCCCGCCGGGGCCAGCGAGTCGTCGAACACGCTGGGGATGCAGATGTCGGCGAACGGCAGCTCGGCCGGGCGGCCCGCGACGGCCTGCTGGAACGCGTTCTCGATGTCATCGAGCGATTCGGCCAGCACGATCGTGCCGCCGTAGACCTGCGGGTCGGGCTCCGGGTGGCTGGTGAAGACCGGCAGCCGGTCCAGCGCCAGGTTGATCTTGACGGTGCCGCTGCGGCTGCGCCAGCCGCGGATGTCGGCGACGAACCCGTCGGGCAGCTCCTTCGGATCGAGCAGCCGCAGGAACGAGATCTGCGGGTGCGCCGTGGTGACGACCAGCGGCGCGTCGATGGCCTCGCCGTTGGCCAGCGTGACCCCGGTGACCCGGCCGCCGGAGGTCCGGATCTGCGCCACCTCGGCGTCGGTCCTGATCTGCGCGCCGAACATCCGGGCCGCCCGGGCCAGCGCGTTCGACACCCCGCCCATGCCGCCGCGCGGGAAGCCCCAGGCCCCCGCCGCCCCGTCGGTCTCGCCGATGTGGTGGTGCAGCATCACGTAGGCGGTCCCGGCCGACCGCGGCCCGGCCCAGGTGCCGATGACCCCGGACACCGACAGCAGGCCGAGCATCGCGTCGCTGCTGAAGTACTCCTCGATCAGGTCGGCGATGCTCCCGGTGAGCAGCCGGGTCACGTCGACCGCGCCGCGCTCGTCCAGGCCGCGCAGGCTGCCCAGCAGCCGCGCCTGGCGAACCAGGTCCTGCGGGCGGCGCGACCCGAGCTTCGGCGGGATCTGCTCCAGCAGCGGGCCGAGCACCTTGCCGATGCCGGCCAGGTGCGCCTCGTACCGGGGATAGGCGTCGGCGTCCGCGGCGGAGAACTTCGCGATCTCGGCGTGCCGCTGCGCCGGGTCGTGCGGCAGCCGCAGGCGCGGCCGTCGGCGCGCGGCGCGAAATAGGGGCCCTGCGGGTACACGTGGTACCCGTGCTGCTCGAGGCGAAGGTCCCGGACCAGGTCCGGCGGCAGCAGCGACACGACGTAGGACAGCGAGGTCACCGTAAAATCCGGACCAAACGGGTGTTCGCTCACCGCCGCGCCCCCGGTGACACCACGTCGCTCGCACACCACCGTGGTCAGCCCTGCCCGGGCTAGGTAGGCCGCCGCGACCAGCCCGTTGTGCCCGCCGCCTACCACCACGACATCCGCGCGTCCGGTCACCGTCTGCCCCTTCTTCCTCAGCTGCTCATGAGAGATGCTGTCTCCATAGTCCTATCCCGGGCGAACGGAGTACGCATAGTGGACCCCACCAAGATCGCGGTCGCCCAGCTCGCGATCGCCGTGGCCGAGCCGGACGCCAACCGGCAGGCCGCTGCCGCCGCGGTGGCGGAGGCCGCCGCCGCGGGCGCCCGGCTCGTGGTGCTGCCCGAGCTCTGCGACTCCGGCTACGTCTTCGATCCCGCCGGCCCGGCCGCCGAGGCCCGCGGGCTGGCCGCGCCCGCGGCGGATAACCCGACCCTGCGCCAGTGGCACGCGCTGGCCGTCCAGCACGGCCTGGTGATCGTCGGCGGCTTCTGCGAGCTCGGCGACGACGGCCTCGTGTACAACAGCGCCGCCCTGGTCGACGCGTCCGGCACCCGCGCGGTCTACCGCAAGGCGCACCTGTGGGACAAGGAGAAATTCGTCTTCACCCCCGGCGACGCCGCCCCGCCGGTCGTCGACACCGAGGCCGGCCGGGTGGCCGTCATGGTCTGCTACGACCTGGAGTTCCCGGAGTGGACCCGGCTGGCCGCCCTGGACGGCGCCGACCTCATCGCCGCCCCGGTCAACTGGCCGGGCTACCGCTGGCCGGAGGGCGAGCGGCCCGCCGAGGTGGTCAAGGCGCAGGCCGCGGCGGCCAGCAACGGGGTGTTCGTCGCGGTGTGCGACCGGTGCGGCGTCGAGCGCGGCGTGCCCTGGATCAGCGGCTCGCTCATCGCCAGCCCGGAAGGCTACCTGCTGGCCGGCCCGGTGCTCGCCGACCGGCCCGTGGTGCTCACCGCCGACTGCGACCTGCCGCGCGCCCGGAACAAGCGCGTATCGGAGAACAACGACCTGCTGGCCGACCGCCGCCCCGAACTCTACGCCGGCATCCAGAAACCGTTATCCGTGGTAACAATGGACGCTGCCCCGGACAAGCGCGTCGCGGCGGCGCGGGCGCACTGGGCGGCGCGGTTCGTCGCCAACGGCACCAGCTACCCGGATTTCGAGGCGACCATGGCCCGCATCGGGCGCTGGGACGACTGGTGCCGTGAGTGGGGCCGCACCGCGCAGCATTATGAGCAGGTGGCTGAGACGGCCGAGGCGGCCGGGCACGCGATCACCGCCGGGGAGGCCTGGCGGCGGGCCGCGCTGTGCTGGCACTGGGGCAAGTTCGTCTTCACCGATCACCCGCAGGAGCAGCGGGCGGCGCACGAGCGGACGGTGGCCTGCTTCCGCCGCGGGGCCGGTACCCTCAGCCCGCCCGCCGAGCCGGTGCACGTGCCCTACGGCGGCAGCACGCTGGCCGCTTACCTGCGGGTTCCGCCGGAACGGGCGGCCCCGGGCGGGCCACCCGTCGTGATCATGATCCCCGGGCTGGATTCGGTCAAGGAGGAACTGCAGGCCACCGCCGAATACCTGCTGGCCCGCGGCCTCGCGGTGATCGCGGTCGACGGCCCCGGACAGGGCGAGGCCGAGTACGAGTTCCCGATCGAGCCGGCCTACGAGCGGGTGACCACGGCCGTGGCGGACTACCTGAACGGCCGCGACGACATCGACCCGGGCCGGCTGGGCGTCTTCGGGGTGAGCCTGGGCGGCTACTACGCGGCCAGGTCAGCGGCTTACGAGCCGCGCGTCCGGGCCGCGGTGGAACTGGCCGGCCCCTACCAGTGGGGCCAGGACTGGGACCGGCTGCCCCCGCAGACCAGGAGCACCTTCCAGCACCGGTCGGGGGCGGCCAGCCCGGAACAGGCCCGCGAGCGGGCCGCGGAACTGACCCTGCAGGACGCCGCGGCCCGGATCACCTGCCCGCTTCTCGTCGTGCACGGCGGCCGCGACGGCATCGTCCCCGCCGCCCACGCCGAGCGCCTGGCCCGCGAGGCACCCGGAGCCGAGCTGCTGCTCTACCCGGACGGCAGCCACGGCGTCACCAACCACGCGTTCGAGTCCAGGGCCGCGATCGCCGACTGGCTCGCCGCCCGTCTCTAACCACCTAGTCAGTCAGCGGGCCCGGCGCTGGGCGGCCAGCAGCGGGATGGCCGCGATCTTCTCCTCGGTCAGGTCGTCCCAGTCGATGCTGGCCGCCGGACGCGGTCCGGACCGGCGGCACTCGATCACCCGGTCCGGCGTGACGATGAAGTCCAGCGGCACGTCGTGGCTGGTCAGCGGGATCGTCCCGGCCGCGCAGACCTGGAGTTCGTGCACGGTGGTGACGCAGACGGTATCCGGCCCGATCAGGCCGGCCGCGGTGGCCAGCGCGAACTCCAGGTCGGCGAACCCGCCGCCCTTGCCCAGCCGGGCGCCGTCCTCCGCGGCCGCCACGCAGCCCATCACCACCAGGTCGACCGGGGACACTTCGGCCAGCGTCACCCGGCGCGCCGAGCGGGTCGCGCCGCTGATCGAGGCCGCCTTGCGCGGCGGCTCGGCCAGGTGAGCCGGGTCGAGGGCGAAGAACGGCTCGGGCTCGGCCAGCCGCGGCACGGCCATGTACACGGTCTTGCCGTCCTCCAGGGCACGCTGGCGCACCGGCCACTGGGCGGAGTCCGGGTTGGACTTCACGGTGCCGCGCGCCCTGCCAGGCGGGCAGGGCGCGCAGGCGTTCCGCGGCGGCCTCGGCCCCGGTGAAGTTCGGGATGCGCCCGGCGGCGCCGGGGAACCGGGCCACCTTGGCCGCGCGCATCGCGGTCCATACCTCCTGCCGCAGCGCCGCCTTCGCGGCCAGCAGGTCAGCCGGGCCGCCGGCGTCGCGGTCGTGCCTGGGCGCGGAACGGGGCATGGCGCCTATCTTGTCAGGCGGACGCCTCGTCCAGGCGGAAGCCGACCTTCAGCGTGACCTGGAACAGCAGGCGGCCGTCGTCCTCGATCCGCCCGCGCGTGTCGGTGACCTCGAACCAGTCCAGGTTGTGCAGGGTCCGCGAGGCGCGGGAGACGGCGCCCCTGATCGCGTCGTCGATGCTCTCCGTCGACGAGCCGACGATCTCGCTGATCGAGTAGATGTTGTCTGCCATCGGTGATCCCTTCGTTGGGTACCTTCCGTCCGCCTGCTTACCCGTTTACGCTGCCGTCACCCTGCCAGCTTGACCACCGTCATCCCGGCCGCGGTGCCCGGGCCGTCCATCGCCGCCAGGGCCGGCCCCACGCCGTCGAGCCCGATCACGTCCCCGGTCAGCAGCCCGGGACGCAGCGTGCCGTCCGCGACCAGCCGCATCATCGCCGGGTAGTCGCGGGCGGCCATGCCGTGCGAGCCGTAGAGCTCGAGCTCGCGCCCGATGACCAGGTCCATCGGCAGCGGCACCGGCCCGCCCGGCAGCAAGCCGACCTGCACGTGCCGGCCCCGGCGCCGCAGGCAGCGCACCGAGTCCGCGGCCAGCGCCGGCGAGCCGAGCGCATCGACCGAGACGTGCGCCCCGCCGCCGGTGATCTCCGCGACCGCACCGGCGACCCGGGCGGGCGGCCACCCCGCGCGTGGCCCGCGTCGACGACGGCTTCGGCGCCGAGCTCGCGGGCCCGTTCCAGCGCGGCGGCGGAGACGTCGACGGCCACCACCCGCGCGCCCAGGGCCGCGCCGATCATCACCGCGGACAGCCCGACCCCGCCGCAGCCGTGCACGGCCAGCCAGTCTCCCGCCTGGACCCGGCCGTGCGCGGTGACCGCGCGGAACGCGGTGGCGAACCGGCAGCCCAGGCAGGCCGCGGTGACGAAGCTGACGTCGCCGGGCAGCGCCACCAGGTTGGCGTCCGCCGCGTGCACCGCCACGAGCTCGGCGAACGAACCGGGCCCGGTGAATCCCGGCTGGGTCTGGTCCGGGCACACCTGGGCGTCGCCGGCCAGGCAGAACTCGCACCGGCCGCAGCCGCAGGCGAACGGCACCGTCACCCGGTCCCCGGGACGCCACCGGGTCACCTCCGGCCCGGCCGCCGCGACCAGCCCGGCGAACTCGTGCCCGCCGATGTGCGGCAGCACGACCGGATCGTGGCCCTTCCAGGCGTGCCAGTCCGACCGGCACACGCCGGTCGCGCCCACCGTGATGACCACCCCGTCGGCCGGGCAGGCCGGTTCGGGCACCTCGGTGAGCACCGGCGTGGCCCCGTAGCCGGAGTAGACCACCGCCCTCACGAGGCACTCGCCCCGGACGAGGCGTCCACTCCGGACGCGGCCAGGCCGCCCCTGAGCAGGGCGAGCCCGAGCTCGGTGATCTGGTAGAGCACGGCCCGCCCGCTGCGCCGCTTGTCCACCAGCCCGCCCCGGTGCAGCACGGCCAGGTGCTGGGAGACCGCGCTCGGCGTGACGCCGAGACGGCGGGCCAGCGCCGTCGTGGTCGCGGGGGAGCGCAGCGCGCTCAGCAGCCGGACCCGCGGCGCGCCGAGCAGTGCCTCGGCCGCTTCCTCGCGCCCGCCGGCCCCGGTGCCCTCCGGTGCCTCGCCGTCCCAGCCGGCGCCTTCCCATACCGTGGCCGTCCCGCGCGCCGGGTACAGCAGCATCGTCTGGGTGCTCGTCGCCAGGTTCAGCGACACATCCGGCCAGTGGAAGACGCTCGGCATGAGCACCACCCCGTCGGGACCCAGCATGACCTTGACCGGCGACGGTCCCTGTTCGTAGTCAGAGAGCGTCAGCGTGCCGCCGGACCAGCGCAGATCGGGATGGAGATCGGCGAACAGGGACCGGGCGCCGCCGCCGGCCAGCAAGCCCGCCCGGTAGACGATGTCGGCCTCGAGTACCGGCCGGATCCGCTCCCAGTGCGGCGCGATGAGCCGGTCGTGGCACTCACCGATCTCGGCCGCGATCTCGGCCAGCGACTCCCGCGGCCGCGCGTCGAGCTCCCGCGCGCTTTCCGGCCACGGATGCTCCTCCCACACGCGGCGCAGGCTCGCCCGGACGGCCGCGGCGGGCACGGCGCGTACCCGGGCCAGCTCGGCGCCGAGCTCGGGCATCCTAACCTCGGGCGCCGGGACCAGGAATTCAGGGAAGGTGGGCAGGCCGGTCACGATGAGCGGCCACAGCCGCGGAAGCCGCAGCGGCCGCCAGGCGAGCTCGCGCCGCGCCCACCGCAGCCAGGGCATGGTGGCCGCGGGCGTGTCCCGCCCGGCCAGTAGCTGAACGGCGCGGATCGTCTCGCCCAGCGGCGAGATGGCGAACCTGGTCGCGGCCAGGTCAGCGACGTCCAGCTCGAGTACCAGCAGCATGCTCCCACCCTGCCCGGCTCTGCTCAGCTGCGCGAGGATTTAGTGTCCAGCTTAAACGTAGCCGCTGCCGCCGATCCCTGGCCAGCCTGACCGCATGACGCAGACGATGAGCAGCGGCACCCGCCGCCCCCGCCTGGGGGCGCACTACTGGCGGCTGTGGTGGGCCAACGCGATCAGCAGCACCGGCGACGGCGCCTTCGTGGCCGCGCTGCCGCTGCTCGCCGTGACCATCAGCCGGGATCCGCGGCTGGTCGCGGTCGTCACCGCGGCCGGTTTCCTGCCGTGGATGGTGCTCTCGCTGCCGGCCGGGGCGCTGGTCGACCGCTACGACCGGGCCACGCTCATGTGGCGCGCCCAGGCGGTGCAGGCCGCCGTCGTGGCCGCGGTCGCCGTCCTGGTCATCTTCCGGATCGCGAACATCGCGGTCCTCGGCCTGGCGGGCCTGCTGCTCGGCAGCGCCGAGGTCGTCTTCAGCAACGCCGCCCAGGCGGTGCTGCCCGACCTGGTGCCGCCCGAGCTCCTGGCCCGGGCCAACGGCAGCCAGCAGGTCAGCCTGACGGTGGGGGAGACCTTCCTCGGGCCGCCGGCCGGCAGCCTGCTGTTCGCGGTGGCCGCGGCGCTGCCGTTCGGCCTGGACGCTCTCTCGTTCGCCGGCTCGGCGGCACTGCTGGCCAGGCTGCCCCGGACGCAGCCGTGCCGCAGGCCGGGAAGCCGGCCAGCCCAAGGTCGCCATCCGCGCCCAGATCGCCGAAGGGCTGCGCTGGCTGTACCGGCACCGCCTGCTGCGCGTCGTCGCCGTCCTGCTCGGCGTCTTCAACTTCGGCAACCAGATGGGCCAGGCCGTCCTGGTGCTGCTGGCCACCCAGACGCTGCACGTCGGGACCCGCGGGTACGGGCTGCTGCTGGCGGTGACCGCCGTCGGCAGCGTGGCCGGCGGCCTGGTCAGCCCGGCGGTGACCCGCCGGCTGGGCCTGCTGCCCTCGCTGATCATCGCGGGAGCGGTCGACGCGGCCGTCTTCGTCGGCCTCGGGCTCGCCCCCGACCCGGCCGTGGCGGCGCTGATGCTGGCGGGCGAAGGGTTCGCCGTGACCATGTGGAACGTCGTCACGGTCAGCCTGCGCCAGCAGGTCGTGCCCGCGCCCCTGCTCGGCCGCGTCAACAGCGTTTACCGGATGCTCGGCTGGGGCCTGATGCCGGCTGGGCGCGCTGGCCGGCGGGTTCGTCGCGCACGCCGCCGGCCTGCGCGCGCCCTACATCGTGGCCGGCCTGCTCTGCGGCCTGTGCCTGCTCGCCGCCGTCCCGTTCCTGCTCGCCGCCAACCGGGTCCAGGCCAGCCAGGACTGACTCACGCCACCGCGAACCCGGCTGGCGGTCGCGGCGAGAGGTGATTGATGCCATCTACCTGGGTACGAATACCCCGCGCGCTTATTTACAACTAATATAACCGAAATAGTTATGTTTAGGAGTCCCTCCGTGGAGGCCCCGTGTCCATGCCCGACTTCCTGGTGATAGGTGCCCCCAAGGCCGGCACCACGGCGCTGCACGCCGCGCTCGCGCGGCATCCGGGGCTCTTCATGTCACCAGTCAAGGAACCGAAGTTCTTCCTGTCCGACGGGCCGCCGCCCACCAAGGGCGGCCCGGGCGACGCGCTGACGTACCGGGAGCACATCTGGCGCAGGCCGGATTACGAGGCGCTGTTCGACGCGGCGCCGCCCGGCACGCTGCGCGGCGAGTCCACCCCGCTGTACCTGTACGACCAGGCCGCGATGCGCCGGATCCGCGAGACGCTGCCCGGTGCCAAGCTGATCGTGGTGGTGCGCGATCCGGTCGAGCGGGCCCACTCCAACTGGACCCACCTGTGGTCCGCGGGCCTGGAGCCCGTCGGCGATTTCGTCCGCGCCTGCGGCGAGGAGGAGCGCCGGATCGCGGCCGGCTGGGCCAGCTTCTGGCACTACACCGGGCTCGGCCGGTACGGCGAGCAGCTCGAGTACCTGTTCACCCTGTTCCCGCGTGAGCAGGTCCTGGTCATCCGCTACCGGCTGCTGGTCGACGAGCCCGCGCAGACCCTGGACCGGATCTGCGAGTTCCTCGGCGTGCCGACGGGCGTGCTGACCGAGATACCGAAGCAGAACGTCACCTCCCACCCGGAGCCGACGCTCAGGCACCGGGCGGTCTCGCTGGCGCAGCGGGCGGGCAGCGCCATCGGCACGCTGATCCCCGGGCTGACCGCGGCCACCCTGACCGGGCCGCTCGAGCGGTACCTGCAGCGGCACAGCCGCGAGCGCCAGCCGCTGAGCTGGGAGCAGCGACAGGAACTGATCCCGCGGTTCGAGTCCGACATCGCCAAGCTCGAGGAGGTCCTCGGCGAGAGCTTCCGTGACTGGATCCTGCCGCGGCAGCGCTCGGGCGGCATGGTCGGCGGCCGGCCGACCGGGCAGGGCCAGGCCAGGAACGGCCGGCCGGACCAGCGGCCGCAGGCGCCTAGCGCAGTTCCGTGAACAGCGCGTGCGAGCCGTCTAGCCTGGTCATCTCGTAGTAGAGCCGGTGCCGTCCGTCCGGCAGCGGCACGATGTCCAGGTAGCGCAGGCCGCCGCCGTGGTACGGCGAGCTGGCGAGCGGCTGGTCGCCGACCGCGGTCAGCGCGGCCGCGTCCGAGCCGGTGGCCACCCCGGTCCGCTCCTCGTAGTTCTCCGCGGCGCTGGCCCGCCCGTCGTAGTAGGCCGTGACCGTGTCCCCGCTCGAAGCACACCGCGCTGACCCGCGTGCCACGGGAGTCCCACTGGCCCGGCGTCCCGCTCAGCGCGGTGCCATGCCAGGTCCAGGTCAGGCCGTCGGCGCTGGTCGCGTACTCGGTGGTCATCTGGTCGGTCTGCTCCGGGTCGTCCAGCGGGTGGCAGGACGCCCACAGGTGCCACTGGCCGTCGTGGTGGACGATCACCGGGTCCTTCACGCCGGTCTTGGCGTCACCGGGCAGCACGGTCTGCCGCGCGCTGATGTCGAACTCGGCCGGGTGGGCCGCCTCGGTCACTTCCACCCGCCAGTGCTTGGTGCCGGTGGTCGCGCAGCTCAGGTACAGCCGCCAGCGTCCCTCCGGCGTGCGGACCAGCGCGGGCCGCTCCAGCGACTCGGTGTTCATCTCCTCCTTGCCGATGGTCAGCAGCGTCTCGAACCGCTCGCCGTCCGCCGAGTGCGCCACCGCCACCGCGTAGCCGCGGCCCTGGCCGATCGGGCGCCGGAGCCGGTACGCGAGGTAGATCCCGTCGTCGCCAGCGACCGCGCTCGGCGCCCCTGACCAGTACCCGGGCCCGGAGCCGGGGGATTCGGCGGCCACAACGCCATGCTCGAGCCGGGGCAGCAGCATCAAGGGATCTCCTTTTCGTTTATTCACATCGGAATACTAGATTTTACAATCCGCCACGCGGGATCCGTTCGGATCTTAGCCGGATAGGGTCGGGTCTGGTCCCTGGTCAGGACCATAAGAGACCACGGCGAACCCTGGCGGAGTGGAGACGGCATGCCGCAGCCCTACCCGAACGGCGAACTGGTCATCGTGATCGACTGCTCGGACCTGGACGGCGCGGCCCGGTTCTGGGCCGCCGTGCTGGGCTATGAGGCCAGCCCGCCCGGTGACGGCTCGGACGGCAGCGAGCGGTACCGCGGTCTCCAGCCGGAAAACGGCGTCGGGATCGACGTGCTGCTCCAGCGGGTGCCCGACGTCAAGAGCCAGAAGAACCGGCTGCACCTGGACCTGCGCACGCCCGACCTCGATACCGAGGTCAGGCGCGTCCTCGGCCTCGGGGCAAGCCTGCTGACCAGCGAGCCCGTCGCCGAGGACGGCTGGCTCTGGCACATCCTGGCCGACCCGGACGGCAACGAGTTCTGCGTCCTCCAGCCGCCCGCCGACTGAGCCCGCCCGCCAGCTGAGCCCGGTACCGGAAAACGGGCAGGATCACCGGCATGAGCGTGCACCTGAACCACACCATCGTCTCCTGCCGTGACCAGGCGCGGTCGGCGGCGTTCCTGGCCGGCATCCTCGGCCTGCCCCCGGCCACCCGCTACGGGCCCTTCCTCGTCGTCCAGGCCGACAACGACGTGTCCCTGGACTTCGCGGAGACCAGCCGCGAGATAACCGCCCAGCACTACGCCTTCCTGGTGGGGGAGGAGGAGTTCGACGCCGCCTTCGGCCGGATCCGCGAGCAGGACCTGCCGTACTGGGCCGATCCGGGCCGGAGCCAGCCCGGCGTGATCAACCACCGGGACGGCGGCCGCGGCGTCTACTTCCCGGACCCCGACGGCCACCTGCTCGAGCTCCTCACCCGCCCCTACGGCAGCGGCACCTGACGCCGCCAGGCCGTTGCCGCACCGCACCCCCGAGCTTCCCGTCCTGCCCCGGAGCTTCCTGTCTCACCTCGGAGCTTCCCGTCATGCCCCAGCAGACGCACCGTCCCGGCCAGGTCCGCCCCTGGCCGCGGGGCACCGGGGCGCGTCAGGCCCGCAGGGCCCGGGATACCGACCCGCCCCGCGCGGCCGCCAGGCACCTCACTCACAAGAGCCACACCCCTGCCACATCGCGGTGGTCCTGGCCACCGCAGCGTCACATCGCGGTGGGTACCGAACCGGCCAAACCGGCTCCACGGGCACCTCTCGCCGCGAATCCAAGCCACCTACCGTCAGAGACAGGTGAGCAGATCCTAGGCGCACGAAGCCGGGGACGTGCTCGACGCCGGGCGCTAGTACGTTCCGTCGCTGGCGGCCGAAGCGGTGTCGGGGAAGGACGTCGGGGGAGTGCTGGCCGTGCGGACGTACTCGGGCTCGGCGAGGTCACCGGGCTCGGTGCCGTGCTGCTCGGCGGCGCGGACCGGCTCGGGGCCGGCGCGCTCGACGGGGCGCTCGACGGGGCGTGCGTCGGGCGCCTCGTAGGTCGGCGTATCGTACGCCGGCACCGCGGTCGGCGGCGGCGTCCGGCGAACGGAGCGCGTGGGTGAGGGCGAAACGGGCGCCGCGGACGTGGCCCGCGAAGCCGGCGCGGTGGCCGCGGGCGCGCTCGCGGCCCCGGCGACCTGCCGCGCCGAGGGCATCGCCTGAGCCGGGCCTCCGGTCAGCGCGAAGGCCGCCCCGCCCCCGCCTCCGACCACCACGGCCAGGACCGCCGCCACGGCGAACGACCGCCAGCGGATCCGCGGCGGCCGCCGTCCCGCTGCGCCGTCGACCCCAGGACCGCCGTCGATCCCCTTGCCGCCGCTAATCCCGGTACCGCGCACACCAGGCCCGCTGTACCCAGTACCGCTCGTCCCGGGGTGCCCGTAGCCAGGCTGACTGTAACCGCGCTCACCATGGCCAAGCTCACTACCGCCAAGCTCGCCATAGCCGGCCTCGCCATAGCCAGCCGCCTCCTGCCCGGCCCGCGTCACCGGCACCGCGGCCGCCGCGGCGCCAAGGTCAGCCACGGCCGGGCCAGCCGCGGCCAGGTCCGTCGTCGTCCTGGTCAGCGGCACCTCGCCCACCCCGAACGTGCGCGTCACCGGTTCCGGCAGCCAGTCCTGCGACCGGATAAGCCGCCCCGGCCAGCAGCGCCGCGGCCGTGGGACGCGCCCCCGGGTCCTTGGACAGGCAGCGCTCGACCACCGCCCGGATCCCGGCCGGCACCAGGTCCAGGTCCGGCTGGTTATGCACCACGCGGTACACCAGCGCCGGCGTGGACCCCGAACCGAACGGTCCCTGGCCCGTCGCGGCGAACGCCAGCACCGCCCCCAGGCTGAAGACGTCGCTGGCCGGCCCGACCTCCCGGCCCTCGGCCTGCTCCGGGGACATGAACCCGGGCGAGCCGACCACCAGGCCGGTATGGGTCAGCGCGCTGGCCTCGGCGGCCCGCGAGATGCCGAAGTCGATCAGCCGCGGGCCGTCCGCGGCCAGCAGCACGTTGGCCGGCTTCAGGTCGCGGTGCACGATGCCCGCGCCGTGGATCGCCGACAGCGCCTCGGCCAGCCCGGCCGCCAGCATCAGCACCGACGCGGCCGGCAGCGGCCCGTGCCGGGTCACCGCGTCCGCCAGCGAGGGCCCGGGCACGTACGCCGTCGCCAGCCAGGGCTCATCGCCGTCGGTGTCCGCGTCGAGCACCGGGGCGGTGTACAGCCCGCTCACCGTCCGCGCGACCGCGACCTCCCGCCGGAACCGGGCCCGGAACTCCGGGTCCTGGGCCAGCTCGGCCCGGATCACCTTGACCGCCACCGCCCGGCCGCCCGGCGACAGGCCCAGGTACACCCGCCCCATGCCGCCGGCCCCGAGCCGCCCCCGCAGCCGGTACGGCCCGATCAGCTCGGGATCCCCCGGCCGAAGCTCGTGCTTCATCACAATCCCCGTCCGTCATCCGGGACGCCGACGCGCGCCCCGCCGTAAATTGCCACGAGGCGGGGCGCGCGAAGGTTCATTCCTGAACGAAGCCTGGAGATCCTGAAGAAAGCCTGGAAGCGGGATCAGCCACCCAGCGACATCGTCTCCCTGGACAGGTAGGTGCGGGCGGCCCAGGACACCGGGTCGTGCGCGAAGTCACGCTGCAGCGCCCGGCCGCGCAGCGCGTTGTCCAGCGACGCCATGATCATCGACTGGTCGAGCACCAGGTCCCGGTGGCCGACCGCCCCGGTGACCGGGTTGACCGCGTCGAAGAACCCGTCCGCGCCGTACACGCCGGGGAAGTGCGCCCGTAGCGCGGTGATGTTGGCGAAGGCCTGCTGCGGGGCCACGTCGAGGGCGAGGAAGGACGCGTGCGGCGTGACCACGGTCTCGGCGGCGCCGCCGTGGTCCTGCGAGAGCCCCTCGTTCGGGTGGCTCGCGTTCGCGCCCACCCCGTAGTACGGGAACTTCAGCCCTTCGGCGCCGTACGCGCTGTAGTCACCGCTGTCGTCCGCCGTGCTCGACGGGGACATGCCCCAGACCGGATAGCCCAGCTGCTGCGTCGCGTACTTGATCTGCACCTGCGCCGTCCGCGCGTCGGCCAGCCCGAAGCTGCGCGTGCCCCACGACGTCTCCGGCACGATCTCGTTCGGCATCAGCCCCTCGAACATCCCGCCCGAGTAGGTCGGGATGAACGTCAGCGACGAGCCCGGGTAGGTGTAGTGCCCCTCCCACACCGGGAACTGCTGCCCGGACTGCGGGTCGGTGTAGGTCTGCCAGGAGCCCGCCATCGGCCACTGCCCCTGCCAGGAGAAGTCCGGGTCGGTCGTCTGGCAGTCGGCGAACGGGGCCGGCGGCGGCAGTTCGCGCCAGCTGCGCCACCACACGTTGCCCGGCATCTGGCGCAGGCCCATGCCGATGTAGGCGGAGATCCGCGGGTCGCTGTACAGCGCGCCGTTGTGGTAGTAGTGCGTCCAGTTGTCGCCCGCCGTCGGCGGCAGCCCGGCGTAGTACCCGCCGTACATCTGCCCGGTCGGCTGGTTCCCGGTAATGGCCGGGTTGACGTTGCAGTGCGTCTCGGCCCGGTTGTCGTAGAAGATCCCGAAGTTCATCGGCGCCATCAGCCGGTTCACCTGGCCGGCCAGCGACGGCATGGCCTGCCGGACCACGATCAGGCCCGAGGCGTACCAGCCGTTGTCCACGTTGGAGACGAAGAAGCAGTTGTCGAACGCCGGGGTCGTCTCGGTGCAGTCGCCCTGGCCGGGGTTGGTCAGCACCGCGCCGGTGGTGGTGTCGTACCACTGGTACAGGAAGCCGTCGAACCGCTTCAGGTGGGAGACCTCGGTCAGGGTGGCCGAGAGCCTGGCGCGCGCCTGCGCCTCGCTGATCAGGCCGAGGTCCCGGGCCGAGACCACGGCCCACAGGTACACCCCGATGTTGGCCGAGGAGGTGTACCGCCCGTAACTGGTCGGAGTGGCCGAACCTCCGGCGAAGGTCAGGTTGTCCATCGGCAGACTGGTCGCGGTGTCCACGTCCGCGCCGTAGAACTTCCAGGTGTCCCGCGCGATGGACATCAAAGAAGCCCGCTGGGCGGTGCTGAGCCCGCCGTACGGGCTGACCGGCGACGCGGAGACCGCCCGGGCCGTCCCCGGGGCCAGCAGCGCGGCCATGACGGCCACGACCACCAGGGCCAGGGCCCATCCCGATCTCCGGATCCTGCTTCGGCTGGCCCAGCTTGTTCTGGCACTGTGCATCCGTCGCCTCCTTTGGCGGCTTGAGGGGTTTACTGGGAGCAGCCGCAGCTGCCCCGGAGCTCGAGCCGGACGGGCAGTTCCACCGTCCGGCGGGGGAGGTCGGCGCCCCCGATGCGGTCGCTGAGCATGGCCACGGCGGTGTCGCCGAGCGCCGCCATCGGCTGGACCACGGTGGTCAGGCTCGGCCGCAGGTGCCGTCCCAGCCGGATGCCGTCGAACCCGGTGACGGCCACGTCGCCGGGCACGCTAAGCCCGGCCTGCTGCAGCGCCGCCATCACCCCGATCGCGGTCTGGTCGTTGGCGCACACCACCGCGCGGGGCACCCGCCCGGCGGCCAGGATCTGCTCGGCGACCCGGTGGCCGCCCGCGGTGGTGAAGTCGCCGTGACGGACGAACGCCTGGTCCAGGCCCGCGGTAGCCCGCCGGAACCCGTCGAGCCGGCGCGCGGAGTCCGGCGAGTCGGGCGGTCCGGCGACGAAGCAGATGTCGCGGTAGCCGTGCGTGTCCGCCAGGTGCTCGGTCACCTGGTACGCCCCGCTCTCGTTGGCCACCGCCAGGTGGTCGATGGCCCGGTCCGGCCGCCCCCCGCTTTCCCCGGTGGCCAGCAGCACGACCGGGATCCGCGTCGCGACGTGCTCGATCATCGCCAGCGGTGCGGTGCGGGCCAGCACCACCAGCCCGTCGCACCGCCCCGCGATGCTCAGCACCAGGCCGCTGTCGTCGCGCCGGTGGCTGGCCGCGATGAGCATCGCGTACCCGCCGCGCCGGGCGGCCCGCTCCATGCCCCGGATCACCTCGTCGTACCAGTACGCCGCGTCGCCCTCGTCCCGGCCCAGGCCAGAAGAATCCAGATCAGAGGAGTCCAGGTCGGGGAAGCACAGCCCGAGCACGCCGGTCCGCCGCGCGGCCAGGTCCCGGGCCGCGCCGCTCGGCACGTAACCCAGCTCGGTGACCGCGGTCAGCACCTTGTCCCTGGTCTCGGGCAGGACGCGCTCGTGCCCGGCCAGCACCCGCGACACCGTGGCCGTGGACACCCCGGCGTGCCGTGCCACCTCGTACACGCTCGGCTTATCCCGCACCCGGAGAAATCCTTTCATGTACGCGCATACACGATCATGCTCTTGCAGGCCGGAGACCGCAAGCTGTTCACACCGGGCGTCACGCGGTTACCGTAATTAACGTGGAGGTGAGCCCATGACAATGCGGGCGCTGCTCGTCGTGGACATGCAGAACGGCTTCTGCCACCCAGCTGGCTCCTTTCCCCGCATCGGCATGGGCCCCGACGGCGCCGGCGAGGCCGTCCGCAACGCGGCCGTCGCGGTCGCCCAGGCCCGCCGGGCCGCGATCCCGGTGGTGTTCACCCGGCACGTGTACCGGCCCGGCCGCCCCGACGAGGGCCCCGCGCTGGCCATGAACAGCCCGGCCCTGGCCGGCGTCAACGGCCTGGCCGACGGCTTCTGGGACGCCGAGGTGGTGGACGAGCTCGACTGCGGCCCCGAGGACCTGGTGGTCGACAAGGTGCGCTTCGACGCCTTCCAGTGGACCTCGCTGGAGCCGCTGCTGCGCGGTCTCGGCGTCCGCGAGCTGGCCGTCTGCGGCGTGGTCACCAACCTGTGCGTGGAGACCACGATCCGGTCGGCGTTCATGCGCGACTTCCCGGTGACCCTGCTCGCCGACTGCTGCGCGGCCAAGACCCGCCGCCTGCACGACCTGTCCGTCGAGGTGCTGACCAGCTACGAGCTCGCCGAGATCGCCCGGATCGGCGAGGGCTACGACGTCGGCATGACCCGGCGGGCTAACGCCGCCTAGCGGCCACCAGCCTCCAGCCGAGCAGGAACAGTCCCAGGAAGATCAAAGCGACGATAACGAACGGGACGGCGGTGCCTTGTCCTGACACCACCCGCAGCAGCATCCCCAGGGCCACCGTGCCGAGCCAGGCGCTGACCCCGGCCGGCCACAGCGGATACGGCCGTCGCCAGGCCCGCCCCGCCAGCCAGCCGCCCGCCAGCCCGGCCAGGAACGGCCACGCCGTGGAGGCGATGCCCGCCAGGGATTCGCCCTTGGTGTGGCTGGCCCGCCCGATGATGACGAACACCAGCACGCAGCAGCAGTCCAGCACCACCGCGAGCCGTACCGAGCGCATCCGCACACCTTACCGCCGCGGTTCTTTACCGCTGCGGTTCGATGACCGCCTTGAGCCCGGTGCGCCGGGCCGCCGCCCCGAACGCGCCGGTGATCTCGCCCAGCCCGGACCGGCTCGTCACCACCGAGGCGAGGTCCACCGCCTTGCGCTCGGCCAGGCTGATCGCCCGCGGGTACACCTCGTTCATCCGCCGCACCATGGCGATCGTCAGCCCCTTGCGCCGCGCGAGCGAGGCCCCGAAGCTGATGACGTCGTCGCCCGGGATCCCGGCCAGCACCACCCGGCCGCCCGGCCGCACCGAGGCCAGGGCCAGGGCGACGCCCTCGTCGTTGCCGGCCGCCTCGAAGGCCACGTCCACGCCCGCCTCGCCGAGGCTGGCGGAGGGCTCGCAGACCTGGTCGGCGCCCATCCGTTCGGCCGCTTCCCTACGGTGGGCCAGCGGCTCGACGGCCAGCACCGAACGGGCGCCCGCCACCTTCAGCAGCTGGATCATGAGCAGCCCGATAGGACCGCAGCCGATCACCGAGGCGGTGCCGGCCAGCGGCAGGTGCCCCAGATCGAGCGAGTGGATCGCCACCCCGAGCGGCTCGAGCACGGCGCCGTCGGAGTCGGAGACCCCGTCCGGCAGCGGGTGCAGCAGGTGCGACGGCCACGCCATGACCTCGCGCAGCATGCCGTCGGTGTCGCCGTGGCCGGAGAACCTGATGTGGTAGCACAGGTTGCGGTAGCCGTCCCGGCAGGCCCGGCAGGTCTCGTCCGGGATGGCCGGGTCGATGGCCACCCGCTCGCCCCGCCGCGGCCCGTCGGCGATCACCCCCGCGCCCTCGTGGCCGAGCACCAGCGGGTGCGTGAGCGTCGCGTCGCCGATCGCGCCCTCGTCGAACCAGTGCAGGTCGGAACCGCAGATGCCGACCGCGGTCACCCGCACCAGGCTCAGGCCAGGGCCACCGGCCGCGGGCTCGGGCTCGTCCGCGACCCGCAGGTCGCCTACCGCGTGGAGTCTCGCTGCGCGCACCCGTTCATCCTCTCGCCGGTCGTCAGGAAACGACAACACCAGTGATCCCCGGCCGTTCACCGGGGATCACTGGCTGCGGTGCCAGCCAACGGGGGGACCGGCGGGCGGTCCTGGCTGGCATCAGGCGGATGGGCGCCGGGGCGGGCTTAGCAGGGATGCCGCCCCGGAGATCCCGGAGACCCCCCGTCGGCCGCCGCTAGGCGGCCGGGCCGGACGTCAGCGTCACGGTCGTGCTGTGCGACTGGCCGGACGCGTCCTGCCAGCTGACTGTGATCTTGTCGCCCGGGTGGTACTTGACCAGCACCTGCTGGATGTCGCTGGCGGAAGAGACCGACTGGCCGCTGACCGCGGTGATCGTGTCGCCCTGGGTCAGGCCCGCGCTGGCCGCCGGGGAGCCGGACAGGGCGCCGACGATGGCCACCCCGGTACCGGAAGCCTGGCCGGTGCCCTGGCCGCCGAACCCGCTGGCGCCGCTCGAGTCGCTGCCCGAGGTCTCGATGCCGAGGAAGGCGGTGGCGCCGATGTGGACGGTCGAGGAGGCGGTGCCGGCCTCGATCTGCTTGGCGATGGTCAGCGCCGAGTCGATCGGGATGGCGTAGGCCTGCACCTGGCTGCCCTGGGAGCTGGACTGGCCCTGGAACTGGAAGCCGGTCGAGGCGGCGGTGTTCATGCCGATCACCTGGCCGTGGGAGTTGACCAGCGCGCCGCCCGAGTCACCGGGCTGGATGTCCGCGTTGGTCTGGATCAGCCCGGTCAGCTGCTCGCTGACGCCGGAGCCCTCGTCCGAGGCGGTGATCGACTGGCCCAGGGCGGTGACCGAGCCGCTGGCGACCGACGGGGTGCCGCCCTTGCCGCCCGCGTTGCCCAGCGCGGTCACCGTGTCGCCGCTGGCGACCGAGGAGGAGTTGCCCAGGCTGGCGGTGGTGAGGCCGGACGCGTTCTTCAGCTGGATCACGGCCACGTCGTCGCTGGCGTCGTAGCCCACGATGGAGGCGGTGTAAGTCTTGCCGTTGCCCACGTCGGTGACCTTGATCGAGGTGGCGCCCCGGATCACGTGGTTGTTGGTGAGGATCTCGCCGTTGGACGTCAGCACGATGCCGGTGCCGGCCGAGGTCGGCCCCCTGGTCGCTGTCGGTGGACACGATGTCCACCAGGGCCGGGTCGACCCGCTGGGCAATCTGGCTGGCGCTCAGCACCGTGTTCGAGGTGGCGGTGGCCGTGCTCACCACGCCCTTGTTCATGCTGCCGATCAGCCCGCCCGCGGCAGCCCCCGCGGCCAGCGCGACCGCGCCGGTGATGATCAGCCCGCGCTTGTGGCTGCGCCGCGGCGGCGGCGGTGGCGGCGCGCCGAAACCCGCTCCCTGGTACCCGCCCGGGTAGCCGGGGCCGCCGGCGTAGTCAGGTCCGGCCAAGTAGCCCTGCCCGTGTCCGGGATAGTTCGGGTCGTAAGTCTGGCTCATCGGTCTCGCCCTCAAGTCGGTGCCGTGGTACGGCTTCGTCCCTTCGTTACACCTCGATACTCGGTTCCGGACCTTGAGGCGAGCCAAGGGGAACCGCTCGTAAAGCTCTAAGTTTCCTGAACGTCTGCTTAAGGCGTTCAGGTTGACGGGCTCGCGCCCCGTACCTTCCGGTTCCGGTTCGGGATCTTCGAGGCCGAGCCACTCCCGTACCGCCAGCGCCACGAGGGCGGGCACCAGGTCCCGGGACCGCCGGATCAGCCAGGCGGTGCCCTTGGTGGCCATCCACCGGGCCTCGGCCAGCCTGGTCGGCGGCGGGCTGGACGGCTCGGGCTCGGGGGCCGGGCCGACCGCGTAGCCGGACTGGGCCAGCAGCGCGTGGAAACGGCAGGCGATGAAGCGGTGGCCGCGCTCGTTCGGGTGCAGCCGGTCCACGCTCCAGTAATGGCGCTGGTAGGTCGCGGGGTCCCGGGCGATGTCCAGGTGCAGCGTCCCGTGCCGCCGCGCCACCTCGTCCACGACCTCGTTGACCGCGTGCATCCGCCGCGCCAGCGGCCGCGATAGCGCGCCGGGCAGGCCGAACATCTGTCCCGGGTCGGGCAGCCGCATGGTCAGCACCTGCGCGCCCGCGTCCCGCAGCCCGGCCACCGTCCGGCTGATGGCCGCGCCGGTCCGGGCGGGGTCGAAGTCGCCGCGTAGCGTGTCGTTGATGCCCACCACGACGCTGGCCATGTCCGGGCGCAGGGCGGCCGCGGCGGGCAGCTGCACGCGCTCCACGTCGGCGGCCAGCGCCCCCGAGACGGCCAGGTTGTGTACCTCGGCCCGGGGCAGCGTGCCACCCAGGAGAGCCGCCCAGCCGCGCCAGCCCCCGTCGGCCAGCGGGTCGCCCATCCCGACCGTGATCGAGTCGCCGAGGGCCGCGAACCTCGTCATGCCGCCCCCCGGCCAGCCTCGACCCCGGCTTCGGTCCCGAGCACCGCCGCGCGGTGAACGGCGAGGAAACCGCGCACCGCGGTATCCCAGTCGTAGCGCTCGGCCCGGGCCCGGGCCGCGGCCCGCCGGACTCGTTCCGGCCGGGCCAGCAGCGCCCGCACCCCGGCCGCGAAGTCCTCGCCCGGCACGCTGGCCCCCGCGTCGCCCACCACCTCGGGCAGCGCGGACTCCGCGCTCACCACCACCGGGGTCCCGCAGGCCAGCGCCTCGAGCGCGGCCAGCCCGAAGGTTTCCGCCGGCCCCGGCGCGATCGCCACGTCGGCGCTGGCCAGCAGCGCGGCCAGCTCGGGGCGCCCGGTCAGGAAGCCGGTGAAGGTGACGGGCAGCCCGGCCCGGGCCGCCCGGCGCCCTAGCCGGGTCCGCAGCGGGCCGCCGCCCGCCACCACCAGCCGGACCGGCATGCCTTCCGCGCGCAGGGTGGCCAGCGTGGTCAGCGACCGCTGCGGCTTCTTCTCCGCCGACAGCCGCCCGCAGTGCACCAGCAGCGTCTGCCCCTCGCCGACGTACCGCGCCCGGACGTTCCCGGCCCCCCTGGCCTGCGGGGAGAACGTGACCAGGTCCACGCCGAGCGGCACCCGGGCCAGGTTGGCCACGCCGATCCGCTCGAACTCGGCCGCCGCCCAGCCCGTCGTGCAGATGACCCGCTGGTAGGCCCGGGCGGTGCGCCGGTTGAGCCAGTCGGCCACGGCCCGGGAGAACGCCGACCGCAGCCGCCAGCCGGGACTGACGCGGGCCAGCTTCAGCAGGGCGGTGACGCTCTCGTGCGACACCATGACGGCGGGGATGCCGTGCCGGCGTGCCCACGCCCCGGTCCAGCGCAGCGTGGTCCGGTCCGAGACCTCCAGGACGTCGGGCCGCAGCCCGGCCAGCAGCCGGGCCAGCCGCCGCCGGCGCCACAGCACCCGGTACCCGCCGGTGAACGGCAGCCGGGGCGCCCGCAGCGTGATCACCCGGCCCTGCGCGGTCGGCTCGTCGCCGTCCCGCTCGCCCGGGATGACCAGCACCGGCTCGTGCCCCGCGACCAGGTAGCCCGCGCCCAGTTCGGCCAGCGAGGTGCGCAGGCCGCCGGAGTGCGGCGCCACGAAGTTGGCCAGCCGGACGATCCTCATAGCGATGACCTTGGTGCGTTTCCCGGTCCCCAGGACCTGGGAGTAGTGCCCGATCAGCTCCTCGGTCAGCGCGGGCCAGCTGCGCCCGAGCACCTGGCGCCGCCCGGCCGCGCCGAACGCCGCGCGCGCCGCCGGATCGGCCGCCAGCCGGGCCACCGCCGCGGTGAGCGCGCCCGGGTCCGATGGCGGCACCAGGTATCCGGTCACCCCGTCCGCCACCAGGTCGAGCGGCCCTCCGGCGGCCGGGGCCACCACCGGCAGCCCGCTCGCCGCCGCCTCCTGAAGCGTCTGGCCGAACGTCTCGTACGGCCCGCTGTGCACGAACACGTCGAGGCTGGCGTAGAGGGCCGCCAGCTCCTCGCCCCGCCGCACGCCCAGGAAGGTGGCGCCCGGCAGCTGCTGGCGCAGCATCGCCTCGGCCGGCCCGGCTCCCCACGATGACCAGCCGGACTCCCGGCAGCGCGGTGATCCCGGCCAGCAGGTCGACCCGCTTCTCGGTGGCCAGGCGGCCGACGTACCCCGCGATCACCTCACCATTCGGCGCCAGCGTGGCCCGCAGCTCCTGGCTGCGCTTGGCCGGGTCGAAGCGCCGCGTGTCCACGCCGCGCCCCCACAGCCAGACGTTGCCGATGCCCTGGCCGAGCAGGCCGGTCGCGGTGACCGTGGACGGGGCCAGCGTGCGCGCGGCGTCGTTGTGGATGCCGCGCAGCCACCGCCAGGCGAGCGCCTGCCCGGCCCGCCCGAGCCGGTAGGCCCGGGCGTAGGAGGGCAGGTCGGTCTGGTAGACCGCGACCGCGGGCAGGCCGAGCCGCCGGGCCACCCCGGCGCCGTGCGCCCCCAGGAACACGGGGCTGGCCAGGTGCACCACGTCGGCCCGGTGCCGGACGAGCGCCGCCCGGACCTTCCGGCCGGGCAGTCCCAGCCGGAAGCCCGGGTAGCCGGGCAGCGGCACGGCGGGCACCCGCACCACCGGGAACGGGTAGGAGTCCTCCTCCTGGTCCCCGGCTTTCCCGGCTTTGCCGGGCGGCTGGGGAGCGATGACCAGCGGGTGGTGCCCGTAGCTGGCGAGGAGTTCGGCGACGCGCAGGACGGTGTGGGCGACGCCGTTGACGTCGGGCGGGAACGATTCGGTGATGATCGCGACCCTCATGTTCACACGGTCCGGCACCAACCGATCCGGGCATCGCAGCCGCCGTGACTTCCAGGCAAAGCTTCCGTGACTTCTTGCCTTGGCCCCGCCGCCGTGCCGGCCGGCCAGCGGTAAGAGGACAATCGATCCTCATGGACTCCATCTGGGTGGTGCGGCTGGACGCGCCCGGCGGCGGGCCGCGGCTCGCGGTCAAGGACTGCATCGACATGGAAGGCCTGCCCACGACGGCCGGCTGCCAGGCGATCGCGGAACAGGCGGTCCCGGCCGACCGGGACGCGCCCGTGGTGGCGGCGGCCCGGCGGGCCGGGGCGCGGATCGTCGGCAAGACCAGCCTGACCGAGCTGTGCTGGTCGGCCAGCGGGATCAACCCGTGGCTGGGCACGCCGCCGAACCCGCTCGACCCCCGGCGGATCCCCGGCGGGTCGTCGAGCGGCTCGGCGGTCGCGGTCGCGACGGGGGAGGCGGACGTGGCCCTCGGCACCGACACCGGCGGCTCGGTCCGGATCCCGGCCGCCTGCTGCGGGATCACCGGGCTGAAGACCACCTGGGGCCGGATCCCGCTCGACGGCGTGTACCCGCTGGCCACCTCCATGGACACGGTTGGCCCGCTCGGCATGGACGTGACCGCGGTGGAACTGGGCATGCGGCTGATCGATCCCGGCTTCACCGGCGCCTCGGCCGACCCGCCCGCCCGCGTCGGGCGCATCCGGACCCCGGCTGACGTCGGCGTGGATCCCGCGGTCGACGCGGCGGTCGACGCCGCCCTGGCCGGCCTGCAGGTCACCGACGTCGCCGGGTTCGACTTCCGGGCCGTCAACCAGGCCGGGAACGTGGCCATCGACGTGGAGGCCTACCCGGCCAACGCGCACCTGCTCCCGCGGCTGGACCGGCTCACCCCCGGCATCAGGCGCAACATGGAAGAGGCGGCCAAGATCACCAGCGAGGAGGCGGCCGAGGCGAACCGGGTCCGGCAGGAGCTGCGCGACTGGTTCAGCGCCGCCCTGGCCCGCCACCCGGTCCTGGCCCTGCCGGGCCTGATCGGCGCGCCGCCGCTGCTCGACCAGCGCATGTCCACCACCATCTTGACCATGCCGGCCAACCTGGCCGGGCTGCCCGCCCTGGTCCTGCCGGTCCCCGGCGGCCCGGCCGGCCTGCCCGCCTCCCTCCAGCTCATCGGGCCGCCCGGCGGCGAGGAGCAGCTGATCGCCCTCGGCCGCGTCATCGAAGCCGCGCTGCCATTACGGTGATTCCTGCCCGTCCGTGACCGGGAGCAGCCGGGGCGGCTCGCCGCCCTGGCGGCACAGCATGATCCGCCCGGCCAGGCTGTCGTCGGCCAGGAACACCATCGCCGCCGCGGCGATGTCGGCGGGCGTCAGCACCGGCGGCAGCGCCGCCAGCTCGGCGGGCGTCATCCGGGCCCGCGACCGGCGCGAGGACGGGGTATCCACCAGCCCCGGGCAGATGCAGTTGACCCGCACTCCCATCGTGTCCCGCAGCGGCGCCAGGCAGGCCGTGAACCTGATCACGCCCGCCTTGGCCACCGCGTACTCGGGCGCGCCGTGGCTCGCCGTGCCCAGCCCCGCGGTCGAGCCGATGTTGATGACCGCGCCGCCGCCGCGCCCGGCCATCGCGGGCAGCACGAGCTGGGTGGCGAGCATGACCGCGCCCAGGTTCAGGTCGAGCGTGCGTCCCCACTTGGCCGGATCGGCCGCCGGGAAGGTCGGCTCCTCGATGCCGCCGGCGTTGTTGACCAGCACCGCGACCGGGCCCGCGGCCTGGGCCGCCTCGATGGCCGCGCGCACGCCTGCCTCCGTCGCCATGTCCGCGGCGACGAACGACCCGCCGATCCGCGCCGCGGTCGCCCGGCCCGCCGTCTCGTCCGGATCGGCGATGACCACGCGCATGCCCTCCGCCGCGAGCCGTCCGGCGATCCCCGCGCCTATCCCGTCCGCCGCCCCGGTGACCAGGGCGGTCCTCCCGTTGAGATCCATCACGGCATTGTCGGTTCCGGTACCGACATTCCAGCGGGTAAGAATGTCGGTAGAAGGAGGGAGCCGCCGATGAGCGCACCAGCGCACACGCAGAGCGTCACCTGGTCACAGGCTTCGCTGCGAGGGTTCCTGCACGGGCTGCCCGGCGTGGACCGGGTGGGGGCGGAGGCCCGCGCGGCCATGCTGGCCAGCCGGTCCATCAAGACCACGGCCAAGCAGTGGGCCCTCGACGCCGCCATCTCGATGATCGACCTGACCACGCTGGAAGGCCAGGACACCCCGGGCAAGGTCCGCGCGCTGTGCGCCAAGGCCAGGCGCCCCGATCCCGCCGACCCGACCACGCCCGCCGTCGCCGCCGTCTGCGTCTACCCGGACCTGGCCCACGTCGCGGCGGCCGAGCTCAAGGGCACCGGCATCCACGTGGCCAGCGTGGCCACCGCGTTCCCCAGCGGCCGGACCAGCCTGGACGTCAAGCTGGCGGACGTGAAGTACGCGGTCGCCGCGGGCGCCGACGAGGTCGACATGGTGATCGACCGCGGCGCCTTCCTGGCCGGGCAGTACCTGCAGGTCTTCGACGAGATCACCGCGGTCAAGCAGGCCTGCGGCACAGGCCCACCTCAAGGTGATCCTGGAGACCGGCGAGCTGGTCACGCTGGACAACGTGCGGCGCGCGTCCTGGCTGGCCATGCTGGCCGGCGCCGACTTCATCAAGACCTCGACCGGCAAGGTCAGCCCGGCCGCCACCTTGCCGGTGACCCTGGTCATGCTGGAGGCCGTGCGCGACTTCCGCGCCGAGCACGGGCGCCAGATCGGCGTCAAGCCGGCCGGCGGCATCCGCACCGCCAAGGACGCCCTGCGCTACCTGGTCCTGGTCAACGAGACGGCGGGGGAGGACTGGCTGGATCCCGACTGGTTCCGGTTCGGCGCCTCCAGCCTGCTGAACGACCTGCTCATGCAGCGGACCAAGCTGACCACCGGCCGCTACGACGGTCCCGACTACTTCACCCTGGACTGA
>CAWIUF010000013.1:0-181580 GCA_963839095.1 uncultured Actinomycetota bacterium | reverse complement strand
ATAACCGAGCTGGTCCAGGCGCTGCTGGGCAATCTCGATCTCATCCTCGCTGAATAGGCTCGCGAACTCCGGCTTCACCACGAGCGCCTCCATGGTGAGGTCGAGGCGCCCTCGCTCGTAGAGGGCCGTGAACCCGCTCGAGACCTCGGACGAGGCAAGCAGCCGATGTGCCGTCCCGAGCCCGCCGTGCTCGCTCAGCATCGTGAAGAAGTAGGTGGCCGTGTAATTGGCCTCCTTCTTGGCCCGGGTGTACACGTCCCTCATGGCCCGCTCGAACGAGGCGCGCGTCTCGACGGCCGGTTCAACGGCCGGGGTACCGTCTTGATCCGGAGCGTCTCCGACTATCCTGAGCTGCGATGTCTCTGCCGCCGGGCCTGCGGCTTCCTGGTTCCGGCGGTGGACGTAGCCGCGCAGCGACTCGATGGAGGTGAAGACCTCGTACCCGAGTCTCCTTGAGCCGGGCCAGGTCCGCTTCCGCCGGGTCGAGCTCGAGGATGACCGGATCGCCCTGCCCCGGCTGCAGGCCCTCCGGCCAGCACGCCTCGGCGATGGCCAGCACCTCGCCGGTCGCCGGATCCGACACCTCGCAGTCCACCGCCGGATCGGCGCAGCCCAGCTCGGCAAGCTCGGCGATGAGCGCCGCGCACCTGATCGCCGCGGGAATCGGAGTCTTCCGTCTCCTCCGACCACGACGTCAGCCGTTCAAGCGGCCCGCCGGACCCGGCGCGTCGCCCGAGCGCAGCTGGCCCAGGAAGCGCGTTGGCCGCCGCGGCCAGCAGCTCACGGCGGGCGGCGAGGAAGTCGGGATAGCGGTCGATACGCCAAAGCGCCGGGTCCTGCGGGATCCACTGCGACGCGAGCGCGCCCGGGTGCTTTGCCTCGACCGCGGGGAAGTAGTCCTCCGGCTCTGCGCTTGCCGATGGCCAGGTTGGTGTCCTGGGTCAGGAAGCAGAAGTTGGCGACGGCGTTGACCTGGTTCCGCCCGTACCCGGCGGCATACAGCACGGCCTTGGGGAAGATGTGGTGGATCTGGAGGCTGGCGAGGTGGCCGAGCAGATGGCTGTGCAGGGGCAGGCCGCTGCCGAAGTCCCGGGCGCCGTGCACCCGGGTAAGCAGGTACAGCAGCGGATAGAACCGCGAGCCCTGGCCGAAGCCCTCGAAGTCCTGGCCGTCGATGGCCAGGTTCCCGCCGCGCCAGCGCTCCAGCGAGCTGATCAGGCCGCCGACGCCGGACCGGGTCGCCGTGTCGTAGTCCTGGTTGAGCACGGTCTCGGTCGAGCCGGCGAACCGTCCCCAGAGCGCGGAGTGGATGTACCAGTACAGGACACGGTCGGCCTCCGCCGAATCGGCGAAGCGGCCGCCGCGCTCGTGCAGCAGGCGGCAGATAACCGGGAAGGCGTACCGGCCCATGAGCACGCGGTTGTGGTCGAGCCCGAGGCGGCCGGCCACGACGTCGAGGAACTGGCTGACGTACCTGGCCGACGCTTCCAGCGCCTTCTGGAAATCGGCCACCGACACCGTGTCCAGCGCGCTGAATTCGGCCCGGCCGGTCGCGACGGCGGTCATGTTGCGCAGCAGCCAGTCCAGGTTGAAGGAAAATCCTTCTTTCTCCCACCGGTCCAGGTGGGTGCGCATGGCGGCGCGGGCCTCCGGCCAGTGCGCGCATTTCTTGGCCAGCGCGAGGTCGCCCTTGGACAGCTTTGTCCCGCCGGAGTTGACCCGGTTGAAGATGTCCACCACCACATCGACGGTCTTGTCCTCGCCGGTGATCTTCTCCTCGTGGAAGTCGCGCTCGAGCACCTGCCGGAGCCGGGCCAGCCGCTCCATGTACGAGACGATCCGCGGCTGGGTCTCCGGGTGCGCGTTCAGCGCCCCGATGTGCGGCTCGAGGCCCTGCGTGAACAGCGAGGTGACGTCGATCCAGCGCGGGTCATCGCGCATCTTGGCCGGCGCGTAGAACTCGAACGTCTCGTCCTCGACGTTGAAGCGCAGCCCGGAGAACGCCTTCTCGTCGCCCTGGAAGAAGGCGGGCGGCCGGCCGCGGGTGATGCCGTACAGGGAGGTGATCCGCTGCTGGCCGTCCAGGATCAGCACCCGGAGGGCCGGGGTCGCCGCGGCCTGCGCCGCGGACCAGCGAGCCGTCGGCCAGGGTCTCCCAGGTGAGCAGGCCGCCGACCGGGTACCCGAGGTACAGGGACCGCATCAGCCCGCGGACCTGGTCGCGGTTCCACACGTAGCCACGCTGGAACTCGGGCAGCAGCACGCTGCCCGAGTCGATCTGGTCAAGAATGGCGGCCAGCTTGGTCACGATCTCTCCCTCACCCGGTACTCAAAGAACGCAAGCAGGAATATCAGTTAGCGCACGACGCGCCGGGCTGCCAGGCCTGCCACTCTACATGACGCGGACCGGCAGTTGCGGTGTGCAAAGTCGGACCGAATTATCTGCCCGGAATATACCTTTTCTTCTATCGCCGCGATCGCCCGGCGGTCTAGCATGTCTTTCTGGGTAGCCAGCTCGAGGTGACTGGCGGGGGAGGTGCGGCCAGTGGCGCGCCTGGCGATCGCGAAGAGCTTTCCTAGCGGAATACGCGAAACTGGACAAAAACGTACAAAGCGCCGTCGATGCGGCCGTCGCCAAGTTCGCTCAAGCAACACTCATCCCGGGCTGTCACCTGGAGAAGCCGCAGCACAGCCGGGACGACCGGATCCGCACCATGGAGTGGACAGCCTCTGGCGCGGCGTCGTGCTGGCTCCCGATACCGGCGACACGTACTGCCTGGTCACGGTCCTGCCGCACGACAAGGCGAATGCCTATGCCACCAGCCGCCGGTTCAGCGTCAACCAGGCGCTCGGGGTGCTGGAAGTCCGCGACGAGGACGCCCTCCAGGCAGCTGCAGCCGCGCTGCCAGAGGCCGCCGAAGCCGAGAGCGGCTGTTCGCGGACGTCAGCGACGCCGACCTGACCCGGCTCGGCGTCGACGCGCAGATCCTGCCGACGGTCCGGCTGCTCACCAGCGAGGCCGACCTGGAAGCGCTGCAGCCAGCGCTGCCGGACGCCCAGTACGCCGCGCTGCACGCGCTGGCCTGCGGGATGACCGTGGACGAGGCCTGGGCGGAGGTCGCGCAGGCTGTACTCCCGGCGACGCCCTCCCCGAGCAGGTAGACCCGGACGACCTGGTCTCCGCCATGGAGCGCACCCCCGGCCAGATCACCTTCGTGTCCGGCCAGGAGGAACTGCAGCTCATCCTCGCCCACCCGTTCGCGGCGTGGCGCACGTTCCTGCACCCGAGCCAGCGCAAGATCGCCTACCGGCCCAGCTACTCCGGCCCGGCCCAGGTCACCGGCGGCCCCGGCACCGGCAAGACGGTCACCGTGCTGCACCGCGCGGCCTTCCTGGCCGCGCGCGCCGGACCGCCGACACCGCGGTGCTGGTGACCACCTTCAACGGCAACCTGGCCGATTCCCTCAGCGCCCAGCTCGACCTGCTGATCACGGACGAAGCCGTCGCGCCGCCGGATCGAGGTGCTCAACGTCGACCGGCTGGCCTACCGCATCGTCAAGCAGGCCCGCGGCACCCCCGTCATCGCGGACGAGCGGATGCTGCGCGCCCGCTGGGCGCGAGGCCGCCGCCGACGCCGGGCTGACCTTCACCCCCGCGTTCCTGAAGAACGAGTGGGAGCAGGTCATCCTGGCCCAGGACCTGCACACCGAGCAGGCCTACCTGACCTGCCTGCGCACCGGCCGGGGACGGCCGCTCACCAAGGCCCAGCGCAGCCAGGTCTGGCAGGCCGCGCAGCGGGTCACGCGCCGAGCTCGCCGCCGCCCGCCAGTCCACCCACCTGCAGCTGGCCAACGAGGCCACGCACCTGCTCCGCCAGGCGGGAGCACCGCGCTACCGGCACATCCTGGTGGACGAGGCCCAGGACCTGCACCCGGCCCAGTGGCGGCTGCTCCGCGCCGCCGTCGCGGCCGGGACCGGATGACCTGTTCATCGCGGCCGACCCGCACCAGCGCATCTACGACAACCGGGTCTCCCTGGCCAGCTTGCGGATCAGCGTGCGCGGCCGCAGCCACCGGCTGTCGCTGAACTACCGGACCACCCAGGAGATCCTGGCCTGGGCGGTGCCGCTGCTCGGCGCCGACCCGGTGACCGGCCTGGACGGCGAGGTGGACTCCCTGCTCGGCTACCGCTCGCCCATGCACGGCCCGCGCCCGCAGGTGCTGGAAGGCGGCCAGCCGAGCCGAGGAATTCAGCCTTCTAGCCGAACGAGATCCGCTCCTGGCTCGCGGCCGGCATCGAGCCGCATGCCATCGGCGTGGCGGCCCGGTCCGCCGCCCTGGTCCGCGAGGCGCGCGAGGCGCTGAACGCCGCCGGCATCACGACCATCTCGCTGAGCGGCCGCAGCAGCACCCCGGCCGTCCGGGCCGGCACCATGCACGCCATGAAGGGCCTGGAGTTCCAGGCCGTCGCGGTCATCGGCGTCGAGCAGGGCATGGTCCCCGAACCGGCAGCCGTCACCCCGGAAACCGAAGACCCCCTCGCCCACGCCCAGGACCTGCAGCGGGAACGCTGCGTCCTGTTCGTGGCGTGCACCCGGGCCCGGGACCACCTCTACGTGTCCGGCACCGGCGAGCCGAGCTCGTTCCTCCCTCCCGGCGCCGTCGAGCCGCCCCCGCCTCCACCTCCTGTCCCGCCCCCGCCCGCACTCGTGACCCCGGCTCCGCCCGTGGCCAGCACGAACGGCGCCAGTCGCGCAAAGTCAGCAAGCGGGAACTGCTGCGCCGGCGCGAGGACTCCTGGGCGCCGAAGCTGCGCAGCGCGTCCCTGGTCGCGGAGGTCGACCTGCGTCCCGGCCACACCGATCAGGTCGCGTCGGTGCTGGGCCGCCTCTACGCCGAGCTGCCGGATCCCCGGACCCAAGGGCCGGCGTTCCTGCTGCCAGTGGCCCGCCTGCCTGGCCGCGGCCATGGCCGGCGTGGCGGCCACCAACTATCACGGCGGAATCTACTGGCCGCGCTGTGGGAGGCCGCGGAGTACCAGCGGCAACGCGCAGGATCAGAGCATCTGGGGGGACGCCTTCAACCAGGCGGTCGACCGCCTGGGGATGGCGACGTTCCCCGACCTGCCGCTGCGCTACGTCGGGCCGATCCTGATGCACGCCGGCCTGCCCGAGCTACTGCCTGGGCGGCTACTTCCGGATGCTGCTGGCCCGCCGCCGGCTCGACCCCGGGCTCGACGCCGAGAGCTTCCTGGCCTGGGCGACGGCGCCGGGACGGGATCTGCGGCTGGTGGAGCTGCACGTGCCCGCCCGGCGGTTCCTCACCCAGCGGCGGCGACTACGCCCTGGACGTGGTGGACCGCTGCCTGGACCTGCTGGACCGCCTGTCCGAGACCGATCCCGACCTGGACGGCGTCCGGCTGCCCGGCCCGCATCGTCGAGGCCGCCCGGACCGAAGTCGCGGAGCAGGGCCTCGACCGGCCGGCGGCGGGGCGAGGCGGGACCGCGACGCACCGATCGGCCCCGCGCCCGCGGATCGGCCTCGACCCCTACGGGATGGGCGTCCAGGTGATCCTGCCCGCCGTCGGCGAGACGCCCGACGGGGTCGCGACCTGGCGGGTGACCGCCGACGGCGATCCGGTCACGGTGCGCAGCCGCGCGCAGTGGGTCGGGTCCGCCGAGGCCGCCCCGCAGACCGCCCACCCGCTGACCCGGCCGGTGCGCTCCGTCCAGGTCGCGCTCGTCCGGCTGGGATCACGTGAGCGAGCTGGACGTCGTCCAGCCCTCGGACCCGATCCTGTTCTTCGCCGAGGACGGCAGGCGGCTCCCGGCCAACCTGCCCTTGCCCCCGGACCATGTCTGGCTGCTGCGCCCGGCCGACCGCGACCTCACCACCGCCGGCGAGCTGCGGGTGATCACCGAGACCCCGGTGCCGTTCGGCTGGGAAGGCTGGCATCTGCAGCTCGCCTCCCTGGAGAAAGCCAGCTCCGTGTCGCTGGCGGGCGGCCCGCGGCACGTCGTCCAGGGGTACGCCCGCCCTCGCCTCCTGCTCGGCGAGCCGCTGGCCGGGATGACCACCCCGTACGGCTCACCCGTCTACGCCGAGCCGCCGCAGCTGTGGCTGCCCGACGCACCCGGCTCGGTGATCAGCTGGCACGCCGACGTCCGGCCGGCCGCGGGCGGCAGCGCTCTCGTTTCCCGGGAAATCGACCAGACCGGGACCGTCGACCTGTGGGCAGGCGTGCCGCGGCCCATCCTCGGCGCGTTCGAAATCACGGTGCGCGGACCCCTGGGCCGCGGCGTGCGCCGGACGGTCTTCATCGCCGAGGGCGTCTCCGTCAGCTACCGGCCCGCCGTCCGGGCCCTGCGGATGAGCGGCCTGGAGCCAGGCCACGCCGAGCTGCAAGCTCCGATCGGGGCGGCGGTCAAGCCGGCCCGCCTCAGCTTCGGCCCCGCCGAGAAGGCCCATATCGCGGAACTGCTCGCCGGCCAGCGAGACCGAGCCGGTCGTGATCACGCCGCCGCATATCGAGTTGCTGTGCGCGGGCGCGGGCGCGACGACGTGGACCGCCGCGCCGATCCACGCGGCCACCGAAGCCGTGGCGGATCTCGGCCGCCTGCTCGTACGGGCTCCCGGGACCGTCATCAAGGCCGACCTCGAGGTGTGGGCCGGAGCCCAGCGGATCCAGGTGATCCCGCCGAGCGGCCAGCAGGTACCCGGCCTGACCGGCTATGACCTGGCCCGGGCGGCCGAGACTGTTGCCCATCACGGCCGGGCCGAGTTCCGCCTGCCCTGGTCCCCGGGCGCCATGCCGGTGGGCCTGGTCCGGCCCCGGCAGCTGGCCAGCGGTGCCGAGGTCAGCTCCGGCCAGCTCAGGATCCGCGACTGCGTGCATATCGAGGGTCTGACCGCAGCCCTGTACCTGGTCCGCGCGCCGTGGCGCACGCCGGTCTTGGTGCCCGTGCCGGGGGACGGAGTGGTCGAGCTGCCGCCCGGCTGCCCGCGACGCGGGCCCGCTGCGCGTCCTGCTGCGCGTCGAGGATCCGTGGACCGTCACCGAGTGGCCCGACTGGCCCGGCCGTCAGCGCCTACGCGTGTGACGCCCCCGGCATCCCGGTCGGCGCCGACCCTGAAGAGGAGGCCCTCTCCCGGTTCCTCGCGAGGGAAACGGACCTGCTCGCGCCGTCCCGCCAGGTGGAACGCCTGTGGCGGCTCATGCACCTGGCCGACGACCTCATCGGCGCCGGCGCCCCAGCGAATCTTCGCGAACGCTGCTCGGCCGCCCTGCGTGACCAGCCCGTCATGGCCCTGACCGGCTTCCTCGACGCGGGACTCGATGCCGGTGCCTGCGTGGCCGCCTTGATCAGCAGCGGGCTGGCCGCCGCGCGGCCGGCCGCCATAGACGGCACCCGAGCGGCCGAACGACTATGGGACACGGTCCCGGCCGCCGCCGCGGTGCTCTGCAGCCGGATCCTCGCCGAGCCACCTGGCCCGGCCCGGGACCGCGCCGCCGGTCTTCTCGACGCGGCCCTGGTCCAGTGCGGGCCGAACCTGGCCACCGTCCTCGAGGGCGATCGCGACCGGTACGCCCAGGTCGGCCAGTTCGGACCGGACGCCGAGCGGCTGGCGGTCCTGTCCGCCGAGCAGGTCGAGGCCGTCTGGCAGGCCGCCGCCGTGGTCCCGCAGGCCCTGCTCGACGCCGATACCCGGCTCACCGCCGCCCGGCAGCTGTTCGACGCCCGCCGGTCCGCCGAGGTGGCCCGGGCCGCGCGCGAAGCTACCTCCATCGTCCGCTCCGCGGAACGCCTGGTGGCCGCCTCCCCGTACCGGGCCGCGGGGGCCCAGATCGCGGCGCGCCGCCACCCCGACGGGAAGGGCGGATGGTTCGCGCTGCCCGCCATGTCCGCGTCGCTGGCCCTGGTGGCCCGCATCGCGGCGCGCGGTGACGAGGCCTGCCGGTCCTTCGAACGCGGCTGGCGCGATTGCTGGGCCGGCCTGGCCCGGCGGGCGCCCGACCTGGCTGGCATCGACCTGGTGCTGGCCGAAGCCCTTATCGCCGGAGCGGATCGCACCCGGCTCGCAGAGGAAACGGCATGACGTCGACCTTCGACCCGCTGGCCACCAGCAACCTGATCATCGACGGCTACCAGCGGTACCTCAAGTCCCTGCTGCCGGTACGCGACGCGCGCATCGCCGCGGCCCTGGAAAGCGAGATACGCACGGAGCCTGCTCACCAAGGGGCCGCTGCTGGAATCCTCGCCGCCGTACGAGCACGGCGTGACCCTGGCCGGCCTCATCAGCCGCGGCGTCCTGGATCCCTCCTTCCACCGCCTGGCCAGCGACAACGCTGCCGATGAACCGCCCGCTCTACCTGCACCAGGAGCAGGCCATCCGCAAGGTCACGGCCGGGCGCAACGTCGTCGTGGCCTCGGGCACCGGGTCCGGCAAGACCGAGAGCTTCCTGCTGCCCATCCTGAACGCACTGTCCGCCGAACACGCCCGCGGTGAGCTGGGGCCCGGAGTCCGCGCCCTGCTGCTGTATCCCATGAACGCCCTGGCCAACGATCAGATCAAGCGGCTCAGGCAGCTTCTCGCGAAGGCCCCGCACATCACCTTCGGCCGGTACGTAGGCGACACCCCCTGGACCGCCTCGCAGGCCGCGGACAAGTTCGCGGTGCTGAACCCGGGCGAGCCCCGGCTGCCCAACGAGCTCCTGAGCCGGGCCGAGATGCGCGAGCAGCCGCCGCACCTGCTCCTGACCAACTACGCCATGCTCGAGTACCTGCTGCTGCGCCCGGCCGACCTCGACCTGTTCGAGGGGCCGCACGGCGGGCACTGGAGCTTCATCGCCGTCGACGAGGCCCACGTCTACGACGGCGCGAAGGCCGCGGAGCTCGCCATGCTGCTCCGGCGGCTCCGCGACCGGGTCGCCGGGGAACGGCCGCTCCAGTGCATCGCCACGAGCGCGACCGTGGGCGATGACCCCGGCACCGTGACCGAGTTCGCGCGGCGGTTGTTCGACGCCGACTTCGAGTGGGTGCCGGATGACGAGTCCCGGCAGGACCTGGTCAAGGCGACCAGACGGAAGATGCCAGAGGGGCCGTTCTGGGGGCCGCTGGATCCGGCCGCTTACCTCTCCATCGCCCGCGCTGATGACCCGGCGGCCGAGCTGCTGCGCCTGGCCCGCATTCACGGCGGGGCCGGTCACGGCGATGCGGCGGCTACGTTCGCTCACGAGCGCCGCATCGCGGACCTGAGGGGACGGCTGGCCGTTCGCCCGCGACTGTTCGCCGAGCTTGCCGCCGAGCTGTTCGCCCCGGACGTCGACCGAGACCAGGCCCTCGCCGCTCTTGTCACCGCCGGAGCCCGGTTGCGTGACAGCACGGGCTCAGCCGTCTTGCCGGCTCGCTATCACCTGTTCGCCCGGGCCAGCGAGGGGGCTTACACCTGCCTGTCCAAGGCCGGCCCGCATGTCAGCCTCGCCCGCCGGGAGACGTGCGGGACCTGCTCGGCCGCCATGTTCGAGTTCGCCGCCTGCAAGCGCTGCGGGGCCGTGTACCTGTCCGGTTCGGTGCGGCAGACCGCGGACGGCCTGGTCTTCGGGCCGCAGCAACGTCCCGCCGACCGCCGGACCTGGCTCCTGCTCGGCGACGCACCCGCGGTCATCGACGAGGACGACGAGACCCTCGAGGAAGCCGGCCGATCCCTCGATGCCAACGACGCCATCCTGTGTGCCGTCTGCGGCGGGCTGCACGTGGCTGGCACCAAGGCCTGCGCGGGCGTGGCCTGCGGCGGAGCCGTGCTGTGGCCGGTCCGCCGGCTCTCCACCGCCCAGGACACCGTCTCGGGCTGCCTGGCCTGCGGGGCGCGCGGCGCCGCCATGGTCCGGCAGTTCGAAACCGGCGGAGACGCCGCCGCCTCCGTCATCACCACCGCTCTCTACCAGGCGCTTCCCGCCGCCGATGACGAAGTAGCAGGCCGACCAGCCCGGGCAGGGCCGCAAGCTGCTGCTGTTCAGCGACAGCCGCCAGGCCGCCGCCTTCTTCGCGCCCTACCTGGAGACGAGCTACCAGACCATCCAGCACCGGCGCCTCATCCTCGAAGCGCTGTCCCGGGCCGCCGCTGACGAGGCCGCCCAGGTCGACGACGTCGCCTATCACCTGGTCGAAGGCCGCCGACGCCGCCCACATCTTCCCGCGGCGCCTGTCCCGGCAGGAGCGGCAGCGGCAGACCGCCTTGTGGCTGATGACGGAGATCGTCAGCACCGACGACCGCCAGTCCCTGGAGGGCCAGGGCCTCATCCGTGTCGAGCTCGGGCGTGAGCCCGGCTGGCGTCTTCCGCGCGCCCTCACCGCACTCGGCCTGAGCGAGCAGGAATCGTGGGACCTGCTCGCCGAGCTCAGCCGGAGCCTGCGGCAGCAAGGCGCGGTCACGATGCCCGAGGGAGTGGATCCCCGCGACGAGCAGTTCGATCCGCGGCGCGGCCCGATCTACGTGCGCGGCGAGAACGGCCGAGCCGAAGCGCAAGGTGCTCAGCTGGCTGCCGACCCGGGGCGTCAACCGGCGCCTGGACTACATGGCCCGGCTGCTGACGGCGCTCGGCAGTACCGCCGATCCCCGCACCGTGCTCCACGGGTGCTGGCGCTTCCTGGAAAGCCTCCGGGACGGCTGGCTGGCCAGCACATCCGACGGACGGCTCGGCCTGGTCCGCCAGGTCGACCACACCTGGCTGAGGCTTTCCCCGGTCGGCCCGGCCGACGTGATGTACCGCTGCCAGCAGTGCCGCCGCCTGGCCTCGGTGTCGCTCCGGGGCGTCTGCACCACCATGGGCTGCACTGGCGCCCTGGACGAGTACGCGGTGCCGGAACCCGGCCAGGACGACGGCCACTACCGGCATCTCTACCGCTCGCTCAACCCGGTCCCGCTCAGCGCGAGCGAACATACCGGCCAGCTGACCAGCATGGAGGCGGCGGACATCCAGCAGCGCTTCATCCGCGGCGAGATCAACGCCCTGTCCTGCTCCACCACCTTCGAGCTGGGCGTAGACGTCGGCGAGCTGCAGTCCGTGGTGCTCCGGAACATGCCGCCCACCACGGCGAACTACGTGCAGCGGGCGGGCCGGGCCGGGCGGCGCACCGACTCGGCGGCCCTGGTCGTGACCTACGCTCAGCGCCGCTCCCACGACCTGTCCCGGTACCAGGACCCGGCCGCCATGGTGGCCGGCGAGGTGCGCGCCCCCTACGTGCCGCTGGGCAACGAGCGCATCGACCGGCGTCACGCTCATTCCGTCGCCATGGCCGCCTTCTTCCGGCACTACAAGAACCTCACCGGCGAAGAGTGGCGTCACGCCGGGGAGTTCTTCCTGCCCGGTCCCGGGAACACGCCCCCGCCGAGCCAGCGGGTACAGGCCTTCCTGACCCCGGTGCCGGACGATGTCCGCCGGTCGCTGTCCCGGATCCTGCCTGAATCGGTGCAGGCGGAGATCGGCCTGGACACCTCCGCCTGGGTCGGGTACCTCGCCGAGCTGCTTGAAAAGGTCAGGATCGAGCTCAAGGCGGACGTCGACGGCTTCGAGGAGCGGCGGCTGCAGGCCGTGAACGACCGCCAGGGCTTCCTGGTCGACCGTTACGAGAAGACCATCAACACGCTGACGAAGCGGAACCTGCTCAACTTCCTGGCCAACCGGAACGTGCTGCCCAAGTACGGTTTCCCGACCGACACCGTCGAGCTCAGGACGCAGTATGCCGACAGCCGGATCGGCAGCAGGCTCGACCTGTCCCGGGACCTGTCCTCGGCGATCTACGAGTTCGCTCCCGGCGCCGAACTCGTCGCCGGCGGGCTCCAGTGGACGTCCGGAGGCGTCTACCGGCTCCCGGACCGTGAGCTTCTCGGTAAGAACTATGCCGTCTGCTCAGCGTGCGGCGGCTATCGCGAGAGCGACGAACCACTCGACCCGATCTGCCCTTCCTGCGGTGTGCCAGCAGACCGGGACCCCGCGACGCTATTACGTACCCGAATTCGGCTTCGTAGCCCAGCGGGATACCAAGCGTCCGGGAATGTCGCCGCCCCGGCGGAGCTGGAACGGCGCGACCTACGTGCTGTCCCTGCCCTCGGAAGTCGAAGAGGCCACCTGGCCGCTGGCCAACGGCGGGACCGCCACGACCCGCGCGGTCTCGCGCGGACAGCTCATCGCGGTTTCCGAGGGACCGAACCGGAGCGGCTACCTGATCTGCGACTGGTGCGGCTGGGGAACTGCCGTCGCGGGCAAGACACCGGCCAAGCACCCGCACCTGCTGCGCGACAAGGATTGCACCGGCCCTCTCCAGCCCCGGTCCCTGGCCCACCACTACGAGACGGACATCCTCGAGATCTCCTTCGATGCCCTCGCCGCGCCCTTCGCGTCCGGCGACCAGTGGCGTTCGACCCTCTACGCCCTGCTCGAAGGGGTATCCGAACGACTGCAGATCAGCCGCGACGACATCGACGGCACCCTGTACCCGACCCCAGGAGGACACACCTCCCTGGTCATCTTCGACACAGTCCCCGGCGGCGCCGGCAGCGCCATCCGCATCGCCCGCTCCTTCAGCGACGTCCTAGACGCGGCCCTAGCCCGCGTCGCAGGCTGCGACTGCGGCGAAGAGACCTCCTGCTACGGATGCCTCCGCGGCTACCGCAACCAGCCCTACCACGAAGAACTCCGCCGCGGCGCCGCCATCAATTTCCTCCGCCCCCTCGTCCCGGCAGTCCGTTAATGATCGCTGGTCGCACCTGCGCGTATCCGGAGTGCGGCGAGGTCTTCGTGCCGTCGCAGGTCACCACTAAGTATTGTCCAGCGCATCGCGGCAAGCACGCGGGCAGAAATGCGCAGCGGGCAAATCGTGAGGACGGCAGGAGCGCCTGCCCGGATTGCCGAGCACCGATCCCGGCCTACACGCCGTGCGCCTGCACAACGAGCGGCGTGCCCAGCCCGGAGCTGTCTGAGACGAACTGGCCGCGCGAGACGCCGACGCTGCCCGAGCTGCTCGAAGCCGTGTCCGCGCTCCAGCCGGAACAAGCGGCCGCGATACTTGCCCGGGCCATCCCCGCACCATCGTCGCCGCCACCCCAATCAGGCGCGTCACCGGCACCGCGGTTCACCTCGTGGGCGGATTTCATCGCGCAGACCACGCCCGCGGAACGGCGGGCCTGGTGCGCGCGCAAGGCCAAGAAAGCGAACGGGCCGCGGCTGATGTCCGGCAGCCCGAGCGAGAAAGTCAGTGCGGACGACGTATGGCAGGTGCTCGTCGCTGCCCGCGGGCGGTGTGCTTATTGCGGCTCACTCGCTGTGGAGAATCGGCCATCCCGGCCGGACGGCGCACCTATGCGCTGGGATACAGTTGGCCGCCGGATCGGGTCGCTAGGCCATCGGATCAGCCGGTTCAACGGTGGCGCCAACAGGGGTGAGAATCTCGTGTGGTCGTGCCTTTGGTGCAACACCTGGCTCGGTGAGCGACGACCCGGCGCAACCGACCACGGCGGTTACTTCCCGATTACCCACGCAGAATAGCCAATTTGTACGGTTACTGTTACTTTGGGGCCAGCCCAGCCGTTAGCCCATTCCGCATCGGACTGGCAGGTCGCCGCGTCCGTATGCTGGCAGGCATGGCCATACAGCGCATGGACAACGTCGCCATCGTCGTCGACGACCTGGATGCCGCCGTCGCATTCTTTGCTGAAGTTGGCATGGAGCTGGAGGGCAAAGGACAGATCGAAGGCCTCTGGGTGGACCGCACCGTCGCAGCAAGCTAGCCAAGTACGCGCGGACAATGATCCGCCGCCGAGGAGAGTGACACGCATGAGGAAGATCGAAATCCAGCCCGATGCTGCGCTAGCTGGCGTTATGGAGGAGTGGGTAGCCCATCTTCTTGTCGCCATCCCGGTCGGCGAGCCCGGTCTCAAGTTCGACGGCGACCTGAGTAACGGCACTGTCGTCAACCATCGCAAGCCGCAAACCTGGACGGTCTCGTTCCGACGCAATCCGGGACAGACGGACCTAGGTCACTATCGCAACCCGCACGCAGCCGCCCGCGCCATCATCGAGCAGGCTCACAACGAGGAAAAGAACAACTGAATGAGGGAGCAAAATACGTGACCCGATCGCGTCCAGCCTTACAACCACCTAATCGGAATCCTAAGGCTTGCATCGATAGAAAATTGCCCATAGGTGTTTATTGAAATTACTATATAGGGCTATTGCGCAGACGCCGGGTCTGCTTATCATGCAGAAGCGGGCGTTTCTGGCGCCGCGTCGTGCGCGTAGCGGCGTATAAATTAACCGGTTGGGCACCGCGCCAGTTGGACTCCTCGGTAGCCGGCTCGCCGATCATATCGGCAAATCTCGTGCATCGGTCGCAGTACGGCTGCCACCTGATTAAGGTGCTGCTGTGCCGAAGCCGCTGATGTCTACGTACCGCACCGGGGAGAACCGGGTTACCAGCTCGACGATGGCCGTGTTCGAACGGATCGATCTTGCGCTGGTGCAGGAACTCCTGCGCGCTGTCACCGGCATGGGATCAGAGTTGGAGGCGGTGTCCTTCGAGAACCTGGTCGTCACGCCCCATGCTGTGCCGGATGCCCAGATATCGGCCAGGTTCTCCTGGTGGTTCGAGACGAAAACCGAAACCGATGCGTACGCACATGAGGGGCATGGCCGTACTCAGCTGCGACAGCACAGCAAGCTGCTGGACGACCCTGATGCGCTCCTGTTCGTCATCACTCCCGATCCAGTACGGCCAACCTGGTTCGAAACGCTGGATGGCGTGGCTGACGCGTCGTTCCGCCGGCGCATCCTGTGGTTCAGCTTCCGCGACCTGGCCGAGGCCATTCACAAGCTGATCACCGATCCGGCGCGGGTGACCGGTGAGCAGACCCGGTTCCTGCTCGCGGAGCTGATGGCGCTCTACGAAGCGGACGGGCTGCTCTCGGCTGATGACACGGTTGTTGTCGCCGCCCGTTCGGCGTGGCCGGAATACCTGCAGCTCGCCGCCTACATCTGTCAGCCCAACCGGTCATTCCGCGCTGGCCTGAAGTACTTCGGCTTCTACGCCGAAGGCGTCATCCAGCCGCTCATCGCGCAGATCCGCCAGCACCACGTCGCGGTCTTGTTCACCCCCGCCGAGGCCATCGCGCGTCGTGCCAGCGGGCAGACCGAGGTAGCCGACCTCATCGACCACCTCCTGAGCGACGGTAGCAGGACCGAAAATGAGTCATACGACGTCCTCCTCCTGACCGGACCCGATGATCCGCAGACGGTTCACCTCAAGGCGCCTATCACTAACGACACCGTCACGGAGTCCGGCAAGCCATGGGGATGGACCCTGAGCCAGCGCTACACCAGCCTGGACAAGCTGACCAGCGGCATAACCCACACCAGCCAGCTCTGAGTTCCGCAACCCGATCTAGATGAGCGCGAGTGCTTGTCATCCGACACGGTGAACGAGACGATCGATGTAGAGCCCTCGGGTCAGGAAATGGTGCGCCGTGGTTTGGTTGATCGCCGTAGTCGTGGCAGCAGTCGTAATCCCCGTGGCGGCTCCGATGCAGTGCGCAGGTGTGATCGCCAAATCTCCGTACCGCGGTTGTCACATAATTGTCCTGGGCCTGTTCGGCCGGTGCCGCCATCACGGCTACCAGCCTCGTCGTCGGGTGATCCGGCTGCTCGGCGGGCAGAAGCTTCTGCTGCGACGGGTATGTGACCGGTGCGGGCGACCGAGGGTGTACGGCCGCCACCAGGATTCCGGGCGGCCATTTCTCGGCTGCTCCGGCCATCCGGCTTGCAAACGCTCGATCGAGCTGGCCCGTTAGATCTTCTGCCCCCGTTGCGTCCGGCCAGCAATGACGATCGACTTCGCGACCCGGTCGTGCAGGCACTGCCGGGCCGGATCCCAGAGCATCCAGGCAAGGTTGCGGATAGCCAGCGGCGGGAACAGCAGCTGGGCATCGGCGACCAGGGCCCGTCGCAACGCATCAGCGCGTCCTAGGGGACGAACATCCCAGGCGGAGATCGGCTCGATACGCATCAGCCGTTTACCCACGGTGCCATCGGCCAGGATCGCAGCCGGCTCGTACAAGGCGGCCATGCCAACCGCGATCGGTGCTGCTGACCAGGGCACCAGATGGACGGACCTGCAGATGAACCAGGTGACACCTGCGATCAGGATGACGATGGCGAAGTCTATGAGGCGGCTGGCCAGCCGACGCGGGCGGGAGGCCAGCGCAGCCCAGTTGGATCGCCAGCCAGCCGAGGCCGCCGAACGCCTGGATCCGACGGACACCATTCCGAGCGCGACAACGGGTTGCCTGGCCCGCTGCGGCGCCTCGCCCTTGACAATGCGTTCGTGTCCGCTGGAGAAGCTGAAATACAAGTTCTTTTTTCTCTTGCGTTGATGTAGATAAAATAGCTCGTCCTGGCCGCATTGCGGGCATTTCGTCCACGTGCAGAAGGGTGTCAGGGAGATGGCCGATCTCAGGCTGGTGCCGGAGAAGGCGACGACCTCCTCCTTTTCATAAGGCGACGCTGTATGCATGCGCTTCATCTGGAACGGCTGTGCGGCGCCGGTCATGATATCGACGCTAGCCTGCCACGAGGTCCCCTGCGGCTGGCAATCTTTCACCACTCCCAGCTGGATCTGGGTAAGCGGCTCTAGGGCATCGATCATCATCGATACCGCAGCCGACATGTCTGCCGCTGCCCTTTCCTGGTCGTCCGCCAGCCGGGGCTTGCCGCCGTGAGCGTAGGTATTACGCACGGGATTGAACGTCGTAAGGCTGGCGTGCGTCGCGTCGCAGGCCAGCCGTATCGCGCGGGCGACTGGATGGTTAGGCTCCTTCGCCAGTTCGGATTTCGCCGAGCCGACCACAGCGATCCATGTCCCTAGAGTGATGCCCAATCGCTCCAGCTTCTTTTCCCACTGCTGGAGCTCAGCTGAGTCAGGATCAGTTTTCTGATACCAGGCCAGCACCATGATGCTCAAGATAGTGGCGGTCAGTTCTACGAAGTGGGAGGCCTTGTCCAGGATGTCGCTTGGGTCGCTGGCTATCATCGCCAGCCGGGCCGGGAAGGCGACCGGGAATGGATATCTTTCCAGCCGGTGCCCGTGAATTCCTCTGTCGCCTTCAGCCACCTACCGAGAACATCACGTTGATTAACCGAAGGCAAGACATGACTTTGAAACGGCATGATCCGCGAATGAAGTCTTGTTGTGCGACGTATACATGGCGGTGAAGTTACAGATGAGGCTGCGGGCTTCAGTGCCTCCGCCGTCGAGTCGTGATGCGCGGCGCACGCGTACGCCGTCAAGGATGTAAACAGCTCGACGATGTCCTGGACGCCGCGCTAGCCCGCACCTTCCGGGCCAGCCTGGGCCTTCGTGCTCCTGCGAGCCTGGAGTCCTCTAAATGTGCAGAGCTATTCCGCGGCGGGCCGCGAACCGGTCGAAAACCGGCATTGGCAGCGTGGCTACGCCTGCCTGCCTCGTGTGGCCGGATGGGTTATGGAAGGTGACCTGGCCGTCGTCGTATCCGGTGACCAGGACTAGATGGCCGCCGGTCGCCGGTGGATCGCGTTCGGGCGGCGGATCTCCTTGTGCACCGATGCCATCAGGAGCCTGCCCTGCTCGAGTTCGCGGACTATCCGGTTCGGGCCGAGGTCGGTGATGACGTCGGCTTGGAGTTGGTAGCGATCCCGGGCGAAGTCGCTGAATTGCCGGTAGAGCAGTCCGGTTACCCGGCCATCGGACTCTTCGGCATATCCGCCGAACTCCAGGCAGCCTTCGAGGAGTGTGAACAAGCTGGGGGCATAGCCGTCGCGGGCGATCAGGGCCATCTGCAGGCAGGCCATGCCGCACAGACGTGTGCACCAGCGTCCGTATATTTCCCGGTCTGGTGCGCCGCTTTCACGCCAGTGGGGATCGTCGGCTGCTGGGTGTCCCGCATAGGCGATGGCCGCGATCAGAGATGGCGTGGCGTACTGAGTGATCCACGGGACCGGGTGGCGGGCAGGCATTTCAGGCAACGGCGTGGTCCTCCGCTGCGGGGAGCCCGGCCATGAGGGCACCAAATGTGCCGTAGCTCACTGAACCGCCCGAGACGACGACACCGGCCGGGCCGGGAGGAAGGCCGGTAGTGGTGAGCGCCGCGAGCGCGACCGCGCCTGAGGGCTCGGCCACGATTTTCAGGTACTCGAATGCCTGCCTCATAGCCTGGACGATGGACTCGTCAGTGACGGTGATCACCTCGTCGAGGAGCACCTTGTTGACCTCCCATGGCAGCGGGGCCGGGCTGGTGTGCCGCAGCCCGTCAGCGATCGTGTCCGGCACCGCTGGCAGCGTGACCAGACGCCCGGCCCGCAGGGATGCGGCCGTATCCGCGCCTTTGCGAGGCTCGACGCCGATGACGGTGATGCTGGGGTTGATGTCTTTGACTGCCACGACGGTACCGGCTGCCAGGCCACCGCCGCCTACCGGCACGAGGATCATCGCCAGGCCCGGCGCCTGCCGCAGTAGCTCTAGGGCTACGGTACCGGCGCCGGCCATCACGGACGGATCATCCGCCGACGGCACAACCGTGTATCCGTACCCCGCGGCGAGGCTGCCGGTTATCTCGTCGCGGTTATCGGTGTAGCGGTCGTAGGGGACAACGCGGGCTCCTAGCAATCGGGCGCCGTCCACCTTCGCCTCGGGCGCGTCACGAGGCACGACCACGGTGACCGGAACCCCGAGCAACTGTCCGGCCAGGGCGAGGGCCTGGGCATGGTTACCGGATGATGCGCCAATTACGCCGCGCTGGCGGCGGGCCGGTCCGAGGGCGGCCACGGCATTGTAGGCACCACGGAACTTGAAGGATCCGGTTCGCTGCAAAGCCTCGGCCTTGCACGCGACGCTGCGGCTAACCACCGCATTCAGGGCCGGGCTGGACAGAACCGGCGTGGCGGCCGCGATGCCGCGAAGACGCCGCTGGGCACGGTATATGTCGCGTGCCGTCAGCGGAAGCGCCCCCGTCACGGCCGGTATCCCTGCCGGTGAGCATTCGCCAGTATCGTCGTGACCAACTCGTCGTAGCCAATCCCGGCGACGCTGGCCATCGTGGCCAGGTTGCCATGCATGGACAGACCCGGCAGCGTATTGGCCTCCAGCCAGAACACGCTGCCACCGGGTGTGACGAGGAAGTCCGAGCGCGAGTATCCCGAGCACAGCAAGGTCCGGTGCGCTTCCAGCGTTCCCCGCGAAATTTCCGCCAGTGCGGCGTCTGAGATCGCAGCCGGGCATAGGTAGCGGTGCCCGTCGGGGTTGCGCTTGGCAGCGTAGTCATAGAACTCCGCAGTAGTAGGCAGGGTCTGCAGGGGCGGCAGAGTCATCAGGACGCCATGGCGCTGGAGAACCCCGCAGGTGACAGCACTACCCTCCATGAAGGGCTCAATAAGCCACTCTGTGCGCGCGGCGTCCCCGACCAGTGCCGTGGCCAGCTGTCGTGGGTCGCGGACAACCTGGACACCGATCGAGCCCCCTTCCGAACAGGGCTTGAGGATGACAGGCATTCCCAGCTCCGCACAGCAAGCCCTTGCCGCGCGTTCCGGGTCGCCGCCTGCCTGTACTAGGACGTGCGGGAGAACCTTCGCGCCTGCGGCGCCCACCAGCCCTTTCGCCGTCGGCTTATGCATCGCCGCCGCGCTAGCCAGCACCCCGGAACCCGTGTAGGGGACGCCAAGGCTGTCCAGCAGTCCCTGAAGCTTGCCGTCTTCGGCCCACTGGCCTGCGATCGCGAGGAACGCCACATCGACCACCCGGATACGGTCGGCGAACTGCGCGTCGCAGGGATCCAGCCGGACATACTGCAGGCGCTGCCGCCTGAAGGTCTCACCGACAGCCTCGGCGGACAGCAACGAGCGGTCCCGTTCACCCGATCGGCCACCCGTGACCAGCCCGATAAACTCCCCAGTGGGGTACATAGCGTCCTCCTTGTGTGGGCCAGGTCGACTCCAGCGTCCGTATGGGATGCGAGCTGCCTCAATGCCGGTGTCCGCCCGGTCTATTGCCGCCCTGATTGCCGCTCGTGGCAATGTCGCGTGCACGATCCGGAGTTACGCTGTGCCTGACAGCGCACGGAGGTGCGCCGATGAAGGCCACGATCAGCCGGGAACGCCGCGCGGAATTGCAGCACGCCGCGCACGAGATCCGCCGGCAGGGACAGCGGTCAGGCTGGCCGGTGCCGCAGATTGCAGCAGCGATCCGGGCCCGCCTGCCGAAGATCTTGGCGTTGGAAGCGTGGCGCCTGGCCTATGGCTGGTCACGACCTCAGGCGATCGCTGGAATCGTCGCCCTGTACGAGGCAGACAGGCTGGCCGCGCCGCCGCTGAACTCATCGATGCTGTGCCGCTGGGAGCACGGTCAGTTCTCTCCCGGCACGGAGTACGCGCAGATGCTCTGCCGCTTGTACCAGGCCGAGCTAGGCCAGCTCGGCCTGACACCGGGTGGTGTGTTGTTGCCCTCACCTCGCAGGACCGGGGAGTACCGTCGCCTGAAAGAAGCCCTCACGCAGGCGAACGGGTACCAGATGTCAGCCGAGGAAGACGCCGCCACCCTGGCAGCGCTACGGGAGTCCATCCAGCTCGCGCTGGAAGCCGAAGGGCCAGCGGGCGGTCCTTTGGCGATCGCCCACCTCGGTGCAGCCTGGCGGTATTACGCGGAGAGTTACTCGTCTTTCCCACCTGGCCTTCTGGCCGCCGAGGTCCATCGCACCCGTGCTCTGGTGACGGGCATGCTGCGCCGCCGTCAGTCTGGGGAAGGGCGCACCGAGCTACGCAGGATTGGCGGCTGGCTGTCGGCGCTGGCCGGGAACCTGGCCTTCCACCTCGGTGATTACCCGGTGGCGCAGATCCATCTGGCCACCGCGGCGCGCCTGGGAACCGCAGCTGGCGATAATGACCTGACGTGCTGGTCGCTGGGTGCCCAGGCAATGACGGCCCGCGCCCAGCGCCGATACGCTGATGCGCTCGACCTGGCCCGCCAGGCACTGGAATACGCCGATTCGCCGCTACGAAGGGCGCAGATCCTGGCCTGGGGCGAACTGCAAGCGCTAGTCCTTCTGGGCAGTCGGCACCGCTCCGAGGCGGCCCGCGTGATTGCCTCCGCCCAGGACCAGATGGCGGCCGACCCTGAGGGCGCCCAGCCGGGGCGGTTCGGCTTTGATCTCGCCGAGCTGCACCTGCATATCGCCGAAGCCAGCCTGCTTCTCGGCGACCACGATCTGACCCGCAGTCATGCCCAGCAGTCCCGGTCACTGGTCAGCGTGGGCCGACCGGCCTGGGCCGCTGCCAGCCTCGCACTAGCCCGCGGCCAGGCAGCACATGGTCAGCTATCTGACGCGGCAGCGCTCGCACTCGACGTGCTCGACACGATCCCGGCTCCCGCGCTACGGCAGACCAGCCGCGTCCGGCTCCGCGCGATCGACCAGGACCTGTTCGCCGTAGCCGATCCCGGTGCTGAAGCACGGGACCTGCGCGAACGGCTACGGATCCTGCCCCCTCTCGTCCCTGCCGGCCGAATCAGCGACGAGCCCAACGGGTACTGAACGGGCAGTCATGTGAGGTAGCAAGCGCGAGTGACGGTGGGTGCCTCGGCGAACCGCACGTTCAGCAAGCCTCGGTGATCAGCTGGATCAGCCCACTCCGTTCGGCACTCATGACGCCGTAGACCTCCAGCGGCGTACGGACGTTGCCTGGCTGCGGCCGGCGTTCTTCCCGGTCTCGATGCAGATCAGCCACGATGACATCGACGGCACCTTGTACCCGAGGCGCCGTCCCAGCTCCGACCCATCCTCCATCCGCCCATCATGCTCCGGCTGCCACCCACGACAGCGATCTCAGCCGAGAGCGCGCAGTGACCGGATCAGTTCCGAGCGGGTCACCACCGGCAGGTCACCGAACACGCCCAGGTCACCCGCAGACGACTCGAAGGTGACCTCAGTGATCGTCTGATCCGGCTCCGCCTTCGCGTCAGCAACGGCCGAAACCCCTGGATCGATGGTGAGCACCACCCGTCCCTCGGCACCGAACGGCCGGAACAGCCACTGGCGCAGGGCTCGCCGCCCAGCCGGCCCCCAGTGCCACCCGTGCCGGACAAGCCGATAGAGCGCGGCGGCCTCAACCGTACGCTGCCACCACGCAGACGGGTCCTCACCAGCGAACACCTCGCGCTCGGCCTGCGCGAACGGCTGCGGCGCGCCCAGTCGCGCCAGCCACGCCCGCCACGGCGCGAAGTCGTCGACGGCCGGATGCGCGAGCCGTACCCACTCACCGCCCCCGGCCGGCGCGCCCACGGGATCAACCAGATCTCCAAGCCCATCAAGCCGAACGGTCCTGCCGTCCACCACCCACACCAGCCTGCGAGCAATCCGGCCGAGGAGCGGATGCGCGGCGATGCGCCCCTGGAAGTCGCCGAGCGCCCACCGGCGCTGCACGACCATCGCTTCCTCCAGCCGCGCCGTCTGGTCCGCGATCAGCGCCTTGGCCTGACGGCGCCGGCTGTTCCACGCCGATGCCACGGCCTTCTCGTCGGTCACCGGCCGGCTTGGGCAGTGCCGTCAGCTCCTGCCCGGACGGGTCTCGCCAGCACCAGCCCGCCCGCGGCGCCGAGTTCGACCCGGTAGGAAACGCCGCGGTACTCGACGGGGTCGCCGTCGAGGCCGAGATCGGGCGCGAGCAGGTCATCGAGCTGTTCGGGCAGGAGCCCGCGGTCGGCGGCGGCGCGATCGAGCGCGGCGGCGGCGTGGGTGCGCAGCGGCGTCGACTTGGCGTTGCGGGCGATCGCGGACAGGTGTCCCAGCGCCCGGTCACTGCCCATGACGGCGAGGATGTCAGCGCCGCGCTTGGCGCGCGGGGCTGCTCCTGCGGAAGGCCATCCTCGCACGAGCGGTGCGAGCCGGTCGGCGACGGTGTCGTCGCCGAAATAGCCGAGGGAGTTCATCGCCCACACGTCCTTGGCAGGCCGGCCCGCGGCCTCCCATAGCCGGTAGAGCGACCAGGCGAAGGCGGCGAGGCTGCCGCGATCGCACTGGCCCGCGATCACCCGCAGTCCCTCGTAGGGCGCGTCGAGCTGGGACATCGCGATCATGCGGAGCAGGGCGGCCGTCGCGCTGGACGGCAGCGCGTGCCCGCGGCCGGGCAGCAGCACCTGCGGCAGGAGCTCGGGGTCGGCCCATTTCGGCACGGCCGGGATCTTGGCCGGGACGATATCGAACGGGTCGCGGCCGAGCAGCGCCTCCACCGCGTCACGGCAGCCGAGCTCGTCAGCCGCCGCGAGCACGTCGTCCACGTCGATCCGGGCGAGCGCGAGTGCCGCGGTCCGTGACCGTTCCGGTGGTCCGCCGAGGGCGGCCGGGATGAGCAGCGCCGCGCCCTGGGCGCCGTGCCGTGCGAACCATTCCTGCGCGACCGGGCGGAACTGGCGTGAGCGGGTCAGCCACTCCGCCATCAGGTCGGCCACCTCCTGGGCGAGATACGGCATCAGCAGCGCCGCCCCCACCGCCGGCTTCCCGCGGGCCAGCCGGAGCATGGGCGTGAGCGCGTCAAGCTCGTATTTCGCCACGATCACTTCCGGATCTTCGAAGTAGAACCGGGACGACTCGGCTTTCCACGTGGCCAGGTGCGGGCGGACGACATCGGCGGGCGCGCTGATGTAGAACCCCGCCGGGGCCTCGCCCGTCTCGGCCAGCGGCAGATGCACTGAGCATCTCCTCCCACCGATGGGCAGACCGCCAGTCGTCAGCCCATTCCTCCTGTTCACCGTCCCGCCAGACGATCCGGGGCTCGGCCGCCAGGGGGCTCGGCGAGACAGTGATCCTCGGCGGGGGCTTACGGGTCCATGGCGGGGATGTCAGCAGCCGCGGCACCGCGTCCGCCGGCGCATCAGGAAGGCGATGAACGAGGGCGGCTTCCGGGACATCCGGGTGCGCCCGGACATGGCGCAGGAACAGCACGTCGATGAGGTCACCGTCCCGGTGGGAGGCGAGCATCCGTGCCGCGCGCCGGGGAAACCGGTCGGCGGCGGCGAGCACACCGCCCGCCAGGTCCGGCAGCTCCACCACCAGGTGCAGCAGCAGGCCGAAGGCCTCGTCGGTGGGGATCCGCGTCAGCACCTCGAGGGCACCGCGCCGGATCTCCGGTGACCACCACTCCTGAGCCAGCCACTGCGCGATCAGCGGAGCGGCCGCGTTGCCGACCGCGTCGTAGGCCGTGACGAACTGATCCAGCCGGTCCTCCCGGAACCAGTCCCGCTGCCCGGCCGTGAAGCGGGACAGCTGCTCGGCCGTCGTCGCGCTGTACAAAAGCAGATCCGCCCGGCTGGAGGAGTCCGCCAGGCCGTCGGCCAGATCCGCGCCCACCCAGTCGTGCCGGTCGGGCACGAGGTACGACGTGACGACCCGCCGACGCGGCGACCCGCCGCGAAACAAGGTCAGCGCCGCCACCGCCTCGTCGTACACCTCCTGCGGTGCCACGGCGAGCAGGGACCGCAGATGTCTCGCCGCCTCGTCCCACAGGCCGTCCGTGCAGCCCGCCACGAAGGCCGCCACCGTACGAGCGAGCCCGCGCCTGGCCACGAGCTCATCGATCCGCTGCAAGGACGAGCTCAGCGAGGGCCACTCGAAGGCCGGGTCCGGCGCAAAAGCTTGCCGCACCCAATCCACGGCCAGCTTCTCATTGTCCGGGCGGAGTCAGTACCGCGAGCTCAGAGTCGGTGAACGGGTGGTCGAGAAGGCGTTCACGGCCGACGTCCTCGCCGCTGTCGCGAGCTGGCTTCACGGCGATCATGCCGTGACGGCGCGGATGCACGACGTCGCGCCATTCGGCGGGGATCTCGGCCATGTCCTCGTTCGGCATGGCAGAGATGATGCACGACACCGCTGACAAAAAGCCGCCCGTTCGGCCCCAATCGCCTAGCTCGGCCGGACCGTCGTCAACGGGCGGGAGCATGCGCGGTCAAGTGGCCGCAGATCGAACGCGCCGTCGAGGAGGACATGACGCTACAAGACGTGGTCCCGGCAGCCGCGCCAGGGACCTGAGCCCAGCAGCAAGACGGGCTGCCATTTCCCCCTGCCGATGTCCTGGGCCACGTATCCGGCAGGCTCAGCGCGCTGGGCCGCGTTGCCCGGCGTTCGCCCGTGTCGACAGCGCGGGCTTGTGAACCGATGTGCCGCTCGAGCCGAGCACCGTCGTGTCGAAGGCCATCTGGACCACCATGTTGGCGAACCCCTTCGACATGAACGTCAGCACCTTCGGGTCGTTGTTGCTGAGGTTGTCGCACCACCGGAACGGGTTGTCGACGCACCCTCCGTCGGTGCCAGGAACCTTGCCTTCGAAGTTTCCGAGGGAGCCGCCGAACAGGTCGACATCGCCTTGCGTCTTGCAGCAGTCCTGGCCGGTCAGCACGCCGCTCGCGGGAATCCCGGCCTCGTTGAAGGTGAACGCGTCGGTTCCGACTGGCGAGAACAGCTCGTGGTTGAGCCCGATGGAGCTGAAGTACTGGATCCCCTGGTCCCGGGCGACAGTCGACGGCTGGTAAACCTGCTGCGGGAACGTCGTCGAGACGGTCCGGCTGAACAGGTCGACACCGGCCGGGTCAAGGACGCCGACGACGTAGTTCGGTGTCGCAGTCACGTCCGCGTCGAGGTCATAGCCGATCTTGCTGAGCTCGCTCGGGCTCAGGCTGTTGATGTAGGCCTTAGAGCCCAGCAGGCCCAGCTCCTCACCGCCGAACCAGATGAAGCGCAGCTTGTTCCGCGGATGGACTTTCCTCATCATCTGGGCGATATCGAGGATCGTCGCGGAACCGGATGCGTTGTCGAGCATGCCGGCGCCGTAGATCGCGTCGAGGTGCGCGTCGACGACCACGACGTGGTTCGGGTCACCGCTCCTGGAATCGGCGATGACGTTGTAGTCATCGGTGTTCGGCCTGACGATGGCCTTGATGGCCAGGTTCATGACTGGCAGCGCCGTGTTGTTCTGCACCGCCTGCTGATACTGGTTGTAGAGGGTCTGGCCGATGTCGAAGGACGTGAACGCGACCGGAATCGTCGGGATGATCGGGTTTCCTGCCGCGTCGGTCAGGTTGCCGGACAGGACAGCCGTCCGGCCCGGGTTGCCCTCGTTGAAGATGATGACGCCGCTTGCCCCTGCGGCCTGGGCGTTCTGGACCTTGACGCCGAAGTTGCACCCGCCCCGCTGGATGAGTGCGATCCGGCCCGCCACGAAGCCGCTGAAGTCGGCCGCGGTGCATCCGCTCGACGAGCTGGACGTCGGCGTCGGCGGGATGACGATGCCGCCGGCCGGCTGAAGGGAAGCGTTCGCCGTCCCCGTGCTCTGCCCCGGATTCCATTCGTTACTGACTCCATAGTCGTGAGCGGTCGGCGACGCTTCGCTCAAGACCGGGAGAGCCGTATAGGCGAAGTAGTTGAACTTATACGTCTGGATCGTGACGTGATAGCCGGCTCGGGTCATCAGCCGGGCGACGTAGTTCGCCGACGCCTTGTAGCCGGGCTCGCCGGAGTTGCGCGACGGGTGCCCGTCCGGGCCTGGATTGGCGTTCGCGATCGCCTGGAACGCCTTCATGTGTCGCCAGAGATCCTCTGTCCTGATGCACTCCAGCAGCTTGCGGGGAGTGTCGTTGACCCGCGCGGCGCATCCGGCCGAGCTTGGGCCATCAGCGGCTGAGGTCAGCCGCGTCGCGGTTGCCGACTGCGCACCCGCAGGCGCGGCGCTTGCCATAGCGACGGTGAGAGCTGCGACTGTGAAAAATACCAGCCACAGAAGCGGAACCCGCCGTGGAAGCCGTGACATCTGACCACTCCCCATCCCAGACCTGGACATCGCCGGAGTCGGTGCCAATCAACCACCAATCCACACAATCCCACATCCTCGAGAGCGTGACTAGATCCCGGGCTCACGGGTCCGGGCGTCACCGCAGAGGCCAGGGTGACCTGCTACCGGATCGGCAGGTCACCCCGCCTGGGATGATCCCTGGGTGCGGTGCCGGGCGACCACGGCGTGCGGGTCGCGCCAGAACTCCGTCACCAGCGCGACCACGTCCGGCGCGGCCTGCAGCAGCGGTCCGATGTGACCCGAGCCAGGAAGGATAGCCAGGGCTCCGTTACGCAGGCGACCGGCTGCGCTCTCAGCAGCGGCCACGGTCCACATGGCATCGTCCGCGTTGGTAACAAGCAGCGTGGGTACCTCCACGCGCCCCAGTACCGGACCGAGGTCGGCACGCCGCAGGCTGAGCCAGCGGATCGCGTCGAACATGCCGCGGCGTTCGGCGCGGCGGAAGCCGTCGGCCACGATATGCGGCGCCCTCGGGGTCCTCGGCGCGGGCCTTCGGGCCGAGGAGTGCGTCGACGAGCGGCTTGACCACGGCGCCCGGGCCGGCGACCAGGTACAGCGCGGCGAGCAGCCGGATCCGCCGTCGTTCGGCGCTGGCGAGGGCCTGGACCGGAGCGCCGAGCGCGACCAGGCTGCGGCACCGGTCCGGATGGGCGACGGCGAACGAGATGCCGGCCTGCCCGCCCCACGCGTTGCCGAGCCAGTCGACGGGTTCCCGGATGCCGAGGTGATCCAGGACGTCGACGGCGGCCTCGGCGCACTGCTCGACCGTGAACGGGCGCCGCGCCGGCGGGCTGCCGCCATGGTTCGGGCCGTCGATCAGGATCAGGCGGCGTTCGGCGGCCAGCGGCGCCCGGACCCGGTTCCAGGTGGCGGAGTCGACGAACAGGCTGTGCCAGAGCACGGCCGGCGGCCGCCGCCGAGCACGGCTACGCCGACCTGCGGCCACCGCACCTGCACATCTTCGGCAACGTCGGTGTCGACGGCGTCCGGCTCACCGACCTGGCCGCCCGTGTGCAGCTGAGCCTGGCTACCACCTCGGAGCTGGTGACCGAGCTGGAGCAGCTCGGCTACCTGGAACGCCGTCCCGACCCGCACGACCGGCGGGCGAAGCTGATCTTCCCGACCAGCCGCGGCCGGCAGGCACTCGACGACGCGGGGAACCGGGTCGCCGGGATCGAGGCACGCTGGCGCGAGCTGGCCGGCGCTGACCGCTTCGACGTCATGTGCCAGGCCATGCAGACCCTGCTCGACCGGCTGGCCCCGGAGCCGGGCTCGGGTAGTTTATAACGGATAGTATCTATACGAGTTCTTTCCGTTGCGTTCGTCCGAGGTGTCCGTGGTGAGAATCGACCCTGCATCCGCCCGGCCGGGTCCAGGTGCGCTGGCGGATGGCCTCGCATCCGGCGTCTTCCCCTACCTCGGCGGGTCCGTCCGCGCTGACCAGCTCCAGTCCGTCGTGACGGCCTGCGGCGGCGCGGTGGTGTCCGGCAAGAAGGGCGCGAAGCTGGCCGCGACGACGCCAGGAGTCCTCGTCGACCCGGCCGCGTACTTTCCGGCGTCCAAGCCCGATTCGGAAGGGCTCTTCGACTACGACGACTGGCTGATCCGCCAGCAGGCGGCGGGAGTACCGGTCATCCTCACCGACACGCCGCGGATCCCGAACAAGGACCGGTCCGCCCTCCACAAGGCGCTGGCGCGCTGGCGTCACGTCGACGAGCCCACCGTGGTGGTGCTGCCCATCGAGCCCTGGTGGCTCCGGGACGGGCTGGCCTGGCTCACCGAAGAGGTCCGGGAGGCGGGCCGGCCGGTAGCGGTCGTCTTGCTGCACCGGTACAACGGCCTCGATCCCGCCGGAGCCGTCGCGGGCCTCCTGGCGTTCGTCTCCGATGTCGCGCCCCTGCCGGTGGTCCTGCTGCGGTGCGACATCTCCGCCATCGGCGCGGTGGCCCACGGGGCGTTCGCCGGGTTCGTCGGCTGGTCGGCCAGTTCCCGGCACGGCCCGCTCCCGGTGCGCCAGCCCGGCCGCGCCGATGACGATGACCGCGACGAGTCGCCGTCGGTGTTCGTGCCCGCGCTGAACGACTACGTCAAGGCCAGCAAGCTGCCCGCGCTCCGGAGCCGGCAGCTGGACGTGCTGCGCTGCGACGATCCGTGCTGCGGCGGCGAGAGCCTGCTTGCCATCGCCGACCGGAGCGAGGTCGATATCCAGGCGGGCCGGATGCTGGCAGGCCGGCACAACCTGGCGAGCACGGAGCAGCTGGCACGTCGCATTCTCACCGCGGCGGAACCGCGCGATGCCTGGTGGCAGACCTGCCGGGCCGGATCGAACGCGAGGGCCATCCTGGCCGAGGGCGGGATCAGCCTCCCCGCCCGCCGCTGGCTCCGCCAGTGGCTGGACCTCGGCTCCCCTGCGCACGATTTCCGGCCTGCGGCTGAGCCAGCGCCGGTAGGCCTTCTCCTCCAGCAGCCAGGACCAGCCGTCCACGGTCGGGGCTACCGGCTTCTCGGCCGGCAGCAGTACCCGCTGCCCGGGGGCGAGAACGCCCACGCCGTACAGCTTCGCTTCCAGCATGGCCGCAGGCGGAAGGTGGCCGCGGGCCGTCGCTACCCACCGGCGGGTAAAGCCGGCGAACAGGGTGGCGTCCTGGACGGCGCGCAGTTCCTTGCCCGCGACCGCGTCGACCACGACGTCGGTGATGCTGAGCGGCGATTCCAGGCGTCGCGTGACCCTGGTCCCGTTCCCGGAGCGTTCGAGGATTCCCGGCGGCTGCTCCGCCATCTCGGCCCAGAGCACGGGATCGCTTACCGGCATGGCCGCCGGCAGGTCGATCAGGCGATCCAGCAAGGCCGGGTTGATGACCGCCCCGAGACCGGCCGTCTCGCGGCGGCGGTGCTCGGCGGACCTGACGACAGCGTAGGCCGTGACCCGCACGCCGAGCAGTGTGGCGACGATGGGCATCGCTGACGCAGCGCTCGGGAAGGAAGCCGACCGGGCCGTCGCACCGGCTGCCGCTGGACGATGCATGCTGTTCCCGTTCAAGAGAGTAATTAGATACTAGTTTCTATTTCAGGCCTGGGCAAGCCTTCAGCTGTCGATGAGGAGGACCGGCCACGTTTCTACCAGGTCGAGCCGCCCGGCATGGCCGGGATGACGCACGGGACCGGTGGCAGGCACGCCACCCGTTCGGCTGAAATCGCCTGGTGTCGAAGACGGCTAGATCGAGCTGATGGCGCCGCCGTCGACCGGGATCATCGCCCCCGTGATGGAGGACGCGGCCGGTAACAGCACGAACGCGGCGGTCCGGCCGAACTCCTCCTGTTCCCCGCGGTCACCACAACCGCGCCACCGCCAGCGGCGACCCAGCCAGCAGCACCGCCTGCGGACTCCAGCCGGGCTTTCCCGCGATCCAGGAAGAATCCCGGCCCGCTGATCAGCGCACTGCACGCGTGGCTGACCGCTGGACCGCCGGCTCCGCCCGTAACGGAATCCTGGCTTCTAGGCGCCTCAGACTCCGCCTGAGAAGGTCAGCGCGGAGCGAAGGGCAGCTCACCCGGTGATGCGCGCTGAGTGAAGCGATCAGCGCCGCATTCGGGACAGTGGCGAAAGGACTCAGCCAAGCGCTTCCGTGCCGATATGGACTCCACCAATTCGTCGACCTTGGCCTGATCGCCGCCCACGGCCAGCCCTGAGATCACCGCGAACCTGGCCAGGAACCCGTAGGCCGATCTACGCCGCCACCACCACCTGGCTGGCCCGGGCACCTGCCAGATTGAACCGCATTGGGCGCATGTCCTCGCGCATCCCTGCGGCTGCCATGGGAACCGCACGCGACGATCCTCGCCGCACGATGCCGCCTGGGTCAAGCGCGCCGGTCAACGACGCTACTGCTGGCGGGAGCGGCTCGGCCGGAACTTGATCCAGGCCACGATGGCGATGGCCACCAGCAGCCACGGGGAGAACAGGATGTGCAGGACGGCCAGGGCCACGACGGCGACCAGGACCAGGGCGATGATGGCGGGCATGATGATCGCTCTCCCATGAGACGAGGCGGTTGCTTTCTTGATTCAAGGCTGCCGCCGGCCCTCCTCGACCTAATCGCCGCCGACACCGGCTAATGTCGAGGACACGCTCGCGAGGCTGGACGCCGGGCCAGTGATTCGGCCATCGGCCGGTCGCCCTCGACCGGGGTTCTCCGCTCGCGGATGCGCTCCAGGTGGGTCTTCTCGCCCATGTACCTCGCGACCAGGGGCGGCGGTGGTTCGGAAACTAGTGGACGTGCAGACCCCGCTTCAGCCGGAGGAAAATCCGGGCCCGCGTCCGGCGGCGCGCCGGTGGCAGGCCGTGGCGGCGTGGGTCGCCGGCGGCCTGGTGCTATTCCCGTTCTTCCTGCGGATCTCGTTCGGCGAGCGAGTGAATTCGGACGGCGCGAACAGCGCACTGCAGGCGTGGGACCTGGCGCACGGTCACCTGATGTTGCACGGCTGGATCCTTGGCGACGCGACTTTTTACGCCTTCGAGCTGCCGCTGAACGGGATCGTCCAGCTGCTGTTCGGGGTGGGCAACCTGGCCGCCCACATTGGTTCGGCGCTGACGTACCTGATCGTCGCGGCCTGCGCCGTGGCCCTGGCCGTGACCAGCAGCCGCGGCCCGGCCAGGGCGGTTCGCGGCGCGGTCGTCGTCGCGGTGCTGGCCGCGCCGCTGCTGGCCGGGCCGCCCATATTGGCGCTGCTAGAGGAACCCGACCACATCGGGACCTCGCTGTTCCTGCTGCTGTCCTTCCTGCTCATCGACCGCGTGCCGGACCGGCCGGTCACGGCGCCGCTGGCCTGCCTGATCCTGTGCGCCGGCCAGCTCAGCGACCTCACCGTCCGCTATGTCGCGGTGCCGGCCGTCGTCCTGGTCTGCGGCTATCGCGCGCTGGCCGCGCGGAAGCTCCGCTCCGGCGACGCGGCGCTCGTGGCCGCCGCGGTCATATCCGTGCCGCTGGAGTTGGTGCTCCGGGCGGCGATGGTCCATGTCGGCGCGTTCGTGATGGTCCCGCCGCAGACGCGGTTCTCCGCGCCGGGGCTATGGCCCCGGCACGCGTCGCTGATCTGGCTGAACGTCCGCGTCCTTTTCGGTTCGGTCGCCAGGCCGGACACCAGGCTGGGCGGCGCCGGTACCGCTTTCGGGCTGATCTGCCTGCTGGCCGCGCTATTCGGCCTGGCCCGGGTGATCTGGACCTGGCGCCGGGCCAGCCGGGCCGAGCAGCTGCTGTTCGCCACGATCGTCTTCAACGTCGGCATGTACCTGATCTCCGTGATGCCATCGCCCGGCCGCTACCGTGAAGTAGCCGTGGTGGTGCCGTGCGGGGCGGTGCTCGCGGCGCGGGCCCTGGTGCCCGCCCGGATCACCGCGATGCCGCGGGCCGTCGCCGCGGTCGCCGCCACCGGGCTGATCGCGCTGCTGTCCCTCGCCACCGCGGCCACGCGACCGCCCATGAGCCCGGCCTCGGCGCCGCTGGCCGGGTGGCTTGAGGCGCACGGGCTCACGTACGGCATCGCCGGGTACTGGGATGCCTCGGTCGTCACGCTGCAGTCGGGCAACCGGGTCCGGATCCGCGCGGTTGACCTGTACCGGAACTTCGACGGACACCCCGGCCTGAATATCTGTGCGCCCGGCTGGGAGACGAACGCGCTGTGGTACAACGCGTCCCGGTACGACGCCACGTTCGCGGTCGCCGACTCCGACGGCCGGTACCCGGCGGCCGATTTCGAGCAATTCCTCGGCCAGCCAGCCGCGACCTACCGGGTGGCCAGCTGGCTGGTCCTGGTCTACCGGGCCAACCTGCTCCAGCGGATCTCGCCGAGACCGAATTTACCCGGACCCGTTTGAGGTCACCGCTGGGGGAAAGAGGTCGGTTTCCGGGCCGTAGGGAGCGAGCTCAGGAGTTGCCATGAGCGATGAGCGTAAGCCGGTGGTCGAAGTCCGCGGCGTGAGCAAACGCTTCCCCGGGGTGCAGGCGCTCGACCGCGTTAGCCTGGACATCCGCCCCGGCGAGGTGCACGCGATCGCGGGCGAGAACGGCGCGGGCAAGTCGACGCTGATGAAGCTGCTCTCCCAGGTCGAGAAGCCCAGCGAGGGAACCATCCTGGTCGCGGGCAAGCCGGTCAGGTTCCGCAATCCGCGCCATGCCCAGCGGCTCGGGATCGCGATGGTGCATCAGGAGTTCGCGCTCGCGCCTCATCTCACCGTGGCCGAGAACCTGGCGCTGGGCCGGGAGGACAGCCGGATGGGCCTGATCGTGCGCGGCGCCGAGAAGCGCAGAGCGCGGGACCTGCTCGAACGGGCCGGGCTGGACATCGACCCGGGACGGCGCGTCTCGAGCCTGTCCGTCGCCGAGCAGCAGCGCGTCGAGCTCGCCAAGGCGCTGGCCATCGACGCCCGCGTCGTGATCATGGACGAGCCCACCGCCACCCTGACCGAGGCCGAGATCGACGACCTGTTCCGCCTGATCGAGCAGCTGAAGAACGACGGGATCGCGATCTTCTACATCTCGCACCGCCTTGAGGAGATCGTCCGGATCGCCGACCGGGTGACCGTCATGCGGGACGGCGCGGTCATCGAGACGCTCGGCCAGGACGAGTTCGACGAGGCCAAGCTGGTGGCGCTGATGGTGGGCCGCCAGATCGACAACCTCTACCCGAAGCAGCCCTGCGAGCTCGGCGAGGTGGTGCTGCGCGCCGACGGGGTGACCCGGCCGGGCGTCCTGCTGGACTGCTCGTTCGACGTGCGCGCGGGCGAGATACTCGGCCTGGCCGGCGTGGTCGGCGCGGGCCGGACGGAGCTGGCCCGGGCGGTGTTCGCGGCCGACCCGATCTCGTCCGGCCGGATCGAGCTCGACGGCCAGCCGCTGCACCTGAAGTCGCCCCGGGACGCGATCGGCGCCGGCATCGGCTACCTGACCGAGGACCGTAAGGGCGAGGGCCTCGCGATGCAGCTCTCGGTCGAGCAGAACGTGACGCTGGCCGACGTGCCCGGGCCGGGCATCTGGATCGACCGCCGGGCCGAGCACCGGATCGCGCAGGCGCGCCGCGATGAGCTCGACATCCGTACCCCGTCGCTGCGGCGCGCGGTGGAGTCGCTGTCGGGCGGGACCCAGCAGAAGGTCGTCGTGGCCAAGTGGCTGCAGACGCAGGCGCGCGTGCTGTTCTTCGACGAGCCCACCCGCGGCATCGATGTCGGTGCCAAGGCGGAAATCTTCAAGCTGATGGGCGAGCTCGCCAGCCAGGGACGGGCGATCGTCCTGATCAGTTCGTACCTGCCGGAGCTGACCAACATGTGCGACCGGATCGTCGTCGTGCGCGACGGCCGGACGGTGGGGGAGCTGACCAGGGAGGAGTTCGACGAGGAGCGCATCATGGCGCTCGCGTCGGGGATGGAAAGGACGGTCGCATGAGCACCGGCACCGGAACCCAGCCACGGTCGGTGACGACGCCGCGGGTGCCCGAGGCGGTCCGCAGCCGGATGAGCGACGTCGTGTCGCAGCTCGCCGCGGCCGCGGTGCTCGTCGTCGTGTTCGTCGCGCTGAGCTTCGCCTCGCCCTACTTCCTGACCTCGAACAACCTGTTCAACATCGGCGTCCAGGTCTCGATCGTGGCGATCGTCGCGGTGGGGATGACGTTCGTCATCCTGACCGCCGGGATCGACCTCTCGGTCGGATCGGTCGCGGGGCTCAGCGGGGTGCTCGGCACGATGGCGATCGCCAACGCCGGCTTGCCGATCATCGTCGGGATCATTGTCGGGGTCCTCGTCGGCGCGGCCGTCGGCCTGGTGAACGGAGTGCTCATCACGCAGATGGGGCTGCCCCCGTTCATCGCCACGCTCGGCATGCTCGGGGTGGCCCGCGGGCTGACCTTCATCGTCGGCGGCGAGAACGCGGTGTACGGCCTGCCGTCGGGCTTCCGGCTGTTCGGGGAGGGCCAGATCGGGCCGTTCCCGCTGCCGCTGCTGTACCTGATCGTGATCGCGGTCGCCGCCTACCTGATCCTGAGCCGCACCAAGCTCGGACGCTACGCGTACGCCATCGGCTCCAACGAGCAGGCGGCCCGGCTGTCCGGCATCCCGATCAACCGCTACAAGCTGGCGGTGTACATGATCTCGGCCGCGCTGGCGGGGTTCGGCGGCATGATCGCGGCCTCGCTCGTGCACTCCGGGCAGCCGAACTACGGCATCGGCCTGGAGCTCAACGCGATCGCCGCCTGCGTGATCGGCGGGGCCAGCCTCTTCGGCGGCGTGGGCACGATCGGCGGCACGCTGATCGGGGCCTTCCTGATGACGGTGATCACCAACGGCGCCGTGCTGCTGAACCTGACCCAGTACTACCAGCAGGTGATCATCGGGGTGATCATCTGGCTGGCCGTGTGGTGGGATCAGGTCCGCCGCCGGCGGCTGGCCGCCGCGACCGAGCAGCAGCACGGGCGCCGGACCGCCGGCGAACAGGGTAAGGGCGAGGATGCTCAGCCGGGGAGTTCCGATGCGGCTGCGTAGCGTCATCTGGGCGGCCATCCTCCCGCTCGCGGTCGCGGTGTCGGGATGCGGCGCGGTCACGGATCACAATGCCAAGATCACCCTGCAGCAGAGCCCGCCGATCCACATCGCGGTGATACCGAAGTCGGTCGGCCTCGACTACTGGTCGAAGGTGCATGCCGGCGCGGTATGCGCGCAATCGCAGCTGCGCGGCGTCAAGGTCACCTGGAACGGCGTCACCGACGAGACCGACGTGGTCGGTCAGCTGAACCTCCTGAACAACTACATCGCGCAGGGCGTGAACGGCCTGGTGTACGCGGCCACCGACAGCACCGCCATGAGCGAGGTCTCGGCGAGCGCGACCAAAGCCGGGATCAAGGTCGTCTCGATCGATTCGGGGACCACTCCGCAGCCCCGCGATGTCCCGCTGATCGAGACGAACAACATCAGCGGCGCCAAGCTCGCCGCCGCCCAGCTGGCCAAGGCGATCGGCCCGGCCGGCGGCCAGGTGGCGATCGTCGCCTTCCACGCCGGCTCGCAGACGAACGACCAGCGGGTGCAGGGCTTCCAGGAGGGGCTCAAGCGCTATCCGAAGCTGCACCTGGTCGGCATCCAGTACAGCCAGAACGACTACAACACCGCGTTGACCGTGACCTCGAACATCCTCACCGCCCATCCCGGTCTCAAGGGCATCTTCGCGGCCAACGAGGCGAGTGACATCGGCGCGGTCGAGGCGGTCCGGATCGCCCACCGCGCGGGCAAGGTCAAGATCGTCGGGTGGGACACCTCGCCGGACGAGGTCACCGGCGTGAAGGAGGGACTCGTCTACGGGCTGGTCTCCCAGGACCCGTTCCGGATGGGCTACGACGGCGTGCGCGCGGCGGTCGAGCTCCTGCGTCATCAGGGTCACCCGGGGAACGAGAACACCGGCGCCGTGTTCGTCACCAAGTCGAACCTGAACAACCCGGTCGTACGCCAGTTCGTGAACCCGCGCTGCGGCTCCTCGCACCAGGTCGACGTGGGCTAGGGCTCAGGCCGGGCGCCCGGGGGACGACTGGCCGCGACCGGCGGCCGGTCACGCGGAGCGACGAACGCGCGCAGCCCGGTGTCGATGAGCCGGGCGGCGCGGGAGACATCGGCTGTCACCAGCTCGTGCAACAGCGCCGGGGTGGCCGCGCGGTCCAGGTGCCTGCGCAGGCTGTCGGCCTGCACGCGCCACAGCCCGAGCAGCGCCCGGGCCGCGATCTGGGGCTCGGGGTCGCCTGCGGTCATTCCCGCCCGCGCGGCCAGGACCTCCGCGGCCGCCAAAGCTGCCTGGTCAGTCATGTCGGCCTGGTAGGCGCGCAGCGCGGGGGTGGCGCGGATCAGGTCGCCGAACCGGCGGAAGGCCTCGCGGGCCCGGCTGGGGTCCTCGTGGGCGGCGAGCAGGCCGGTCATGGCCCTCAGTTCCTGGTCGAGGACCGCCAGCGCCGCTTGGACGGGCGTGCGCGCGGGATCGGAGAGTCCGGCGGGCAGCGCGGCCAGCGTAGCCTCCAGGCGGTCCATGACGAGGGCTTCCTTGACCGCGAAGTAGTTGAAGACCGTCTTCTCCGACACCCCGCCCGGCGTCCAGTCCGGCAGCTGCCCGTTCATGACGCCAGCATAATACGATTTTATAGTTGCTAAAGTTTTTTAGTCACAGTATTTTTTTAGTCACGGAATCGTTAATGACCTTGAGGAGCAACCGTGAGCGAGATCCGCATCACCCGCGACTACCCGTACCCGGTCATCACGGTCTGGCGCGCCCTGACCGACCCGGCCCTGGTCCCGTTGTGGACGTCCACGGGGCAGGGAGGGCGGCCCGAAGGGTTCAGGGCCGAGGTGGGGACCAGGTTCAGGTTCATCGGCAAGCCGTTCCCGGGCTGGGACGGCGTCGTCCGGTGCGAGGTCCTCGCCGTCCGCGAGCCCACGCTGCTGCGCTACGACTGGCGGAACAAGGAGACCGACCAGCCGACCGTGGTCACCAGCATCCTCGCCGAAATCCCGGGCGGCACTCGTCTGACCTGGGAACACACCGGGTTCCACGGCATCGGGGGAGTGTTCATGTCCCTGTTGCTCGGGCGTGTCCGTCGCAAGATGCTCAGCGAGGGGCTGCCTCCCGTCCTGGCCGCCATCGGCGACGACGGCCGGCTCGGCCAGGAAGCACGCTGCGGGCCAGACCCTGAGCCTGCCGGGATCAGACCACCCGCCTGCGGGTCCGGCCCAGACGTTGAATTCGTGGGGCGGCGGGTCGAGCGGGTTGGTCCCGGCGGGCTCGGCTGGGCGAAGTCACTCCGGGCCCAGAGCCCCCGCCTGAACTCGGGCCAGCACCGCGTTGACGCGAATCGTGAATTCGCGCGGACTGAACGGCTTGACGATATAGTCGTCGGCTCCCGCGGCCAATCCGTCCGTAATGTCAGTCTCCCGCGCCAGGGCCGTCAGGAGGATGACTGGAATTCTCGCCGTGGCCGGATCCTTACGGAGTTCCCGGCACACCTCTATTCCGGACATGCCGGGCATCATGATGTCAAGGACGGCGAGGTCAGGCGGATGCTCGCGGGCGCTGGCCGCAGCGGACAGGCCGTCTCCGAATCCCCTGACCTGGTGACCGGCTTGCGTGAGCTTAAGGGTCACGAGCAACCGGATATCGGCGTCATCTTCGGCCAGAAGAATCGTGGCCATCTTTCCCTCCGGATGTTTCGGCGCGGCCGGAGCGAGGTCGGCCTCCATGCCTGTGTCACTCGCGGCTTAGCTGACCGGCGATGGCTGAGACTATCTGTGATGTATATATCACTCTTAGTAAGATATCATGGCCGAGGTCGTGGCCCTAAGTCCAGGGGGCCCGCGACTGCTTCAATCTTTCGGGGGCGCAATGGACAAGGTCAGGCTGCCCGCACCGAGGCAGAAGAGCAGTGAGTCACAGCGCGAGCTTGAGCTCACTTGCATGAGCAACCTGCTGTCCGCTACCGGGGAGCGGGTGTACTTCAAGGACCTGCTGAGCCGGTTCCTCTTGATCAGCGCGGGCTGGATCGCCGCATACGCCCCTGACCGTGCCGCGAACGATCTGATCGGGAAGACGGACTTCGATGTTTTCAGCGACGAGCACGCCTCCGCTGCCCTTCGGGACGAACAGCAGATTATTCGCACGGGTGAGCCAATCGTAGGAAAGGTGGAGCTGGAGACCTACGGCGGCCGGACGGACACCTGGGTGTCGACCACGAAGATGCCGCTCCGGGACCCCAGCGGCCGGATCATTGGCACCTTCGGGATCTCCCGCGATGTCACGGCGCTGATCCAAGCGGAGAATACGACGGCTCAGCAGGCTCTCCAGCTGAGAGCCCAGAACGAGAGCCTCAGCGCGCTGGACCGGATGAAGGACGAGTTCGTCGGCCTGGTCTCACACGAGCTTCGGACGCCGCTGGCGTCGATCCTTGGTTACGTCGAGATCCTGCGGGAGGAGGGGATGAGCGGGCCGGACGCCGAACGATGCGCCGAGGTGATCGAACGGAACGCGCAGCGCCTCCTGCGTCTGGTCGGGGATCTGCAATTGCTGTCCCAGATCCAGTCGGGAAAGCTGGCGATGGAGTTCCGTCACGCAGACCTGGCCGACATCGCCGCCCACGCGGTGGAAGAGCTGCGGCCCGAGGCTGAGCGCAAGCACATCGACTTGGCGCTCACTGTCACCGCCATTCCCGTCCTCTCCGTCGACCTCACGCGCATCGCCCAGCTACTCGCCAACCTTCTGTCCAACGCCGTGAAATTCACCCCGGACGGAGGGAGGGTCGAGGTCCGGCTCGGGAGCGAAGGAGACCAGGTAGTGCTCGCTGTCTCCGACACCGGTGTCGGAATCCCCGCCGCCGACCAGGAGCGGGTCTTCGAGCGCTTCTACCGCACCGCGATTGTCAGGCGACAGGAGATCCCGGGCACCGGGCTGGGGCTGACCATCACCAAGGCCATCGTGGCAGCCCACAACGGCACCATCGCAGTGGAGAGCGCCGAAGGCCGCGGGAGCACGTTCACGATCCGCCTGCCGCTCCCGCGTGTGCCCGCCACCGATACCGAGGAGCCAATCCCGGACGGTGTGCGGCCACCTCGGTGAGCGGGTAGGCGGACCGCATGCCGACCGCTGCCACCGCGCGTGCCGTTCGCAGCTACGTCGTCAGCGGAGACGACGGGACCGGATTAGCTTGTGGTGAGCTTTTCGGCGGCGGTGCGGGCGGCGTCGGCGGTTTGGTGCAGGAAGCCGGCCAGGAGCTGGAGATCCTTGTCTTCATACCCGGCGCAGATCTGGTCCATCGCGGTGTTCATGCCGGAGTCGACGAGGTAGAGGCGAAGTATCTCCGCTCCGCGGCCGCGGGCCGCCTGGACGACGACACCGCGGCGGTCGGCGGGATCGCGGCCGCGTTCGATCCAGCCGCCGCGTTCGAGCCGGTCGAGGATGCCGGTCAGGGTGGCGGGGTGGAGCCCGGCGCGGCGGGCCAGGACGCTCGGGCTGAGCGGGCCCTCCCGGCCGATGAGGTCTAGGCACTCCAGGTCGGCGGCCTTGAGGTCGAGGCGCGTGCCGACGCTGTGGTTGAGCAGCGACAGCTGGGCGCCCAGCTCCCGCAGTGACTCCTTGATCGCGCGGTTCAGCCGGCCGCGGTGCGGTGCCGCATCGGGATCGTCAGGTAGTACTGATTCCATATGATATGATCTCCGTATTATATGAGTTACGGAATCAATGTACCGGAAGGCACGGCGAACACGATGAAACTCACCATCCTCGGCGCGACAGGCGCCACCGGAACCGCCCTCACCAGCCAGGCGATCGCCGCCGGCCACGAGGTCACCGCGGTCGTCCGCGATCCCGCCCGCCTGGCCGTCCCGGCCCATCCCCGGCTGCGGACCGTCACCGCCGACGTCATGGACCCCGCCGCCATCATCGCGGCCATCGACGGCGCGGACGCCGTCCTGTCCGCGGTCGGCCCGCGCGGCACCGGACCCACCACCGTCATCGGCGACAGCGTGCGCAGCATCATCCAGGCCATGCACAAAACCGGCACCCGGCGGTTCCTGCAGGTCAGCGGCTCCGTCGTCGCCGACGAAGGCGAAAGCCCCTACCTGCGCTACCTGCTCAAGCCCCTGGCGCGGCGCACGTTCCTGCGGCATGTCTGCGCCGACATGCGCCGCGGCGAGCAGGAGATCCGGGACAGCGACCTGGACTGGACGATCTTCCGCCCGCCCTCGCTGACCGGCAAAGCCGCCACCGGCGCCTACCGCACCGCGATCGACCGCAACCTGCCGCGCGGATTCACCGTCTCCCGCGCCGACCTGGCCGCCTGCATGCTCGCCGCGCTCGGCGACCCGGCCACCGTGCACCGGCACGTAGCCATCGCCAGCTGACCCGAAGTGGATGTAACAGGTGCCTGTTCGGCCCTCTATCGCCCGCGGGCTCCGGCCCAGACGCTGAACTCTCCGGGGTGGTCGCGCCGGGCCAGCGATTCGGCCATCAGCCGGTCGCCCTCGACCTGGGTCCTCCGCTCGCGGACGCGTTCCAGATGGGTCTTCTCGCCGATGAGCTTCGCGACCGGCGGGGGCGGGTCGAGCGGGTCGGTCCCAGCGGGCTGCGCGCAGACCCGGCATTCCCACTGCGAGGGTGGCGTCGCGGTCCGGATGAACGGCACCAGGGTCTGATGCTTGTTCGCACAGTGATAAAGCACGACGACTTTGGCGACGGTGAATCCGCGGTTATCAGGCTCGCCGGACGGACCGGCCCCCACCCTCGTCCCCTGCATAGTGCCGCTTTTTGCCGCCCGCATAAATGCCTCCGTCAGCCTTCACTCTACCGCGCAATTTCTCATGGTCCTGACCGTTAGCGCCGGGTCGTAACATCCTTGGACTCCGTTCATTTCCAAAGTATTTATCTTCGCTCGCCACAATCGATTGACGGCAAGAAGAGCGCCGGGCCTGCTCGTAGGCGGTGAAGCCGTCGGTGATCAGGATGGCCCCGGGGATGCAGCCGCGTTACGCTGTGCCTCGTCGCGGCGGCCATCGCGGCGTCGGGCTTCCTGGCTTACGGGATGGTCGACGCCTGCTACCGCACCCAAGAGCCAACCGGCAAGGTCGTCTGGTGCGCCCTGGAGGCCAGCTCTCGCTAACGAGGCGGTGTCAGTGGCTGAACACGGCCTTCACGACGCCGTCGACGCGGCGGTCGAAGCGGTCATAGATACCGGGGGCGTTCTCCAGCGGCTCGTGGTGGGTGACGATCTGGCTAGGCCGGGCCCGCCCGCCGATAATCAGGTCTCGCAGGTGCGTGGTGTACCGGCGGTCGTGCGTGCGCCCGAACCCGACGGTGACGCCCTTGTTGAACAGCGCCGCCCAGGGCACGTGCAGTGAGCCGTCGGCGTGGCCGCCCGCCGGCGCCGGCGTCGCGTCGGTGGCGGTGAATACGCCCGCGATGCCTAGCCGGCCGGTGGGATTGACTAGGCGGGCCAGGTCGCTGATTACCTGGCGGGGATCCTCGCGGTTCGGGTGGTGCCGGTCGCGGGCCTGGAAGCCGACGGCGTCGATGCCCGCCATCACCCCTCCCATCTCCTCCTCTCCCGGCAGGCGCGCCCCTGGCCGTGCCCGGCGCAGCGCGCGGATCTGCTCGACCGGGTCCCCCTGTCGGGCATCAACCGGGACCAAGCCCATCTCGGCGGCCTTGTCCAGGCGCTCGGGGATCAGGTCGACTGAGTACACCTCGCTGGCGCCCCTGAGCAGCGCGCTGTAGGCCGCCAGCAGGCCGACCGCGCCCGCGCCGAACACGGCGACGGTGTCAGCCGCCCGGACGCCCGCCAGCTCGGTGGCGTGCCATCCCGTCACCCACGCGTCAGCGATGAGGACGAAATCGTCCTCATGCTCGTCACCGGGGACACCGGGCAGCACGACGCAGTTCGCATCCGCGAACGGCACCCGCACCAGTTCCGCTTGCGAACCGCGGAACGGGCCCATGCCCGGCATCGCGTACGCGCCGCCGACATGGCCTGGATGCACCCGCAGGCACGCGGCGCTGTCACCGCGCGCACAGTTGAAGCACACACCGCAGTAGATATGCGCGGGCAGCACGACGCGGTCACCCCGCCGCACGCGGTGCACGGCCCGGCCGACGGCCTCGACGATTCCGAGCCCTTCGTGACCGAGCACCAGGCCCGGCGCCGCCCCCGTCCGGCCGTCATACATGTGCAGGTCAGTGCCGCACAGCGCGCTGGCAGTGACCCGGACCACCACGTCGTCATCCCGCTCGATCCTGGCGTCCGGCACATCCTCCACCGCCACCTCCCGGATCGCCTTGAACACAACGGCCCTCATGCGAAGCCTCCCAATGCATGCCAGGTGCCGGGGCGCCGGCCGCGACGCGCGAGCCCATCCGGCCCGCCTGGCCAGCTTCCCACCCAGGCCCACGGTCGGCCAGGCCCCGGACCGCGCGGGCGGCCGGGCGCCGTCACCGGCCCCTTACCTTGCCCCTCGCGGCCTGGTTAGAGTTGACCGAGCGGGACACTCCGGGCCCGGGAGCGTCCGCACTACGCACCCCGGTGCAAAGGGACGGCGGTCATGAGCAGCGTCCAAGAGATCCTGGCAGGCTACGGCGGCCTCCAGACCGCCCAGGAGGCTTTCTACCGGGACCTGCACCAGCACCCCGAACTGTCCCACTCCGAACAGCGCACGGCCCAGCGCATCGCCGAGCAATTGCAGCACTATGGCTGCACGGTCCAGGCCGGCATCGGCGGCACCGGCGTGGTCGGCATGCTGTCCAACGGAGGCGGCCCCACCGTCCTGCTCCGGGCTGACATGGATGCGCTGCCGGTCAAGGAGGACACCGGCGCGGATTACGCGAGCACCGCGACCGCCCAGGACGCCGACGGCACCGAGGTCCCGGTGGCCCACGCCTGCGGCCACGACATCCATGTGTCCTGCCTGCTTGGCATGACCAAACTCATGGCCGATCACCCCGGCCAGTGGAACGGTACCCTGCTCGCGCTGTTCCAGCCCGCCGAGGAGACCGGCGACGGCGCCCAGGGAATGGTCGACGACGGCCTGCTCACCCGCATCCCCGCGCCGGACGTCGCCCTGGCCCAGCACGTCCTCCCGGGCGTCGCCGGCACGGTCGGGACACGTTCCGGGCCCGTCTTGTCGGCCGCTGACAGCCTCAAGATCACCGTCTACGGGCGGGGCGGCCACGGTTCCATGCCGCAAACCACCATTGATCCGGTGGTGCTCGCCGCCATGATCGTCGTCCGGTTGCAGACCGTCGTATCTCGCGAGCTGGCACCCAGCCAGACCGCGGTGCTGACCGTCGGCAGCTGCCAGGCCGGCACCAAGAGCAACGTCATCCCCGACTACGCCGTGCTGCAGCTAAATACGCGCAGCTACTCCCCGCAGACACGCCAGCGGATGCTGGACGCGATCCAGCGGATCGTGCGCGCCGAGTGCCAGGCCGCTGGCTCGCCCCGGGATCCTGACTTCCGGACCCTCGACAGCTTCCCGCTCACCGACAACGACGCCGACACAACCCGGCGGGTGGCCGGTGCCTTCGGTGCGCACTTCGGCGACCGCGCCGTGCCACTGGACCAGCAGACCGCCAGCGAGGACTTCAGTGATATTCCCCGTGCCGCGGGCATCCCGTACACCTACTGGGGCATCGGCGGCACCGACCCGCAGACGTACCGCACCGCCGAACGGGCCGGGCGGGTCCAGGACGACATCCCCAGCAACCACTCCCCGAAGTTCCTGCCCGTACTGCAACCCACCCTGCGGACCGGCACCGAGGCCCTGACCGCTGCTGCCCTGGCCTGGCTGGCGCCGCACTCAGGATCGTGACTGGCTAGGCAATGCGGCATGCTAGCAATCATGTCCGAACCGCCGCTGCTGCTCGCGCTTGACCTGGCCGGCACGTTCGCGTTCGCGCTCAACGGTGCGATCACCGCCGTGGAGGAAGCCAAGCTCGACATCGTCGGGATCCTGACCCTCGGCATGGTCACTGCCCTCGGCGGTGGCATCCTGCGCGACATCCTCATCAACGCGCTTCCGCCCGCGACATTCAGCTCCTGGCCCTACCTGGCGGTAGCCGCTGGCGGAGCGTTGATCGCCTTCTTCCTCAGCCGGCAACTGCGGCGATTCACCCTGACGATCCTGCTGCTGGACGCCGCCGGGCTGAGCCTGTTCTGCGTCACCGGCGCGACCAAGTCCCTGGACTACGGCCTCGGCGCCGGGCAAGCCGTCATCCTCGGAGCCGTCACCGCCGTCGGCGGCGGGACGATCCGGGATGTCCTGGTCCGGCGGGTCCCCACCATCCTGACCAGCGGCCTGTACGCGATACCGGCCCTCGTCGGCGCCGCGATCGCGGTAACCGCTTCGCGTACCGGGATCTACGGCGTCCCCGCTGCTCTCGGGGCGGCCCTGGCCTGCTTCCTGATCAGGCTGGCCGGCATCCGCTTCAACATCAACGCACCCATCGCACCCGAAGCCAAAGAGCAAGGAGTCAGCACACCGGACGCCCCGGTCCCCGCAGCACCAAAATCCAGTCCGGCTGAGGCCGCGCCACCTGACCGCGAAGCACCATAACCTCGTGACGAAAGGGCCTCCAAGCTGACTAGAAGTCCCCGCCGCCGAAGTTGTTGTCCCCCCCGCCGAAGTCCCCGCCCCCGAAGTCGCCCCCGCCGAAGTCCCCGCCGCCGAAGTCCCCGCCGCCGAAGTCTCCGCCGCCGAAGTCGCCCGCCGCCGAAGTCCCCGCCCCCGAAGCTGTCCCCGCCGTCGTAGTATCCCGGGTCGCCGTAGCCGTACCCGTTGATGAAGACCGGTGACGCGAGCGCCTCGCCGAGCAGGAAGCCGCCGAGCATGGCTCCGCCGTAGCCGAAGCCGCCCCAGTACGCGGGCGCGAAGCCGGCGTTGACGTACGGGACCCGCGCCCCGGACGTGTTCTCCACCGTGCGGATGTCCGGCGAGATGCCCTGGTCGATCTTGCGCTCGTCGTCGATGCAGACCGGGACCATCCGGCTCGGGCCGCCGTCCGGGGGTGCCCAGGACACGTCGGCCACCGACATGCCGTGCCGCGGGTCGAAGAAGCACATCGGCCGCCGTCCGGGCTTGGGCTGGCCGTTCGCGAGGGCTTCGGCGCAGGCCAGGCGGTACTGGCCTTCGGCGATGTTCCGGCTGACGGCCTGCATGTCCTGGGGCCGGCGGGCCGCGTCCAGGGCCGCGGTGCCGCGTTCGTACGCGGCCAGCGCGGCGGCCTGCTCGGCCGCCGCCTCGGGGGTGCTCTGGACGGACACGTCGTTCTGGTGGTCGGTGATGCGGTTGTTGAGTGCGAGCAGGTCGTCCTGGGCCGCGGCCCTGGCCTCGGCGAGTTCCTGCTGCCTGCGCTGGCGGCGCGGCCGCCAGACGAACCGCGAGAGGAGCAGGCCGCCCAGCACCACCACGAGGAGGATGACGCCGAGCACGATGAGGACATTGCGCAGCGTATGAGAAGGCGGGCTGGACGCGGCGCCCGAAGAACCTGGGGTCTGAGCCTCCTGCTGCACGTCGCGGACGAACGCCTGCAGGGCGGCGAAAACGTCCTGATCATGCTGCTTGACCACGGTGGTGGCGATGTTCGCGGCCGCGCCCGCTGGCAGCACGCCCTCGCTGCTGGCGCCGAAATGCCTCTGCCTGCTATCGAGGAAGCCGACGACGAACTGGTTCTTCTCGCTGCCCAGCGTGCTGAGGATCTGCCGCATCGCGGGGTCGTATCCGGCCGAGCCGGAAGCCGCGACCACCAGGTAGATGTCGTCGTTGCCGATGGCCTGTTCCAGCTGAGCCTGCTGGCCCTGGGATATAAGGCTGTGTCCGGCGCTGGTGACGCACACGTGGTGCTTGGCCAGGCAGCCCGCCAGCGTATCGGCCTGGGCCGGAGCGCCCGACAGCCAGATCATCCCGAGCACGCCGAGTACCAGGGCCAGGAGTCGTCTCACGTCACGACCTCCGTTCTCCGCCCTTTCACACCCTACGCGCCTCGCACTCGGCGGCACGCCGCAGCAAGACGGTGCGCTCAGGGACGTTCTTAGTGAGCCCCGCCGCCCGCCGGAACTCACCAGCCGCCTCACCGTCCCGCCCCAGCCGCGCCAGCAGATCACCCCGCACGCTGGGCAGATGGTGGTACCCGACCAGCGCCGGCTCACCCGCCAGCCCGTCAACAATCTCCAGCCCCCGCGCGGGACCGAACGCCATCGCCACCGCCACCGCCCGGTTCAGCTCCACCACCGGCGACGGCGCCACCGCCCCGAGCGCCCGGTACAGCAGCGAGATCTGCTCCCAGTCCACCTCCGCCGTATCCCCGGCCCGCGCATGGCACGCCGCGATCGCCGCCTGCAGCACGTAAGGACCCGGCGCCCCACCCAGTTCCTGCGCCCGCAGCAACGCGGTGAACCCCCGCCGGATCAGCAGCTGATCCCAGCGCCCCCGGTTCTGCGCAGGCAGCGGCACCGGCAGCCCGTCCGCGTCGACCCGGGCCGCCAGCCGCGACGCCTGGATCTCCATCAGCGCCACCAGCCCGTGCACCTCCGCCTCGTCTGGCATCAGCCCGGCCAGCACCCGGCCCAGCCGGAGCGCCTCACCGCACAAATCAGGCCGCATCCAGTCGTCCCCGGCCATGGCCGAGTACCCCTCGTTGAATACCAGGTAGATCACCTCGAGCACCGACGCCAGCCGGCCCGGCCGCTCGGCAACCGGCGGCACCTCGAACGGCACCCGCTGGTCGGCCAGCGTCTTCTTGGCCCGCACGATCCGCTTGGCCACAGTCGCCTCGGAAGCCAGGAACGCCCTGGCGATCTCCTCGGTCGTCAGCCCGCCGAGCAGGCGCAGCGTCAGCGCGATCCGCGCCTCGGTGGACAGCACCGGATGACACGAGATAAACATCAGCCGCAACAGGTCGTCGTCGATCCGGCCCTCGTCCAGGACCTCGTCGAACTCAGCAGGAGCCACAGCCGACAGCTCCCGGCCGAGCAACCCGATCTTGGCCGCCAGCCGCTCGTTCCGCCGGATCCGGTCGATGGCCCGGTGCCGGGCGGTCAGCATCAGCCACGCCCCGGGATTGGCCGGGATGCCCTCCAAAGGCCACTGCTCCAGCGCGGCCACCAGCGCGTCCTGTGCCAGTTCCTCGGCCAGCCCGATGTCCCGGAGCAGCCCGGCCAGGCCCGCGATGATCCGGGCCGACTCCAGCCGCCACACCGCCTCGATCGCGCGATGCGCCGCCGCCGTTTCCGCGGCCACTAATACTCCGCGGTCACTCGGGGCCGAACACCTGGCGGATATCGCCCTCGCCGTCCCCGACCACCTTCCAGAACCGCCGGGCCAGCTCCACTGCCTCGTCCTGCGACCGCACCTCGAGCAGCGCGAAGCTGACGATCACCTCTTTGGACTCGGTGAACGGGCCGTCGGTCAGCGTGATGTTCCCGCCGGACGCGGTCACGTGCGTGCCGCGGTCCAGGCCGCCCGTGGCCAGCAGCACCCCGGCCCGGGTCAGCTCCTCGACGAAGCGCCCCATCTCGGCGTAGAGCTGCTCGTCCGGCGGGCGCCCGCCGCCGTTGACCGTCATCAGGAAGCGCATCGTCAGACCTCCGGAAAAAGTTTTTCCGCCGCCGTGTCCATCTGGCCGGTCCCCGTTCGAAGCGTCAGCAGCAGGCAGTACTAACCAACACAGCGCTAACCAACACAGAGGGAGACCACCATGAGGAAGATCGTAGCGGGCCTGTTCATCTCGCTGGATGGCGTCATCGAGGGCCCGAACGAGTGGATGGGACCGTATTTCAGCCCGGAACTCGGGCAGGCTGTCGGGTCGCTGATGGGCGCGCAGGACGCCATGCTGCTCGGCCGGGTCACTTACGACGAGTTCGCCGCCCACTGGCCGCAGCAGGACGGCGAGATGGCCGACACGATGAACGGCACCCCCAAGTACGTCGTCTCCGGCACCCTGAAGTCGGCCGACTGGCAGAACACCACGCTGATCCCGGCGGACGGCGCGTTCGCCGAGATCGCCAAGCTCAAGCAGCAGCCCGGCCGGAACCTCGGCATGACCGGCAGCGCGACCCTGACTAGCTCCCTGCTCCGCGAGGGCCTCCTGGACGAGCTCCACCTGTTCGTCCTCCCGCTGGTGATGGGCGCGGGCAAGCGGCTGTTCGGCCCGTCAGGCGACCAGCTGCCGCTGAAGCTCCTCGACTCGGCCACGTTCGGCAGCGGCGTCCTGCACAGCACCTACGCCCAGGCGTAGCCGCGAACCTGCACGTGGTAGTCCCCACCGGTCTGGGTCAGCGGGCGGTCTAGGGCTCCTGGCCAGGTGATCCCACTGGATCTTCGCCGCCAGGGGAGCGAGCTGGATCGGTGGCCGGCGGCCGGTGCCGGTCTCGGCGGTGCCCACGTCGGAAGATCTGTGGCCAGCTCAGTCCACTGCCCGCCGTCCGGGTTCCACAGTTCGGCGATGTGGACCGGCCGGCCCGCTGTCAGTCCGAGTCGAGGTCTGGGACGCTGACTCCCACCCGCCGATGCCTAAAAGATGACACCCCGACCTTCAGGAAGAAGGGGAAGTTGTGAGTGGCGCCGGTCAGCGCCGTTGCCCGCCTACCCGCGGACCTGTCTGGGAACCAATGGATGACGGTACCGCGTTGGTTTTTTAGTCACGACCATAGGCAAGCCCAGGGGCGGTGTGGCCTTCCGGGCTGGCAGGATCGGGACCGGGATGCGGACGGGTGCCATGAACATCGTTGAGACGGCTGGGCTCGGGAAGCGCTACCGGAGGAACTGGGCGCTATGGGACTGCTGTCTCAGGATGCCCGAGGGCCGCGTCGCCGCGCTCGTCGGCCCGAACGGTTCGGGTAAGACGACGCTGCTGAACCTGACGGTCGGGCTGATAACTCCGACCACGGGCCGGGTCACGGTGCTGGGCGCCGAGCCGGCGGGCTCGTCCGCGGCGCGCGATGACATCGCCTTCGTGGCGCAGGACGCCCCGCTGTACGGGAACGTCCCGGTCCGGGACATGCTGCGCATGACCTGCTACCTCAACCGGCGCTGGGACCAGCGGCGCGCCGAGCAGCGCCTCGCCGATCTGGGGATCCCGCTGCGCCGCAAGGCGGGAAAGCTGTCCGGCGGCCAGCAGGCCCAGCTGGCGCTGACGCTCGCCCTGGCCCGCCGCCCGCGCCTGCTGGTGCTGGATGAACCGCTGTCCTCGCTGGACCCGGTGTCCCGGCACGCGTTCATGTCCTCGGTGATGTCGGCGGTTGCCGAGGACGGCGTGTCGGTGATCCTGTCCTCACACATCCTGGCCGAGCTGGAACGGGTCACCAACTACCTCATCATCTTGTCCGACGGCCAGCTCCAGGTGGCCGGTGACACCGAGGACCTGCTCGGCACGCACCGGCTGCTGACCGGCCCGCTTTCGGGCCAGCCCCTGCCGCCGCACTGGATGGTGGTCGAGGCGGACGGGACGTCCGCGCAGCGCCAGCTGCTGGTCCGGCTCACGGAGCCCGGCCAGCCGGTGCCGGACGGCTTCGAGGCGCGCCCGGTCACCCTGGAGGAACTCGCCTTGGCCTACCTGCGTCAGCCCGGGGCCGGGGCCCTTCCCAGCCCGCTAGCAGCGCCGGGATAGGCGGCGCGCGCGTGAGCGCGGGCCTGGAGCGGGCCCTGACCTGGCGGGGCCTGGCCTGGGTGGTGGCCCGCCAGCACCGGACCGCGCTGATCGGCTGCGTGGTGCTGTACGCGGTGGCCGCGGTACTGCTGGCCGTCAACGGCGTGCAGATGCACGCCAGCTACCGGGCGCTCGGCCTGGCCCGCTGCGGGCCGGGCGCGGCCCGCAGCCTCGCCTGCCTGGCGGGCATGGAGCAGTTCAACCAGGACTACGTGGTCTGGGTACGGCTGATCCCGCTGCTGCTGCTGGCGGTGCCGGCGCTGGCCGGGGCCTTCACCGGCGCTCCGGTGCTCGGCCAGGACCTGGACCGCGGTACGTTCCGGTTCGCCTGGACCCAGGGCGCGGGCCGGGTCAGGCTGCTCTCCGCCAAGCTGGTCCTGCTCGGGGGCCCGCTGCTGCTGGCCAGCGCCGGCCTCGCCGCGCTGGCTTCCTGGTGGTTCTCGCCGCAGTACGCTCTGGGCAACGGCCGGCTGGCGCCGCAGTTCTTCGTGCCCCTGGGCCCTTCCTTCGCGGCCTGGACGCTGCTGGCCTTCGCGCTCGGCGTGGCTGTCGGCGCCGCGGTGCGCCGGGTCGTTCCCGCCATTGCCGCGACGCTGGCCGCCTGGACCGGGCTGGCGGTGGTCACCGGCATCTGGCTGCGCTACCACCTGTACGCGGCACCGTCGCGGTTCACGTTCAGCCTCGCGCAGGCTTCCCAGCTGTCCCAGCAGACCCAGGTCGGGTTGCCCCATCGGGTCCGCATCGGCGGCGGATCGCCGCTGCGCGCCTTCGTCCTGCATACGTGGCTGGTCAACGCCAAGGGCCAGGTCGTCGCGAAGCTCCCGCGCCCGCCCGGAGGGGCGACGGCGGCGGCCCGGGCGCACGGCGGGGCCGGCCCGCTGGCGGTCCTGCGCGGTTTTCACCTCGCCGGTGTCTACCTGCCGGACTCGCGGTTCTGGTCACTCCAGTGGATCGAGACCGGATGGCTGGCCGTCCTTTCGGCGCTGCTGCTCGCCGTGCCGTTCTGGCTGTCCCGCCGCCCGCATCCGCTCAGGGCCGGCTCGCCGGGCGGACCGGCCGCCGGGATCACCCGGCCGGCCGAGGGGACGGTCGTGACCAGGGCCGAATCAGGCACCGTGCCCGTGGAGCGCGACCTGACCTGGCCGGGTGTGGCCTGGGTGGCGTGGCGGCAGCACCGGGCCGCGCTCAGCGGCTGCGCCGGCCTGTTCGGGGCCGCCGCCCTCCTGTTGCTGATCAACGGGCTGGCCATGCGCGGCCTCTACCATCGGCTGGGCCTGAGCGGCTGCGCTGTGCAGAACCTCACTCCAGCGTGCGCCGGCGCGCTACAGCAGTTCCAGCAGGATTTCGGTATCTGGACCGGCCTGATCCCGGTACTGCTGCTCGTGGTTCCGGTGACCGCCGGCACGTTCACCGGCGCCGCCGTGGTCGCCCGCGAGATCGAACGCGGCACGTTCCGGTTCGCCTGGACCCAGGGCTGCGGCCGGCTGCGCCTGCTGACCGGCAAGATCGCGGTCCTGGCCGCCGCGCTGCTGCTGGGAGGCGGCACGGTCGCCGCGCTGGCGTCGTGGTGGTTCTCCCCGCTCAGCGCGCTGGGATACGCGCGGCTGTACCCGCAGTACTTCGCGATCCAGGGCCCGGCCTTCCCCGCCTGGACGCTGCTGGCCTTCGCGCTCGCGGTGGTGGCCGGATCGCTGATCCGGCGGGTGGTGGCTGCCGTCGGCACGGCACTGGCCGTGTGCGCCGGCCTGGCCATCCCGGCCGGCCTGGTGCTGCGCTACCGCTTCTACCGGCCGCCGTTCCAGGTCACCGCGAGCCTGGGGCAGACCTCGTTCACCCTGCCGCCGCGCAGCGTGCCCACCGGCACCTGGTGGGTGGGCAACGGCGGCACGGTGCTCCCGCAGACCCAGGTCGAGCACGCCATCGCCAGCCTCGGCCCGGACAGCCTGGCGCACTGGTTCCTCACCCACGACCCCCGCCTCGTCGTCACCTATCAGCCCGACTCCCGCTTCTGGCCCTTCCAGTGGACCGAAACCGTCTGGCTGGTGGTGGTGAGCGTACTGCTGCTCGCCGCCGCCCTCGGCCTGGCCCGCCAGCGAGCGCCGGGCCGCACCGCACTGGCCTGGCTCGTGCTGGCCGTGGTGGCGCTGGCGGCCGGCGCCAGCGCGGGCGGCTACCGCCTGGCCGCCGCCGACAGCAGCCGTCCGGTGCCGCCGGCCACGTCGCCGGCCTCGCCGGCCTCCCCGGCCCAGAACACCAGCGGACCCGGTTACCTGGCGCTCGGTGACTCGGTCGCCTTCGGCTACCGGCCCGGCGACGTCACCTCGGCCGCCCAGTACCTGAACCCGGCCAACTTCACCGGCTACCCCGAGGACGTGGCCAAGGCACTCGGGCTGGACGCGGCCAACGTGTCCTGTCCCGGGGAGACCTCGGGCAGCCTGATCAACCCGGACGCGCCGAGCAACGGCTGCGAGCCCAGCGGCGACGGCAGCCCCGGCTACCGCAGCCTGCCGCTGCACGTGTCCTACACCGGCTCCCAGCTCGGCTATGCAGTGAGCTACCTGCGAAAGCACCCGGACACCCGGCTCGTGACCATCGACATCGGCGCCAACGACATGTTCCGCTGCCAGTACACCACGGCCGACCACTGCACCGGCGCGGACTTCGGCCAGGCCCTGGCCTCAGTGACACGGAATCTCGACACGATCCTGAACGCCCTGCGCAACCAGGCGCATTACCGGCACGACCTCGTGGTGCTCACCTACTACGCGCTGAACTACGGGAACCGGACGTCCGTCACCCAGACCCAGGACCTGAACGCCGCGCTCAGCGGCCCCGCCGCCCGCTACGGCGCCCGCCTGGCCGACGGCTTCGGCGCGTTCCGCACCGCCTCCGCCCGATCCGGCGGCGACACGTGCGCGGCCGGCCTGCGGATCAGGCTGCCGTCCGGCGGCTGCGACGAACACCCGAGCGCCCACGGCCAGCAGGTGCTGGCGGCAGCCGTACAACGGGCCATCGGCCGTACCCCCTGAGACCGGCTACGAGGCCACGGCCGCACCCTGCTCGGCGCCGACCTCAGCCGGCGCCATCCGCATCGCCCGCTCGCCCCGGGCCGCTCCCACTCGGGATGGCTGTCCACCACCGGATCGTCCAGGATCGCGGTGTCGACCCGGATCGGCACCCCCGCCAGCACCGCGAGATTGACCGCGTCACTCGGCCGCGTGTCAACCTCGACAACGCCTCCCGGCGCCTCGACGACCGCCACCGCACTGATCTCCAGGGTTAGCTCACGCCGCTGGACAGATCATCGAAGCGGCCGCCGACGTGGTTGATCCCCAATGACATGCCCATCATGCGCGCCCCGATCGCAGCGAATGAGCTGGCCTCTGGCGGCTATGACGAGCAGCCCACCCGTTCGGTATGAATACTGCGCTCCGGCGGCCTGCCGCTGCGCACGTCCTGAGCCCGGAACCGGCCGCCGGTTTCGCGCGTCTGACTATCGCGGAACCGGCGAAGTAAGAAGGTGCGGGATGAACGTGAAGCTGCGCATGTACGCCGTGTCCGTGGTTGCCCTCGCCGCCCTGGCCGGCTGCGGATCGCCGGCCCGGCCGGCGCGGCCCACGCCACGCCGACGCGTCCGGCCTGCCCGCAGGGAACCGCGTATCCGGTGGGCACGGAGGGCTTCGCCGACTACGCCGACAGCATCCTGCATGACTCCGTCAACTACGAATACCTGCCCAGCGTGCGCATCACGCCATCGCAAGTCGGTTCAGTGGTCACCCGGATCCAGTGCACGATGGAGAACTACCCCCCCACCCACGCGCCCCCGCCTCACTGGGCCAACGACACCGCCGCGGGGCTGCCAGCCGGAACGCCGGTGCACGCGGTCAAGGGGTTCCCTTCGCGGTGCCGCCTCGCCGTGTACGTCTCCGGCCAGCCGCATACCTACGTCGCGGTGAACCCGAGCAAGCACGGCCCGGTACCCCGGGCCTGCGCCAAGGTAACCGCGTAACCAGCGGACCTGGCTGAAGAAGCCGCGGATGTCGCCGGCCAGCAGGTCAGGTACCTGGTGGGCGGCATAATGGCCGCCGCGGTCGTAGGTGTTCCAGGACACGATGCGGGCATGGTCCCGCTCGGCGTATGCCCGGATCGGGTGGGCATCCTCGGGGAACTGGGCCAGGCCGAGCGGGACGGCGAGAGGTCCGCGGGCCGGTTCCTGCCGCTCCTGCTCCGCGTAGATCCGCGGCCGGGCTCCTCGCGCTCATGCTGCTCACCGACGCCCGCCACCCCGCCCGCACCCGTCCGGACGGCAGCCTGGCCCCGCTCGCCGAGCAGGACCGCGGCCTGTGGAACCGGGTGCTGATTGACGAGGGCGTCGACATGATCACCCGCACCCTGCGGCGCGGCCCCTGGGCCACCGTCACCGCCAGGCCGGCCTGCATGGCCGACGCGACCTGCAGGAGTACCTCGAACATCGACTGCGGAAGCTCGACGCTCTCCCCGTCCGGGCCAACCAGTCGTGGTCGGCCACCGGCGGGATGCCTGCCGCGATCCCGGAGGGCGCTCAGAAAATCGATGATCTCCGCATCGTCCTCACCTGGGAGATATGTCTCGTCGTGCAGCGACTCGCTCGCTGCGGTTGCCGCCATGATGACCTCTCCCAGAACGCTTGATACGAATCGGGCCGCAGGTCACACCCCCACCTCAGTGCGGCTGCTGCGGGAGCTGGCTGCAGGCGGACAGCCAGCTCAGCCGCACCTTCGGCGGCGCCTTAGGCCTTGGACAGCCGCGCCCGGATCTGCTCGGCCGGGTGCTCGGCGGGCAGGGCGGTCAGCAGGCCGACCTCGACGCCGCCGCCGCGCGTGATGGTGGGGCAGTGCTCGGCCATGGACGCCGCCGCCTGGAGATCGTCAGCGGTGACGATCGCGTAGCCGCCGTGCTGGGTCGACGGTCCTGCCTCGCCGAGTACCGCGGCAGGCTCGAAGACCGGCCAGCCGGGGTCCACGACATGGGGGGCGATGACGTCGTTGATGAACGCGGCCCACGCGGCCAGGCCTTCGGGGTCGGCGATGGCGTCGTAGTCCTTCGCGGAGCGGTAACTGAAGATGAACTGTGGCATTGAACTGGGTCCTTTCCGTTTGTGCCGGCGCGGCGCCGGCGTCGATGTCCGTCACCCGGGCAGACACCGATAGGTGGCCGGAGGGGGCGGCCGGCGGGCGGAAGTTTGCGGCACAATGGCGGCGTGACTGCCGACCTCCTGGCCCGGGCGCAAGGCGGGGACGCTGATGCGTTCGGTGAGCTTGTCGGGCCGCACCGGCGTGAGCTCGAGGTGCATTGCTACCGGATCCTCGGCTCGGCCAGCGACGCCGAGGACGTCCTCCAGGAAACCTTGCTGGCGGCCTGGCAGGGCCTGGGCAGCTTCGAGGGCCGGGCCTCGGTCCGCACCTGGCTGTACCGGATCGCCACGACCCGCAGCCTGAACGCGCTGCGTTCGTCGCGGCGGCGCCCGCAGACTGGCTGGCCGCCGCCCGGGGTCGACGCGCCCGAGCCGACCAGGCTGGGCGGCACGCCGTGGCTGGAGCCCTACCCCGACACCCTCCTGGCGGGGCTCGCGGACGTCACCGCTGGCCCGGAGGCCCGGTATGAGGCCGGCGAGGCGATCTCGCTGGCCTTCATCGTCGCCTTGCAGACGCTGCCGCCGCGGCAGCGCGCGGTCGTGATCCTGCGCGACGTCCTCGACTTCCCGGCCCGCGAGGTGGCGCACATGCTCGGCACCACGCAGGAGTCGGTCAAGAGCGCGCTCAAGCGGGCCCGGGCGACCCTGCAGCGCCAGCTCCCGCCGTCCGCGAGCCAGGAACCGCCGCCGCCGCGCGGCTCGGCCGCCGAGCAGGATCTCGTGGACCGGCTCACCCGGGCCTACCAGAACGGCGACGTGGACGGCCTGGTCGCTCTCCTGACCGAGGACGTGCTGATGACCATGCCGCCGGTACCGCTGGAGTACCTGGGCCGGGAACTCGTCGCCCGGTTCCTCCGCGCGGCCATTTTCCGGCCCGGCGTCATCTGCCGGCCGGTCCCGACCCGGGCCAACGGCCAGCCCGCGCTCGTCATGTATCTCGCGGACCAGCCGTCCGGCATCGCCCGCGCCACCGGCATGCTGGTCTTTACCCTTTCCGGCCGCCGCGTCAGCGCGATAACGCGTTTCGATGAAACCGTGCTTCCCCGCTTCGGGGTTCCCGCGACCCTGCCGGGCTAGCGGGACGACGAACCTTACAATGCCCGAACGGCATTGGCGTGTCGTCCGGTATCAGGCACTTGCGGCAGCTAATATCCGAACAGCGCCTTGTGTCTTGTTCGTCCCGAGGTATCCGAAGTTGGAGATCTTTCCCCTCGTGCCAGCTGGTAACCACCGGAAGGTCCATGCTGTACTCGCATCAGGACAAGTTTTTACTATTTAGATTCTAAATAGTAGTTATCGGCTCGTAGACGTGGACACGCCGTTGGATGTGAACGAAGTAGGCCGGGAACTCTTCGGACGGCCGTGCGGCTGGCGCTCGCCCTCTGGATAGCCGGTCATCACAAAACACGTTCTACCAGTCAGAACCGCCCCGCGAGGTGATCTTGCAGGGGGACGCCGCCAAGGAACTCCGCCGGCTCGTCCGCCTCGGCATGCTGGAGGAAGTGCGTCCGGACGACGCCCGCCGCGTCTACTACGACCGCACCGACAGCCCCCTCTGGCAGATCATCGAAGCAGCCGCCGACGTGATCGATCCCCGACGACATGCCCAGTCATGAGCGACGGCCGCCAGGCGCTGCTTGAAGGGCTGCGGGTCGTCGCGGGCGATCTCTTCGTAAAGACGGGCGCTGACCCGAGCGGTTCGTCCGCAAGCCAGCAGCGCGGGTGCCATCGCAAGTCCATGGCTTGGTTGCGGGGAACCACTGGCCCTGGGCTCAGGAAGTCGATAGCAGCACCGCGGCGCGTTCGGCTTCGCTCACGACGAAGGCCCCGAACTCGGCGAGGCTCATGCGCATGGGATCCGCGTCATGCTGCGTCAGCCATTGCGATAGTTCTGCCGTGGCGAGGGTGTCCGCGATGTCGCGGGCGAGTGTGCTGACGATGCCGGCCGGTGTGTGCGCTGGCGCCCAGATCCCGTACCAGATCGGGAAATCGAAGCCGGCGACGCCCGCCTCGGTGAGCGGCGGTACGTCCGGCAGCAGGCGCGAGCGGCGCGCTGTGCTGACCCCGAGCGCGATGAGCCTGCCGTCCTGCAGGTAAGGAGCGGCGGGCGGGATCGGCAGCATCGCGTAGGCGGTGTGTCCGGCCGCCGTGCCGGCGATCACATCGGCGATTGCGTCCGTGGCTGCGGGCGGCGTGTGCACGGCGGCGATGCCGAGGTCGCGATTGAGTTTCACCACCGCGAGGTGGGTGCCGGTGCCGGTGCCGGAGGAGGCGAAACGGATCTCGCCGGGCCGGTCACTGGCCGCGGCGGCGAGCTCGTCGATGGCGGTGATGCCGGACTGCGCGCCAGCCACGAGTACGTAGGGCTGACTGGTGAGCGCAGCGACGGGAACGAAGTCCCGGAGGGGATCGTACGGTAGCTCGCCTGCCCGGGCGGCGCTGTAGGCCTGGGCGCTGGTGTTGATCAGCAGCGTGTACCCGTCGGGGGAGGCATGGGCGACCAGCGCAGGCGCGGCGGTGGCGCCGGCGCCCGGGTGGTTCTCCACGATCGCCGGCTGACCCCACGCCGCCGTCAGGCTGCTGGCCAGAGCCTGGGCGATGACATCGACGCCGCCGCCGGCCCCGAATGGATCGATGATCCGTACCGGGCGGTCCGGAAAGGCCTGGCCGGTAGTGCCCATCGTTTAGCACCTCGCTCCCTCAGCCATTATTCACGCCGCGGTGCCGGCGCGGTCAATGAGCGATCGTCACGCTTCGAGCAGGCGGTGGCTTGGGCCTCCTGGCCAGGTGATCCCACTGGATCTTCCCGCCAGGGGAGCGAGCTGGACCGGCGGCCGGAGGTCGGTGCCCGTCAGGAAGTACTGCCCGTCGTCCTGGTAGATCGGGCCGCGCACGGTGACCTCGACGCCACGCAGCTCGTAAGTCCCGTTGACGATGCGGTGAACGCCGTGCCCGGGACGATCGCGCCGACCGGGTCACGCATGCCCGCCAGGCCGCGCGGCTCCGGGCTGTCCGGGATGTGCCAGACGTTTCCGAGATCAGGCATACATGCCCTCAGGTTGCCGGGGTGAGCCGGCGGCCGGCCTGCGTGCCCAGAAGAGGGCATGGCCGCTATTGCCCTCGGGGATGAACTGCTGGTCGGTGATCTCCAGGCCGGCTTGGCCGATCCAGGACCGGTAGGTGGCGGCGTCGGCGTGACTCCACCACATGGCGGCGGGTCCGCCGATCCAGTTGTCCTGGGTGCCGGTCCAGGCGTCCACCCCGGTGGTGGCCAGGAGCCAGCCGCCGGGGCGCAGCCAGCGGGCGGTGTTGTGCAGCAGGCGCGGCTGGCGGTCGAGCGGCATGTGAATGAGCGCGTAGAGGCAGATGACGGCGGTGAAGGAGCCGGGCGGGAAGTCCATCTCGGTGGCGTCGGCGCGGATGAAGGTGGCGCCGGGGACCAGCTGGCGGGCGCGCTCGATCTGGATGTCGCTGATGTCGATGCCGGTCACCTGGTGTCCGGCCGCGGTCAGGTCCCGGGCGACCGGGATGCCGCAGCCGCAGCCGATGTCCAGGACGTGGCTGCTGGCGGGGAGGCGGTCTCGCAGGCCGGCCAGCCAGCCGTCGTACTCCGGTGCTGCGTCGTCGTCACCGCGGTAGTGGTGAGAGAGCGCGTTATAGCCGGAGCGGACCAGATCGGCTGGATTGGCGTCCATGACGAGCAGGCTATGCGCCTCTCCCTTCTGGGCTAAGGCTCGCGGGGGGCCGACGAAGTCGAGCGCCCAGAAGGTCTCGGAGTATACAAACGTGCCCTTCATCCACGTCTCGTAGCCGGGAAGGCGGGCGACCTGGAGGCCGGGTGGCGGGATCCGCAGGGACGGCGACCGGAACCCCAGCAGATCGGCGCGTTCGAAGCCGCGGGTGCCGTAGTAGGCCGGGTCACCCTCGAGGAAGACGAGCGGGACGCTTACCTCCTGCGCCGCCGCGAGCGCATGCTCGATGAGCTGGGTGCCGATGCCGCGGCGCTGAAATCCCGGCCGCACGCCGAGCGGGGATAGGACGTACACGTCGAGGAGCCGCAGCGGGGCGTCGAGGCGGCTGGCGCTCAGCATCACATGCCCGGCCACCTGCCCGTCCACGGAGGCGGTGAAAGAGAGCGGCGGCAACGGCGCCGGCGCTGCCCGCAGGGCGTCCACCAGTCCGGCGACACCGCCAGCGTCTCCGAACGCCGCAGTCTGCACACGGCGGATCGCTTCGGTGTCGGATTCCTGCTCGGCGCGGATCTCAACCTGTTCTGGCACGGCAGTGACCGTAGACGCGGGGTCCACCGCACGCAAGCCAATTACGGGCTAGCCCTGGCTGCAGGGTCGTCAGCTCTCGATGAACTGGTAATCGGTCGTGATGCGGCCGTCCTTGTCCAGCACGAGGACCTCCAGGCCGGCGCCTGCCACCTCACCGCCGTCGGCCGGAATCATTTCCCAGTTGAATTTGACCACGTCACCGAGGTGATCCTCGTTGTCTCGCGACCGGAATATGAATTCTCCGGACGCGATGAACTCGTGGTAGGTGCGGGTGACCCGTACCTCGAGTTCCTCATGACCGCGAGCCTGGAGAACGAGCGAAGGAAAGCCCAGTCCGGCGGCAGCCTGCCGCATCTCCTGGGTATTGGCGTGTCCGTGTCGTCTCCGATGCTGCGGCCAGCGCCCCGGTCCGGCAATTCCCTCGAGAGAATCGCCAGGCGGCAGGCAGACTTGCGCTATGTACCCGACCGGGCGACGCTGGGCTCTTCTTCCCGCCGCCGTGATCGCCGTGCTGCTCGCTGGCTGCACGGGTACCAGCATTGCGCCGGGACCCGGGCGCAGTTCGACTCAGCCGAATGGTCCGGCAACCTCCTCCGCGCCACCGGCCAGCGGATCTGCGCTGGCGTGCGGCAACTACATAGACGCCAACGCCTCGGCAGCGCCGATGCAGGTCGTGCTGGGCGTGGTCGCGCTTCCGGCCAGTCCCCGGTACCCGGCGCTGGGAACGTCGCTGTCCGGCGAGGGCGGCAAAGCGCTGCGGCTCTTCGCGAAGACGGGCCTGGTGATCAAGCCCGGCACCACGTTCGAACTCATCGTTCCCGCCCCGTTCAACCACCGCCTGAGTATCGGCTGGGGCCTGCCGGGCACGCCGAGTCACCGGGTCGCGGTCAACAACTGCCCTAACCCAGGTCACGGATGGCTGGCCTACGCGGGCGGGTACTGGATCGATCACCCGGCCTGCGTGCCGATCATCGTCAGGGCAGGCGGCAAACAGCAGACGGTGCACATCGGCATCGGCACGCCGTGCCCTGGCCAGCAACCGCCGCCAGGACCGAGCCAAAGCTAGCCATCATGCTCCGGGCTGCCGTGCGCGGACGATCTGTATACTCAGTATTATACTGGTAATACATAACAAACAGCCCTCCAGGAGGACGAACATGGTCAGGTTCCGTCCGAGTATCGCGCCGTGCCGGCGGCGGCCGGGTCACGTATTCGGCCTGGCTATGGGGGTGGGGCTGCTGGTCACGGCCTGCAGCTCGTCGCCAGCGACCACCGCCGGAGCCACCACGGCTCACAGAACGGCCAAGCCGGCCGCCAGCTCAACCGCAGACTGTGAATCCATCACGACCTGCTATACACCGCAGCAACTCGAGACCGCCTACGGCGTCCAGCCCCTCCTCCGCCGCGGCATCGACGGCCGCGGCGAGACCGTCGTGCTCCCGGAACTCGCCGAAACGCAGCTGAACCCGCCCCAGGTCACCGACCTGCGCCAGGACTTCGCTGCCTACGACCACCTGTTCCACCTGCCGACCCCGCGCCTCAAAGTCGTGAGCACCTTCTCCGGCCCGGTCCACCCGTGGCTCGCCTTCGGCGAAGAGGTCCTGGACGCCGAAGTAGCCCACGCGATCGCTCCCCGCGCCGCGCTCACCATCGTCCTGGTCAAAGGAAACTCCCTCGACAGCGCCAACCAGGCGGTGGCGGCCTCGGTCGCCGCCTTGCGGCTGGGCGCCTCGCAGGGCGGTGTCATCTCCCTCAGCCCGGCCGGCCAGATCGGCGGCGAGCACTGCGTCGACCACGCCCAGGTCACCCAGCTGAACGCCGCCCTCCAAGCCGATGCCAGCCACCACGTGACCGTCGTGGCGGCCACCGGCGACACCGGCGCGGCGGGGGAGCCGTGCGCCCTCATCGACGCCCTCGGCGGCGGCCTGAACGGCTTCACACCGAGAAAGGAAGTCAACCTCGTCGTCTCCGACCCGCTCGTCCTCGCTGCCGGGGGCACCACCCTCCACGCGAGCCACACGACCGGTACCTGGATCGGCGAGACGGCCTGGGGGCTTCCCGACGGCAGCCCCGGCAGTCCCTTCCAGGCCTCAGGCGGAGGGTTCAGCCATCTCTTCCTCCGGCCCTCCTACCAGAACGGCGTCCCGGGCACCGGCTCCATGCGCGGCATCCCTGACGTCGCCGCCGACGGCGACTCCGTCACCGGGATAGCGCTCATCACGGCCAACGCCGGCGGAGGCTACACGCTCAGCGGGCACGCCGGCACGAGCGCGAGCGCGCCCCTGTGGGCTGGCATCATCACCCTCGCCGACCAGTACGCCCGCCGTCACCTCGGCTTCGTCAACCCCGCCATCTACCGGATCGCCCGCAGCTCGCAGTACCACCAGGCCTTCCACGACATCACCGCGGGCCCCAGCAACACGGCCGAGTTTCCCCCCACCACGATCACCGGCTACCGCCCGGCCCCGGGCTGGGACCCCGTCACCGGCTGGGGCAGCCCCGACGCCCAGGTCCTCATCCCGCTGCTCGCCCGCTACGCCCCATGACACCGGCTGCCGGCGATCTCAGCCGAGATCGTGCAGTGACCAGATCAATTCCGAGCGGTCACCAGCGGCGTAGCCATCACCGCGACCCCTCGCCAGGCAGCTAGCTGGCGAGTGCCCGCTCCACCAAGGCTCGGTAATCCTCGACGATGCCGGGCAGGAGCCTGAGGTGGACGATGGTGCCGTCACCCGCCGGAGCGAGGTCGACGACCTCGCATCACGGCCACGGTATCTTCGTCTCCGGCCAGATCGATGCCTCTAGCGTACTGGGAATTAGGCTGGACGGCACCGAGCGCAGCCAGGAGCCGATCGAGTTCGGAGTCGTCAGCCCGCTGGAGCCGGACGGTGAAGTGCGGTCGCTGTCCGGTAGGCAGCAACTCGAAGTGCAACTCTGCCAGGCGACCTGCCGTCGGCAAGTAAATGGCGCGGAAGCTGGTAAACCGACGACGCAACAGGTCATCAAGTGACATGGCAAGCACCGCGAAGACTGATATGCCGAGGAGCGGATGACCGTCCAGTGACCAAGCCCGCGACGTCCGCTCCGTGTGGCGCCGAAGTTTCTCGACGTTATCGGGACCGCCGCGAACGAGAAGCGTGGCGGGCGCAAGCGGTTGCTCATCCCGTAGTCGCTGACAGCTTCTGTGCTACCTAATTGGCGCATGTTATTGCAGTGCTCATTGTTTAGCGCTACCCGCCGGCCCATCAAGCCACAACATCACGATCCCCACCGACAGCGCCCACGCCGAAGCCACCAGCGGCTCAGGATCACCCGCTGGCGAGAGCCTGATCCGCCACGGCGGCGGATCGTTCGGCTTAACTGTCAGAAAGCTCCCGCTGGCTTTCCGTTGCGATATAAGCTCTTCGTAGGCTTGTGACCTCGTAATGTGACAGTCGCGACGGGAGGTGCGACATGGTGGAAGGCAGACCGTCCCCCGCCGCGGTGTCGGTCGAGCGGGCCGACCTGGTGACCAAGGACATGGACCTGATCGCCGACCTGGTCGGGCGGCTCTACGTCGATCACACCGCCCTGTTCCGCTGCGACGACCCAGCCCAGGTCGATGGCGTCGTGCGCTCGGCCACGGTCAACGGGCTGAAGGCGGGCCTGCTCCGGTACGGCGGCTTCGAGTACGACGCCGTACTCGAGCCCACCGACGCGCCGACCGCGGTCACGGTCACCCACGGCTCCGGGACCATGACCGCGGCCGGGGAAGAACTGTGCTTTGCCCGCGGCGGAGCGTTCATGGTGCCCGCCGACCTGCTGTCCACGGCCCTCATGCACGACGCCGGGTTCGCGCTGCTGCGGGTTCCGTGGCCGGTGGCGAGGTCCCTGGCCGAGGAACGTACCAGCATGCCCGCGGCGGACCTGCGGTTCGATGCGATCACGCCGGTATCCGCCGAACGGCAGGCCATCTGGGCCAGCACCGCGAAGTTCATCTGCGCCGAGCTGGTCGGCTCCGGGAGCACGGAGATCAGTCCGCTGATGGCACACGAGCTGACCCGGATGGCGGCCACGGTCATGCTGGAGACCTTCCCGAACACCACCATGACCACCCGGTATGCCGGCGGCCCGGGCTGGGCGCCGCCGGCCGCGGTGCGCCGCGCGGCGACGTTCATCGAGGCGCATCCGGAGCGGCCGCTCACCCTGGCCGACATCGCCGCGGCGGCCGGGGTGACCGGCCGGGCGCTGCAGCCAGCGTTCCGCCGGCACTACGACACCACCCCGGTGGGATACCTGCGGACGGTCCGGCTCGAGCGCGCGTACACGGAGCTGCGGAACGCCGACGCGACCACCGGGGTGACTGTCGCCGCGGTGGCCCGCCGGTGGGGGTGGACCAGCCTGAGCCAGTTCGAGGCGGCCTACTGTCGCCGGTTCGGTGAGCCCCCCAGCCGGACCTTGCATACCTGATCCCTGCGCGGCCCGGAAGGAGGCGACGATGACTACGACGGGCCCCGACCTGTACCGGAACGAGTTCACCACTGATGACCTGGCAGAGGCCTGGGAGTTCCTGGACCGCACCTACGGCGGCCGGCTGCTGACGGCCAGCGTCCCGGCCGGAAGTCCCTTCCTGACCGTCAGCCACACGAAGACGGAAGCGTTCGCGGTCAGCGACGTGACCCTGCCCGCCGACCTGACCTTCGCCGTCGACCCCCTGGATCAGGTGATCATCAGCACCGTGACCGGCGGCACCGTGCACATCGAGCGTGGTCAGGACATCGACCGCTACGGGCCGGGCGACGTGCTCATCGGCAGCACCCAGCAGGGCCTCATCGTCCGCACCCACGGCGTGAGCGACCACAACGTGATCTTGCCCCTCAGCCTGCTCCACGCCGTGGCCGGGACCGAGCCGGGCGCATCCGCCCCGCTGCGCTTCCTGTCTTTTCGTCCGGCCGACCCGGCGGCCCAGGCCCAGTGGACCGCCGTCACCCGGTACGTCGACGGCCTGCTCGCGAATCCCGAAGCTGTCCTCAGCCCGCTGGTCGTCACCAGCGCCGCCCGGCTGCTGGCCGCCACCGCGCTGACCGTGTTTCCCAACACCGCGTTCGGCCCTGGTCCTCGCGCGCAACGCGACGCGTCCACCACGGCCGTGCGACGTGCCTCCGTGACTGTGCGCCGCGCCACCGCGTTCATCGACGAGCACCCCGAGCGGGACATGACCGTAACCGATATCGCCGCCGCGGCCTGCGTCACCGCCCGCGCCCTGCAGATGGCGTTCCGCCGCGAGCTGGACACCACCCCGATGGGCTACCTGCGCGCGGTCCGGCTCGCCCGCGCCCACCGGGACCTCCTGGATCTCGGTCCCGGCCAGGAAACCGTCACCGCCGTGGCCTACCGGTGGGGCTTCTCCAGCACCAGCCGCTTCAGCGCCTACTACCGCGCAACCTACGGCGTCACCCCCACGCAAACCCTGCGCCACAGCTAGCTCAGGCAGCGCGCCGAGGTGCTCAGATGGAGCTGATGGCGCCGCCATCAACCGGGATCATCGCGCCCGTGGTGTAGGACGCGGCCGGTGACAGCACGAACGCGGCCGTCCGCCCGAACTCCTCCTGTTCCCCGTACCGCCGCAGCGGTATGTGCTCAGAAAGCCGGGCCCGTACCTCGTCGGGATCCCCGCGCAGCGCATCGAGCTCGCGGACCCGGTCGGTAGCGATCCTGACCGGCAATATCCCGTTGACCCGGACCCCGCTCGGCCCCAGTTCGCCGGCCAGCGTCTTGACCACCCCGGCCAGGCCCGGGAACAACCCGTCCAGCCGGCCGAAACGCTCCCGAGCCGCCGCGACGAGCCGCCCCGGCGTGGCCGGATCGGCGTTATCCGCGACGATCCACCCAGCCACGTCAGCGGCGGCATCCGACGTGAGACGCGCCCCGGCCGACGCGGCCGTCGCCTCGTGCGGGGCGCTGATCAGCACGCGGGCCCCGTCCGCGACCAGTGCCTGCGCCGCGGCGAACCCGAGACCGCGGCTGCCGCCGGTCACCAGGTAAACCCTGTCCCGCAATCCAAGATCCATCCGGCCATTCTGCCCGGCCGGCCGTCGGCCTCAGCCAGCCGGAGCCGGAGCCGGAGCTGCCCCGGGACGCCTCCCGGAGCATCAGCGCCCCGGCCAGGGTGGCCGCCAGCGGGATCCGCTTGTCCACCCCGGTCATCCAGAGCAGCCTGCGGGGCTGCGGCTGGGAGCACACCGCGTAGAGGCTGCCGCCGTGCTCGGCGATCCGCCGGGCCGTGGCGACCAGCGCTCCCAGCCCGGACGAGTCGATGAACGCGACCCGGTTCAGGTCCACGACGAGCATCCCGCCGTTGTCCGCCAGCTCGGACAGCCGCTCCCGGAACTGTGCCACGCTAGAAATGTCGATCTCGCCGGCGATCGCCGCGATCACGACGCCGCGTTCCTCGCGGACCTCGATGTCCAGAGCATCACTCATGACCAGCCTTCCGTTACATGCCAGGCCTGCCCAGGCCGACGGGGCCGGGCAGCCACGATTACCCGGAAGCGGGACCGAGCGCGTCCCCTCTTCCCGTCATCGCGCCGGTCATTCCCGCGCGTACCAGGAAACTTGAAAGGCCTGGTCGGGTCATGGAGCCGCGCGGCGGAGCAGCCCGACCGCCAGAGCCCCGGCGGCGGCCGGCAGGAGAGCCAGGATGCCCCACAACGGCGGGAAGATCCGCGATCCGTACTCGGACGACACGAACAGGAGCAGCGCGAGTCCCGCGGTAACCACCGTCACGACCACGGCCAGCACCGCCGCCGACCGCCGCCGCGACCGCACCGCCCGCAGCACGGGCAGCCAGAGCAGCGCCCCGACCGCGGCCACGGCGTACACGAGCCCGTAAATCAGCCCCGGATCGGGCCGCTTCCCGTACGGCGCGTACATCTCGGTGACGTGACCGGCGAGGCTGCGGCCGCCCGCCTGGTCGATGATCGCCGCGACCGCGAGCACCGCCGACAGCGCGACCGCCAGCCGCACGACGCGGCCCGCCGCCCGCCAGTTCCGGGTCGCCGTCTCCGGCGAAGAGAAGTAGCGGGACCGATTTTCAGAAAGTGACTGTCTCATAGACAGTGACTCTACGATCGGGCTAACCAGACAGTCAAACGCTTTAGACAGTCACTTTCCAGTAGAGCGCAGCTGTCTGCTACCCTCGGCCCATGGCAACCGGGCTACGCGAACGCTGGCGGATCAACGCCATGCGCACGATCCAGGAGAAGGCGCTCGACCTGTTCGACGAGCGCGGCTTCGACGCCGTCACGATCGAGGAGATCGCCGCCGCCGCCGAAGTGTCGCCCAGCTCGGTGTACCGCTACTTCGGCACCAAGGAAGGGCTCATCGTCGCCGACGAGTTCGACAGCTGGAGCCCCGAGGCAGTCAAAGACATCCTGGACGTCGAACGACCCCGTCGGCAGCCTCCTCCAGGCCGTGCTCAGCTACGAGGCGGCGCCGGACCAAGCCAGCAAAGGCCCCTGGCGCCGGGTCCGCTACTTCTTCCAGGAACCCTCGGTACGCATGGCCGCCTGCGCCGCCCTCGACCGCGCCAGCCAGCGCATCGCCCCGCTGATGATGACCGGCGGCCACCTCACCGAGACCCAGGCCCGCGTAGCCGCCAACGCCCTGGTCTTCGGCTACTTCGGCGCCCTCGAACAGTGGTACCTCGACGGCGGCGTCCACCCGATCGCCCGCTACGTAGCCGAAGGCCTCGAACCGCTGCGCACCATCTGGTCCAAGCCAGCCGGATAAGCCGTCAGACCGTCCAGACCGGCGTCCGCCCGGAACGCACCCGCCCGGCCGGCGCCGCCTCCGTGATCCGCCGGATGGCCTCCGCCAGTGTCGCCGGGGGACAGGTAACCGGCACCCGGAAATAATGATCATGGGTCCCGCTCGCCGAATACCGGGTCCCCGGCGGGATCCGCACCCCCCGCGCCCGCGCCGCCAGCGACAGCCGCGTGCTGCTGGCACCGTTCAGGAAAGCCCACAAGAACAGCCCGCCCGCAGGCTCCGCCACCTCCCATCCGGCCCCCCGAACCTCCGCCACCGCCAACGCCCGCCGCTGCCCCAGCAACGCCCGCCTGCTGTCGCGAATAACATCCAGGTCACCCATGAGCTCCAGCGCGAGCAGCTGCTCCAGCACCGGCGGCGCGACATCCTGGCTCGACCGCGCCGCCGCCAGCCGGCTGATCACCTCGCGCGGCCCCCGTACCCACCCGATCCGCAGCCCCGCCCACACCAGCTTCGACAGCGTCCCGATCGTCAGGATCCGCCGGTCAAGCGCCGCCGTAGGAGTACACGAAGAGCCCAGCTCAGCGCACGTCTCGTCCACCACGAGCAGCATGCCGAGCGTCCGCCTGACCAGCTCCCGCCGCGAGCTGTCAGAAGCCAGATGCCCGGTCGGATTCTGGAAGTCCGGTACGAAGTAGGCAATATCGGCCGAACCAGAGAGCCCCGACGGCCACTGCCACCCGTCCGCCGTCACCGCCACCGGCTGCGGCCGCCCGTGGTGCGCGCGCACGGCGTCGATCGCGGCCGGATAGCTAGGCTGCTCGATCAGCACCCGGCCGCCCGGCCCGCTGAACGCCCGCAAGACCAGGTCCCAGCCGTGCAAGGCCCCTTGCGTCACCAGGATCTGATCGGCCGAAGTCGGCAGCCCGCGCGAGCTCAGCCGGGCCGCCAGTGCCGCCCGCAGCTCCGGGATACCGAGCGGATGCAGCCCCGGTCCCGAGACGAACGCGCTCAGCCTCTCCGCCGCGCGCCCCGCCGCCGCCACCACCTGGCCCGGCGCCGGAAGCACGGCGATGGACAGGTCGATGACGGCCGCACCGCCCGGTGCCTCCCAGGCCGGCTCGTCCGGCCGGTCCACCCGATCAGGCGGCATCGACACCGTGGTCCCGCTGCCCTGGCGCGCGGCCAGGAATCCCTCGGCCTGCAGCAGCGTCAGCGACGACACCACCGTCGCCCGGCTCACCTGCAGCGCCGCCGCCAGCGTCCGCTGCGGTGGCAGCTGCTCACCCGCCACCAGCCGGCCGTCCAGGATCAGGGTCCGCAAACCGTCCGCCAGGTCAAGGTAGGTCGAACGGCGTCCCAGCGCCGGCGATAGCTGCGCGGCCAGCCGCGCGACGTCAGCCATACCAGCAAACCTATATTGGTCTGGTCATCGGCAGACCAATTTTCCTACAGTGAACCTATGCGCCTGCTGCTCCCGCTGCCGAAAGACCGTCTGGCCACGCGATCGGCCATGCTGCTCACCGGCCTCGTCGCCTACGGCGTCAGCAGCGGCCTGATCCTGCAGGCCAACCTGGGCGTCGACCCCTGGGACGTCCTGCACCAGGGCCTCGCCCGGACCTTGGGCGGCCAGGTCGGAACCTGGGCGATCATCGCCAGCGTCTTCGTCCTGCTCCTGTGGATCCCGCTGCGCGCCCGCCCCGGCCTCGGCACCCTGGCCAACTCCGTCATCGTGGGCCTGGTCATCAACGCCACCGTCTGGCTGGTCCCCGCCCAGCATCACCTGGCCTGGCAGGCGATCATGCTCGTCGCCGGCGTCGTCCTCAACGGCCTGGCCACCGGCCTCTACATCGGGGCCGGCTTCGGCCCCGGCCCCCGCGACGGCCTGACCACGGCCATCGCCGCCCGCGGCCACCAGATCCGTGTCGTCCGGACCCTCATCGAGGTGACCGTCCTGGCCGCCGGCTGGCTGCTCGGGGGATCGGTCGGCGTCGGGACGGTCCTGTACGCCGCCCTGATCGGCCCGATCACGCACCGCACGATCCCGCTATTCATCCTGAAAAACGAAGGTACCGAACGGGTGGCGTCCCCCTAAATCCGTTGCCGCCGCCCCGTCCGTGGGCCGAAGATAACGCCCATGACCACGACCCGCCGAGCCGACATGTTCACCGCCGATGGCAAGCCGTCCGACGACGACCCCCGTGAGCACCGGATCCGGCTCGGCGACGAACGCGCCACGCTGTCAGAAGATCTACGCTGCCTGCGCCTCACGCTGGAACTGAAGTGCGCGGGCCTCGACGCGGAGGCCATGGCCCGCCGTTCGGTTGAGCCGTCCACGATGTCACTGCTAGGCCTGGTCCGGCACCTCGCCGAAGTCGAGCGCGGGACGTTCCGGGTGCTGATGGCCGGCCAGGACGTCCCCCGCCTGTTCACCTCGCCCGCCGACCCCGACGGCGACTTCAACGGCGCCGTCCCCGACCCCCGGGTGGTCGCCGAGGCCTGGGACGCGTGGCGGGCCGAGGCGGACTTCGCCACCCAGTTCGTGGCCGCGGCCCCCAGCCTCGACATCACCGCTGACGATCCCGCCAATAAGCACGGCAGCGGCGGCGGTGCCATGTCCCTGCGCGAGATCCTGACCGGGATGATCGGGGAGTACGCCCGCCACCTGGGCCACGCCGACCTCCTCCGCGAGCGCATCGACGGCCGCCTGGGCCAGTAACCCGGAAGCTAGGCTGGGATCGGCGCTGCCTGGACGTGACGTGAGGCGCTCGCAGCTGACTACGACGGGAGCTGCGCGGCCGGAACTTGATGAAGGCGATGCAGGCGACGGCCACCAGCAGCCACGGCGAGAACAGCACGTGGATGAAGAAGCCGAGGACCGCGACGGCGACGATGGCGGCGAGGACGAGGGCGAGGATGGCGGGCATGGTGATCGGTCTCCTGTGCTGCTGAGCGGTTGCTTTCTTGATTCAAGACTGCCGCTGCCAGCGCCTCCCGTCGATCGGGATCACCCCCGGATCCCACCCTGGTACACCCCCTGAGCGATCTTAGGGTTATCCCTACCCTGGCCTCATATCCCCTGGTCAGACCGACGCGAGGGCACGAGCACGATCCGGCCGAACACCTCGCCCGCCACCTCGCCGGCCGCCCGGGTCGCCGCCTCCCGGCGCTTCGCCGCCCTCGCGATCCAGGCCTTCCAGGCTGACCGTTAGAAGCTCCCGCTAGTTTTCAGTTGCGATATAAGCTCTTCGTATGCCTGCGACCCCATTAGGTGACGGCCGCGAAAGAAGGTGCGGCGCGATGGACAGCCAGCAGCCCCCCGCCGAGGTGCCGGTCGAGCGGGCCGACCTGGTGTCCCAGGACATGCAGCTGATTGCCGACCTGCTCGGCCGGCTCTACGTGGAGCACGCCGCCCTGTTCCGCTGCGCTGATCCGGCCCGGGTTGATGGTGAAGTGCGCTCGGCCTCGGTTGACGGGCTGCAGGCGGGCCTGCTCCGTTACGGCGGCTTCGAGTACGACGCCATCATGGAGCCCGCGGACGCGCCGATCGCGGTCACGGTCACCCACGGCTCCGGGAGCGTCACCGCGGCGAGGGAAGAGCATTGCTTCGCCGTCGGCGGAGCGTTCATGGTGTCCGCCAATCTGCCGTCCGTGGCCGTCCAGATCGATGCCGGGTTCGCGCTGCTGCGGGTTCCGTGGCCGGTGGCCGGATCCCTGGCCGAGGAACGGACCAGTCTGCCCGCGACGGACCTGCGATTCGACGCGATGGCGCCCGTCTCCGCGGGACGTCAGGCCATGTGGGCTAGCACGGCCAAGTTCGTCTGCGCGGAACTGGTCACCGCCAGGAGGACCGGGATCAGCCCGCTGATGGCCCACGAGCTGACCCGGATGGCGGCCGCGGCGATGCTGGAAACCTTCCCGAATACCGCCATGACCTTGCAGTATGCTGCCGGTCCGGGCTGGGTGCCGTTGGCTATCGTGCGCCGTGCGGCCGCGTTCATCGAAGCACACGCAGACCAGCCGGTCAGCCTGTCCGACATCGCCGCGGCGGCCGGGACGACCGGCCGGGCGCTGCAGGACGCGTTCCGCCGCAACTACGACACCACCCCGGTGGGACACCTGCGGACGGTCCGGCTCGAGCGCGCGTACACCGAACTGCAGAACGCCGACGCGACCACCGGGGTGACCGTCGCCGCGGTGGCCCGCCGGTGGGGGTGGACCAGCCCGGGCCAGTTCGCCGTGGCCTACCAGCGCCGGTTCGGTGAACCCCCCAGCCGGACATTGCGCACCTGATCCCAGCACCGCCCGGAAGGAGGTGGCGATGGCTACGACAGTCCCCGGCCCCACACTCGAACCGGATCCCCGCGACCGCCGCGACGCGTCCACCGCGACCGTGCGGCGCGGCGGCGCAACCGTGCGGCGTGCCATCGCGTTCATCGACGAGCACCCCGACCGGGACATCGCCGCGACCGACATCGCCGCCGCGGCCTGCGTCACCGTCCGCGCCCTGCAGCTGGCGTTCCGCCGCGTGCCAGTGGGACAGCTAACTTAGGCAGGCAGCGTCTCCCGCTTCCGCACGCTGCCGTCGGCCATGACGTCGCCGCCCTCGCAGCACCACTGCACCCGGCCGCCCTCGAACTGCTCGTTGTACAGCTCGGCGTACAGGCCGCGCCGCCCGAGCAGCTCCCGGTGCGTTCCCGACTCCACCACGCTGCCGCCGTCGATGACGTTGATCACGTCGGCGTTGACGATGGTGGACAGCCGGTGCGCGATCGCGATCGTGGTCCGCGACCCCATCAGCGCGTCGAGCGCCTTCTGCACCTCCCGCTCGCTGGCCGTGTCCAGCGCCGACGTCGCCTCGTCGAGGATCAGGATCCGCGGGTCGTGCAGCAGCACCCGGGCGATGGCCAGCCGCTGCTTCTCCCCGCCGGACAGCCGGTAGCCGCGCTCGCCCACCGTCGTGTCGTACCCGTCCGGGAACTCCATGATCCGGTCGTGGATGTACGCCGCCCGGGCCGCGTCCTCGATCTCGGCCAGCGGCGCGCCGGGCCGGCCGTACTCCAGGTTGGCCCGGATCGTGTCGTGGAACAGGTAGCTCTCCTGGGTCACGAACCCGATGGTTCCGGCCAGCGAGGCCTGCCGGACCCGCCGCACGTCGACCCCGTCGATCTCGATCGCCCCGCCGGTGACGTCGTACAGCCGCGGGATGAGGTAGCTGATCGTGGTCTTCCCGGCCCCGCTCGGCCCGACCAGCGCCACCAGCTGGCCCGGATCGGCCTCGAAGCTGACCCCGCGCAGCGCGTCCTCGGGAACCCCGGAGTACCGGAAATGCACGTCGCGCAGCGTCACCCGCCCGCCGCCGGCCGCCGACGGCAGGTCGATCGCGTCGGGCGCGTCGACGATGTCCGGCTTCAGGTCCAGGTACTCGAAGATCCGGTCGAACAGCGCCAGCGACGAGCGGAGCTCGACCGTCACCTGGAGCAGCTGCCCGATCGGGAAGTACAGCCGGGTCTGCAGCGTGGTGAAGGCCACGATCGTGCCCGCCGAGACCGGCTGCCCGTTCGCCAGCAGCAGCCCCGCGATGAGGTAGACGGCCGCCGGGGTGATGGACAGGAACACCTGGACCACGGCGTAGAACCCCTGGCCGATCATCTGCTGGCGCACCTCGAGGTCGGCCAGCCGCTGGTTCTCCCGCTGGTACCGGCCGATATCCCGCCCCTGGTTCCCGAACACCTTCGCCAGCAGCACCCCCGACACCGACAGCGTCTCCTCGCTGATGGCGCTCATCGCCGCCAGCGCCTCCTGCGTCGACCGCGACACCGTGCGGCGCCGGTCACCGACCGCCTTGGTCAGCCAGAAGAACGCGGGCACGGTGATGACCGCCACGATGGTGAGCTGCCAGGACAGGATGATCATCGCGACGATGGTCGAGAGGAAGATGACGACGTTGGCCAGGATGCTCGAGGCGGTCGTGGTGACCACCGTCTGGACGCCGCCCACGTCGTTGGCCAGCCGGGACTGGATCTCGCCGGTCTTGGTGCCGGTGAAGAAGGCCAGCGACAGCGTCTCCAGGTGCGCGTAGAGCCGCTCCCGCAGGTCCCGCATGACCAGCTGCCCGACCTTGGTCGTCGCGTAGGTCTGCAGGATCCCGATGGCGCCGTTGACGATCGGCACCGCGGCCATGACGGCCACCAGGACATACAGCAACTCGAGCCGCGGGCCGCCCGGCACGAACAGCGCCTTGTTGAACACGGCCTGGATGAGCAGCGGGTTGACGATGCCGATCGTCGAGGTCAGCACGATGAGCCCGATCACCAGGGCGACCTGCCCCCGGTACGGCCGGAACAGCGGTATCACCCGCCGCGCGGTGTCCCGCCCCGCGTGCGCCGGCGCCTTGCCGTCAGCCGCAGCGGCAGGCCCGGCCAGCGGTCCCCTGGTCGTCATCCGTCCACTATCGCACCGCCGCGCTGTGAGGCTCAGCGGTGAGCGGTGATGATCCAGGCCCGGGAATCGAACCTGACGCCCTTGCCGCCGTTGTGCTCGGCCAGCGTCACGCGCAGCCGCCCGAGCGCGCGGGCGGCGTCCGCGGGATCCAGGCGGTCGAGTGCTTCGCTGGTGCACGCGAAGCCGCGGATCCAGTCCAGGGCGGTGGCCACGTCCGGGCCGAAGTACATGGGCTGGCGGACGTCGGTGAAGGTGACGCCGGCGAACCCGGCCGCCTCCAGGATCTCGGTCACGGCCGCCGGATCGGCCAGTGAGAACGGATCCGGCGCTGCCGCGGGGACGCCCGCCGCCCCCGCGGTCCCGGCCAGGGCCCGGCGGATGGCCATGTTCCACTCGTTGCGGTCGTGGGCCTGCCAGACCATCATCACCAGGCGCCCGTCCGGGCGCAGCGCCCGGCCGATGTTGGCGAACGCGGCCACCGGGTCGCCGAAGAACATCGTGCCGAACCGGCTGACCGCCAGGTCGAAACGCTCCCGCGCAAAGCGGTGGACTTGTGCGTCGGCCTGCTCGAAGACGACGTTGCGTACCCCCTGCGCCTCGGCCAGCTCGCGCGCCCGCTCGATGGCGGGCGCCGAGATGTCGACCCCCAGGGCGCTGCCAGCGTGGGCCATCCGCGCGACCTCACGGGTCGTCTGCCCGCTGCCGCAGCCGATGTCCAGGACGTGCTCACGAGGCTGGACGCCATACGCCCGGCGCAGGACCTCGTTGTGTCGCCGCAGTTCGTCGTCGTAGTCAATAAGACCAGCCTACGGGGGCCTGCCCTTACTGGCGGGAGCGGCGGGGCCGGAACTTGATGAAGGCGATGCAGGCGACGGCGACCAGCAGCCACGGAGAGAACAGGACGTGGATGAAAAAGCCGAGGACCGCGAAGGCGACGATGGCGGCGAGGACGAGGGCGAGGATGGCGGGCATGGTGATCGGTCTCCTGTGCTGCTGGGTGCTTGCTTTCTTGATTCAAGACTGCCGCCGGGGGCGGTTCCCGTCGATCGGGATCGCCCCCGGTTCGCACCCTGGTACCTCGCTGAGCGACCTCAGGGTTATCCCTGACCAGCAGGCGATACGGAGCGAGCGATCCTGATGTACCAGGAGCCGCCCGCGAGTTGTCCGGCTTCCTCCGCCGCCTCCTCGCCCTGCCCCTCGAGTTCACCGACGAACTCGAACGCGAGCTGAGCGAGGAGACCCTTCAGCCCACCTGCTGTGCGAGCATGGAAACGTGGCCGGGGTTGACGGTGAAAGGTACCTGCGGCTGCTTGGCGAGCGGTGGGTAAAAACGGGCGGCGCCGCCCGCAGGCCGCCGCACAGCCCGGTCCTCGCCGCGGCCGCCGCGGCCCTGGTCGCGGTGGACGCCATCACGGTCGCGGCCGCGCAGGCGGTCGTCGATGGTTACGACCTTTCCAAAGGTCAGGACTACCGGCTCCGGCCAGCAGCAAGACGGCGCCGCCGGATACCAGCGAGCTCCGGGTCGTGCCCTGCGAGCGGGTCATCGACCGGCCGGGCGGGCGGCTCACCCTCCATTACGTCGCGTTCACCAGCCACGCGACGACCATCCGAGCCGATCTTCGGCTCGATGAGCCGGCGCCGAGCCAGCCGCGCCAGCCGCACCCTGACCCGCTCCCCGCGTGGGCGCGGCAGCTAAGCGTCACCGACTCCCGGGGAACGACCGCCGCCGCCGTGTTCTCCGGCGGCGGCCGGATCGGCGGCCGGGTCTGGCGGGGCGAGTACGAGACCGACCCGCGGCTCGCCGCGGACGCGGCGTGGATCGAATTGCTGGGAGAACGGCTGGAACTGGCCGCCCCGCCTGCCGTCATCCGGACCTGGACCGAGCCGCTGCCCGAGCAGGACCCGGCCATCCGGCACCTGTGGGAGCGCGTGGCCACGATCAACGACTTCCACGATCTGCACCTCGCATTCGAGGCTACGGCCGCGGCCCTGGTCGCCGCCGGAGCGCTCCCGGCGGGCGCCGCGGTCATCAGCGACGCCCGGGCCGCGCTGGCCGTGCTACGTCCCCGCACCACGGGCCCGGCCGCGCCTCCCCAGAACCCGGCCGCGCCTCCCCGTGACCTGCCCGGGCCGTGGCTGTCCCTGCTGACCCGCTGGGGCCAGGCCGGCGGCCCGGTCCGCACGATCCCCGTCGGCGTGGTCACCCCGCCCTTCGACGGGATCACCGCGGCCGTCATCGCCCTCGAATCCCGCGCTGAGCACTTCGGCATCACGGTCGAACTGGTACCCCCGGCGCGCACCGGCCTGCCCTGGGCCGACCTGCCCGACCAGCCCCACCTGACCTGGTGGGCAGCCGACGACCTGGGCAACTACTACCTCGGCGAGCAGGGCAGCTGGAACCCCGGCGCTGACCGGTCCCGGGGCGCGATCGGGTTCTGGCCCGCCCTCGACCGCCAGGCCACCCACGTCGACCTCATGCCGACCGCCGCCACCGCCCGCGCCGTCATCCGGGTGCCGCTCACGCCGACCGCGCCACCCCGGGGGCCGGAGGCTGAGTAGTGCAGCTCAGCGGGCCGCTCTTCCCCGGCCGGCACCGCGAGCACCAAAAACTAACGTCCGGGAATGTCGACCAGCGCCCAGGCGGCTTCCCACAGGGTGCTGACGGTCACCCGCAGCTGCCTGGCCTGCGGCCCCACCGGAGGCGAGAACCAGAAGGTGACGCTGCCCTCGTACTCGGGTGACCAGCTGCCGTTACCGGGCTCGCCTTCGTACTCCGCGCCGGTGTCGTCGACGGCGGTGACCCGGAAGCACGGCACGATCAGCGGCCAGGACCCCTCGAACGTCCAGGGGTACCCGTACAGCTGCACGGACACCATGTCCTCGCGGGCCGTGATGCTCTCCAGCACGGCAGTGGCGCGCCCGAGCGGCAGCCGGGCCGCCAGGTCCGCGCCCTGCCCAGAGCTGTCCCACGGGTCCGTCAGGGCCAGCTGCTGGTCGCTCAAGGCGAGCCGCCAGTCCCGCCGCACCCGCTCCGTGATCCCCGTGAGCACCGCGCTGTCCGCCGGCACCGCGCCCACGGCGACCAGCGCGTCAGCGACAGCCGCCACGATAGCCGCGGTGTCGAGCTCCACCGTGCCGGTCTCGAAGGAGCCGATCGACCACTTCCGGTCCGGTGGCGCGAGCTGGTCCAGGTAGCACTCCGCCGGCGTCGGCCAGGGCGGTCGCGCGATCCCCGTCGGCACCGCGCCAGGCGACGAAATCTCGAACCGAACGGGTGGCGTCCCCGCCCCCGCCGAAAGCTCGAGCCATCGCACCGCCGAACCCCCGCCGCGGACCGCCTCAGCCAGGAACTCCCCTTCGGGATACCAGCGTGTCTCACCCGACGCGGTGCACCGCCCGGCGATGCTGCCGGGCGCGTTGGCCCGGGGGACCCGGTAAGTCCCGCCGCTGTCGTCGGTCACCGACAGCTCCGCGATGTCCTCGGCGACCTCGCGGGCGAGCACGCTCGCCACCTCACGGTCGCCGTCCCGCGCGTCGCCGAGATAGCTCAGCCGGATCCCCTCCGGGGTGACCGTGGCCCACGTGATGGCGAGCTCGTGCCGCCGCAGCCGGCAGCGCACCGGACCGGCGCCGACCGCCAGCGGGAGCTGCCTTAGCTGGTCCGGGCAGGCGGCCCGCGCCCCGGCGAGGTCGCGCGCACCCGGATTGACGCTCAGTTCGCCGATTTCCCGGCCGACCCGGAAGCCGGCCGCCTCCAGCGCCGGCTGCGACGCGTCGAGGATCTCCGCGGCCCGCGCCGCTGGCAGCAGCCCGAGCACCACGAACGCGTTGGCCACCGCCTCCACGCTGAGCCGCGCGACCGGGTACGGCCTGCCCTCCTGGGCGCGGGCCAGCGGAGCCGTGATGGCCCCGAGGTAGACTTCCGGATCCTCCATAGCCACCACCCTAGGTTCCGTTACCCGCGGGGGATAGAGACCGTGACGGACAGCCCGCCGCCGTCGCGCGGACAGGCGGTCACGGTCCCGCCGTGGATCGCCGCGATGGACGCCACGATGGCCAGCCCGAGCCCGAACCCGTCCTGGGACGTCCGGTCGCTGAGCCGCTCGAACGGCCGGAAAATACGCCCGGCATCGGCCGGGCCGACGACCGGGCCGGTATTAGCCACGACCAGCTCGCCGCCGCCTGCCAGAGCGCGGGTGCTGACCCAGACCTCACCGTCCGGCACGTTGTACCGCAGCGCGTTGTCGACCAGGTTCGCGACCAGCCGCCCGGCCAGCACCGGATCGCCCGCGACGACGGCCGGCTCCAGCGCGGCGTGCACCCGCCGGTCACCCGCGACGTCCACGACGTCCAGCACGTCCTCCGCCACCGTGGCCAGGTCCACCTCCTCCCGGACGGTGAGCCCGCGCTCGTTCCGCGCCAGCAGCAGCAGTGCCCCGATGAGCCGCTCGGCGTGATCGACCGCGGCCCGGATATCGGCGCCCATCGCCCGCAGGTCACCGGTCGTGGCAGCCGGATCGTCCAGCACCACGTCCACCGTCGCCCGCATGACCGCCAGCGGCGTCCGCAGCTCGTGCGAGGCGTTGGCGATGAACCGCTGCTGCCCCTCGAACGCCGCCTGGAGCCGGCCCAGCATCTCGTCGAACGTCTCCGCCAGCTCCCGCAGCTCGTCCCGCGGCCCGGTCGCCGCCACCCGCGCCGACAGGTCGTGCGACGACGCCGCCCGGGCCGCCGTCGTGATCCGCTGCACCGGCCGCAGCGCCCGCCCGGCGAACACCCAGCCCAGGACCGCGGCCAGCGCGATGACCACGGCCAGCGTGATCAGCGAGTACCGCAGCAGGTGCGACAGCGTCAGGGACCGCTGCCCCTGCGCCCCGACCTGCTGGAAGTACGCCGCGCACTTGGCCAGGATGCGCGGGTCGGGCTGGCGGCTCACCTCCGCGGACCGGCACCGCGCCGCGAACCCGGCCAGGTCGCCCGGCGAAGCCCGGCCCGCCCTGGCCCTGCGCCGGCAACTGCGCCACCTGCGTATAGCTGACCGCCACCACGATCGCCCCGCACAGCGCGAACAGGCCGATGTACAGCAGGGTCAGCCGGGCCCGGACCGTCAGCCGCGGCCGGCTCATACCCCGAACATCCGGTACCCCTTGCCCACCACGGTCTCGATCAGCGGCGGGTCGCCGAGCTTGCGCCGCAGCCGGGCCATCGTCACCGAGACGATATTGCTGAACGGGTCGGCGTGCGCGTCCCACCCATGCTCGAGCAGTTCCTCCGCGCTGACCACGGCGCCGTCGGCGGCCAGCAGCATCTCCAGGACGCCGAACTCCTTGCGGGTCAGCGACAGCGGCCCGCCGCCGCGGCTGGCCCGGTGCCGCGCCCGGTCGACGCACAGGTCCCGCCAGCGCAGCACCGGCGGCGCGGACGGCGCGCGGCGGCCCAGCGCCCGCACCCGCGCGACGAGTTCCGCGAAGACGAACGGCTTGGGCAGGTAGTCATCGGCCCCCAGCTCCAGCCCGTCCACCCGGTCGTCCACCCCGCCCGCCGCGGTCAGCATCAGGATCCGCGGCCCGCCCCCGGCCAGGGTCCGGCACACCCGGTCCCCGTGCACCAGGGGAAGATCGCGGTCGAGCACGATCACGTCGTAGTCCGTGTGCGCGGCCGCCTCCAGCGCCGCCGCGCCGTCGTGCACGGCGTCCACCGCCATCCCGGCCTGGGCCAGCCCCTGAGCGATCCGGCCCGCCAGCGTCACGTGGTCCTCGGCCACCAGCACCCGCATCTCCCCAGTGTGCGCCGGCAGGCATGACATCCGTGCGACATCGCAGGTTGCGGTGATGTCACCCGTTCGGCGTAAGACTCCCGGCATGAAGCCAGTCCTGAAGCTGATCGCCGCGGCCAGCCTGGCGCTGCTGGCCGCCTGCAGCGCCAGCCCGACGCCGGCCACCGCGGCAGCCCGCCCAGCGTGGCCGGGGGAGCGGTCGCCTACTCCCGCTGCATGCGCGCGCACGGCGTGCCGGACTTCCCCGACCCCGCCCGCGGGGGAGGGGCGCCCAAGGTCACCCCGCAGCAAGCCGGCGTCAGCAATGCCCGGTTCCAGGCGGCCCGGCGAGCCTGCGCGCCGCTGCTCCAGCCGTCCCCGGCCCAGGCCCCGCAGATCATGACCGGCCTGCTCGAAGTTCGCCCGCTGCATGCGTTCGGCCGGGATAACGACCTGGCCCGACCCCACCACCGACCGCCAGGGGCAGCCCGTCTTCGACATCCCCGGCATCGACCCGGCCTCGCCGCGGGTCAGCAATGCGGCCGGTCAGTGCACGCACCTGCTGGTCCCGTCCGCGGCCGGCCCGACCACGATCCAGCTGTGTGACGGCATCGGCGAAGACGGCGGCTGCGGCGGCTACGGGGACCCGCCCCGGTGACCGGCCGTACCCGGAGCCGCTGGGCGGCCCTGGCCGTCGCCACCCTCGATCATCGCCGGGGCGCTGTGGGCATGGCGGGCCGGCCCGCTCTCCCCGGCCGCCTCGCCCGGGGCCGGGCCGCCCGGGTTGCCGCCGCCGGCCACGGCGACGGTCGCCCGGCGGGACATCACGGCGACCACGCCGGTGACCGCGACGCTCGGATACGCCGGCTCCTACCTGGTCCGCGGACAGGGCAACGGCACCCTGACCTGGCTGCCATCAGCCGGCCAGGTCATCCGGCCCGGGCACCCTTTGTACCGAACGAATGATGAAACCCCCGTCATCCTCCTCCCTGGCACCATCCCCGCCTGGCGCCCCCTGGCCGAAGGCGTGACCGGACACGACGTCGCCCAGCTGAACCGCGACCTGGTCGCCCTGGGCGCCGCCGAGCGCGCCAGTATCGCGGCCCTGGGCTGGGACTACTTCTCCTGGGCGACGGCCGCCGGGGTGGCGAAGCTGCAGTCGCGCCTCGGTGTCGCCGCCCCGTCCGGCTGGCTGCCGCTCGGGTCGGTGGTGTTCGAGCCGCAGCCGCTGCGTGTCAGTCAGGTGACCGGCAGCCTGGGCGGCCCGGCCGACGGCCCGGTGCTGGCCGCGACCTCGGACCAGCACGTGGTGACGGTCCCGCTCGACGTCTCCCGGGAAGGCGAGGTCCGAGCCGGGGACCGGGTGACCGTCACGCTGCCCGACGGGACGACGACGCCGGGCGCGGTGTCCTCGGTCGGCACGGCGGCGACCACCTCCGGGTCGGGCGGAAGCCCCGTCACGACGATCGCAGTACAGGTGACGCTGACCGATCCGCGGGCGGCGGGAACCCTGGACCAGGCGCCGGTGACGGTGAACATCACCACCGGCGCCGCCCGCGGCGCGCTGGTGGTCCCGGTGACGGCGCTGGTGGCCCAGGCGGCCGGGCGGTACGCCGTCGAGGTCGTCGGCCGGGGGAGTACTCGGCGCTGGGTGCCGGTGACACCCGGGATCTTCGACGACGCCTCCGGCCTGGTCCAGGTGACCGGGGCGCTGACCCCCGGCCAGCGCGTCGTGGTGGCGGCCTCGTGACCGCCCCGGTGCTGGAGCTGGACGCGTGTCGAAGCTGTACCCCGGATCGCCCCCGCTGCGGGCCCTGGACCAGGCCAGCCTGGCCGTGGCGGCCGGGGACCTGGTGGCGGTGACCGGCCCGTCCGGTTCGGGCAAGTCCACCCTGCTGCACCTGATGGGCACCCTGGACCGGCCGACGACCGGGACCGTGCGCGTCACCGGGCTCGACGTGGCCCGGATGCGCGACCGCGAGCTGGCGGCGCTGCGCGCGTCCCGGATCGGGTTCGTGTTCCAGCAGTTCTTCCTGGCCGAGCACCGCAGTGCCCTCGGCAACGTGGCCGACGGCCTGCTCTACGCCGGAGTCCGCCGGGCCGAGCGGCACCGGCTGGCCCAACGCGCCCTGGCCGTCGTCGGCCTGGGCCACCGGTCCGCTGCCCGTCCGAACCAGCTGTCCGGCGGCGAGCGGCAGCGGGTCGCGATCGCCCGGGCCATCGCCGGCCGCCCCGCGGTGCTGCTGGCCGACGAACCGACCGGCAACCTGGACTCGGCCACCGGCGCCGCGATCCTGGCCCTGCTCGACGACCTCAACCAGCAGGGGACGACGATCGTCATCATCACCCACGACCAGGCGGTCGCCGCCCGGACCCGGCGGCGCATCGACATGCTCGACGGGCACATCACCGGTGACCGGTCATGATCGCCTTCTCCGACCTGGCCGCCCTGGCCAGCGTCGGGCTGCGGACCCGCAAGCTGCGGGCCGCGCTGTCGGCGCTGGGCATCGCCATCGGCGTCGCCGCCATCGTCGCCGTCCTCGGCCTGGCCGCCTCCGCCCAGGCCGCGCTGCTGGCCGAGATCGGCCGCCTGGGCACCAACCTGCTGACCGTCACCAACGGGCAGACGTTCTCCGGCGCCACCGCCGAGCTGCCGGTGGCGGCGCCGGGCATGATCACCCGGCTCCCCGGCGTCACCGCGGTGCAGGCCACCGGCACCATCGGCGCCATCAGCGTCTACAAGTCCCCCTACCTCCCGGCCATCGAGACCAACGGCCTCAGCGTCGACGCCGCCACCCTCGGCCTGCCCGCGACGGTCGGCACCCGCCTGGCCCAGGGCCGGTTCCTCGACGCCGCCACCGCCCGCGAGCCGGCCGCCGTGCTCGGCGCCGCCGCCGCGCGGCTGATGGGCATCGACCGGATCGCGCCCGGGCTGCGGATCCGGGCCGGCGGCCAGTGGTTCTACGTCACCGGCATCCTCGGCCCGGCCGTCTACGCGCCGCAAATCGACTCGGCGGTCCTGGTCGGCTTCCCGGCCGCGGAACAGTACCTGCACTTCGACGGCCACCCGTCGCAGCTCTACGTCCGCACCGTCGATACCCGGGCCGCCGTCATCGCCGTCGACGACCTGCTCGGCGCGCAGGCCAACCCGGAAAACCCCGGCCAGGTCAACGTGTCCCGGCCCTCGGACGCGCTCACCGCCCGGGCCGAGGCCCAGGGCGCCCTCGACACCCTGTTCCTCGGGCTCGGCGCGGTCGCGCTGCTGGTCGGCGCGATCGGGGTGGCCAACATCATGGTCATCTCGGTGCTGGAGCGCCGCTCCGAGATCGGGCTGCGCCGGGCGCTGGGCGCCACCCGCGGCCAGATCCGCGCCCAGTTCCTGGCCGAGGCCATCCTGCTGTCCCTGGCCGGCGGCGCCGCCGGCGTCGCCCTCGGCGCGGCCGCCACCGCCGCCTACGCCCGCGCCCACGCCGAGGCCGTGCTCATCCCGCCCCAGGCCTGGGCCGGCGGCCTGGCCGCGGCCGTCGTCATCGGCGCCCTGGCCGGCCTGCTCCCCGCCCTCCGCGCCGCCCGCCTGTCACCCACCCAGGCCCTCCTGACCTCCTGAGTGAAATCCAGTTGCGTTCCGGCGGCCACCGGCCGGGGCCTTCAACAGCACTTTCAACCAAGAGGTTGACGGGCGAGGGTCAACCGGCGTACGATTCTTTCAACCAGTGAGTTGAAAGTGAGGGCCGATGACCGCGGACACGCTGTCGCCCGTCTTCGCCGCCCTCGCGGACCCGACCCGGCGCGACATGGTGGCCCGCCTGTCCGACGGCGACGCTACCGTGAGCCAGCTCGCCGAGCCGTACCGGATGTCGCTGCAGGCCGTCTACAAGCACCTGCGCGTGCTCGAGCACGCCGGCCTGGTCAGCCGTCCGCCGGGACCGCAACCCCGGCCGGTACGCCTGGAGGTGCGGGCCCTGGACCTGATGGACACCTGGATCGAACGCCACCGGGCTCGCGTCGAGCAGCGTTACCGCCGCCTCGACGCCGTCCTGGCGGAACTGAACGGAGAAGAAGATGAACAAGACCACTGAGACGGTCATCGAAGCCGACCCGGACCTGCCGGTCATCCGGATGACGCGTGACTTCGCGGCCACCCCCGCGCAGGTGTTCCGCGCTCATACCGATCCTGCGCTGTTCGCCCGGTGGGCGGGCCCGGACGCCATGACCACCCGGATCGAGCACTGGGACGCGCGCACCGGCGGCAGCTGGCGGTACGTCTCGGTGCACGACGGCACCGAGTACTGGTTCCGCGGCTGCTTCCACGAGGTAGGGCCGGACCGCATCGTGCAGACCTTCACGTTCGAAGGCGATCCCGACGGCGTCGCGCTGGAGACGCTGTGGTTCGAGGATCTGGGTGACGGCCGCACCCGGCTGCGGACCCAGTTGCTGGTCGACAGCTTCGCGAACCGCGACGCCTGGCTCCGCAGCGGCATGGAGACCGGCGTCGACGAAGGCTACGCCAAACTAGACAGGATGTTCGCCGATGGCACTGCCTGAGCACCCCGCCGACCGGCACCGCCAGGTCACAAACCTTTTTACCGAACGGGTCCGCGCTACCCGCTCCTGGGACGCGCCCTCCCCGGTCGCCGGCTGGACCGCCCGCGACGTGGTCCGCCACCTGACCGAGTGGCTCCCCGCGCTCCTCGAGGCCGGGGCCGGCCCCGAACTGCCGCACGGCCCGTCGCCCGACAACGACCCGGTCGCCGCCTGGCAGGTCCACTGCGACGGCGTGCAGGCGGTGCTCGACGACCCGGAGACGGCGCACCGGGAACTGTCCCACCCGCATATCGGCCGCCTGCCCGTGGCCACCGCGATCGACCAGTTCTACACCGCTGACGTGTTCATGCACACCTGGGACCTGTCCCGGGCGACCGGCCAGGACGACCGGCTGGACCCGGACTTCTGTGCTCAGCTCCTCGGCGGGATGGAGCAAATGGAGGAGGTGATCCGCTCCTCCGGCCAGTACGGCCCCCGGGTCGAGGTCCCGGCCGGCGCGGACGCCCAGACCAAGATGCTGGGCTTCATCGGCCGGGACCCGTTCTGGCCGGAGGAGTCTCAGGCCTGAGTCAGCCGTCTCAGCGGAAGGGGTTGGTGACCTGGACGCCGCCGTAGTCCTGACCGTCACTGAGGTCCTCGGACAGGACGTGCGTGCAGCCCGCCGGCGAGCAGGGCCTACTGCTCCACGTAGGCAGCGAGGTTGGCCAGCGACGAGCTGAGCCCGGCGGCGTGATCCTCGGCGGAGATGCCGTCCGGGACGTCCTCGGCCACGATGTCGACCCGCGTCCCCGCCTCGACCGCGGTGACCGCCCAGGTCATGGTCATGGTGCCGGCGAAGGCGGGGTCATCGGAGACGAAGTCCACCGCCTGCACCACCCGCTCGCCGGGGACGATGTCCACGAAGCGAGCCTCGACGACATCGGAATCCGCGCTCGCCTTACCCGGCGCGCCCGACGCGTCGGCATAGGTCAGCACCATCCGGTACGACCCGCCCGGCCGGGCATCGAACCGCTCGAACCGGCCCGTCATCTCACCGGGCGGAAGCCACACCAGGAGCGCCTCGGGATCCACCAGAGCGGCCCAGACGCGACTGAGCGGCGCCGCCATCACCCGCGATCCCCTGTCCGTACGAGACATGGCCGAGATCCTAACGCCCAGTAGTGACAAACTCCGCCACCCGCTCGACCGCCCCGGTCTTCGCGGTCGGTGGCACCCCGAGTACCGAAGAACGTACTCTGTGGCACACCGACCGCATCCAGCAGCACCGCCGCCGACCCCCAGTACATCACTGGCCCCGCGAGTAGCACCCGAATCACTACTGCCCGTCGCATCTCGCCCTGACTACCCGGGGGCTGCCTCGAGCAGCCCGAGGTCGCGCAGGCTCTCCGCGGTTTCCACGATCGTGGTCACGGCCGCACGCGGCTGCCAGCCGAGCACGCGCTTCGCCCGTTCGTTATGAATGACCAGGTCCGGCGGCTCGGACCCGGGCGCCTCAACGGCCGGTACCCGCTCGGCGAGCGGGCCGAGCCGGTCCCGCAGAATCTGGGCCAGGGTCAGCCAGCTGATCGTCGGGCCGTCGGCCAGCACCAGGAAGCGCTGGCCCGCGGCGGCGGGCGTGGTCATGGCCCGGATGTGCGCGTCGGCCACGTCGCGCACGTCGGCCACGCCGAAACGCTGGCGCGGCACCACGGTCATCGTCCCGTCCAGCATCGCCTTGATCAGCTGGAGCGTCGAACGTACCTCCGCAACCAGGGACGGCCCGAAGATGCCGGTCGGGTTGACCGACACCAGCTCGGTGCCGCCGCCCTCGCGCTCGGCGAAGTCCCAGGCGGCGCGCTCGGCGATCGCCTTGGAGCGCGGGTAAGGCGGCAGGCCCGGGGTGTCCGGGTCGGTCCAGTCCGCCTCGGTGTAGTCGGCGCCCGGCTTGGGGGAGTAGCCCACCGCGGCGAACGACGAGGTCAGCACGACCCGCCGGGCGCCCGCGTCGCGGGCGGCCCGCAGCACCCGCAGCGTGCCCTCGCGCGCGGGCGCGATCACCTCGTCCGGGTCCTTCGGCTGGATCATCGGCGAGGCCACGTGGTAGATGTCCGCGCAGCCGGCCACCGCGGCGGGCCAGCCGTCGTCGGCCATCAGGTCGGCCGTGACGACCTCCAGGCCCGCGTCGTCCGCATCGCCTCTGCGCACGGCCTTGCGCAACCCGGCCTCGCGGTCGAGGGACCTGACCGTGGTGCGCACCGCGGTCCCCTCCCGCAGCAGCGCCGCGATCAGTTGCGTGCCCACGTACCCGGAACCGCCGGTGACCAGGACCTGGCTCATCGTGCTACCTCCATCTTCTCGACCACGGCGCGTATCCGTTCCCAGGCCGCGGCCTCGGCGAGCTCGTCGCCGCGGTCGCGGGCGTCCCACATGGCCGCCTTCTCGCGCAGGTAATCCAGGTGGGTGCGCAGCGTCTCGATCTGCCTCTCGACCCGCCCGGCGTGGCGCAGCAGCAGGTCGCGCTGCTCGGCCGCGGCCACCCGGCCGCGCGCCCGGTTGGCCTGGTACGTACGCATGTCGTCGATGCCCATGCCCATGGCGCGCAGGCAGGCCAGCATCTGGAGGGTGTCGACGTCCTCGTCGCGGTAGCGGCGGTGCCCGCTGCTGGCGTCCCGGTCGATCGGGCCGATCAGCCCGACCTCCTCGTAGTAGCGCAGCGTCGGCTCGCTGAGCCCGCTGCGCCGGGAGACGTCCTGGATGGTGAAAGCCGTCATGAATGCAGCTAAGCAAACCTCAAGCGCTTGAAGTCAACTGCTCAGCCGAGCGTGACCAGCGCGGCCCGCAGCTCGGCGAAAGCCTGACGGGTCAGGTCGGTGAGCGTCTCCTGGCTGGCCGGGTCGGCCCACCGGTCGAAGCCGCGGTAGAAGGCGCCGACGCCGAGTTCGGCGGCCAGGCCCGCGGCGGGGTCGGGCACGCCCCGCTGGCGCAGCGCGTCCGTGATGGCCCCGGCCAGGGCGGCGCGCTTGAAGACGGCGCGCTCCTGCAGCTCGCGGTTCCCGGCCACGACCGCCAGCAGCCGGGCGCTGAACTCACGCCGCTCGTCGGTAAAGGAACTGGTGAGGGTGTCGAGGCCCGCGCCAGTGGCCTCCAGCGGCGTGGCCGCGTCCGGGGCCGCGGCGATCCCGTCGGCCAGCAGGCGCCGGTGGACCTCCTGCCCGGCGAACAGCACCTCCCGCTTATCGGAGAAGTGCCGGAAGAAGGTCATCTTGGTCAGCCCGCCGGCTCGCTCGGCGATCTCGGTCACGGTGGTGGCGTCGTAGCCCTGCTCGGCGAACAGGTCGACCGCGGCCAGCACCAGCCGCTCCCGCGTGTTCGGTTCCCACCTTGCCACGAGCACAGCATAGGTGATGTGACTTGGTAACATCATCTCTGCTATAGTGACGTTACCAAGTCACATCACCTTCTTCCTGGGAGGACTGCCTCATGCGCGTCTTCGTCACCGGCGCCAGCGGCCACATCGGCTCGGCCGTGATACCCGAACTGCTCCAGGCCGGCCATGACGTCACCGGCCTGGCCCGGTCCGACGCCTCGGCCGCCGCCGTCAAGGCGCTGGGCGCCGAGGTGCGCCGCGGCGACCTCACCGACCCGGCCGGCCTGCGCGAAGCCGCCGCCGGGGCCGACGCGGTCATCCACCTGGCCTTCGACCACGCCACCATGATGGCCGGGGACTTCCCGGCTGCGGCGGCCACCGACCTGGCCGTCATCCAGGCGTTCGGCGAGGCGCTGGCCGGCACCGGCAAGACCCTCATCGGCGTCGGCGCGAGGCGCACCGGCGACGCCCGGCGCGACGCGGTCATCGACGCCAACCCTCGCTCCGCCGTCACCCGCGCGATCGACGAGCTCACCGGCCGCGGCATCCGCACCATCCTGGTGTCGATCCCGCCGGTCACCCACAGCGACCAGGACCGGCACGGCTTCCTCCCCATGCTGATCCAGGTCGCCCGCGCCACCGGCGTGTCCGGTTACGTCGGCGAGGGCGCCAACCGCTGGCCGGCCGCCCACACCCTGGACGTCGCCGTGCTCTACCGGCTGGCGCTGGACCAGGCCCCGGCCGGAACGCAGCTCGTCGCCGCCGCTGAAGAGGGCATCGGTGTGCGTGACATCGCGGCGGCCATCGGCCGCCACCTGGGCATCCCGGCCGTGAGCATCCCGCCCGAGCAGGCCGCCGCCCACTTCGCGGCCTTCCCGTTCATCACCATGGACGTCACCATGCCCAGCGCGGAAACCCGCCAGCTCCTCGGCTGGCAGCCGGTCCACCCCGGCCTGCTCGCCGACCTCGACCAGGGACACTACTTCACCACCCGCTGACGGCGCGGCCCCTGACCCGGCATCCCGGCCGCGACGCCCAAACTGCTTGCAATCCGCCACCACTAGGGACTACGGTCTCGACAAGCGGTTGCACATCACAAGCGGAAGGAGCCGCCCGTGCTGAGGCAGGTCGCGGCGGGTGTGCTGGTCCACGAGAGCGAGTTCTGCCAGAGCAACGCGGTTGTCGTGCAGGGCCGGGCCGGCGTGCTGCTCATCGACCCCGGGGTGCTCGGCTCCGAACTGGCCGCCCTCGCGGACGACCTGCGCGAGCTGGGCCAGCCGGTGGTGGCCGGGTTTTCCACCCATCCGCACTGGGATCACATGCTCTGGCACGCCAGCTTCGGTGCGGCGCCCCGTTACGGCACGGCCCGCGCCGCGGCCTTTGCCCAGGATCGGCTGTCCGACCCGGGCGCGAAGGCCCGCATCGCCGCCCAGCTGATACCGCCGGACATCGCCGATCAGGTGCCGCTGGACCTGATGGGCATCCTTACCGGCCTGCCCGCCGGGACGGCACAGCTTCCCTGGGACGGCCCTGCAATCCGGATCATCGAGCACCAGGCGCATGCCCCGGGCCACGCGTCGCTGCTGATCGGGGAACGCGGGGTTCTCGTCGCCGGCGACATGCTGTCCGATGTCCTGATCCCGATTCTCGACTTCAACGGCACCGCGGACCCGATCGAGGATTACCTCGCCGCGCTGCGGCTGCTCGAGGACGCGGCGGGCGACATCAACGTCCTCGTCCCCGGCCACGGGTCCGTCGGCGGAGCTGATCAGGTCCACGCCCGGATCGACCAGGATCGCGCGTACGTGCACGCCTTGCGGGACGCCGATGCTCCCGGCGACCCGCGGGTCGGCCCGTCGGCCAAGCCCGGCTGGGACTGGGTAGGCGGCGTCCATGCTGGGCAACTCCAGCGTCTCGCCCAGCGCAGCGAGCGCGACGGGACACCCGGCTAGCGATCGGCGTGCGGCACAATGCCCAGATGGAGACGATATCCGCGGCCAGCCATCAGACATTGCGCGTGCTCGACGGTTCGTACGTTCTTGATCATCCGGCCGACGTCACCGAGGTTATTCCGGGCGCGGACGTCCTCGCCGTCGTGTTCGGCCCGGACGGATGCACGGTGATGCGCCGCGCCGACGCCGGCCAGGATGCCTGGTCAGCGCTGTGGAACGGCGACGCGGCCCATGACGTGCAGGCGACGGGGATGCTGAGCGCGATCGTGACGCCGCTGGCGGCCGGCGGCCTGCCGGTCTGGGTGGTGTCGGCCTACGACGGTGACCTCGTCTTCGTCCCGGCCGGCCGGCTGGATGAGGCGTCCGAGGTGCTGCGGGCGGCTGGCCACCACGTCCAGCGCTGACCGTGCCAGGTCACCTGTTCGTGCTCGTGGCCGGATGGCCCGGATCCGGCCAGAGCACGCTGGCGCGGCCCTGGCCTCCCCAACTCGGTCCTCGGCCAGGTCAGCTGATATCGCGGATGTTGTGCTCGCTGAAATCGGAGGCGTGGCGCGCGACCGTGCGGTAGTCGGCGTCGTCGTGAAGGACGGTCAGGCCGTGATGAGCCGCCGTAGCGGCGATCATGAGGTCCACCGCCGAAGCGCTGCGATGCTCGCCGGCCATGGCCATGTGATGCTGGACCGAGGCGATCCAGCGCCCGGCGTTCTTCGGCACGGACATATCCGGGTACAGATCGCCGAACATCTCGGTGATCTCGTCATACTCCGACCGGTCCCTCGCCGTGTACAGGAATTCTGCCCGCTGCGGGTAGCAGGAGCCGATGGCCTTGGCGTCCACGGCGTCGTACCAGGTTTCCTGCAGCTTCGGGTCGCGCAGTAGGCGGACCAGGCCCGAGGTGTCGAGCAGGTAGATCACCGGATTTCCTTCTCGGCGCGATGCAGGCGCTCGGCATCGTCAAGCGCCTGCCAGTGCTCTGCCCGCTCGAAGTGCAGGGCGATGCGGGCCGCGCGCTCCTGCTTGTCCGCATAGAACTGCAGGGCCAGGTTGACCGCTTCCTTCTTGGTTTTCGCCTGGGACAGGGCCATGGCGCGCTCGAGTGCGTCGTCGTCGATGTCGATCTGCGTCACGCTCACGAGCCGCTCCCGTTATGTTGGTCATGTACAACAGGACATATGTTATCAACATTCGACCGAACCGGATAGAGACGCTGTGACAGCACCTGGTTCGGCTACGCCTCTCGTGCTGCTACCTCTTATCCCTGAGGATTTGCTGGGCCGAGACCGCGAGCCGCCCGGCGAGCGCAGTGACCAGGCCACGCAGCTCATCGGGCCGCTCGATGACGAACGGCCGGTCGATCGAGGCCAGCACCGCGGGCACCCAGTCGAGCCGCTCCGCCCGCAACTCCACCCGGAGCCAGCCCTCGGCCCGCGGATCCTCGATCTCCTCGATGGTCGCCACGCTGGCCGGTAGCCGGGTCCTGACCTGCTCGGCCGTCGCCTGGACCCGCAGCGTCACCTGATGCCGGTACGGGGCCGCGGCCAGCCCCGCCAGCACGCGCCCGGCCGGGTCGAGTCCGGCGGGCGGCTCGAACGAGCCGGGCAGCGTCCGCGCGTCCGCGATGCGGTCGAGCCGGAACGTCCGGTCCTCCCCGATCCCCGGATCCGCGCCCGTGACGTACCACCGGCCCGAGTGAGCCACCAGCCCGAACGGATGCAGGATCCGCTCGCTGCGTCGGCCATCAGCCGCCGTGTACCTGATCGAGACCGGCCGGTGATGCCGCACCGCGTCGGCGAGGCAGAGCAGCACCACGCTGTCCGGCGCATCGAACTCGCCGGCCGACGCGGTGAACGCGAGCGACCCGAGCACGGTATCCAGCTGGCTGGCCAGCCGCGATGGCAGCACCCGCCGGATCTTGGCCGCCGCCGTCTCGCTCGCCGCCCCCGTCGCCGTCATCAGCCCCGCCCGGCGCCCGGCGACCAGGCCGAGCAGCACCGCCAGCGCCTCCTCGTCGCTCAGCATGAGCGGCGGCATTCGGTACCCCGGCGCGAGCCGGTACCCGCCGTAACGACCCCGCACCGACTCCACCGGCACGCCGAGGTCGGTCAAGTGGTCCACATACCGCCGAACGGTCCTGCCTTCCACCCCCAGCCGGTCAGCCAGCTCGGTCATGGTCCGGACGCCCCCCGACTGCAGCAGCTCCAGCAAGGTCAGCAGGCGGGCGGCAGGTCGGGCCATGCTCAAATCTAGCGAAAATACCGGACCGATTCTGTCCAGTATCGGTCGTAGCGTGCGAGGTGAACCGCACGACAAAAGGAGATCACCATGGACTTCGTCTCGATCCGCGTCATCACCGACGACGTCGCGCGCCTCGCCGGCTTCTACGAGAAGGCCACCGGCGTGCAGGCGACCTACTACACCGAGGACTTCGCCGAGCTCAGCACCCCTCACGCCACCCTGGCGATCGGCAGCACCCGCACCGTCCCGCTGTTCGCCCCCGGCGCCGCCCGCCCGGCTGACAACCACTCGGTGATCATCGAGTTCCTCGTCGACGACGTGGACGCCGTGCACCAGAGCCTGGCCGGCCTGGTCGGGGAACTCGTCCAGGAGCCCACCACGATGCCCTGGGGCAACCGGTCCCTCCTCTTCCGCGACCCCGACGGCAACCTCGTCAACTTCTTCACCCCCGTCACCCCCGCCGCCATCGCGAAGTTCGCCCGCTGATCATTCAATCGGCCGGCCGGTACAACGATGCCTGTCACCCGGACTCGGCCCGGTGATCGACGTCGGCACCTCCGCCGACCCCGGCCAACCTGGCCGCCCTCGACTCCTCGTGTGATGCACGTCGCATTCTGGAACGACCCGGCTGCTCCGATTACTAAAAAGAGTCACATGATCACTGACAGTTAGTGCATGCTATGGCGATGAGCGATCCGTGGCCGCTCCGCAGTTCCCTCGAACTCGGTGCCCTGCCCACCGCGGTGCCCTGCGCCTGCGTGCACACCCAGCTCCTGCTGTGGGAGTGGGGACTGAACTCCCTGGCCGAGAGCGCCGAGCTCCTCGTCTCCGAGCTCGTCACCAACGCGGTCAACGCCACCGCCGGCCACGACGGCCAGGTCGTCTCCCTGCACCTGTCCGGCAACGCCACCCAGGTCCTCATCGAGGTCCACGATGCCGACCCGCGCCCGCCCGGTCCTCGAGCCCCCCGGGAACCCGGCGCCGAAGCCCCCGACGGCGTCCTCCTGGTCGCCGCCCTGAGCAGCCGCTGGGACTGGTACCCCACCGAAGACCCGCCCGGCAAGGTCGTCTGGTGCGAGCTGACCGCCGCTCCGCCCCAACCCGCCGCTCCGCCGCCGACCCGCCGCTCCGCCCGAACCCGCCGCCGCCCCGCCGGAATCCATGCCCCGCCGGATACCCCGCGCCCGCGCGAAACCCCAGGCCGAGATCGTCACCGACCTCGCCATCCTGCGTCGCGTCCGGGATCACCTGCTCAGCTGACCCGCGCGTTAGCGGGCGATAAGAGTAGTGTGCGTGTCACTCCCGTTGACACGTCTATCAGGGTCAGGCCACATGCAATCGGATATTGACGCTCAGCTGCCGCATTCCCTGGGGGAAGCCCCGCCGGTTGAATTCTTGACGGCGATGCGCGGGTATGACCGTCAGCAGGTCGACGAGCACATCCGGCGGATCGAAGCCGACGGGCGGCAGCACCGCGAGCAGGCTCAGGCCATGCAGCGGGAGCTGTCCGAAGTCCAGCGCCAGCTCCGTGAGCAGGAGCGTCCCACCTATTCCGGCCTCGGCACCCGGATCGAGCAGCTGCTGCGGCTGGCCGAGGAGCAGGCGACCGAGCTGGTCCAGGCGGCTCGCTCGGAAGCCGACGAGATCAAGAATGCGAGCAGGACTGACGCGGCCGCGTTGCGGGCGGCCGCCGGGAACGAGGTCGCCGAGCTGCGCGCGAACGCCACGCGCGAGACCGACGACCTGCGCGGGGCGGCCGAGCAGGAAGCCGACTCGATCAAGACCACCGTGCGGCGCGAGACCGACGAGCTGACCTCGACCGCCGAGCGCGAGGTGGCCAAGCTCCGCGCCGGGGCCGACCACGAGGTGGCGGAGAAGCAAGCCGGGGCCGAGCGCGATATCGCCAAGCTGCGGACCAGCACCGAGCGCGAGATAGCCCTGCTCAAGGTGACCGCCAAGCGGGACCGCGACGAGATCCTGACCTCCTCCAAGCGGGCGGCCGACGAGCTGCGCAGCCAGGCGCAGCGGATCACGGAGGAGAGCGAGGCACAGCGCGCCCACGCCGAAGCCGAGTTCGAGATCCAGGTCGCGGCCCGCCGGGAGGAAACGCAGCGCCAGGAAGCCGAGCGGCTGGCCACCGCCCAGTCCACCACGCAGCAGCTCGTGTCCGAAGCCGAGGAGCGCGCCTCCACCGCGGAGCGCCGCGCGGCCCAGGCCAGCGCGCAGGCCGACCAGAGCCGCCGGGACGCCGACCAGCACGCCGGGCAGCTGGTCAGCAACGCCGGGGAGAACGCCGACCAGATCCTCAGCCAGGCGAAGGCCCAGGCCGAGCAGCTCCTCGCCGAGGTCAAGGCCGATGCCCAGCGCCGCCAGTCGGCGGCCCGCCGCGAGGTCGAAGACCTCACCCGGCAGCAGGAGAGCATCGCGACCCACCTCGCGCAGATGCGCCAGCTCCTCGTCGGCCAGCTCCCCGGCGGCACGGCATAAGCCAAACCGAAATTCAAAGAACCAAGACCAATACACCGAACGAGGCAGGCTTCACGCTCCCCGAACCGATCCTGTAGTCAATTCCGGGCTTTATTCGGTGGCCTCCGCTTTCGCCCGCATGCCACCCTGGCACCATGCTCAGCCAGGCGGAGATCGGTTCGTTCGTCACGGACGGATACGTCGCCATCCGCGACGCGCTGCCCGCCAGCGTCCTGCGGGCCTGCCAGGACGAGATCTGGTCCGAGCTCGGCGACCGCGGCGTCCGCCGCGATGACCCGTCCACCTGGCGGGACCCCGTCGTCCGCATCGACTGCCCCGAAACCGAGGCGTTCGCCGCGGCCGGCACCCAGCTCGTCCTGTGGGAGGCCTTCGACCAGCTGATCGGCGACGGCCGGTGGTGGCACCGCCGCGGCGTCGGCGGCACGATCCCGGTTCGCTTCCCCAGCCCGGCCGACCCCGGCGACGCCGGCTGGCACATCGAGGCCAGCTTCGCGAAGAACGGCGACTGGTGGGTCAACCACCGGTCCCGCGGACGCGGGCTGCTGGCGCTCTACCTGTTCAGCGACGTGGACGCCGCCAGCGCTCCCACCCGGGTCCGGCCCGGCTCGCACCGCGATGCCGCCCGCGCCCTGGCGACCGCCGGCGACGAGGGGCTGCCGTTCCCGCAGGCGGCCGCCCTGGCCGCGCGGGCCAGCCAGGACCGGCCGACGGCCCTGGCCACCGGCCGGGCCGGCGACGTCATCCTCTGCCACCCGTTTCTCGTCCACGCCGCGTCGTGGCCGCACGCCGGCTGGCAGCCGAGGATCATGGCCCAGCCCGGCGTGGCCCTGCACGACGAATTCCCCCTGGTCCCGCCGCTGAGCCCGGTCGAGCTGGCCATTGCCGGATGCTGAACTCCGCCGAGAAGCCGGTCCTGACCGGTAACCTCGTAACGCTGCGGCCCGTACTCTACATGACCCCGGCAGAAAACGCCGTGACATGACGGGGCGCGCGGTGATAGTCCGGGTTCATGGCTGAGACGACGATCGCCGTTGACGGCGGCGAGGTATGGGCCGATGACAGCGGCGGCGACGGCCCGCCGCTCGTCCTGCTGCACCCGGGCGTCGGCGACTCGCGGATCTGGGAACCGCTGCTGCCCGCCCTGACCAAGTCGTACCGCGTGATCCGCTACGACGCCCGCGGCTACGGCCGCTCGCCCGCCCCGACGGTGAAGTTCACCCTGCTCACCGACCTGATCGCCGTGCTCGGCCACTACGGCCTGGACCGCGTGGCGATCGTGGGCTGCAGCCAGGGCGGCGGCTCGGCGCTGGCCCTGGCTCTGGAGCAGCCCGCGCGGGTGTCCGCCCTGGTCCTGCTCTGCCCCGGCATCCCGGGCTTCGCCTGGCCCGACGAACCCGATGACGAGCCCCGAGCCGAGTTCGGCCGCGCGATGCAATCCGGCGACGTCGACGCCATCGCCGGACTCGTCCAGCGCATCTGGGGCGCCGCCGGACCCACCGAGGCGGCCATGGAGCAGTTCCGCTCGGCGGCCCGCGCCTACCTCGCCTCCGGCGACCTGATGCAGGAGGACCCGCCCGTCCTCGACCGCCTCGGCGAGATCAACGTCCCGGTGTCCCTCCTGGTCGGCGACCTGGACTACCCCCCGCTGATCGATTCCAACCGCCAGGCCGCCGCCCGCATCCCCGGCTGCCAGCTCACCGTCGCCCCCGGCCTGGACCACCTCCCGCCCCTCCGCGACCCCGACCTCGTCCTGACCACCATCACCACCACCCTCTCCCGCGTCCCCTGGTAACCCGGAACCCCGGCCCAGACCCGGAAAAGAGGGCCCCGGAAGCGCCCCGGAACCGGCCCGCATCCAAGCCGCCACGCCGGCCGAACCCGCGAGATATACACCACATCACCTCACTTCACCGCAACCCCACTTTCCCCACACCACCCGGCGCCCGGCGGGTCTAGGATCGCGATTCTGGTCTGAGCCAGCTCGCGGACATCTGGCAGGGGGAGGACGTTAACCAGTGGCACGCCTGGCGATCGCGAGAGGCTTCCTAGGCGAGTACGCGAAGCTCGACAAGCCCGTCCAGCTCGCCGTCGACGCCGCCATCTCCACCTTCGCCCGGCACCCCCAGCCCGGCCGGCACCTGGCCCGGCCGGAGCACACCCGCGACACCCGGATCCGCCTCCTCCCGGTCGACGACCGCTGGCGCGGCATCGTCCTGGCGCCCCCCGCCAAGACCGACGGTGACACGTACTGCCTGGTCACGGTCCTCCCGCAGGATCAGGCGGAAGCCTACGCCACCAGCCACCGGTTCAGCGTCAACCGCGTCCTGGGCGTCCTCGAGGTCCGCGACGAAGAGGCCATCGAGAACCTCCAGCCCGCCGACCCGCCGGAGCAAGAGCCGCAAGACGAAACCCCGAAGCTGTTCCAAGACGTCACCGACGCCGGCCTGGCCCGCCTCGGCGTGGACCCCCAGCTCCTGCCCGCCGTCCGCTTCCTGGCCGCCACCGAAGAGCTCGAGGCCATCTCCGAAGCCCTTCCGGCCGCCCAGTACGCCGCGCTGCACGCGCTGGCCGGCGGCATGACCGTGGACGAGGCCCTGGCCGAGGTCGTCCGCCTCGTCCCCGGCGGTCCGCCCCCAGCCACGATCGACCCCGACGACCTGATCTCCGCCATGGAGCGCGCCCCCGGCCAGGTCACGTTCGTCTCCGGCCCCGAGGAACTCCAGCACATCCTGGCCCACCCGTTCGCCGCCTGGCGCACCTTCCTGCACCCCAGCCAGCGCGAGATCGCCTACCTGACCAGCTACGCCGGACCCGCCCAGGTGACCGGCGGCCCCGGTACCGGCAAGACGGTGACGGTGCTGCACCGCGCCGCCTTCCTCGCCGAGCGCGCCCTGCGGGCCGAACTCCCCGGCTCCGTCCTCGTCACCACCTTCAACGGCAACCTGGCCGACGTCCTCGCCACCCAGCTCGATCTGCTGGTCAAAGACAGCACCGTCCGCAGCAAAATCGAGGTCGTCAACGTCGACCGGCTGGCCTACCGCGTGGTCAAGGAAGCCCGCGGCACCCCCGTCATCGCCGACGAGCGCCTGCTCCGCGACCGCTGGACCCAGGCCGCGGAAGAACAAGGGCTGACCCTGACCCCCGCCTTCCTGAAGAACGAATGGGAGCAGGTCATCCTGGCCCAGGACCTGCGCACCGAGCAGGCCTACCTCACCTGCCTGCGCACCGGCCGCGGCCGGCCCCTGACCAAGGCCCAGCGCAGCCTGCTGTGGCAGGCCGCCCAGCAGGTCACCGCGGAACTCGCCGCGGCCGGCCAGACCACCCACCTGCAGATGGCCGACGAGGCCGGCAAGCTGCTCCAGCAGGCCGCGACGCAAGACCCCCCGCTACCGCCACATCCTGGTGGACGAGGCCCAGGACCTGCACCCGTCCCAGTGGCGGCTGCTCCGCGCCGCCGTCACGCCCGGCCCGGACGACCTGTTCATCGCAGCCGACCCGCACCAGCGCGTCTACGACAACCGGGTCTCCCTGGCCAGCCTGCAGATCAGCGTCCGCGGCCGCAGCCGCCGCCTGTCGCTGAACTACCGGACCACCGCCGAGATCCTGGCCTGGGCCGTGCCGCTGCTCGGCACCGAGCCGGTGACCGGTCTCGACGGCGAGGTCGACTCCCTGCTCGGCTACCGCTCGCCGATGCACGGCCCGCGCCCGCAGCGCAGGCTCGCCGCCACCCGGGACGAGGAATTCAACCTTCTAGCCGAACGAGTTCGATCCTGGATCACGGCCGGCATCGAGCCGCATGCCATCGGCGTGGCCGCCCGGACCGCCGCCCTGGTGCGCGAGGCGCGCGAGGCGCTGGAGGCGGCCAAGATCGCCACCGTCGCGCTCAGCGGCCGCGGCAAGCCCAAGGCCGTCCGGGCCGGCACCATGCAGGCCATGAAGGGCCTGGAGTTCCAGGCGGTCGCGGTCGTGGGCGTCGAGGAGGGCGTGGTCCCGGCCCCGTCCGCGGTCACCCCGGCCACCGAGGACTCGGCCGCGCACACTCAGGACCTGCAGCGGGAACGCTGCGTCCTGTTCGTAGCCTGCACGCGGGCCCGCGACCACCTGTACGTCTCCGGCACCGGCCAGCCCAGCATGTTCCTGCCGTCCGGTGAGTCCGCCCCGCCGCCGGCCGCCCCGGCCCTGCCCGACGCCGGCTTCCCCGAATTCGACCTGAGCCGGTTCTTCCGCCTGCTCAGAGGCCGCCGCCGCCTCGAGCCCGCCCTGACCGCCGAGGACTTCCTGGCCTGGGCCACCACCCCCGGCCGCCGCCTGCGCCTGGCCGGCCTGGACGAGCCCGCCCGCCAGTTCCTCGCCGAAGGCGCCGACGAAGCCCTCGACCTGACCGACCGCTGCCTAGACCTGCTCGACCAGCTGACCTCCCGCCCGGCCGCCCGCGACCTGGACCTGTCCGGCGTCTGCCTCCCCGCCCGCTTCACCGACGCCGCCCGCAAGGAAACCGGCGCCTGGGGCCCCGGCCGTCCCTCGTCGCGCCGGGCCGAAGTCCCCGCCCTCCGCCCGACCCCCGCCCCGCGCCTCGCCCTCGACCCGGACACCCCCGCCGTCCACGTCGTCCTCCCCGCCGTCGCCGAACCCCCGGACGAGATCGCCACCTGGCAGGTATCCGCCGGCGGCGACCCCGTCATGGTCCGCAGCCGCGCCCGCTGCGCCGCCTCCACCGAGGTCGCCCCGCCCGCGACGCACTCGCTGCCCCGCCCGGTCCGCGCCGTCCACGTCACCCTGGCCGGCTCCGACCACGCCAGCGAGCTCCTCGTCGTCTCCTCCGCCGACCCCCTCCTGTTCTTTACCGAGGACGGCCGTCACCTCCCCGCCCGGCTGCCCCTGCCCCCCGACCTCGTATGGATCCTGCACCCCGCCGACCTCGACCTGGTCACCACCGGCGACATCCGCACGGTCACCGAGACCCCGCCCCCCTGGCCCGGCTGGCGCCTCCGCCTGATCTCCCTCGAGCAAGCTCTCTCCGTCGCCCTGCCGCATTCCCCGGTTCACCCCGTGCGTCGCGACCCGCGCCCCCGCCTGCTCCCCGGCACCCCGCTCCCCGGCGTGTCCACCCCCTACGGCCTGCTCGCCTACCCAGAACCCCCGCGCCTCCAGCTCCCCGCCGACGCCCGCTGGCACGTCACCATCCGCCCCGCCGCCGGCGGCCCCGCCCTGCTCTCCCGCGAGCTGGCTCTCCCCCGAGCTGGCCGAAGGCGGTGAGGCCGACATCTGGGACGGCCTGCCCCGCCCCATCCTCGGCGAGTTCGACATCGCGGTCCGCGGCCCGCTCGGCCGCAGCCTCCGCACCTCGATCTTCGTCGCCGAAGGCGCCACCGTCCCCGACCTCGGGCCCGCCGACCGCCCCCTCGTCACCGACCTTCACGTCGGCAACGGCACCGAACCCGTCATCGTCAGCCCCGCCGATCCCGGGCGCCCGGCCGCATCTCCACGCGCCGCCATGTCCCCGCTACCCCGAAACCCAGCCGCCCGGATGAGCTCCGCGCACCCCCGCCGCCCCAGCGGAACCCATGGTCCCGCCGGTCCCATGGGCGCCGCCGTATTCGTAAGTTCGGCCCGCCCGGTGGCCAGCGGCGCCGAGATCACCTCCGGCCAGCTGACCATCCGCGGCTGCGTCCAGACCGAAGGCCTGGCCGTTGCCCTCTACCTGGACCGCGCCCCCTGGCGGGCCCCGGCCGTGGTCCCGGTCCCGGCCGACGGCGTGGTCAAGCTCCCACCCGAGGTCCGCGACGCCGGCCCGCTCCGCGTCCTGCTCCGCGCCGAGGACCCGTCAGCCCCGGTGAACTGGCCCGACTGGCCCGGCCGGGACGCCTTCGCCTGCGCTGCCCCCGGCCTGCCGGCCAGCGGCGACCTGGAAGAGGACGCCCTGTCCCGGTTCCTGGCGGGGGAGCGGGACCTGCCCGTCCGCCCCCGCCGGGTCGAGCACCTGTGGCGGCTCCTCCACCTGGCCGGCGACCTGATCGCCACCGGCGCCCCCGCCGACCTGCGCGAGCGCTGCTCGTCCGCCCTGGCCACCCAGCCCAGCCTGGCGCTGACCGGTCTCCTCGACTCCGGGCTGGACTCGGCCGCCTGCGTCACCGGCCTGATCAGGACCGGCCTGGCCGCCGCCCGCCCGGTCATGATGGACGACATGCAGGCGGCCGAACGCCTGTGGGACCTCGTCCCGGCGGCGGCCGCCGTGCTCTGCAGCCGCCTCCTCGCCGGTCCCGACTACCCGGCCGAGGATCCCGCCGCCATCGTCATCGAGGCCGCCCTGGCCCAGTGCGGCCCGGCCCTGGCCGCCATCCTCAGCGGCCACGACGACCCAAACCCCCACGCCGCATCCCCTTCGGTTGTCCCGCAGCCGCTGCTCGACGCGGCCACCCGCGCCGACGCCGCCAGCCAGCTGGCGGCCGACGTCTTCCGCACCCCCGCGCTGGCCCGCGCCACCCAGGACGCCTCCACCGTCGTCAGCTCCGCGCGGCGCCTGCTAGCCGCGTCCCCCTACCACCGCGCCGCCAGCTGGATCGCGACCCGGAACGACTCCGGCGGCCAGGGCCCGCTCCCCGCCATGTCCGCGTCACTGGCCCTGGTAGCCCGCATCGCCGCCCGCGGCGACGAGGCCTGCCGCTCGTTCGAGCGCACCTGGCGCTGCCGCTGGACCGACCTCGCCTGTCAAGCCCCCGCCCTGACCGGCATCGACCTGGTCCTCGCCGAAGCCCACCTAGCCGCCGCCGAACGAGCCCGCTTCGGCCTAAGCAGCAGCGGCTACCAGCCCCGTTCGGCGTCAATGTAGTGAGCTCAGCCCTGAGCCGCCCGGTGGCAGGCTCAGGATCGAACGCGGCCCGAGGTTGCCGGCCGGGTGAGTGAACGCCTCGCCGCCCCCCATTTTCATGATCGCGGGCAGTTCCGGCCTCCACGCGGTCGTAACTGCCCGCGATCATGAAGTACATCGGACCGGCAATCCTCATCCACCTCTGGAATCCCAGCGCTCACCTATCAAGGGCGCGCTCATAGATCACGAAGGTTCCCAGCCGCCCTCGTCGCGTTCCGGTGAACCAGCCAGCCACGGAAATCGTTTCACGATGTGGCGATGAGACCTTCGGCATGATTTCACCCAGCCCAGATAGGTTACTTACCGTGATATCCAGTCTCCTTAGTATCACGTCACGTGATGCGGCCTGGACTGTGAGGCCCAATGGGAGCCGACTGGCCGAATGAGGCAGAGGAGCCATCCGAGAAAAACGCGAACCCCTCGGACAGCCAAACCAGTGGCCGCCAAGCCGTCCCCGCCGAGACCCGCAGCCGCGAAGAGTACTACGCCGACCAGCACGAAGCTGTCTCCGCCCAGAAATCCGCCACGGCCCGCCAGGACGCCGCCGACGAACAAGCTGCCGCCGAGAAGTGGGACAAGTCCGCCGAGGAGTTCCGCTGGATGTGGGGCGAGTACCAACGAAGATGGCCACCCGACGAACGTCCTCCCGTCGACAACTCCGCCGACCCACCCGGCTCCTGGCGCGCAGACGGCGACCGGTACCTGGATCGGCCGCCAACAAACGAGTTGATGCGGCGTGCGACCGTATTGCTAGATCGGGAGCGAGAGATCTGATCTCACCAGCTATGCGTGACTGTGGAAAGCCAAGATCCAGACCGTCATCTGATCGGCTTCGACGATCGCCTGAAAGGCCGCGACCGCATCAAGGAGAAAGTCTACGAAAGTATGGAAGAGTTCGACCTCTCTCCAGAGGAAGCTGTCTCGCTCGTGCCGGATGCTATCCGGTATACCTTTCAGTATCGTGAGTACCAGTTACACTCAAGGTGTCTAGGCTGACATTGAGCGTCTGAAGGATCAAGGCTTTGAGCTGCACAAGCTAAAAAACTCCTGGTCTGAGGAACAGTATAAGGGAATCAACAGCCAGTGGATCGAGCCGGATACCGGTCAGCGGTTCGAAGTGCAGTTCCATACTCGCATCAGCTTCGAGGCCAAGCAACTTACCCATGACGCCTACGAGCGGCTCCGCACCAAGCAGGCCGATAAGTTCGAGGAGCATGGTGCTGGAAGCCTTCCAGGGGAAAGTCACCGCCGAGGTGCCGGTTCCGCCTGGCGCCGATAGCATTCCCGACTACTCCGAGAGAGGACGAGATGCCAGATAAGATCACTTACTACGCCGATCGTCAATGACCTGAGCAGTCGTGAGCAGCCCGCTGGGTTGTTCCGGCGCACCTATACTTCGAGGACGGCGGCCAGTGCGACGAAGCGTTCACCACGGAATCTCGCCTGGGAACGCAGCCCATCCCTGGTTTCCGCCGAGCGTGGCGACCTGGAGAACGAGTTCATCGAGATCACCGAGGACGAGGCGAACCAGCTCATGGAGGAGCTCCGCACCCGGTGGACCAACGCAGGCAACGCCTGACACCACAGCGGCTCCGCATGCTCTCACTCACCAGCCGTCGGCACAGCTGCCCCTGCGCATACGCTGAGGTTTAGCTCGCGTCCAGCCGAGCTGAACGCGGCCGAGCCACCACCCACCTCACTGGTACGGCGTCGCCTGCAACGTGAACAGCTCCGCATACGTCCCCGCCAGCCGCCATCAGCGACTCATGCGTCCCCGCCTCCACCACCTCCCCCTCCCGCAGCACATAGATCCGGTCCGCCGCCCGCACCGTCGAGAACCGATGCGAGATCAGCAGCACCGAACGATCCGCGAACAACTCACCGATCTTCCCGAACAGCTCATGCTCCGCCTTCGCGTCTAGCGCGGCCGTCGGCTCATCCAAGATGACCAGCGGCGCGTCCCGGAAGAACGTCCGTGCCAGCGCCACCCGCTGCCACTGCCCAGTCGACAGGTCGGTCCCGTCGATAAACGCCGGCCCCAGCAGCGTCTCGTACCCCGCGGGCAACGCGGAAATGTCCTTGTCCGCCCCCGCCTGCCCAGCCGCCCGCACGATCCCCGCCATGTCACCAGAACGTTCGTGCCGCCCGAGCGCGATGTTGTCCCCAGCCGACAGCGCGTACTGGATGAAATCCTGGAACACGATCGCCGAGCGCGACAGCAGCTCCCGGCTCGCTACCTCCCGCGTATCCCGCCCGTCCCAGCAGACCCGCCCCTCGGTAGGCAGGTACAACCCCGCCAGCACCTTGGCCAGCGTCGTCTTCCCCGACCCGTTGGCTCCCACCAGCGCCACGACCTCACCCGGCGAGATCCGCATGCTGACCCCCCGCAGCGCCACCCGCTCCGACCCCGGATAACTAAACGTCACCCCCTCCAGATCAATACGACCAAACGAGTCCGCCTCCCGCCCCGGCCCCCCACCATCCCGCAGCTCCTCCAGAAGCCTCCGGAACCGGCGCCAGCCGCGCGAACGCCAGGAAGTCATCGATGAACATCGCCGATTCCTGCAGCATCCCCGCGCTCTGCCCGGCGAACGCCAGCCGCTGCCCCAGCAACACCAGCGCCGCCGTCCCCGCCCCCGCCGCCGCCAGCGACAGGTGATGCGAGACCGCCAGCCACAAGATGATCCCGATCGACACCGCGATCGTCGCCGCGCTGGCCAGGTCCGCGGCCGCCATGCCGCGCAGCTGCCGAGCCGAGATCTTCCGCATCTCCGCGATCCGCTCGTCCGACAGCCGCTCATACCGGGCTCGCAGAAAAGAAGCAAGCCCGAACGCCCGCACCTCCTTGGCCGGATCCCGCCCGGTCAGCAGACTGGCCAGGTACGAGCGCTCCCGGTCCTTCGGCGTCATGATCACCCCGAAGGTGTAGAACGCCCGCCCCCGCCGCCCGCTGGCCAGCCACCCCGGCAGCAGGGCCAGCAACGCCGCCGGCACCAGCAGCGGCGCCACCGCGAGCAGCGCCACCGCCGCCCCGATCGTCCCCGCCAGCGACCGCCCGAGCCCCTGCAGACCGAACACCATCTGCGGCGCGTGCATCACCCCCGCCTGCGCCCGCGCCACCCGGTCGTGGAACTCCGGCTCGTCGAACGCGGCCAGTTCCACCGCGCACGTCACGTCGAGGATCCGGTCCTGCGCGTACCGCGAGGTGAGCTCGGACAGCATCCGCTGCTGCTCGCGCAGCACCACCCCCGCCAGCCCCAGCAGCGCCGTGATAACCCCGAGCAGCACCGCACTCGGCCACACGCTCTGTAGCCCAGAGCTGGCGAGCCCGGCGGAGGAATGCTGAGTCGACAGCACCGCCTCCAGCACCCGCCGCCCCACCAGCACCTCGAAGGCCACCCCGACCCCGGAGAGCACCTCGAGCACCGCCATCGTGATCAGCTCACGCCGCCCCGCCCGCCAGGTGATCCCCACCCCGGCCGCCACCAGCCGCGGCAGCTCCCGCGCCGACCGCCCCTTACCCGGCGAATTCATCTCGTAGATCGTCGGTCCCGCGCGCTTGCCGCCAGGCCGCGACCCGCCTACCACGTACATGATTCCCATAATCCTCCGCCGCCCCCGGCCACGTAGATCAGGCGGGCCGCCAGATACGCAGGATGTTGTCCGGCAGCCGCACCGAGAACTGGCCCGCAGAAGACGCAGAAGCGAGCAGCGAACGCAGGTCGCTCTCGAACTCGCCGACACGATCCCCGAACAGGTGAGGCGCGGTCCCCGAGTTCGAGAAGAGCCCCGCGACGATCTGGTCGATGCTGCGATCGATCTCCCGCCCGTCCGGGACGACGACGGTCCGCGCGGGCCGGAAGCCAGCCGCCTGGAAGACACCGTCCTCGCCGCCGGGGGAGGTGTTCCTGATGCCCTGACCTGCGCGGCGATCAGATCCGAGATAACGACGCCGCAATGACTCCATCGCTTCGTCGGGTGGCGGCGGATAGCGCAGGCGGCCGTGCCCCGTTTCCATCAGCAGAGCGTCGGTCCGGTAACCGGGCGCGTCCACCTGGACAACGGCGCCGCCCGGCGTGAGCATCGTGCGTACCGCGCGCGCTACCCGCGGCCGGTCCATCCAGTGAAAGGAAGCCCCGAACGTAATGACCCGGAAGACTCCTAGTCCCGCGGGCAGCGCCTCGGCACGTTCCCGCACCCAGGTCGCCCGCCCGACGCCCTCCACAGCAGCGAGCCGCGCCGCCTCCGCGAGCATCCCGGGATCAGGATCCAGCCCCACTACCGCCTCGAACAGCGGCGCGAGGCGCCGCGCAATTGTCCCCGGGCCGCAGCCGACGTCGAGCAGCCGCCCGCGGCCATCCAGGCCGAGTTCGCGCGCGAACGCGGAAGCCAGCCCCGGTGCGTAAGGAAGACGGCCCGCCTCGTAGTACGAGGCCGCCCCGGCAAACAGGGACTCATCCCACTCCCACTGCTCCCACCCACCGGATACCGCCACCCGCCCACGCTAGCGCGCAGGCCATCGCCCACGTGACGAGCCTGGCCACCGGCGAGCCCGCCGACCCGTCCTGGCGGGTGACCCTGCACTTCCACCCCGACCGGCTCACCGCCGGCACGCCGATCCTGGAACAGCTGGCCCGCGACGGCGTCTACCGGTCGCAGTTCGAGACCGGGACCAGCAACGGCGGCCTGACCGCCCACCCCGGCGGCGACCGCTGGCGCTGGGAAAGCCGGATCTTCGCCGGCGCCTACGACGACGGCCCGCCCGCTGCCCGGCCCAAGTACGGATCGCTGAACTTCCGCCAGCGGCGGGCGGGCGGCTCACCCCGTTTCGGCTCGGCCTACCTGCGCCTGGCCGCGCACACCCTGTCCCGGACCACGTTCTGCTACCCGGACAGCTTTCTCGAGCCTAAGAACTTCGGCGTCGCGCCGCGGCTGTCGACGCTGATAGCGCTGGCCGAACAAGACGACCAGGACCTGCTCGACGACTACATCGAAGCCCATGTGCACGGCGTCGTCGACCTCACCCGCGACGTCGAAGCCCTGGTCCTCGACCCCTGCTACCGCGACACACCGGTCCAGGCCGCGGCCGGGAAGCTGGGCTGCCCGGTCGAATGGCACGACGGTTTCACCCTGACCACCGCCGAGCTGCGCCGGCATCCCGGCTACCGGGGGCCTGAGTACGTGGCCCTCGGTTTCGCCCTCGCCCGCGACGGCGTCCTCGATCCGGGCGTTATCGGTCACGCCTCCCGCACCGGCCGCTACGACGACCAGCATCTCAAACGGGTCTGGCATTACGTGGCCAGGTTCGGCGCCCCCGGGATACGTTCGTAACGTCTCATGGGCGAGCACGAGCCGGCACGGTCGGCAGGTGGCCGGCCTGGGCCACCAGGGTGAGCAGGACCACCGCATCCGTCAGCGACAGCGGAGCCGTGGAGGCCGGCCACCCGGCCGAATTGACCTTCTCGGGCAGCGACCCCAGCCTCGTCCGGTGGGCGGCCAGCCAGTCCAGCAGCGCGGTGGCCCGGGCCCGCTGCCCGGTCGCGGCGTCGAACAGCGCGAAGAACGCTGTCTCGGGAGTCCAGGCGACGCCTGGGGTCCCGGGCCAGGCGGCGCCAGGACGCAGGCCGCCGTTCGGGACGGCCAGCATCCGCTGGGCCGCCGCAGCCGCCTGCCGCACCTCGGCGTCCGGCCGCGCGAACGGCGGCCCGAGAAAAGTGACGGCCGCATCGGCACCCGAACCTGCCTGCGGCGTCCGCTGGTAGCCGCCCGGCCCGAACGCCGCCGTGATCGCATCCGCCAGCCGGCCCGCAGCCGCCGACCAGCGACGGGCATCGCTCCCGGCCACCGCCCCGCCGACGTCGGCCGCCAGGTCAGCGGCCGCCCGCAGGCCAGCCAGCAGCGGGGCGGCGGTCCCCAGCGTGACCGCGACCGAGTCCTCCCAGTAGTCCATGGCCGGCCCGGGCAGGCCGTCACCGGTCAGCATGCGGTCGGCGGCATCGGCCGCCTTGACGACCATGGGCCACAGCCGCGCCAGCTCGCGGCGGCCCAGTGTGAGCGGCTGGGTCTGCGCCCAGGACCAGACGGCCCACGGGACCCAGCCGTCGGCGTCGAGCTCGGCGGGCCGCCCGTCGCGCACCGGGCCCGAGCCGCCGGGCCGGTACCGGGCGGCCCACGTCCCGTCGGGTGCCTGCATCCGCCGCAGGAACAGCAGGATCCGGTACGCCACGGCCGGATGACCCGTCCCGGCCAGCGCCGCCGCGGCCCAGCTCGAGTCGCGCGGCCACGCGTACGCCCAGCCCGGCTCCCAGCCGGCCAGCACCGCCCCGTCCGGCTGGACGGCCAGCTTCAGGTCGAGCAGGGCCCGGGCGGCCATGGATCGCTGGGCCGGGGTGGCACCGGGGACCAGGCCGGCCTGGAGCCAGTCCCGGTCCGCCCGTTCCGCCGCCACGGCGCAGGCCGACTGGGCGGCGGTCAGCCCGGTCAGCCGGCCGGGGGCCACGTAGGTCCCGGCGGCCGCGACCAGGATGCTGGAATCCGGCTCGAACCAGCCGTTCACCCCGGCCGGAACCGGCTGCGCCTGCTGCTGGCAGGGAATCTGGGCCGCGCCCGCGATCGTGAGCAAGGGCTGCCCAGGTGCCCCGGCCAGCATGGCCGCCGGGACCGTCCCCGCGGACACGCTGAGGACCAGTATCAGCTGGACAGATCGCCGCCAGCCCCGATGATCGCGGTCAGGCACGGCGGTCGCCGCCGGCCCGGGCGGCCGCCAGCAGCTCGCTGACCGTGACGAAGGTATAGCCGGCCTCCGTCATCGACGCCACCAGCCGGTCCAGCTGCCGCATCAGGGCGGTGTCCGGCTCGGATCCGCCGTCGTGAGCCAGCACGATGCTGCCGGGCGTACCCTCCCGCAGGATCAGGTTCACCCCGCCCACCGGGTTGCTGCCCGTGACGTGGTGCGACCACAGCGCCACGTCGTAGCGCAGGCTGGCGCACGCGGCCAGCCCCACGCTGTCGATGCGGCCCCACGGCGGCCTGCACAGCACCGGCGCCTGCCCGGCCAGCCGGGTCAGCAGTTCATGGGTGCGTTCCAGGGTGCGCCGGTCGAAGGCCTCGTCGTGCCCGGTCAGGTCGTCATGCGCCCAGGTGTGATTGGCCTGCTCGTGACCGGCGTCGGCGGTCTGCCGCACCAGGTCGGGCCAGGCCTGCGCGTGCCGCCCGACCCGGAAGAACGTGGCCCGGGCGCGGTGCCGCCGCAGGATCGCCAGCAGCGGCGGCGTCCACTCCGCGGTCGGGCCGTCGTCGATGGTGAGCGCGACGATCCGGCCCGGCGGCGCGGTGCGGAACGTCACCGACGCCGTGTACGCGCCGGGCCCGGCCGGCGTGGCGGTCCGGGCCGTCGGCCCCTCGGCCGCGACGGCGTGCGAGGTCGCGATCCCGGCCCCCGCCCCGGCGGCGCCGCCGACGGTGACCAGCCCCGCTCCGGTCAGAAACGTGCGTCGGTCCACGCTCAGGCAGGCCTCCTGAAAGTACGCCCCCTACGAGAAGTACTACCCCGCCGTAGCAGGCCGCGCAACAACCAGGTACCGAACGGGTGGCCTCAAGCCGCACACACCCCCGGCGCGCTGTAGAACCCGGGACCGTCCAGCCCCGGGCCGGTGATCATCGGCCGGTTCGCCCCGCCGCCCGACGGGTAGGCGGTGTCGAACCACTGCGTGAAGAACTGGCTCAGCCGCTGCTCGCAGGCGCTGCTGTGCACCGGCAGCCACTGGCGGAAGCCGGCTTCCAGCTGGGCCTCGCTGATGTGGCCGCCGCCGTAACGGTGCTGCAGCGCCCGCAGCGCCCCGTCGAACCGGGCCGGGCCGAGGATCTGGCGCAGCGCGATGTAGGTGATGCCGGGCCGGTCGTAGGTCGACGAGCCGTCGAACAAGGTGTAGGGCGTCGGGTTGGACGGCGCGTCGGTCCAGAAGTCCTTGCCGCTGGCGTAGGTCTTGTTGAACTGCTTGACCAGGCTGGCCTGGAAGGCGGCCCTGCCCTTGGCGGTGGCCGGGCCTCCGGCGGCGTTCTCGGCCAGCCGCGCCTGGTACAGGAACTCGCCCAGGGTGGCCATGCCCTCCTTGTAGAAGGTGTACCGGTAGCCGGCCTCGGAGACGTTGTCGCCCCACCACTGGTGCATGTTCTCGTGGTAGAAGGTGTCGGTGTCGATCTCGCCTCCGGCGAAGGTGATCATCGACTCCATTTCCTCTTCGAAGCTGGCGTCAGGCGTGCCGATCACGACCCCGTCCGAGCGGAACGGGAAGGCTCCGTTGAACTGGCTCTCGAACGCGGTGATGTCCGGCTGCAGGTTCATGATGGCCAGGTTCTTCTGCTGCTGCTTGGCGCTGATCGCGGTGTCCTGGGCCTGGTAGAACCGGATGCCGTTGACGACCCGCGAGGTCAGGCTGAAGTTACCGACGCTGTTCTCGACCAGGTAGCTGGCGACCGGCATGCCGGCGTGCCAGTTCCAGGTGACCGAGCCGTGCGGGAACTGCTTGCTGGCCCCGTGGTGCCGCACCGAGACCAGCTCGCCGTTGGCGATCACGGTCTTGCCCGCGGTCACCGTGTCGGAGAAGTCGTACGCCGGCTTGGCTGTCGGGTAGTCGTTGAGCGGCATCCAGTCCTCCGAGCCGACCGGCTCGGTGGTCACGAAGCCGCCGTCCGGTGCCCGGAACCAGCCCTCGGTGGTGCCGTCCCCGTCCTGGTGCACGCCGGGCCGCCCGGTGTACCGGACCGTCACGGTGAACGTGGCCCCGTTCCTGATCGGCGCCGACGGGGTGATCACGAGCTTGTTGGCCGGGCACTGGGTGCCGTCGAGCGAGTCCGCCGCGGCGTCGGTGTTCGGCAGCTGCGGGGCGCAGGCGGGCGGGAACGGGTTGTTGGACGGCCCGCCGACCGGGTTGTTCTGCGACGCCTCGTGGGCGGCCGGACTCGGGTCGTTCTGCCCGTTCGGGTCGCCCGCGTAGGTCGGCTGGACGAACGTGAACTTGGCCGGGCGGCCGTTGACGCTGATCGAGTTGACCGTCATGTCCGGCCCGGCGGTGGTGTTGATGGAGTGCCGCTCGAAGTCGAGGCTGAAGCTGGTCAGGCACTGCGTGGCCCGGTCGGTGAGCTCCACCCGGTTGCCCGTCAGGAACCGGTTCGAGCCCGCGTTGTAGACCAGGTGGACCAGCGTGTGCAGGCTGGTGTAGCCGCCGTTGCCGGTCTCCGGGTACACGTGCGAGCCCGGCGGCGCCAGGGTATGGGCTCCGGCCGAGCAGCTGCCGCCGCCCGCCGTGCTGGCTGAAACCGGGCCGGCCGTCACCGACGCGCTGGCCGGGACCGCGAGCCCCAGCACGGGCAGTGCCAATCCAGCGCAAACAGCCATGATCATCCTCATAACTGCCCACTAGACCACATAAGCATCTCGACCCGATCACGATCGCGCCCAGGCCAGCGGTATCGTGAGCCCTGTGATGCGACTCACCAAACTCGGTCATTCGTGCGTCCGGCTCGAGAAGGACGGCGCCACCCTGGTCATCGACCCGGGCACGTTCAGCGACGCGGCCGGCGCCCTGGACGGGGCCGCCGCCGTCCTGGTCACCCACGAGCACCCGGACCACCTTGACGCCGACGCGATCCGTGCCGCGCTGTCCAGCGATCCCGGCGTGACCCTGTGGGCGAACCAGTCCATCGGCGCGCAGTTCGCCGAGTTCGGCGACCGGGTGCACGAGGTCAAGCACGGCGACGCGCTCGAGGTGGCCGGCTTCGACGTGCACGTCTACGGCGTGGACCACGCGCTCATCCACAAAGACATCCCGCTGGTGGTGAACACCGGCTTCCTGGTCGACGGCGAGCTCTTCCACCCCGGCGACTCGTTCACCATCCCCGAGGACCCGGTCAACACGCTGCTGGTCCCGATCAGCGCCCCCTGGCTGAAGGCCGGCGACATGATCGACTACTTCCGCGCCGTCGCCCCCGCCCGCGGCTACGCCATCCACGATGCCATCCTCAACGACGCCGGCCTGGCCCTGTTCACCCGGATGCTGTCCCTCGCCGCCGCCCCCACCCAGGCCCCCGTCTCCCGCCTCGACCCCGGCACCACCCTGGACCTGTAACCGCCTGCCCGGCGGTCCCGTGGCGGCGCCCTCAGGCCGCGCCCGGATCGGCCGGCTGGCGGCTGTCGACGCCCCGGCCGTGGACCGGGTCGCGGCCGGGCACGTGGACCTCGCACGACCTCACGTGCGCCATGTACAGCCGCAGCGGCGCATCACCACGCAGTTCCCCCGGACCGAACCGGTGCGCGCCCGCGGTCGTCCGGAACGCCTCCGCGCAGACCGCCCTCAGCTCCTCGTCACCGACGCAACGGGCGGTGGCCGAGAGGTAGACCGCCTCGCCCTGGCCGACCGTCGCCGTCGAGTCGAAGATCACGATCTCGACCTCGGCCCGCTCGGCCAGATTGCGCGAGTGCCGGGCCTGCGGCGAGGACACCCAGTAAAAATCGGCGTACCGCGCGGCCGTGTAATAAACCGGCGACAGCCGCGGCCGCCCGTCACCATCCAGCGTGCCCAGCGTCATGTACTGGTTGACATCGATGACCCGCCGCGCCATCGCGTCCAGATCAGGCTCTCGTCTGCGCCATACCGTCACAGACCGCCTCGAGCCAGCCAAATAATCGGCGGCAGCGGACCGCCAGGACATCCGGCACCGGGCTGCCCGCCTCGATGACCCGCTCGATGCTGAGCCCGGCCGCGGTCATCGCGTTCAGCAGGTCACCCACGGGGAGGTGCGTCGCGCCGACCCGGGCCCGGACTCCGTGCGGCGTCCAGGCGTCGAAGCGGCGTTCCCGCCGCCAGTAGCCCGGGCTGATCAGGACCTTGCCCGGATCGGACCGGTCGGCGAAAGCACCGGTGTAGCAGGGATGAACTCCCGACGTGCGCGAAGACCCCGCCCGGCCGCAGGGCCGGGCTGAGCGCCCGCAGGGCCGCGGCGTAGTCGTCGATGTCGGTGTGGCACATGATCGCGGAAACCGCCGCGAGCGTGCCCGGCCGCAGCGGCGGCCGGGTCGCGTCGGCGGCCACCGCCGGCATCCGCGCGCGGGCGTACCGCAGCTGGCCCCGGGACAGGTCCAGGCCCAGCGGAGTCCAGCCGAGCCGCCGGAGCACGGGAGCGTAGAACCCGGTACCGCAGGCCAGGTCGAGCACGGGCCCGGAGCCCGGCCCGAGCACCTGGGCCAGCGCGTCACTCGTCCGCCCGGTAAAGCTCTGCGCCGCGCCCTGGATGTAGCCCTCGTACCAGTCGGCCCACTCGTCGTACCGCGCCGCCGGAGCGCCAGCCGTCGCCATACCGCCAAGCTAACCCGGCGCCCCCCGGCCCTCCACCGCTGCGCCTGCGCCCTCGGCGAACCTAGCCGTCCGAGAAGAGCGACGGGTCGAAGTCCTGAGTCCCCTCCTCTGGCGTCCAGACCGCCCCGAGCGGCATCAGGTCGGTCACGCATCCGGACCCGCCGGTCGAAGCTGGATAGAGCGTTGATCCCGCCCGTACATCGCGCCGTCGGCCCCGCGCACCGCGGCCCCCATCGTGTGCACCCCGAATTCGCCGTCGGTATTGGCATCCACGATCGCCCGGGCGAACTCGATCAGCTCCAGATCCTCCGCCGTCAATTCCCGGCTCGGCACATCCATGCCCCGCACAGTACTCGTCCGGCGCCCCTGGCTGTATGGTGAGGCGACCTTCGGGTGAACCGGGCAGAGACCACCGTGGTCGGGCAGCTGCTCACGCTCCGGGCGATCGCGTTTTATGCATCGAGAGGATCAAAGCAGTAACCGGTCGCGTTCCCAGGGTCGGTACTCGCACTCGCAGCGGAAGTCCTGCCCTCTCGCTGTATCGTGACCCTCGGCATAGAAGGGAACCAAGAGGTGGACGAGCAGCAGATCAGCGTGGACGGGCAGCAGCTCGCGTTCCGGCAGAGCCAGGGCCAGGGCAGGCCCGTCATCTTCGTGCACGGGAACTCCTGCTCCTCCAGCACCTGGGAGCCCGTGCTGAACAGCCCGTTCGGGCACCGCTTCCGCTGCCTCGCCTTCGACCTCCCCGGCCACGGGAACTCGGCCAGGGCCAGCGACCCCGCGGACTACTCCCTGCCCGGCTACGCGAAGGTGCTCACCGGCTTCGCCGCCGCCAACCAGGCGACCGACGCGGTCGTGGTCGGCTGGAGCCTGGGCGGCCACATCGCCCTGGAAGCCGCCCCGGCCATGCCCGCGGCGCCCGGGTTCGTCATCTTCGGCACGCCCCCGATCGCGACCGCGGACCAGATGAGCCAGGCGTTCCTGCCGAACCCGGCCATGGCCACGACCTTCAACCCCAGCGTCTCCGACGAGGAGGCACGCGCGTACGCCGAGGCGTTCACCGCACCTCGTTCGGCCCTCGATCTTGACGAGATCGTCGCGGACGTGCTGCGGACCGACGGCGCGGCCCGGGCCGGCCTGGGCGCCAGCCTGGCCGAGGGCCGCTACGCCGACGAGATCGCCATCACCAGCACCCTGGGCCGGCCGCTGGCCATCCTGCACGGCGAGGGCGAGCAGCTCATCAACCTCGACTACCTGCGCACGCTGAGCATCCCCACCCTGTGGCGCGGCGAGATCCAGCTCATCCCCGGCGCCGGCCACGCCCCCCACCTGGAAACCCCCGACGCGTTCACCACCCTGCTCACCCAGTTCCTCGCCGACGCCTAACGCGCCTTCCCAACCGGATCAACGACATTGAGCCGGCCAGGACCGGTTCGACGGAACGGATGTGCGTCTTCTGCGGTGAGCCCCGGCCTAGGGCGCCTGATTCCTGCGGGGCGTGCGGTACCAGCCCGCGTCGGTACCCGGGCCGTGCCGTCTGCCACCGCGATGCCACATCGTCGTTGTTCCGGCCACCGCAGCGTCACATCGCGGTGGTAGACGGCGGCCAGGGCCAAGGCCTAGGCCAGGTGACGGGCACGGATGCCCGGGACCGGAGTGCCAGGCGGGACGGCGGGACTGGCGGGAACATGGGCACGCGGCACCGCGAGAACGCAGCGCGCCCCCAGCCGAGACGTAACGTCTCAGTCGCGGTCCCAGGGCGGCTCCTCGCCCATCTTGGCGTAGTACTTGGCCAGGTGGCTCTTCACCCGGTCGATATCAGCCCGCGGCAGGTCGGCCCCGCCGCGCCCCCCTTGCATCACGTTCCCGGCCGCCATCACCCCGCGCGGCACGGCCTTGATCTTCCCGTCGATGACATCGGCGATGAGCAGCTTGTACGCGGTGAAGTTGTCCTTAGCGTCGCTGTCGTACCAGACGTGGGCGTCGCGGTACTTCGCGTTCGGCGAGTCCTCGGCCCCCGCCCACGCGCGCACCCGCTTCTCGGCGGCGGCGCCATCCCAGGCGCGGTCACGATCGGCGAGCGGGTAGTCCTGAAACGCTGAGACGGCCATGTCGTAGCGCCTCCCCTTCCGAAAGCAGCCAGCAGGAACCGCTGCCCCTACCCGCCGGAGCCGCCCTCATGCCCGCGTCTTACGCAGCACCCCGGACGAACTGGTCCAGCCCGTCGAGCAGCCGGTCCACGTCCTCGTCGTCGTTATACGGCGCCAGCCCGACCCGCAGGCCGCCGTCGTCACCCAGGCCGAGCCACCGCGACGCCTCTAGTGCGTAAAACGACCCGGCCGGCGCGTTCACGTTCCGCGTGGCCAGGTACTCATAAGCCGCCCGCGCATCCCGTCCGTCGAACGTCAGCAGCAGCGTCGGCGTGCGCCGTGCCGCCCGCGACCAGACGGTGACACCGGGAAGAGCAAGAACGTGCTCCTCGATCCGCTCCCGGAGCCGGTCCTCGTGCTCTTCGACCGCGCTCATCGCCGCCACCAGATCCTGCCGCCGGTCACCCGACGGGGACGGCGCCAGCCCGGCCAGGAAGTCGATCGCGGCCGTCGTCCCCGCCAGCAGCTCGTACGGCAGCGTGCCGAACTCGAACCGCTCCGGCACCTGCTCGGTAGCGGGCAGCAGCTTATCCGGATGCACCTGCGAGAGCAGGTCGGGCCGCGCCCCCAGCACGCCGCAGTGCGGCCCCAGGAACTTGTACGGCGAGCAGCCGAAGAAGTCCGCGCCGAGCGCGCCGGCGTCGATCGGCACGTGCGCGGTCAGGTGCACCCCGTCTACGTACAGCAACCCCCCGGCCGCGTGCACCAGGTCGGCGATAGCGCGCAGGGAAGGCCGCGTGCCGATGAGGTTCGACGCCCCGGTAACCGCCACCAGGCGGGTGCGCTCGGAAAGCACCGCCGCCACCGCCTGCGGGCTCAGCTCACCGGTGGCCGGATCGAACTCGGCCCAGCGCAGCGTCGCGCCGGCCGCCTCGGCGGCGTAGACCCACGGCCGGACGTTGGCGTCGTGGTCGAGCCGGGTGACCACGACCTCGTCCCCGGGCCGCCAGGTCTTGGCCAGCGCCCGGGAGAAGTCGAACGTCAGCTGGGTCATGCTCCGGCCGAACACGACGCCCTGGGGCTCGACGCCAAGCAAAGAAGCGACAGCCCGCCGGGCCGCCACCACGGTGTCCTCGGCCGTCCGCTCGGCCGCGGTCACCGAGCCGCGGTTCGCGATCGCCGCGACCAGGGTGGCGCGGACCGCGTCGCCGACCACGTCGGGCACCTGCGAGCCGCCGGGACCGTCGAAGTGCGCCGCGCCCTGCTTCAGGGCCGGGAAGTGGGCGCGGACCGCCGAGACGTCGTAGCTCATGTCACCAACCTAACTTGATCACGATCGGGTTCATCGGGGCGCCGGTCCCGCGCGCAATACGCAGCGGCGCGGCCACGTAAAAGCCGTCGAATATTCGGTCCTGCGCGCAGTCGGCGGCCCAGTCCTCCAGCCACAGCGCCTCGTGGAACGAGACCCCCAGGTTGCGCTGCAGCAGGACGTGCAGCGGGAACCCGGCGTCGTGCTCGGTGTTGTGCGCCTGCTCGTTGCACATCGTGTCGCTGCCCAGCCCGGCGATGTCATGCCCGGCCACGAACTCGAGGAACCCGGGCGAGTAGGTCACGCCGGGCTCGTCGAAGTCGGCATAGAACGCCTCCGCGCCCTCCTCGTAGAACACCCGGAAGATACCCGTGCGCAGCAGCAGGATGTCGCCCCGGCGCAGCTCGGTCCGCTGCGCCGCCAGCGCGCCCTCGATGTCAGCCACGGTAATTTCCCGGTGCATCGGAAGGTGTGAAGTTCCCAACTGCCGGGGCAGGTCCACCAGCACGGCCCGGCCCACGATCCCGCGTTGAGCCAGCGCGCCGATGCTCGCCCAGGCCAGCCCGCCCACCGTCGTCTCCGCCGGCTGGCCGTTCCACAGCCGGTCACCGCACCAGGAGTGGCCGAGCGCGTCCATGTGGGTGGTGCCGTGGCACGGCAGGGAGATGCTGTCCTCGGCGAACTTCGCGCCGCCGGGCAGCGGCTCCGCCCGGCCGTCGGCGTAAAAGCTCTCGTCGTGGTCCATGACGTGCCGGGCCGGCGGACGCCCCGGCAGCACGGGATCCCCTTCCGGGCGGAACAGCGGCAGCGCCAGCGAGAACCGCTTGCCGGTCCGGATGCAGGCGGCGGCGGACGCCGCGACCAGGGCGTCGTCGAGCAGGTTGGCGCGGCCGATCTCGTCCTGCTCGCCCCACCGGCCCCAGTCCTTGCGCTCACTGTCGTACCGGATCGTCACGCCCGCGCCTCCCGTACACCGGAAACCGGCACGTCCTCGTCGGCCGCGCCCGCCATGCCCTCGGCCTCGGCCAGCCCGCGGCCGATCCGCGTCGCCGCCCCCGGCACCGCGATAACCGCGACCAGGCCGATCACCAGCCAGGCGGCCACGATGTAGGGGAAGTAGTCGTACGGCTTCGGCGGCCGCGGGTACAGCTCGTTGTACATCGTGTAGGCCAGCACGGCAAAGCCGAGCAGCGGGACGATCAGCACGGCCTTGTTGGCCGCGTGCCGGGCCATCAGCCGGACCGCGCCCAGGTCCACCATCGCGTAGGCGACCAGCAGGCTCAGCGTCCCGATCGTGCCGAGGTAGAACGACGTGGTCAGGGCGGCGTTGCCGGCCGCGTACATGATGATCGCCATGGCGGCCGCGAACGCGAGCACCAGGGTGAGCGCCGAGGCCGGGGCGCCGTTGCGGCCCACGCCGGCCAGCCGGGAACCCGGCCTGGTGTCGCGGGCCAGCGCGAAGATCAGGCGGCCGCCGCCCAGCGTGGATCCCAGCGCCGCCGAGAACGCGCTGACCGTGGCGCCGAGCTCGAGGACCTGCGCCATCGCGGTGGTGAAGTAGGTGCGGGACAGGTCGAACAGCGGACCCGAGGACGAGGCGAAGGCGGTGCCGTCCTTGCTGGTGATGCCGAACCCCATCGCCATGATCGCGACGCAGAACACGTAGAAGACCACGCCGGCGATGATCGCGATGCTCAGCGCGCGCGGGATGCTGCGCCGCGGGTTCCTGGTCTCCTCGCCCAGCGACGCCGCGCCCTCGAACCCGGCGAACGCCGTGAAGCCGAACACCGAGGCCAGCACCAGGCTGTGGAAGCTCACCCCGCCCGGCAGGCTGAACACGGTGAGGGTCAGGTGGTTGCCGTGGGCGCCGCCGGCCAGCCGGACGATGACCACGGCCAGCACGATCAGCATGACGATGATCGACAGGCCCTCGACCGACAGCAGCACGCGGCCGATCCGGGCGATGTCCCGGACCGACAGCAAGAAGATCACGACGATGAAGATCAGCGCGAACAGCAGCCAGTTCGCCCCCGGCCAGATCCCGGTGTCCTTGCAGAACAAGGTCAGGAAGTACGCCGAGGCGGCCGCGCTGGCCGGGGTGTAGATGAGGTAGGTGCCGAGCAGCGCCCAGCCCGAGAAGAACCCGGCCCGCGGCCCGAGGGTCACCCCGGTCAGCCCGTACACCGAGCCGGCGTGGCTGAAGTAGCGGCACAGGTACACCAGCCCGGTCCCGACCAGGATCACGCCGACCCCGGACAAGATGAAGGCGAGCGGGGCGGCGCGGCCGACGTAGAGGGCCGGCGCGCCGCCGTAGACGGCGATGGCCAGCGTGGGTGACATCATCGCGATCGACAAGGCCAGGCTCTGCCACGTGCGAAGTTCCCGGCGGAGTACTGGAGGGGACTGACTCATGACAGGTGACCTTTCAGAGCGATTCGTCGGCGGTAATGAGGCATTCGGCCAGCGCGTGCACGCCGGCCAGGATGTCGCTGGTGTCGGTCCATTCCTCCGGGCAGTGGCTCCGCCCGTCCCGGGACGGGACGAAGATCATCGCGGCCGGGGCGAGCGCGGCCATCACCGCCGCGTCGTGCTCGGCCGCGCTGTACATCAGGGACGCCTGGTAGCCCAGCCGCGCGGTCGCCCGCTGGCACCGGCCGAGCAACGTGGCGTCCAGCGGCACCGGCGGCTCGCTGGGCTGCCACTGCCAGTCCAGCCGAACGCCGCGGCCGTCCGACTCGTCCCGCGCGGCGCCGAGCAGCTCCTCCCGGGCGTAGCGGAGCCACTCGCCGTCCGGGCTGCGCAGCTCGCCGGTCAGCTCGGCCTGCCCGGTGACCACGTTGACCGCGTCCGGCGTGAACAGCACCGAGCCGGTCGTCCCGCGCGCGTCCTGGTGGCCGGACGCGATCCGCTCGACGGCCAGCACCGTCCCGGCCGCGGCGCAGCCCGCGTCGTGCCGGTCCCGCATGGCGGTCGCGCCGGCGTGGCCGCGCTCCCCGGTGAACAGCGCCCGGAACCGGGTCACGCCGGTGACCGAGGTGACCAGCCCGAGCTGACTGCCGGCCCGTTCCAGGTGCGGCCCCTGCTCGACGTGCAGCTCGATGAACGCCCGGACGTAGCCAGGGTCCAGCCGGGCCTGACCAAGGTGCCCAGGGTCGATGCCGCCCTGCTCCAGCGCCGCGCCGAACCGCTGGCCCTGCGCGTCGGTCAGCTCCAGGTGCGCGGGGGACAGGCGCCCGGCCAGCGCCCGGCTGCCGACACAGCTCAGCCCGAACCGGTTCGGCTCCTCGCCGAAGAAATCCGCCACCACCAGGTCGTGCCGCAGGGCACGGCCCGACTCCCGGATCAGCCGGACCGCCTCGAGCGCGCCGACGAACCCGACCACCCCGTCGAATCGCCCGCCGCCGTCGACGGTGTCGAGGTGCGAACCGGTCATCAGCGCGCCCGCCCCCGCCGCGCTGCCCGCGAGCACGCCGAACACGTTCCCCGCCGCGTCCGTCCGGGTGTCCAGCCCGAGATCGCGGAGCTGCCGCAGCGCCCACTGGCGCCCTTCCCGCTCGATCTCGGTCAGCGCCATCCGGGTCCAGCCGGGCCGGGCCGGGTCGCTCAGCGCGGCCAGGGCGGCCAGGTCCGCCTCCACCCGCTCGGCCGACGGGGCGAGGTCAGCTCGCGGCGCTACCATGAGCCTGCATCCCCGCAGCTCACCATCGGCGGACCTCCCGTGCCAAACGTTTGGCAAGACGTTTGGGCATGATGGTAGGCATGCGGACCACCGCTGCGCAAGAGCCCGGGGCTCACTCATGCGCCCCGAGCTGTCCAAACCCCTGGAGCTGACGTTGTGGCCCGGATGACCATGAACAGGCTGGCCGAACTGGCCGGACTGAACATCGCGACCGTCTCGCGGGCGCTCCGGGGCGACGCGTCCCGGGTCTCGGCGGAGACGATCGCCCGGGTGCAGCGGCTGGCCGAAGAGCACGGTTACCGCCCCGACCCGGCCGCGTCCTCGCTGCGCGGCGGCCGCACCCGCGTCCTCGGCGTGCTCGTCCCGCACCTGACCGACGTGGTGATGGCGGAGGTCTTCGAGGGCATCGCCGCCCAGGCGGCCGACGCCGGCTACCTCGCCGTGGTCACCCCCACCCGCGAGTCGAACGCGGCCCGCCGGGACGCGGTCGAGACGTTCCTCAGCCGCCGGGTCGACGGGATCATCCTGGCCGATGCCTCGATCCGCAGGCCAGTGCCGCCCGAGCTGGCCGCCTCAACAGTCCCGTTCGTGCTGGCACTGCGCGGATCACCCACGCACCTGTCGGTCACCGCCGACGACCGCCTCGGCGGCCAGCTGGCCGCCCGGCACCTGCTCGACGCCGGCCACCACGACGTCGGCGTCATCGGCGGCCCCCGCAACGTGAGCACCGCGGTCGCCCGCCTCGCCGGATTTACCCAGGCCTACCGCGACGCCGGCGTGCCCATCGCCGCCGAGGCGATCGCGCATGGCGCGTTCACCGCGATGGCCGGCCACACCGCCATGACCGCGCTGCTGCGCACCCGCCGCCCCACGGCGGTGTTCGCGGCCAACGACTACAACGCGATCGGCGCCGCCCGGGCCCTGCAGGACGCCGGCCTGCGCATCGGCCACGACGTGGCCATCGTCGGCTACAACGACATCTCGATCGCCGCCCAGCTCCCGGTGCCGCTGAGCACGGTCCGCAACGAGCTCGGAATCATCGGCCGCCTGGCCGCCGAGGCCCTGATCGAGCTCCTCGACGGCCGGGAAGCCAGTTCCCGCCAGGTCCCGCCCCGCCTGATCGTCCGCGAATCCTCGGCGTCGGTCACGCCTCAACCGCAGCCGGATCAGCCGCATCCGGAACGGCCGCAGCCGGTGCAGCCGGAGCCGGAGTAACAGCCGCCACCACCGGCCGCCCCGTCAGCAGCACCGCGGATACCACCCCGGCCGCCGCGAAGAACGCGATGACCAGCACCAGCCCGCCCCGGAAGGCCGCCAGCGGATCGGCCGGCGACACCTTGGCCAGGATCGCCACCAGCCCCGCCACCCCGAGCACCGTGCCCACCTGCCGCCCGGTGTTCAAGATCCCGCTCCCGGTCCCGAACCGCGCCGGCGTCAGCGACAGGCTCCCCACCCCGAGCAGCGACGGGATCGTCAGCCCGACGCCCGCCCCGCCCAGCAGCTGCGCCGGCAGCAGGTGGGCCGCGTAACCCGGCGCGACCTGGATCCGCCACAGCCACAGCGCCTGCGCCAGCGCGTTGACGAAGCACCCGATCACCGCCACCCGCCCCGGCCCGCCGAGCAGCGCGGTCAGCCGCGGCGCCACCAGCCGGGCGAACGGCAGCACCATCAGCGGCCCCGGCGCGATCGCCAGCCCGGCCTCCACCGCCGAGTAGTGCCACACGCCGGTCAGGAACTCCACCGAGCTGAGCACGAACGCCCCGAACCCCGCGTAGTACAGGATCGACGCGGCGAACGACCCGCTGAACGTGCGCGACCGCAGCAGCTCGAGCTCGATCACGGGGGAGTGGTGCCGCTGCGACCGGTACACCATGGCCCACCCGCTGGCCACCGCGGCGGCCAGCAGCCCCAGGAACGACGCCGAGCCCCAGCCCCACCCGGGTGCCTTGACCAGCGCCAGCGCGACCAGCCCGACCGCCAGCGCGAGCAGTCCCGCGCCGAGCAGGTCCGGCCGGCCCGAGACCTTCGGGTCCTTGCTCTCCGGCACCACCCGCGCCGCCAGCCACACGGCGACCAGGCCCACCGGCACGTTGATCCAGAACACCCAGCGCCAGTTGGCCTGCACCAGCAGGCCGCCGATCACCGGCCCGAGCGCCGCCCCCAGCGCGCCCAGTGCCGACCAAGTGCCAAGAGCTTTAGCCCGAACGGGTGCCGGCACCGCCGCCAGCAACAGCGAGAGCGACGCAGGCACCATCGCCCCGGCCCCCGCTGCCTGGATGACCCGCGCCGCGATCAGCGCGGCCACCCCAGGAGCCACCCCGCACAGCACCGAGCCAAAGCTGAACAGGATCAGCCCGCCCGAGAACAGCTTCCGCCGCCCGATCCGGTCGGCCCACCGCCCGGCCGGGACCAGCACCGCCGCGAACACGATCGTGTACGCGTTCAGCACCCAGGACAGCGAGCTCAGGCTGGTGCCCGGGTAGTCCTTGCTGATGTAGGGAAACGCCAGGTTGACGATGAACAGATCCAGGCTGCTCATGAAGACGGCCAGCGACAGCACGCCCACGATGGCGGTGACCCGCCGGGCATCCGCCGTCGCTGCCGGGGGCGTAGTCTCAACCTGCCGCCCTCCAATGGGGTGAGTCCGGAATCTGGACCCACCATAACCCATCAACCCACAGTGCGTCCAGAAAACCAACTGACGAGGTATAGTGCCTCTATGGCTACAGCCCAACCGCGCACCTGCTCGATCGCGCGCACCCTCGACGTCATCGGGGAGAAGTGGGCGCTGCTGGCGCTGCGCGAGGTCTTCCTCGGCAACCGCCGGTTCGACGAGATGGTCCGCCGCACCGGGGCGCCGCGCGACACGCTCACCGCCCGGCTCAAGACGCTGACCGGCGCCGGCATCCTCGAGCGCCGCCCCTACAGCGAGCACCCGGCCCGCTTCGAGTACCACCTGACCCCGGCCGGCCGCGACCTCTACCCGGTCATCGCCTCGCTGATGGCCTGGGGCGACAAGTACCTGGCCGGCGACGACGGACCGCCGCTGGTCCTGGAGCACACCTGCGGGCACCGCTTCGTCCCCCAGCTGACCTGCCAGGCCTGCGGCGAGCCGGTCGAGCACGGCCAGTCCCGGATCGTCCGCCAGGTCAGCGCGGTCGGCTAACCGCCCGCCGACGTGCGCCGCGCCCCGAGGAACAGCTCGATCAGCTCGCGCGTCGTCGTGGCGTCCTCCGCCGACTTGTCGTCGCGCCACCGCCCGGTGAACCGGGGGAAGCGCATGGCCAGCCCGGAGTCGTCCTCGATCTGACCCCAGGCGGCGGTGTAGTTCGGCGACAGGGTGAGCTCGGCCGACAAGATCTCGAGCACCAGCCCCGGCTCGAACCACACGTCGGGGGACTGCCGCGCGTCCACCCGGGCCGGCTTGCCCGCGGACTCGAACGGCTTCAGCCGCTCCGACAGCGACGCCAGGTCCGCGTCGGTGAAGCCGGCCCCGCACTTGGTCACCGCGCGGAACAGGTCCGCGTCGGCGTCGTAGGCGGCCAGCAGCACCGCGCCGTACAGCCCGGTCCGGCGCCCGCGCCCGGCGAACGCGCCCACCACCGTGAGGTCGACCGTGTCGGACAGCTCGGACCGGTAGTCCCTCTTCAGCTTGATCCACTGCCAGCCGCGCGCCCCCGCCTTGTACCCCGAGTCCGGCCCGACCGACTTGCACATCAGCCCCTCGCACCCCGCGTCCAGCGCCTGGGCGAACCGGGCCTCCAGCACGTCCGCGTCGGTGACCTCGGCCGCGTCGGTCATCCGCAGCCGCGGCGACAGGGTCAGCGCCGCCGTCAGCCGGGCCCGCCGCTCGGGATACGGCAGCCGGGTCAGGTCCTCGCCGTCGGCGTACAGCAGGTCGAAGCAGAACATCCCGACCGGCACGTCCTTGACGGCCTGGTCGATGCCGTGCTTCCGCCGCCTCAGCATCACCTCGCCGAACGGCCTCAGCTCACCCGACGCCGCGTCATACGCGACGACCTCTCCCTCGCAGATCGCCTCGCGCGGCCCGAGCCCCGCGGCCAGCATCTCGACCACGTCGGGGAACTGGTCGCTGATGCTCTCCAGCCGCCGGGTGAACAGCTCGATGTGGCCGTCGGCGGTCCGGTGCGCCTGTACCCGCACCCCGTCGTACTTGTACTCGGCCGAGCACTCCCCGCCCAGCTTGGCCAGGATCTCCGGGGCCTGCGCCAGCCGCTGCGCCAGCATCGACCGCACCGGGTTGCCCGGCTCGACCTTGAGCTCCGCCACCGCCTCGAGCCCGCCGGCCGACCAGCGTCGCGGCCACCTTGCCGAGGTCGCAGCAGATGTTGTAGGCGCGCTCCAGCACCGGCCGGTCGGCCTTGCCGCCCGCGTGCACCCGGGCCAGCGCGTCCAGGATGGTGGGGGTGCCGATGCCGAGCCGCAGGTTCCCGGTGACCAGCCGCAGCAGGTAGCGGGCCTCCAGCGGGGTGGCCTGGCCGAGCAGCCCGGCCATCAGCTCCAGCTTGCGTCCCTGCGACCCGGTCCCCTCGGCCCGGGCGATGTCGAAGAGCGTCGCCACCACCTCGTTGACCGTCAGCACCGGCGCGCGGTCCTCGTCGGCCAGGAGCTGTTCCGCGGCCTGCCCCAGGTCGCCCACCTCGCGCACCCGCACCGCCACCTGCGTGACCTCGGCGCCGATAGCGGCGGCCAGCGCGCGGATGGCCATCTTCTCGGCCAGCCCGAGGTCGATCCCGGCGAACTCCGGCGCGATCTGCCCCTGGCACAGGTAGCACACCACCGGCAGCAGCTTGTCCGGCGTCTGCTCCACCAGCGTCGCGAGCCGGTCGATCAGCGCCAGCCGCCCGCTGACCGCCTCCAGATCCCGGTAAGCCTCGGCCACGATCAGGTATTCCACTGCGCCCCCTTCCCGCTCCGATCATGACACGCCGCCCCTCGCCCCGCCGCTCACCCCGCTCCAGCGGGGTCTGTGTGCCCCCGCCTACGCTCTTACGTGGTCTGTGCGCCACCGACCACCTTCGGCGCCCCTCCCCGGACCGTCAGCAATTCTCGTTGCTATTACTCAATTGCGAAAATATTGTTCATTCTTCACGTCTAATGCCCGCCGAGATGTGACGTATCGCGATGCATGCTTGTTTTTGCATCTGCAGGGAGGCTGCTATGCAAGCGATACTCGACGCGATCACCGACTCCTGGCGCCCAGCCCGGCGACTTCGCCGCGCTGCCGCTGCCCGAGGCCTACCGGGCCGTCACCCTGCACCGGGACGAGGAGCACATGTTCGACGGCCTCGAGCCGCGTGACCGCGATCCGCGCGCCGCGCTGCACCTGGAGGAGGTCCCGGTCCCCGAGCTCGGCCTGGGCGAGGCGCTGATCGCGGTGATGGCCAGCTCGGTCAACTACAACACCGTGCTGGAGCGCGATCTTCTCGCCCGTCTCGACCTTCGCCTTCCTGCGCCGGCTACGGCCGGCTGTCCCCGCTGGCCGCGCGGCACGACCTGCCCTACCACGTGATCGGCTCGGACCTGGCCGGCGTGGTGCTGCGCACCGGCCCCGGGGTGACCGCCTGGCAGCCGGGCGAGGAGGTCGTCGCGCACTGCCTGTCGGTCGAACTGGAGAGCGCCGACGGGCACAACGACACCATGCTCGACCCGGAGCAGCGCATCTGGGGCTACGAGACCAACTTCGGCGGCCTGGCCGAGATCGCCCTGGTCAAGACCAACCAGCTGATGCCCAAGCCGAAGCACCTGACCTGGGAGGAAGCCGCCACCCCGGGCCTGGTCAACTCGACCGCGTTCCGGCAGCTGGTCTCCGACAACGGCGCCTCGATGAAGCAGGGCCAGAACGTGCTGATCTGGGGGGCCAGCGGCGGCCTGGGCGCCTACGCCACCCAGTACGCGCTGGCCGGCGGGGCCACCCCGGTCTGCGTGGTCTCCAGCGAGCGCAAGGCCGAGCTGTGCCGGTCGATGGGCGCCGAGCTGATCATCAACCGGGCCGCCGAGGGCTACCAGTTCTGGAAGGACCCGCAGACCCAGGACCCGCAAGGAGTGGAAGCGGTTCGGCGCCCGCATCCGCGAGCTCACCGGCGGCGAGGACGTGGACATCGTCTTCGAGCACCCGGGCCGGGACACGTTCGGCGCCTCGGTGTACCTGACCCGCAAGGGCGGCACGATCGTGACCTGCGCGTCGACCTCCGGCTACACTGCACGAGTACGACAACCGCTACCTGTGGATGAGCCTCAAGCGGATCATCGGCTCGCACTTCGCCAACTACCGCGAGGCCTGGCAGGCCAACCGGCTCATCGCCAAGGGCAAGATCCACCCCACCATGTCGGCGGTCTACCCGCTCGACCAGACCGGCCAGGCCGCCCTCGACGTGCACCAGAACCTGCACCACGGCAAGGTCGCGGTGCTCTGCCTGGCCCCGCGCGAGGGCCTCGGCGTCCGCGACCCGGAACTGCGCGCGGAGCACCTGACCGAGATCAGCCGGTTCCGCGAACCCGTGGCCGCATGAGCGATCCGACGACCCCGGGACCGTCCCTGGCTGATGCGGACCTACGCCGGGCACTCCTCGGCGGCGGCCTCGAACGCGCTGTACCGGCGGAACCTGGCCAAGGGCCAGACGGGGCTGTCGGTGGCGTTCGACCTGCCCACCCAGACCGGCTACGACGCCGACCACGGGCTGGCCCGGGGCGAGGTCGGCCGGGTCGGCGTCCCGGTCGGGCACCTGGGCGACCTGCGGGCGCTGTTCGACCAGATCCCGCTGGAGCAGACGAACACCTCGATGACCATCAACGCCCCGGCCCTGTGGCTGCTGGCGCTGTACCAGGTGGTGGCCGAGGAGCAGGGCGCCGACATCACCAGGCTCGCGGGCACCACCCAGAACGACATCATCAAGGAGTACCTGTCCCGCGGCACCTATATCTTCCCGCCGGGACCTTCGGTCCGGCTGACCACCGACCTGATCGCCTACACGGTGACCGCGCATGCCCCGCGTGGAACCCCGTCAACGTGTGCAGCTACCACCTGCAGGAGGCCGGGGCCACGCCGGTCCAGGAGATCGCCTACGCGCTGGGCACCGCGATCACCTTGCTAGACGCCGTCCGCGATCCGGGCAGCGTCCCGGCCGTCGCGCCTCGGCGACGTCGTCGGGCGGGTCTCGTTCTTCGTCAACGCCGGGGTCCGGTTCGTCGAGGAGATGTGCAAGCTGCGGGCCTTCGCCCGGCTCTGGGACTCGATCACGCTGGAGCGCTACGGCATCTCCGATCCCAGGCTGCGCCGGTTCCGGTACGGCGTGCAGGTCAACTCGCTCGGCCTGACCGAGGCCCAGCCGGAGAACAACATCCAGCGGATCGTGCTGGAGATGCTGGCCGTCACCCTGTCGAAGAACGCCCGCGCCCGCGCCGTCCAGCTGCCCGCCTGGAACGAGGCGCTGGGCCTGCCGCGCCCGGAGGACCAGCAGTGGAGCCTGCGCATCCAGCAGGTCCTGGCGTACGAGTCCGACCTGCTCGAGTACGGCGACCTGTTCGACGGCTCGCCGGTCGTCGAGGCCAAGACGGCCGAGCTGGCGGCCGGCGCCCAGGCCGAGCTGGCCGAGGTCGAGGCGCACGGCGGGATGGTGGCGGCGGTCGAGTCCGGCTTCATCAAGTCCCGCCTGGTCGCCGCCCACGCCGCCCGGCGCGCCCGGATCGAGTCCGGCGCGGACCCCGTGGTCGGCGTCAACTGCTTCCAGGCCACCGAGCCCAGCCCGCTGCTGGCCGCGTGACCGGCGCCGCCGCGATCCAGCCGGTCGACCCGGCCAGCGAGCAGGAGGTCCTGGCCGGCCTGGCCTGGTGGCGCACAATGCCGCGACGGAGCGGCCGCCCGCGCCGCCCTCGACCGCGCTGCCGCGCCGACGCCGCCCGCCCCGACGTCAACCTGATGGAGCCACCCTGGCCTGCGCCCGGGCCGGCGTCACCACCGGCGAGTGGTCCGCCGCCCTGCGCGACGTCTTCGGCGAGTACCGCGCCCCCACCGGCCTCAGCGCCGTCCCCGTCAGGCCCCGGACCGGCATCCTCCCTGGCTGACGTTCGCGACGCGGTCCGCGGCACCGCGGCCGCCATCGGCGCGGGCCGGCTGCGGCTGCTGCTCGGCAAGCCCGGCCTGGACGGGCACTCCAACGGCGTCGAGCAGATCGCCGTCCGCGCCCGCGACGCCGGGTTCGAGGTGATCTACTCCGGCATCCGGCTCACCCCCGAGCAGATCGCGGCGGCCGCCGCCGCCGAGGACGTGCACTGCGTGGGCCTGTCGGTGCTGTCCGGCGGGCACGCGGAGCTGGTGCCCGAGGTACTGCGCCGGCTGCGCGCGGCTCAAGGCGGGGGACATCCCCGTCGTGGTCGGCGGGATCATCCCGCCCGCCGACGCCGCGGCGCTGCGCGCCCAGGGCGTGGCCGCCGTCTTCACCCCCGCTGACACTCGGCCTGACCGAGATCGTCGGCCGCCTGGTCGGCGAGATCCGGCGCGCCCGTGACCTGCCGCCGTGGCCCGATGGCCAGGTCGCGGACAATGGAAAGGTGACGACAGCTGACATGACCACTGCCACGTCCGCATCAGGCGCACCGGCTGACGCAGCCGCCCCGCCGCAGCTGCGCCCGCGCCGGTCCTGCCTGGCCGTGCCGGGCAGCAACCCGCGGTTCCTGGAGAAGGCCCAGGGCCTGCCCGCCGACCAGGTCTTCCTGGACCTCGAGGACGCGTGCGCGCCGCTGGTGAAGGAGAGCGCCCGGCATTCCATCGTGGACGCGCTCAACACCGGCGACTGGAGCGGCAAGACCCGGGTCGTCCGGGTCAACGACTGGACCACCCACTGGACCTACCGCGACGTGGTCACGGTCGTCGAGGGCGCGGGCCAGAACCTGGACTGCATCATGCTGCCGAAGGTCCAGGACGCCGGCCAGATCGGCGCGCTGGACCTGCTGCTCACCCAGATCGAGAAGACGATGGGCTTCGAGGTCGGCCGGATCGGCATCGAGGCCCAGATCGAGAACGCCCGCGGGCTGATGAACGTGGACGAGATCGCCGCCGCCTCGCCCCGGCTCGAGACCATCATCTTCGGCCCGGCCGACTTCATGGCCTCGATCAACATGAAGTCGCTGGTCGTCGGCGAGCAGCCGCCGGGGTACCCGGCGGACGCCTACCACTACATCCTGATGCGCATCCTGATCGCCGCCCGGGCCCACGACCTGCAGGCCATCGACGGCCCGTACCTGCAGATCCGCAACCCCGACGGCTACCGCGAGGTGGCCCGGCGGGCCGCCGCCCTCGGCTACGACGGCAAGTGGGTGCTGCACCCGGACCAGATCGCCGCCGCCAACGAGATCTTCTCCCCGTCCCAGGACGACTACGACCACGCCGAGCTGATCCTGGACGCCTACGACTGGTGCACCTCCGAGGCGGGCGGGGCCAAGGGCTCGGCCATGCTCGGCGACGAGATGATCGACGAGGCCTCCCGCAAGATGGCGCTGGTCATCGCGGCCAAGGGCCGGGCCGCCGGGATGCAGCGCACCTCCACCTTCGAGCCCCCGTCGGGAGCCTGAGCGATGCAGATTCGGGCGCACCTACGAGGAGTTCGAGGTCGGCGCGGTCTACAAGCACTGGCCCGGCAAGACGGTCACCGAGTACGACGACCACCTGTTCTGCCTGCTCACCATGAACCACCACCCGCTGCACCTGGACGCGCACTACGCCGGGCAGGCCACCGAGTTCGGCCGCAACGTGGTGGTGGGCAACTACATCTACTCGCTCCTGCTCGGCATGTCGGTGCCGGACGTCTCCGGCCAGGCCATCGCCAACCTGGAGGTCGAGTCGCTGCGGCACGTGGCCCCCACCTTCCACGGCGACACCATCTACGGCGAGACCACCGTGCTGGCCAAGCGCCTGACGTCCAAGGGCGACCGCGGCGTGGTGGAGGTCGAGACCCGCGGCTACAAGCAGGACGGCACCGTGGTCTGCGTGTTCCGCCGCAAGGTCATGGTCCCGACCGATGCCTACGTCAAGGACCGCGGCGGCGCCCAGTCCGGCCGCCCCGAGCCACTCGACCTGAAGGGAGCGAGCCATGGGACGCCTGGCCCAGACCGAAGGCCTGACCGAGTTCGAGCAGGACATCCTGGCGACGGTCCACGACTTCACCGAACGGGAGATCCTTCCCGTGGCCACCGAGCTGGAGCACCGGGACGAGTACCCGGCCCAGATCGTGGCGGGCCTGAAGAAGCTCGGCCTGTTCGGCCTGACCATCCCCGAGGAGCACGGCGGCCTGGGCGCCTCGCTGCTGGTCTACGCGCTGGCGGTGGAGGAGATCGCCCGCGGCTGGATGTCGGTGTCCGGCATCATCAACACCCACTTCATCGTGGCCCACATGATCGCCCGGCACGGCACCGAGGAGCAGCAGGCCTACTTCCTGCCCCGGATGGCGGCCGGCGACGTGCGCGGCGCCTTCTCCATGTCCGAGCCCGGCCTCGGCTCCGACGTCGCCGCCATCCGCACCCGGGCCGTGCGCGACGGCGACGACTTCGTGCTCGACGGCCAGAAGATGTGGCTGACCAACGGCGGCACCGCCAACCTGGTCGCGGTGCTGTGCAAGACCGACGACGGCCACGACGCCCCGCACCGCAACATGACCACGTTCCTGATCGAGAAGGAACCCGGCTACGGCCCGAACCCCTCGGTCCCCGGCCTCACCATCCCCGGCAAGATCGACAAGATGGGCTACAAGGGCGTCGACACCACCGAGCTGATCCTCGACGGCGTCCGCATCCCCGCCCGCCGCGTCCTCGGCGGCTCCACCGGCCAGGGCTTCTACCAGATGATGGACGGCGTCGAGGTCGGCCGGGTCAACGTGGCCGCCCGCGGCTGCGGCATCGCCCTGCGCGCCTTCGAGCTGGCCATCGCCTACGCCCAGCAGCGGCAGACCTTCGGCCAGCCCATCGCGAAGCACCAGGCCATCGAGTTCAAGCTGGCCGAGATGGCCACCAAGGTCGAGGCGGCCCACCAGCTGATGGTGATGGCCGCCCGCCGCAAGGACTCCGGCCAGCGCAACGACCTGGAAGCCGGGATGGCCAAGTACCTCGCCTCCGAGTACGGCAAGGAGGTCGTCGAGGACTCGTTCCGCATCCACGGCGGCTACGGCTTCTCCAACGAGTACGAGATCGAGCGCCTCTACCGCGAAGCCCCCATGCTCCTCATCGGCGAGGGCACCGCCGAGATCCAGAAAATGATCATCGGCCGCCGCCTCCTCGAGGAATATAAGACCAGCTAGCTCTGCCTCCCCGCTCGCGCCTCGTCCGGCGCGCGCTCCGGGACGACCGGGGTGACGGCCGGCCGGTCGGCCTGCTTCCGCAGCGTGATCATGACCAGGCCGCCGAGCAGCAGCGACACCGCGAGCACCACCGCGGTCGACAGGAAGCTGCCGCCGCTGGCGTCCTGCAGCCACCCGCCCACGTAGGGACCGGCGAACCCGCCGAGGTTGCCCAGCGCGTTGATCAGGCCCATCGCCCCGCCGGCCAGCGCCACCGGCACGGCCTGCGAGGAACTGGCCCAGAACGGCCCGTCGTAGGCCAGCGCGCCCATCATCGCGATGCTGATCAGGACGACGGACAGCGCGGCGATCGAGCCGAACACTACCGACAGCACCAGCGCCACCGCGCCGAGCACCAGCGACGCCAGCACGTGGACCGAGTACCGGCCGCTGCGGTCGGCCGAGCGGGCGTTGAACCAGAGCCCGGCGATCGCGAACACGTACGGGATGGCGGTGACCCCGCCGACGACCAGGTACGAGCTCCCGATCGTGGTCTTGACCAGGTGCGGCAGCCACAGGTTCAGGCCGTAGAAGCCGACCTGGATGAAGAAGTACACCAGCGACCAGGCGCCACACCACGCTGCTGCGGAACACCTCGCGGAACCCGGCGAACGCCGGCGCCGCCGCCTTCTCGCGCTCCAGCGAGGTCTCGATGTACGTCCGCTCCTCCGCGCCCACCCAGGCGGCCTGCGCCGGGCGGTCGGCGACCAGCCACCACCACAGCGGGGCGGCGATCAGGAACGGGAAGGCGCCCTCGATGAAGAACAGGTCGCGCCAGTCGCCCCAGGTCAGGATCCAGCCGGACAGCGGCGCGGTGATGATCGAGGCGATGGCGATGTTCATCATCCAGAACCCGTAGGCCCGGGCCCGCTCCCGCGCCGGGAACCAGTGGCTGATCAGCACCAGGATGGCGGGCCAGATGCCGCCCTCGGCCACGCCGAGCAGGAAGCGGACGATGAGGAGCTCGGCGAAGTTCTGCACCAGGCCGGAGGCGATCGCGAACACGCCCCAGATCAGGACCATGATCCCGACGAACTTCTTCGCGCTCCACCGTTCGGCGAGGTGCCCGCCGGGGATCTGCAGGACCAGGTAGCCGATGAAGAAGATCCCGCCCGCCAGGCCCTGCGCCGCCGAGTCGAGATGCAGGTCCTTGCCCATCCCGTCGAACGCGAAGCCGATGTTGGTCCGGTCCATGAACGAGATGACGTAGACGACGATCGCCACCGGGATCAGCCGGGTCCAGCGTGCCCGTCCGGCGGGCGGGGGAGCAGCGAGTGCGGGGGTTGTCATGCCCAGCCTTCTTCCTGGCCGTCTCACCACCCGCCGTGCTCAGTCGCCGCCACCCGGCCGCCGCGACGTGGCTCACCCCCGTCGCACAGCGCTATCGTGCCGCTCTACCCCGCTGCCGGCCGGTAAACGCGCCGGCCAGAATGCTGTCATGCCGCATATCACCTTGAACTCCGACGATCCGGGTATCCGCGGGCTGCTGCGTTACCGCCCGGAGACCGCACTGCCGATGAGCGGGCTGGCCGAGGTACTGCTCCGCGGCCCGAGCACCCTGACCCGCGGCGAGCGGGAACTGATCGCGGCGCACGTGTCCGCGCTGAACGAGTGCCGGTACTGCACCGCCTCGCATTCGGCCACCGCCGCGGCCCAGCTCCCCGGCGGCATGGCCCTGGTCGAGCAGGCCCGCGCCGACCCCGGCCACGCCCCCGTGTCCGCCAAGCTGAAGGCCCTGCTCGCGATCGCGGCCGCGGTACAGCGCAGCGGTCGCGACGTCACCACCGAACTGGTCGCCGAAGCCCGCGCCGCCGGCGCGACCGACCTGGAGCTCCACGACACCGTCCTGATCGCCGCCGCCTTCTGCCATGATGAACCGCTACGTCGACGGCCTGGCCACGATCGCCCCCGACGATCCCGCCGTCTACGCCGCCGGCGCCCAGCGCCTCATCGCCGAGGGCTACCTCCCGCCACCTCCAGCCGCTGAAGCCTGACCTAGCAGTGACGTCGACAGCAAAGGTCACGGCTCGACCACGCGCCCCTTGCCCACCACGGTGACGCCGCCCGAGGACACCGTGAACCCCCGCTCGGCGTCCCGCTCCGGAGAAACCCCCACCGACGCGCCCGCGCGCACCACCACGTTCTTGTCCAGGATCGCGTTCTCCACCACCGCGCGCGGCTCGACCCGCACGTTGTCCAGCAGCACCGAACGCCCCACCGAAGCCCGCTCGCCCACCCGCACCCCAGGCGACAGCACCGACGAGCGCACCATCCCGCCGGACACGATCACCCCGTTGCCGACCACGCTGTTGACCGCCATCCCCACCCGGTCGCCCTCGTCCAGGACGAACTTGGCCGGCGGCTGCGGCGGCACCTGCGTCAGGATCGGCCACTGGTCGTTGTACAGGTTGAACACCGGGTGCACGGCGCACAGGTCCATGTGCGCCTCGTAGTACGAGTCGAGCGTCCCCACCTCGCGCCAGTACCCGTGGTCGCTGCCCGGCCGCGCCCGGCACCTTGTTCTGCCAGGAAGTCGTAGACATGCGCGGCACCCTCGACCGCACCAGCCGGGGCATGATGTCGCCGCCGATGCTGTGCTGGCTGCCCTCGTCGGCGGCGTCCGCGTGCAGCGCCTCCTCCAGCACCTCGCGGTCGAAGATGTAGTTGCCCATGGCCGCGAGCGCCTCGTCCGGGCGGCCCGGCAAGGCAGGCGGAGAAGCTGGCTTCTCCAGGAACTCCTCCACTCGGTGCCCGTCAGCCGCCGTCCGGACCACGCCGAACGAAGCGGCCGATTCCCGCGGCACCGGGATGGCTGCCACCGTGACCCCGGCGCCCCAGCCCAGGTGGGCCTCGATCATCTGGGCCGGGTCCATCCGGTACACGTCGTCGGCGCCGAACACCGCGACCAGATCCGGCTGCTCGCTGCGGATGAGGTTCAGCGACTGGTAGATCGCGTCCGCCGACCCGGTCTGCCAGCGCGGGCCGAGCCGCTGCTGGGCCGGGACCGGCGCCACGTAGTTGTTCATCAGCGAATTCAGCCGCCACGTGGTCGTGATGTGCCGGTCCAGGCTGTGGCTCTTGTACTGGGTCAGCACGCAGATCTTCCTGATACCCGCGTTGACCAGGTTCGACAGGGCGAAATCGACCAGCCGGTAGAGCCCGCCGAACGGCACCGCCGACTTCGCCCGGTCATCGGTCAGCGGCGCCAGCCGCTTGCCCGCCGAGCCCGCGAGGACGAGACCAAGAACGCTTTCCCCGGCCACCAGCTCAGCCGAGCCGGGCGGTCAGCTCCTCGTGCAGCTCCCACAGCCGGGCCGGCAGGTGCCCGCCGAAACCGCGGAAGAACTCCGGCATCTGCTCCGCCTCCCGCTTCCACGCCTCCACGTCCACCGTGAGCAGCAGGTCCAGGTCATCCTGCGAAAGGTCGAGCCCGGAAAGGTCCAGCGCCCCCGGTGCGGGCAGCAGCCCCACCGGTGTCGAGACCGCCCCCTCGAGATCCGTAGCAGCCACCCGCTCCGCGATCCACTTGAGCACCCGGCTGTTCTCGCCGAACCCCGGCCACACGAACCGCCCGGACGCGTCCTTGCGGAACCAGTTGACGTAGAACAGCCGCGGCAGCTTCTCCGGCTCGCCCTTCTGGCCCGTCGACAGCCAGTGCCCGAAGTAGTCGCCCATGTTGTAGCCGCAGAAGGGCAGCATCGCGAACGGGTCGTGGCGCAGCTCGCCCACGGTGCCCTCGGCCGCCGCGGTCTTCTCCGAGGCCACGTTGGCGCCCAGGAACACCCCGTGGTCCCAGTCGAACGACTCGATGACCAGCGGCACCGTCGACGCCCGCCGCCCGCCGAACAGGATCGCCGAGATCGGCACCCCGGCCGGGTCGTCCCACTCCGGCGCGATGGTCGGGCACTGGTCGGCCGGGGTGGTGAACCGGGCGTTCGGGTGCGCCGCGGGCTCATCAGAAGCAGGCGTCCAGTCCCGTCCCTTCCAGTCGATCAAGTGCGCGGGCGGCTCCTCGGTAAGCCCCTCCCACCACACATCGCCGTCGTCGGTCAGCGCCACGTTGGTGAAGATCGAATTTCCCCACATGGCCGCGACCGCGTTGGCGTTGGTCTTCATCCCGGTGCCGGGCGCCACGCCGAAGAAGCCGGCCTCCGGGTTGATCGCGTACAGCCTGCCGTCCGGGCCGAACCGCATCCAGGCGATGTCGTCGCCGACGGTCTCGACCTTCCAGCCGGGGATGGTCGGCTGCAGCATGGCCAGGTTGGTCTTGCCGCACGCGGACGGGAACGCCGCCGCGACGTACTTCGGCGCGCCATCCGGGGGAGTGATCTTGACGATGAGCATGTGCTCGGCCAGCCAGCCCTCGTCCCGCGCCATCACCGAGGCGATCCGCAGCGCGTAGCACTTCTTGCCGAGCAGCGCGTTCCCGCCGTACCCGGAGCCGTAGGACCAGATTTCCCTGGTCTCGGGGAAGTGCGAGATGTACTTGACCGGGTTGCACGGCCAGGGCACGTCTTCCTGGCCGGGAGACAGCGGCGCGCCCACCGAGTGGACCGCCCGCACGAACGAACCCCGCTCCTCGATCTCCCGCAGCGCCGGCGTCCCCATCCGGGTCATGATCCGCATCGAGGTCACCACGTACGGCGAATCGGTGACCTCGACGCCGACCTGAGAAATCGAACCGCCCAGCGGCCCCATGCAAAAGGGCACGACGTACATGACCCGTCCGCGCATGCACCCAGCAAAAATCTGACCGAACGTGTGGCGCATTTCCCCCGGCTCGATCCAGTTATTCGTCGGCCCGGCGTCCTCCTCGCGCTCTGAGCAGATGAACGTGCGGTCCTCGACGCGGGCCACGTCGCTCGGGTCGGAGGCACAGTAGAAGCTGTTGGGCCGCAGCTCCGGGTTCAGCCGGGTGAACGTCCCGTCGTCCACCAGCAGCTGGGTCAGCCGCTCCCATTCCTCCTGCGAGCCGTCGCACCAGACGACCTCGTCGGGCTTGGTCAGCTCGGCGATCCCGGCGACCCACTGGGCCAGCTCGGGCAGGCTCGTATCTGACTGGTCCTCGACGACGGCGACCATGACTATCAACTCCTACGGGATTTACGTGCGGCGTGGGAATTCAAGATCTACCCGACCCTCTTCCCAGGCTAGGGCCCAGCAGTAGGGCCCGAGCTGTGATGTCCCTCATATCCGCCGCGAGCAAATCCCGTGACCTGCGTTAAGGCTTGCGGCCGACCCCGCAGTAGGAGTAGATCGGGGCCTGCTCGGTATCCGGGTCCGGCCGCCACTGCACCATCGGCACCACGCCCGGGGAGACCAGTTCCAGCCCTTCGAAGTACCGCGCGAACCCCTCGGGGCTACGCAGGTAGTAGGGCACCGCGCCGCTGTTGTTGTAGCCCTCCTGCGCCGCCGTGAACGCCTCGTCGGTGTTCGCGCCGTCGTAGAGCGCGAAGTAGCTGCCGGACGGCAGCCCGGCCACCAGCTGGCTGACGATCGGGTAGGCCTCGTCGTCGGTGAAGTGCCCCATGATCCCCATCAGCATCAGGGCGACCGGCTGCTTGAAGTCCAGCAGCGCGGCGGCCGCCTCCAGGATCGCGGCCGGGTTCCTGATGTCGGCGTCCAGGTACTCGCACGCCCCCTCGGGGCTGCTGGTCAGCAGGGCGCGGGCGTGCGCCAGCACCAGCGGGTCGTTGTCCGCGTAGACGATCTTCGACTCCGGCGCCACCGCCTGGGCGACCTGGTGCGTGTTGTTGGCGGTGGGCAGCCCGGTGCCGACGTCGAGGAACTGCCGCATCCCGGCCTCGGCCGCCAGGTAGCGGACCGCCCGGGAGATGAAGGCCCGGGAGGTGCGGGCGACCACGGCGATGGCGGGGAAGACCTCCTTGTACTGGTCGCCGGCCTCGCGGTCGACCGCGTAGTTGTCCTTGCCGCCCAGCCAGTAGTTCCAGATCCGGGCCGAGTGCGGCACGGTGGTGTCGATCGCGGTTCCGGCGGTGCTCTCCGGCTCGCCGGGGGATGAAGAAACGTCAGTCACGGGGATACCTCGGAGGGGAGTGGGTTACAGCGGTCTCACGGAGCGTCAGTCACCGGGACCCAGGTGTCGCGGCTACGGCTTCCGGCCGACCCCGCCAAACTGTCCATCGTCTTCGGGCTCGCCGGCTGGCGTGGCCTCGGGCCGCCAGCGCGGTGCATCGAGACCACGCCGGGCTCTACCAGCTCCATGCCATCGAAGAAGCCGGCGAGCTCCGGCAGGGTACGATGGGTACCGGGCGGTGTGCCGGATTCGTTGTAGTCCTCGATGCGCCTTGCTCGAATCCTCTCGCCGGTCCTTCGTACCGTCGGCGATTGAGCGCCAGGTAGCTGCCGGACGGCATGGCCTCCACCAGGCTGCGTGACGATTGCGTGCGCTTCGTCGTTGTCCAGTGACGTGGCCACAGCACGCCGTGCATCGATCATCGCGATCGGCTGGCCGAGGTCCAGCGTCTTGGCGGCGCTCGGCGATGATCGTGTCGGATCATCCATGTCGGCGCTGATGTAAGTCGGTGGCGCCCTCGGGTGTGCTGGTCAGCAGGGCCCGCGCATGTGCCAGGACCAGCGGATCGTTGTCCACGTACACGATGCTTGGGCTCCGGGGCGCTACCCGCCTGCGCGACTTGGTGGGTATTGTCCGCGGTCGGCAGGCCGGTGCCCGACATCCAGGAACTGCCGCACCCCGGCCTCGCCGGCCAGGTACCGGATACCGCGCCCGAGGAAGCCGGCGGGCCTCGCGCGCCATGTCCGCACGATGTCGGGGAGCATCTCCTCGATCTCGGTCGCCACCTCGCGGTCGACCTGCGTAGTTGTCTTTGCCGCCCAGCCAGTAATCCCAGATCCGGGCCGAGTGCGGACACAGTCGTGTCGATCCCGGTCCCGGCAGTAGCGCTCCGGCTCGCCTCGGGGTGGAAGAAACTTCAGTCACAGGAATCCCTCGGGGTCGAGTGGCCTACTGCGGTCGTGCTGGCCGGGACTCAGATGTCCTGGCTCAGCTCGGTGATGAAGTTCGCGGTCTGCACGGGGGTCAGGGCTTCGGTAGACAGGTGGTTCATGACTTCCATGTAGTGATCGACGTCATCGCGCTTGTCCAGGTACAGGGCGCTGGTGAGCTGCTCGAGATACACCACGTCCGGCACCTCCTGCTCGCTAAAGCGCAGCACGGTGAACGACCCCCCGGCCGCGGCATGACCCCCCCGGGCGAACGGCACGACCTGGATGGTGACGTGGCGCAGCCGGGCCATCTCGACCAGGTGGTTCAGCTGGGCCCGCATCACCTTGGGCCCGCCCACCGGGCGCCGCAGCGCCCCCTCGTCGAGGACCGACCACACCTGCGGCGGGTTCGGGCCGGCCAGCAGGTCCTGCCGCTTGAGCCGCAGGCTCACCCGCCGGTCGATCTCGTCGTCCGGCGCGGCCGTGTGCCCGAGCAGGGTGACCGCCCGGGCGTAATCCTCGGTCTGGAACAGCCCGTGCACGAACTGCAGCTCGAAGGTACGGATGACGGAGGCGGCCATCTCCAGGCCCAGGTACGACTCGAACCAGTCGGCCATGATGTCGCCGTACTTGGACCACCAGCCCGGGGTGTTGGCCTGCCGGGCCAGCGTCACCAGCCGGGACCGCGTCGCCTCGTCGGTGACGCCGTACAGCGTGAGCAGGTCGGTGACGTCCCGCTCCTTAAACCGGACCAGGCCGTTCTCCATCCGGCTGATCTTGGAGCGGGACGCGCGGATCTCGTACGCGGCCGCTTCCGGCGTGATGCCGGCCGCCTCACGGAACCGGTGCAGCTCGATACCCACCAGCATGCGGGGCACGGTCGGACCCTGGCCGTCAGCTGGCGGGCCATCCCGTTCCATCGTGCTCATCCCTCAACTCCGGGGGCGGATCGAATTGACGTCCAGGATCGCCTGCCAGGTCCGGCGGTTAACATACGCACCAACGCCCAACTGGCAACGGCGATGCACATCCGGCACGATATCACCGCACCAAAGCATCGCCGATGCATCATTTTACGCGTCTCATCGCTAATGGTGTCACATCACAGCCGACCCTACTGTTCAGCTGGGAACGTATGCCGTCCCGAGGTCGTCGAACTCACCGTTCCTGACCCCGATCAGGAACGCCTCGATCTCGGCGCGCGTATAGATAAGCGCAGGTCCGGACGGGTGCCGCGAGTTCCGCAGAGCCACTCCGCCGTCATCGAGCGCCGCCACCTCGACACAGCTCCCGCTCGGGTTGCTGGCCTGGCTCTTCCGCCACCGCGCCGATATCAGCTGATCGGCCGGAATGCCGTTGTTGACCTGCATCTTTCTCCTTTTATCAATATGTGAAAAGAGAACCCCCCGCAGGGGCAGGTGCCGCAACGCCGCGACCCCCGTCTGCACTATGCATCCTAACAGAACAAATGCATGTGCATAAGGACGTGCAAAAAAACTTTGCACCCGCAATTTCCGTACAGTTAGAAGAGTCGAAACCCCCTCGCGATTGCATGCGAAAGCAGCCCGCTAACAGCGTTGTTCCCCCGCGGAAGCCACTCCGGTTCTCCCCCGGAAGCGTCCCGCGAACCCCGCCCCTCCGCGTCAGGACCCGAGCGCCCGCAGCTCGCCCCGCACGACCGCGCCGTCCTCGACCCGCAGCTGCACGAACCCGGTGAACCCGGCCGTCTCCAGCCGCGTCAGCTGCGCCCCGAACTTCCCGCTCCGCCGCACGATCTCCACCACGCGAGCGTCCCCGGAACCCGAATCCCCGGACCCCGCACCTCCGGGACCCGCCGACCCGGCCCGCAGCTCCCGCGCCACCGCCGTCGCGTCGGCCACCGGCACGTCGCTCTCGACCAGCAGCGCGACCGCGTCCCGGGCCACCTCCGCCGAGAGCAGGTCCACGATCCGCTCGAACCCGATGGAGAACCCGCAAGCCGGCACGTCCTGACCGAACGACCGCCCGATCAGCTTGTCGTACCGCCCGCCGCCGGCCACCGAGCCGCTCATGTCCGGGTGGAGGATCTCGAAGACCTGCCCGGTGTAGTACCCCATCCCGCGCACCAGCGTCGGGTCGAACTGCCAGTTCAGCGCGCGCTCCGTGGCCAGCCGGGTCAGCGAGTCCGCCACCGCGGCCAGATCCTCCGCCACCGCCGCGGGCAGCCCGGGCACGCTCTCGGCCAGCGCTCCCGCCAGCTTGTCGGCGGGTACGTCGGTCAGCCCCTGGATCTTGTCCACCGCCGCCGCGACCTGCGCCGCGTCGAACCCGGCCTCGAGCAGCTCGGCCCGGACCCCGTCCCAGTCGATCTTGTCGAGCTTGTCCACGATGATGAAGAACGCGTCCTGCGCTTCCGCCGGTATCCCGCACTCGGACGCCAGCGCGGCCAGGAACCGCCGGTCCGACAGCCGCACCGTCGTCCCGGTCAGCCCGATCGCGGCCAGCGCCTCGGTCGTCGCCTCGATCAGCTCCGACTCGGCCAGCACGGTCGGCTCGCCGATCATGTCGATGTCGCACTGGTAGAACTGCCGGTACCGGCCCTTCTGCGGCCGGTCCGCCCGCCACACCGGCCCCACCTGCAGCGACCGGAACGGCGTCGGCAGCGCCGCGTGGTGTTTCCCGTAGAACCGGGTCAGCGGCACCGTCAGGTCGTAGCGCAGCCCCAGGTCGACGAGCTCGCGCACCGGCGTGCCCGCGGCCACTTCCGGCGGCAGCCCGCGCCGCAGCACCTCGAAGATGAGCTTCTCGTTGTCCCCGCCGTCACCGCTGCTCAGCCGCGCGATGTTCTCCAGCGCCGGCGTCTCGATCCGCTGGTAGCCGTACCGCCGGTAGACCGCGAAGATCGACTCGAGCACATGGTCACGGACAGCGACGTCAGCGGGCAGCAAGTCCCGCATTCCCCGAGCCGGACTGTTGTCGATCTTCATGAGGCCCTTCCCTCTTGCCGTCCGTGCCCCAGCGGCACATGCAAATGGTAGGGGCCCCTCACCCCACCGTCACAACCAATAACTCCGAACGAGTCCGGCTTCCACCCCCGCCATCCCCATCCTGCCCACCAGCCCCAGCGCCGCGCCAGGCGCCCCCCGCCGCACGCCGCCAGGCTGCTCGCGCCCATCCCGCCCAGCACCCCGAACGCCACCGCACCCGCCCCCGGCCAGATCACCAGCCCGGCCCGCTTCGGCGCCATATAACAGTGCTCGACCGAGCCGGCATGCACCGGGATCCGCGCGTCAGCGGGCAAAATCACCGCGCCGCGGACCGACGCGATGACCATGGCCAGCAAGAACACCGCGCCCACGATCAGGGACGCCACCACGCGCCCCAGGCTATCCCCGGTACGGTAGGCACCTACCGATCACAGGGGAGGATCCCATGCCGGATTTCTTTGACCAGGCCAAGAAGCTCGCTGGCGAGCACTCTGACCTGGTGGACCAGGGTCTCGACAAGGCCGCCGCCGAGGCCAAGGAGCGGACGGGCAACAAGTACGACGCCCACATCGACACCGGCGAAGAGAAGCTCGAAGGCTTCCTGGGCATGAACGTCCAGGACGACAACGAGTAACCCCCTCACTTACCCGCAGCCCCAACCGGGCCCCGGGTAACCACACCCAACCGTCCCGCGGGGCGCCCCACCCGGTGCGCCCCGCGACGACGTCCTCCACCCTTTCGAAGCCCCCCGCATTCTGATTCCCCCCGCCCCTGCCTCCCACTCCGCCCGCCGGCCTAGGCGTCGCAACACTGACCCCGCCCGCATCGCCCACCCCTCCGCCTCCGGCGATCCGCTTCCTGGCAACCCGAATGCATGCGCCCCGTCTCCCGTTGCCCATGTGGTCCTACGGCTGCACGCAATTCCGCCCCTGCAGCAGCAACAAGAACCACACTGCACCAGTCTTGTCACTTACCTGTCGCCTACGGTTTCGGATGATGGTCAGATCGAATGGCGGCCGACCGGGCTGACGACGCCGACCTCCCGCCGGACGAACCCCCGGCTGGTCCGGGCGACAGCGCGATCCCAGGTCGGGCCGCCCCCGCGGAGACTCGCAGTCGCGAGGAGTATTACCTCAGCCTGCGCGAGAAAGTCGCCGTCGGGCAGCAGTCCGCGGTGGCGGAAGAGCGAACCAGGGCAGAAAACTGAGACGAGACAGCCGACCTCTCAAGCTGAAGAACTCCTGGCTAGATGGGCAATACAAGGGTATAAACAGCCAGTGGATCGACTCTGCTACCGGCCAGCGGTTTGAGTTGCAGTTCCATACCCGTATCAGTTTTGAAGCCAAGCAGCTCACGCACGGTGCTTACGAACGGATTCGGACACAGCAGGCCGATGAATTCGAGGAGATGGTCCTGGAAGCCTTCCAGCAGAAGGTCACCGCCGAGGTCCCGGTTCCGCCCGGCGCTGTTGGTATTCCTGACTATCCGGAGAGGGGCGCAGATGCCCGATAGGGTCATCTACTACGCCGTAGTGAACGACCTGAGCAGCCGTGATCAGCCCGCGGGAGTGTTCCGGCGGATCTATACAGAAGCTGGCGGGCGGCGCGATGAAGCGTTTACCCGGAATCTCGCGTGGGAACGCAGCGCGTCCTTGGTATCCGCCGAACGCGGCGACCTCCAGAACGACTTCATCGAGATCACCGAGAACGAGGCGAACCAGCTGGTCGACCGGATCCGCGCCCGGGTAACCGGTATCCGCTAAGACCCCTGGCAACGCCTACCTCCGTGCGAAGCGATTCAGCGCCTCCAGCACCCGTTCGGTCATCTCGTCCCCGCCCTGGTGCCCGGTCCTGACCAGGTGGAGCTCCGAGCCCGGCCACGCCCGCTGCAGCAGCCACGGCACGTCCGGCGGCCCGCCGATGTCGAACCGCCCGTGGATCAGCACCCCCGGGATCCCGGCCAGCCGCCCGGCGTCGCGCAGCAGCTGCCCGTCCTCCAGCCAGGCCGCGTGCGAGAAGTAGTGCGCGCACAGCCGCGCGAACGTCATCCGGAACTCCGGGTCGGCGTACTGCTCGGAAGGCGTCCACCCCTCCTCCAGCGATACCAGCGCGTCCTCCCAGGCACACCAGTCCCGCGCCGCCCGCTCCCGCACCGTCGGCGGAAAAAGGCCCGTTGAGCAGCCGGTCGTACGCCGCGACCAGGTCCGGAGCGTCACCCCCGGCCGCGGCGAACCGCGACCACTCGTCCGGGAAGAACCGCCCCGTCTCGTGGTACAGCCAGTGCACGTCGTAGGGCCGGGTCATGGTCACCGAGGCCAGCACCATCTCGGTGACCCGCTCCGGGTACCGCTGCGCGTAGGCCAGCCCGAGCGTCACCCCCCACGAACTGCCCCGCACCAGCCACCGCTCGATCCCGAGGTGCGCGCGCAGCTTCTCGATGTCCCCGATCAGGTGCTCGGTGGTGTTGGTCTCGAGGCTGGTGTCCAGCGCGGAAGCCGGCGGCGTGCTCCGCCCGCAGCCGCGCTGGTCGAACTGGATGAGCCGGTACGCGGCCGGGTCGAACGACCGGCGCCGCCCCGGGCTGCTGCCGCCGCCCGGGCCGCCGTGCAGGAACACCGCGGGCTTGCCGGCCGGGTTGCCGCTGGCCTCCCAGTAGATCCGCTGGCCGTCGCCGACGTCCAGCATCCCCGTCTCGTACGGCTCGATGGCCGGGAACCGCTCGGGCATGCCGCCAACGCTAGACCCCGTCAGCGACGGCGGGCGGCCCGCAGCACGGTGTCCCGGACCATCATCTGCTGGCCATCAAGATCTTCAGCCAAACGGCCTGCCCCTTCCGCCACCCTGACCTCCCACCGGTCCGCTTCGAGGGACGCCGCGATGTCCTCCGCGTACCAGAACAGGTCGGGCCGCCCCTTGCGCTGGGCGTGGACGTCCTCGGGGTGGTGCGCGATCAGCAGCAGCGTCCCGCCTGGGCGCACCGCCGCCGCCAGGCCCTGGTGGAAGGCCGCGAGCTCAGCCGGAGGGAAGTGCATGAACTGCGCCGACACCAGGTCGAACCGCTCCGGCTCCGGGACCCAGGTGAGCAGGTCCTCGCGCTGCCAGGTGATCCGCCCGGCGATGTCGCCGGTCGCCGCCCCGGCCTCGTCCGCGGCCCGGGCCGCGCTGGCGGCCCGCTCGAGGGCCACGGCCGACACGTCCACCCCGGTGACGGTCCAGCCGCGCTGGGCCAGCCAGATGGCGTCGGCGCCCTCGCCGCACCCGGCTTCCAGCGCCTCGCCCGGGGCCAGGTCCGCCACCTGGGCGGCGAACTGCGCGTTGGGCTGGCCGCTCCAGAGCTGGCCCGCCGAACTGTAGCGGTCGTCCCAGAACTCCTGGGTGAACTCGATCGGCTCGTCGTCGTGCGACCCATGAGAGTCGTGGGATGGGAGTGGGAGTGAGGCATGCGCGTGGGCGTGTGAATGACTCATGCCGCCACCTTGCCGCCACCGGAAGCTCTATGGCAAGAAAGGTTGCCGTTATGGCAAAATCAATCTCATGGACGCTGATCTCGACTCCGTGCTCAGCGCGGTCGGCCCGCGGCTGCGGGCGCTGCGGCAGGAGCGCGACATCACCTTGTCCGCGCTGGCCGAGAGCACCGGGATCTCGGTGAGCACCCTGTCCCGGCTGGAGAGCGGCCAGCGCAAGCCGACCCTGGAACTGCTGCTGCCGCTGGCCCAGGCCTACGGTGTGCCGCTCGACGACCTGGCCGGCGGTCCCGCCACCGGCGACCCGCGGGTGCACCTGCGCCCGGTGCAACGGCACGACATGACGGTCGTCCCGCTGACCCGGCGGCCGGGCGGCATCCAGGCCTACAAGATGGTCATCCCGGTCCGCCGGTCCACGCCGGACCCGCAGGTCCACGAGGGCTACGAGTGGCTCTACGTGCTGAACGGCGAGCTCCGCCTGATTCTCGGCGACCATGACGTGGTGCTGCGGCCGGGCGAGGCCGCCGAATTCGACACGCGGGTCCCGCACTGGTTCGGCAGCCTCGGCGACAAGCCGGCCGAAGTGCTTAGCCTGTTCGGCCCCCAGGGCGAGCGCACCCACCTGCGCGCCGCCCCGAAGACCTAATCAAATTGCAACCAAGATTTCTATCCGCTCTGGTTGTCGCCGCGCTCCTTTTCACGTAGGACGAATGCTGAGGGGACATTTCGTCATGGGGGAGAATTCCGGTGGAGCTACCCAGCTGGCCTGGGCGCTGGGCCACGGGGGTGGCCGTCGTGGTCGTCGCCGCGCTGGTCAGCGGCGCGATCACCTGGCAGCTGACCCAGCCGCCGGCCCGCCTCGCGGATGTAGCGCAGGGCCAGCCCGCCATCAGCACCACTCCGGCGGCCGGTACTCCCTCGGCCGTCGCCCCGGTTAACACCGGTCCCGCGCCCACCGGGCCGGCCGCACCCGGCGGCGTCACGGTGGCGATCGGGCCCGGCGCCGCCCAGCAGCCCGGTGCGGCTCAGGTCGCCGCGTTCATGGCCAGCTACTTCAACGCCATCAACCGGCGCGACTACCAGGGATACATGGGCACGTTCGACGCTCAGGGCCGCCCGGACTACACCCGGCCGCAGTTCCTCGCCGAGTTCAGCTCCACCACCGACACGGCTCCCGCTCTCACCGCGCTCAGCCCCGCCGCCGGCGGCCTGCTCGCGACGGTGACGTTCACCAGCCACCAGAGCCCGGCCCAGAGCTACACCCATACCGCCTGCACGGCCTGGACCCAGCGGCTCTATCTGCAGGCCAGCGGCCAGTCCTACCTCATCGGCCCGCTGCCGCCCGGCTCACCCCAGACCACCGCCCGGGCCTGCTAGGCCCGCAGTTCCCTCGGGCCTGCGCGCGGAGGGGTTGTAGCGCACGCCGCGGATCCGCTCCCGCCACCCGCCCGGCTCGGCTGACCCGGGCCAGGTCCGCGGGGGAGTAGCGAGCCGGGTGCCCCAGTCGGGGTTCGCCCGCCAGGTGCCTGACTCCAGCATCAGCCCGGCGCGGCCCGCCGCGCGATCGCCGCGTACTCGTCGTGTAGCCGGTCAGCAGCGACCGCCCGGCCGGGTCGTCGATCAGCGGGAAGGCCGCGAACAGGGGCAGGTCGACCCCGTGGTGGAAGATGAAGTCTGTCTCGCTTATGTCGCAGAAGTATCGCACTAATCTCTCCCAAAACACACAATAACGACCGTATAACGAATACACTATAGAGTCTCCAGAGCCCGTTAGTTCCGTTCTGATGTGACCTGTGCAAAAAGATCTTGCATATTCCCGGGGTCAAACAGAGGGAGGGCTTGTGGGCGTGCTTAATCGCCCGGTCCGCGTAGGTGCCATCGCCGTCTCGGCGCTGGCCATCACCGCATTCACCGGAGCGCTCGCGTCAGCGGGCGCCGCCACGGCCGCGCCAGCGGCCGGGCAGGGTTTCGTGGCGCTCGCCGGCAGCGTGGCGCCGACGACCGACACCATCACCGGCAGTTACACGAACTCGAAGATGCAGGTCGAGGTGGCTATCGCCCCTCGTGACGCAGCCGGGCTGAACGCCGAGCTCACCGCGCTGTACGACCAGAACAGCCCGCAGTACCACCGCTGGCTGACGAGCGGGCAGTTCAACGCCCGCTACGCGCCCGCGCCGGCGGCCCAGCAGGCGGTGGCCAGGTTCCTGGGCAGCAGCGGGCTGAAGGTCGTGCCGTCGGGCTCGCCGTTCCTGGTCCGCGCCACCGGTTCCAGCGCCCAGGTGTCGAGCACTTTCCGCACCTCGCTGAGCATGTTCAAGGACCCGCAGGGCACCAAGTACTTCGCCAACTCCACGCCCGTCTACCTGCCGGCTAGCATCGCCGGCGCGACGCTCGGCGTGGTCGGCCTGACCAACACCCACCGCGACACCCAGAACGCCGTGCACGTCCGCCACTTCAACAACACGTTCCGTTCGGGGGCGAAGGCGTCGTCGGCCAGCAACTGCGAAACGCCCTACCCGACCGTCCAGCAGCTCATCAGCGAGCGTGTCGGCGGTAATCCCCTGAACCTCGGTTACGGTGCCGGCCCCGGCTGCAGCGGCCTGACCCCGTCCCAGGAGAACTCGCTGTACGGCGCGCCCAACCGCGGCGCGAGCACCAAGGGCAGGGGCGTCAACATCGCGGTGTTCGAGCTCTCGGCCTACCAGCACTCCGACATCGCCACCTGGGCGCACCAGTTCTACGGGGCCCGCTATACCCCGCCGCTGGTCGACGTGAACGTCGACGGCGGCCCGCTGGCCCCGCAGTGCCCGACCGGCGACCAGTGCCCGCCGTCCATCGAGGGCTACTCCGGTGACATCGAGGTGGACGCGGACATCGAGACCCAGCTGGCCATCGCGCCGGACGTGAGGGCCCTGACGGTCTACAACGCGCCGAACGACTTCACCGGCCAGACCGAGCTCGACGAGTGGAGTGCCATCGCCCAGGCCAACCGGGCCGACGTGGTCAGCTCCAGCTGGGCTATCTGCGAGAACGACGCGGGCGCCGCCTATGTCCAGGCCGAGAACACCATCTTCAGGCAGATGGCGGCCCAGGGGCAGAGCGTGTTCGGGGGCTCCGGCGACACCGGCGCCTTCGGCTGCATCCGCTCCGACGGCACCACCCTCCCCAACCTCATCGACCCGCCCTCGCAGCCGTACGTGACCGCGGTGGGCGGCACCTCCTTCGAGACCTTCAACCCCGGCACCAACCCGCACCCGCGCTACCCGGCCACGGGCGAGGCGGTATGGAACCCGCACAACCTGTGCAGTGACGCCGCGCCCGGGCCGGCCAACGACAACCAGGGCGGTTTCTTCTGGTGCGCGGCCGTCGGGGCCAGCGGCGGCGGATCCAGCCAGTTCTGGGGCATGCCCGCCTACCAGAAGGGCCCCGGGGTAATCAACGCCAACACCACTGTCGGCAACGGCACCACCCATTGCTCGCTGGCCGCGACGGGCACGCCGTGCCGCGAGGTGCCGGACATCTCCGCCGACGCCGACGAGTACACCCCGTACTCCGAGTACTGCACGGGCAACGCGAACACCCCGAACAGCGTGTGCGGTACCTTCAGCGCCAGCCAGCCGGTCCCCGGGTGGTTCGGCATCGGCGGGACGAGCCTGTCCTCGCCGCTGGTGTCCGCGGTCTTCGCCGACCGGGACAGCTTCACCCATCACCGCACCGGCAACGCGAACAAGCTGATCTACCAGCTGTACCGGTTCGCTCCGTCGTTCTACTACCACGACGTCACCGCGGCGGGCCATTTCGCCACCAACAACGGCCTGTACCCGGCCGTGCCCGGGTTTGACCTGGCCACCGGCGTCGGTACCCCGAAGATGGCCCAGCTGATCATCGGCCTCTTCTAGGCACCACGGAGAAAGCAGTAACCGCCAGCGGCGGGGACGGGACCATCCCGTCCCCGCCGCCCGCATTTCCGGGCATAGTCGAAGGATGCGGGTCATCCAGCTGTCCAACCACCCCGGCGACATGCTCGATGACGCCGCCCGCCGCCGCCAGGCCGCCGAGCGGCGCCTGCTGTCCGTCTACGAGGACGAACTGGTCCGGTACCGCGCCCGGGTCCAGTCCGCGAAGGTCGCCAGGGACCGGGCCCGTGCCCGGCACGCCTGGTGGACCTGGCTGAAGCTCACCGCCGGCGTCTGGCGGGAAAAACGCCGCGTCCCCCGGCCGCCCCTCCCCGCCGCCGGGCACGCCACCGGTCAAGCCGGCTACGCCACCGACCGGGAGGAGAGGATCAGGGCCGGTATCGCCGGCGAGCAGCAGGTAGCGACCGAGTTCGGCCGCCTCCTCGACGACACCTGGACCCTGCTCCGCGGCTACCGCAACCGGCGTGGCGAGATCGACCACCTGCTCCTGGGCCCTCGCGGCCTGTTCGCGATCGAGGTCAAGCACCTCAACGCCACCGTGCACGTCGACGGGGACCGGTGGCGGGCCGACAAGTACGACCGGTACGGCAACCTGGTCGAGCAGCGGGTGATCGCGGACCGGCTCGGACGCTCGCCGAGCGCCCAGCTCAACGAGCCCGCCGACGACCTCGAGCGGTTCCTGGGCGGCCGCGGCCAGCCGGTCGAGGTGCGGCGGCTGGTGATCCTGACCCACCCGCGGTCCAGGCTCGGCACCGTGCGGAACCCGACCGTGCTGGCGGGCACGTCGGCCGGCTACGCCCTGGACCTGGCCGAGGCCTCGGCCAGCCGCCTGGACCGCGAGCAGCGCGCCGCGATCAGGGAACTGATCCAGCGCGACCACGCCTTTCACGGCAGGCATCACCGCCGGGCCCCCTCCCGGTAAGCCGAACGCCGGTAAACTCCGACCGTGCCTACCAACCACCAGCTGCGGCTGTACAACTCGCTGGGCCGGCGCACCGAGGACTTCGTTCCCGCGGGCCAGACCACCGGCCTGTACAGCTGCGGGCCGACCGTGTACTCCTTCCCGCACCTGGGCAACATGCGCGCCTACGTGTTCGCGGACACGCTGCGCCGCGCGCTGCGCTGGCAGGGCACCGCGGTCCGGCACGTGGTCAACATCACCGACGTCGGGCACGCGGTCGCCGACAGCGACACCGGTGAGGACAAGCTGGAGCTCGCGGCGGCCCGCGAGCGGCGTTCGGTGCTGGACATCGCCGCCTTCTACACCGACGCGTTCTTCGTCGACCTGGCCGCGCTGAACATCCTGCCCGCCGACGAGTACCCGCGGGCCAGCGCCTACGTCGAGCAGATGATCGAGTTCGCGGCCCAGCTGGACAAGGACGGCTTCACCTACCAGCTGCCGTCCGGCCTGTACTTCGACACCTCCAAGGACCCCGGCTACGGCGAGCTGGCCCAGATGAGCGCCGAGGGGCAGCTCGAGGCGGCCCGGCTGGAGTACGTGGAGGGCCGCCGCCGCAAGACCGACTTCGCGCTGTGGCGGGCCGAGGACCCCGGCCAGCGCCGGGTGCTGCGCTGGGACTCCCCGTGGGGCTGGGGCGCGCCCGGCTGGCACCTGGAGTGCTCGGTGATGAGCATGGCCCTGCTCGGCGAGCACTTCGACATGCACACCGGCGGGGTCGACCACCGCGAGCTGCACCACGTCAACGAGATCGCGCAGAGCCAGGCGTTCCTCGGCGACGGCCGCCCGTGGGTGCGGTACTGGCTGCACAACGAGTTCCTCCAGCTCGGTGCGCAGAAGATGGCCAAGTCGGCGGGCGGCGCCCCCCGGCTGGCCGACCTGACCGAGGCCGGCTACCACCCGATGGCCTACCGCCTGTTCCTGCTCGGCGGGCACTACCGCAGCCAGCTGGACTTCACCCCGGCCGCCATCGACGCCGCCCAGGCCACGCTGCGCCGGCTGATCGCCCGGGTCCAGCCGCTGCAGCCGCTGCCCGTGATCGCCACCCGCGACGCGGCCGTCGAAGCCACCGAGGACGACCCGGCCGCCCAGCGCCTGCTGGCGGTCATCGACGAGGCCATCGCGGCCGACCTGAGCACCCCCAGGATCCTCGCCGCGCTGCAGGACGCGCTGCGCGAGCCGGCCCTCACCCCGGACGGCCAGCGCGCGGTCATCGCCGCCGCCGACGCCCTGCTCGGCCTGGGCCTGGACACCCTCACCCCGGCCGACCTCGAGCACCGCCGCGCGCTCAGCGACCTGTCCCCGGAACAGGCCAAAGCCATCGAGGACCTCGTCGCCGACCGCACCCAGGCCCGCAAGGACAAGGACTGGGCCCGCGCGGACCAGATCCGCGCCCAGCTCGACGAGCTCGGCGTCGACCTGACCGACACCCCCGACGGCCCCGTCTGGCAGCTCCGCTAGCCTCGAAGCAAACCTTTTCCCGAAATCCGGGCGCACGACAGAAGGCACGACAGAAGGCACGACGGAAGGACGGCGATGGCACAGCGGATCGTGGTAACGGGGGCAGCCGGCAAAGCGGGCCGGGCGGTGGTGACGGACCTGCGCGAGCACGGCTACGACGTCCTGACCACCGACACCGTGGTCAGCGGGGCGGACCGCGAGGACGGCATGCTCAAGGCCGACCTGACCGACTACGGCCAGGCGGTCGAGGTGCTGAGCGATACAGACGCGGTGCTGCACCTGGCCAACATCCCGGCGCCGGGGCTGAGCACCCCGGCGGTCACCTTCAACGCCAACATGGCCATGAACTTCAACGTCTTCCAGGCGGCCGCGGCGGTCAAGCTCAGCCGCGTGGTGTGGGCGTCCAGCGAGACCACCCTGGGCCTGCCGTTCGACACCCCGCCCCGCTACGCCCCGGTCGACGAGGATCACTACCCGGTGCCGACCAGCACCTACGCGCTGTCCAAGGTGGCCAGCGAGACCATCGCCGGGCACATCTCGGAGTGGTCGGGGATCCCGTTCGTGGCGCTGCGCTTCTCCAACATCATGGCCCCCGAGGACTACAGCTGGTTCCACGAGTTCCAGGACGACCCGCACGCGCGCAAGTGGAACCTGTGGGGCTACATCGACCAGCGCGACGTGGCCCAGTCCTGCCGCCGCGCCCTGGAGGCCCCCGCCGCCGCCGTCGAAGGCAGCCCCGCCTTCATCATCGCGGCCGCCGACACCGTCATGAACCGTCCGTCCGCGGAACTCCTCGCCGAGGTATACCCCCAGGTCAAGCTGACCCGCGACGTCGGCCAGCACGGCACCCTGCTCGCCATCGACCGCGCCCGCGAAGTCCTCGGCTTCAACCCCGAGCACTCCTGGCGCGACCACGTACAGCCATAAGCACCCGGGCTACACCTAGAACCTGTATCGCCGTCGGCGATAAATGGTGGTGTCCATCCTGGCCGCCCGCCAGGATGGACAGCAATGTCCGGTAACGAACCGCTCGTCGCGACCTTGACGAAGCCCAGCACCGCGGGCCGCAGGTCGTCCGCCCGCCACGCCACGCACAGCGAGGTCGGCGGCACGCCCCGGGCCGGCACGAACACGGTGCCCGGCCGGGCGCTGAACGCCTCCGCCGACTCCGGGCACAGCCCGATGCCGCGCCCGGCCACGATGTACTCCCGCCACTCCTCGATCGTCCGCGCCTCCGCCCCGACCGCCGGCACCCCGCCGTCCGGCCGCGGCACGGCCAGCCAGTCGTCCCGGAACACGGCCGGCGCGCACCCGTCCACCGACAGCGGCGCCGCCACCCACGGCAGCCCGGCCACCTCGGACAGCTCCAGAAAAGACCGGGAAGCCAGCGGATGATCCGCCGCCAGCACGAACACGCGTTCTTCCGACGACACCACCTCCAGGGCCAGCCCCGAAGCCGAGACCGGCGGCCGCAGCAGCGCCACGTCGGTGCCGTGGTCCAGCAGCCCGGCGGCCGGATGAGCCAGGTCGTACACCGCCAGGTCCACCTCGACCGACGGGTACGCAGCAGCGAAGGCCGCCAGCACCCTGGACCGGGCCAGCCCGCCGGTCGCCGCGCTCAGCCCCACCGTCAGCCGCCCGGCCACGACCCGGGACGCATGCAGCGCCGCCGCCACCCCGCGATCCAGCGACGCCAGGGTCTCCCGCGCGGAATCCAGGAACGCCGAGCCCGCCGCCGTCAGCACCACGCCCCGGCTGGTCCGCGCGAGCAGCGCCGTCCCGACGGCGTCCTCGAGCTGCCGGATCTGCGCCGACAGGACCTGCTGGGTGACGTGCGCGCGCCGGGCCGCGGCGGTAAAGCCGGACTCCTCGGCCACCGCGACGAAATACCGCAGATGCCGCAGTTCAATGTTCATCGAGAGCCCAATCCTAGGACCAGGAACTAGAACGAGGAAGGCGCGAACCACATGACTGAAAGCCAGAGCCGGGGGCGGCTGGCACAGATGATCGCCACCCGGGGCGGCCTGGCCCCGCCCGAGGCGCCGTTCGTCATCGAGCACCGCGAGGCGCTGATCTACATGCTCTGCGAGGCCTCCGAGCTCGAGCACGGCATCATGTGCCAGTACCTGTACGCCGCGTTCAGCCTCAAGCAGTCCGAAGACGAGGGCCTCACCCAAGAAGAGACCGAGGCCGTCAACCGCTGGCGCAAGCACATCTCGCACATCGCCGTCCAGGAGATGCTGCACCTGTCCCTGGTGCAGAACCTGCTGTCCGCCATCGGCGCGGCCCCGCACCTGTCCCGGCCGAACTTCCCCCACCCCGCCAGTCACTACCCGGCCGGCGTGCACCTGGCCCTGCTGCCGTTCGGCGAGGCCGCCCTGCGGCACTTCATGTTCCTCGAGCGCCCGGAGGGCATGGACATCTCCGACGCCGACGGGATGGCCGCGTTCCGCCGCGCCACGCCGTCGGTCCAGCACGGCGAGATCGTCCCGCGCGCCCAGGACTTCGCCACCGTCGGCCACCTGTACCGGTCCATCGAGCAGGGCTTCACCGACCTGGCCGCCAAACTCGGCGAGGACCAGCTGTTCGCCGGCCCGCCGCAGGCCCAGGCGACCGCGGCCGACTTCGGCTGGCCCGAGCTGATCGCGGTGACCGACGTGGCCAGCGCGCAGCGGGCCATCGACGAGATCCTGGAGCAGGGGGAGGGGCCGCGCGGCCACTGGAAGGACGCGCACTTCGGCCAGTTCGTCGAGATCCTCGACGAGTACATGGACCTGCGCGAGGCCAACCCGGCCTTCGACCCGGTCCGCCCGGTCGTCCCGGTGAACGTCCGGCCGGCCGAGCGCGACGTGGACGTCCCGCTGGTCACCGACCCGGTGACCAAACGCGTGATGGACCTCTTCAACGTCTCCTACGAAATCCTGCTGCTGATGATGCAGCGGTTCTTCGCCTCCACCGAGGAGACTCCCGCCCAGCTCAAGTCGCTGTCCGACGGCACCGTCACGCTCATGCTCGGCGCCCTCAAGCCGCTCGGCGACCTGGTCACCACGCTCCCGGCCGGCCCGGAGTACCCGGGCCGCACGGCCGGCCCCAGCTTCGAGCTGTTCTACGAGTCCGACTACGTCCTGCCGCACCGCGAGGCCGCCTGGATCCTGCTGACCGAGCGCCTGCGCCAGGCCGCGGACTTCTGCGAGCCCGGCGGCCCCTGCGACCCCGCCGTCACCGACCGCCTGGTCACGATCCGGTCCACCCTGTCCGGCATCGCCGACACCCTCGCCGTCCACCTCCCCGCTCGCTACGCGCCCGAACCCGAACCAGCCGAGGACCGCGCCACCCTGCTGGCCCGAGCCCAGGATTTGTACCGAACGAGTCAGGCTCACGCCCCAGCCGACAACTCCGCGCCCCCCGAACTAGCCGCCCTCCTGGCCGACGCCTACCGTGCCGTACAAGCCCCCCAGACCGCCCCCCGCGTAGCCGCGCGCCTCGTCGACAGCGTGCTGCGCCCCCTCGCGGGTCAGGCCGCGCAACCTCAAGTACCCCTCACCTCCACCGACTCGCACCCGTCCCTCTGGGACCTCGCCGTCACCGCTACCACCCTGCGCGTTCGCATCGGGACCAGTGCCCCGCCCGGCCTCCTCGAAGCCACCGCCGCCCTCCAGGACCTCGCCATCCAGGCACACCCAGCCCGGCGACCGCCCCGCCCGCATCGCGGAGCTAGGCCAGCTCCAGCGCGAGCTCCCGCCCGCCATCGTGACCGCCAGGAACGGCCCCTACCTGGTCACCAACGTCACCACCGTGCGCACCCCGCTCGGCGGCGACCGGCCGGTCCCGCCCACGCTCGCGCTGTGCCGCTGCGGCGCCTCGGCCCTCAAGCCGTTCTGCGACGGCGCCCACGCGACCAGCGGGTTCACCGACGACAAGGACCCCAACCGGGTGCCCGACCAGCGCGACACCTACCCCGGCGTGCAGGTCACGATCTTCGACAACCGGGGCATCTGCCAGCACTCCGGCCTGTGCACCGACCGGGCCCCGACCGCGTTCCGCACCGGCACCGAGCCGTTCGTCGCCCCCAGCGGCGCCCGCCTCGACGAGCTGGTCCGGGCCGTCCGCGACTGCCCGTCCGGCGCGCTGAGCCTGGCCTTCGACCGGCGCCGAAGACCGTGACCTGGCCGACTGGCACGGCACCCGGGAGCGCGCGATCGAGGTCACCCAGGACGGTCCCTACCGGGTGACCGGCACGATCCCGCTGGCCGACGCCGACGGCGGAGACGTCCCCCGCGCCGAAGGCTCGTCCCGGGAGCACTACGCCCTCTGCCGCTGCGGCCACTCGCAGAACAAGCCGTTCTGCAGCGGCATGCACTGGTACGTGGACTTCCGCGACCCGGCCCGGCCGGCCGACCCGACCCTGTTCGAGTGGGCCGGCGGCCTGCCCGGCCTCACCCGGCTGACCCGGTTCCTCTACGAGAAGCTGGTCCCCGCCGACGACCTGCTCGCGCCCCTGTTCGCCACCATGGCGCCCGGCGACCCCCAGCGCGAGGCCGCCGTCATCGCCGAAGCCTTCGGCGGGCCGCCGGCCGCGGCGCAGCCGCCGCTGCCGGAGTTCACCGAAGAACAGCGAGCTCGCTGGGTGGCGCTGGCCATCAGGGCCGCGGATGAGGCGGTCCTGGGAACGGAGCCGGCCTTCCGTTCGGCGCTCTCGGGTTTTCTTGAGTGGCGATCGCGGGCCAGCGGCGCTACGGCGCCCCGCTGGGACTGGGGCCCGGCCGGGCCCCCGGCCCCCGCGCAGGCCACGGCCGAGACGGACGAGCCGGTCACGCTGCCGGGACCGGACGAGACGGTCGGCTTCGCCGCGCACATCAAGCCGCTGTTCCGCGCGAGTGACCGCAAGTCCATGTCGTTCGCGTTCGACCTGTGGTCACAGGCCGACGTGCAGGCGCACGCGGCCGGCGTCCTCGCGCGGCTGCGCGACGGCACCATGCCCTGCGACGGCGCCTGGCCGCCGGAGAAGATCGAGGTGTTCCAGCGCTGGACCGAAACCGGCTTCCAGCCTTAGCCGCGCTCACGCTGCTGGTAGCCGGCCGTCATCCCGCCGTCTACCAGCAGCGTGGTCCCGGTGATGAACTCCGCCTGGTCGCTGGCGTAGAAGACCGCGGCCGCGGCCACGTCGCCCGCCTGGCCGATCCGCCCGATCGGCGGCACCGGCCAGCCGCTGGCGTCCTCGGTTCCGGCCCGCTCCTGCTGGCCGGGCGGCGCCATGTGCCGCATGCCCGGCTCGGTGTCGCCCGGGCACAGCACGTTCGAGCGCACGCCGTCCGGGCCGCCGTCCAGCGCCAGCATCTTGCCCAGCATGATCACCGCCGCCTTGGTCACCGAGTACAGCCCGGTCGCCTGCTCGCCCCAGACCCCCGCGTCCGACGCGATGTGGATCATGCAGCCGCGGTTCCGGGCCAGGTACGGGTAGGCCCGCTGGGCGTACAGCAGGTAGCCGCGCACGTTGACGTTCATGACCGTGTCGTAGTCGGCCAGCGGCGTGTCGAGCAGCCGGGCCACCACTCCCACCCCGGCGTTGTTCACCAGCACGTCCAGCCCGCCGAGGTGCTCCGCCGCGGCATCGACCGAGGACGCCACCGCCTCCGGGTCGGCCGCGTCCGCGGCGATGAACCGGGCGCCCGGCCCCAGCCCGGTCTCGGCCCGTCGCCCGAGCCCGGCCTCGGCCCGCTCGCCCAGGCTCCGGTCCCGGCCGGTGACCACCACCCGGGCGCCCTCGGCCACGAACCGCCCGGCGATGGCCAGGCCCAGCCCGGTCGTCCCCCCGGTGACCAGCGCTCTCTTGCCCTCCAGGATGCCCATGATGGGACACTATCCGGATGGCTGACGGGGAACAGCCCAGCCCGCCGCGGTGTTCTAAAAGTGCTGTTATGCACGCGTTCGACCGAAAGACAATAGTGACTCAGTGCGTTACCTGCGGGAGCGAACTGCATCCCGAACGGGCCGAAAAATACGACTACTGCCTGGCCCCCGAGTGCCAGCGCAAGAACCTCAAGCCCCTGACCCTGGTCGCCGTCGGCGTCAACAAGTCCGCCGAGCAGTACCTGCTCCTCGACGACCAAACCCGTGACGACCTAGCCCAGGGCAAGTTCCACGACCAGCGCCGCGGATCCTTCGGCACCTCCGTCCCCTCCACCCCGTCGTCCCCCGCGACCACCTCAGCCAAAACCGCTGCGGCCAGGCCCGTCCGCCCCAGCGGCCCGCCTGCGGGCCGCCCGTCCCCAGCCCGCCCCACCCCGGGGCGCCCGACCCCGCGCCGCCCCTGGTCCAGGTCCCAGGAAAAGCTGGCCCTGCTCTACAACGAGCAGGGCCGCCGCCCCGACGAGATCGCCCAGAAGCTCGGCCTCAGCACCTACCTCGTCACCCAGATCATCCTGACCGCCAAAAACCGCGCCAAGCTCTAACCCGCACCCCAACGCCACATCGTGGTGGTTCCGTCCTCGCCACGGTGCGGCGCGATGTGGCAGCACACCGCATACAACCCTCGTGCTTGTACGCTGATGCCCTGCGGCAAGACAAGCAGGACAAGGCATAGCGAGGAGGGCTGTCCCGTGGCTGCGGCCGATGACTGGGTAGCGCGCACGGCGGCCGAGGTGCGCACCGAGGGGGAGCGCAGGCACCCCGGCGAGACGCCCACCTGCGCGTCGGGCATCAGCCCGTCCGGGCCGGTGCACCTGGGGAACCTGCGCGAGCTGATGACCCCGCACCTGGTCGCGGACGAGGTACGCAAGCAGGGCGCGCCGTGCCGTCACATCTTGTCCTGGGACGACTATGACCGGTTCCGGCGGGTCCCGGCCGGGTTCGACGAGTCCTTCGCCGAGCACATTGGCCGTCCGCTGAGCTCGGTGCCCGACCCGTGCGGCCAGCACCCGAACTGGGCCGAGCATTTCAAGGAGCCGCTGCGCGAGTCGCTGGCCCGGCTCGGCGTCCGGGTCACCGAGATCAGCCAGACCCAGATGTACACCTCCGGCGCCTACACCGACCGGATCATCCTCGCCATGCGCCGGCGCGCCGACATCAGCGAGGTCCTGTCGAGGTACCAGACCAGGCGGTCAGCCGAGCCCGACGACGAGGAACCGCGCAACGCCAAGGGCGAGTACTACCCGTTCAAGCCGTACTGCGCGTCCTGCGGCAAGGACGACACCACGGTCACCGGCTTCGACGACGCCACCACCGAGATCACCTACACCTGCGGCTGCGGCGCCCGCGTCGGCCCGGTCCCGATCGCCGAGGTGGCCGGCAAGCTGGTGTGGAAGGTCGACTGGCCGATGCGCTGGGCCTACGAGCGGGTGACGTTCGAGCCGGCTGGCGTCGACCACTCCTCACCCGGCTCCAGCTTCACCGTCGGCGGGCAGCTGGTGAAGGAGATCTTCGGCGGCGAGATGCCGCTGCACTTCGGCTACGCCTTCGTCGGCACCGCCGGCGGCTCGTCAAAGATGAGCAGCTCGTCCGGCGGCGCTCCCACCCCCACCGACGCCCTCGAGATCCTCGAGGCCCCGCTGGTCCGCTGGCTTTACGCCCGGCGCCGCCCGGAGCAGTCCTTCACCATCGCCTTCAACGTCGAGGTGGGCCGGACCTACGACGAGTGGGACGCGCTGACCCGCAAGATCGCCGACGGCACCGCCGAGCCGGGCGCGCTGCCGGCGTACGCCGCGCGGCCGCCACCGCCGAGGGCCCGCTGCCCGTCACCCCGCGCCCGCTGAAGTTCGGCACGCTGGCCTCGGTCGCCGACATCACGGCCGGGGACCAGACCCAGCTCCTGCGCATCCTGCGCGACCTGACCACCGAGGACCCGGTCGAGACGCTGGACGAGACCCGCCCCCGGCTGGACCGCGCGCAGGCCTGGGTGGCCCGGTACGTGGAACCGGCCGACCGGACCCAGGTCCGTCACGAGCCCGACCAGGAGCGGCTGGCCGACCTCACCGACAGCGAACGGTCGGCGATCAAGCTTTTGACCGAACGGATGGGCGACGACTGGTCCCAGACCGGCCTCACCACGCTCCTTTACGGCGTCCCGAAGCTGCAGCGTGGCCTGCCCCTCACCGCCCCGAAGTCCCCGGAACTTTCGGCCGCCCAACGGGACTGGTTCATCCTGCTCTATCAGCTGCTGATCGGGAAGGACACCGGCCCGCGGCTGCCCACCCTGTTCCTCGCGCTGGGCCAGGACCGGATCCGCGCCCTGCTCGCGTCCGGCTGACCCGGATGGCTCATCCTTCGCCGCCGGGCCGCCTAGCCGTCGAGCTGCGGGCCGACCTGGACGGCGTGCTGGCCGACCTGGCCGCCGAGGCCGCCGACTGCGACCCGGACGACGGCTGGTACCCCGATACCGGCCAGCTGGACGATCTCCTCGACGAGGTGGAAGACCTGGCGGGCCAGGCCCCGGCCACCGCGCACGGGCTGGCCGGGCACGTGGCCGCGCGGATCAAGGAGATCCTGGCCGCCGGGAACTGCCTGACCGAAGACCTGGACGACTCCCTCACCCGCGCCGAGGAACTCCGTTCTTAGTAACGCCGGGCCCCTTAACGGTCCCTGTAACGCCGGGCGCAGCAGCGTGGTCCGCAGCCCCAGGCCGGTCCGGGCCCGCGCGTGCCGCGCGGGCCGCCGCCGGATGGGCGTCACGCTAGCGGTCTCCGTAGCCTCAGCCGCGTTGAGCTCAGCCGCATCGAGCTCGCCCGTATCCAGCAGGCGGGACGGCCGCTGGACCATGCGCAGCGCCATGGCCAGCCCGGCCAGCGTCTGCGCCCGCAGCGGGGCGTCGGCCGCCTGTCCCTGCAGGGCCCGGTAGGTAATGGCGTCCAGCACGGCCGGGACCCCGGCTCGCACCTGGCGCGGCGTGCACACCTGCCCCTTGTGCCGGGGCGCGGCGGGCAGTCCCGCCGCCCGGGCGGCGGCCTCGTCGCCCGGCCAGTACCCGGTGAGCAGCGCGTACAGCATCCGGGCGAGGGCCACGGTGTCGGCCGTCATCGGGTCGGTGACGCCCGGGTCCTGGGGACCGCACAGCGCTTCGTCCAGCCCGAGGCCGGTGATCTTGAGGCCGCTGCCGGGGTGCCAGCGCAGGGCCCGCGGGGTCAGCCGCAGGTGCGGCCGCCCGGCCCGGTGCGCCACGGCGATCGCGTCCGCGGCGTCGGCGATCATGGCCGCGGCCAGCGCCGGGGTCGGCAGCCCGGACCGGAGCAGGTCTTCCAGGTGGGTACCGGGCGTCCACTCGGCCACGATGTACGGGCACTCCGGGTTGAAGTCGGTGTCGTAGATGGTGGCGATGCGCGCGTCGATGACCTTGGCGGCCGACTGCACCGCGTCGACGATGGCCTGGGGGACCGGGAGGCCCGGGGGCAGCAGGTAGATCGTGACCGGCCGGCCGAGGAGCTGGTCGGTGGCCTTCCACAACGAAAGGCCGCGCGCCTCCCATGAGGAGCCGCACGGTCCGGGGACCTGGTCGTCCAGGCCGATCCGCTCGTCTAGCCGGAACCGCCCGCCGAGCAATCGTGCCGCGCTGTGCGTGCCGGGCGGTATCTCAACTACGGTCATTGACTACCTCCTGCCCATCACCAGACAGGTGCAGCCATGCCCCTAAATCGCCGCATCAATCATTGGCGGGCGCCCCGGACGCCAGCAGCCGGTCCATGATCCGGACGCTGGCGTCGAGGGCGGACAGCGGGATGCGCTCGTCGGTGCCGTGGAACATGGCGTAGTAGTCGTAGCCTTCCGGCAGCACCAGCGGCGTAAAGCCGTAGCAGGTCAGGCCGAGCCGGGAGAACTGCTTCGCGTCGGTCCCGCCGCCCATGCAGTAGGGCACCACGACCGAGCCCGGATCCTCGGCCAGCAGCGCCCGCGCCATGCGTTCCGTCAGCGGGGTGTCGAGCGGTGCCTCCAGCGCGACCTCTTCGTGCGCGTACTCCCAGGTCACGTCTTGACCGGTCAGTTCGTCCAGCACGGCGCGGAACTCCTGCTCGGTGCCGGGCAGGACGCGCCCGTCCACGTAGGCGACCGCCTCGCCCGGGATCACGTTGAGCTTGTAGCCCGCCTGCAGCATGGTCGGGTTGGCGCTGTTGCGCACCGTGGCGGCCACCAGGGCCCCGCCCGGCCCGAGCAGGCCGAGCAGCTCGTCCGCGGTCAGCTCCCCGGCGACCGCCTGGTCCAGCACCCCGTCGGGCAGCCGCGCCCCGGTCGCGGCGGCGATGGCCTCCACCGCCGCGCGCACCGCCGGGATCAGCCGGACCGGCCACCGGTAGGCACCGATCCGGGCCACCGCCTCCGCCAGCCGGGTCACCGCGTTCGCCCCGTTCGGCTTGGAGCCGTGCCCGGCCCGGCCCCGGGCGGTCAGCCGCAGCCAGGCCGTGCCCCGCTCGGCGGAGGCGATCGGGTAGAGCCGCTGGCCCGGCCCGGCGTGAAAGGTGAACGCCCCCGACTCCCCGATGGCCTCGGTGCAGCCCTCGAACAGCCCCGGGTGCTGTTCCACCAGATACCGGGAACCGAACTCCGTGGTGTCTTCCTCATCCGCGGTAAACGCGAGCACCAGGTCGCGCCGCGGCCGCCGTCCCTCCCGGGCCCACTGGCTGACCAGCGCGAGCAGCACCGCGTCGGCGTTCTTCATGTCGACCGCGCCGCGTCCCCACAGCACGCCGTCCCGTATCTCGCCCGAGAACGGGTGCACCGCCCACGCCGCCGGGTCAGCCGGGACCACGTCCAGGTGCCCGTGCAGCAGCAGTGCACCTTCCCGCTGGGCACCTTCCCGCCGGGACCCTCCGCACTCGCCCTCGTCCCCGGTACCGCTCACCCGCGCCACCACGTTCGCCCGCCCCGGCGCCGACTCGAGCAGCACCGGCTCGAGCCCGGCCTCGGCCAGCCGCCCGGCCACGTACTCCGCGGCCGGCCGTTCCCGCGCGTCGCCGCCGCCCCGGTTGGTCGTGTCAAACCTGATCAGGTCGGCCGCGAACCGCGCCGCCGCCGCTCCCGCCCCGGTCAGCTCGGCGACGGTCATCTCAGGCGCCCTCGTCGGCCGGCCGCACCGCCAGGCCGGCCGCGCGGTAGGCGTCGTCGATCAGCCGCATGGTCACCGCGGCGTGCGCCGCCGTGGTCGGCACCGGCTCGCCTCCGGCGATCGCGGCCGCGAACGCGCGCAGCTGGTACACGTAGGTGCTCTCCTCGGTGCCCGTCTCGTCGGCCACCACCGCGCCGTCCCTCGTGGCCACCAGCCGGGCCCGGTGCGGGAAGATGAAGTTGTCCAGGTGCACCAGCCCGTCCTCGCAGACCACGTGCAGGTCGGCCCGGAACTCGCCGTCGCGGGTGAACGAGGACTCGAACCAGCCCGTCGTCCCGCCGGAAAAGGACAGCCGCGCGGCCAGCGACCGGTCCGCCGTCGCTTCCGTATCGCCGGTCACCGGATCAGCCAGCGCCCCGGTAACAGACGCCTCACCCTGCCCATCACTGGCGCCGAGCAGCCGCAGGACAGTCGATCGCGTAGCAGCCGCCGTCCATCAGCGCGCCGCCGGCCAGGGTGAAGTCATACCTGATGTCATCGGGGCTGGCGATCGCGAAGCTCGTCCAGGCCTGCAGGTGCCGCACCGGGCCCAGCTCGTCCACGACCTCGCGCAGCCGGGTGATCAGCGGGTGGTAGCGGTAGTGCATGGCCTCCATCACCACCAGCCCGGAGTCCGCGGCGGCCCGGACCACCTGCTCCGCCTCGTCCGCGTTCGACGCGAACGGCTTCTCGCACAGCACGTGCTTCCCGGCCGCGATCGCCCGCAGCGTCCACGGCCCGTGCAGCGAGTTCGGCAGCGGGTTGTAGATCGCGTCGATCTCGGGATCGTCCAGCAGCTCCTGGTAGGACCCGTACGCCTGGCCGATGGCGTGCCGCAGCGCGAAATGCTCCGCCCGGGAGGCATCCCGGGCCGCTACCGCGGCCACCGTCACCGCGGGCACGCTCACGGCCGGCTCGAGCAGGGCGGGCAGGGAGATACGCGACGTGCCCAGCGTTCCGATCCGCAGCATTTCCACGCGGATCAGGCTAAGCCATCGGCTTCCCCGTCAGCACCATCGGCCTCCACGTCAGCTGGGAAAACACCGTGGCCGACACGCCGCAACCTTCTATTCACCCCCTGTTAACCTTCGGGACCGCAGGGCCGTTACGATGCGTGGAATCACGGTGTGAATCGACGTACCGGGGCGGGGAAACGGAGACAGCGGTGAGCCAGCAACCCGGCCGGGTCGCGTTGGTCAGCGGAGGCTCGCGCGGCATCGGCGCGGCGACCGTACGGAAGCTGGCCGCGGACGGCTGGGACATCGGCTTCAGCTACCTCGACGACGGTCCCGCCGCCCGCGAGGTGGAAAAGGATGCCTGGGAACTCGGCGTCCGGGTGACCGGCACCGATGTGGACCTGACCGACGCCGCCGAGGTCAGCTCGTGGTTCCGGATGACCGAGGAAGAACTCGGCCCGGTGCAGGCGGTGGTCTGCTGCGCCGGTATCACCCAGGAGCGCCCGCTGACGCTGGTGGCCGACGCCGAATGGCGCAACCTCATCGACACCAGCCTGCACGGCGTGTTCCACCTGGGCCGGACCGCGGTGTTCGCGATGATGAAACGGCGGGCAGGCCAGATCATCGCGGTGTCCTCGGTCTGCGGCGAGTACGACCACGCTCCCGAAGGGCATGACACGCTGGCGCGGCCGGGCGTGGCCGCGTTCACCCGCGCCCTGGCCAGGCAGGCCCGCCGGTTCGAGGTCAGCGTCAACGCGATCACCCCCGGCCCCGGCGCCCGCGGCCGCGACGCGGCTCTCGTGCCCGAACACGCCCGGCCCGACCTGACCGAGACGATCGCCCTGCGCCGCTTTGGCAGCGCCACCCAGGTCGCCGACCTGGTTGCCGCCCTGCTCGCCGCGGACGCCCCCGGGACCACCGGCCGGGTCCTGGAAGTCCCCGCCGCCGCCCTCTCGTTCTGATGCGCAAAGCCACCCCGGCCGACCTGCCCGTCATCCGGGACATCGTCACCGCCGCCTACGCCCGGTACCTGGACCGGATGGACCGCCCGCCCGCCCCGATGCTGGCCGACTACGCCGCCGAGGTGGAGTCCGGGCACCTGTGGGTGGCCGGGGAGCCGGCGACCGGGCTCATCGAGCTCATCGAGAACGCGGACAGCCTGCACGTCGCCAACGTCGCCGTCCACCCCTCCGCCCAGGGCACCGGCCTGGGCCGCCGCCTGATGGAGTTCGCCGAGGAGCAGGCCCGCCAGCGCGGCCTGACCCGCCTCGACCTCTACACCAACGAGGTCATGACCGAGAACCAGGCCATCTACGCCCGCCTCGGCTACCGCGAGACCGCCCGCCGCCTCGAAGACGGCTATCGCCGCATCTACCTGGAGAAGCACCTGCGCTAACGGGTCCGGGCCGTCGCTTCGTCGTGGGTTTGAACGTTCCGGGGGCAGGGTGGAGGTATGCACAGCGATCTCCGGGAACACGATTGTCACCAGGAGAACGACGGGGCGGCGGCTCCCCGTACCAGGCAGTCCGCCGCGCTGCTCTCCGTCTGCCTGGGTTTCTTCGTCATCCAGCTCGACGTCACCATCGTCAACGTGGCGCTGCCGGCCATCCAGCGCGAGATCGGCGGCTCGCTGGCCGGCCTGCAGTGGGTCATCGACGCCTACACCCTCGCGCTGGCCTCGATCATGCTCACCGCGGGAGCCGCCGCTGACCGCGCGGGAGCCACAAAGGTCTTCACCGCCGGCCTGACCGTCTTCGCGATCGGCTCGGCCGCCTGCGCCGCCGCCCCCTCACTGGGCGTGCTGGTCGCGGCCCGGGCCGTCCAGGGCCTGGGCGCCAGCGCGCTGCTGCCGTGCTCGCTGGCGCTGATCGTGCACCAGTTCCCTGACCCCAAAGAACGGGCCCGGGCGCTCGGCGTGTGGGGCGGGATGGGCTCGGTCGGGGTGGCGCTCGGCCCGGTGGCCGGCGGCGCCCTGGTCGCCGCGGTCGGCTGGCGCTCGATCTTCCTCGTCAACGTGCCGATCTGCCTGCTCACCGTGATCCTGCTGCGGCGCTACGCGGACGAGTCGCCGAAGCACCCGGACCGCCGGACCGACGTCCCCGGCCTGCTGCTCGGGGCGGCCATGCTGGCCGGGTTCACCGCCGCCTTCATCACCGCGGGCGAGCAGGGCTGGCTCACCCCGCTGCCCGGCGCCCTGCTGGCCGGCGGCCTCCTGGCCGGCTGGGCGTTCACCCGGGCCGAACGCCGCCACCCCCACCCCGTCCTTCCGCTCGCACTGTTCAAGAACAAGAACCTCAGCGGCGCCACCGGCGTCGGCCTGATCTTCAACCTGGTCCTGTACGGGTCCCTGCTCTGCCTGTCGCTCTACCTGCAGACCCAGCGGCACGAATCCGTGCTGGCGACCGGGCTCCTGCTGCTGCCGATGAGCATCACGGTCGGTCTCGGCTCACTGGTCAGCGGCCGGCTGACCGCGCGCTTCGGGTCGCTGCCGCCGATGCTGGCCGGACTCACGATCGCGGCCGCGGGCGCCGCCCTGCTCGCCACGGCCGGACCCGCCAGCCCGCTCGCGCTGATCCTGACCGGCTCGATCCTGCTCGGCCTGGTCTCGCTGGCCATGCCCGCCATGACCGCGGCCGTGGTCGGCGCGGCCGGCCCGAGCACGCCGGCGTGGCCAGCGGCGTCCTGAACGCCGCCCGGCAGTCCGGCGGCGCCCTCGGCGTGGCGGTCCTCGGTTCCCTGCTCGGCCACGGGCACACGCTCAGCCTGCGGGTGCCGCTCCTGGTGGCGACCGCGGGCTACCTGGTCGCGATCGCCGTCGCCTGGCTTACCCTCCGTGAACGCCGAGCCGCTGAGCGCTGAAGCCCGCGCCGCCCGCCCGCAGCGGCTACCATTGCGGGGGTCCGAAGGGAGGACCGGGAGAAGGGGGCCTGGTGGCACGCACGCCGCTGCAGCAGACTGATCCGCCGACGGTCGGCCGGTACCGCCTGGTGGCCCGCCTCGGCGCGGGCGGGATGGGCGTCGTCTACCTGGCCGAAAATCAGGTCGGCCAGCCAGTCGCGATCAAGGTCCTGCGCCCGGAACTGGCCGACAACCCGGAGTTCCGCACCCGGTTCGGCCGCGAGGTGGCCACCCTGACCCGGGTCCAGGGCATCTGCACCGTCCGGGTCATCGAGGCCGACACCGAGGCGCCGAAGCCCTTCCTGGTCACCGAGTACGCCGACGGCCCCTCGCTGTCCGAGTACGTGAACGACCGCGGCCCGCTCGACCCGCGGACGCTGTACGGCCTGGCCACCGGGCTGGCCGAGGCGCTGGCGGCGATCCACGCGGCCGGCATCGTGCACCGCGACCTCAAGCCCTCGAACGTGCTGCTCACCACGACCGGCCCGAAGGTCATCGACTTCGGCATCGCCCAGGCGCTGGACACGACCAACCTGACCATGACCGGCATCACCGTCGGCTCGGCCGGGTACATGGCGCCCGAGCAGATCACCGGCCGGGCCGGGACGGCGGCGGACATCTTCACCTGGGCCGTGACGGTGGCCTACGCCGCCAGCGGCCAGTCCCCGTTCGGCAGCGGCACGTCCGAGTCCATGCTGTACCGGATCGTGCACGAGGCCCCGGACATCACCGCGGTGCCGCCCCGGCTGCGCCCGCTGGTCCAGGCCGCCCTGGCCAAGGACCCGCAGGCCCGGCCGACGGCCCCGCAGCTGCTGACCGAGCTGACCCGCGGCGCCGCGGCCCCCGCCGGCGCTCAGCCCGCCCTCGACAACGCCACCCAGACCATCCTCGCCCAGAACTGGCACCCCACCGGGGGAACCCGGCCCCCGGGCGGAACCTCGTCACGCGCCTACCCGCCGCCCGCCGGCGGAGCCCCGTACCGGGACGGAACCGCGTACCGGGACGGAACCCCGCCCCGCGGCCGCCGCCGCGGCGCCCTGCTCCCGATCGTGCTCGCCCTGGCGTTCGTGCTGGCCGCCGGGGGCACCGCCCTCGGCCTGGCGCTGACCGGAGGGCACCACGCCGGTCAGAACAACGCCGGCCCGACCGCCAGCGGCGCGTCGACCGCCAGCACGCCGACCCAGCCCGGCCAGATCATCAGCAGCGACGCCAGCACGGCGCCACCGAGCACCTCGGTCAGCACCGTCCCGGTCAGCACCCCCGCCAGTACCCCGCCGAGCAGCTCCCGCCAGCACCCCGGCCAGCAGCCCGGCGCAGCTCCCGGTCCTGGCCGCGGGCAGCTACACCGGCATGAAGCCGGCCCAGATCGACTTCAGCGGCGACTCGACCAACGTGGTGACCAAGATCAGCTGGACCTCCTGGACCGCCACCACGGCCAGCGGCACCGGCACCTCGGACATCGACAGCTGCAACCCGAACTGCGCCCAGGCGCCGCCCAGCCTCGTCCCCACCACGATCACGCTCACCGACCCGGTGAACGGGAAGTTCACCAAGATGATCGAGGCCAGGAACGGCTCCTCCAAGACCTACACCTACCCGGCCGACTGGGCCGAGGGCGCGTCCTAGCCCCGCCCAGCTGACCAGCCGTCACCAGCCCTCGGTCAGCACCCGCTCCAGCGTGTCGGCGAAGAAATCCGCGCCCGCGGCGTCCAGGCACAGCGGCGGCTTGATCTTGAGCACGCACATCCGGTCACTGGTCGGCTGGATGATCACCCCGAGGTCCAGCATCCGGTCGCAGATGGCCATGGTCTCCTCGGTCGCCGGCTCCAGCGTGTCCCGGTCCCTGACGAACTCCACCCCCAGGTAGAGCCCGGACCCGTGCACCGCCCCGATCAGCGGGTGCCGCCCGGCCAGCTCCTCGAGCCGGCCCTTCAGATACGAGCCGACCAGGGCCGCGTTGGCCTGCAGCCCCTCGTCCGCGATCACGTCCAGCACGGTCAGCCCGGCCACGCAGGAAACCGGGCTGCCGCCGGTCGAGGAGAAGAAGTAGCCGGCGTCCCGGTACTTCCCGGCGATCTCGCGGGAGGTGATGACCGCGCCCAGCGGGTGGCCGTTGCCCATGGCCTTGGCCACCGTGACCACGTCCGGCACCACGCCCTGCTGCTCGAACCCCCAGAACCAGTGGCCCAGGCGGCCGTAGCCCACCTGGATCTCGTCGGCGATGGCGAGCCCGCCGTGCCGCCTGACCTCCGCGTACACCGCGGCAAGGTAGCCGTCGGGGAGCGCCATGCCCCCGGCGTTACCGTAGAACGGCTCGGCCAGGAACGCCGCGGCCGGCCGCCCCCTGGCCGCCAGCCCAGCAACAAACCCGACCGCGTCCGCGGCGTACCGCGAAGACTCCAGCCCCCGGTACCGCCCGCGGTAGGCGTTCGGCGCGTCCACCACGTGCACCCAGCCGGGCCGGGTGGCCAGCGCGTCCGGGTTGTCCGCGGTGGAGGTCGAGACCGCGTCCGAGGCGTACGTCCAGCCGTGATAAGCCTCGCGCACCGCCACCACGTCCGGCCGCCCGGTCGTGACCAGCGCCAGCCGCAGCGCCAGGTCGACCGCCTCGGACCCCGAGTTGACCAGGAACACCGTATCCAGCGGCGCCGGCAGCAGCCCCGCCAGCCGTTCCGCGAACTCCGCCACCGCGCCGTAGTGGAACCGCGAGTTAGTGTTCAGCCGCCGCACCTGCCGTGCCACCGCCGCCGAAAACCGCGGATGCGCGTGCCCGAGCACGGTCACGTTGTTGACCATGTCCAGGTAGACCCGCCCGTCGACGGCAGCCAGGTGGTGCCGCCAGCCCCGCTCGATCCGCGGCGGCGCGGCGTAATAATGCTCCTGCACATCCGCGAACGCCGCGGTCCGCCTGGCCAGCAGATCCCCCTCCGCCCCAGGACCGGAAAGCCCGCCCCAGGACCGGAAAGCGGCAGCCCGAGCAGCGGCCCCGGATCCGCCGTCAGCGCCAGCCACCCCGCCGCGTACTCCGGCCGCACCAGCCGCGGCACCTCCGGCCCCCCGGCTACCCGCACGCCCACCTGCACCGCCGTCCGCGCCGGCAGGACCGTGCTCACACCCGGCACCATCTCCCCACCAGACACCGTGAGCTCAAGCCCCTCACCCGCCGAACCCAGCGAACCCAGCGAACCCGCCGGACCCAGCGCGGCCGGCCGCGCCAGCCACAGCTCGACCCCGGTAGCGACGGTCGCGGGGGAGTCCTCCGCCAGCACCCGCGACGCGTCCAGCCGCGCCTCCCCGTACCGCGTCACTACCGCGTCCGCCCCGTCGTCCAGCAGCGCCAGCGCCAGCCGGTCCGCCAGCCCCGGCGCGAGCCACGCCCCCTCGTCCACCGCGTCCGACGGCACAGAAAGATCCAGCACCGAGACCCGCCCCAGGTCCACGACCCGCGTCCCTGGCGCAATCCGCGGCCCGGGCCCGGGGAAACCCAGCTCGTTCCTTATCAGCGCGGTCATGACCTCGACCGGGACGGATATCGCCTGGTCGAAGCAGGTCCGTTCGTGTTCGAGGGCGCCGTTCACGTACTCGTTCCCGCCGTCCAGGACGGCCTGCTGCTCGCCGCTCACCACCAGCACCGCGGCGCGCAGCACCACCAGCGGCCACAGCACGGTCGCCTCGGCGGCCGACAGCGGCCGCTCGGCACCGAACGCGCGCACCGCGGGCAGCACCGAGCACGGCTCGGCTCCCGCGTGCCGCAGCAGGGACGTGATCGCCACCGCGAGCTCGCCCACCGCCCACGACCGGGTCAGGTCGCCGAAGTCGATCACCCCGTCCGGTGTCCGCAGCCCGTTCACCACCGAGCAGACGACGTTATCGTCGGTGACGTCACCGTGCACGGTCTGCCACGGCAGTTGACCGGCCAGCGGCTCGACCCGCCGCCAGGCGCCGGCCGCCGCCTCGGTCACCCGGGCGCGCAGGTCCGGGTCCCGCACGTGCTCTGCCAGTACCGAGACCACCCGCGGGCCGTGCCGCAGGTCCCACTGGAGCACCCGGTCCAGCCCGGGGTGGTCGAAGCCGCGCAGCGCCCGGCTGACCCGCCCGGCCACCCCGCCGAGCCCGGCCACCACCCGCGGCGACAGGTAACCGCCCCCGGTCAGCGTCCCGCCCGGCAGGTAGCGCAGCACCCGCACCACCGCGTCCTGGCCCCCCACCGGCACCGTGACCGGCCCCTGGGTCGCGACCCCGGCCCGCAGCCCGGCCGCCGCGACCAGCCCCGCCGCCGCATCCTGGGCCTGGACCTCGGTGAGCCCGAACGCGGGGTTCGCGATCTTCAGCACGCCCGCCGGGCCCCCGTCCCCCGCCAGGAGGAAGTTGCAATCTTGCTGACTGCCCAGCGGAAGAGCCCGGACCTTCATACCGAACGAGGTAGCCGCGAGCTCCGCTGCCTGCTCGACGGTCACCAGCGGGACCGGCAGCCCGCCCTGCGCGAAGAAGTCGACCCCGGCGCCTTCAGGGCGTGAAGACAATCCGGCCTACCGTCTCGCCCGCGGCCAGCCGCTGCAGCCCGGCCGGCACCTCCTCGAGCCCGAGCCGCTGGCTGACCAGCGGCTTGATCGCCCCGTCGGCGACCAGCTTGGTGAGCCGCGCGTGGCAGTCCTTGATGAGCTGAGGGTTCTTGCTCTGGTACAGGCCCCAATGCAGGCCGACGATGGCGTAGTTCTTGATCAGCGCGTGGTTCAGCGCGGCCGACTGGATCGTCCCGCCGGCGAAGCCGATGATCAGGATGCGGCCTTCGAACGCGATGCACTTGGTGGACTTTGCGTAGGTGTCGCCGCCCACCGAGTCGTAGATCACGTCGGCGCCGCGGCCGTCGGTGACCTCCTTCACCACCTCGACGAAGTCCTGGGCGTGCCGGTCGATCACCACGTCGGCGCCGAGCGCGCGGACCGCCTCGGCCTTGGCCGGGCCGCCCGCCACGCCGATGACCCGGGCCCCGGCCGCCTTGCCGAGCTGGACCGCGCCGCTGCCGACGCCGCCGGCCGCGGCGTGCACCAGCAGCGTCTCGCCCGCCTGCAGCGCCGCCCGCCGGTGCAGCCCGAACCACCCGGTCTGGTACGTCACGTAGAACGCCGCCGCCTCGGCGTCGTCCAGGCCGTCCGGCGCGGGCAGCGCGGTGGCCGCGTTCATCAGGGCCAGCTCGGCGTAGGCGCCGGTGGGCGCGACCGGGCCGCCGACGACCCGGTCGCCGGGCGCGAACCCGGTCACGCCGTCACCGGCCGCCACGACCTGGCCGCACAGCTCGATGCCGGGGGTGTACGGCAGCGCCGGCTTGACCTGGTAGCCGCCGCGGCACATGAGGATGTCGGGGAAGTTCGTCGCGGCGCCGAGCACCCGCACCAGCAGCTGCCCGGGCCCGGGCCCGGGGTCCGGGACCTCGGCCAGCCGCAGCACGTCGCGCGGCTCGCCCAGCTCGGTGACCTGCCAGGCCCTCACCGGGAGATCTCCCGTTCGACGGCTTCGATCCGCTGCTGCATCCGGTTCATCCCGCGCAGCCACTTGTCGGTGTCGCCGGCCCGCAGCTGGTAGTACCCGCGGACCTCCGGGTGCGGCAGGATCAGGAACTCCCCGCTCGCCATGCCCGCCAGCAGCGTGTCGGCCACCTGCTCCGGCTCGATCGCGGCGTCCTGCAGCACCACTTTCCCGGCCTCGCCCGAGTTGGCCAGCATGTTCGTCCGCACGCCCTGGGGGCAGATGCAGTGCACCGTCAGGCCGCGGTGCCCGTAGGTCGCGGCCAGCCACTCGGCGTAGCTTTCAGCCGCGTGCTTGGTCACCGAGTAGGGGGCCGCGCCCAGCATGGTGAGCAGCCCGGCCGCCGACGCGGTGATGACCATGGTGCCGTGCCCGCGGTCCAGCCAGGTCGGCAGCAGCTCCCGGGTGGCCCGCACGTGGGCCATCACGTTGACGTCCCAGGTCGCCTGCCAGGCCGCGTCCGGGGTGTCGACGGGGGAGGTGCCGCCGCCGATGCCGGCGTTGGAGCAGTAGATGTCGATCTCGTTCAGGTACTCGCGGGCGGCGGCGATGAGGTCGCTCACGCCCTTCTCGGTGCCCATGTCGCCCGGTGCGGGGTACCCGCCGATCTCCTGCGCCACCGCCACGGCCGCCTCGGTGTCCAGGTCATTGACCACCACCCGGGCGCCCGCGGCGGCCAGCCCGCGGGCCAGGGCCCGGCCGATGCCCGAGCCGGCCCCGGTCACGACCGCGCCGGCGTCCCGGATCTTGTCCGTGTTGACTGGCATTGCGCTGCCTGTATCGTTCGCCACCTCGGCAGGTTATCGCGCCCCCGTCCGTCGCTAAAGGGCTGCTCGTCCCTGGCCGATCAGGGCGGTAGCGGTCGCGATGAGCTTGTCCACCCGCAGCGGCTTCTCCAGGTACTCGTCCGCGTGCCCGAGCAGCGACGTCAGCGTCGCGTCCATCGCGTGCGCGCTCGTCACTACGACCGGCAGCCCCGGCGCCACCTGGCGCAGCGCGGCCAGCAGTTCGAGCCCGGTCATGCCCGGCAGGTCCAGATCGGTCAGCAGCAGGTCCCAGTGCTCCGCCGCGGCCAGCCGCAGCGCCTCGGCCGGATCGGCGGTGTGGACGACCTCGAACTGCCCCCGGTTGACCAGCACGTGCACCGCGAACAGAGCCGCCTCCGGATCGTCTTCAACGATGAGGATCCGCGGACGCGAAGTGGCCGGCGCCGGTGCCGGACGTCGCCCGGATCCTCGTGGGGCCCGGTGCTTTCCCACGCTCATTGGCCCACTGTGCCCGGACTGCCTGCTTTTCCCCGTTGCGTCCGTGTAGCAGCACGGTTGCCAACAAAACGGGCGCCACCGGGAGTTATCCGGGCGCCACGTAGCGGTAGCCGAAGCCGCGGACCGCCTCGATCGCGGCCCCGGGCTCACCGGGCGACTGGCCGAGCTTGCGGCGCAGCCGCATGACGCCGAACTTGACCCGGTCGGGTCCCACCCCCATCGGGTCGTTCCAGGCCAGCTTGAGCAGCTGGTCCGGGTTGAGGGTCTGGCCCGGGTGCCGGATCAGCGCCGCCAGCAGCCGGAACTCGGTCGGGGTGAGCGCGACCGCGGTGCCGTCCACGCTGACCTCGCGCAGGTCCAGCCTGACCCGCAGGTGGCCGTCGTCGTAGACCTCGGCCGGCTCCTGCTGGGCCCGGGGACGGCGGAGCAGCGCCTCGACCCGGGCGGCCAGTTCACGATTACCGAACGGCTTGGTCAGATAGTCATCGGCCCCTCCGTGCAGGCCGCGGACCTTATCGCCCTCGTTCCCGTGCGCGGTCAGGATGAGGACGGGCACGTCACTCAGGTCGCGGATGCGCTCCAGCACGGCCCAGCCATCCATTGATGGCAGCCCGATATCGAGCACCACCAGGTCCGGCCGGTCGGAATGGAAGGCGCGCAGTCCCTGCCGGCCGTCGGCCGAGCTGGCCACGTCCAGGCCCTGCCTGCTCAGCACGGTGCGGATCCCCAGGGAGATGTCCTGGTCGTCCTCGATCACCAGGACCCGGCCCTTCATTGATCTTCCTCCGGAGCAGGTAGGTAGACGCTGAACGTGCTGCCCTGGCCCAGCGTGCTCGCCACTTCCACGCGCCCGCCGTGCATCTCGGTCAGCACCTTGACGATCGACAGGCCCAGGCCGGTCCCCGGCAGCCCGGCCGTGCGCGCGTTGGACGCGCGGACGAACCGGCTGAACAACTGCCCGGCCTCCGCCGCGGGGATGCCGATGCCGCGGTCGGCCACGTCGATCCGCCACTGGCGGCCGTCGTACTCGGCCGTGACGCGCACCCGCTGGTTCCGGTGCGAGAACTTGACCGCGTTCGCGATCAGGTTGTCCATCACCTGCATCAGCCGCCGCTGGTCGCCCGGCACCTCCGGGCCCGTCCCGGTCCTGAAGTCGATGGCGATGCCCTGCTTGGCCGCGGCGGCCGACGCCGACCTGACCGCCTCGGACGCGAGGTCCTCGACCGAGACCGGGGCCAGGTCCAGCGGCAGCGCGCCGGCCTCGAGCCGGTCCAGCATGAGCAGGTCGCCGACGAGCCGGTGCAGCCGGTCGGCGTTGCGCTCGATGATGTCCAGGAAGCGGACCCCCTCGGGGGTGAGCCCGTCGGCCTCGCCCCGGATCAGCTCGGTGAACGAGACGATCGACGTCAGCGGGGTGCGCAGCTCGTGCGACACGATGGCCAGGAACTGGTTCCTGGCCTCGTCGAGCTTGCGCAGCCGCTCGTTCTGCTCGGTGAGCCGCCGCTGGGTCTCCAGGCGCTGCTGATCGAGCTCGCTGCGGTCCGACATGTCCCAGGCCAGCCAGATGTCGCCCCGGTGCACGCCGTCGACCAGCACCGGCCAGTAGTCGCCCTCGATGGTGCGCCCGTCGGCGGACCGGATCTGCTCTCCGGTCAGCGGCTGCCGGGCGCGGATCACCGCGGCGATCCGCCGGGTGCACGCGACCGGGTCGGCGAACACCGGCCCGATGTGGAGCAGGACCGAGACGGCGGGCGTCCCGGCCAGGCCGGACGGCTCGGCCAGCCCGAACATCTCCCCGAAGCTCTCGCTGACGTTGGTCACCATGCCCTGCTCGTCGGTGATCAGCACGCCCGGGATGGCCGAGGCGATCAGGCAGTTCAGCCGTTCGGTCTGGCCGGCCAGCGCCGCGTGCGAGCGCTCGAGCCCGGCGATGTCGTTGGCGTGCCGGATCTGGGTGGCCACGATGGCGGCCACCGCGTGCGCGGTCGCCCGCACCTCGTCGTCCCAGGCCGCCACGTCGCCGATCAGGGCCAGGGCACACAGGCACTGCCCGCCGACCGGCACCGAATGGACCAGCAGCACGCTGCCCGCGGAGCCGGTGGCGAGCGACCCGCTGCCCGCCGGTTCCGTCGTCGCGGTCACCGTGTCCCGGCGCGCCAGGGTCAGCGCGCCGATCCTGCCTAGCGTCGCCTCGTTCACCGAATCCGGCGGATACATCGCCAGCACGGCCGGCCGCTGGCTCCCGCTCGCCTGGCCCCCGACTGACTGGCCCGCCACTGACTGGCCCGCCGCCCGCCCGGCTGGCTGCCGCGGCGGCTGGAAGGCCAGCGCGGCTCGCAAGCCGAATGTGCTCACCAGCCGCTCCAGCACCGCCGGCAGCGCGCCGAGCGCGGTGTCGTCGCGCATGATCTGGCCCACGGCGAAGTCGAGCACGGTCGCTGCCGACCCGCGCTTGATCACCGGGTCCGGTACCGCCCTCGCCCGAGGTGCCCCCATAGGATCATCTTAAATCACAAGTAGCAACGGTCGCGTAACCCACAGCAACCACAGGCGCGGCGGTATCCCGCGCGGCCGGGAGGAGTATCATCGGCCATGGTGGTTCCGGCCGCCCCTGGGTCCGCGGGCAGAGCTCTAAGCTCACCGGTTATGTTCAGCGTCATCAGCGGCACGTCTTTCCTGCCCGAGCCAGCGGACCCCCGGGCGTGAGGAAGGACGCCCATGCCCGATGAGGCACGGTCCGGGAAAGCACGGCGGCTACCCCCTCACCCCAGCCTGCGGCACCTCAAGATCGAGGCCAAGCGCCGCCAGGCGGCGGGGGAGTTCGGCACCCGGAACGACGCCCAGGCGGCTATCGCCCGCGAGCACGGCCTGCCCGGCTGGGCCGCCCTCAAGCAGGCCTGTGACCTGCTCGCCAGCGGAGCCGACGCCGAGGACGGCCCGGCTCTGACCCACGTGCGGTGGATCATCGGCCGGTTCCGCGACGCCGACCGCCCGGGCTGGACCGCGCCCGGCGACCACGAGCTCCGGCAGCATTTCGACGACCGCTTCCTGACTGCCCTTCCCGCCGACCGCCTGGCCGAGACGCTCGCCCAGCGCCCCGCCGACCTGCGGGCCGAGCTGACCATCATCGGGCAGGCGCCGAACGAGGCGCAGGTCCAGCTGGCCGGCCTGCGCTACGTCGCGATCGTCACCCCCGAGCCGCCGCACCGGCTGATCGGGCTGCGCGGCTTCCCGCTCGCCGAGCGGATCGCCGATCCCCGGATCAAGGCCCCGCCTCCGGTCCGGGCGGCCGGCCGGCCGCCGCACGACATCGGCATCATCGCCGCCCGGGCCTGCACCGAACTAGGGCTGCCCGCCCTGCTGCTCAGCCGGCGGCGACCCCTACTGGGCGGTCGCCGCCGGTCACGCCAACCTCGACCGGAACGAGGCCCTAGAGCCTGCGCACCTGTTCCCGGTGCCCGGCCTGACCACCCTGGTGACCGCGACCGCGGTGCTCCGGCTGGCCGCCGCGGGCCGCCTGGACCTGGACGACCCGGTCAACCAACGGCTGCGCGCGGTCCGCCTGGCCGACGACTCGGTCACCATCAGGGAACTGCTCACCCACTCCGGCGGCGTCGACAGCCCGGCCGAGCTCTACGCCAACGCCGTCCCCGCCCTGGCGGATCTCATGGGCCCGGTGGTCGCCTGCAGCGGCCCGCGCGGCACCCTCTGGCCCAGCAACGGCGGCTACGGCGTCCTCGGCCAGCTGATCGCCGACATTACCGGCATGCCGTACGCCCAGGCCGCCACCACCTTGGTCCTCGACCCCCTGGGCATGCGCGACTCCCGGTTCCCCGCCCGCGCCGCGGACATCCCACCGGCCGCCGTCACCGGCTACACGGTCACCCCCGACGGTGCCTTCGAGCCCTTCCCGCCCCAGGTCGCCACGATCCAGGCCGTGGCCGGCCTGTGGTCCACCGGCGCTGACCTGGTGCGCCTGGGTACCGGGTGGTCCGCACTGCTGCCCCCGGCGCTGGCCCGCGAGGCGGTAACCCCTCAGGTGGACGCGAGACCGGCCGGGCCCCAGATCGGCCTCGGGCTGCTCCTGGACGGCGGCACCACCGCGGACGGCGGGTCCGGGATCGAAGCCGTCGCCCTGCTCCGCAGCCGGATCCGCGATCACCGCACCTTCGTCGTCCTGACCACCCGCGCCGTCACCGTCGCGTCCCTCGACGAGCAGCTCCGCCAGGTGTGGCTCCGTCACTGAACCTCTGGAAGAAGGACCCTCATGTACCAGCCCTACCCCGGCAGCGACACCCAGCTGCCGGAGATCCAGCGCCCGCCCGCGCCCGCATCCGTGCGCACCGCCGTCAAGGCCATGTACGCCGGCGCCGCCACCAGCGTGCTCGGCATCGGGATCGATATCCTCACGATCAGCGACACCAAGTCCGCGATCGCCCGCCGCTCCCCGGACCTGACGGCCAGCCAGCTCACCTCCACCCAGCACGTGCTGATCGCCGGGTTCGTCGCCGGGGGAGTGATCGCCGCCGTGGTCTGGATCGTCCTGGCCCGGCTCTGCCAGCGCGGCCGCGGCTGGGCCCGGATCACCGGGACGGTCCTGTTCGCCCTGGCCACCGTCGATACCGCGGTCGGGCTCACCACGCCGATCGCCGCGCTGGCCCGGATCTGGGCGCTCGTGGTCTGGCTGGCCGGGCTGACCGCCGTCATCTTCCTCTGGCGCCGTGATTCCAGCGCCTACTTCCGGCCGCGGGCATGATCGAGGTCGAACAGCTCAGCAAGCGCTACGGCCCGGTGACCGCGGTCGACGACCTGAGCTTCACCGTCCGCCCCGGCCGGGTCACCGGCTTCCTCGGCCCGAACGGCGCGGGCAAGAGCACCACCATGCGCATCATCCTGGGCCTGGACACGGCCACCGCGGGCCGCGCCCTGGTCGGCGGCCGCCGCTACGACGGCCTGGTCCGGCCGCTGCGCGAGGTCGGCTCGCTGCTCGACGCGACCGCCCTGCACGCCGGCCGGACCGCCCGCGCCCACCTGCTGTCCCTCGCCCAGTCCAACGGGATACCGCCGGGGCGCGTCACCGAGGTGCTGCGGCTGACCGGCCTGGAGGGGATAGCCGGGCGCCGCGCGGGCGGCTTCTCGCTCGGCATGAAGCAGCGGCTCGGCATCGCCGCCGCCATGCTCGGCGACCCGCCGGTGCTGATGTTCGACGAGCCGGTGAACGGCCTGGACCCCGAGGGCATCCACTGGATCCGCGGGTTCTTCCGCGAACTGGCCGCCGACGGCCGCACCGTCCTGGTCTCCAGCCACCTGATGAGCGAGATGGCGCAGACCGCCGAGCACCTGATCATCATCGGCCGCGGCCGGCTCCTGGCCGACCTGCCCGCCGCCGAGCTGATCGAGTCCAGCGCCCGTCACGACGTGCTGCTGCGCTCGCCCCGGGCGGCCGAACTGGCCCCGCTGATCGCCGCCCGCGGCGGCACGGCGACTCCGCAGGACGACGGCGCACTGGTGGTGACCGGCCTGGACGCGGCCGCCGTGGGCGAGCTGGCAGCCGGCCACGGCATCGCGCTGCACGCCCTGATACCCCGGCAGGCCTCCCTCGAGGACGTCTACCTGGACATCACCGGCGACAGCACCGACTACCGGGCGGGGCGGTCATGACCGCCCCCTCCCGGGCGACCAGGGCCCGCGACCTGCTGGCGTCGGAGTGGACCAAGTTCCGTTCGGTCCGCTCGACCTACTGGGCACTGCTGGTCGTGGTGGTCACCCCGGTCGCGGTCAGCGCCGTCGTCGCCTTCGCCTTCGCGAACAGCCCGAAGTCAGGATCCCTCCCCGACCCGCTGCTGCCCGGCGTCATCAGCCTGGAGTACGCGGTGATCGCGGTCAGCGCCCTGGGCGTGCTGATGTTCACCGGCGAGTACAGCACCGGCCTGATCCGGGTGACGTTCACCGCGGCTCCCCGCCGCCGGGCGGTGCTGGCCGCCAAGGCGACCGTGCTCGCCGCGGTGACGCTGGCCGTGGGCGAGGTGGTCGCCTTCGCCTCGTTCGGCCTGGTCCAGGCGATCCTGGCCGGTCACCACGAAGGCGTGTCCCTGGGCCAGCCGGGTGTCCCGGGGGCGGTGCTCTGCGCCGGCCTGCTGCTGTGCGTATGCGCCCTGCTCGGCCTGGCCCTCGGCGCGGTCACCCGGCACACCGCGGGCGGCATCGCCGCCGCCATCGCGGTGATCGCGGTGCCCGCCATCGCGGGCCTGCTGCCGTCGCCGTGGAGCGGCCGGATCGGCCGGTTCACCCTGCTGGAGGCGGCCGGGCAGGTCAGCACGCTGCACCCGTCGGTCAGCCTGTTCGCCCCCGCCTGGTCCCTGCTGGTCGTGCTGGCCTGGCCCGCCGCCGCGCTGGCCGTCGCCGCCGTCCTCATCACCCGGCGTGACGCGTGAATCCCCAGCCCCGCCTGAGCCCCGGGCCAGCATGACCCCGGCCAGGGCGACCGCCCCGCCGGCCAGCTCGACCGGCCCGGGGACCTGCCCGAGCCAGGCCAGCGAGATGACGATGGCCACCGCCGGAACCAGGTAGAGGGAAAGAGTGACCCGCCCCACGTCCATCCGCGCCATGGCGTACGCCCACAGCACGAACCCCGCCGCCGACGGCGCCAGCCCCAGGAAGACCGCCGCCCCGATAGCCGCCCCGCCCGCCGCAGGCAGAGCGCGCAGCAGCGACCCGGACCACGGCAAGACGAATACCGTCCCCGCCCCCATGGCATACGCGGTCACCTCGAAGCTGGTGTACCGCGCCAGCAACGGCTTCTGCGCGGTATGGAAAATCCCCTGCAGCACCGCCGCCGCCAGCACCACCAGCGCCGAAACCCCGAACCCGAGCCCGTGCGAGGCCGCGATGAGCGCGGTCCCCGCCAGCGCGACCGCACTTCCCGCCCACCGCCGCCGGCCCGGCCGCTCACCCAGGAACGCCACCGCGAGCAGGCTGGAGTACACCGGCGCGGTCGCCACCAGCAGCGAGGCCGTCCCCGCCGGAACCACCCGCTCCCCGGCGTTGAGCAGCAGCTGATACCCCGTCATCCCCGCCAGCCCGCACACCGCGATCAACGGCAAATCCCGCCCGGCCGGCCTGCGTATCCGCATGAACGGCGCCGCGAGGGCCAGTGCCGCCGAGGCCACCACCAGCCGCGCCACCGCCAGCCCGGCCGGCCCGAGCCCGCCCACCGCGACCGTGATAGCCGGGAACGCACTGGCCCACAGCACGACCGTTCCCGCCGCGGCCAGGTTAGCGAGCTTGCTCATGAACCCAGTCTCGTCCCGCCATCATTTAACGTCCAGTTACAGAATAATCGGCAACTGATAAGCTTCACTTCATGCTCGACGTTCGCCGCCTCCGCGTCCTGCACGCGGTCAGCGGGTACGGCTCGGTGACCGCGGCCGCCGCCGCCCTCGGCTACTCCGCCCCCGCCGTCAGCCAGCAGCTCGCCGCGCTGGAACGGGAGGTAGGAATGCGACTTACCGAACGGGTGGGCCGAGGCCTGGAACTTACCCCCGCCGCCATGATCCTGGTCGGCCACACCGATGCGCTGCTCGCCCGGCTGGCGGCGGCCGAAGCGGACCTGGCGGCGCTCCGCAACCAGGTCGCCGGTCACGTCTCGCTGGCCACGTTCGCGTCGGCCGCGCGGAGCTTCGTGCCCGCCGCGTGGGCGGCCCTGGCTGCCTCGGCCCCCCAGGTCGGGCTGGACGTGACCCAGATGGAGCCGGAGGAGGCGCTGCCCGCTCTGCTCCGCGGCGAGACCGATGTGGCCGTGGTGCACGAGTACGACCTGCTGCCCCGCCCGCTCGACCCGCTGTTCGAACGGCGCGAACTACGCGCGGACCCTGTCCTGCTGGCCGTCCCCTCGGGTCACCCATTGGCAACCGCCACTACCCCGGTATCACTCGAAGCGCTATCGGGTCTGCCGTTCCTCGCGCCGCGCGACACCACCAGCTGCGCCGAGATGATCCAGCGGGCCTGCGCCCGGGCCGGCTTCGTGCCCCGCATCGTCGCCCGTGCCACCGACTTCGGCGTCCTGCTCCGCCTGGTCGCGGCGGGCGCGGGTGTCACCCTGGTGCCGTCCCTGGCCGCCCGCGGCGAGGCCCAGGGCACCTGCCTGCTGTGGCCGGACCAGCCGGTGACCCGCCACGTCTTCGCCGTCAGCCGCCGCGGCGGCGACCGCCAGCCCGCGGTCCGCGTCGTCCTCGACGCCCTGGCCGCTGAGGCCGCCCGCCTCCCCGCCGATCCCGCCGTCCCGGCCCCGGCCCCGGCCTAAGCCACACACAGAATCTCGCCGTGCGGGATGAGGAACCAGGCGTCCTCGCTGTCCGCCCAGCGCCGCCAGGCCCCGGCCAGCCGCTCCAGGTCCTCCCGGGTGGCCAGCCCGTGCTCGACCGCCCGCTCCCCGAACGGGGAGTCGGTCAGCCGCTCGGCCCAGGAGTTGCCCCACCACACCCGGTCCTCGGCCCCGGTGTAGCACCAGGCGCTAGCCGTCGCCTCGATCGAGGCGAACCCGGCCTGCCGGGCCCAGGCGAGCATGTGCCGGCCCGCGTCCGGCTCGCCGCCGATCGCCCGGGCCACCGCCCGGTAGAGTGCCTGCCATTCGGTCAGCCCCGGCTCGGCCGGGAACCAGACGAACCCGCCGTAATCCGCGTCCCGCGCCGCCACCAGCCCGCCCGTCCGGCACACCCGGCGCATCTCCCGCAGCGCCGCAACCGGGTCGGACAGGTGCTGCATCACCTGGTGTGCGTGCACCACGTCGAACGTCTCGTCCGGATAGCCCAGCCGGTACACATCCCCGGTCTCGAACCGGACGTTGTCCGCCCCCGGCGCTCCGCCTCCTGCCGGGCCTGCGCCAGCACGCCCTCGGCCGCGTCGACCCCGATCACCTCACCGTCCGGGACCAGCCAGGGCCAGGTCCGCGGTGATCGTACCAGGACCGCACCCCACGTCGAGCACCCGCGCGTCCGGCCGGAGCCGGGGCAGCAGGTACCCCGCCGAGTTCTCCGCCGTCCGCCACCGGTGCGACCGGAGCACGCTGTCGTGATGCCCGTGCAGGTAAGTATCCGAGGTAGCTGCCATCCCCCCCATCATTCCCGTGGGTCCCACCCAGTGGAGCAAATGTGTCCATCATGTGGGACAGAACCCGAGACTGCCTGAACCCTTCAGATCGGGTAGCGAGTGGGTTCGGTGGTGTAGCTCCTCCCGGAGGGAGTCGTCCACCGGAACGTCCCGTCCGCGATCTGGTCCACTTTCCACCGCGGCTGCTGCTTGAGCCGGTGATCATGCCGGCACTTCGGACCCGCGTTACACAAACAGGTCCGGCCGCCCGCCTCGGACGGCACGTTATGCTCGAAGTCGCACTGGCTCGCGGGCCGACGGCAGACC
>CAWIUF010000012.1:0-83841 GCA_963839095.1 uncultured Actinomycetota bacterium | reverse complement strand
GGCAGGACGTAGATGGCGCCGTCCAGGTCGGCGGTGCGCTTGATCCCGTCGGGCGTCATGGCCGAGGTGGGGCCCTGCCACTGCTGCCATCCGCGGGCGGTATAGAGCAGGGCGCCTTCGGGGCTCGCGCCGAGGGCGCCGAGGTGGTAGCCGGCCCGGATGATCCGCTCGAGTTCGGCCATCACGGTGCCGCCGTGGCCCTGGCGGCGGTGGCCGGCGTGCACCGCGACGCCCTCGACGTAGCCGGTGCGCAGGGCGCGGCCGCCGTGCAGCAGGCGGCGCTGGACCACGCTGCCGTGCGCGATCAGCTCGCCGTCCTCGGACAGCAGCGCGTGCAGGCCGCCGAGCGCGTTGTCGAAGGTGTCGTCCGAGACGCCGTCGAAGACGGCGTTCATCAGGTCCCGGATGGCTGAGGTGGTGCTGGCCTCGAGGTCGGCGGTGTGGGCAATGCGCAGCTCGGTCACGCTGGGCATCGTCTCAGGCGGCCACGATGCCCGCGCCGCCGGGACGGCTGGCGCGGGCATCGCCCGGACCGCTCAGGCGCGGGTTACGTCGATGGCGACGGGGACGGGGTTGCTGACGATGTCCCGGACGGGCGAGAAGCGGGTGAGGCTTTCGAGCTCGGCGAGCTGGTCGTCGTCGAAGTCGCCGGCGACCTTGATGGTGACCCGGATCTGGTCGTAGCCGGGGCGGACCTTGCTGTCGAGGCCCAGGAACCCGTACAGGTCCAGGTCGCCCTCGAGCGTGCACTCCAGGCCGTCGAGGGCGATGCCGCGGGCGGCCGCGTGGTAGGCGATCGTGCCGGTCAGGCACGACGCGAGGGCGTGCAGAAGGTGCTCGCCGGCGTTGGGGGCCAGGTTCTGGCCGAGCAGGACCGGCGGCTCGTCGCTGTCCACGGTGAACGGGTCGGTGCGGGTGTCGTCTTCCTGGCCGGCGCCGTAGAAGCCCTGGATCGTCGTGCGGCTGTGGCCGCCGTCGATCCAGCGGTTGCTGGCCCGGAACTGGAACCGCGCCAGCGCCGGGTCGGCGGTGACGGCGTCGATCGTGCCGGACAGGCGGTCGAGGTCGACGCCGTTGATGATGCTGGTGACGGGCATGGTGAAGCTCCTTGCGGGTTGACTGGTGATCGTCGGTGGCCTGCCGCGCAGACCGCCGTATGAATTAGCACGATCGTTCGTGCTAATTCGGACAGTACGACCGATCGTGCTATGTTGTCAACATGACGACCGGCACGACGAACCAGCACAGCCGTCCGCAGCGGCAGCCGCGGGCCGACGGGGAACGGACCCGCGAGCACGATCCTGCGCGCGGCCGCCTCGCTGGCCACCGTCGACGGGCTGGAGGGCCTGTCGATCGGGAACCTGGCCGCCGCGATCGGCATGAGCAAGAGCGGCCTCTACGCGCACTTCGGCACCAAGCTGGAACTCCAGCTGGCCACCGTGGGCGAGGCGGAGCGGATCCTGGCCGAGGAAGTTGTCCAGCCCGCGCTCGCGGCCCCGCCGGGCCTGGGCCAGCTGGCGGCGGTGTGCGAGGCGTTCTTCAGCTACGTGGAGCGCCGCGTCTTTCCCGGCGGCTGCTTCTTCGCGGCCACCGCGCTGGAAATGGGCGCCCGCCCCGGGCCGCTCAGGGACCGGATCGCCGCCATCCAGACCGATTTCACCGCGCTCGTCCAGTCCTTTGCGGCCACCGCGCTGGAGCAGCGCGAGCTTCCCGCCCGCGAGGACCCCGCCTGGCTCGCCTTCGAGCTGCACTCGATCCTGCTGGGCGCCGACACCAAGTTCGTCCTGAACGACGACCCGGGCGTCCTGGACCTAGCCCGCCGGGTCGTCCGGCAGCGGCTGGGACTGGACAACGGCAGCGAAAGCTGACTTTCCGGCAGCCGGTCGCGTCAGGCCCTAGTTGATGAGAGCGGCGAGGCCGTCGAGAATGACCTGCAGGCCGAAGTCGTAGGCGTGGCCGGGATCGTAGGCGGCCTGGTGGGCGTCACCGGCCGCGGCGCCGACCCGGACGGCCAGCGGGTAGGCATCCGGGTCGAGGACTTTCCGCAGCAGGGGGGCATGGGCGGCCCACCATTGGCCTTCGTCGAGGACGCGGCGGTTATCCCGGGCAGCGGCCGCGGCGACGGCCCAGGCCTGCACGAAGGCCAGCAGGTGAGTCAGGGCCGCGTCCAGCTGGACGTCGTTGAGGCCGAGGCCGTCGAGGGCGGACAGTTCGTGCTCGTACTTGCCGATCAGGCCCGGGCCGAGCGGGGGGCGGCTAGTGGAGACGGCGGCGGCCCAGGGGTGAGCCTCGAACAGGGCGCGGTTCTCGGCGGCGACCGCGGTGAGCCGCTGCCGCCACGGCTGCCCGCTGGTGTCGGCCCGGGCCATCCGGGCGTAGGCGGAGTCGAGCATGAGGTCGAGGAGCTCGGCCTTACCCGGCACATAGGTGTACAGGGTCATGGGCACCACGCCGAGGGCGGCGGCGACCCGCCGCATGGTGACCGCGTCCAGGCCTTCGGCGTCGGCCAGCGCGGTGGCCGCGTCGATGACCTGGTCGATGGTCAGGCCCGGGCGCGGGCCGTGCCGCGGCCCGGCGGCCGGGTCGCGCCAGAGCAGCCGCAGGGTACGGGCCGGGTCGCCGGCCCCGGTGCGCGCAGCGGGAATCGGAAGCACCTCCCCTTCGTTGTACGTTGTACTCTGTACAGCGTATAGAGATAGCGCGGGAACGCGGGCGACGTCGCGCACGGCGCCGTCTGAGTCCAACCCTAAGGAGTGCTCGTGAAGGTCACCGCTTCGGCCGTGTCGCTGAACGTGAACGACGTAGCCGCGTCCGTCCGGTTCATGACCGCCCACTTCGGCTTCACCGAGGCGATGTCCGCGGCCGGATTCGCTGCCCTGACCCGCCCGGACGCCGCGCTGAACGTGGTGTACCTGCGCCGTGGCCTGGAGATGCTGCCCGAGGACCAGCGGCACGACCACGCCGGCGGCCTGATCCTCGCCTTCGAGGTAGACGACCTGGAGGGCGAACTGGCCCGGCTGCGAGGCGAGGGGGTCCCGATCACGATGCCGCTGCGGTCCGAGGAGTGGGGCGAGCGCGCCTTCCAGGTCCGCGACCCCAACGGCATCATCGTCGAGTTGCTGGACTGGAACGGGGCAACGGCGGAACAGCCCTCCGGCGACGGGGGCGGTACCGTCCTGGCCGGCTAACCGGGCGAATCCTGCTGGTAGACGGCCTCGCCGTCCTCGATGCCGGTGTAGCGGAAGCCCGCCTTCTCCAGGACGCGGCGGCTGGGCTGGTTGTCGGTCAGCGTGCAGGCCCGGATCCGGCGGACCTCGGGCTGGACCAGCAGCCATTCGGTGATCGCGGCCACCGCCTCGCTGCCGTAGCCCTGACCGCGGGACGGCGCGGCCAGGCCGTAGCCGATCTCGATGCTGCCGGCCTCGTCCACCGGCCCGTGGGTGCCGGCGTCGCCGATGACCGTGTCGCCGGCCACGACGAGCCAGCCGCCCGGGATTCCGGTCTTGGCCGGCATGGTCAGGCCGTCGACGGTGTCGTCGTGCGGCCAGCCCTCGGCGGCGGTCAGCCCGGCGGCGGCCAGGACGGACAGGTCACCGGCGACGACGCCGCGGGCCACCTCAGACGTCACCGGCACCAGGCGCAGCCGGGCGGTCTTCAGCGGGGCGAAATCCACGCGGCCCAGCATGGCAGCGGGGTTGAGGACTGGCAAGCGGTTAGTCAGCCGACGCGCTGGCGATAGCCTATAGCGATAAGCAGCCGGGCCGCAGCCAGCCGGATCGGGTGCTCCAGCTGCGCCGGGAACTGCCTGCGAGCTGGAACAACGTCTCGGTTACGGGGTGGGCGGGTTTGACCGTCGCGTTCTGCCGGGAACATGACGCCGACGTGATCGTCCGCGGCGTGCGCAACGGATCAGATCTTCGTCATGAGTATCAGCTGGCGTCCCTGAATCAGGACATGGGGATGACCACGCTGCTGCTGCCCGCGAGCCCGGGGCTGGCGGCCGTTTCGTCGACGCTAATGCGCGGGGTTTCGACCGGCGGGAATCTACCAGATTATCCGGGGAGCAATGATTCCCGTCGGCCGCCCGGCCGGTATATTACTCACCGGTAACATCGTTGGCGAGGCTGTCGCCCGGATCGGGCCACCGTATGCGCCTGCGACTACCCGCTTTGGCGAATGCCTTAGTGCAATTGCGTCGCGCAACTTCTACTTGCTATGTGTCGATTTGTGTCCATGTATGCGGATGTATGACTACCGTATTTGCATGCAGGACAGCGAGCTGGTGGCGGCGATCGCGGCCGGCGACCCCACCGGGCTGGCGGAAGCGTACGACCGGTACGCGGGGCCGCTCTATCACTTCTGCCGGGGGATGCTGCGCGAGCCGGCCGACGCGGCCGACGTGGTGCAGGACACGTTCGTCATCGCCGCGCCCCGGATGTCGGCGCTGCGCGACCCGCAGCGGCTGCGGTCCTGGCTGTACACGGTGGCCCGCAACGAGTGCCTGCGGCGGTTGCGCGGGCTCAGCCTGCAGGTGCCGCTGGAAGAGGCGCCGGAGGTGACCGACGAGGCCGCCGATGTGACCGCGGGCGCGGAGGTGACCGAACTGCGCGCGCTGGTGCGCGAGGCGCTGCCCGGGGTAGCGCCCGTCGAGCAGGAGGTGCTCGACCTCCAGCTCCGGCACGGCCTGGCCGGCAGCGAGGTGGCCAGCGTGCTCGGGGTCTCCCGCAACCACGCGCACGCGCTGATGTCCCGGGCCCGGGGCCAGCTGGAGACCGCGCTCGGCGCGCTGATGGTGGCCCGGACCGGACGCCAGGAGTGCCCGGAGCTCGACGCGATGCTGGACGGCTGGGACGGCCGGCTGACCGTCCTGCTGCGCAAGCGCCTCAACCGGCACGTGGAGCGGTGCGCGGCCTGCTCCCGGCGGCGGGATGAGGAACTGAGCCCGGCCCGGTTGCTCGGCGTAGCGCCGCTCGTCACCCTGCCGTTGGCGGCCGCCCTGCCTGCGGCGCTGCGCGATCAGGTCATGCGCGCCGTCTTCGGGAGCTCGCCGGCCGCGGTGGCGCACCGGGCGGCGCTGGGGCGGGTACCGTACTCGTTCGGCCGTCATGGTTTCCCTCAGCCGCTGCATCCGCTGCGGCCACCGTGGTGGCAGCAGCACGCGGTGCACTACGGTGCGGCGGCGGTCACCGCGGCCGCGGCGGCGGCCGGCGTCACCCTGGCCGTGGTGCCGCCGCACCACCCGGGCGGGCACCGGGCCGGGGGCGGCCCCGCTATCGCGGCCGGCGGCACCAGCCCGGCGGCCGGGGGTACCCTGCGGCCGGCGACGCACCGCCCGGGCGCGGCTGGCCTGCCCCGGGCTAACGTCGCGGCGACGGTCGGCCCGGGCGTCACGTCCGGCGGCCGGGCGCCGGGCCCGGGCCCGGCTGCCAGCGCGGCCCGCACCTCCGCGCCCGCACCGACGCCGACCCTGGGACAGGGACCGCCGGCCGGGCCGGGGCCCGCGACAGCGACGGCGACGGCGACGGCGAGCGCCACGACGGCCGGGACGCTGGCGGTCAGCCCGGCCACGCTCGACCTCACGCCGCCGGGTACCGGCACGATCACGCTGAGGGCCTCCGGTGGCCCGGTTACCTGGTCGGTCTCGGAGCCGCCCGGCATGGAGAAGAAGGTGGCGGTCGCGCCGATGGCAGGCACGCTGGCGGCCGGCCAGACGGCGACGCTCACCGTCACGCCCAACGGTCCCGGCCAGCCGCATGTGCACCTGACGTTCACCCCCGGCGGCACGGTGGTGACGGTCGTCGTCGGCTGAATAGCCGCCGCGCAGAGCCGAGTGTGACTAGCGAGACAAATGCGCCAGATGATATTCGGGCCTATGACGCCGGCTTAATAGCACCACCACTTCATTGGCGTCACATTATTCATATTTCTGTCCGCATATGCGGACGCGTGACTACCTTGTTGGCATGCGTGACAGCGAGGTGGTGGCAGCCATCGTGGCGGGCGACCCCGCCGGGCTGGCCGAGGCGTACGACCGGTACGCGGGCCCGCTGTACGTTTTCTGCCAGGCGATGCTCCGCGAGCCGGCCGACGCGGCCGACGTGGTGCAGGACACGTTCGTCATCGCCGCACCCCGGATGTCGGCGCTGCGCGACCCGGATCGGCTGCGGCCCTGGCTGTACACGGTGGCCCGCAACGAGTGCCTGCGGCGGCTGCGCGTCCGCAGCCTGCAGGCGCCGCTCGAGGAGGCGCCGGACGTGACCGACGAGGCGGCGGACGTCGCCGCGGACATGGAGAAAGCCGAGCTGCGGGCCCTGGTGCGCCAGGCGCTGCCCGGGGTGGCGCCGGCCGAGCAGGAGGTGCTCGACCTGCAGCTCCGGCACGGCCTGGCCGGCAGCGAGGTGGCCAGCGTGCTCGGGGTCTCCCGTAACCACGCGCACGCGCTCATGTCCCGGGCCCGGGTCCAGCTGGAGACTTCGCTCGGCGCCCTGATGGTGGCCCGGACCGGGCGCCAGGACTGCCTGGAGCTGAACGCGATGCTCGACGGCTGGGACGGCCGGCTGACCGTCCTGATGCGCAAGCGCGTCCACCGGCACGTGGAGCGATGCGCGATCTGCTCCCGGCGGCGGGAGCAGGAGATGACGCCGGCCATGCTGCTCGGGATGACGCCGGTCCTCGCGCTGCCGCTGGCGGCGGCGTCCCTGCCCGCGGCGCTGCGGGATCAGGTCATGCGCGCCGCCTTCGGGAGCTCGCCCGCCGCGGTGGCGCACCGGGCGGCCCTGGGGCGGACACCGTACTCGTTTGGTCATCAGGGTTTTCCGCAGCCTTTGCATCCCCTGCACGCACCCTGGTGGCAGGCGGTCCCGGTGCACTTCGGGGCGGCGGCGGGCACCGCGACCGCCGCGGCGGCCGCGGCCGCGGTCGGCGTCACCCTGACCGTGATCCCGCATCACCACACGGGCGGGCACCACCCCGGAAGCGGGGCCGCGGCGGCGGTCAGCGGGACCACGCCGGCCACCGCCAGCGCCACCGCGGTCAAGCCGGCGACGCGCGGTCCCGGCACGCCCCGGGCGAGCGCCGTGGCGACGATCAGCGCCAGCGTCACGCCCACCCCCCTGACGCCGAGCCCGAGCCAGGTCGTGACGACCGACCCCGCGGCCGCGCCCCCACCGGAATCGCCGTCGGCGACCCCGGCCGACACCGCGCAGGCCGGGACGCTGGAGGTCAGCCCGGACGCGCTCGACATCACGTCGCCGGGCACCGGCTCGATCACGCTCACCGCCTCGGGCGGCAGCGTCGACTGGTCGGTGTCGGTGCCCCCCGGCCAGACGAAGAAGGACGACGTCGAGGTCGCCCCGATGTCGGGGCATCTCGAGGAGGGCGACACCATCACGGTCAGCATCACGGTGAACAGCGGGACCAAGCCGAAGGTGAAGCTGACCTTCAGCCCGGGCGGCGAGACGGTGAAGATCGCGGTCGGGTGACAGACCTCTGCGCGACACTGGTGGGCATGGATCAGCGTGAGCTCAGGGAGCAGTGCCTGGCGCTGCCGGGGTCGGTGGAAGAGTTCCCGTTCGGGGACGAGGTGTCGGTGTTCAAGGTGGGCGGGAAGATGTTCGCGCTGAGCCACCTGGACGGCCAGCCGCTGCAGGTGAGCGTCAAATGCGATCCCGAGCTCGCGGTGCAGCTGCGGGCGGCGTATGCGGCCATCGCGCCCGGGTACCACCTGAACAAGCGGCACTGGAACACGATCACACTGGATGGTTCGGTGGCCGACGAGATGGTGGGCGACTGGCTGGGCGACTCCTACGAGCTGGTGGTGGCGTCGCTGCCGAAGGCGCGGCGCCCGGGCTGAGGCGGCATCCCTGCACCCGGGCCCCCTGGTACGTCTGAGTCCTCTGCGGCCGGCGCTGGCTGATACCGTGCCGGCATGGGCATCCCTCTCAGTGATTCGGCGTGGCGGCTGGTGGAAGGGAAGAACTACGCGGTGGTGGCCACCGTCAACCCGGACGGCAGCCCGCAGACCTCGGTGATCTGGGTCGGCCGGGACGGCGACGACCTGGTGTTCTCCACGGTGGAAGGGCGCCTGAAGCACCGCAACATGGTGCGGGACCCGCGGATCAGCATTTCCATCATCGATGCGGCCGACCCGGAGAACTACGTCGAGCTGCGCGGGCGGGTCACGATGACGTTCGACGAGGGGCGGCGGGTCGATACCGAGCTGTCGTGGAAATACGACGGCCGCGACCCCGGCGTGGATAAGCCCGGCGCGGTCCGCGTGGTGGTCCGGATGGTCATCGACAAGGCCGCCGGCTACGCCGCCTGATTTCCCGTGGCCGCCGTCCCCGCCTCGACCTCACCGCTCCCCCTTACCTCACCCGCACCAAGCCGATTCAGTGGTTGCACTCTCTACCCGAAAGAAAGGAATGGGTAGGACGCCATAACCACTGAATTCCGGAGCCGAGGGCTCGTGGTTCAGGTGATGCGGATAGCGGGACTTGAGTCATCCGGGGCTCGACGGCTCGGGCGGCCCGAAGTGCTCAGTGGAAGCGATCGCGACCACTCGCAAGTCGTCAAGCGTGGTGATCGCGCACGACGGGATGCCCTCGGCCAGCAATCCCGGCGGAAGATCCGCATCCCCCAGCAGCGTCCGCAGGAGATCTATGGTCGCCCCGCCGTGACTGACCACGGCTACCGGCCCGGGCTCGCCGCGAAGACCGGCGACAAAGGCCCGCATGCGCTCCCCCGCCGAGCGCGAAGACTCGCCGTTGCCGAGAACGAAGTCCCGGTCACGAGTGGACCGGTCCCAGTCGGCCAGGAAGGCGTCGAACGTCTGCGTCCCGTCCCAGTTCAGGCGTTCGCGCAGGCGGTCATCGATCTGCACGGGCAGGCTCGTGACGGCGGCGATGGCCGCCGCCGTCTCCCGGGCCCGCCGCAGCGGGCTGCTGACGAGCGCCTGCAGCCCGACGCCTTCCAGCCAGCGCGCCGCGGCCGCCGCCTGATCCCGGCCTAGCTCCGTCAGCCCCGGATCGCCGGGTGAGCGCACCTTATCCCCGTGCTGCACGACAAAGATCAGCGTCACGCAACCCATGCTGCCTCACGTCAGCCAGCCCGTCGCCTCCGGCCATGATGCGGGATCCTCGCTTTGCCGGCAGTGAGGTGCCCGGCCGGAGTGGGGCTAGGCCCACCAACCATGGGGTGTAGCTGGATACCCGCGAAGACCAGCCAGAACTAACTTTTCCAGTGTTGGCCGGGCGCACCAGAAGCCGCCCGGGACCGAGATCGGAGAAGAAAATGATCATCCTCCTGCTGATCCGCCGCCTCAGCCCGCGCGCCCGGGTCATCACCGGCCTGGCGTGCCTGGCCGCCGGCGCAGCGCTGGCCGTCGTATCCACCGTCCTGTCCGTCGACCTCTATATCCACGCGATCGTCACGGTCATCACCGGCGCCATCCTGTGGACAGCCGGCATCAAGGGCCAGCGCCGAGCGCAGGCCCAGGACGAGATTGGCACAATGGAAGCCATGGCGACCCAGGCGAACCGATGACGTCGCCGGCGATCACCCGAAGCGGCCCGCTGGGCTGGGCCGCCGAGGTCGTGACCGGCCTGTACCGCTCAGCGGTACTGGCCGGGCTCACGGCCCCGATCCCTATCCTCGGCGCGGCCGTCGCCTTCTTCGGCGGCGAGTTCGCGTTCACCTGGACCGCGCAGCTGCACGCGCCCCTGATCGTCCGGGTACTGGCCAGGATCGGCGAGGTCGCGATGGCGGCCGTCTGGACCGCCGTGGCCGTCTGGTTCGCCACCCGCCGGGGCAGCCGACCGCTCAGCCAGGCGGCGCGCGCGTTCGCGAACGGCTGGCTGGGACTGCGGCTCGAGGTGCGCTACCAGCCGCCGCCTCCTTTGACGCGCATGGCCACCGGCTTCTGGTGGAACGGCTACGAGTACTACAAGTCGGAGAAGGAAGCACGCTGGCACGCCCGGATGGAGCATAGCGTCCGCGACCCGCAGCACCGCCGTGACATCCGGTGGGTCGCGGTCTCCGCCGCGCGCAGTGCTGCCCGCGGCGGTCCTGCCGCTGCTCGGGCTGGCGGCCGGAATCTACCTGGCCCGGCAGCCGGGGCTGGCGGCTTACGGGGCCGTCATCATCGTCGCCGGCCTGGCGATTGCCCCGTTCGGGTGGCGGATCTTCGGCCCGCTGGCTTCCCGGTACCTCGGCCCGGCCCCGCAGTCACGGATCGAGGAACTCGAATCGATCCAGGCGGACATGACCCAGACCCAGGCGGCCGAGCTCGAGCGCATCGAACGCGGCCTGCACGACGGGCCCCAGGCCCGGATCGTCGCCCTCGGCATGTCGATGGGCGCCGCCGAACAGCTCCTCACCACCAATCCCGACGCCGCCCGGGCGATCCTGGCCGACGCCCGCGCCTCCACCGCCGCGGCCCTGGACGAACTGCGCGCTCTGGCCCGCGGCATCAACCCGCCGGTGCTCACCGAGCGGGGCCTGGTCGACGCGGTGCGCGCCCTCGCCCTCGACGCTCCCGTTCCCGTCGAGGTCAGCAGTGACCTGCCCGCCCGTCCCGAACGGCCGGTGGAATCCGCCGTCTATTTCGCCGTCTCCGAACTCCTGGCCAACACGGTGAAGCATGCCCGCGCCGCCGGTGTCATCATCGACCTCGGCTACGCCCGGCGGATGCTCACCGCCACCGTCACCGATGACGGCAGAGGCGGCGCGGTGGCGTCACCAGGCTCCGGACTGCACGGGATCGAGCGCCGGATGGCCGCGTTCGACGGCCGCCTGGAGATCGACAGCCCGGCCGGCGGGCCGACCCGCATCACCGTGGCGGTGCCGTGCGCATTGTCATAGCCGAGGACCTGTTCCTGCTCCGGGACGGCCTGATCCGGCTGGTGGAAGCCTTCGGGCACGAGGTGGTCGCGGCGGTGGAGACCGGCCCGGAGGTCCTCGGCGCGCTGCTCACCCACCGGCCTGACGTGGCGATCGTGGACGTCCGGCTGCCGCCGACGTTCTCCGACGAGGGTCTCCAGGCGGCGCTGGCCGCCCGCCGGGAGGTACCGGGCCTGCCGGTGCTGATCCTGTCCCAGCACGTGGAGCAGCTGTACGCGCGCGAGCTGCTGGCCGACGGGCACGGCGGCATCGGCTACCAGCTCAAGGACCGGGTCCTGGACGCCGCCCACTTCATGGACGCACTCGGCCGGGTGGCCGGCGGCGGCACGGCCCTCGATCCCGCCGTCGTGGCGAAGCTGCTCGGCCGGCCGAGCCAAAGCTGACCCGCTGGCCGCACTGACCGAACGAGAACGCTCCGTGCTGGCCCTGATGGCCGAGGGCCTGTCCAACACGGCGATCGCGGCTCAGCTCTTCCTGAGCGAGGGCGCCATCAGCAAGTACACGACCACGATCTTCGCCAAGCTCGACCTGGCCGCCGACGACGACACGAACCGTCGCGTCCGGGCTGTCCTCACTTACCTCGGCGCCGGTTAGATCACGACAGACAGGGCAGCACTGGTCGCCGCGGACACAGACGACGACACGGAGGAGCTGTGATGGCAGGAGTGGGCTACACGCTGATGACCGAGCAGGCCGGGCCGAAGGACCTGGTGCGGTGGGCGGCACGAGCCGAGGAAACCGGCTTCGAACTGCTGGTCAGCAGCGACCATTACTTTCCCTGGCTGGACGATCAGGGCCACGCCCCGAACGCCTGGGTGACACTGGGCGCGGTCGCCCAGGCGACCGAACGGGCGGAGCTGATGACCTACGTCACCTGCCCCACGATGCGGTATCACCCGGCCGTGGTGGCCCAGCAGGCGGCGACCCTGGCCCTGCTGAGCGACAACCGGTTCACCCTCGGGCTGGGCTCCGGGGAGAACCTCAACGAGCACGTCGTCGGGGCCGGCTGGCCCGACGCGGACCTGCGCCAGGACATGCTCAGCGAGGCGGTGCAGATCATCTCGTCCCTGCTGGACGGCGGGTACGTCAACTTCGAGGGCGCCCATTTCCGCGTTGACGCGGCGAAGCTCTGGGACCTGCCCGACCGCCCGGTGCCGCTGGGCATCGCGGTGTCCGGACGGCAGTCGTGCGAGCTGTTCGCGCCGCTGGCCGACGTGATGATCGCGGTCGAGCCGGATAGCTCGCTGGGCGAGTGGTGGGACGCCGCCTCCGACGCCGGGCAGCCCGCCCGCAAGGTCGGCCAGCTGCCTATCTGCTGGGGCCCGGACCGGGACGCGTGCATCCGGCGGGCGCACGAGCAGTTCCGCTGGTTCGGCGGCGGCTGGAAGGTCAACGCGGAACTGCCGGGCACGGCGGGCTTCGCCGGCGCCACCCAGTTCGTCCGGCCCGAGGACGTAGCCGGCTCGATTCCCTGCGGCGATTCCGTCGACGCGGTGGCCGAAGCGGCGGGCGCCTTCTTCAAGGCCGGCTTCACCGACGTCGCCCTGGTCCAGATCGGCGGCACCGAGCCGGAGCAGGAGCGGTTCTTCGACGCCGCCCCGGAGCTCATCACCGCGCTGAAGGAGACCGCGGGCTAGGGTTTTGGAGCATGAGCCGGTACACGATCAGGCCGCTCGATACGGAATCGTGGGACGCTTACGCCCGGCTGATGGACAAGCACAACGGGGCGGGGTTCGGCTGCTGGTGCACGTGGTTCCACCAGCGGCGCACGGACCAGGGCATCGACGAGGAGGTCGAGGCCGGGCGACCGTACAAGGAGTGGCTGGTCCAGCGCGGGCAGGCGCACGCCGCGGTGGTGTTCGAGGGTGACGTCGCGGTGGGCTGGGCTCAGTTCGGCCCGCCGGCCGAGCTCCCGAACATCCACCACAAGAAGGACTACCAAACGGGGCTGGTGTCCCCGCCCAACTACCGTGTCACCTGCATCTTCGTGGACCGGAACCACCGGCGCGAGGGCGTGGCGGCCGTCGCCCTCGGCGGGGCCCTGGACCTGATCGCCCAGGCCGGCGGCGGGGTCGTCGAGGGCTACCCGCAGGACCTGGCGGCGGGAAAGAAGATCTCGTCGTCGTTCCTCTACAACGCCACCCGCAGCACCTACGAGAAGGCGGGCTTCACCTACGACCGCCCCAAGGGCAAGAACCACTGCGTCATGCGCAAGATCGTGGACTCCGCCTGATCCTCCCGGGGTCAGGTGCGGGCGATCCGTACGCGGTCGGCTTGCTCGGTGAGGCCCGCTTCCGCAGCACCGACGTGTCCCTACGAGGACGCGGCGATGCGGTCGAGCCAGTCGGCGAGCAGGGTGCGCTCGGCCGGGGTGAGGGTCGTGAGGCCGGGGAGGGCGGCGCGCAAGGTGACGGCCGCGGCGGCCGGGCCGGGGATGGCGGCGGCCGGGTCGGTGAGGATGGCCGCGCAGACTGATTCCCAGGCGGTGTCGGCGAGGGCCTCGTCGCGTTCGGCTGCGGGCTGGTCGATGAGGGTGAAGACGACGCCGGTGCCGGCGGCGCGGATGAGGTCGACGGCGCGCCGCTCGGTGACCCGGAGTCGTCCGGCTTCGGCGACGCGGTGGACCCGGGCCCGCAGGATCTCTTCGCCCGCGGCGGCGATGGCCTGGCCGTCCGGCGTGCGCAGCGCGGTGAGCATGAGGCGGAACAGCTCGGGGTTCGCCAGGCCGAAGCCGACGTGGAGTTCCCAGCCGGCCCGCAGGCCCGCGACGGGATCGTCGGCGTCGGTGCCGACGGGGGGCTTGCTGGCCAGGTAGGTGGCGAAGCCGTGTTCGACGACCGCGTCGAGCAGGCCGTTCTTGTCGCCGAAGAGCCGGTAGATCGTGGGCGCCTGCAGGCCGGCCGCGAGCGCCACCGAACGGGTGGTCACCGCGTCCGGGCCCTGGGTGGCCAGCAGGTTCGCGGCGACCTCGACAAGCTGCGCGCGCGTCCGGTCGCGTGACGACTCCGGATCCCGCTTTCTCATGTTAACGATGATAACAGATATTTGCGAACATCGGTTTTCCACTGATAACGTCAGAGTCGTAACACCGATAACGTGAGGACGGCATCACATGATCATCGTCACCGGCGCCACCGGCGCCCTCAACGGCGGCACCGTGGAGCACCTGCTCAAGCTGGTGCCCGCGGAGCGGATCGGGGTGAGCGTGCGCGACGTCGCGCAGGCACAGCACCTAGCCGACCGCGGCGTCCGGGTCCGGCGCGGCTCCTACGACGACCCGGCGGCGCTGCTCGACGCGTTCGAGGGGGCCGAGCAGGTGCTCCTCGTCTCGTCCAACGATCCCGGCGCCGACCAGGTGAGCCTGCACCGGGCCGCCATCGAGGCGGCCGTCGCGGCCGGGGCCCGCCGGATCCTCTACACCAGCCACCAGGGCGCGGGAGCGGACAGCCCGTTCAAGCCCGCCCGCGATCACGCCGCGACCGAGGCGCTGCTGGCGGACTCCGGCACTGCCTGGACGTCGCTGCGCAACGGCTTCTACGCCCATACCCTCGACTGGCTGCTCGGCCCCTGGCGCGAGACCGGGATCATCGAGGCGCCAGCCGACGGGCCGGTGTCGTGGACCGACCGCGGCGACCAGGCCGAGGCGGCCGCCGTGATCCTGGCCGGCGAGCGGCCCTTCGACGGCCCGGTCACGCTCACCGCGGACGCCGCCGTGACGTTCGATGACATCGCGGGCATCGCCTCCGAACTCACCGGCCGTGACATCCAGCGCGTGGTCGTGGACGACGACGAGTGGGTGGCCGGGCAGGTAGCGCACGGTTCCCCGGAGCCCATGGCGCGGTTCCTGCTCGGCACCTTCCTGGCCGCCCGCGAGGGACGGTTCGCGGGCGTCGACCCGCTGCTCGGCGACCTTCTCGGCCGCCCGCCGCGCACAGTGCGCGACCTGCTCGCCGGACCCGGTTAAGGGGTATCGCGGCGCCGGTGGCGGCCGGGGGTGGTGCCGACGAGGTCGGTGAAGGCGGCGATAAAGCTGCTGGGGTTGGCCCAGCCGCAGGCGTGGGCGACGTAGGTGGTGTCGTGGCCGTCGGCGAGCAGGACCAGCGCGTGGTAGACGCGCAGCTGGGTGCGCCACTGGTAGAAGGTCAGGCCGAGCTCGTCGTGGAACAGGCGGCTGAGGGTGCGGGCGCTGGCTCCGATGGCCTGGCCGAGCCCGGCCAGCGGGGTGTTGTCCCCAGGCTGGTCGTAGAGCCGCTGCGCGATGGCCTGCAGCCGGTCATCGCGGGGTTCCGGCAACTGCAGGGCCTGGTCGGGGGTCTCGCGGAGCTCGTCGACGAGGACGCGGTGCAGGCGGGCGCGCGCGGCGCGGTCGTAGTCACGCGGGCCGGTGAGGGCGAGCAGGACCTCGCGGGCCAGGCCGGAGACACCGAACACGGCCGGATGGCCGGATACGAGCCGGGCCAGGGACGGTGGCAGGAAGACGATCCGCATATCGGTGTCGCCGTGGGCGCGGTGGTAGTGGGTGAATCCGCCCGGGGTCCAGGCGACGCGGTTGGCGGGGACGATCGAGGTGCCGCGTTCGGTCTGGACGGTGAGGATGCCGCGGGCGGCGTACACCAGGTGCCCGCGGGGATGGGTCTGCACGGAGCTCGTTCCGCCGGCCGGCCAGCGGTGCACCCCGCCGGACGGCCACAGCCTGGACGTCGACGGACCGGGCGAGGGAGGTTGGCGGCCAACGAGCATAACGTGGCATTTTAACGGTGGCCAGCCAACCGGCGTTGAGGCGACAGTGGACGCATGACGAAGACAATGCGTGCGGCGGTATGTGTCAGGGCGGGCGGCCCGGAGGTGCTCCAGGTCCGTGAGGTGCCGGTGCCGGCGGTCCGGGCGGGCTGGAGCCTGGTGCAGGTGAAGGGCGCGGGCCTGAACCGGTCGGAGCTGCGGACCCGGCAGGGGCACTCCCCCGGCGTGCGGTTCCCGCGGGTGCTCGGGATCGAATGCGTGGGGATCGTAGCCGGTTCGACCGATCCCGGCGTGCCGGAGGGGACAACCGTCGCGGCGGTGATGGGCGAGATGGGCCGGGATTTCGACGGCGGTTACGCCGAGTACGCGCTGCTGCCGAACCCGCTGCTGATCCCCCTCACCACCACGTTGCCGTGGGACGTCCTGGCCGCGCTGCCCGAGACGTACCTGACCGCGCAGGGAGCACTGGACGCGCTGGAGGCGGGGCCGGACAGCCAGGGGCGGCTGCTGATCCGCGGCGGGACCTCGTCGGTGGGGATGGCGGCCATCTCGATCGCGGCCGGCTACGGCACCGAGACCGCGGCCACGACCCGGCGGGCGGACCGGGTCGACGCGCTGAAAGCGGCGGGGCCGGCTACGCGCTCGTCGACGACGGCGGGTCGGTGGCGGCGCCGGTGCACGCGATCTGGCCCGGGGGGCCGGACTGCGTGCTGGACCTGGTCGGGGCGAGCACGGCGGCGGACTCGCTGCGCCTGGTCCGCCGGGGCGGGACGGTATGCGTGGCGGGCTCGCTCAGCGGGTGGCTGATCCCGGACTTCGAGCCGATCGCGATGATCCCGCCCGGGACCAGGCTGACGGCGTTCCACAGCGACTCCCTCAAGGGCAGCGCGGGAGCGGCCGTACTGCAGCGGGTCGTCGACCAGGTCGAGGCCGGCTTCTACCGGCCGAACGTCGACCGGGTCTTCGGCCTGGACGACATCGCCGCAGCCCACCAGCGCATGGAGGGCAACGAGGCCACCGGCAAGCTCGTCGTGGTGCCTTAGCCGCCTGCGAGGAGCAGCTCACCCGGTTCCTCGAACCTCTCAGCCAGGCGGAGCAGGCGGGGCTGGTCGACGCCCTCGGCCGGCTCTTCGCCACCACCCCGGAAGGACGGCGCATGACTGCGCGGAGCGAACTCGTTCGGTTGGAAGGAAATGAGCGGGCCGGCCCGGGCTTCGCGCGGGGACTGGCTACGGGCCTCGGACGCCGAACGGGACCGGGTCATCGACCTGCTGGCCGGCGCAGCCTCGGAGGCGGCTCCCTGGGGATACTCCGAGCGGAGCGAGCGGCCTGGCCGCCCCACCCAGGGCGAGCTGGCTCGACCGCGACATTCCGGCCGCGCCCGCCGGGTGAGGTCGGACCACCGGAGACATCACCGCGATCCTCGGCACGTCCGGAAGGGGCCCTGGGTGGTGCCGCCGCGGCTGACCGTGCGTTCGGTGCTGGGCGACTGTCATCTCGAGATGCAGGACGCGGTGATCCGGCAGCGGGTGACGACCATCGACGCCACCGCCAAGCTCGGGTCGATCACCATCTTCGTGCCGGACGGGGTGGAGGTGCGGCTGACCGGCCGGGCCCCTCTCTCCCGCGCCGGTGATCGAGGTCCGGTGCAACGTGCTGCTCGGGTCGGTGACCGTGCGCAGGCCGAAGTTCATGATGAGCTGGCGCCGCTTCACCGCCTCGTAGGCTGGCTTCCCGGCTGGGTGCACAGGGCGTCGAGACGTTCTAGGGTCCTGGCCATGCTCTCGATCCAGACCTGGCCGTTCTTCATGCCGGCGCGCTCTTCGGCCTGGCGCTCGTGAGCAGTCGTAGATCTCGGTGACGATGGTGGCGTCCGGGCCGTCGGGGGTGAGCTGGTAGCTCCACCGGTGGCCCCAGCGGGCCGGTTCGGCGCTGTCCGGGGCGGCGTCGGGATGGCCGCGGCCGGCTTCGGGCTCCCAGCCGATCAGCCGGTCTGGCTCGTACTCGATCACGTGGTTGTTCATCTCGTAGTCGCCGAGGTGGGGATAGTACATCTTCATCACGAAGACGTCGCCCACGCCCGCGATCATCGCGGTGGAACCGGCGCCCCGCAGGCTCTCCGAGCCGTCGAGTTCCACATGGCGGGCCGGATCGGCGAGGACCCGGAAGATGTCATGCGCCGGAGCGGAGATCCGCCGCGATACGGTCACCGGCTGGCACTCGTTATCGGTCATGACAGGAAAGACGTTCCGGCGTTCGGCAATTCATCGCAGGACGGCGGCGGTGACGTGGGCTTGCAGCCACTGGTTCGAGCAAGCCGGGGATCCGGATGGCCTGCGCGCGGCCTGGGCGGCGCTCGAGCGCCTACACCGCCTCGTAGCCCGGTATCTGGCTCCTGAGCTTTTCCAGCTCGGCTTCGTCGGAGATGCCCTGGAAGTCGTGACGGGGAGTGTACGGCCGTTCGAGGGCGGCTAGTTCCTCGGCGGTGAGGACGATGTCGAGCGAGGCGACCGCGTCGTCGATCTGGGCGGTCGTGCTGGCGCCGACGAGCGGCGCGGTGACGACGGGCTTGCTGTGCAGCCAGGCCAGGGCGACCTGGGCCCGGGTGACGCCGCGGCCGGCCGCGATCGTGCCGACGGCGTCGATGATCGCGTGGTCGCTGTCGGCGGTACGCGGGGAGTAGAGCAGGTCCGCGTAGGCTCCGTCCGTTTCCGCCCGGGTCGTCGACTTCGCGGCCTCCCAGGGGCGGGCCAGGCGGCCGCGGGCGAGCGGGCTCCAGATGATCGCGCCGACCCCCTCGTCGAGGCAGAGCGGGATCATCTCGCGTTCCTCCTCGCGGGCGAGCAGGTTGTAGTGATTCTGCATCGACGCGAACCGGGCCCAGCCGTGCTGGCGTTGGAGGTGCAGGGCCTTGGCGAACTCCCAGGCGTGCATCGAGGAGGCGCCCAGATAGCGGACCTTGCCCCCCTTGACCAGGTCGTGCAGGGCTTCGAGGGTCTCCTCGAGCGGGGTCGCCTGGTCGTTGCGGTGAATCTGGTAGAGGTCGATGTAGTCGGTGCCGAGGCGCCGCAGGCTGTGGTCGACCTCGGTCATGATGGCCTTGCGGGATAGGCCGCGGCCGTTCGGCCCGAGACGCATGGGGTGGCGGAGCTTGGTGGCGATCACCACCTCGTCCCGGTCGGCGAAGTCCCGGAGCGCGCGGCCCAGGATCTCCTCGCTGGAACCGTAGGAGTACAGGTTGGCGGTGTCGAAGAAGTTGATGCCGGCCTCGAGGGCGTGCTTGATGAGGGGACGGCTGGTTTCCTCGTCCAGGGACCAGACCGGGTGGCCTCGATGGGGGTCGCCATAGGTCATCGCGCCGATGGCGACCGGGGATACGTCCAGGCCGGTGGCGCCGAGCTTGAGGTAGCGCACGGTACTCCTCTATCGTCTATCTTTATGGAGAGTTCTCCGGTTACTCTATCCGGAGAACTCTCCGGATAGCAAGGGAGGCTGCTGAGATGGTGCGTGCTGACGCGCGTGAGAACCGGGCGCGCATCCTGTCAGCCGCTCGTGAGGCGCTGGCCGAGGACGGCGGGACCTCGATGAACCAGATCGCGCAGCGGGCCGGGGTCGGGCCGGGGACCTTGTACCGGAACTACGCGACGCGCGAGGCGCTCGTGCTGGATGTGTACCGGCTCGAGGTTGACCGGCTGGTGGACTCGGTGCCGGGACTGCTGGCCACGCTGCCGCCGCTAGAGGCGCTCCGGCGGTGGACTACTGAGCTGGTCGAGGCGATGCGGCGCAAGCACGGGCTGGGGGATGCGCTCAGCCCGGGGGCGCGGCAGGCGGTTACGGAGGAGACTTACGGGCCGGTGGTCGGCGCCATCACGCAGCTGCTGTCGGCGGGGCAGCGTGACGGGACTATCAGGGCCGATGCCGCCCCGGGTGATTTTTTGCAGCTCACGGCGGCGCTGTGGCGGGCCGCGTCGGGGCCGGAGGACCGGTCACAGCCGATGCTCGGGCTGATCCTCGACGGGCTGAGTACACAGCGCGGCGAGGCGTTCTAGGGTGCGGGTCATGCTGCCGATCCAGACCCGGCCGTTCTGCATTCCGGCGCGCTCTTCGGACGGGGCCTGGGAGCAGTCGTAGATTTCGGTGACGATGGTGGCGCCGGGGCGGAGATCCGCCGCGATACGGTCACCGGCTGGCACTCGTCATCGGTCATGACAGGAAAGACGTGCCGGCGCTCAGGGATTCATCGCAGGACGGCGGCGGATACGTGGGCCAGTGCCCACTCGTTCGAGCGCTCCAGCGACCAGCCGAACACGTCGCGGGTCCGGAGCAGGCCGACCGAGGGAGCCGGTCCCGCCAAGAAAACAAGAATTCATGCCAAACGGGTGACGAGACCGAGGTCGCCAAGGACCTTCCCCGCCTCGGCGTCCGGCCGGCCCGACGCCTCGGCGTCTGGCCGGCCCGGGACCCGTCGCTAACGGCGCGGGCCCCATCGTCACCCCACCCATCCCCTGCGCACCATCTCGATTCAGTGGTTATGGCACCAACAGTCACTACCCTGCTGGCGGAATCGATCGGACGCGCTTATCTCACGGCGATCATCGACCAGCAGTTCCTGAAGAGGCTGATCAGCTCACCTGCTGGTTATCGCGCAGTGCGACCTGGCGACCTGACGTACGACTACGGGTGCCTGACACTCTCGAAGCTACGAGCGCTACCCAATAGGGAACTCTCCGGGCGTACGAACAGCTGCTCGGCGCCGCGATGCCGCGCGCGGAGTCGCTCGGCCTCATACGGACGGCAGAGGAACGATGGAAAGCACAGATCTGAACTGGCGCAAGGCTTCTTACAGCTCAAATGGCGGGGCCAACTGCGTCGAGATAGCCGACTACGGCAAAGCCGTGCTCGTCCGCGATACGCAGGACCGGACCGGCCCCGTGCTCCGGCTATCCCCGGACGCGTGGCGCAGGTTCACCGGCCAGGTGAAGTCGGGCTCGTAGCATCGGCCCATTCGGCATGGCGTCAGCGGGCCGCGGCCGAGGCGAGGAGCGACCCGGTGTGGGAGCGGAGCTAACCTGACGATGGCCGGCAAACCGGTCCTGGCGATGACGGGAGGGCCTGCGTGCTCCCACCCACGCTGATCCGCCGCCTGGTGCTGGCGCCGGTGGTGATCGTCATCTCGCTCGGGTTCATCGTGCTTTCTCCGGGACTGGCGCTGCTGGCCCTGGTGTTCGGGTTGCTGGCGCGGCCGAAGACCGGGCGGATGCGGAGCCTGCGGCTGGTCGGCTTCGCGCTGACCTGGTTCGTGGCCGAGCCGCTGGCCCTGGTCGCGCTGACCGGGCTGTGGGTGGCGAGCGGTTTCGGCGGGCGGCTGCGCACCGAGCCTTACCAGACCCGCCACTACGCGGTCATGCGCCGGTTTCTCAACACCATGTTCGAGGGGGCGGAGCGGACGTACGGCCTGCGGGTCGAGGTAGACGAGCCCGACCTCACCGGCGACGAGCTGATCGCCCGGCTGACCAGGCCGATCATCGTGCTCAGCCGCCACGCCGGCCCCGGCGACTCGTTCCTGCTCGTGCACCAGCTGCTGAGCGTCTACCACCGGCGGCCGCGGCTGGTGATGAAGGCGTCGCTGCAGCTCGACCCCAGCGTGGACATCGTGGGAAACCGGCTGCCGAACGTGTGGGTCAGATCCCAGCAAGCGGGCGAGCACATCTTCACCGAGCAGATCGCGCGGCTGGCCCGCGACCTGGACCCGCTGGGCGCGCTGGTGATCTTCCCGGAAGGCGGGAACTGGACCCCCGGACGGTGGCGGCGCGGCATCCGGCGGCTGGAAAACCTAGGCCGCAAAGATCTGGCCAAACGAGCGGCCCGCATGCCCAACCTGCTGCCACCCCGCCCCGGCGGCGCGCTCGCCGCGATCGAGGCCTGCCCCGATGCCGACGTCATCTTCGTCGCGCACGCGGGCCTGGACAACATCATCAGCCTCGGTGACATCTGGGCGCGGTTCCCGATCAACCAGGTCATCCGGGCCCGCTGGTGGCGGGTACCGCACGACCAGGTGCCGCGCGAGGCCAGCCACGAGGCGCAGCTGCAGTGGCTGTACGCCTGGTGGGAGCGGATCGACGAGTGGATCTCGGAGAACCGTCCCGAGGGCTCCCCGGCCCCGGCGCCCGCCTCGGCCCCGGCCGGCGACGAGCCCAAGCTGCCGACCGAGTAGCCAGGGAAAGATTTTCGCCCTGGGATGGTGGCCGTGCGGCGGCCGCCCATCCCAGGGCGTCAGTGCGCCCGGCCGAGCCGGGCGCACTGCCCGGGTTCCCGCCCCCCCTCAGTGTCGAGGACCCGAAGCTGATTACTTGATCGTCACACCTTACGATCTAATACTCAGTGATTATGTGCCCAGCCTATAGTCTGATGTCAAGGGGGTGACGACTATGGCCACGAACCGCCAGCTAGGCAAGCAGGCGCTGCTCGACGCCGCCGCGCTGCTCATGGACGAACGGGGCGTGGACAACGTCACCGTCCAGGACATCAACCAGGCGAGCGGACACAAGAACCGGTCCGCCGTGCAGTATCACTTCGGTACGCGCGACGCGGTGATCCAGGCGGTGATGGCCCGGACCATGGAGCCGATCGACGCCGAACGCAACATGCTCCTTGACCACCTGGAATCCACCGGCACCCGGCTCACCCCGCGCGGCGCGCTCGAGGTCGTGGTCTCCCCCCTCGCCCGTCAGCTGCGCACCCCCGAGGGACGGCGGTACCTGCGGCTCGGCGCCCAGCTGATCAACCATCCCCGGTTCGTACGCGACGCCGGCGACGCCGTCATGGTCAACACCAGCATCTCCCGCTGCGCCCGCTACATCCTCCCCGTCCTGGCCCACCTCCCGGCCGCGGTCGCCTACGAGCGGACCAGCCAGGTGACCGGATTCGTGGTCCGTGCCCTCGGCGATCAGTGCCGCCTGATGGACAGCGAGCGCCCCTCCCGGGCCGTGCTGTCGATCGAGGATTTCAGCGCCAACCTCGTGGACATCATCATGGCCATCCTCCAGGCCCCCTCCAGCGTTACTTCGGATTCGCCCAAATGAGGCCTTCGAGGGATGTTCTTTCCGCAACCACGTATTTATCGTGGGAGTGGCGGCTCCGTAGGGAGAGCGGAGGACCGTCTACAGATGTGTGCTGGGGGTTGGTCTTGGTCAGCGAGCTGGGTCCCGAGGACCCACAGGCGATAGGTCCGTACCGGCTGGTCAGAAAGCTTGGCCAGGGCGGTATGGGGCGCGTCTACCTGGGCGTTTCCCCGGGCGGGCGACCGGTGGCGGTCAAGGCCATCCGGGCGGAGCTGGCGGCTGATCCCGAGTTCCGGACCCGGTTCGGCCGGGAGGTGGCGTCGGCGCGGCGGGTGAGCGGCGTCTACACCGCGCAGGTGGTGGACGCGGACGTCGACGGGCCGGTGGCCTGGATGGCGACGGCGTACGTGCCCGGTCCTTCGCTGGATCAGGCGGTCGACGAGCACGGGCCGCTGCCGGAGGTCTCGCTGCTGGCGCTGGCCGCGGGCCTGGCCGAGAGCCTGAACGCGATCCACGCCGCAGGTGTGGTGCACCGGGACCTCAAGCCGTCGAATGTGCTGCTGGCCGAGGACGGCCCCCGGGTTATCGACTTCGGCATCTCGCGGGCCGTCGAGGCCGCCACCATGCTGACTCAGGCCGGGCTGGTCGTGGGCTCCCCCGGGTTCATGTCCCCGGAGCAGGCCATGGGCCTCGAGGTCGGGCCGCCGAGCGACATCTTCAACCTGGGAGCGGTGATCGCGTTCGCCGCCACGGGCGAAGGACCGTTCGGCACCGGGACCACGGCGGCGCTGCTATACCGGGTCGTGCACGGCCTCCCGGACCTGGACCGGGTGCCGGCCCGGGTGCGGCCGCTGATCGAGCGGTGCCTGGCTAAAACGCCTGGTGAGCGTCCCACCGCGAGCGGACTGCTGGCCGAGGTGGGGGCACTGCAGCCGGATGGGGACTGGCTGCCCGAGTCGATCACCCGCACGTTCCTCGCGGGTACCCCGTCGCGTCCGGGGTTCGCCTTTCCGAGCGGTCCCGCGTTCGCTCCGACGAGCGGCCCGGGCTATGCCCCGTCCTCGCATCCGGGGGCGGCTTCGTCTTCGCACTCTGGGTACGCCCCTTCTTCGCACCCGGGCTACGCTCCGCCGTTGGGTTCCGGGTACCCGCCCCTTACTCCGCCTCCTGGGTCAGGGATCGGCCCTTACGTCGTTGCCGAGGCGGGCCCGACGCGGACGGCGGCAGCAGGCGCCGGCACGCTGACGCCTCCCCCGGTGCATGTGCCGCAGACGCCTCCTCAGGGATACAGTTCATCGACGTCCCCGCTGGGAAGCGCGCCGCCGACTCCTCCCGTCGGGCTGTACGGGCCGCCCGTCCCGGGCGGCGGAAACCCGCCACCGCGGCGCCGCCGGGTGCGGCCGCTCATGCTGGCCCTGATCATCGGGGTGATGCTCGGCGCTATCGGGGCGGCTGTCTTCGTCGTGACCTCGGCCACTAAGCACACGCCTGCCCGGCTCAACGACCAGCCGGCGGCCGTGACGTCCTCGGCGCCGGCACCTTCGTCGAGTGCGCCGGGCAGTGTGTCCGCTTCCCCGTCCGCCTCGCACAGCGCCCCGTCGTCGACGGCTCCGGCGTACACGCCTTCGTCCGTCCGGCCGGCGGTCGTGACCCCGACTCCCACTCCGACGCCTACGAGGTCTACGACACCGACTCCCACTCCGACGACGTCGACTACCCCGACGGCGACGGCCACCGCGACCCCGACGGCCACCGCGTCCGCGCCTACGTCGACGACGTCAAGCACAGCCCCGTCGTCCGCCCCGCCCTCGTCGGCTCCGGCCTCTTCGGCAGCAAGCTCAGCGCCCTCCGCCTCCGCGTCTTCCTAGGCGCCGGCGTGCAAGACGACCGCGTCGATGGCCGGGGTGCGCCGGGCGATCTCGGCGACGGTCCGGATGGAGGCGTTGTCCCCGCTGACATAGACGACGGGCAGGTCCGGCCCGGCCAGGATGAAGCCGGTGACCTCGCAGTTGACGAAGCCGACGGTCTTGGTGAGGTAGCTATGAGGTGAGGAGGGACATGGCCGCGCACTCCTGCCTCGCTATCACGCCTCCACCCTGCTGACCGCCGTTCCGGCGGTACGTTGACGGCTATGCCGGAAGCGCCAGGTGCCATCGAGGCCGATGAAACCACACCGTCGCGTGGTCGCCGCCGCGGATCATTCACGCTGCGGGCCGGCCTGCTCGCGGTCGGCTGGCTGATCGTTGCGGTGCTCGGGCTGCTCGCCCTGCTGCGCGTCGTGGCCTGGGACTCGATCCAGCCGCTGATCGTGCTCGACTCCCTGACCCTGTTGATCTACCTGCCGTCCTGGGTGGTGGCGACCGGGGCGCTGATAGCGCGGCGGTGGCGGCTCGCCGCAGCGGCCATCGTCGTGGTCGCTGCCCACGTGGCATTCGTCGCGCCCGAGCTATCCGCCGCGGCTCCGGTGCCTGCGTGGGCTCAGCAGGCCCCGGTGGTGCGGGTGCTCGACGCGAACGTCGACCATGCCCAGCACTTCTACACCGGTTACCGCAAGGCCATCGAGTCGGATCGCCCCGACCTGATCACCTTCGAGGAATTCACGCCTGCGAACCTGCGCAGCATCACGGCCTCGGGCGTGCTCGCGAGCTTCCCCTACCGCTGCGTGGCGCCGACTGAAGGCGCGACTGGCTTCCTGATCGCCTCGCGGCTGCGCCTGACGGGCTGCCAGGTCCGCACCGTGTTCGCGTATCAGCACTGGGACCAGTACATGGTCGAGGCGACCTTGTGGTCGCCGGGCGGACCGGTGGCGCTGCGCGTCGTGCATCCCATAGCGCCGTTCCCCGCGTACTGGCACGAGTGGACGGCGGCGCTGGCCGCCGTCAGCCAGTCGGTTCGCGCCAGCGGCACCAGCAACATGCTGATGATCGGGGACTTCAATGCCACCTGGGGCAACCAGAGGTTCGCCGCCCTGCTGGGCGACGGACTGACCGACGGGGCCGCGGCCCGGGGGAAGGCGGTCGATATGACGTGGCCGAGCGGCGCCCTGGTGCCGCCCTTCGCGCGCATCGATCATGTGCTGACCGGAGGGCGGCTAGCGGTTACCCCGATCAGGACCGAACGCGGGTTCGGCACTGACCATCGCTATCTGGTCGCCACGGTCGCAATCCGGAGCTAACTCTCACGGAGGTGAACCTGGACAGGTCCGTGCTGGGCGGCGAAGGTCCCGAAGCTCGCCCGCTGTTCAGCTGTGGCCCGTTGTGCCGCCTGGAGCCGCCCCGGGTCGGCCAGGCTGGGCCGCACCAGGTTGATGGCCCCGCCGGGCTCCGGGTCGCGCGCCGGGCGATCCCGCTCAGGCCGGTCCTGATCTGGTCATGGATGTGGCCGAGCTGATCTGGGAGCCCATCGCCGACTGACGCGCCGGTGCGGGGAGCCGGAGTTCGGCGTAGAGGGCGCGATGGTCGCTGCCGGGCAGCCGGTGGGCCGACGTGGCCAGGACCGCGCAGCGCCGGTCGACCAGGACGTGGTCGATGGCGAGCAGGGCCGGGCCGCGGGCGGGCCGCGGTCCCCAGGTGAGGGACAGCCCGCGGCCGGCCTCGCTGGCGACGTCCGCGTAGCCGCGGCCAGGAGCCGGCGGAACTGCGCGTGATCGAGGGTGGCGTTGAAGTCGCCGGCCAGGACACACGGACCGTCCCCGGATGCGGGCAGCGCGGCCAGCTGACGGCGCCACCGGGCTGTGGCACCCGAGGACCGCGGATGACTCGGCGGCACGGTATGGATGCAGGCCAGCCGCACGCACGGCCCGGACGGAAGGTCAAGCCAGGCGGTGCACCGGGCCGCGCCCGCGGGCGCGGCGGGTGGCTCGCCGCGCAGCGGGTAACGGGCGTAGATGCTGTCCTGCGGGCCGGACCGAGCCGGCGTGGGCACCTGGTACGGAAGCAGATCACCGAGCCCGGCCTGGCCGAGCCGGGCGGCCGCGCCGCCGGTGGATTCCTGCACGAACAGCACGTCCGCGTCCATGCGGCGTACCAGCTCGACGACGGCCCCGGCCTCGGCCCGGCCGACCAGCAGGTTGGCCGTCAGGACCCGCAGTACCGGCCCCGCGGCAGGCGGCTGACGGTGCGGTACCGCGCGCAGGCCTACGGCGGCGGTCAGGGCAGCCCCGGCGGCCGCGGCCGTAGCGGCCGGGCCCGCGCCGCGCAGTACCAGCGCGCTGACCCACGCTCCCGCGGTCACCTGCGGGGTGAACGACAGCAACGGCACGGTCCACGTTTCGGCGAACCGCAGACGGTCAGCTCCTCCCAGCCGGGCAGCGGCCCAGCCGGCCAGCGCGCCGGCCACTACCCACTCCGTGCGTCGTGACGGCATCGGCCCATGATCGCAGACCACCCAGGGTCAGGCGCTCGCGGTCCGGAAGCGCGGCGTCCGCGGATTCACCGGCCGTCGATCGCGCGGCGGCTGACGTCAGCGAGCCACCGCTCGACGCTGCGCACATAGGCCGGGACCAGCTCCGCCTGGGGCCGGTAACGCAGCACCAGCGCCGCCGCCCGGGTCCGGTCGTGCCCGCGCAGCCGGAGCACCGCGTAGGCGACCATGGCCGAACGGCGCCTGCCCGCGCTGCAGTGGATGAGCACTCCCGCCTCCGGCTGATCATCCAGCACCCGTACGGCGAAGGACGCGGCCGCTGCCCACGCCGCGGGCCGCTGCCGCCGGCCGTGATCCTGCATCGGGGCGTGCGCGACCTGCCCGGGCCCGAAGGCGGCCCGCTCGGCCGCCAGGTCCCCGGCCCACCGCACCTGCACCCGCGGGCGGCAGTTGACGACATGCGTCACGCCCTGCTCAGCCAGGTGCTCCACCGCCGGCAGCGACGGCACCCCGCTGATCGCGATGCGCTCTTCCCCGACCCAGCTCAGCACCGCGCTGGCGGCATCGGGCCCGGGCACCCGGCGCAGCCGCGGCCGGCGTGCCCGCAAGTCCAGCAGATCCATGCCCACCCCTCCGGTGCCCACCGTAATACTTCTTTGGCTGGGTGACCGGCTGGCGACTGTGTGACAAGCTGGCGGAAGCAGCCCCGAACCGGGCCGCACACGGTCAAAGGAGACCACCATGAGCGTCTACAGGGTGACCGAGATCATCGGGACAAGCAGCACGTCATGGGAAGACGCGGCGGCGGAGGCGATCAGGACCGCCTCCGGCACGATCCGCGACCTGCGGGTAGCCGAGGTCGTCAAGCAGGACATTGCCCTGGACGAGGGCGGGGCGATCACCTACCGCACCAAGCTCCAGCTCTCCTTCAAGTACGAACCCGGCGAATGACCCCGGTCAGGGCCGGAGCTCGAGGACGACGTTGACGGGGGTCTGGGTGACCTGACGGAACCGGCTGAAGCCGGCCTCGTCAGCCAGTCGCCGGACCGCGGCGGGGCCCGCCTGGGCACCGAGCGCGACCCCGCCGGGCTGGGCTAGGGCGGCCGGCGTGCACTGGAACGTGGAAGCCGCGTAGTTGAGCGCGGCCAGCGGGTTGGCCAGGTTGGCGGCGTAGTCGTCGGCCGCGTTCGGCTCCACGACCAGGACGGCGCCGTCGGGGGCGAGTGCCTTGCGGGCGTGGGCCAGCGCGGCGGCCGGGTCACCGAGGTCGTGGAGGGTGTCCAGGAAGCAGATCAGGTCGAAGCCGTCGGCCGGGTAGCTGGTCGCGTCGAGCGTCTCGAACCGGATACGGCCGCCGAGGCCGGCCTGATCGGCCTGCTGGCGGGCGACCTGGATGGAGCGGTGGTGGAAGTCGTAGCCGTGGACGCTCGCCTGCGGGAAGGCGCGGGCGAGCAAGATGGCGGCCACGCCGTGTCCGCAGCCGACGTCGGCGACCCGGCCGCCGGCGGCGAGCCGGTCGGTCACCCCGGGCAGGGCGGGGACCCACTCGGTGGTGAGGTTGGCGGTGTAGCCGGGACGGAAGAACCGTTCGGTGCCCTCGAAGACAGCCGGGTCCTGCTGGTGCCAGGGGATGCCGGCGCCGGTCTTGAACGCCCCGGCGAGACGGTCGAGCCCTGCGAACCAGCCGCGGGTGATGGTGGCGCCGCCGGCCAGGAACGCCGGTGATGCCTCATTGGCGAGCACCATGGCGGCCTCGGCGGGCAGCACGTACCGCCCGTCGTCCTCCCGGTAGACGAGGAATCCGGCGGCGACCTGCTGGGACAGCCACTCCCGCAGGTAACGGGCCGCCGTGCCGGTCCGGTCGGCCAGCTCGTCCGGGGTGGCCGGTCCGCCGTCGGCCAGGGCCCGGTACAGCCCCAGCTGGTCACCGACGGCCACCATGGCGGTGGTGGCCGCGCCGGTCATCGCGCCGAGCAGCCGGTGCACGTTCTGCTCGATCAGTTCAGTGTTCATGGGAAACCTCCGCTAGATGGATGGATCAGGCCTGCTCCAGACGCTAGGCCGCGGGAAGCCAGCCAAGATGAGCCGAACGTGAGGCGAATCTGAGCTCCCGGAGCTGCGCGCGGAAATCTGGCTGGCCAACCAGCGAGCGGACACCTACGTTGGTAGCGACACCAAGCACGAGCGGACGGGCGATGAGCGGGACCCTGCGAACACTGCTAGCCGCCCGCGCGGCCGCCGTGATCGGCCGGGACGCGGAGCGGGCGGTGCTCCTCGAACTGGCCGAGCGTGACCGCCCGCTGGTCGTGGCCGTGCACGGCATCGCCGGGATCGGGAAATCCGCGCTGCTCGCCGTGTTCGCCGAGGACGCGCGAGCGCACGGTGCCGCCGTCGTCAGCATGGACTGCGGCGGCATCGAGCCGACCGAGCGCGGGTTCCTCGCCGCGCTCGGCCGCGCGATCGGGGCGCTGCGGGCCGAACCACCCGGCGGGACCCGGCCGATGGCGACGGTCGCCGAGGCCGCCGCCGCGCTCAGCGCCCTCGGCGACCGGGTGGTCCTGGTCCTCGATACCTACGAGCAGCTCCGGTTGCTGGACACCTGGCTGCGGCAGGAACTCGTGCCGGGCCTGCGCGACAACACCCGGCTGGCGCTGGCCGGCCGCGAGCCGCCCGTCGCCGCCTGGATCCGGGATTTCGGGGACCTGCTGACCACGGTGCCGCTCGCGAACCTGGCCGCCGCCGACGCCGGCGCGCTGCTGCGCCGCGAAGGACTCAGCGGCGCCGACGCCGCCCGGGTCATCCGCTTCACCCACGGGCACCCGCTCGCCCTGCGGCTCGCCGCCTCCGCCCGGGGCGGCCGCCCCGACCTCACGCTCCCCGACGCGGCGGTCGCCACCGTCGTCACCGAACTCGCCCGGGTCTACCTGTCCGGCCTCGGCCAGCCGGCCCGGGCCGTGCTCGACGCCGCCTGCACGCTGCGCCGGCCGACCATGTCGCTGCTCGGCGCCCTGCTGCCGGACCTGCCCCCGCATGACGCCTACGACATGCTGCGCCCGCTGCCGTTCGTGGAGTTCGGCCCGGACGGCCTGGTCCTGCACGACACCGTGCGCGAAGTCGTCGCGGCGCTGCTGCGGGTCAACGACCCTCCCGTCTACCGTGCTCACCGGATCGCGGCCTGGCGGCAGCTGCGGCGCGAGCTGCGCACCGCCCCGCCGGCGGACCTGTGGCGCTACACCGCCGACCTGCTGTACCTCATCGAGAACCCGGCCGTGCGGGAGGCGTTCTTCCCCACCGGCAGCTACCGGTACGCGGTCGAGCCAGCGCGGCCGGCCGACGAGGCCCCGATCACCGCCATCGCCCGTGCGCACCAGCCCGCCGGGGCCGTCGCCGTGATGCGGTCCTGGTGGGACACCATGCCGTCCGCGTTCCGCGTCGCCCGGGACCCGGACGGGTCGCCCGCCGCGTTTCAGTGCCTGTGCGAGGCGACCGCCGTGCCGGCCCGGCTCCTCGCCGCGGACCCGGTGGCCGCCCGATGGCGCGAGCATCTGCGTTTGAACCCCGTGCCGCGTGGCCAGCAGGTGCTCTTCGTGCGCCACATGCTGGCCGCCGACGGCGGCGAGGCCACCACGCCGGCCCACGCCGCCCTGGTCCTCGACCTCAAGCGGCGCTACCTGGAAATGCGGCCCAGGCTCCGGCGCATCTACTCGCTGGCCGCGGATCCCGCCACGGCGCTGTCCCAGTTCGCGCCGCTCGGTTTCGCCCGTCTCCCGGACGGCGCCGCCGACATCGACGGGACTACGTACCACGCCCTGTACAACGACTTCGGGCCGTCCTCCATCGACGGCTGGCTGACCGATCTCGCCGCGCGGGAAATGCTCATCGACGACGACGCCCTGCTCGATCCCGACCGCCGCCAGCTCATCCTCGACGGCACCCGTGCCGATCTCACCAAGCTGGAGTTCGACGTCCTTCAGTACCTGTACGAACGCGAAGGCCGGGTCGTCGGCCGGGCGGAGCTGCTGCGCGACGTGTGGGGCTACGACTGGAGTGGCGGCAGCAACGTCGTCGAGGTCGTGATCAGTTCCCTGCGCCGCAAACTCGGTGACAGCGCCGCAAACCTGCACACGGTGCGGGGCGCCGGCTACCGCTTCACCGCCCCTCCCTGACCCGGCGCCAGCCTGACACGCGTGCAGATCATCCGCTTCGGGCCCGGCTCAGGCCACAGCGATGCCTGCTGCCTCGCCGCGGACTCGGCGGCTGCCTTCCGGAAGGATGGCTGGCATGCGTCCCTTCCGCTTTCTCGCGACGGCCGATGGCTACCCCAGCTTCGCCGAGCTGACCCTCCTGGCCCGCAAGGCCGAGGCGGTCGGCTGCTCCGCGCTCGTCCTGCCCGACCATCTCATCGGCCAGTACGCCCCGGTACCGCTGCTGGCCGTGGTCGCGGCGGCGACCGAGCGGCTCCGCGTCGGCACCTTCGTGCTCAACAGCGGCCTGCGTCACCCGGCCGTCCTGGCCCAGGACCTGGCCACCCTCGATGTGCTGTCCGGCGGCCGCCTGGAGATCGGCCTGGGCGCCGGCTGGAACAAGCCCGAGTACGACGCCACCGGCATCCCCTTCGAGCCGGTCGGTGTCCGGATCAGGCGCCTGACCGAGACGGTCACGATCCTCAAGGGCTGCTTCGCCGACGGGCCGTTCTCCTTCTCCGGCGAGCACTACACCATCACCGGCCACGACGGCACCCCCAAGCCCGCGCAGCGCCCGCACCCGCCGATCTTCCTGGGCGGCGGCGGCAAGCGCCTGCTGACCCTGGCCGCCCGTGAGGCCCAGATCATCGGCCTGGCACCGCGGCTGATCCAGGGCGACACGCCCCGCGCCGACGCCCGCAGCCTGACGGCCGCGGCCACCGAGGAGAAAATCGGGTGGGTCCGCGAGGCCGCCGGCGATCGCTTCGGCGAGCTGGAACTCAACACCTACCCCACCGGCGGTCCGGCGGTCGTCACCGGCAACCCGCGCGCCGAGGCACGCCGCCGCGCCGACCACATCCGCGAGCAGACCGGCGCCGAGCTGACGGTCGAGGAGATCCTGGACTCCCCGCATATCTTCATCGGCACCATCAAGGACCTGACCCGCAAGTTCACGGACCTGCGTGAGCGCTTCGGCATCAGCTCATTCCTCATCGACGACCTGGACGCGCTCGCACCAGTAGTAGAGGAACTCGCCGGACAGTAAAGCCCGCCCCCGGCAGCTCCTTCCGGCCCAGCCGCCAGCAGCGACAGAACCGGGTTCGCCTCGGCAGCACCGCCTGCTGGTGCTGCACGGGCCCAAGCGGGCGACGGCGGCGCTCGTGCAGGAGTTCACGGCGCAGGACGAGCCGCTGCCCCGGGCGGGCGACCGGTGCCTGGCTGGACGCGCACACCCGCTACTTCACCCGTCAGTGCACGGCCATGGGCCTGACGTTCTCCGACGACATCAGTGTGGTCTTCGAGCGGTTCGAGCTGGGCTGGCCGGCGACCACTCGCTGAACCGGAGGGCCGCGACCGCGGGCAGCTTCGTCTTCGTGCCGCGCGATCGCCCGCATGGCTCCCGCCGGTGCCACGTCCCGATGCGGCAAGATGGCGGTATGGCGCCGCCGCCGGACTGCCCGAGGGGTTCAAGAAGGCCAGGAATTAGACCCGGTCCAGCCGCCAGCCCCAGCCGCAGCCGCAGCCGCAATGCGTCAGATGAGGATGCGGAAACTGGGCCCTTATCGCCGCGCGGGCCGGCATTTATAATTATGGCATGGCCCGGGTCGGCAGCCTGGTGCTCGCGGCATGCGCCGTCCTGATCACGGCCTGCACCGCGGGCCATGCTCCGCTGCCGACTGGTACTGGCACCCCGGCGCAGCGAAACGGCAGCCCTGCGCAGGCTAGCAGCCCTGCTCACCCGCCTCCCGCGCAAGGTGCGGCGTATGCCAGCGGCGGTTGCGGCGCGACGCCGCTGCTCCTGGGATCCGCGCCGAGGTGGGCGTCGCCTGCGAATCCCCCGCCCATCCGGTATGCCCTCGCCGGGCGAGGACAGGCGGCGGGGTTCTTGTTCGGTTACCCGCTGATGGCCGGTAACCCTCAGCCCTACTCCGACAAGATCCTGTGGGTTGTCGCTTTCCCCCGGGACGGGATGCCGCTGCGGCTTACCGGTCATCCGCTTCATGCCGCCAGGCCCGCTGTATCATCGACCTGGCCAGCGGATTCGTCGCCAGGGGAGATCTATCCCTCCGAAATCGAAGTCCCTGCGCCAGGCTGCTGGCAGTTCACCCTGTCATGGAACGGGCACACGGACACTATTGACCTGTGGTACGTCAGGCACCGGTAGCAACAGCGAAACCAGCGGCACCCCGTCGGGACCAGCTGACCCTGACCCGGACCACTTCCCGCCGCCGGATCCTGACCCGCAGCCAGATCAGCAGCCACCTGACCCGAACCCGGCCCGTCGGAGCCAGGCAGCAGCCAGTAACGGGATTCCGCCCGCCACGGGCCGTCAGGATCCTCAGGATGCAGCCGCTCGTGCAGAACGTCCGCATCCTGCGATCCTGCCAGGCATGGAACCTCACCCGCCCGACCGCGGTCCCGGCCGGATCATCTTCCTCAACGGCGCCTCCAGCTCCGGCAAGTCAACGCTGGCCAAGGCGATGCAGCAGGCCCTGCCCGAGCCGTTCCTGCACGTGTCGTCGGATCACCTGGTGGCCAGCGGCATGCTGCCTGCCCGCCGCGACCCGGACGGCCCGTTCGCCTGGTGGCAGCAGCTGCGGCCGCGGTTCTTCGACGGCTTCCACCGCTGCCTGCCCGCCCTGGCCGCGGCGGGAAACGACCTCATCGTCGAGCACGTCATCGAGTTCCGCGCCTGGCGTGAGTACCTGGCCCGGCTGCTCGGGGACCTGGATGTGTTCCTCGTCGGCGTGCACTGCGACGTGGCCGAGATAGACCGCCGGGAACGCATCCGCGGGGACCGCCGTGCCGACGAAGGCCGGTCGCACGTGGAGACCAACCTGATCCACACGTTCGGGCCCTACGACTTCGAGGTTGACACCACGGATACGGTCCCCGGCGTTGTCGCTGCATCTGTACTAGGCGCCTGGCGGACCCGCACCCGCCGGGGAGTCCTGAGCCAACGCGCACCCGGCAACAGAGGAACCTTATCCGCACCTGCCACCACCGCACTCGTCATGCATGTGCGGACGTTTGGGCCCGGTGCAGCGAGTGGCGGGGTCTGGCGTGGCTGGCCTGGGATCGCGGGACGGGGCGGTTACGGTGGGGCAGGTGCGGTGCCGGAGGGATGGCGGGCGTGCTGGCCGGTTGTGTCCTGGGGGCGGGTGAGGGTCCCGCTTGCGGGTTCCACGGGGAGCGCCGTCGTGGTCATGGCCTCGGGCGGGGAGACGCCCGGCCGGCTTGCCGTGCTGGTGGCGGTGTATCCGGCCGGGCTGCCGGTGCGCGGGCCTGTCCAGGCCGGCGGGGACGAGATGTCCTGCCTGCTCGCGGGTGAGGCCGCCGGGTTGTGCGGGCCGGGCCGGCGCAGCCCGGCCGCCGGATCGCCGCCCGCGCAGAGCCCGCCGCCGGCGGGGAGGTCCCCCGGGGGCCGCGGCTCCCGCCTGTATCGGGGTGCGGTGCTCTGGGCGGGCAGGCTTTTCGTGAGGCCGGCCTGCACAGAACAAAATTTGCACGGCGATCGGGGCCGATGCCCAGACGGGGTCAGCTGGCCCAGTCGGCCGCGTTCGAACATGATCCGCGGGAAATCACCGAGCCCGTCTGCGGAAGTTCCCCGAAGCGCTCGTGATGCAGGTGCACGAAGAAGCAGCACATCGGCTCGCACGCGGCGTCGAGGACCGCCACCTGCGGATCCCCGGCAACCGCGTCGTAGAAATCCTGGCCCATCGCGACGATGAAACCGGTGCCGTACAGGAAGCCGTCGTCCGAGCCGTCGGTCACGGCCTGGATATCAGCCCGGTCGATATCGTAGAGCTTGCGCTCCAGCACGCGGTCAAGGCTGGTCAGCTTGGCGCCAGTCAGGGCACGGCACTAATCCGTCAGGTCACTCAGGAACACCGGCAGCGCATCGCCCATTGCGGAGAGACCGGCGTCCCCGGTCCGGTGCTCGCGTCGCCAGCGCCCGCCGCACGCGGCTGGCTTCAGCGCTGCACTGCGCCCAGGCAGCCTCTATCAGCGCCCAGAAACGGGCTTCGTCTTCGGCGCTGGGGAGCCGCCGCTCATTCACCTCCGCTGGCATGAGGCGATGGTAGGTCATGCCGCAGACCCGGAACGCGGCATGACAGGACGTCGCGATGCCGTCTGGCGGGTGAGTTCCGGGGCCCGAAAACGTGCGGAGGCGCAATACTGATCCTATGGTTGACGACACTGCACGGGATCGGGCCATCTACCACGCGCTGAAGGCAGCCGACGAAGTCGCCGCAGCCCTGCAGACCCACCTCATCGAGGAACACGGGGCCGATCCGGAGCGGGCCGCCCAGCAGAGTTCCTCCACCAACTCCCTCAAGCTGCTACGGCAGGCGCGCGAACGCCTGGGCGCAGGACTCCGGGCCGTCCAGGCCGACCACATCGCCGAGTCCGACGAGATCTCCCTGCGCAACCATCATCCCCGGCAGCGCACAAGCTAACGCCCGGAACGCGGCAGATGAGCGCGTTTGCGGAGCGCCGTATCCCATTGCCCCGGAGATAGGCGCGCCTGCTTCGCAGACCGCAGCGTCTGGGTGCCATGATCGGCCGCCGTCGGCCGAGAGCGGCGGAAGCCGCCAGTGCGGAACTGACGGGAACATGGGCCGCAACCGGCGGGATAGGACATGAACAGGCCGGAGCCTGCCGAGCCAGGCCACTTCCAGCCGGTGCCGGCAGTGCGGCCGCTTGCCCGGCTGGCGGCAAGGTTCCGCGGCTCCGGTGGATGCCTTCGGTGCGCAGTGACACAGCGCGGGGCGCGCATGGGGGTATATCGCCTTGTCCGGCGCGGCGCCGCAGGCGGTCCCGCGGTTAGGCTGTGATGGCCGGGCTTCTAGCCGCCTGGCGGTCATGGCGGCGCCAGCAGTCCCGCGCGGCCGGAGTGACGGATTCCTGAGGAGAGGCAATGGGCGACCGACAGCGGATCAGCTACCTGCCGCTTGAGGCGATGGACCAGGATATGCGGGCGGAGATGGAGCGATGCCGGCGTGAGGGGACCCCGCGGCCGGAGAGCTCGGCGGTACGCGCCCACGTTCCCGCGTGCTTCTGGGCTTTCGCGCGGTCGTGGGAGGCGATCTTCCGTGACGGGGTTCTGCGATCACGCCGTCAAGGAGCTATGCCGTGTTTACGTGTCGCGCACGGTGAAGTGCGAGTACTGCGGGAATCAGCGCTCGGAGAAGGCCAAGGCGCAGGGCCTGAGCGAGGCGAAATACGATGACCTGCTCAATTTCGAGACCTCGACGAAATTCGGGGACCGCGAGAAGGCTGCCCTGGCCTATGCGGAGGCGATCACCTGGCGGCTAGATGCCGGCGATGAGCTGTGGGAGCGGCTTCACCGCCACTTTTCCGAGCCAGAGCTGGTCGAGCTCGGCTGCTTCATTGCCCTGACGATGGGCCAGCAGAGCTGGCTGCGGCTGCTCAACATCGAGCACCACGAGGTGCTGGCCGGGACTGCCGCCTCGATGGCACCCGGCTTCGGCACTGCGGAGGAACTCACCGCCTCGAAGGCATCTCAGGAGTACTGGGCCCGGAAGACCGCTACCTGATCAAAGACCACGACGCCGCTCAAAACCCGAAACGTCAACGCGCCCCTCGCATGAGCGTGCACTTGGCCGATCCGTTGCTTGCGGCGCCGGCTGCTCATAGTGGGCGGTAGAAGTCTGGGTCTTCGGGTGCTCCGGGAAGGTCATCCAGTGGTGTTGCGGTGGTGAACACTGACCGCAGCCAGTGAGTGCTCTCCCAGTTCCAGGCCCACAAGGTGGTGTTGACCTCCTCGGTGGTGCGGGGCACGTAGAGGCCGGTGAGCAAGCCGGCGAAGGTGAGGTGGACTCCGTCGTAGTCGCGGGCGACCGTGCTCCAGGTGGGGGCCGGGCCGTTGTCGATGCCAGCGGCATTGCGCAGGCTGTCATCGGAGCCTGGGTGGGTCGCCGGATCCCGGTAACGCTGGACGAGGCTGTGCCAGTCTGCGGCCGAGTCGACGTCATAGACGCGGGCCGTGGAGGACACCCGCAGGCGCACCTGGTGCACTGGGTAGACGGCGTCCCAGTCGCTGATGCCGCACGATAGCTCCGCGTGCGCACCAGAGCGGACCGGCTCATCGCGCGCGACGGGCAGCTCGGTAGAAGTGGCGATGCTTCCGACGGGCCTCTGCGCGTAGGTCTCCCACGCATCGTTCGGCCCTTGCGGGGCTTGCAGGTGCAGGGGATCGCGCTGCGGGTCATCCTGGCTGGTGAGGAGCAGCTGGGCGCCGCGGTCCAGCGGTGCTGACCACCAGCTGTTGCGGACGTCGGTGACGACCGCGGTAACCAGGTCGCGCAATGGCTGAACTAGCGCGAGAGCCCGGACCCGGTTCGCCGCTGCCTCCCCGCCCCACGGATTGAGGTCGCGCAGTGCAGTGCTCGCCAAGGCGGTCACGGTGGCCGGCGCAGCGAGCCGCCCGGCGCTGAGCCCAAGCCGGCCCGCGAGGACGAACATCGCCGCCGCGACGGGCGCCTGCATGAACTCGTCGACGCGGGTGTCGAGAGATCGCACCTCTTAAGTGTGCCCCTCGTGATCTTCCGGTCACAGCGTTATGCAGGTGATCAACACCCCCGGGACCCATCCGCTCATCGGCAATGCATGGCGTCTCCCGGGCTTGAGCCCGGGAGACGCGGGCTGGATCAGGTGCCGGAGGCCATGAAAGCGGCGGGATGTAGTTCGGGTGGCGGTCCAGGTTCTGGCGGGCTCTGTCGTAGCGCATTGTGGTACGTGGGTCCGCGTGACGCGCGGCGACCTGGACGTCCCGCAGGTCGACGCCGGCCTCGAGCATGGTCGTGACGAAGGTATGCCGGAGCATATGAGGGTGGGCCCGGGCGATCTGGATCCCCGCCGTTCCGGCGGGCTGGTGCAGGCGGCGGGTGGCGGCGTGCCGGTCCATCCGGGTGCCGCGGCGGTTGAGCAGGATCGGCCCCCGCGTGCGGGATCCGGCCGCCTGGTCGATGGCCCGGCCGACCGCAGGCGGCAGCGGAATCAGGACAATCTTGGTGCCCTTACCGCACACGCGCAGGACCCGGTGGCCGTGCTCTTCGCCGAGGTCGCCGATGTCCGCGCCGGTGGCCTCGAAATCCGCAAGCCCAGCAAGCCGAGCATGGCCACCAGCGCGAAGTCGTACGGGTTCGGCGACTGGCGGGCGGCGGTGAGCAGTGCCTCGAACTGCAGGTGGGTGAACCCAGCGTCGGTGATTCAGTTGGCACTGAGGGGCCGCGGACGTGCTCGGCGGGCGAGTGCTCCAGGATGCCATCCAGGACGCAGGTCCGGTAGAACCCGGCAGTAACGGAGAACCGGCGGGAGACAGTAGAGGGCTTGAACCGGCGGATCTCCTGCATCGACCGGATGTACAGCTCCAGGTGCGGACGCCGGGCAGCGAGCGGGTCCAGGCCCTGCTCGGCGCACCAGGCCAGGTAGCAGCGCAATCTGATTGGGTGTGCTCGCGGGAGGAGCCCTTGAACCGGGCCAGGTAAGCGGCCACGGCCAGCCGCAGCCGGTCAGTGAACGGCTCAGGAGGAGCGGAGGACGAGAGGGTCAGCTGGCTGAAGGTAGCCATGCTATGACGCTGCAGCGGCTCGTCATCATCGTGAAGCCGGCCAGCACACGCCTGGCAGCATGACAGTGCGTTTCCCAATCCATGGATCGGTGCCCGGGCAGGTGCGTGAGCGGAGCTGGCTGGTGCGGTCTGTGGTGCTGGCTGCGTTCTGCGTAGCATCGTGCTGTGCTGCTCATGCTGTGGAGTGCGCCGCGCAGCCGGTCGACTGCTTTCTTCCGGATGATGGCAGAGCGCGGCGATTTCACGATGGTGCACGAGCCATTTTCTTACCTGGCCGAGTTCGGCCAGGCGGACATCGCGGGCGAGCGCGTCACGTCAGCAGCCGGGCTGATCTCCGTACTCACTTCGCTGGGCCGGGACGGCCGTGTATTCGCCAAGGAAACTACAGGCAGGCATTATCCCGAGGTCCTGGCTGACCAGCAGTTCCTGGCGGCTGGCGCGCGGCATGCCTTTCTTATCCGGCACCCGCGCGAGACGATTGCTTCCTACCGGGCGCTTGACCCCGGCGCCAGCCTGCACAAGATCGGTTTCGAGTCGCAGTACGCGATCTTCGCCGAGGTCTGCCGCCTGACCTGCCGTGTTCCCGCTGTCATCGATGCCGAAGACCTCGTCAGCCGCCCGGCGGCGATCATCGGCGCGTACTGCGTGCAGGCCGGAATCGACTTTCTGCCCGGAGCGCTGACCTGGCAGCCATCGGACCGCCCGGAATGGCAGCCATCCAGGCGGTGGCATGCCGACGCGGCGGCCAGCACCGGATTCGCCCGCGTAGCGGCCAGGCCCGTGACCGGCCCCGGCCAGGACTCGGTACCGAGCGGCTACCTCCGTTACCACCTGCCGTTCTATGAGAAGCTGCACGCCCGGCGGCTGACCGCCTGAGGCCAGCAGAACCTAGCCGGGCCAGCACTCGATTCGCGGCAGTTGAGGACGTCCAGAAGGCGGCGCTGGCTGGATTCGCGTGCGCCGCGGTGGGCTGGCCGCCGTGGCGGCGGGCACGGGGTATTTACCCGGATTCGCTTGCGCGGGTAACCATGCGGCCGCGAGTGTAGCGAGATGGCTCAGGTCGTCGATCACGTCGTGGTGTTCACCCAGGAGAATCACACCACCGATAACTACTTCTCCTCGATGCGGGCCTGGGGCGCGAACGTGGCCGCCGGGTGGCCGGTGCAGGCTAACCCGCCTGCGCACGATCAGAACCACACCCGCGCGGCGTATGCCAGATGGCTACATGCCCAGCAGGCGGGGACTGCCACCCCGGCTACGCACACCCAGTTCGACACCGAGGTGGTGCTGCCGTACTACGCCTACCTGGCGGCCACCGGGGCGTTCCTGGAGAACCACTGTTCCGGGTTCGGGACCAACTCGACCCCGAATCACCTGCTGATCGTCGGCGGCCAGACGCCGACGCTGCGGAACCCGCCCCAGTCCGCGGCGCAGCCGGAATGGGACATGCCCTCGCTGCCCGGACACGCCCAGGATCACGGGCTGACCTGGAAGGTCTACGCGGGCAGCAGCGGCTACCCGGTCAGCTTCTACACCCAGCTCAAGGGGTCGGCGAATATCGTCGGCTCCGACCAGGTCGTCGCGGACGCCAAGGCCGGGACGCTGCCCGCGCTCGCCATGGTCTGGCACGACAGCCCCTATGACGAGCACCCGGTGGCCGACGTGAGCCTGGGCCAGGGCAAGATATGGCAGGCCGTGGACGCCATTACCGCAGCCGGGCTGTGGCCCCGCACGGTCTTCCTGCTCACCTGGGATGACTGGGGCGGGTGGGACGACCACGTCGCCACCCCCGACCTCGAGGTCACCCCGGACGGCGTCCAGCTCGCCTACGGGCCCCGCGTCCCGCTGCTGATGTTCGGCGGCCCGGTCCGGGCCGGCATCGACTCCCGCTGGAACTCCCACGTCTCCATCGGCAAGACCGTGCTCGACCTGCTCGGCCTCCCGCCGCTCGGCGTGCCGCGCCTGGACGATGCCCCCAGCCTGGCCGACCTGATCGACACCTCGGTCAGCAATCCGCCGCCACCCGCGTTCGGCACCACAATCACCCAGCCCGCACCACCGAGCCCGGCCCCTGACCCAGCCCCCCTGCCGCCCCCGCCGGCCGGCGCGCCCGTCGCGGTCGGGCCGGTGCTGCTCCGCGACGGCAGCACCCTGCCACCCCCTAACGACCAGCCAGTTCACGCGTAACCCCAAAACGCGCCCGATCCTCGCCTCCGAACGCCAGCCCGCTGAGTGTCAGGTAGCAGCGCAGGTCCGATCCGGTGTGCTCGCGGGAGGAGCCCATGAACCGGGCGAGGTAAGCGGCCACGGCCAGCCGCGCAGCCGGTCAGTAAATGGCGCGGGAGGGTTGGAGGACGTGAGGGCCAGCTGGATGAAAGTCGTCATGCCACGACGTTGCAGCGGCTCGCCGTCACCGTGAAGCCGGCCAGCACACACCCGGCGGCAAACGGGGACGACCGTCGCCGGGCCGGCTATCGCGGCATCATCAGAACATGAGCCAACCGGAGGACGATGAGTGGCGTGCCCTGCGGGAGCGCCGCCAGCCCACCGACGACGAATGGGAGGCAGCAAAGGCACGCTTCACGACCGGGACCGTCACGGCAGGCGTGGTACTGAGTCACCACCCGTTGGATTCTTCGTCGACCTCGGCAGCCCGGTCATCGGGCTCGTCGAGATCCCCCGCGTCAAGGAACCCGGCCAGCCCGTGGCCCCGCGGGACTACCCCCGGTCGGCCACTCGATCACTGCCGTCGTACTCGGCGCCGTCGACCTGCAGCGCCAGGTCCACCTGAGCACCAGGCCATCAGATCTTGCCGGGAACTGACCACCGCCCGGATCAAGCCGTTTCCGATATGCGGCAGAAGCGGACGTCCGCGCTATGCGCAGTGCTGCATACAGATCTGCTGGCGTTCGGGGGCGGGTGCTGGATGTGCAACCCAGGCTCGGCGGCCGGTCCGGCTGCTCGCTGCTGGGATGTGAATAAGAACGATCCGAATGCTGCCCGCTCGGGCCGGTGCCGCACTCCAGCTGGCGCCCGGGAGGTGCGGTCCGGTGATCACAGGGGGGTACTGCAGGTATGGTCCAACTGCAAATTATCCGAGGGCACCCTTTCTGGTTGGCGAGCGATAGTGATCTGCGTTCCTTGGCAATCCCGGCTCAGACTTAAAACCAAACTCGCGGAACCCATTCCCGGCATCCGGTACGATCAGACGTTTCGAGCTCTGTATTCCGACCGTGTCTTGACGGTCGCGATAGGGCATGTCAAGCTCAAAGTGAAACAGCATCCCTGTGGAGTCGGCCGGAGATATGTTTGGATGCCTTGGTCGCTGCATCTCCATTGGAGCCTCAATAGGGAGAGTGTGAGGAGGAATGAGCGATGTCCGAGCTTGAGTTCGATGGCAGTGATAGACGCCTTTGGTCTACGACCGCTAACGGTTTGTCCGAGATTATTTGGAAGCTTGGTGATGCCAGCGCGTACAGTATGCATCACCTTCGCCGTAAGCTGATTGAAAGCAAAATTTATCCGGCGAGAGACTTCGAACGATTCTGCATTCGTCAGCCACCAGACGTGTTTATAACATATGATTGGCGAGCAAATTTGAATGACGTTGTGTACTCCATGTGCGGAGGTCTTGAGCGCGCTGGTAATGTGATGCAGGACCAGGGTCTCGTGGATGATCCACTACCGATTGTCTATAATGGCATTCGGATCTGGATGGACTGGATCTTCATCGACCAAAATGCAAGAGATATTGAGTCTGAACTGAACGTACTTCCCGATATCATTGATGCATGCGACGTGCATTACGTCCTTTCTGAGTCAGCGACGACTCGCGCATGGTGCTGCTATGAAATAGCACGTTTCAACCAGCGCTTCAAAGATAGGCCCTGGGTGCCGCGGAGTCTGTATATGCCGCAACCCGACTATGAGGGCTGGGAAAGCCTGGGGGCAGCCGTAGAAAGTGACAAGCATGCACTCAAGAAGCAGATAGACCAAAACTACCCGGGTGGGATCACAAATTTCGACGTTCTGATGTCCTTTATCAGCAATGTTTCTAATGATATTTCACGGGATGGTACGTATGTGCGGGGCGGAACTCAGGCTGTTGACGCTCTTGAGAATCTAGAGGCGGCAGCCCGGCGGTGGGCGCAGCGACCGCAAACTCCCCGCCCCCGCCCCCCGTCCCCGCTGGCCCACCTGGCGGCGCCACTAGCATTCACACCTGATGATTAAGGACCCGGGGCCCAGTGATCTAGCAGTCTGCTGCAAACGCTGTCAATACTCTAAACAGGGCTTATGACGATTCTGCGCTAGCGCGGGGATAACTGGCCCCGGGGACGGAAAGGCCGCACTGTGATAAGCAAAAAGGCTGAGAGTGCTTTAGTGAGTATTCTGGGACGTGCATGGATGTGCGCCCGGCTTACTTACTCTGACCCGAAAATGGGACCTCAGCTGGGCGCGCGGCAGCGGACCCTGGCCATGGTGGTCCTGCCGGGTCTGCGTGAGTGGTGATGGTCAGGCGGCCTGCGGCTGACCTGCGGGGTCGGGGTCGGGGTCGGGGATGCGGCAGAGGGTGACTTCGAAGCCGAGGGCGCCGAGCTTGCCGACGTGGTGGGCGATCTGGCGGCGGACGCCGGCCTGGCGTTCGTAGTAGTCCGCGCCTAGGTCCTGATAGCGCATGCCGGGGTTGGACAGCAGCTTGTGCAGGACCTTGAGCTGGGTGTTGCCGATGGCGACCTGGGCTTTGGCTTTGCCGCGGCGGCGGGCCAGCCGCCGGTAGCGGGCGCCTTCGCGGGTCTGGGTGCGGCCGGCCGCCACAGCGGTCTCGCCGGTGACGCCGGCCAGGTACCGGTTGCCCTTCTTGGACCTGGCCTGGCCGGCGCGCTTGCCGGAGGAGTTGTCCACCGGAGTCCGCCCGGCCCAGGAGGCCAGGTGCGCGCCGGTGGGAAACCGGCTCATGTCGGTGCCGGTCTCGGCCAGGGCGTCCTGGGCCGCGCGGCGCCTCCACCCGGGCATCGACTCTGCTTGCTGCAGCTGTTCCTCGTACGGGGCTAGCAGCCGCTCGATCACCTCGGACAGCAGGGCGATCTCGGTGCTGACCCGGTCGATGCGTTCCAGCATGACGGCCAGCAGCGCGGCGTGCTCAGGGGTGAAGAATTCTGCGCCTTCCAGCGCCTCTTCCAGCTGGGCGATCTTGCGGCGGGCCGCGGCGCGGGCCAGCTGGGCCAGCACCTTCGGGTTCCGTTCCCCGGCGATCAGGTGGTCCATGATGTCCCGGCCGGTGACGCCGTGCAGGTCGGCGACCACGCTGGAGAGCTTGACCGCCGCCGATTCCAGCAGTTTCTCCGCGCGCTGCTTCTCCCGGGTGCGTTCTCCGGTCAGGTCCCGCCGGTACCGGGTGTGCTCCCGGATCAGGCGGAACTCCGGCGTGGCCACGAAGCACGCGGTGATAGTGCCGCGCTCGAAGCACGCCGCCAGCCACCGCGAGTCCGCCGGATCCCGCTTCGGGCGGCCGGGCAGGTGCCGGACCTGCCTGGCGTCGGCCAGCACGCACTCGAACCCCTCGGCCTCCAGCCGGTAAAACGGGCCCTTCCAGTAATCGCCGGTCGCCTCCATCACCACCGCAGGCACCTGCCAGCACCGCAGCCAGTCCGCCAGCGCCAGCACCTCCCGCCGCGTGGTGCCGAACGTGCGGGTCTCCTGAGCCCGCCGCGCCGGGTCCTTATCCGAGGGCACCCGGATCGTCGCCACCATGCCCGCCTTGCCGATATCGACGCCGCACACCCGGTCCCGGTACAGCGGCTCATCCATCACCTCGTCCACGCGTCCTCCGTCATGTCCTGCCCTCCCGGGCTGCTCACCTGCGGCAGGCACCGCCCGGGGACCCGGAGGGCAAACGGAAGAATCTGACCCGCGTGCTCGAAGCAACAATCAACGGCCCCTCAGATGACCGGATCCCGGCGCCAGACTATTCGACGGCCTCAACCGCACCATAGAGGAAACGACGTCGCGGGCGGCACCCCGGCCATTTTCACGCCGCTACGGCGTCGGGGCAACCGACACCAAGACTATTCGGCATGAGTTCGCGCGTCAGCCTTGACGAGACCGGAACGCCTTTCGTGGCACCTGCCGGTCACTGCCCGGAACTTGAATCAGCTCAGCCGCAGGCCCAGGTTGCCGCCCGGCTGGCAGCCTGGGCCTGCGGCCCGGCGGCCGGCAGTAACGGGCACCGGCGAGCCCGGACGGCCCGCTTTTGCGATCATGGCCTGATGAGCAGCGAGCCTGGCCATGACCAGCTGGCCGCCAGCGCGGCTGCGCACCTGGCGCCGCCCCGGGCCGGGCAGGTGGCCGTGGTCACCGGCGGCTCAGCCGGGCTCGGCCTGGCCATCGCCACCGCCCTGGCCCAGGCCGGCGACGTCGTCCTGGCCAGCAGGTCCGCGGCCCGCTGCGCCGACGCCGCCGCCCGCCTGGCCGCCCGGACCGGCCGCACGGTGCTCGGGCAGGCCTGCGATGTCACCGACGAGCGCGCCGTCGACGGTCTCATCGACCAGGTCCTGTCCGGCCGCGGCCGGCTCGACGTGCTCGTGACCAGTGCGGGGATCCAGGCCCGCGGCGCCCTGGACCAGCTCGCGGTTGCGGAGCTACGGGCCTGCCTGGAGGTCAACGTGGTGGGCACCTGGCTGGCCTGCCGCGCCGCCGCGGTCCCGATGCGCGCCGCCGGATACGGCCGCATCGTGACCATGGCCAGCGCGCTGGGCCTGGCCGGGGCGGCCGCCCGGTCCGGGTACGCCGCCAGCAAGGGCGCCGTGGTCCAGCTCACCCGCAGCCTGGCCGTCGAGCTGGCCGGCACCGGGATCACCGTCAACGCCCTGGCCCCCGGCCCGTTCCGCACCCCGCTGAACGAAGGCGTCGACGACGACCCGCAGGTCCGCCGCTTCCTGGACACCGAGATCCCGCTCGGCCGCTGGGCCGCCCCCGCCGAGATCGCCGGCGCCGCCCTGCTGCTCACCGACCCCGCCTCCAGCTACCTCACCGGCGTCATCCTGCCCGTCGACGGCGGCTGGACCGCCCACTGAACCGCCCGACGCAACCGTCCACATGCGGCAGAAGCGGATGGTCGAACCGGAACCGACGCTGCATAACATCCGGCGGGAGCGTCTTTGTGACCGTCACCGTCACTGTCGCTCTTCTAACGTTAGTAGCTGGCACTGCCGAGTTGAGCCATAACAGATAAGGCGGCGCCACTGGCCTGGCGTCAGCGGCGGCCTAAGCCCTGAGAGGCTTGCCCGCCGCACGCCGCGACGACAACTGCGGAGTTTTATAGATCAAGGTGGTTTAACTCGCGGCCGCCTCGACAAGCGCCCGATCCGCAACTCGTTAGTGTACGAGAGCGTTCCGTCAACCCTGGACCAACAACCCGACCACAAGGCTAGACAGTAGGGAAAGACGGCTACACAGTAATGCGAATGTGTTGGATGTTTTCCCTATGCCGTACGGTAACGAGTTCGATATCACTATAGCCCGTACGATTTCCGTCACTATGGAGGCTCGACTATCGGGATCTAGTTCCGCAGCACTGGCAAGCAAGCGCTCTGCTGCGAGGTATTTAGAGAACTCCAAGGGCTGGTCAAAGTAGGCGCGGAGGTTACTGGCAGCGGATTCTTGCGAACGCACGAAGGTACGACCTATATATCCAGCGAGCGCGGCCGAGACGGCGCCTAGGGCTCCTACAGTTATGGCACCAGCTGAATTGTGCGCTAGCGTGGCCAGGACAGCGAAAAAGACAATCAAGATAAAACCAACGCCAGCAGCTAGCTGAGCTGCAGCAAAACTTTGCCGTGCTTGTCCGGTGGCAATTTGGTGATAAAGGTCAATTCGACTATGAGTCACTTCCCACAGCGCCGACAGCGCTAGGTGATCATCTGAAGATCCTTTGTTTTCAAGCGCTAGCTTCTGTTCAGCTTCCTGCAATCGGACCCGAGCTGCCAATACGGATCGCTCGGTTCGGTGGAAGGTTCCAAGTGCTCGGTCGAGATTGAGCAGAAGTACCAGCAACACGAGTGCCGCGACAACGCTGAAGGCAATATCTTCCCCTATACCCAACTTTGTATGGGACTTGAGAAACGCATAAGTACAGACACCAGCCGTTAGCATAGCGACGATATCTAGCCCCAGCTGAACGGCCAAATAATTTCGGCGGACCTCTAGAAATTTCTTCGGCGGGGGATCGGATGGTTCTGTTGCCATGACATGGATGATATCCACCCTGGCCTTGAAAAGCGAGCAAACCTGGAGTTCTCGGTACGATTCTTATGCGACACCTTCCTGCAAGAGTACGAATCATAAGGGCCCACTCGCTATAGCGAGATTGTTAGACGGAGGTCGCCGACGCCGAGCATGCGGGGTGGAAGTGCAGGTACCTTCCCCGACCCACCGTAGGCGTATTCACGCCAGCCCGAACCTGTCCAGCACCTTCGGCGTCACTACGTGATTGGCTGCACCGACCCTGGACAGAAATCTGCCCTTCCGTAAGGCTTGGCAGCAGTTAGGTTTGGAGAGGGATCGGGGCAGAGCAGTGGATGCGAGCCGCCTGAGTGGATTGACGAACCGTAGCCATCCTTGGCGGCATGCACGCAAGCGCATAAGCATACGAACGTGCAACGTCCTCAATTCGGCTACTTGTTGACTTGCGCTAGGACCGGTGCCTGGCGAGGCTCGGTCTAGGTGCCCGGTTCGTCGATCGCGAAATGCAGGCTGCGGCAGGCGCCGGGTGCCTTGGGGGTGACGGCCGGGATCGATTCTGGCCCTGTCGGTCATATCGTGGTGCGGGGGACGGCTAGCGATGCGACAAGTTCGATGAGATGCCGCAGGCGCGGCTGGCGGCGGGTGCGCCACGTGCTGGCGGGTTCCTACGATCGGTGCATGACCGATGAGAGGGATGGCCATGTGCCGGTTACCCGGCGGCAGTGGGACGAGCACATGTCGGCGTGGTTCGAGCGGTACGCGCGTCCCCGGTGGGCGGCCGCCGAGCCGTACTGGGGAATATGGTGCATCCCCCAGTCGCAGCTGCCGGTCCTGCCCGCCGGCGTGCCCGGCGCTGCGGTGGTGGAGCTCGGCTGCGGCAGCGGGTACGTCTCTGCGTGGCTGGCCCGCCGCGGCGCGCGGCCCGTCGGGGTGGACGTCTCGGCCCGGCAGCTGGCTGTCGCTCGGCGGATGCAGGAGGAGTTCGGCCTGCGCTTCCCGCTGGTCCAGGGGGACGCCGAGCGGGTGCCGCTGGGCGACGGCTGCGCGGATCTGGTGATCAGCGAATACGGGGCATCAGTGTGGTGCGATCCGTACCGGTGGATCCCGGAGGCGGCCCGGCTGCTGCGGCCCGGCGGCCGACTGGTGTTCATGGGCCAGTCCACGCTGGCGCGCATGTGCATGCCGGACAGAGGGCCGGTCGCTGACCGGCTGGCCCGTGACCTATTCGGGCTGCACCGCGTGCTTGTGCGCGGCGCATCAGGTGCCGGGTACCGGCTGTTCGCGCTGCCGCACGGGGAGTGGATCCGGGTCATGACCGGGTGCGGCCTGGCGGTCGAGGACCTGATCGAGGTTCAGGTGCCGCCAGGTGCGGTCAACAACGACTTCCCTGAGTTCCCGGACGACTGGGTCCGGCGCTGGCCGGCCGAGGAAGTCTGGTCCGCCCGCCGCCATTAACCATCCATCATCCACCCGCCCGGGCGATCCGGCCAGCGGCATGACAGTGCGTTCCGGCAACGTAGTGGTCGCAGGCGTGGCGTGCGCCGTAGCCGCCGGTTGCGCACGGGACAGATGGTAGAAATGGCCATGACCTTGCTGACTCACCATGGCGAGGGACCGGCCTTTCCCTATGCCGGCCAGCCGATGAACATCCTGGCGGGTAATGACGGCCTTCCGGCCGGATTCGCCGCGATGGAGCTCACTGTCCCCGGCCGGTTCGCCGGGCCGATCCCGCATGCGCACGATGAGTTCGACGAGGCCATCTACGTGCTCAGCGGACGGCTGCTGGTCATCGGCGACGGCGAGCCGCAGGAGGCGGCGCCGGGCTCGATGTTCGTGGCCCCCCGCGGGCACCGGCACGGCTTCAGCAATCCAGCTGACGAGCCGGCCCGGGTGCTCGGACTGTGGGCCCCGCCAGAACCGGCCCTGGCCTTCATGCGGGACATCGGTGCCGCGCTACTGCCGGACACCCCGCCAGACCCGGACCGAATGCGCGAGATATACACCCGGCACGCCAGTCGTCTTCTGCCCTAACATCACGGCAGCCTCCCTCAAGGAAAAATCTCAGCAGCTGCCAATGATCCTGTCCGCGGCAGATAAGTAAGTACGACAGCTCCTTCAGCCGGCTGTATCGATGCCCATCCATTCAGCGCTCATGGTATAAGGTACGAATGCTTCCGAAAGAGCGCGTAGCGTGCCTTGCGCAAGGATTGGTCGAAGCGCGAGAGACGATTTCCCCTTACTACGACGATGTTTTCTGTGAAGTTCAGCAAAGGATTTCTGCCGACGGCTGCGCCGGTAAGGCAGACATCGCAATGCTGAGTTTCTGGAAGCGTCTGCGCGCAGACACGCCCTGGGTTGTCAAGCTGCTCCAGTGCCCTGACGCCGACGTGCGGAAAGTGACGCGTCGAGCGGTCGCCGCCGCTGGCCGAGGCGACGTAATCGAGGCCGCTGGTGACGCGCGGGAGATGCTGCGGGAACTTCCGGGCTTCGGCCAGGGGACGGCTCTGGTATCCGCGTTGCTCACTGCAGCCGTTCCCACTCGGCTCGCGGTGTACGACAAACGTGCCCGCAGCGGGCTACAGAGGGTTGAGCTTGAGTTGACCGATCGTGGTCCACGCTTCTACGCCAGGTACATGACCTTGATCGAACAGTGCCGGAGAGAGGGGGCGGACGCGGGCAATCGATGGTCGGCGCGCGATGTGGATTTGGCCCTCTGGATCCTGGGCAGGAAGTGAACCACGGCATACCTACACACGGTGCTATGCATCCCTGTCACGGCATGAGAGGGCAACGGTGGTGGCCGAAAGCTATCGCCTAGATGCCCGAACGTACATATGGTTGACGGGTGCCTGATGCGATGTTTGCTCACCCTCGCCTTGCGCCCGTCTATGACGCCTTTGGTGGTGACCGTGATGATCTGGCTGCCTACCTCCGCATCGCTGGCGAACTGGGCGCAGGGCGTGTACTCGATGTCGGTTGCGGGACAGGCTGCCTGGCGATCTTGCTCGCTGAAAGCGGCTGTACTGTCTTGGGGGTAGACCCAGCCGACGCCTCGCTTGAGGTCGCGAAAGCGAAAGATGCAACCGCGAGCATCACCTGGGTTCACGGCGATGCCACGACATTGCCGCCATTCGATGCTGATCTTGCCGTGATGACAGGAAACGTGGCGCAGCTCTTTCTCACTGACGAGGACTGGGCGCGTACACTCCAGGGTATTCGCGCCGCACTTCGCCCACGCGGGTATCTCGTATTCGAGACCAGACGTCCTGAATGGCGGGCCTGGGAGAAATGGGCGGCGGAGGCGGGACGGCTTGTCGTTGATATTCCCGGGCTCGGCTCGGTAGAACAGCGCACTGAGGTTACCGGCGTGAACCTTCCGTTCGTATCCATCCGCCGCACCTATACGTTCCAAACGGACAGCGCGGTTATCGTCTCAGATTCGACTCTCCGGTTCCGCGGCCGCGATGAGGTGGAATCGAGCCTGGTCGCCCAGGGCTACGGGGTGCTGGATGTGAGGGAGGCCCCAGATCGCCCGGGCCGCGAGTTCGTGTTCATTGCCGAGCGCACGTAGCATGACCAGCACAGCTAGTTCGATCGTCGCGGATACCGCAATTCTTTCATTTCCCGCGATGCCGAGCTTTCTTGGATGTCCCGAGCACGTAAAGCAGACCTAATTCTGTTCAGCAAGCAGCACTGCGCCCCTATTACACTACTCAGGATTCGCTTGCTGCAGTTATCCCTATTTAAGATCCGAGGCCAGACCGCTGGTAGGACTCAGGATTCGCTATCGTCTGATTATTGCCATTGGTTCGTATCATGTGGCCACGATGCATGGTCCACGGCAGATTATCGTCGATAATAGGAAGCTTACGGGAGCAACGCCCAACAAAGAATCCGAATAGGCACATGATCGATAGGAGTACCAGTATTAGTATAATGGACGCCAGAAGAGACATCGCAAGGACCTTTCCTTTCGCGCTGCTTTCCGGTTTCACCTGTTGAGAGCTTTCAGGGCTCCTGCCCAGGGGTATGGCGCTACGGAAGATTGACCTACCTAAGTGTTACTGCTGCGCATGATTCACACCACACAGTTGAGCGCACAGCATAGGCACAGAATTACGCTGTGCATTGTGTCGCCGCCAGTATTGAGGTGGCCTTCAGCGCCTCGCCGGAGCCTAGTGTTCAGTGTTCCTGTCTCGGGTGCACTTCGAAGTCATAACTCCAGCCACCCTGGCGAGCATCCATCCTGGAGGTTCTGGCAAAGGCCGGGACGACTGAGCGCGCTGAGATTGCGGCGCATTCGAAAGTCGATCTACGCTTACAGGACGGCTTCTTCAGTCGAAGTAGCCTGGCGTAAAGTTCCTGGCTACAGGCCTTGGGAGGGGATAGCGGTGGCTGAGCCTCCTGCAGTGCCCTTTGGTCGGTTGCTGCGGCGCCTGCGTATCGATGCGGGACTGACTCAGGAGGAGCTAGCGGAGAGGGCACGGTTGAGCTACCGGTCCATCAGTGATCTTGAGCGGGGAATCAGCCTGGCTCCTCGCAAGGAAACGATCCGGCTGCTGGCGGACGCCCTCAACCTAGTCGGCGCGGGTAGGGCCGAGTTTGAGGCTACGGCTCGTTGGCCGGGCCGGGTCACACTATTCATGCCTCAGCTGGCCTCGGCGGTTGGCGCGGCGCACGACGCGAACACTGCCGCGCGATATCGCATCGTTCACTGGCCGGGAACCCGAACTTCAGCGCCTGATGGAAACCATTCCGATCGGCTCGGGGCATGGAGTGGCAGATGTCTGCGTGATTGGAGGATTGGCGGGGATCGGCAAGACAGCTCTCGCTGTGCACGCCGCACACCAGCTCGCACCGCAGTTCCCAGACGGGCAAATCTTCTTGCAGCTACACGGGCATACGCCGGGGCAGCAGCCGGTAAACCCCGCTGATGCGCTCGCCAGCTTGCTGCAAGTGGTCGCCTTGCGGCCCAGAACATCCCGACTGGGTTGGAACCGCGGACCTGGCTATGGCGCAATCACCTCGCAGGCAAGCGGCTGCTGCTTGTGCTCGATGACGCCGCCGGACATGATCAAGTCCAGCCCTTGCTTCCAGGTACCGCAGGGAGCCTGGTGCTGATCACGAGCCGCAGGCACCTAACCGCGCTGGAAGACGCCGACGTGATCGCCTAGATACTCTCCCACCGAATGATGCTGCCCGACTGCTGGTCCGGCTTTCCGCGCGACCTGGCCTGGAACCCAGCGACGACGCAGTACGGGAAATTAGCCGACTGTGCGGATACCTCCCACTCGCAGTCGGATTGCTTGCCCGCCAGTTGCATCATCACCCCTCCTGGAGCGCTCCCGGGCTTGCCGCCGAGCTTAGGGAAGCCCGCGACAGGCTCGAGTTTATGCGCGCCGAAAATCTATCAGTCGCAGCCGCGTTCGACCTTTCCTATCAGGACCTCACTATGCCCCAGCAACGGCTGTTCCGCCGCCTCGGGCTGCACCCTGGCGCCGACATTGACGACTACGCCGCGACTGCTCTAGACAACAGCAATTTTGACGATGCCCGCCATCGTCTCGAAGACCTGTACGACCACTACTTGCTCACCGAACCCACCCCGGGCGCTACCGCTTCCATGACCTAATCGGAGAGCATGCTCGCATCTTGGCTTTGCACGATTCCACAGAGGATTGTGACGCCGCCATGCGTCGCCTGGTCAAGTACTACCTGCACACTGCCGGCACCGCCGACCGTCACCTAGCCCGGCGCACCTCTGCATGGAAAATAACTGTAGCCAGCATGGCGCCCAAGCATGCTCCGGCATTGCTAACCCGGGAGCATGCAGTCGCTTGGATGGAAGCAGAACGTCTCAACCTTCAGGCCATTATCGATTACTCGGCCTGTCATAACCTGTCTGCCTTCGCTATCGCCATTGCAATTGTTATGCACGGTTTCCTGCGCAGCCACGGGTATTGGGATCAGGGGTTGGCCATTTATCACACTGCCTCGACAGTGGCCCGCGATGATAGCCTCCAGCTCGCGCAAGCTGCCGCCCTCTGCGATCTGGGAGACATGCTGGCCTTGAAAGGCGATTACGAGGCGGCTGCCAGCACCCACGAACAGGCGCTGAATCTGGCGCGTAAGATCGAGAACCCGCTCGCGGAAGCTAACGCTCTTAACAGACTGGGAACAGTTCAGCATTGCATTGGAGATTGTCGGGCAGCCGCCCTCAGCCTTGACAAGGCACTGGAATTGCACGGTGGACTCGGCGACCAGCTCGGAGAAGCCAGCGATCTCACTCAGCTAGGTATGATGCAGCAGAAAATTGGGAATTACGTCGCTGCTATTACCAGCCAGGAAAAAGCTCTGGAGCTGTGTCGCAATCTTGTCGACCAACTTGGGGAGGCCAACGCTCTCAGTCGCCTGGGAGGCGTGCAGTCGGCAACTGGTGATTACACGCAGGCAGATTCCAATCTTACACTTGGGGTTGCGCTCTATCATAAAGTAAATTATCCATTCGGGGAAGCGGTCGCCCTAGGCCAGCTAGGCCATGTAAAGTTTCTTGTCGGCGGGTATCAGGCAGCAGCCACGCATCTTGCGCGGGCACTAGAACTACGCACAGGAAACTTGGTTATCGGCTAGGGGAGGCCGATACCCTCAATCATCTCGGGTCAGTCCAGCAAGCAATCAACCTCACTAATAGAGCTAGCATTTGCTATGTTCAAGCGCTGGAGTTGTATCGCCAAATTGGGTATCGCCTCGGGGAGGCGCAGAGTGCTTAACAAGCTGGGTGGGCTATCGCTTGCTTCCGACACGTTTGCGATGCGCGAATCCGCTATGAGCAGGCGCTATCCATCGCCACCGAGGTTACTTCAAAACCAGAAGAAGCGCACGCTATCGAAGGCATGGCCCAATGCGACTTTCATGATGGCAAACCGGACACAGCAGTCGCACAGCTACGTGTTGCCCTTCGTATCTATTACATCAGATGGCTCGCCCATTCAAAGCGTGATCGAGATGATTCTCCGCGAGCGAGGTTGTGAATGAATTTCCTCCTAAGCGGACCATGCGGATAATAAAAGAATTCACGTCAAGTCAGTAGTGAAGACGTAAGGAGACCAGATATTTAAGTGTGGCGAACTATGCGCGGCAACTAACCACGGTATGAGTATGCCATTAGTGAATGAATGTACGCTAAAATATCTTACTCACATCGGCATGAGCGGGCGTTGCGCCTACCGCCCTCTGTCGCCGGATCAGTGCTTCTTCTCGGTGAGTGTCGTTAAGCCCGCGGCCGTCGCTACCGGCGGGCATGTGTAGTGGGGCCAGTCACCCTGGGCGGATGGCACCCTAATTGGTACGCCGCTCCTGGCGGGTCAGCCATGGTTCGAGGGCCAGGATGCCGGAGGGCAGTGAGGCGGCCCAGGCCGCGATCTCCGGGAGGACCCGGCCGAGGCGGGCAGCGATATAGGGCTGACCGTCTTCGCCGTGCTGGGGTCCGAACTGGAGGAGGTTCCACTGCTGCCAGTGCTGGCGCAGGTGGTCGCGGACGGCGTCGAGCTGGTGCTTGGTCCAGCGGGTGGGTATGACGCACAGCGACGCACCGAGCTGCGGGCGCAGCCGGGCCTCCACCGCGGCCGGGTCAGCCGCCGCGATGACCAGGACCGCCTGGTCCGGGCCCGGATGGAACAAGGTGATCGCGGTGGCCGCGCCGGTATCGGCCAGGTCGCCGAGGTCATAGGACAGCTCGATGTCCCCGCGGCGCTTGGTTACGGGCCAGCCGCCAGGGGGCGGCGGGCACGGGGGCGCGCCCCACTGGGGGTGCGCGGCGCGCGTCCGGACGGGCGCGTCCTGCCGTTCGGCCCGGAGCTGCTCACCGGACCAGGTGCCGGTAACAGTGGCCCAGCCCTCCACCAGGCCGTCCTTCTCGAACCGGCGAGCCACGGCATCGAAATCCGCGCCTGCCACCCGGACCGCGCCCCGCCATAGAGGCCTGACCCGGCGCTCCAGGCCTCCCGGCTCCGCGATCCACATCGGGGGCTCGAACCAGTCACCCTGGTCGTTCCGGACGAGCCTGCCGGTCGCGGCTACCCGGTCGCCTTCGCGCACCACGAGCCCGTCAGCATCCACAGAGCCAGGTAATCACACGCCGAGATTCCGCTACCCGGCGAGTGGGGCGGGGGTACGGTCACTGCGCGTCGGGGTCGGCTGCGGGCACGTTGAAGACGGGTGGCGAAACCTGAAGGAGGCATTGAATGACAGATCTGGTAACGCGCCATGTCACGGTGGGAGCGGTCGATGTGGCGTGGACCGAAATCGGCGCAGGGACGCCCGTCCTGATGATCCACGGATTCCCCGACATCGTCACGACGTTCCTCCCTCTCGCCGGACGTCTCCGTGACCGCGGCTATCGCTGCGTGCCGCAAGACCTGGCGAGATCACCGCGGTCGTCGCTGTGGCCACCCCGCACGACTTCGCCTTCCTCCGGCGCTGTGGCAGGAATGGTCGACCCGGATCGGGCCTCCCGGCGATCACCTCGAGGCGGTCATCGAGTTCGCCTAGGAGTCAGGACACGGCCGGAGCAGGCCGCCGGGACAAGGGAGTCGCAGGTGACGCAGTACCTGATCTCGTTCGGTGCCCACGCGATGGATCACATCCCCGGCCAGGACGTGCCCGACGTGGCCAGGGCCGCGCATGCGGCAGTCCAGGAGGCCATCGACACCGGCCGTCTGGACGAGCAGGTCGCCGCGCATAGTGGCCTGGTCAGCTGGCCGGCCAGGTGCGGATCGTGGGCCGGTAGACCAGTTCCTGGATGCGGCCGTCGAGGGTGCGGGTCTCCAGCAGGTCGAGGTCGAAGTCGCCGGCACCGGCGAAGACCGGCTCGTCCCCCGTCTGGGCGGCGATCACCGGGAACACGGTGACCTGGATCCGGTCGACGAGGCCGGCGGCCATCAGCGCGCGGTTCAGCGACAGGCTCCCGTGCGAGCGGATCGGCACGTCCGATTCCTCCTTCATGCGGCGCACGATCTCTGCGGCGTCACCTTTAGCGACGGCCGCGTCGGGCCAGTCGAAGGGGCCCTGCAGCGTCGACGAGACGACGGTGGCCGGGCAGCCGAGCATCCGGTCCATCCATGGGTCGCGCTCCTCGCCGATCGCGGGCAGCATCTGCAGGAACAACCCGAACGTGGTAGCGCCGAAGACCATCCGCTGCTCGCCGTCATACGCCGCGAGCCGGTGGCCGAGGAACTCCGGACCCTGCTTGCCCCAGTAGCCGCCCCAGTCGCCGGGCGGCCCGTAGGAAGCGCTGCCATCGAGGCTGGTGAAGATGTCGAACGTGTAGGTCGCAGTCATGGCACTACCGACTCCGCCCCCGCCCGGAACTCATCGGTCATGCTGGTTGTGCGACTGGGCGAGCAGGTCGGCGTGATGGGCCGCCGCGACTTCGGGATGCGAGCGCAGCCAGCCCTTGAGCGCGTTGTCGCCGAAGCGGCTGTGCAGGACGTTACGGGCGGACTGGCTGACTCCGGGGGCCTGCCCGGCGTATTCGGGCGGCAAGGGCACGGTGTCGAGGGAGGCGTCCAGCCGGGGGGCCCAGAAGAAGCCGATCGAGTCGCGTGTCCTTCCCGGTGCGCATGGCAGGACCCGGTGGGGGGTGGCCACGAGATAGCCGCGGGTGGCCACTTCGAGCATCTCGCCGATGTTCACGATGAGGGCGCCGTCGACCGGCGGGACGTCGATCCAGCGTCCGGCGCCGGCCGGGCGGGCCTGCAGCCCGCCGGTGCCGTCCTGGAGCAGCAGGGTCAGGAAGCCCCAGTCGGTGTGCGGCCCGACGCCTTGCAGGTCGCGGCCGTCGGCGGCCCCGACGTAGTGGATCAGCTTGCCGAACCAGTGCGGCTGGCCGGCGAAGTACCGGTCGAAATGGTCTTCGGGCAGCGCCAGCGCCGCGGCGATGGCCCGGGTGAGCTCGAGGCCGATGATGCTCATGAGCCCGGTCCACTGTGCTGCCAGCGGGCGGAGTTCGGGGACGGTGTCATCGGGCCACTGGTTCGGTCCTTCGAGCAGCCGGTACGGAGCGTCCCACCGCTCGCGGGGCACCGGGGCCTGCTCGGGCGCGAAGTCGATCTGCTCGCGGGCGTCGGCCCGGCCGGCGGTGATCTCGTGTCCGAGCCGGGTGTAGCCCCGGAAGTGCGGGGACAGCCGGTTGTCCAGCCGCAGCCGCTGCTCCAGGGGCAGCGCGAAGAACCGGGCCGCCGCCGCGGTCAGCTCGCCGATCTGCCCGGGCGCCGCGCCGTAGTCGGTGAGCTGCAAGAACCCGATCTCGTGGAGGGCGGTGCGCAGCCCGGCGAGGAACGCCTGGTCGAACGTCCCGTCCGCGCGGCGGGCGGTGCCCAGACGCAGCACCGGGATGGGCCCGGCCGCCCGGGAAGCGCGGTCCGGCGCGGTGCGCTGATGACCCGGGCCATCGACGTGGTCTGTCATAGCTCTCCTGCTCTCACGATACTGCTCTCGATCGCAAGGACGGTGTACTCCCCGGTCAGGGCGTCGCGTTCCAGTGCACCGGGTGGCTGACGATGACGGGGCTTTCTTAAGCCCGTTCGGTCGATTCGGGGGCTTCGGCCGGCGCCGGGCCGCCGCGGCCGGGCTGGACGCTCGCGCCGGGGAACGCGCGGGCCGCGATACGGTGAGGGCGTGGCTGGGCCGGCGGTGGCGGTGCGCGGCGTGCGGGTGGGTTACGGCAGCTTCGCGGTGCTCGAGGACGTGGACCTGACCGTGGCCGCTGGCGAGATCGTCGCGGTGACCGGGGTCAACGGCGCGGGCAAGTCGACGCTGCTGTCCTGCCTGGCCGGGCTGCACCAGCCGGCGGCCGGGAGCGTGACCGTGCTCGGCGCCCCGCCGCGCGACGACGCGGCGTTCTGGCGGGCGGTCGCGCTGGTCGGCGACCAGCCGACCTGGTATCCGGGGCTGACCCTGCGGGAGCACCTGGAACTCGTCCGGCTGACCCACGAGCCGGTCCGGGGCTGGTGCCTGCCGACGGACGAGCTCATCGAGGTGTTCGGGCTGCCGGGGCGGGCGGACGCGGTCCCGTTCGACCTGTCCTCCGGTCAGCGGCAGCGGCTGTCGCTGGCGGCCGCGCTGGCCCGGCCCAGCCGGCTGCTGCTGCTCGACGAGCCGGAACAGAGCCTCGACCCCGGGTTCCGCACCGAACTGGCGGGCCTGCTGCGCCAGTACGCCGGGCACGGCGGGACGGTGGTCATGGCCACCCACGACCTCGACTTCGCCGGAGCCGCCGGGGCGCGCCTGGTGCTGGTCGCCGACGGGCAGATGGTGACGCCGGAGGCGGATACGTGACGGCGACGGTGGCGGTGACGGCCGGGCCGCCGCGGGTGGCGGAGGTCAGGTCGTTCGTCGGCCAGCGGCGGCGTCGGCCTTGGTACGACTGGTACTCCATGGGTTTCGCCGTGGTGCTGACGATGATCTTGCTATGGGATCTGCTGGCGCAGCCGTTCGGCCGGCTGAGCGGACATGGCGCCGCGGCGCCGTCCCAGGCGGTGGCGGGCGCCGCGCTGGTGGCCGCCGCGGCGGCCGGGCTGCTGATGCTGGCCCAGGCGCTCGGCCCGCTAGCGCTTTCCCCCGCTGACGCGGCCTGGCTGGTGCTGACGCCGCTGGACCGGCGGGCGGTGCTGCGGCGGCCGGCCGTGGTGATCACGGTGATCGGGGTCATCGCGGGTGCGGTGCTCGGGGTGCTGGCGCTGGCGATGGCCGGGCCGTTCCTGCGGCTGCCGGCCGGCTCGCACCGGGTGCCGTGGACATGGCTGCTGCTAGCCGCGGCCGGTGGCGCGGGGTTCTTCACGGCCGCCATGCTCGCGGGGGTGCTGGCTCAGCCGTGGCCGCGGTGGCGGGCGCGGCTGCGGCTTGCGGGTGCGGTGGTCTCGGTGGCGGCTACGGCGGGGGCGGTGGCCGGGGAACGCTGGGGTGTCGTCTCGCGGGCGGTCACCGACTGGTTCGCGGGGCTGGACGGCGGGACGTTCGGCCTGATCGCGGTGGTGGGGGTGGCTGCCGCGGTGGTCGCCGCGCTGCTGGTGGGGCGGGCATTGCCGCGCTTTCCGGCGGGAGTGATCCGGGCTGGCTCGGCGCGGGCGGGGACGGTGCTGCTGGCGGCGACGTTCCTTAACGTGCCGCTGCTGACGTGGATCGCTGAGGACAGTCACTGGCGCGGGCGGCGGCTCGGATCGCGGGCCTGGCCGCGGCTGGGGGGCTTGGCGTCGCGGGTGGCTGGCTTGGTGCCGCGGATGGGTGTGTCCGCGCGGCCGGGTGCGGGCGCCCGGCCGGGGCCGGGCGCGGTGGTAGGGCCGGGCGCGGTGGTGGGGCCGGGCGCGGTGGTGGGCCGGCGTTGGTGCTGGCCTGGGCGGACTGGCGGCGGCTGGGGCGGCGGCCGGCCTTGGTGGTCGCGGTGACGGTCAGCTCCCTGGCTCCCGCGCTGGGTGGCGCGGCCTTTACCGGGCATGCGCACGCCTGGGTGGTGGTGGCGGTACTGGTGGCCGGGGCGATGGCGGCGGGGACTCAAGGGACCGCCGCCCTGCGGCGGGACGCCAACGACCCGTCGCTGCGGCGGCTGCTCGGGGTGGACGCGAGAGCGGCGCTTGCGGCCCGGGCCGTACTGCCGGTGCTGCTCAGCGCGGCGTGGCTGACCCTGGCGCTGGGGTTGCTCGCCCTGACCGGGGAACTGCCGGGGACGCTGTGGCCGGTGCTGGGACTGGCGGCCGGGCCGGGGGTGGCGGCGGCGGCGCTGCGGATCGCCCGGACCGCGCCGCTCAATCCGGCTGACCAGGGTCCTGAGACTCCGGTTGGGGCCGCGCCGCCGTGGCTGTTGACGCGGGCCGGGAGCGCGTTGCTCGGTGCGGTCGGGGCGTATCCGGCGCTGCGGGCTGTGTTCAGCGGGGAGGTTCACGGGAGGACGGTGGCGGCTCAGGTGGCGGTGTCCGCTGTTGTCCTCGGCGGGTATCTCATGGTCGCGGTTCGCTCCGGCTGAGCACTCGCCGCGTGACGCGCATCAGCCCGGGTATTCCCGGGGCCGGAATCAGACCCGGCCTCATCCAGTGCCCTCCGCCCACTGCCTCGCTGCCCCCGGCCAGGTCGCCATCGGCGGGCATGACGAGAGGAATCAGCGCGGTGAACACCGACCTGGACGCGACCGCCGCGGCCAGCCGCGGCCAGCCGAGAAGGCTCCGGCTAGCCTTGGCCGCCATGGTGCTGGCCGCCGTGCCGTCCGGCTGCGGGATCCTGGGTGGCACCGGCGGGAGCCACAGCACGACGGCCGTTACGGCCAGCGGCACCGCCGCCGCCGTAGCCAGCTCGCGGCCGGCCGCGTCTACCCCCGCCCCGGCGCCGGCCGCCGCGTGCCGCCCGGACGCGGTGCTCAGTAAATGGAGCCTCGAGCGCCGCGCGGCCCAGCTCGTCGTCGTGCCCGTCGAAGAAGACGCCGTTCTGTCGGTGAAGAGCCTGGTCACCGGAGGTGTCGGTGGCATCATCCTGTTCGGCTCGGAGGCGCCGGCCAGCATGCCCGCGGACCTGGCGGCACTGCGGCGCGCGGGCAGCCGCGTGCCCCCGCTGGTCATGGTCGACGAGGAGGGCGGGGAGATCCAGCGGATGGCCAACCTGGCCGGGGACATGCCGTGGCCCCGGACGATGGCGGCCACGCTGACCCGGGCCCAGACGCGGGCGCTGTCCGAGCAGGTCGGCCGCCGGATGCGGGCCGCCGGGGTGACGATGGACCTGGCGCCGGTCCTCGACCTGTCCGACGGCCCCGGCCCCGACAGTGCCCACCCGGACGGGCCGCGCTCGTTCAGCCTCAAGCCCTCGGTCGCCGCCGCCTACGGGATCGCCTTCGCTCGGGGGCTGCGGGCGGGCGGCGTCATCCCGGTCTACAAGCACTTCCCCGGGCTCGGGCAGGCGACCTACAACACCGACGACGGGCCCGCGTCGGTGCTGCCGCTCGCGGTGCTGAAGGCCGCGGCGCTGCGGCCCTTCCAGGCGGCGATCCGGGCGGGCGCGACCGCCGTGATGGTGGGGAACGTGACCGTCCCCGGCCTGACCGGCAAGGTGCCCGCCACCTTGTCGAAGGCCGCCATCACCGGGGTGCTCCGCGGCCAGCTCGGCTTTGGCGGCCTGGTGCTGACCGACTCGCTGTCGGCGCTGGCCATCGCCGACGCCGGGTACAGCGTGCCGCGGGCAGCGGCGCTCTCGATCGAGGCCGGCGCCGACATGGTGCTGTTCGACAGCGCGACGGCCGTGACGACCACCCATGAGGTCATCGCCAGCATTGTCACGGCCGTCACCTCGGGTCGGCTGCCCGTCTCCCGGCTGGTACCAGGCCGTCCAGCATGTCCTGGCGGCCAAGAAGATCTCGCTATGCCGTTGAGCGGTACAGGTCGGCCACGCGGAAGGCCAGGTCCAGGGACTGGCCGCGGTTGAGCCGGGGATCGCAGGCCGTCTCGTACCGCTGGCCCAGGTCGGCTTCGGCGATGTGGTGACCGCCGCCGATGCACTCGGTGACGTCGTCCCCGGTGAACTCGATGTGGATACCGCCCGGGTGGGTGCCCACCGCCCGGTGGACCTCGAAGAAGCCCGTCACCTCGTCCAGCACGTCGTCGAAGTACCGGGTCTTGTGGCCGCTGGCCGCCGAGACCGTGTTGCCGTGCATCGGGTCGCACACCCACACGACGCAAGCCCCGCTGTCGGCCACGGCCGAGACGAGCGGCGGCAGCGCCTGCCGGATCCGGCTCGCGCCCATCCGGGTAATCAGGGTGAGGCGGCCCGGCTCGCCGTCCGGATCGAGGGCCTTGACTAGCTCCAGCACGTCCGAGGGGCTCACCGTCGGGCCGATCTTGACGGCGACGGGGTTCCGGAGCCGCTGCGCGAACTCGATGTGGGCGCCGCCGAGATCGCGGGTCCGCTCCCCTATCCACAGCAGGTGCCCGGACGAGCCGTAGGCCTGCCCGCTGCGGGCGTCGGTCCTGATCAGGGCCCGCTCGTAGTCCAGCAGCAGCGCCTCGTGCGAGGAGTAGAACTCCACCGCCCGGAACTCCCCGGGATCGGCCCCGCACGCGTTCATGAACGCGATGGCCCGGTCGATCTCCTCGGCCAGCCGCTCGTAGCGCTGCCCAGCCGGGCTGGCCGCCACGAAGTCCTGGTTCCAGGCGTGGACCTGGCGCAGGTCGGCGTACCCGCCGCCGGCCAGCGACCGGCACAGGTTCAGCGTGGCCGACGAGCAGTGGTACGCGTCGAGCAGGCGCCGCGGGTCAGGGGTCCGGTCGGCGGCGGTGAACGCGAGCCCGTTGACCGCGTCGCCGCGGTAGACGGGAAGCTCCACCCCGTCACGAACCTCAGCCACAGCCGAGCGCGGCTTGCCGAACTGGCCCGCCATCCGGCCCACCTTGACCACCGGCACGCTGGCCGCGTAGGTCAGGACGACGGCCATCTGCAGCAGGGTACGGAACTTGCCCCGGATGGCTCTCGGCGGTCGTGCCGTCGAAGGTCTCCGCGCAGTCGCCGCCCTGCAGCAGGAACGCCTCGCCGCGGGCCACCGCGGCCAGTCGCTCCTTGAGCTGGTCGCACTCGGCCGCGAGCACCAGGGGCGGCAGCCCTTCCAGGCGCCGCGCCACCGTGTCCAGGCCAGCACGATCGGGCCACTGAGGCTGCTGCAGCGCGGGCGAGGTCACGTGCCCCAGGCTAGCGGCGAACCGGCCGGGGCGGCTGGCCAGACCAGCGGCGGCAGCGCGCCGAGGTGGCGCGTCACCGTGTCCAGGGCGTCGCGATCGGGCCACAGGGGCTGCTGCCCGGCGGGCGAGGTCACCTGCCCAGGCTAGCCGCGAACCCCGAGGGCGGGTGCGGGGTCCACCAGGGGACCGCCGAATATGACGACTGCTACCGGCGGCCGTACCAGCAGCCGGGTACCGCCGACCCCAAAAACCAGTTGCGGAACGATGCCGCGCCGGGCGGTAATTGATCGTCCGTGACGAGCTTCTCCAGGAGGTACCGCGATGAGTGCGGCAACTGCACCGCTGACGGTCACGACCCGACTCCTGGAGCAGTTGCCTGTTGCACACACTCAATCTTGGGATCCTGGCGCATGTTGACGCGGGCAAGACCAGCCTGACCGAACGGCTCCTGTTCGAGGCTGGAGTCATCGGTGAGCTTGGCAGCGTCGACGCCGGGACCACCCGCACCGACTCGATGGACATCGAGCGCCGTCGCGGCATCACCGTCCGCACGAACGTGGCGTCCTTCGCCGTGGGCGATGTTCAGGTGAACCTCGTCGACACCCCCGGCCATTCCGACTTCATCGCCGAGGTGGAGCGCAGCCTGGCCGTCCTCGACGCGGCGGTGCTGGTGGTGTCCGCGGTCGAGGGAGTGCAGCCGCAGACCGTCGTCCTGTGGCGGGTCCTGCGGCGCCTGGCCGTGCCGTGCGCGATGTTCATCAACAAGATCGACCGCCGGGGAGCGGACCCTGCCCGGGTGCTAGCCGAGATCGGCCCGCGCCTCGCGGCGGGCTCCGGCGCGCTGCTGCTTCCCCTGACCGACGTGCTAGCCGCAGGGTCGCCCAGCGCGTCCGCCCGGGTCCGCCCACTGGCGGACCCGGCGGTGATCGACGTGCTCACCGCCGGGGACGACCGACTGCTCCGCGCCGCCGTGGACGGGCCGGGCGTCACCGAGGAGATGGCCCTGCGTTCCACGCGGGTCCAGGTGGGCGGTGGCGCAGTGGTGCCGGTGGCGGCGGGATCGGCGCTGACCGGGGCGGGCGTGCCTGACTTGCTGACAACGCTGCCGCGCGTCCTGCCGTGGGCTCGCCCGGCGGGCCACGACCTGTCCGCGGTCATCTACAAGATCGAGCACGGTGACCACGGCACGCTAGCCCACTGCCGGATGTTCGGCGGCGAACTGCGTATCAGGGAGCGCGCGGGCAGCGGGCGTGAGGTGATCACGTCCCTGGACCGGTCGACGCCTCAGGGCTGGGTTCCCGGCAGCGTCGTGCGGGCTGGCGACGTCGCGCGGATACGCGGGCTAAGCGCGGCGCGCACCGGCAGCTGGGTAGGCAAGGCCATCCCCGGCCGGGTCACCCGCCAGTTCCCCGCCCCCGCGCTCGAGTCCGTGGTCGATCCGGTCAGCCCGGCCATGCGCGCCCGGCTGTTCGCGGCGCTGCGGGAACTGGCTGACGCCGACCCGCTGATCAACCTGCGCGTCGATGAGGAGCACGGCGAGATCGCGGTCAGCCTCTACGGTGAAGTCCAGAAGGAGGTCATCGCCGACCTCCTCGACGAGCAGTTCGGCGTGGCCGTCACCTTCCGCCCCACGGTGACGGTGCATATCGAACGAATCGCGGGAACCGGCACGTCGGCCGTCTTCATGCCGGAGAAGATCACGCCGTACCTGGCGACGCTCGGGTTCCGGGTTGAGCCCGCGCCTGCCTGGCCAGGGCCTGGTGTGCGGCCTGGAAGTCGAGCGCGGCTCCATGCCGTCCGCCTTCTTCACCGCAACCTGGGAAGGGGTGCGGGCCTGCCTGGCCCAGGGCCGGTCGGGCTGGGCGATCCCCGACGCCCGGGTGGTGCTCACGCACACCGGTTACAGCCCCCGGCAGAGCCACATGCACCAGAAGTTCAGCAAGAACATGTCATCGGTCGGCGCGGACTTCCGCAACCTGGCGCCGGTGCTCATCCACGAAGCGCTCCGCCAGGCGCGAACCGTCGTGTGCGAGCCGGTCGAGACGTTCCAGCTAGAGATCCCCGTGAACGCGCTCCCGGCCGTGATGGCGACGGTGGCCCGCCAGTCCGGCGTGCTGACCGGCACAGCCCCCAGCGGCGACGCCCTGACGCTCACCGGCACGCTGCCCACCAGAGGCATCCAGCCTCTGCTGGCGCAACTCCCCGAGCTGACCAGCGGCGAAGGAGTCTTCACCTCGGAGGTGACCCACTACACCCCCACCGCGGGACCGCCCCCCGCCCGGCCGAGGAACGGACCCGACCCGCTGGACAGGCAGGAGTGGTTCCGCACCCATCCTCGCTGACCGGCGCCCACGCCACCGAACCCGGCCCGCCGCGCAGCCGGCCGGCCTTCAGGCGCTTAGCCGGAACTCCAGCGGCTCACCGGTCTCGACCAGGCTCTTGAGGCTGGACAAGATCATCGGCCAGCCGGGCGTGACCGCCGTCAGCAGCGACCCGCCGGGATCAAGCCCGCGGTGATGCACCGTCAGCCGGGTCACCTGGCCCATCGCGACAAGCTCGAACCGCACGACCGATGCGCACCCGCCGTTGATCTCCAGGCAATCGGCCAGCAGCCACTCACAGGTCAGCCGCCGCGGATCTTCCTCCCCGGCCGGGCCCGCCGGCAGGCCGGACAGCCAGTCCGGTACCAGGGCAGGATCAGCCAGGACCTGGCAGATCCGCTGCGGCGTGGCCCGCACGTAGATACCGAAGGCCAGGCTCGTCATAGCGGACACCGCCGCTGACGGCACCCCGAGCACGACAAAGTCCTCATGCCCCTCCAGCGCCACGGACCGTCTGCGGTGTCACACCGGCGGGCGGCCCGCCACGCAGGGCGCCGAAAAATGAGTACCGGACATGAGTACTGCCACGGGTGACGCCTGGGTGCCGGAAGGCTGAGGCTGAGCCTATGACGACACCGACCATGACCGAACGAGGCAGGCTCACCGCATTGCGCGCCGCCGCCCTGTTCGACGGGACCAGTTCTGCCCTGGTCCGTGACCCGCTCATCCTGATCGACGGCGGCACCATCATCGCCGTCGACTCCGGCGTCCCCGCCCCGGAAGACGCCGACGTCATCGACCTGGGCGGCGCCACGCTGCTGCCCGGCCTGGTCGACGCCCACGTCCACCTGGCCTTCGACGCCAGCCGCGATCCGGTCGGGGCGCTGGCCGGGCGCAGCGACGACGAGACCACCGACGCCATGATCCGGGCCGGCCAGGCGGCGCTGCGCGGCGGCGTCACCACGGTCCGGGACCTGGGCGACCGCGGCTACCTGTCGCTTGGCCTGCGCGGCCGCCCGGGGCTGCCGACCATCATGGCCGCCGGGCCGCCGATCACCACTCCCGCCGGGCACTGCCACTACCTGGGAGGGGCGGCAGAACCGACGGAGCAAGGCGTCCGCGCCGCGGTCCGCGAGCACGTGGAGCGCGGCGTCGACGTCATCAAGATCATGGCCAGCGGCGGGACCCTCACTCCGGGCACCCATCAGCACCTGGCCCAGTTCACCCCGGAGGTACTCGAGGCCGCGATCGACGAAGCCCACCGGCACGGGCTCAAGGTGACCGCGCACGCGCACGCCGTCGAGGCGATCGCCAACGCGGTGGCCGCCGGGGCGGACGGGATGGAGCACGTCTCGTTCTGGACCGAGGAAGGCGTGGACGCGCCCGCCGAACTGATCCAGCTCATCGCGGACCGCCGGACGGTCGTGGGTCTCACCGTCGGCATGCTGCCGCCGCCGCCCGGACTGGCGCCGCCCCGGGAACTGCTGGCCCGGCTGCCCGGCATCAAGGCCAACATGCGGCGGCTCTACGAGGCCGGGGCGCTGATGGTCGCGGGCAGCGACGCCGGCATCGCCCCGGTCAAGCCGCACGACGCGGTCCGGTACGCGCCGCCCATGCTGTACGAAGCCGGGTTCAGCCCGGCCGAGGCGCTGCGGGCGGTCACCTCCGGGCCGGCCCAGGTGATCGGCCTCGGCCACCGCAAGGGCCGGATCGCGCCCGGCTTCGACGCCGACATCCTCGCCGTCGACGGCGACCCGCTCACCGACCCGGCCGCCCTGCACCGCATCCGCGCCGTCTACGCCGCAGGCACCGCCGTGCCAGGCTAAAGCCCATGACAAGACCACAAGGGACCGAACGAGGCAGGCTCACCGCCCTGCGGGCCACCGCCCTGTTCGACGACCCGCTCACCGGCCCGGCCGCCCTGCACCAGTCCGCGCCGTCTACGCCCGCGGCGCCGCACCGCACTTCGGGCACCGGCGGAGGGCATCAGCCTGCTGATTGGCGGCCTCGGCCGCCCCGATCTCCGGTCAGCTCGCCGCGGTCGATCGTGGTCCGCGACGCGACCGAGATCATCGAGATCGACCGGACCGCCGCTTCCCCGCCGGCCTGCACCTGCAGCTATACCCGCACTCGGCACAAGTCCGCGTGTCCGGGCGCTGCCACGGAAACCTCATGCCAATGACCTCCCACAGTGACGCCACGCCAAACACCGTCCTCGTATTCGGCGTCAGCTGGTGACCTTGACGAGGAATGCGGTGAGGTTGGCCATCATCCGCTCGGTCTGCTCCTCCAGGGTGAGATGCTCCGCGGGCCGGTTGCCGAGTCCCCGGACCACCTTTTTCCCCCGCAGGTACAAGGAGCAGGCGAGGTCGGTGCACAGGTAGTCGCCCACGGTGTTGCCCTGCTGGCCGGCCTTGCCGGTCCTCGGGGCGACCATCAGGGTGACTCCGCCGGAATGGCTGGTCAGGCAGAGCGAGCACATGCTGGTCTTCTTCTGCAGGGGAAGGGGACCGGGGCAGCGCAGGACGATGGCCACCAGCCTGCCCTCGATCTCGGCCGCCAGGTAGGCCCGTCCGGGTGATTGCGGGTCCCGCCAGCCGAGGAAGTCCAGGTCCTCCCAGGGCTGCTCGGACAGGTTGCGCGGGATGCTCGCGCGCTTGGCCTCTCCCTGACTGCAGTTCACGAAGGCGGCGCGGATCTCAGGTTCGGTCAGCGGCTTCACGACAGACGAGGCTAGCCGCGCCCGGACCGCCAGCCAAACAAAATAACCCCGGCGGCGGCCACCCCGGGCACCGGCAACTAGCGCGGGAGTGACAACTTTCCGGGCGGCCGCGGGCGTATGAAGGGGAAAGAGGTCTGCGGGAGAAGGTGCGGTGGCTGACCGTTCGGATTACCCGGCGTTCGTGGCCGGCTGCTGGACGCGCCTGCTGCGGACCGCCTACCTGCTGGTCCAGGACTGGGCGGCGGCCGAGGACCTGACCCAGGCGGCCCTGGTCAAGGCGTGGCTGGCCTGGCCGCGGCTGGACGACGACCCGGAGGCGTACGTCCGGAAGATCATCGTCACCACGCACGTGTCCTGGTGGCGGCGGCGCTGGCGGCACCGGGAATGGACCACCGGCGAGCTCCCCGAGCGGCCGAACGCCGCCAGCGAGACCGACACCGTCGACGAGCGCGACGTCGTGTGGCGGGCGCTGGGCCGCCTGCCCGCGGGCCAGCGCGCCGTGGTGGTGCTGCGCTACTTCGAGGACATGACCGAAGCCCAGGTCGCCGGACATCCTGGGGTGCTCGGCCGGCACGGTGAAGAGCCAGGCCAGCCGGGCCCTGGCCCGGCTGCGCGTCGACGACACGCTGCGGCCGGCGCCGGCGGAGAGGGAGAGGTAAGCCCGATGCCCGTCAACGAAGACCAGCTGCGGCAGCTGCTCGCCGAGCGCAGCGACCCGGCAGGCGGCCGCCCGGTGCCGCAGGAACGTATCGCCGCACGCATCAGGAGGGCACGTATGAAAAGGACGGCCGGGGCCGGCCTGCTGGCCCTCGCGGTAGCGGCCGGCGTGGTGAGCGGCGTGCACCTCGCGCACGACCGGGCCGCCATGACCAGCTACAGCGGGCCGCCGATGCCGGCTCGCTTCACCGCCGCCGACGGCGCCGCCTATCGCCGGCTGGCCGTCACCTACCTGCCCGACCCGGCCCATCCGTCAGCCGCGCTCACCATCAGGGCGGGTTCCGGCCCGGTCGACCTCATGGGCTCTTGCGGCCTCCCCCACAGCGGCGCCCCGCTCGGCGTCGAAGTCAACGGCAAGTTCGTCACCGTCATCCAGTGCCAGGATCCGCCGCAGCTGATCGGGCTGCCCGTGCACCCAGGTCAGAAGACCCGCATCACCTTCGTCAGTGCCAGCCGCCTCGGCCTCCCCGGCCTCCCCGACCTCAGTACCGGCTGGATGTTCGCCGCCTATACGTGGCAGCCGCCCGCCACCGCCCGGCCCGCGCCGGCAACACCCCGGCTGCCGCAGAGCTACACCGGCCCCAACACGACCGCCGGCCACGGAAACGCGCTGCGCAAGCTGGTCGCCATCCGCAGCGGGACCTGGCCGCGCGACCGCACGGCCACGTTCACCTTCACCGTCCACAGCCACCGCAACTTCGACATCAGCACGGTCTGCGCCGGCCCCATCGGCGGCCGGCTCCAGGTGAGCCACCAGGTGGTGGACCACCAGGTGGCGAGCAACCAGGTGGGCAACCCGTGGAGCGAGGCAGGCCCCTGCACGCCGGCCGGCCCCAAGCAGCTGGATAACGACGGCGGCATCCTCGTCGCGAGCGGCCAGCGGATCACGCTGAATTACCGCATCCAGGCACCCAGCACGTACTTCGCCGCCGACTACGCCAAGCGCGCGGCCAGCTGGACCATCGCCGTCTACGAGGAGCAAAGCTGACCCCGGCGCCGTCCGTACGGGGGCCGGCGCCGGGGTTCGGTTGAGCGCTCAGCTCTCGTCGGCGGGGAGCTCGGTGAGCAGGTCCTCGGCGGTCTCCATGCCCTTGCGCCAGACCGACCGGGAGACGATCTTGCTGGGGTCGGCCCGGTCGCGGTAGCGGCGGGCGATGTCGGTGCCCTCCGCGAGCAGCCCGTCGGACAGCGTGGTCGGCTCGAGGCCGAGGGCGAGGAACTGGTCGTTGGTGACGATCAGGTCGTTCGCTTCCGCCTCGCGGCGCGGGTTGGGCAGGTAAGCGATGTCCACGCCCATGATGTCGGACACCATCTTGGCCAGGTCGAGGATCTGGTGCGTCTCGGTGACCTGGTTGAGGACCCGGGGGCGGTCGCCGGACTGCGGCGGGTTCTCGATCGCGAGCTCGATGCACCGGACGGTGTCCCGGATGTGGATGAAGGCGCGGGTCTGGCCGCCGGTGCCGTGCACGGTCAGCGGGTGGCCGACGGCCGCCTGCATGAGGAACCGGTTCAGCACCGTGCCGTAGTCGCCGTCGTAGTCGAACCGGTTGATCAGCCGGTCGTCGCGGGCGGTCTGGTCGGTCTGGGTGCCCCACACGATGCCCTGGTGCAGGTCGGTGATGCGCAGCCCGTCGTTCTTGGCGTAGAACGAGAACAGCAGCTGGTCCAGGGTCTTGGTCATGTGGTAGACCGACCCGGGGTTGGCCGGGTGCAGGATCTCCCGCTCCAGCTCACCGTCCGGGGTGGTCACCTTCACGGTCAGGTAGCCCTCGGGGATCGGCGCCGAGCCGGACCAGCCGTAGCCGTAGACGCCCATCGTGCCCAGGTGCGCCAGCGCCGCGTCGACGCCGGTCTCGACCAGGGCGACCAGCAGGTTGTGGGTGGCCCGGATGTTGTTGTCGACCGTGTACCGCTTGGTCGCGGCGGTGCGCATCGAGTACGGCGCGGCCCGCTGCTCGGCGAAGTGGACGATCGCCTCGGGCTGGGTGTCCGCCAGGACCGCGGCCAGCCGGTCGTACTCGGTGGCGATGTCGATGTTGACGAACCCGATCTCGCGGCCGCTGACCTCCTGCCAGGCCCGCAGCCGCTCGCCGAGCGGCCGGATCGGCGTCAGCGACTCCACCTCGAGGTCAACGTCGATCTTCCGACGACTGAGGTTGTCGAGGATCGTGACGTCATGACCCTTGTCCGACAGGTACAGCGACGTAGGCCAGCCGCAGAACCCGTCTCCGCCGAGAACCAGAACACGCATCTTGGGGACAACTCCACTTCGATGAAAGGTGATTAGACGTTACCGGCCACCGAGTACCGGGTGAGTCCGCTTTATTAAAGATGACTCGCGGCAGCCGGGCCGTCCAGCCTGGTGAGAGACGCGTACCGTAGCCGCATGGGACCGGGCACCGCCAGTAAGGGGTCGTTCGTCGGGCGCGCGGCCGAACTGGCGCTGCTTACTGGGCGGATTAGCGCCGCCGCCCGCGGCGAGGGCGGCGTGGTGCTGATCGGCGGCGAGCCCGGCATCGGCAAGACCCGGCTGGCCGCCGAGGCGGCCAGCCGCGCGGCCGCCGCCGGGCTGGCGTGCGTCCGGTCCCGGGCCGTCCCCGACGAGGGCTGCCCGCCGTACTGGCTGTTCCGCCCGGCCCTGCGCGACCTTCCCCCAACCTTTCCCCCGAACGAGTTCCAGCGTGCCCACCTCACCGTCATCGCCCCCGGACCCCAGGCGCGGCCGCCGCGGCTCGACGACCCCGCTCACGACGCCGACCAGCGCTTCGCCGTCTTCGAGTCGGTGCGGGAGTACCTGACCGCCGCGGCCGCCGGGACCGGCCTGTTCCTGCTGTTCGACGACGTGCACTGGGCGGACCCGCCGTCACTGCGACTGCTCCGGCACCTGGCCGAGGGCGTCGCCGGGTCCCGGCTGCTGCTCCTTATTGCCTACCGGGACACCGAAACGGTCGGGCGGGACGAGCTCACCGCGTTCCTGGCCGCGCTGGCCCGGCCGGACGCCGTGACGAGGATCTCACTGACCGGCCTGACCCAGGACGAGGTCGGACGGCAGCTGGCCGCGGTCACCGGCGGCGCGGTCGCGCCCGAGCTGGCCGCGGCGATCGGGCGCCGGAGCCGGGGCAATCCGTTCTTCGTGGGCGAGCTGGCCGCGATGATCGACTCGGAGCCGGGCGTGCTGCCGGATGCGGTGCGGGATACGGTCCTCGTTCGGCTCCATGGTTTGTCGGTTGCCTGCCGGGACGTGCTGGGGGTCGCGGCGGTGCTGGGCGCGGACGTGGACCCCGCCGCGGTGGCCGCGGTGACGGGCCGCGAGCCGGCCGCGGTGCTGGCCGCCCTGGACGAGGCGGCCGCCGCCGGGATCGTCGCGGCCGGGAGCTTCCGCCACGACCTGATCCGCGAGGTGGCGCGGCTCGAGGTGCCGACCGCGGCCCGGCTCGCCGTGCACGCCCGGATGGCTGATTACCTGCAGCCGGACGCGGCGCCGACGCTGGTGGCGTACCACCTGCTCGAGTCGCTTCCGGTCGGGCCGGCCGACCTGGCCGTGGAGTGGGCGCGGCGGGCCGCGGAGACGGCGATGGGACAGCTGGCCTGGGAGGACGCGGCCTCCTGGTATGACCGGACGCTGCTGGTGCGGCCGGGGCCGGGGCCGGAGGAGCGGTGCCGCCTGCTGCTCGGGCTGGCCCGGGCCCGGCTGCGCGGCTTCGACCTGGCCGGCGGCAGCGCCACCCTGCGGGAGGCGGCCGCGGTCGCCCGTTCGGCTGGTGACCCGGCGCTCATCGCCGAAGTCGCGCTGGTCATGGAGGGGTACACCGACCCGGGCTGGGTCGCCCTGGGCCAGCAGCTGTGCGACGAGGCGCTGGCCGGGCTGCCCGCCGCCGACAGCCCGCTGCGGGCCCGGCTGCTGGCCCAGCGCGCCGCCGAGGCCACCTTTCACTGGGAGCCGGAGGCCGGGCCGCTGTCGGAACAGGCGCTGGCCATGGCCGAACGGCTGGGTGACCCGCGGGCCCTGCGCTCCGCGCTGCGGGCGCGGCAGGTCGCTTGCGGCGGGCCGGACGGTGCTTCCGACCGGGTCTCGCTCGGGAGCCGGATGCTGGCGCTGGGGCTCGCGGACGGTGACGACGAGGCCATCATGTGGGGACGGCTGTGGCGGGTGGACGCGTTCGCGCAGCTCGGCCGGGTTTGCGACGTTGCCGCGGAGCTTTTGGCGCTAGCGCCTACAGTTGCGCGGCTGCGGTCGCCCGGGCCGAACTGGCACCTGCGGCGCAGCGAGCTGGCGCTGGCGTACGGGCGGGGCGAGTTCGGCCGGGCGCGCGAACTGGCGGAGGAGTGCCTGCGGCTGGCGGCGCACGGGCACGAGAACATGCTCTCGCTGACGTCCTCGGTGGTGGTCCAGCTCAACGCGGTCACCGGGCGGGACGAGTGGCTGCCGCCGTCGCTGGCCGATTTCAGCTGGTCACCGCCGTTCGGCATGGTAATGCGGGCGCTGTGGCACCTTCGGCTGGGGCGGCCGGAGGAGGCGCGGCTTTTCTACCAGCGGGACGAGGCGTTCGTTTCGGTGCCCGGGATCCGGTACCTGATCACCTACGCGTGCCTGGCCGAGCTGTCGGCGGCGTTCGGCGACGTCGAGGCGGCTTCGGTCGTGTACCAGGCGCTGGTTCCTTACGCGGACCTGTTCGTCTGCGGGGGCGCGGGGCTGACCATGCTGGACGGCTCGGTCCAGCGGTACCTGGGTCTTTCGGCTCTTACTCTCGGACGTTTGGACGACGCCGTGCGGCACCTGCGGACGGCGGTCGCGGTCAACGAACGGGAAGGCCTTTTGGCTTGTGCCGCCTTCGCCACCCTGGACCTCGCCCGCGCGCTGGCCCGCCGTCGGCGTTCTGGTGACATAGCGGAGGCGGGGGCGCTGGCGGCGTCGGCGGCGGGGGTGGCGGCGCGGCTGGGGATGGGGCCGCTGCTGCGGTCGGCGCGGTTGCTTTCCTCGTCCTTGGACGGTTCCGCGGCCGGGCCGCTGACGCGGCGGGAGGGCGAGATCGCCGCGCTGATCGCCCGCGGCCTGACCAACCGGCAGATCGCCGCCGCCCTGCACATCTCCGAGCGGACCGCGGAGAACCACGTCCAGCACATCCTCACCAAGCTCGGCCTGCGCACCCGCACCCAGATCGCCCTGTGGTCGGCCTGGGGGCCGCCTCCCCGGAGCCGTGAGTTTTGTCAGACCCCGGTGTCATGCTCGGGCCATGCCCCGAGTTTCCGCCGCCGACGGCCTGGCCGAGCTGCTCGACCAGCAGCACTCCGTAGCCAGCCGCAGCCAGCTGCTCGCCCTGGGCGTGAAGGACAACGCGATGCAGTACCGGGTCCGGGCGGGCGGCCCGTGGCAGACCCTGCTGCCCGGCGTCTACCTGACCTCGACCGGTGCCCCCAGCTTCCCGCAGAAGGAAATGGGCGCTCTGCTCTACGCCGGGCCGGGCAGCCTGATTACCGGCCCGGTCGCCTTGATGCACCACAGCGTCAGGAGCAGCGCCGGCACCGACCTCATCGACGTGCTGGTGCCGATCGAGCGGCAGCGGGCGAGTACCGGGTTCGCGCGACTGCACCGCACGGCCCGGATGCCGGACCGGACCTGCTCAGCCGGGCCGGTGCGGCTGGCGCTGGCGCCTCGCGCGGTGGCGGACACCGTCCGCCTGCTCACCGATCTGCGCGATGTCCGGGCCGTGGTCGCCGACGCTGTCCAGGTCGGCCGGTGCTCTCTTGGGGAGCTAGCCCGGGAGCTCGGCGGCGGGCCGGTCCGCGGCTCGGCGATGTTCCGCTCGGCCCTGGCCGAGGTGGCCGACGGGATCAGGTCCACCGCCGAAGGTGACCTGCGTGACCTGATCAAGGCGGCCCGGCTGCCCGCGCCGCTGTTCAACCCCTCGCTGTTCCTGGACGACGGCGTCTTCCTGGCCAAGCCCGACGCCTGGTGGCCACGAGCCGGTGTCGCCGCCGAGGCAGATTCGCGCGCCTGGCACCTATCCCCCGAACACTGGGACCGCACCCGGCACCGTCACGACCTGATGGGCGCGGCCGGCATCATCGCGCTGCACTTCTCCCCTCGCGACCTCCGCACGAAGCCTGCCCTGGTGGCTGGGCAGATCCGCGACGCCCTGACCCGCGGCCTCGAGCGTCCCCCACTCCCCATCCGCACCGTCCCCGCCAGCTAAACCACCCGATCGTGATCTCACCCACCTCCCCTTTCCCATTCGCACCAATCCGGTTCAGTGGTTGTGGCACCCTACCGAATAGGGAAGGTAGAATGCCACAACCACTGAATTTCTGGACGGTGGCGAGGCGGATAGCGCCGTCGTTCGGCGGATGCTCACGGGGTCGTTCGGGGGTAAAGGGCCTCCTGGGGGCGGAGGTGCGCAATCCGGTGTATCAGGATGACTCGGGTGTACTCTGCTTTACCGGGTAGCTGCGGGGCCTGACCGGGTAGCTGCGGGATGAGGTGCGCCATGGGGTACAGCGGGCATACGGGACCTATGCCTGTCGTACCGCGCATGCCGGATGACGAGGGACGGCCGGGCGACCAAGGACTGCCGGGGAAGCGGGGCCTGCCGGAAGCTCAAGGGCTGCCGGAGGACTGGTGGGATCCGGGATGGCAGGCGGTTCAGTCGCCGGGGGCCGTGCCGCTGCCGCCCGAGATCCTCAAGCCCAGCGAGAATACCTGGGTTGAGCCGGTCGCCGACGAGGCTCCGCCGTCGTGGGGAGAGGTTCTCGGGAACACCTTCGGCTTGTGGGCCGGGCGGCACCTGCGGTGGCTGCGCCGGTCACCGGACGGACCACTGACACCGGCACCGGAGCGGGCGGCGGCACCGGAGCGGGCGCCGAGGCGACGCTCGGGACGGATCGTGGCGGCAGCGGCGATGGCGGCGGGGCTGGTGGCCGTGGGCATCGGGGCGGCCGGGCTGGTCACGGACAGCGGCGCCACCCCGGCGGTCAAGGTCGCGCGGCCGGCGCCGATCGCGGCACCTACCGAACAGACGGCTCCCACCGGGCAGGCGGTTTCGGGCGGGCAGGCGGTATCGGGCGGGCAGGGCCGGCCGGGGGCGGCTCGGGCCAAGGCAGCGGCGGTCCGGCCGGTGGCGAAGCCGGTGTGGGTGAGCATTCCGGCGATCGGGATCAAGGAGACGTCGCTGATTCACCTGGGGCTGACCAGGAGCGGGGCGCTGCAGGTGCCGGACGTCACCACGGTGGCGGGCTGGTTCACCGGCGGGCCGCGGCCGGGAGCGACGGGGTCGGCGGTCATCGCCGGGCACGTCGACTCGAAGACCGGGCCGGGCATCTTCTTCTGGCTGCGGGCCCTGAAGCCGGGCGACAAGATCTACGTGGGACGGGCCGACGGGACGATGGCCGTGTTCCGAGTGACCCGCGAGCACATGTACGCCAAGGACAAGTTTCCCACGGACGCCGTGTACGGCGCCGTCCCGGACCCTGAGCTGCGCCTGATCACCTGCGGCGGGATCTTCGACCGGTCGATTGGCAGCTACCTCAGCAACGTCGTGGTCTTCGCCCGGCTTGTCGGATAATACCGATGCGTACCGTAGCGTAAGGAATGCAATAAGACATTCCGGTAGATAACCGCCCTGGTGTGTGTTCTGCTATCTCTGATAACTGGGCGTACGGAACGGGGCGCGATTGCCTATGCAGGTGGCCGGTTCGAGCCGGAGCAGGGTGGCGGTACGGTCCGCTGCCCCGGCGGCGCCGTCCCCGGTTCCCTCGGCGACGCCAGCCCGAGCCCCTTCCGCGACGCCGACCCGCGCTCCCTCGTGGGGGCGGGTGCTGGCCACCACCATCCATCTGTGGACGACCCGGCGGGTGCCCCGGATGCGGCGCCCAGGCGTGGCGCTGCTCGCGGCCCTCGGCCTGGCGATCACGGCCGCGGCCGTGATCGGCGTCATCCAGCTCACCACCACCTCGGCCCGGACGGTGGCGGGCAGCCCGCCGCGCGACCCGGCGCGGGGCAGCACCCCGGCCCGGGCCACCGCGACCCCCAGCGGACTGGCCGCGGCGTGGGTCGCCGGGCAGCTCAGCAGCGACCAGAGCATCGCCTGCGACCCGCGGATGTGCGCCGCGCTCGCCGCGGACGGCGTCGCCGCGGGCCGCCTGGTGCCGCTGGCCTCGGCCACGACCGCACCGGGGGCCAACGTCGCCGTCACCTCCCCGGCCGGTACCGCCCAGGTCAGCCAGGACGCGCCGGTGCTGCTGGCCAGCTTCGGGACCGGCGCCAGCCAGGTCGAGGTGCGCGCGGCCGCCCCGGGCGGGGCCGCCGCCTACGCCAAGGCCCTCCAGGCCGACCTCGCCGCCCGCCGGACCGGCGGCGCGCAACTGCTGCACAGCCAGGCCATCCAGGTCAGTGCCGCGGCCGCCGCGCAGCTCCAGGCGGGCCAGGTCGATTCCCGGCTGCTGATCATGCTGGCGATGCTGGCCTCGGAGCATTCCTGGAAGGTGGTCGCGTTCGGCGGCGCCTCCCCCGGCGTGCCGCTGACGGACGCCCCGCTCCGGCAGATGACCATCACCGGGCCGGACGCCCCGGCGGTGGCCGCCGCGCTGGCCATGGTCCGCGCGCAGCTTGCACCCTATGCCCCGGCCCAGGCCGCCACCGTCCGGCTCGACGGCGGCCAGCTGGCACTGCGTGTCGACTTCGCCGCGCCCGGCCCGCTCGGGCTGCTGGCGGGCACGACTTCTTAAGTAACAGCACTGCTTCTTCGTCCCGGCTTCCCAGTGACAGCAGCACTTTTCTGGTTAAATCGGTCCCTGGGTGACGGAAGGGGTACGGCGATGGGGCTCGGTAAACGGCTCGTCCGGCTCGCTATGCTCGCCACCTTGCTGGGCGGGACCGCTGCGGTCCTGGCGCCGGCAGCCTCCGCCGTCGGCCAGCCGTCCGCGGCCGCGAACCAGGGCTTCGTGCGCTGCGCCAACCTCTCGCCCGGGACACCGGAGGACATCTACCTGTACCCGTTCGGCGATCCGATGCATCCGACCGTGCTGAAGCACGACGGCTACGGCAGCGTGTCCGCGTACATGCCGGTCAAGGCCGGCCAGTACACGGTGGCGATGCGCCCGGTCGGCGCGGCGGCCTCCAGTCCCCCGTCGGTCTCGACCAGCTTCATGGTGAGCGCCGGGGCCAACTACACGGTGGCCAGCATCGGCCCCGCCTCGGCCCGCAAGCTGCAGGTACTGACGGACCAGCTCTCCGGCCAGGCCGGCTCGCAGGCGCTGGTCAGGGTCATCCAGGCGTCGGTGAAGCAGTCCCGGGTCACGGTCGCCGTGGGCGCTGACACCCTGGCCCGGGAACTGGCCTTCGGCCAGGCCACCTCGTACCAGGCCGTCAAGGCGGGCACGCCGGTGGTCAGGTTCACCGCGGCGGGCGGCCGGGCCGCCCAGGCGGTGCGGCTGCCGGCGGGTTCGGTGCATACGATCGTGGTGCTCGACGGGGCCTCCGGGTCCAAGCTGAAGATCGACAACCTAACCGACGCGGCGGGGAGCTCAGCTGCTCCCAAGGGCGGCGCGGCGACCGGGATGGGCGGGACGGCCCCGGGAGCCCGGCGGGCCGGGACCGGTGCCGTGGCTGGCCACGCTGGCGGGCGGGCTGCTGCTGGCGGTGGCGGGCGGGTTCGGCCTGCGGCGGTCGCGCCGGGGGGTCGCGGCCGAGCGCGAGCACGCGCGACGATAGGCCGGACACCTTTCCGGGGAATTCCCGCCAGTGGCGGGGACAGCCGCAGTGCGCGCCGACGGCACGGGCGACCGAGGACCCGTACGGCCAGGACTCCGCTCTTCCCTCTTGCCACGCTCTTCCCTCTTGCTACCTCAATGTATTACTCTGCGCTAGTAGCAGCTTACTCGGAGTAAAATGGGTAGATCGGGAGCTGCCTCAAGGGGTGCGTGCCGAGGGAACACACAGCGATCAAGGCCGGAGGCACTCCGGGGCCGCAGGTCACGATCGCGGCCGGCCCGAGACCGCCGGGCCACTTGAACGCGGACAGACGGGGGAACCAATGTCCGATATCACCGACATCACAGCAGGCAGCAAGGACGAGCATTCCGCGAGAGACGCCGGTGACCGCGGGCCGGGGCCGCCCCGGCGCAAGCACCGGGGCCGACGGATCGCGCTGGTCGCGCTCGGCTCGATCCTCGGCTTGGTGGTCGTGCTCGCCGTGGGCAGTTACGCGTACGTCAACCACGTGGTGAGCAGCATCCCGCGGATACCCGTCGCGCACCTGGTCGCGGCGAACGCGCCTGGCAGCGGGCCCGGGCAGACATTCCTGGTCACCTCGTCCCAGACGGGCCTGACCGGGAAGGCCGTCCGCGATCCGTCCCTGGGCAAGCAGAGCAACCTCGTGATGCTCCTGCACATCGACGCCGACGGGAAGCACGGCGGAGCCGTGGCGATCCCGCAGGACACCGTGGTCAACGTCCCGGGGGCCGGCGCCGCCCGCTGTACTACGCCCTCGAGAAGGGTGGCCCGAGCCTGCTGGTGCAGACCGTCAGCCAGGTCACCGGGGTTGCCATCAACCACTACGCGCAGGTTGACTTCAGCCACATCACAAGCTTCGTGAACGCAATTGGCGGGGTAGACGTCACGATCCCCCGGGCGACCAGCAGCTTCGGGCACACCTTCAAGTCCGGCGTCAACCATCTCACCGGCGTCACCGCCATCTACTACGCCCGCGAGCCGTCGCTGAACGACCAGGACCGGGCGCTGCGCCAGGCGAACTTCATCCGCGTCCTCCTCACCAAGGTCGCCAACGACCACCTGATCACCAACCCGCTGACTGCGGTCCGGGTGCTCAACTCGATCACCAAGGCGCTGACCGTGGACAGCAACATGAATAACTCGGAGGTCGAGTCGCTGGCCAGGAGTTTCGGCCGTCTCGGCGGCGGCGCCGGAACCTTCCTGGTCGCGCCGGCGCATACGGTGAACGGCAAGCTGGTCCTGAACGCGCCGGTCGCCGGTCAGCTCTGGACGGCCATCAAGCACGACTCGATCGCGGCTTTCGCCAAGCAGCACCCGGCGACGGTGACACCGACTTTGGTCCCGTGACGCGATTCGTGGCGCCAGCCTGACCGAACCGGATGCCGAAGCGGCGCCGGGTCCCTGCGGGGGGACCCGGCGCCGCTTCGGCTGTGACGGCTGCTGCTACCAGACGGTGATGTTCGAAGCGCGCATGGCGGCGTACCAGGCGGTGTAGTCCTGGGCGGTGGTGCCGTAGCCGGCGCCGGGCTGGAGCAGGTCGGCCACGGTGACGAACTTGTGCAGCATCTGCTGGTAGGCGGCTCGGTTGTGGCTGGGCAGCAGGCTGGGGGTGGCGAGTATCTTCTCGGCCTGGCTGCGCACGACGCGGGCGTCGGCCTCGAAGATCAGGTGATTGGCCACGGTATCCGAATGGCTTTCTGTCTCCAGGTCCATGGCCAGCGTGTCCACGGCGTCATTGAAGTCCGCCTGGGCCTGCCCGCCGCGCGATTCCAGCCACGCCAGTGACGGATCGACCGAAACGGGCCGGATGACCGCATCCGTGTGTGCCTTCACCTGGACCGGCTTGGCGCTAGCCGAGGGCTGGCTGGAGGTGGCACGGGGGCAGCAGGGTGCGCGAGGCTGGCCGCGCTGTGGTGAGCGACCCCGCACCCGGAGACGATGGCTACGGCGGCGGCGGCACGGCGGTCGCAGCGACTATGCGGTTCAGCTTCATGACGTGCCCTTCCGGCGGCCTCGCGAATCGAGCCCGGATGATTCGGCTTTATTGCGGGCCGAGGACAATGCATTTGCACTGAATCGCAACCGGTAATTAATTCCCGGTCCGGTTATCCCGCTTTCTTGCTTGCGAGATCAGTCTCATTCACGGGAGTTGCGGCTCTATTTTCCGGACAGTTGCTTCTCGGTTGCATGAAAAGTATTTTTGTCGCTTTAGTGGCTGATTCACCTAGTATGTGACGGCGCGCAGAAAAATGGTTCATTAGATCAAGCTCACGGCGTATACGTGGACAGGGGCGACGGAAGCGATTACTCTATTAATTAGAGTAATTACGCAAAGTTATGTGTCACAAAAGATGGTAGACGGGGACAAGAGCCGCCATGTGACGCTGACGCCACTGAACCGGGGGGAATGTGGCTGGCGATTGGTCAGGACCCGAATTCTCAGCGCGATCGGCCGGTCAGGCTGGCGCACTGGACCGCGGACGCCGCGCGCGGAGGCGAAGAGACCGCGACGTGCGGCATTCGCCGGGAGGTGGCCGGTGAGCGCCGTCGTGGTGGCCGGCCTGGGCTACGTGGGCCTGCCGCTGGCGATGCGGGCGGTGGCGGCCGGCCACGACGTGACCGGCTACGACCCCGACGTGGCGCGGGTGAAGCGGCTGGAAGCCGGGGAATCGTACGTGGAGGACGTGCCCGCGGACGAACTCGCGTGGGCGCTGGTATCGGGTCGCTTCCGCCCGTCGCCGGAGGCCGGTGCGTGCGCCGGCTTCGACGTCGCCGTGATCACGGTGCCCACCCCGCTGCGGGACGGGCGGCCCGACCTGGGGTACGTGGAGGCGGCCAGCCGGACCCTGGCCCGGCACCTGCGCCGGGGCGCGACGGTGATCCTGGAGTCCACCTCCTACCCGGGGACCACGCAGGAGCAGGTGGCGGCCTGGCTCGAGGAGGAGTCCGGGCTGGTGGCGGGCACCGATTTCCGGCTCGGCTACAGCCCGGAGCGGATCGACCCGGGCAACCGCACCTGGACGCTGGCCAACACGCCGAAGATCGTGTCCGGCATCGACGCCGGCTCGCTGGCCGCGGTGCAGGCCTTCTACGCCGGGATCGTGACCCGGACCGTGGCGGTGTCCTCGCCACGCGAGGCCGAGCTGGCCAAGCTCATCGAGAACACCTTCCGGCACGTGAACATCGCACTGATGAACGAGCTGATGATGTTCGGGCGCGAGCTCGGGGTAGACGTGTGGGAGGCGATCGATGCGGCATCGACCAAGCCGTTCGGTTATATGCCTTTCCGCCCTGGCCCGGGCGTGGGCGGTCACTGCCTGCCCATCGACCCGTCGTACCTGTCCTGGCGGGTGGAGCGGACTCTCGGCCAGCGATTCCGGTTCGTCGAGCTGGCCAACGACATCAACAGCCACATGCCGGACTACGTGGTCCGGCGGCTGCTGCTGGCGCTGAACGAGCGCGCCCGGCCCGTCAAGGGGTCCAGGATCTTGCTGCTCGGGCTGGCGTACAAGAAGAACACCGGCGACGCGCGGGAATCGCCCGCCATCCGGATCGCCGAGCTGCTGCTCCGGATGGGGGCGCAGGTCCGGGCGGCCGACCCGCTGGTCACCGAGGGCGCCGTCATCGGGCCGGCCGTGGTCCGCGTCGACGCCACCCCCGAGGAGATCGCCGCGGCCGACATCGTGGTGCTGCTCACCGAGCATGACGTCTTCCCTTTCGCCGAGATCGTCCGCCACGCCCGGTACGTGCTGGACTGCCGGCGGGTCCTGTCCGGCCCGAACGTCGAGACGCTGTGACCGTGCACGTCGTGTGCGTGGCCGGCGCCCGGCCCAACTTCATGAAGGTCAAGCCGGTGATGGACGCGCTGGAGCAGCGCGGGGCGCGGGTCACCCTGGTGCACACCGGGCAGCACTACGACGCCGCGATGAGCGAGGTCTTCTTCGCCGAGCTCGGCCTGCGCCGCCCCGACCACTTCCTCGGGGCGGGCTCGGGCACCGCACGCGGTGCAGACCAGCCGGGTGATGACGGCCTTCGAACCGCTCCTGGCCGGCCTGGCGCCGGACGTGGTTGTCGTGACCGGCGACGTGAACTCCACGCTGGCCTGCGCCCTGGTCGCGGCCAAGGCCAGGGTGCCGCTGGCGCACGTCGAGGCCGGGCTGCGCAGCCGCGACCGGTCGATGCCGGAGGAGATCAACCGGATCGTCACCGACCGGGTCAGCGACTACCTGTTCGCCCCGTCCGAGGACGCGGCGGACAACCTCTGGGCCGAGGGGTTCGGCCCGGCCCACGTGCACCTGGTCGGCAACGTCATGGTGGACACCCTGCTGGCCAACGCGGACCGGGCCGCCGCCGCGGCGCCGGCCGTGCTGGCCGGGCTGGACCTGGAGCCGGGAGGGTACGGGCTGGTGACGCTGCACCGGCCGGCCAACGTGGACGACCCGGCCGTGCTCGGCGCGCTGCTGTCGGCGCTGGCCGAGATTTCCCGCGACTGCCCGCTGGTGCTGCCCGCCCACCCCCGGGTGGCCGGGCGGCTGGCGAGGGCCGGGCTGCCCGCGACGATAACGGTTATCCCGCCGGCGGGCTACCTCGAGTTCATCGCGCTCGAGGCGTCGGCGCGGCTGGTGCTGACCGATTCGGGCGGGGTGCAGGAGGAGACCACCGTGCTGGGGGTGCCGTGCCTGACGCTCCGGGACAACACCGAACGGCCGGTCACCGTGACCGAGGGCACGAACCAGCTGGTGGGGCGCGATCCGGAGCGGATCGTCAAGGCGGCCCGCGCGGTGCTCGACGCGCCGCCTCCTGGGCCGGGTCAAGCCCGGCGCTGTCCGGCCCTGTGGGACGGCCGGGCCGGGCAGCGGATCGCGGCGGTCCTGGGTGCCGCGCACCAGTTCACGACCGGCCAGGAGAGCACGGTCATTCCATAGTCATGAGTAATTTAGGAGTATCTTCGCGACTCATGAGCCTGGACAACGCACGGGACCGCCTGTACCAGGCCTACGCCTCACAGCAGGCCGGTCCCGGGAACGGCGAAGCGGCCGCGCCGACTACCGGCGTGACATCGCCCGCAAGTTCCGCCGCCCGCGCCCCGTCTGCATCGGGTGCGGGTCCGGCGCGCTGGTCCGGCCGCTGCAGAGGACGGCTTCGACGCCGAGGGCATCGACATCAGCCCCGAGCAGGCCGCGCTCGCACAGGCGGCCGGGATAGCCAGCGTCCGCCGGGGGGACTTCCGCACCATCCTCGCCGCCCAGCCGGGTCACTACGCCGCGATTACGGCCACCGACCTGCTCGAGCACCTCACCAAGCCGGAGGTCCTCGCGGCGTTCGATGACGTGGCCGCGGCACTGGCGCCCGGCGGCGTCTTCGTGGCCAGGGTCCCGAACGCCATCAGCCCGCTCGGCGGGCACATCAGGGCCGGGGACTTCACTCATCAGACCTCGTTCACCGCGCGCAGCGTCCGGCAGACTCGCCGCGGCGGCCGGCTTCGCCCACGGTGGCGGCGTATTCGCGTCCCGCCGGCCGCGCATGGGCTGGCCAGCGCCGCCCGCGTCCTGGTCTGGCG